>CAWIZF010000039.1:0-175424 GCA_963840465.1 uncultured Alphaproteobacteria bacterium | reverse complement strand
GCACCACGCCATGAAGGCGCTGGCGCCGCAGACCTCGCCGATGGCTGCGATCGACTGAACGGCGCAGCGCAGATCGGCCGCGCCATTCTCCGGTTGATGGCTGCCCCAGGCGCCGGCTTGGCCGAGCCGCCGGAGCAGCGCATCAGGGTAGAGCGTGCCTTCGTCGATCGCCAGCGCCTGGGGTGCGAGTTCTTTGCGCGCAATCGCTGCGACCTGATCGGCGATCGACGCCGATGGCAGAGCTTCATCAATTGCGAGCCGGGATACCGCCAGTGAACCCATCAAACCCTCCACACCCCAACGGCCTTGCGTGGTTGCTTTACGCGCTGACTTCGAGATTGACGGGCCGCGTAAACGTGTTGGCGACCGGCGACCATTTCTTGACGTGGGTCACCAGCGCATCGATTTCGCTCTTCGGAACGCCCTCGCATTCCATGTCGACCTTGACGCGCACATCGGTGAAGCCGACCGGCTTCTCGCTGACGTCGCCGGTGCCCCATACCGCCGTGATGTTGAGGTCGCCCTCGAGTTCGAGCTCGAGCTTGTTGACGATCCAGCCGCGGTGAACGGCGTTGGCGTGGAGGCCTACTGCAAGGCATGAACCGAGCGCGGCGAGCGATGCTTCCGACGGATTGGGCGCGGTGTCGTCACCGAGCAGGCCCGGCGGCTCGTCGACGATGTAGGGTGCGAGGTTGCGAATGTAGTTGGCGTGGCGGAACTTGCCCTCCGCCACCGTCTTGCATTTCAAGGTCTTGATGACCTTCGGATTGGCCTTGCCGTTGGCGATGAGCTGTTCCAGCCCACCTTTGTCGATTGGGGCCAGGCAGCCTGTGAGCACCGTTTTTTGAGCGACCGCGGTCATCTTTTCTCTCCCTAGGGGTAGGATACCGAACGTTCTGTTTCCTGCATGAAGCGTGCCAGACCCGGCCAAAATCAAAAGCCGAACTTCTCTCGCCGCTTAGCGGTGCCTGCCCGGAAATTGATCAGCGCCGCGCTGCACAGGCGCGAAGCAATTGGCGCGCAGGTGCGATTACTTTCCGCGCAAAGATGCGACTTGATGATTGCGCCGCGGTTCGATTAACTGGCGCGCATGGGCAGATCGGTTCGCAAGAAGAAGCAGTTCGCCGCAGGCGATGAAGAATCCGCGCGCGGACGCCTGCTCAGCGCGGCGACGCATCTGTTCTCAGAAGGCGCTGGCGCCGCAGACCTCGCCGATGCGGCGATCGACTGAATGGCGCAGCGCAGATCGGCCGCGCCATTCTCTGGTTGATGGCTGCCCCAGGCGCCGGCCTGGCCGAGCCGCCGGAGCAGCGCATCAGGGTAGAGCGTGCCTTCGTCGATCGCCAGCGCCTGGGGTGCGAGTTCTTTGCGCGCAATCGCCGCCACCTGGTCGGCGATCGACGCCGATGGCAGAGTTTCGTCAATTGCGAGCCGGGATACCGCCAGTGAACCCATCAAACCCTCCACACCCCAATGGCCTTGCGTGGTTGCGTTACGCGCTGACTTCGAGATTGACGGGCCGCGTAAACGTGTTGGCGACCGGCGACCATTTCTTGACGTGGGTCACCAGCGCGTCGATCTCGCTCTTCGGAACGCCCTCGCATTCCATGTCGACCTTGATGCGCACATCGGTGAAGCCGACCGGCTTCTCGCTGACGTCGCCGGTGCCCCACACCGCCGTGATGTTGAGGTCGCCCTCGAGTTCGAGCTCGAGCTTGTTGACGATCCAGCCGCGGTGAACGGCGTTGGCGTGGAGGCCGACCGCCAGGCAGGAGCCGAGCGCGGCCAATGACGCTTCCGACGGATTGGGCGCGGTGTCGTCACCGAGCAGGCCCGGCGGTTCGTCGACGATATAGGGCGCGAGGTTGCGGATGTAGTTGGCGTGGCGGAACTTGCCTTCCGCCACCGTCTTGCACTTCAAGGTCTTGATGACCTTCGGATTGGCCTTGCCGTTGGCGATGAGCTGTTCCAGCCCATTCTTGTCGATTGGCGCCAGGCAGCCTGTGAGCACCGTTTTTTGAGCGACCGCGGTCATCTTTTCTCTCCCTAGGGGTAGGATACCGAACGTTCTGTTTCCTGCATGAAGCGTGCCAGACCCGGCCAAAATCAAAAGCCGAACTTCTCTCGCCGCTTAGCGGTACCTGCCCGGAAATTGATCAGCGCCGCGCTGCACAGGCGCGAAGCAATTGCCGCATGGGTGCGATTACTTTCCGCGCAAAGATGCGACTTGATGATTGCGCCGCGGTTCGATTAACTGGCGCGCATGGGCAGATCGGTTTCGAAGAAAAAGCAGTTCGCCGCAGGCGATGAAGAATCCGCGCGCGGGCGCCTGCTCAGCGCGGCGACGCATCTGTTCTGCAAGAACGGCATCAACGCCACCGGCATCGACGCCATCATCGACGAGGCCGGCACCGCCAAGACCACGCTCTACAAATTGTTCGGATCGAAGACCAACCTCGTCAACGCCGTGCTGGAAAGCGAAGGCAAGGCGTGGCGCGAATGGTTCATCGGCGCGATGGAAGACGGCGGCGGCGACGCGCAGGCGAAGCTGAAGCGGATTTTTCCGGCGCTGAAGCGCTGGTTCGCCGAAGAGCGCTTCTACGGCTGCCCCTTCATCAACGCGGTCGCCGAGCACGACAAGGACGCCAAGCAGTTCCGCAACATCGCGCTACGCCACAAGAAGGTGGTGCTGGCGCATATCGAAAAGCTGGCCGCTGACATGGGCGCGGCCGAGCCGCAAATGCTGGCGCATCAACTTGCACTGCTGATCGACGGCGCCATCGTCGCCGCCATGGTGTCGCGCGATCCCGGCGTGGCGGACACCGCGGGCCTCGCGGCGGGCAATCTGTTCGGGCCGTCGAAGGTGAAGAAGCCGAAGCGCGCGGGCGCGAGCGAACAGCTCGTTGCGGTGTAGGTGCCGTAGGGTGGGCAAAGCGAAGCGTGCCCACCATCTCACAGCGTGCTCGCTGATGGATGGTGGGCACGTCGCTTCGCTCCTTTGCCCACCCTACAAGGTGTCAGACCTCATCCTGAGGAGCCGCGTAGCGGCGTCTCGAAGGATGAACGCCACAGTGGGGCCTCATGGTTCGAGACGGCGCTACGCGCCTCCTCACCATGAGGGTCTGACACGCCTCTACTTCAGCGCATCCGCGACCTTGGCGATGCCGGCATTGGCGCAGACCTCGTCCTTTTCGCCGCCCGGCGCGCCGGATACGCCAACCGCGCCGATCACCTCGTTGCCGGCCTTGATCGGGACGCCGCCGCCGACCGCAACCGTGTTCGGAATCTGCTTGAGATAGGCATTGGCGGGATCGGAGGTCAGCTTCATGAACTCCAGCGAGGTCTGGCCGCGGGTCCGCGAGGTGTAGGCTTTCAGCCGGCCGAACTCCATGGTGTGGGGATTGGTGCCATCGCCGCGTACCGAGGCGGCGACATTGCCCGCCTTGTCGACGATCACGACCGAGACCTTGTAGCCGTCCTTGGTGCACTGCTCGAGGGTGCCCTGGATGATGGCGAGTGCCATCGCCATCGAAACATTCTTCTCGACCTGTGGGGCCTGCGCCAGCGCGGGCGAAACAGCGAGAATGGAAACGGATGCGAGCACGGCAAGACGAACACGACGCATGTTTGAGCCTCCCTTGGGGTGTTATGGTATCGCGCCTTGTTGAACCCTCAGGCAGGCAAATTAGTCCCGGGCGACCCACGAAATTCGCAGGCATCGCCGCAACCACTGCAGGTTTGGAAGAGTTCTAACGACCTTCGACCAGGCTCGATTCAAGCCGCACGAGCTCACCCGCGAGATCGGCCTCGATATCCGCCACCCGCATCTCGATCACGCGGTAGTCGCGCGCTTCCAGCCACGCCGTCCGCCCGGCGCGGTCGGCGACGATGGCCTCCGACTCGTTCGGCGTTGACCAGTTCGATCGCCAGCCGATGCACGAAGGAAACGAAATCCGGAATATGACGCCCGACCGGCGTCTGGCGCTTGAACTGCCCGGCAAAACGGCGGTCGCGGGTCAGCGCCTGCCACAGGATCCGTTCGGCATCGGTCGGGTTACGCCGCAGCAGCCGGGCGAGCCCGCGCACGGTCGAGCTGTCGCCGGGCACCGCCGGCCCCTGCCCGTGCTCGGCCAGCAAGGCCCGCAACCGCGTCGCCTGTTCGCCGTCGAGCACGCCGCCCTTGGCCGGCCCCTTGCGGCCTTCCGCGATCGCCATCACCACGCCGTGCAGCGTGTGCATGTCCTGCTTGGTCGGGTCCATCCGCGTAAAAATGTTGCGCAGGTTCACCAGCATGGTCTCGCGCTTCTCGCGCGGGCGCAGGAATTCGACCTTGTCGAGTTCGCGGACCAGATTGTCGAAGAAGGCCTGCATCTGGTGCTGCGAGGCCGGCTCGGAGCGTTCCGGCATCGCGAACGGGAGGTCACCGCCGGTCGAAAGCTTGAACCATTCGTAGCCGATCAGCAGCACCGCCTGCGCCAGGTTCAGCGAGGCAAAACCCGGATTGACCGGGAAGGTGATGATCCGGTTGGCGAGCGCGACCTCCTCGTTCTGCAGGCCGTAACGCTCGCGGCCGAACAGGATGCCGGCCCCGCCGCCGGCTCCGACATGGGCCACGATCTCGCCGGCCGCTTCCACCGGGGCGACCACCGGCTTGGCCTGGTCATGGGCGCGGGCCGTGGTGGCGAACAGCAGCGTCAGGTCGGCGACCGCCTGCTCGACGGTGTCGAACAGCTGGGCCTGCTCCAGAATCTGGTCGGCGCCGGCCGCCGCGCGCTGTGCCGCGATGTTCGGCCAGCCGTCGCGCGGATTGACGATTCTTAGACGCGACAGCGCAAAATTGCCCATCGCCCGTGCCGCCATGCCGATATTCTCGCCGAGCTGCGGCTCGACGAGGATCACAACGGGTCCGGTTAAGTCGAAGCCAGACTTGGTTTTATCGGTGCCCGAACCGGACATTCGCTACGTCACTTTCTGATTCAACTTCTGGAGTTGATTCGACCTCTGAAGATTTTGAACGGTCCGCGAAGCGCGCGGATATTCAAGATCGCAAGCATCGCGTGTTTTCGGAAGCGCGGGTGGAATTTGCAAGCCTGCTGCGCGGCTTAGTAACCTCTCCGAACGCTCGCTCAAAGTCTCAAAGACAGCGATCCCGCCCCGCCGCTTGCGCGCATTAGACTTTCGGATAGGCTAACAATCACAAACAAAGCGAAGCTGCAAACAAGCCCGAAAGCCGGTTCAACGGCGAGGGAATTGAGAGGGAGGCGTCCATGCGCGGCAGGTGGTCGTTGGCGATATTGGGCGTGGTCCTGATCCTGGCGGGCGGCCTGCTCGCCCATTTCACCCAGACCGCCGGCGGCATCCGGATCGAGGATGTCAGGTTCAAGGGCGCCAAGGGCAACACCATGAGCGCCCTGCTCTATATCCCTGCGAATGCCACCCCGCAGATCCCCGCCCCCGGCATCCTCGCCGTCCACGGCTACATCAATTCGCGCGAGACCCAGGACGGTTTTGCCATCGAGTTCGCCCGCCGCGGCTATGTGGTGCTCGCGCTCGACCAGACCGGCCATGGCTACAGCGACCCGCCCGCCTTTGCTAACGGGTTCGGCGGCCCCGATGGGCTGGCCTATCTGCGCAGCCTCGAATTCGTCGACAAGAACAATATCGGGCTCGAAGGCCATTCGATGGGCGGCTGGACCGTGCTGGCGGCCGCCACCGCCGCGCCCAACGACTACAAATCGATGGTGCTGGAGGGCTCCTCGACCGGCAAGCCGTTCGCCGCCGACGGCACGCCGAACTGGCCGCGCAACGTGGCGCTGGTGTTCGCCCAGTACGAGGAATTCTCGTCGTTGATGTGGGGCGAGGAGAAGGCCCGCGACGTCACCCAGAGCCCGAAACTATGGGCCTTCTTTGGCACGCAAGGCGCAGTCGAACCGGGCAAGGTCTATGGCGACATCGCACAAGGCACGGCGCGGGTGCTCTACACCCCCGCCATCACCCACCCGGCCGAGCACATTTCGCACGAAGCCATCGGCTACAGCCTCGACTGGTTCGCCAAAACCCTGCAGGGCGGCACGCCCCGCCCGGTCGACGACCAGATCTGGTTCCGCAAGGAGATCGGCACGCTGATCGCACTGCTCGGCTTTGTGGCGCTGTTGATCGGCGCCTTCGACGCGCTGCTGGAAGCGCCGATGTATTCCCGGCTGCGGCTGCCGGAGATTGCCGACGGCACCATGCCGGAGCACACCGCAGCCAGCGGCCGGCGCTGGACCACGGCCTTCATCCTGTCCGCCTTCATCCCGGCGCTGACCTATTATCCGGCGTTCGCGCTCGGCGGTACCTTCGTAAAGCCGTCCGCCTTCCTGCCGCAGGGCATCACCAACCAGATCCTGGTCTGGGCCGTCATCAACGGCCTGATCACGCTGGCCTTGATGCGGTTCGCGCCGAAACGCGCCAGCCGGAGCGGTATCGTTGTCCAGTCGGCCGTGATCGCCATCGCATCCGTCGCGATCGGCTACGCCGCGCTATGGCTTGCCGACCTCGCGTTCAAGATCGACTTCCGGTTCTGGATCGTCGCGTTGAAGCTGATGAGCGCGAAGCAGTTCCTGATCTTCCTGATCTATCTCGTGCCGTTCACGGCGTTTTTCGTGATCGCGCTGCATGTCCTGCACCGCAATTTCTCGACCATGGCCGCGCCCCGGGCCGCGCTCTATTTGACCAATATCCTGGCCCTGACGCTGGGCTTCATCGTGCTGGTGGGCGGGCAATACGCCATCCTCTGGCTCACCGGAAAGCTGTTCAACCCGCTGCCCGACCCCGGCTTCGTGCCGCTCTCGACCATCGTCGCCATCCAGTTCGTGCCGCTTCTGGCGATCTGCGCCGTGATTGCGACCTTTACCTGGCGGCGGACCGGCTCCAGCCTGCCCGGCGCGCTGATCTGCGGCCTGTTCGTGACCTGGTACGTGGTGGCGGGGACGGCGACCCAGGCGGCGTTCTAACGTTAAGGCGTTCTTACCTAAAAGATGGGCTGAAACTGCATAACGGCTTGGCTTTCGCCGGCCGGTTTGCAGTGCTATAGGCCGCTTATAATCACTCAACCCCGCCCACACGCGCGGTTTTCCGAGAAAAGGCCCCTTCCATCATGGCAAAAATCAAGGTGACCAACCCCGTCGTCGAACTCGATGGCGACGAGATGACCCGGATCATCTGGCAGTACATCAAGGACAAGCTGATCACCCCGTTCCTCGATGTCGAGCTTATGTATTTTGACCTCGGAATGGAATACCGCGACGCGACCAACGACCAGGTCACGATCGACGCCGCCAACGCCATCAAGAAGGTCGGCGTCGGCGTCAAATGCGCCACCATCACCCCCGACGAGGCCCGGGTGAAGGAATTCGGCCTGAAGGAAATGTGGAAGTCGCCGAACGGCACCATCCGCAACATCCTCGGCGGCGTGATCTTCCGCGAGCCGATCATCTGCAAGAACGTGCCGCGCCTCGTCCCCGGCTGGACCAAGCCGATCATCATCGGCCGCCACGCCTACGGCGACCAGTACCGCGCCACCGACATCAAGTTCCCCGGCAAGGGCACGCTGTCGATGAAATTCGTCGGCGAGGACGGCACCGTGATCGAGCGGGAAGTGTTCAAGTCGCCCGGCGCCGGCGTCGCGATGGCCATGTACAACCTCGACGATTCCATCGCCGACTTTCGCCCGCGCCTCGCTGAACTATGGGCCTGGCCGACGGCTATCCGGTCTATCTCTCGACCAAGAACACCATCCTGAAGGTCTATGACGGCCGCTTCAAGGACATCTTCCAGGACAGTCTATCGACAAGGAATTCAAGAAGAAGTTCGAAGCCAAGAAGACTCACCTACGAACACCGCCTGATCGACGACATGGTCGCCTCGGCCCTGAAATGGTCCGGCGGCTATGTCTGGGCCTGCAAGAACTACGACGGCGACGTGCAGTCCGACACGGTGGCGCAGGGCTACGGCTCGCTCGGCCTGATGACCTCGGTGCTGATGACGCCCGACGGCAAGACCGTCGAAGCCGAAGCCGCCCACGGCACGGTGACCCGGCACTACCGCGAGCACCAGAAGGGCAAGGAAACCTCGACCAACTCGATCGCGTCGATCTTCGCCTGGACCCGCGGTCTCGCCCACCGCGCCAAGCTCGACAACAACCCGAAGCTGGCGAAGTTCGCCGACACGCTGGAGAAAGGTCTGCGTCGACGACCGTCGAGGAAGGCTACATGACCAAGGACCTCGCGCTTCTGGTCGGCGCCGACCAGCGCTGGCTGTCCACCACCGGCTTCCTCGACAAGGTCTCGGACAACCTCGCCAAGGCGATGGCGGCGTAAGCCGCCTTCACTCCCTCCACATCATCGCCTGCGACAAACGCGAAGCGTTTGCGCAAGGGGGCAGAGCGACGAAGCAATCCATGTCTCCGCTTGGGGCACGATGGATTGCTCGGCGCCTGTCGTCGGGCGCGCATTCGCGCGGCCCGTTGGCTCGCAGTGATAGAAAACCAACGACGGAGCATTACCGTGTCGTTCCCTCAAGAACGCCGTACTCACTGCCATCTTTCTCACCGGGTCGCTCGTCAACGCGACCGCCCAGACAGCACTTCCCGAGGCCATCGCCGCTCCGGGTGAAACCGTAATGCTCACGCTGCATGCCGAAGGCGCGCAGGTCTACGAATGCAAGACCGGCGCCGACGGCGCACTCGCCTGGGCGTTTCGCGAGCCGATCGCGACGCTTTTCTGCGGACGGCAAGACGGTCGGCCGGCATTATGCCGGACCGACCTGGGAGTACAGCGACGGCAGCGCGGTGGTCGGCCAGGTCGTCGGCACGGCCCCGGGCATCGTCGCGAAGACATTCCCTGGCTGAAGCTCGACGTGACTTCCCGGCGCGGCACCGGTGTTCTCAGTCCGGCGACGACCGTGCAACGGATCAACACGGCGGGTGGAAGGCTCAATGGCGCCTGCTACAAGGCCGGCACCTATGAAAGCGTCCCCTACTCGGCCGACTACGTGTTCCTGCGCAAGGGCTGATACGACGCTGCCATCCGGAGGTTATCGATGCTGTTCATGGTGATCGAGCGCTTCAAGGATCAGGATCCGATCCCGGTCTACAAACGCGTGCGCGATCCCGGCATCAAGTTTCCGGAAGGACTGACCTATGTCGGGAGCTGGATCGAGCCGAACTTCGACCGCTGCTTCCAGCTGATGGAATGCGACGACCTGCGGCTGCTGCAGCAATGGGTGCTGGCCAACAACCGCGACCTCGGGATGACCTTCGAGATCGTCCCCGTCGTGCCGAGCAAGGAAACGCGGGAGGTCGTCGCGCCATTCCTCGACGAGAAATAGACGATGAATGCAAGGCTGCCAGCGACGGCAAGCTGGCCTGGGCATTCCGCGAGCCGATCGCGACGCTGCTGCTCGACGGCAAGACCGTCGGCCGGCACTATACGGGGCCGAACTGGGAACACATCAATTCTAGCGCCGTCGTCGGCAAGGCGGTCGGCAACGCCCCCGGCGCCACGCCGAACGATATCCCCTGGCTGAAGCTGACCGTGACCTCCGGGCGCGCGGCCGTCAATCCCGCTCGGCTTGCGCAATCTCGGCAGGCGCGAGGTCGCCCTTCGAGAGCTCCGCCGTATCGGCCAGCCGCGCCTCGGCGGTATCCTTCACATGGGCGGCGAGAACGGGCAGCCGCTCGATCAGGGCGTGAAAATCCTGCGCGTCGAGCGCCAGCAGCTTCGTCTTGCGCGTCGCGGTCACCGTGCCGCTGCGCTTGGTACGGTGCAACAGCGCGATTTCGCCGAAGAACGTGCCGTTCGACAGCCGCACCCGCTGGCTCGGCAGTTCGATCTCGACCTCGCCCGCGGTGATGAAATACATCGATGAGGCCGGATCGCCGCGCCGCACCAGCACTTCGCGCGCCTCGATGGTCTGCGCCCGCAACAGCCGCATGATGTCGACGATCTCGGAGGCGCCGAGATGCGAGAACAGCGGCACCCGCGCCAGCATGCCCCAGGTGACGATGAAATCGCGCCGCCGCACTTCATCGGTGAATGCGCGCGAGACGATCGCGACCGGCAACGCGATCATCGCAAAGCCGACGACGATGGCAAACACCGATACGATCTTGCCGAGCGGCGTCACCGGCACGACGTCGCCATAGCCGACCGTGCCGAGCGTGACGATCGCCCACCACATCGCCTGCGGAATGGTGCCGAACTTGTCGGGCTGGACGTTGTGCTCGATGGCGTAGAGCAGCGTCGCGAACAACAGCACCGCGCCGGTCAGGATCACGACGCAGCCGAACAGCGTGCGGCGCTCGGCATGGAGCGCCGCCAGCAGCGAACGCAGCGCCGGCGAATAGCGCACCAGTTTGAGAAACGGCAGCATGCCGAACAGCACCAGCGCGTGGCGGTCGCCCGCGGTCAACGCGATCGCCGACGGCAGGAAGGCCATCAGATCGATGATGCCGAGGCTGGAGAAGACATATTCCAGCCGCGCCCGCACCGGCGTCACGGCACGAAGCGAATGTCCGACCACGCTCCACAGCCGCGCCAGATATTCCAGCGCGAACGCGACGACGGCTAAGACTTCAATTGAGGTGAACAGCCAGCCGAACCTGGCGTCGAATTCCGGCACCGAGGCCAAAATCATCGCCAGCACGTCGAGGACGATGATGGCGACGATCAGCTGGGCGAAGCGCGAGCCGACCGAATGCGGCAGATGATCGTGTTCGAGCAGTTCGTAGAGCCGGTCCCGGAGGTCCGGATCGCTGATCGCGCGTTTGCCCGGAACGGTGGCCACCTAGGCGCCAGCCATCGCCTGTTCGATCGCCGACAGCGCCGCGTTCGCCTTGGCGCCATCGGGCCCGCCGGCCTGCGCCATGTCGGGGCGGCCGCCGCCGCCCTTGCCGCCGAGCGCCTCGGAGCCCTTGCGCACCAGTTCGACCGCGTTGAAGCGCGCCGTGAGATCGGCGGTGACGCCGACCACGATGCCGGCCTTGCCGTCCTCGGTGACGCCGACGATCGCGACCACGCCGGAGCCGATCTGCTTCTTGCCGTCGTCGACCAGGCTCTTGAGGTCCTTGGTCTCGACGCCCTCGACCGCGCGGGCCAGCAGCTTGACGCCGCCGGCTTCGCGCACGCCACCGGCCGCCGCCCCGCCATTGGTCGCGCCGCCGCCCATCGCGAGCTTCTTGCGCGCATCCGACAGATCGCGCTCGAGCTTCTTGCGCTCTTCCATCAGCGCCGCGATGCGCGCCGGCATGTCGTCGACCGTGGTGCGCAGCTCCGACGCCGCGGTCTTCGCGATCGCCATCGTGTCATTGGCGTGCTTGCGCGCGTGACGTCCGGTCAGCGCCTCGATGCGCCGCACGCCCGAGGCCACCGCGCTTTCGCCGGTCACCGAAATCAGCCCGATATCGCCGGTGCGGCGCACATGGGTGCCGCCGCACAATTCGACCGACCAGCCGAGCGCGTTCTGCCCGTGCGCGCGGTCCTGCTTGCCCATCGAGACCACGCGGACCTCGTCGCCGTATTTTTCGCCGAACAGGGCGCGCGCGCCGGCCTCGCGGGCGTCGTCGACCGCCATCAGCCGCGTCGTGACCTCGTCGTTTTCGAGCACGACCTCGTTGGCGATGTCCTCGACGCGGGCGAGCTCTTCCGCCGTGATCGGCTTCGGATGCACGAAGTCGAAGCGCAGCCGATCCGGCGCCACCAGCGAGCCGCGCTGGGCGATGTGATCGCCGAGCACCTGCCGCAGCGCCTCGTGCAGCAGATGCGTCGCCGAGTGATGGGCGCGAATCGAGGACCGCCTGCCATGGTCGACTTCGAGCTGCAGCGCGGTGCCCACCTTCAGCGTGCCCTGCTCCACCGTGCCGACATGCACGAACAGATCGCCCACCTTCTTCTGCGTGTCGGTAACGCGGAACTTGACGCCCTCGCCCGTCAGCAAGCCGGTGTCGCCGACCTGGCCGCCGGACTCCGCATAGAACGGCGTCTGGTTCAGCACGATCGAGCCGCTCTCGCCGGCCTTCAGGCTGTCGGCATCCTTGCCGTCCTTCACCAGCGCGGTGACCACGCCTTCGGCGCTCTCGGTGTCGTAGCCAAGAAATTCGGTGGCGCCGAGCTTTTCGCGCAACGGGAACCAGACGTTCTCGCCGGCAGTATCGCCCGAGCCCGACCACGACGCGCGCGCCTTCACCCGCTGCCGTTCCATCGCGTCGGTGAACGACGCCTGGTCGACGCTGATGCCGCGCGACTTGAGCGCGTCCTGCGTCAGATCGAGCGGAAAGCCATAGGTGTCGTACAGCGTGAACGCGGTGTCGCCGTCGAACATGTCGCCTTTCTTCAGGCCCGCGCTCTTCTCGTCGAGGATCGACAGGCCGCGCTCCAGCGTCTTGCGGAAGCGGGTCTCTTCCAGCCGCAGCGTCTCCTCGATCAGCTTTTCGGCGCGCACCAGGTCCGGATAGGCCTGGCCCATCTCGCGCACCAGCGCCCAGACCAGACGATGCATCAGCGGCTCGTTGGCGCCGAGCAATTGCGCGTGGCGCATCGCGCGGCGCATGATCCGGCGCAGCACATAGCCACGGCCCTCGTTCGACGGCAGCACGCCGTCGGCGACGAGGAAGGCCGAGGAACGCAGATGGTCCGCGATGACGCGGAACGATGCCACGGTCTGCTCCTGCGGTCCGTGTCCGAGCGCGGAAGCGGTGGCGTCGATCAGGTTACGGAACAGATCGGTTTCGAAGACGCTGTCGACGCCCTGCAGGATGCAGGCCATGCGCTCCAGCCCCAAGCCGGTGTCGATCGAGGGACGCGGCAGCGGCTGGCGCTCCTCCTTCGTCACCTGCTCGAACTGCATGAAGACGAGGTTCCAGAATTCGAGGAAGCGATCGCCGTCCTCTTCCGGGCTGCCCGGAGGTCCACCCCAGATGTGCTCGCCGCGGTCGATGAAGATCTCGGAGCACGGACCGCACGGGCCGGTATCCCCCATCGCCCAGAAATTGTCCGAGGTCGCGATGCGGATGATGCGATCGTCCGAGAAGCCGGCGATCTTCTTCCAGTGGCCGGCCGCCTCGTCGTCGTCGTGGTAGACGGTGACGAGCAGCTTGTCCTTCTTGAGCCCGAAATCCTTCGTGATCAGCTTCCAGGCGAGCTCGATCGCGCGTTCCTTGAAGTAGTCGCCGAAGGAGAAATTGCCGAGCATCTCGAAGAAGGTGAGATGGCGCGCGGTGTAGCCGACATTGTCGAGGTCGTTGTGCTTGCCGCCGGCGCGCACGCATTTCTGCGAGGTGGTGGCGCGCTGGTAGGGCCGCTTCTCGACGCCGGTGAAGACGTTCTTGAACTGCACCATGCCGGCATTGGTGAACATCAGCGTCGGATCGTTGCGCGGCACGAGCGGCGACGACGGCACGATCTCGTGGCCGTTCTCCGCGAAGAAATCCAGAGAATTTCGACCTGATCTCGTTGACGCCGCTCATGTTCATCCAATCGGAAAAAGGGGCCGGGTCAGGCGGCAACCAGCCTTTCACCTTCCGGCGGAACGCTTTTAGACAAGGCCGCCTGCACTGTCCAGAAACTGTGCAGGCGGATCATAGGGTTGCCGCAGCACACAAGATGGGCGCCCACATCCCGTTGATAATGCTGCGGCTGCGTTGACAGGCTTGGCCGGGCTGTGTTTCCCTCCTATCTGTAAGACGTCACGTCGGGAGAGATCGGCTTAAGCGCCGGCGCCGAAGGAGCAACCGCCCCGGAAACTCTCAGGCAAACGGACCGCGTGACGAACTAGCATCTGGAAAGTGACGCCGGGCGGCTTTGGCCCAGGGCGTCCGCCGACGGGATAATACTCTCAGGCACAGCGACAGATGGGGCTTTCTTTCGGGTTTTTCGGGGGCTGGTCCCCGGAACCCTTGAGGGTCCCTGAATGCTGGCGCGCGACGAATCTCCCCTGAAACGCACCCCATTGCACGCGCTCCATGTGGCGCGCGGCGGCAAGATGGTTCCCTTCGCGGGCTATGAGATGCCGGTGCAATACCCGGCCGGCGTGCTGAAGGAGCATCTGCATACGCGAAGCGCAGCCGGGCTGTTCGACGTCTCGCATATGGGCCAGCTCGCGCTGCGGCCCAAATCCGGCCAGGTCGCGGATGCGGCGCGCGCGCTGGAGCGGCTGGTGCCGCAGGACATCGTGGCGGTTGCGCCGGGACGGCAGCGCTACGCGCAGTTCACCAATGAAGACGGCGGCATTCTCGACGACCTGATGGTGGCGAATTTCGGCGACCATCTGTTTCTGGTCGTCAACGCCGCCTGCAAGGCCGAGGACGAGGCGCATCTGCGCGCGCATCTCTCCGAGGCTTGCGTCATCAATTCGCTGACCGATCGCGCGCTGATCGCGCTGCAGGGACCGAAAGCCGAATCGGCGCTGGCGAAATTTTGTGCAGACGTCATCGGCGATGCGGTTCATGGATACCGGGCCGCGCAAGGTCGCCGGCTTCGACTGCTTCGTCTCGCGCTCCGGCTATACCGGCGAGGACGGCTTTGAGATTTCGGTCCCGGCCGCACAGGCCGAGGCGCTGGTGACGGCGCTGCTGGAAAACCCGGATGTGCTCCCGATCGGTCTCGGCGCGCGCGACAGCCTGCGGCTGGAGGCCGGGCTCTGCCTCTATGGCCATGACATCGACACCACGACGACGCCGGTCGAGGGCGCGCTGGAATGGTCGGTGCAGAAGAGCCGCCGCACCGGCGGCGCCCGCGCGGGCGGTTTTCCCGGCGCGGAGAAAATTCTCTCCCACTTCGAAAATGGCGCGGCGCGCCGTCGCGTCGGCTTGCGGCCTGAGGGCCGCGCGCCGGTGCGCGAAGGTGCGCTGCTGTTCGCGGACGCCGCCTCCAGCGAGGCCGATCGGCAAGGTCACGTCGGGCGGCTTCGGCCCGAGCCTCAATGCGCCGGTCGCGATGGGCTATCTGCCGACATCGCTTTCCGCCAACGGCACGCAAGTTTTCGCCGAAGTGCGCGGCCAGCGCCTGGCCCTGCAGGTCGCTGCCATGCCCTTCGTTCCCAACACCTACAAACGCTAGATCACCAGAGGATTTTTCATGACGACGTTGTTCACATCAGACCACGAATGGCTCCACATCGAGGGCGATGTCGCCACCATCGGGGTCACCGACTATGCGCAGTCGCAGCTCGGCGACGTCGTGTTCGTCGAACTGCCCAAGGTCGGCCGCGCCCTGAAAAAGGCCGAAGCCGCCGCCGTGGTCGAATCGGTGAAAGCCGCCTCCGACGTCTACGCGCCGATCACCGGCGAAGTGGTCGAGGTCAACGAAGCGCTCGTCGCCGAACCCGCGCTGGTGAATTCCGACGCCGGCGGCAAGGCCTGGTTCTTCAAGCTGAAGATTGCCGACAAGAGCGAACTCGGCGGCCTGATGGATGAGGCTGCGTACAAGGCACATACGGCGTAAGCGAATGAAGCAATTTGCGACCACACACTCACTGTCATCGTCCGCGAAGGCGGACGATCCAGTACGCCGCGGCTTCTCGGTTCAATCGCTGAATTCCCGGCGTACTGGATGCCCCGCCTTCGCGGGGCATGACGAAGAGTGCGGGCATGATGAGAAATAAGAGGACATACCCATGAACGCGCCGCTGAAAACCACCGCCGAAGCCGCCACCGATTTCGTGCGCCGGCATATCGGCCCCTCGCCCCGCGACATCAGCGCGATGCTGAACAGCGTCGGCGCCAACAGCCTCACTGAGCTGATGAGCCAGACGCTGCCGTCCTCGATCCGGCAGAAGGCGCCGCTCGATCTCGGCCGCGCCTTCAGTGAGACCGAGGCGCTGGCGCATATGCGCGAGCTCGCCGCGCAAAACCAGGTGTTCACCTCGCTGATCGGCCAAGGCTATTCCGGCACCATCCTGCCCGCGGTGATCCAGCGCAACATTCTGGAAAACCCGGCCTGGTACACGGCCTATACGCCGTATCAGCCCGAGATCAGCCAGGGCCGGCTGGAGGCGCTGTTCAATTTCCAGACCATGATCTGCGACCTCACCGGGCTCGACGTCGCCAACGCCTCGCTGCTCGATGAAGGCACGGCTGCTGCCGAAGCCATGGCGCTGGCCGAACGCGCCGCGCAGGCGAAATCAAAATCGTTCTTCGTCGACGCGGAGGTGCATCCGCAGACGCTCGCGGTGCTGCGCACCCGCGCCGAGCCGCTCGGCTGGACTCTCATCGTCGGCGATCCTCTCACCGATCTCGACAAGGCGGAAGTGTTCGGCGGCCTGCTGCAATATCCGGGTACATCGGGCGCGGTGCGCGATCTGCGGCCGGCGATCGCGGCGCTGCACGCCAAGGGGGCGCTTGCCGTCGTCGCCGCCGATCTGCTGGCGCTGACGCTGATCGCCTCGCCCGGCGAACTCGGCGCCGATATCGCGATCGGATCGGCGCAGCGCTTTGGCGTGCCGATGGGCTATGGCGGCCCGCATGCGGCCTATATGTCGGTGCGCGATGCGCTGAAGCGCTCGCTGCCCGGCCGCATCGTCGGCCTGTCGGTGGATTCGCGCGGGGCAGCCGGCCTATCGGCTGGCGCTGCAGACCCGCGAGCAGCATATCCGCCGCGAAAAGGCGACCTCCAACATCTGCACCGCGCAGGTGCTGCTGGCGGTGATCGCCTCGATGTACGCGGTCTATCACGGCCCCGAAGGGCTGACGCATATCGCGCGCACCGTTCACCGGCGCGCGGTGGTGCTGGCGGCGGGATTGGCAAAGCTCGGCTTTGCGCCGCAGTCGCAGGCGTTCTTCGATACGGTGACGGTCGAAGCCGGCGCGAAGCAGAATGAAATCGTTGCCCGCGCGCTCGCCGAAAAGATCAATCTGCGGATCGGCGACGGCACGCTGCGGCATTGCGCGTTGACGAGACCACCACGCCTGAAATCGTCGAGGCGGTGTGGCGCGCCTTTGGCGGCAAGCTTTCCTATGCCGAGGTCGAGGTCGGCGCGCGCGAAACGCTGCCGCTCGCACTGAAGCGCGACAGCGCCTTCCTCATCCATCCCGTATTCCACACGCACCGTTCCGAGACCGAGCTGTTGCGCTACATGCGCAAGCTCTCAGACCGCGACCTCGCGCTCGACCGCGCGATGATCCCGCTCGGCTCCTGCACCATGAAGCTGAACGCGACCACGGAAATGATTCCGCTGACCTGGCCGGAGTTCGGCAGCCTGCATCCGTTCGCGCCCGCCGATCAGGCCAAGGGCTATCACGCGCTGTTTGCAGCGGCTTGAAAAATGGCTGTGCGACATCACCGGCTATGACGCGATCTCGCTGCAGCCGAATTCCGGCGCGCAGGGCGAATATGCCGGACTGCTCGCGATCCGCGCCTATCACGCCGCGCGCGGCGAGCCGCATCGCAAGGTGTGCCTGATCCCCTCCTCCGCGCACGGCACCAATCCGGCCTCCGCGCACATGGTCGGCATGGAAGTGGTGGTGACCGCCTGCGACGCGCGCGGCGACGTCGACGTCGACGACCTCCGCGCCAAGGCCGAGAAGCATTCGAAAAACCTCGCCGCCGTGATGATCACCTATCCCTCGACGCATGGCGTGTTCGAGGAGCACATCCGCGACATCTGCGACATCGTGCACGGCCATGGCGGACAGGTCTATCTCGACGGCGCCAACCTGAACGCGCAGGTCGGCCTGTCGCGGCCCGGCGATTACGGCGCCGACGTCTCGCATCTCAATCTGCACAAGACGTTCTGCATCCCGCATGGCGGCGGCGGCCCCGGCATGGGCCCGATCGGCGTCAAGGCGCATCTTGAGCCCTATCTACCCGGGCATCCTGCAAAGGACGGCAGCGTGCCGGTCGGGCCGGTATCGGCGGCGCCGTTCGGCTCGGCGTCGATCCTGACGATCTCCTACATCTACATCTTGATGATGGGCGGCGAAGGCCTCACGCGCGCCACCGAGATCGCGATTCTGAACGCCAACTACATCGCCAACCGGCTCGATCCGCATTTCCCGGTGCTCTATCGCAACGCCAAGGGCCGCGTCGCCCATGAGTGCATCGTCGATCCGCGCGCGCTCAAGACCACCAGCGGCGTCACCGTCGACGACATCGCCAAACGCCTGATCGACTACGGCTTTCATGCGCCGACCATGAGTTTTCCGGTGCCGGGCACGCTGATGATCGAGCCGACCGAATCGGAATCGAAGGCGGAGCTGGATCGCTTCTGCGACGCCATGATCGCGATCCGCAACGAGATCGCCGAGATCGAAAAAGGCCGCTGGAAGGTCGAGGCCTCGCCCTTGCGTCATGCCCCGCACACCGTGCACGACATCGCCGACGACGCGTGGAGCCGCGCCTACAGCCGCGCCGAGGGCTGCTTTCCCGGCCGGCACCTCGCGCACGGACAAATACTGGAGCCCGGTGGGCCGCGTCGACAATGTCTATGGCGACCGCAATCTGGTGTGCTCGTGCCCGCCGGTGGCGGACTACGCGCAGGCCGCGGAGTGAGCGCACGTCCGTAGGATGGGTGGAGCGCAGCGATACCCATCATGGCTATCACTGCAGGTGCGGCACGATGATGGGTTTCGCTGCGCTCCACCCATCCTACGGTCGCACCCGCTACGGCATGATACACAACAAAACGGGCGCTGAAGACGTCGGCAACTCAACGTCTACAACACCCGTCCGTCACGTTTCAGGCCTTAACCCCTGACGCGTTTCTGAAGCTTATTCGGCGTCGGCCGGCTCTTCACCGTCGGCATCGCGCTCAGGGGAGCCTGCCAGAATCTGCTCGGCGATCAGGCCGGAGTTCTGGCGGATCGCCGTCTCGATCTTGGCGACCATGTCGGGATTGGCCTTGAGGAAGGCTTTTGAGTTCTCGCGTCCCTGCCCCAGCCGCTGGCTGTCATAGGAAAACCAGGCGCCGGATTTTTCGACGATGCCGGCCTTGACGCCGAGATCGAGGATCTCGCCCATCTTGGAGACGCCCTCGCCATACATGATGTCGAATTCGACCTGCTTGAACGGCGGCGCCAGCTTGTTCTTCACCACCTTGACGCGGGTCTGGTTGCCGACCACTTCGTCGCGTTCCTTGATGGCGCCGATGCGGCGGATGTCGAGGCGGACGGAGGCGTAAAATTTCAGCGCATTGCCGCCGGTGGTGGTTTCCGGCGAGCCGTACATCACCCCGATCTTCATGCGGATCTGGTTGATGAAGATCACCATGGTGTTGGACTTGTTGATCGAGGCGGTGAGCTTGCGCAGCGCCTGGCTCATCAGCCGCGCCTGCAGCCCCGGCAGCGCATCGCCCATCTCGCCCTCGAGTTCGGCCTTCGGCACCAGGGCCGCCACCGAATCGACCACCAGCACGTCGACCGCGCCGGAGCGCACCAGCGTGTCGCAGATTTCCAGCGCCTGCTCGCCGGTGTCGGGCTGCGAGATCAGCAGTTCGTCGATGTTGACGCCGAGCTTGCGCGCATAGACCGGATCGAGCGCGTGTTCGGCGTCGATGAAGGCGCAGATGCCGCCCTTCTTCTGCCCTTCCGCCACCGTGTGCAGCGCCAGCGTGGTTTTGCCCTGAGGATTCCGGCCCGTAGATTTCAACCACACGTCCCCTCGGCAGGCCGCCGACACCCAGCGCGATATCGAGCCCGAGCGAGCCCGAAGAAATCGTCTCGATATCCATCGAGCGGTCGTTCTTGCCCAGCTTCATCACCGAGCCCTTGCCGAACTGGCGCTCGATCTGGGAGAGCGCGGCGGACAGGGCCTTGGTCTTATCCATGGAGGATCCTTCGACGATACGCAGGGCAGTGGCGGACATAGTACGTGCTCCTTATGGCGGGGATTCGCGAGCGGGACAAACGGGGCGGTGGCAGGTTTTGGATTCGATGGCGTATGGCAATCTTGTACCACGTTTGTTCTATGTTCGCAATATGTTCTTTTCCGGCTTTTGGCCAAGGTGTGGGCCTGGAAGCTCCGCAGTGAACCAGAAGCCTCCCCCGCCCCTGGAATCATCAACACACCTCCAGGCGGCGATAAGAGGTCCGCGGCCACCCCCTCCGCCTACGCAAACATACGGAGGTGACCTGCCGCGCCGGTTTTGCTTAATCCCCCGCCCATGGGCCGGCATATCCTTTTCAAATGCCCGCGGCTGGGCACCAACGTGCAGCATTGGCTTCCGGAGACGCCGCCGGACGAGCCCAATGCCTATGCGTCCGTCGTCTGCCTCGCCTGTACGCGGCTTCATTTCATCCACAAGCAAACCGGCAAACTTCTCGGCCAGGAATGACGCCGCCCCCCCCCCCGGGCAGCGTGCCAGCCCGGACACAGGCCCGAGCTTTTGCACTGTTCCGCGGAACGGAATCCGCCGCGGTGCGTAATCGGATCGGGGACTGCGGATAGTAATGGGTAGTGACGGGGAACCAGATTGTGCCGGGTAAGAAATATCTGACGGAACAAGCGGCAACCTTTTTGAAGTTTGCAATGGCCACCACGGATCCAGATGTCGCCGCGGGCTTTCTCGAGAAGGCCGCCGACCTTCGGCCAGGAGTAAGCAGGCGCCGGATGCCAGCCCCCGGCCGCCTGATGTAGAGCAGGCGAAAAGCTAGCTCTCGCGATGAGGCCGCCGACAGGCGGCCTTGGCGTTTTTCGGCCTATCCGCAGCAGGAGCCGCCGGCGACATCGCTTACAATTTTAGGCGTGCTTGCGGTTTCGTCTGAACCGTCCGTCAAGGCGCGCACGCTATGCGATTGCGGCATGCACACGCAGCTTGCCTTTACCCCAGAACCCATCCTGCCGATGCTTCAGCAGCATGGCGCCGATCTCCTCAGATGGCTCCTGAGCCTCAGCCGCACGCCGGAGCCCTCGCGGGTGCCGCAGCCGGTCCGGCCGGACGCGCCGTCGAGGCCCCACATGCCGCCGCCGCGGCAGCCTTATCCCACGCGCCAAGAATAGAATTGAATAGACGCCGGCCGATCCACCAGGGCGGCATGCCTTGCGTGGGCCGTGGCGCGATATCGCAACCTGCCTGCGATCGGCGGCGCCATAGCAAACGACCCCGCCGCATGGGGCTACGCGGCGAGGTCGCCGATGGCGGGGAAAATCTGGAGGACCACCCCGCCCTCGCGATCAGATACGTCCGCCGCAAGGTCCCGTTTCAGCGGACGAATTCGTCTTGGCCGCGTTGAACCTTTTGCAGTCCGTCCAGACCTAATTGTTGCCTGGGACATTGCATCACTCGGGGATTAGGCCTGCGCCGCCAAGCGACCATACTCCGCTTGCGCGGCGCAGCGCTTTTCGCGCCCGGAAAGCGGGCTGCGCGGAACCCGGATGCACCTGCGGGATTGAAGCGCGTGCAAGCGAAGGGCTTCTCCGTGACCTGCACAGCCGGTGCATTGACAGCGATGGAACTCAGAAAGTCTTGGTTCCACTCCCGTTGCGCGAGCATGCGGAGTTCCGCAGGCGCGGCGTATGCCGCCAGGTCGGACCCCGGCTTCTCAAGTGGTAATTTGGATCGGCGATTTGGTCAGATCGGACCATGCGCTGCCAACTGGGATCGATCGCGGGTACATACGCCTGATCGGGGTCTGCGCGGCTCCCTGCCAACTTTTCCGTTCGCAGTGAGCTAACGCCTGGATGACCAGCATATCAGTTGCATTATTAGTAAATACAATTTTAAGTTCATGATTTGGAATTTGAAGCGGGTTGGAGCCGCAACGGAATTATTCCCATGATCTACAAGGGCGTTGAATACACCGTCACGGCTGTCGCTCCGGGCATCTGGAAATGGCAATTCCGCATCGACGACAAAGTCATTACGGGCAAGACCGAAGCCAAACTCGACCTGCTTGCCATCCGGCGCGTCCAGCTTCGGATCGATCGGGAGCTGAAAAAAGCCGAACGGCAATAAATCCCTCGCGGGCCTCTTCGGCCGGTCGCTTATCGCGCAGCGATCGCGGCAGGACAACGATTAACCGGCTGGCGCTGTGCCCTTTCGCAACTCCCGGGCGGAGATGAACCGGACGCCGACAAATTCGCCCCTGCGCCAGATCAACGTGCATACCCGCCGAACCTCGCCCCCCGCGGTGAGGGAAAGGCCGAACATCTTGGGAACCGCAAGGTCGCCCACATCCAGGCAGGCGCCGTTGTCGGAAATGTCGAGGATGTAGCACTCGATCCATGGCGCATCCGGCGCCGGGATCAGGAATCCCTTCTTGCGCAAGTCGACCCGAACGAACTTGCGGGCACCAAGGTCTTTGCGGTCTCTCGCCATGATTTCTCCTGCGCGAGGGAAATCCTTAAGCGGAATACCTGAATACCGGGTTATCGGAATTCGGCAAAAACCTGATGTGTTGATTCGAAATTCTGGTGTGCGGCTGGAAATTGCCTAATCCGCGCTGGCAAGCCGGCGCATCGTGAATTCGATGTCGCCACCGGGCAATTCGCGCCAGCTTTCGACCGAGCTCATATAGGCCGCCTTGGGATAGCGGTCGAGAAAGTCCCGCGCCCTCGCCCTGGCCTTGTCGCGCGGCAGCGTGAAGGTCTCGCGCAGATAGCCGTCGTCCGGCTTGCGCCGGCCGGCCATCCGGCTCGCGAGATCGCGCGGACGAAAGACCATGTCGTAACTCCAGACAACATGACGACAGGTCAAATATAGGGGTGGCGGCGGACGAATCCTACTCGCCGCTTGCCGCAATAGCCAATGCCGTCGTCACCCGCCTTGTGCGCAATTGCGCACTGGGGCGGGTGACCCAGTATCCCAGAGACGTTTGTGAATACCGAGAGGCCGCGGCGTACTGGATCGCCCGGTCAAGCCGGGCGACGACAGTTCCGATTGGCGCGGTCGCTAACAACTGTCATTGCGAGCGAAACGAAGCAATGGATTGCTTCGCGAAAGGCTCCCCGCCTACTGGCTGCTGCTGCCGGTCTTGCTCTTCTTGGCCGGCGCCGCTGCGGCCTTCGCTGAGTTCTTGGGCGCATCGGTGCTGCGCACATTGCCCCAGGGATCGGAAGAGGCTTTGGCGTCGGGAATCTTCCTCAGGGAATCCTTATAGGCTTTATCCTTGATCGCGTCCTGCTCCTTCTCCTCCGGCGTTTTGGACTGGAATTCCGGCATCAGGTTGATGTTGGGGGTCTGCGCGTAGGCCGGCACCGTCAACAACATCAACACCACGGCCGCGCTCAGCATTCTCATGACGCTCTCCTTTGGGACGCTGACTTTGCGTTTCCAGCCAGGATACCACCGGCGCAACCGCCGCGCCAAGCATGAGGGCTCAGCCATTGGTTTCGACGCGGTTTCGCAGGATTTCGCGCCGTATTTGTGGCCCGCCGCCGCTGTTTCCTTCGCCGTAACGTCCACTACAATGCGCCGGCAACAATTTCAGGCGGGGAAACGGGGCGTTCATGCAGCAACAGCCGGCAGCAACGGAATTCGGCATCGCGGAAGCCAGGCGCGTGCTTGGCGAGGTATTTGCGCCCTGGGTGATGGATCTCAATCTCTCGATCGAGCGCTTCGACTTTGTCCCGCCTGGCGATGCCGCCGACTGGCAGCCGGGCGCGGTCCTGCGGCTGCCGTTCTCGGAGCGGCTGTGCCGCAATGGCGGCACGGTCTCGGGCCAGGCGCTGATGGCCTTTGCCGACACCGCGATGGTGATCGCCAACCTCGCCGCCAACCGCGGTTATCGTCCGATGACGACGGTCGACCAGACCACGCATTTCATGCGCGCGGTCTCGGCCTCCGACGTGCTGGCCGATGCCCGCGTGGTCCGCCTCGGGCGCACCATGAGTTTTGGCCGCGTCACGCTGCTCGGCGCCACCGACAACAAGCCGGTGGCGATGGTCTCCAGCGCATTCGCGATGCTGTAGTGAAATTGCAGGGTGGGCAAAGGCGCGTTAGCGACGTGCCCGCCACATCGCCGATCACGCTTCGAAATGGTGGGCACACGGAGCCATCATCGCTTGCGCCGCGATGATCGAGACTCTGGATCTACGTCCGTTTTCGGGCCGTTGCTGCAAGTCAGAGAGACCGAGGCGTATATCAGGTCCGTACCACAGCCACTTTTCAAGCAAATTGGTATCCTTTGCCGGGATTGGCGGGCGAGGTTTTGGTGCACTTTTGAACATAACACTGGAACCAATCTTTCCAGCGCCACTTGCCTAGCCGGGGACTGCAACATTGTAGCAACGGGGGTGGTAGAGTGAATGACGACATGGTTTCGGTTCTGGTCATCGAGGATGACCAGCTTATTCAGGCTATGGTCGAAGAAGCGCTCTCGGAAGGCGGTTTTGAAGCCACCGTTACAGCTTCGGGTGAGGAAGCAATTACGCTCCTTCAAGCCGATAAATCTCGATATCGCGCGGTCGTGACCGACATCAATCTGATCGGAAGCGTTGACGGTTGGGAAGCCGCCCGCGCAGCCAGAGAGACAGACCCGACCATTCGGGTCATCTACATGACCGGCACCCACGGCGAGGAATGGGCATCCAAAGGTGTCCCGAACAGCGTTCTACTGACAAAGCCCTTTGCACCGGCACAGATTGTGACGGCCCTTTCCAATCTGCTCAATGAGACGAGCCCACCAGCGGCGCCGACGGCATAAAGCTCGCACACCCTCGGTCGCCGCGACGCGAAAGAACCGAAGCGAACGGCCAATTCGGTCTGGCTTCAAATCTTCGAATCAGCGTCAGCCCGCGAACATTGGCAGTAGAAACGCCACTGCCCTGCCAAATAGCCGAAGAAGCTCGGGATTTTCACACCGCTTTTTCTCGCGACGGCATAACCATGAAACTCGCGCGTTGCCGATGCAAGTATTCCTTCCCATGAACACGGCCCCGACCGAAATTGCTGCGAGCGTCAAAGCACCGTCTGTCATCAGGTTCTGGCATCCCCGCCCGCGAGCCAACGCTTCGTATTCAAAGGTCATGAGGCCAACGTGAGAGGCAAGATGGACGACCGTCAGCAACAAGCCGTTCCAGACCGGATTGGCGCTGGGCTCTCGCTTGTCTTGTTCGGCGTCCCTGCGCTGCTGCTTTGGCTGGCTACAACTCAGTTGCTGCCCGTCCTTGTGGCACGGGGATGGGAACCGCTTTCGGCGTGGTTTGCGAGCGGCGCGCTGGTGTTGACGCCGCTTCTCGCCGCCGCGTTGCTCGGCGCGTGGATGGCGCTGCCGGCGCCATCGGCGGCCGCGGTCCTGGAGCATTTGCGCGTTCGCCACCTGAGTGGCGAAGAGTGGCGCCTGGCCGGCCTTGTCCTCCTGTTTACCTTCGCGGCTGTCGCTGGTTTGCAGGTTTTCAACACAAGCGTCTGGCCGGGATTGCCGCCGCATCCTTCCTTCATGGCGGTTAGGCCGCTGGAGATCGATCAATACTACATTTTTGCACTCTGGCTGCCGTTCTTTGTGCTCAACATTGTCGGCGAGGAGTTCTGGTGGCGCGGGTTCATCCAGCCGCGTCAGGAGCCGGTGTTCGGTCGGGGCACTTGGCTCGTTCAAGGACTTCTTCATGGTCTGTTTCACTTCAGTTTCGGCTTTGGCGTCTTGTTTCTCCTCTTGCCGGTCGTACTCGCGATACCGTGGGCCGTACAGCGCACGCGAAATACCTCAGTCGGTATCGTCATCCATGCGGGCATCAATGGTCCGGCGTTTTTGGTTGTGACGCTCGGTCTCATACCAACCTGACGCCCACGGCATGGTGTGAGCACGTCGCCGTCGATATCTTGAGACATGACGGCCCGCCGTTACGACGTCCGCTTGCGGGGAAGGCGGAAGCAATTGCGCGATTGGAATCAAATTCGACATTTGCGGTCGCGGAAGTCACCGGCATACTCCGATAGTTGACTCCAGATTTTATACTAGTTACTATAAAAAATGTAGTAGCATCGGAGTTTCCAATGCCAGCAGCATCTTACGTTGCCCGGCCTGCAGGCGTCCGCAGCTTTTGGCTGGGCTTTGCCGCCTATCTTGTTCCATCCTTTCCGATTGCCTTCGTCTGGCATCTCGTCCTGTTCGAGCAGAAGTACCGCGCGCTCCATATCTACCGCGATGAGCCGGTCATTGCCTTCGGACTGGGTTCAATGATCATCCAGGGCGCGATCTTCTCATGGCTATTCCCGCGCGTATTCAGCCGAGGCAGCGATTCCTTCGTGAAAGACGGGCTGTTGTATGGTCTTGGCGCGGGCCTGCTGTCGTGGTCATTCACCACGCTCGCGGTCGGAGCCAAGAATGTGATGGCTTCGGTGCCGGATTTCGTGCTGCTCGAAACCGCGTTCACGATTCTGCAATTCGCGGTCGTCGGCCCGTTGATCGCGCTTGCCTACCGAAGATGATGCGGAGGAAACCAGCCTAGAGACATGAGCAACCTTCACTACCCGCAATTCTGCGCACTTGCCCGCGCGGCGGAAATCATCGGCGAGCGCTGGACCCTCCTGATCATCCGGGAGCTTCTTCTCGGTCCGAAGCGATTTGGCGATCTCCTGGATCATCTTGACGGCATGAGCCCCACCTTGCTGACGACGCGCCTCACCGCCCTGATCGAATGCAATGTCGTGCGGCGGACCGCCTTGCCGCCTCCGATCAATGCGCAGGTGTACGAGCTGACGGAGACCGGCCGGGAGATTCAGCCCGCGATCCGGGAGTTGATCCGCTGGGGAGGACGCTTCCTGTTCCCGCCCGTTCCAGGCGACACCTTCGAGCCAGATTGGGTGCTGCTCGGCCTTGACGCCATTGCAAAGCGCTCGCCCGTGCCGGAAATCAGGATCGGACTTGTGGTCACCCATGGCAAGAAATCGGCCGGCTTCACCGTCGCGGGCAGCGGCGTTGGAACGGCGATTCAGAGAGGTCTCGCCGATTGCAAGGGGACGCTGGAAGCTCCGTTCGACGCAGTGCTGCAGATTATCGGAATGAGCGTATCGCTGCGGGCCGCGATTGAGGCGAAGCGCGCCAGCGTCAGCGGCACCATGGCGGTCGTCCGCAAGCTTCCGCTTCTGTTCGATCTCGCGGATCGCCGGCGCGTCACGCCCGCCGCAGGCTGACAGGAGCAACCAATGGCCTGGATGAAGTCACCACAGTCGCTGATCGACCTGTTCGAGAAGTCGGTTCCGGCAGACACATGCGTTTCCTGCCGCAAGATGTTCGGCTACCCGGCGGCCTTCGCCAACGGAAACCTCTTCATCGGGCTGCATCAGAACGACTTTATCTTACGGTTATCGGAGAACGATCGTGCTCGGTTCAGCGCCGAATTCGGCGAACGAATCTTCGAGCCCATGCCGGGCCGGCCGATGCGTGAATACGTGCGCTTGCCCGAGGAACTGCTGGCCGACGCCCGCCGCCGCGCATCCTGGATCGAGCTTTCGCTGCGGTATGCCGAAGCGATCGCGCCAAAGACAAAACTCTCAAAAAGAGAACAGACGCCCCGATCGATGAAAAGGAGTCACCCGTGAAGAAGTTTGTGCTGCTGCATTACGGATTTGAAAAACCCACCCCGGAAATCATGGCCGCCTGGGGCAAATGGTTTGAGGCAACCAAGCCGCATACCGTAGACATGGGCGGCTTCGGCAATGGCCGCGAAATATCGAAGGATGGAACGAAGAGCCTCCCGCTCGGGCCCGACTCCATCACCGGCTTCACGATCGTCAACGCGGCAAGCCTCGACGACGCCGAGAAGATGGCCGAGGGCAACCCGTACATTTCGAGCATTCGAGTCTACGAAGTAAGATCGGGCTGACTCGGAAGAGCCCAGAGCACGAAACTTTGAAAGCTCATAAAGTCGCGCTGCGTCGTTTCGGACAAGTCGTGCTCACCCTACGAACCTGCGGACTGATTTGCGTTGCGCGCAAGCGCAACTTCATGCAGCGGCCTGCGGCCAATTGGCACGACGGGCAAATCACTTCGGATTTTCCGAAATCGTGTCAAGCCCGCAAATCAAAAATATTCCGCTTTCGTTCTCACGCAAATCAGTCGCATAACCCCGCTTGTCTCACGGCGGATGAGGGGCGCTCGCGATCGTCACGAACGCGCGGTGAGATGCGATGGACGCTGAGGGCGCGATAGACGTACGCGCCGGACGCGTACGGCGAAGTCGTGTGGTTCGGGCGCCGCGGTGCTGGCGTTAAGTTGGCGAAGGAAGTATCTCGCAGGCGACGGAGGCAAAAGAGCCGTTCTCCGGGAAGAGCACGAAGTAAGCCGTAAAGCCATTGCGCAGGGAAGGCCGGAGTGTTTCCCGCTGCCCTGTATGCTCGTGTGCAACTTGTTATGCGTAAATCGCACGCGAGACCGCGGGTGCAGCAAGCACCCGGTCTTCCCTGCGCCCTCTATTTGAAGAGAGGGCAAACGAAGATGCAAAGCTCGGGCGACCAGCGCCGCGAGAACGCCGCCTCATATTCCACTGTCGTCACCCGCCTTGTGCGCAATTGCGCACTGGGGGCGGGTGACCCAGTATTCCAGAGACGCCAATGATTGAACCGAGTAGCCGCGGCGTACTGGATCGTCCGGTCAAGCCGGACGATGACAGCAGAGAGCTGTTGAGAGTCGAATCGGAAATCCACACTCACGCCCCCACCCTGCTCCGCCGCCAGCGCCACAGCAACATCGCCATCAGCACGACCACAAACCCGACCGCAATCGCCCCGCTCGTAAATCGCCCGCCGGGCCGGTCGATGGTGCGCGACCACAACGAAGGCGCTTCACCCGGCCGCGCCAGGCGGAACGCCACCACGCTGTCGCCGATGGTCGTGCCCGACTCCGAATGACCGCCAGCGCCGATCGCGACATATTGCTCGCCCTTCCACAGATAGGTCATGGGATTGGCGACGCCCGGCACCGGCAACCGGCCCTGCCACAGCTCCTGCCCCGATCGCGCGTCGAAGGCGCGCAGATAAGCGTCCATCGCGCCGGTGAAGGCGAGACCGCCCGCGGTGATCGCGACGCCGTTGACAAGCGGTGTGCCCCAGGGAAACGCGATGCCGAGCGGCGCGCGGTCCTCCGTGGTGCCCACGCGCGAACGCCAGAGAATCTTGCCCGCCTTCAGATCGACCGCGACCATCTCGCCCCAGGGCGGCTTGTTGCACGGCAGGCCCAAAGGCGACAGCGCGACCGCGCGCGTCATCGCGAACGGCGCGCCTTGCTGCCGTCCGAAATCGTGACCGGGCGGCGGATTGAATCCGTCGGGCACGGCGGCGCGCGGCAGCAGCTTGACGATGTGGATCGCGCGCGAAACGTTGGCGTAAAGGATCTGGTTGACGGGATCGAAGGCGGCGCCGCCCCAGTTCACGCCGCCGCCGGTCATCGGAAACACCACGGTGCCCTGCGTCGATGGCGGCGTGTAGAGGCCGTCATTGCGCGCGGCCGCGACCTGCGCACGGCAGGCACCGCGCTCCCAGAACGGAATCAGGCCGAACACGTCGTCGGCCGAAATCTGCTGCGACAGCAGTGGCGGCACATGGGTCGGAAACGGCTGCGTCGGCGAGAGCTGCTCGCCCTCGGCGCCGCCCTGCGGCACGGCGCGCTCCTCCACCGGCCACACCGGCTTGCCGGTATCGCGGTCGAGCACGAACACAAATCCCTGCTTGGTCGGCTGGATCACGACGTCGCGCGGGCCCGCGCCGGTGTCGATCCGCGCCAGCGTCGGCTGCGCCGGCAAATCGTAATCCCAGACATCGTGATGCACGGTCTGATACGACCAGGCCCGCTCGCCGGTCTCGGCGCGCAGCGCCACCACCGAATTGGCGTAGTCGTTGTTGCCGGGCCGCTTGCCGCCCCAGAAGTCCGGGCTCGGCGAGGACGTCGGCAGGAACACCAGGCCCCGCTCCTCGTCCACCGACATCGGCGCCCAGACATTGGCGTGGCCGGCATTGATGCCATCATGCAGCAGCGGATCGAACGACCAGCGCGGACGCCCGGTTCGCGCATCGAAGGCGCGCACCGTGCCGGGTGGCGCCTCGACGCGGCGGTTGTCCGCGATCGCAGAGCCGACGATGACGGTATCGCGGACAATGACGGGCGCCGACGTGATCTGGAATTCGCCGGGCCAGTCCAGCGGCATGCCGGTCTCGATCCTGATCTCGCCATTGGCGCCGAAATCGGCGCAGGGAATGCCGTTCCTCGCGTCGAGCGCGATCACGCGCGCGTCGTTGGTGTTCATGAAGATTCGCGCGCGGCAGGCGGCCGTCGCCGGCGCCTTGTCGTCGACCCAATAGGCCACGCCCCGGCAATTGTAGCGGTTGGCCGGGCGTTGAGCGGTCGAGATCTTCGGATCGTACCGCCACTTCTGCACGCCGCTGCCGGGATCGAGCGCGATGACTTCGTTGAACGGCGAGCAGAAGATCAGGCTGTCTTCGACCAGCAGCGGGGTGGCCTGAAACTTGGTCCGCTTCATCACCTCGGGCGCGCGGGTGTCGAGATCGCCGGTGCGAAACTCCCAGGCGCGGACGAGATTGCCGACATTATCAGGCGTGATCTGGTTGAGCGGCGAAAACCGCGATCCGCCGCGATCGCCGCCCCAATGCTCCCAGGCGGAGGCCGGAAGCAAGACCAGGATAAAGGCGCAGAAGATGGCAACGAAGGAAATGAACAGACGAACCGGATTTCGCATCCTACCCCCGCAAGCGCAGCGCAACGCTTGCGGGATCGATTACCCTATCGGTACCTCAGTATCCACCCCGTTGGCCGCCATAGTGACCGCCACGGCCGCCGCCGAACCCGCCGAGGCCAATGCCGATGCCGATGCTGACCGGCGGTCTCGATGGCTCGTACACGCGTGGCGGCGGATCATCGTACACCACGCGCGGGGGCGGACGGCGAACGACCACGACATCGTCATCCGGCTCGCGCAGGCCGCCGCGGCTTGCGATCGCTTTCTTCTTCGGCGGATCCGGTTCGACGCGGCGGACCGGGGCATTGACCTTCTCAGCGGCTGCGGCTGCGTCGGCGGCGACTGCAGGTTGCAGGGACAGGTCGGCCCGGCCAGCGCAACGTTTTGCGGCAAGGCGGCGTTGGCGGCGGCAACCGCCGGCGTCGAACTCGGGACGGTTGCGCAGCCGCAGTTCCAGCTTGCGCGCGGTTGCGGAAAGATCGCTGTCGGGGAATTTCTCCAGGAAGGAGCGATATCCGGACGCGGTGTTGATGAGCACGGCGTCGTTCCACGCCACCATGCGCCGGTGCCGAACCAGCCAGTCGCGCGCCAGCCGGCCAAGCGTTGTCTGCGGGTAGAGACCGGCAAAGGCCTCATAGGCTTCATCGGTGCCGTCGGCCACGATCAGCTCGTTCGCCGCCTCGACCGGCTTGCCCTTCAGATCGCGGGTCCATTCGGCGACCGACTTCTTCGGCGCCGCGGCAGGCTTCGGCCCGGCGGCCGAGGTACCCGAAAAACGGAAATCCTCGGTCAGCGAGGAGCTATCCCACGGGGTCTGCCGTCCGTCGGTGACCTTGTTCACCGCGAGCCGCACCCGCTTGAACGTCTCCTCGATCGGAATGTTCTGTTCCTTGCCGGCGGCCAGCAGCGCATTTGTATAAGGGCTGTTGGAGCCGGAGCCGTCTTCGGCGACCGCGCCGGGCGACGTCGAGAACGACAGGAACGTGCCGGGAGCGCCGACCTTCGCATCGACGATGGCAAGCCCGCCGCCGGCGGTCTTGAGCTCCGGGAACGGGTTGTTGCGGCAGGCGTCGAGCATCAGGATGCGCATCTTGCTCGGCACCGACGTCAGCGTATTCAGGATGTCGTTGAGGCGCACCGCCTGGATCGGAATGTCGGCTTCCCGCTTCGGATCGATGTCGACCGGAACCAGAAAATTCTCGCCGTCGATCTGCAAGCCATGGCCGGCGTAAAACACCAGGGCTACGGTGTCGGCGCCCTTGGCCGCGACCTTGCCGGCGAAGTCGCTGACCGCCTCCCGCATCTGGCCTTGCGAAAGATCGGCCGCGGTCGAGACCTCAAAGCCGGAATCGGTCAGCATTTGCGTGACCGCCCTGGCGTCATTGGCCGGATTGGGCAGCGCCGGCACCGAGCGATAGGCGGACTGGCCGATCACCAGCGCGAGGCGGTTCTCGGCGAATGCGGCCTGCGTACCCAGAAGCAGCGCAGTCGGAATTATGAACTTGAGTAGCGTGTTACGGAACATGATGCGACCTCCGGGCAATGCAGGCTACGGATTGGTCACAGCCCGAAGCCGATGGGTTCAAGCCGGCGGCGCCATGTGAGGCGTGACAAAGGCTCAATTCGACGGCGATGTTGTCGCAGCCCGAAGCTCTGCGACGTGATGCAAATCACAGTATCGGGATTGTTATCTGTGCCAGATACTCTGTCCGGAGTGGCGTCTTCGGGTTAAAACAACCTCCGATGCGGCGGATCGGGTTTCACATAGCGCTGATGGCGGGCGCGGCGTTGACGCTTGCGGGTTGCGGCTTTGGCGACGTCCGCTCGCCGCTGCCCGAGTTCATGCGCGCCAAGATGCCCGAGCCGCCTGCGCTCGAGCCGGCGCCCGACGTCAAGCGCATGCTGAAGGAGAAACTGGACGCGGTGTTCACGGCGGCCTCGCAGCCGACCCATGTTCGCGTGTCCGAGCCGCGCCCCAACCTCCGCGGACCGGGCTGGACTGCCTGCGTCAAGGCCGAAGTGGTTTCGGTGACCGGCAAACCGCTGGGCACGCAGACCTATCGTGTCGAGATTGCCGGCGGCGTGATCGCCGATCGCCAAAAGGTCGAGCCGGAGGACACCTGCGCCGCCGAGAACTACGAGCCGGTCTAGCGGCTACAGGCAGCGCGTCGTCGCCCGCACCGGACAAAGCTTCAGCACGCTCGTCAGCGAGAACAGCACCCGCGCGCCGCGGGCGGGATTGTCAGGCGCGCGATAGGTGAGCGGCGCGGCGCCGCCGATGTCGGCCTGCAGGCCGTCGGCGAGGAAGAAGCGAACGCCGCCGCCGGCCGAGGTCAGCGAAAGGCCATCGCTCAGGCGGTAGCCGTCGTTCCAGGCCACGCCGCTGTCGACGAAGGCGTAGAGCTGGTAGCCGCTCAGATATTGCAGGCTGATCTTCTGGTCGAAGCGCAGCTCCGCCGAACCCGCCAGACCATTGTCGCCGCTGATCTCGGCGCTGCCGTAACCGCGGCCGAACGCGATGCCGCCGAGATAGAATTGCTGCGAGGTGAACAGCGGCCCGGACGCGGTCTGGCCGGCGGCCGCAAGTTTGAGCGACCAGGCATCCGACAGCGTCTGGTAACGCGTAAACCAGAAATTCAGCGCGGCGAATTTGCCGGACGCGCCCTCGCGCGACAGATCGAGGTCGCCCCGGTGCGAGGCGCCGAAAATGTCGAGGCCCTGGCGATAATTCACCGTCAGATAGTTGGTGCCGCCGAAACCGTCCTGCAGCCGGTAGTCCGCGGTGAGGCTGGCGGTGCGGATGCGGTCGGCGTAGATCGGGCCGAACACATCTTTCTCGGTGGCATTGGTGAATCCGGCCGCCGCCGTCAGCGTCAGGCTCGACTTCTGCGATTGCAGCGGAACGATGCTGCCGCGAATTTCGAACAATTCGGTCTTGATATTGTCGCTGTAGAGATGGCGGAAATCGCCGGGCCGCACCTCGCTGTAGTAGCCCGATGCGCCGATGCGGGCGCCGTCGGTGCCGACCGGCACATCGTAGGACAGGCGGCCGAACGCGAGTTGCCGCGGATCGCCGGGCGTGGTCGAGAGGTTGACCACAAAAGAATCGCCGGGCGCGAGATAGGAATTGAACGCCGCCGTCCCGTAGCTTTGCCACGGTCCGACCGACGACGATCCCAGATTGTCGACGCCGAACGATGTGAAGACGTGCCATGTCTTCAGCGACAGGATCAGGCGAAAATCGCCGCTCGCGGGTCCGATCTCCTCGATCGCGGTATCCTCGATCTGTACGCCGGGCCGCCCGTTGATCAGCAGCAACTGCCGTTCGAGCGTCGCAAGCCGTGAGGGCCGCTCAGCCAGCACGGCATCGAGCATCGGCCGGACGCCGAACTGCTCGGCGCCGTCTCCCTTCAGCGCCAGCTCCGTGATGCTGCCTTCGACGACTTGAATGCGAAGCTCGCCGCCCTGGATGTCCTGCGGCGGAACGATCGCCCGGCTGAGATGGAAGCCGGCGGCGCGATAGACGTCGCTGACCGCAGCAGCGATCGCCGCCAGGTCGGCCTGCGATACCTTCTTCCCGATGTAGGACTGATACGTCGTCGCCAGCCGGTCCTGCGGTATCGCAACGGCGCCGGAGATCGAGACGTGGCGGAGCACGAACAGCGGCTTGGTATCGCCCTGCCCCTCTGGCCGAGCAAATTGCGGCGACGGCAACCGGGGCCGCCCGTTCGCGCCCTGGCTCGATTGTTGGCCCTCGAAACGCCTTTCGGTCTGCCGCGGATCGTAACCGGGCTGGTTCGCGGACTGCGCGTGCGCCGGAAGGCTGGCGATGATGATCCATAGGCCTACGCCAATCGTCGGGAAGCGGTGCCAGGCTACAGCTGCACAAGCGCGCTTCAGTAGATCTACGGATGCGCGCCGCCGATCGTTGGTTGGACCCCTAGCCATATGATTTTTAATAGAATTTTATGGTCAATGAACGGTTAATACGCGCTCTGCAGAACGCGGTTTCCGCTCACTCAATGTTGAAACATTTCCGATACCGTTCGGGACAAAGCGGCAATCGGAGAGAGTTTCATGCGTGCGATCCCTCACCTTTCGAGAGCACTCGCGACCGCGTTCATGCTGGCGACGGCTTCCGTCGCTTTCGCCGCTGATGGCGGCGACTGGACGGTCCACAAGTCCTCGGGCGAGGTATGGCTCACCGGCAGCGGCGTGCAGCAGGCATCGCTGAAACAGGAAGACGTGCTGAAGCCGGGCGATACCGTTCGCACCGGCCGCACCGGACGCGTCCTCTTGAAGCGCGGCGATGAAATGATCCTGGTTTCACCTAATTCCGTGGTCGGCGTCCCCGCCCAGAAGAAGGAAGGACTCTCGACCACGATCAGGCAGCAGGCCGGCTCGATCCTGCTCGACGTTGAAAAGCGCAACGTCAAGCATTTCGAGGTCGAGACCCCCTACCTCGCAGCCGTGGTGAAGGGCACGCAATTCCGCGTCACCGTCAACGCAGGGAAGACCACCGTCGACGTGGTCCGCGGTCAGGTTGAGGTCGCGGATTTCAAGTCGGGTCAGATCGCTCAGGTGATGGCGGGCCAACATGCGACGGCGTTCGCCAACGGCAAGACCGGCCTCTCGCTGGGCGGAAGCGGCGCCCTCGCCCCGATCGAGCAAGGCAAACCTCGCGCGCCGTCGGTCGAGCGCGTTCCGGTGCCGCGCGGAGGCTTTACCGCGATCCGCCACGCCACGAATGGACAAGGCGTCCAGCCGTCGCGGCATGCAAGCGTGCAGCCCGCGAGGCATGGCGTCACCCGCATCTCGTCATCGATCGGTGAAGTCCGGTTGAACGTGCACCGCGTGACGCACGGGCTCGCCCGCGACAAGTCGGCGGTGCATGGCGGTACGCGCAACGCCGCCAACAAGGACACGATCTGGGGTTCATCCAGTTCCGGAAACGATGTCGCCTCGGCAAACAGCGGCCAGGGCAACAGCAGCAACGCTGCTGTGAGCGGTGCCAACTCCGCAACAGGAGCCGCTTCCGGCGTCAGCGGCACAGTCGCGGCCGTCAGCGGCGGTGGCAATGGCAATAATGGAAATGGTAACGGCAACGGAAATGGCAACGAAAACGGAAACGGAAACAATGGCAACGGCAACGGCAACGGCAATGGCAACGGACAATGGCAATGGCCACGGCAATGCCTACGGCCGATACAAGAACCGTTAGCGGCACGCTTCAACGACCTGCGCCATGAACTCATAAGCCTGACGGCGACCAAACTCGAAACACCAGAATGGTGATGATGTGAAACGATACCGGCCGCATATTTTCGTGATGATTGCGCTCGCAATCGTCCTGGCGGGCGGCTGGCACAATTCGCTTCGTCACACCTTGGCCGACCCGCGCTTCGCCTGGCAATCGCGACAGGCCTCTGGCGACATTGTGGTGATCGCGATCGACGCATCATCGATCGACAGAGTCGGCGTCTGGCCGTGGCCGCGCCTGCTCCACGCCGAGTTGATCCGGCAGCTCCAGAAGGCGGACGTCCAGGACATCGCGCTCGATGTCGACTTCTCCACGCCCTCCGACGCGACGTCGGACCGAAACTTCGCCGAAGCCCTGCAGGGCGCCGGCGGCTCGGTCGTGCTGCCGTCGTTCCAACAGCCCCGCACCGACAGGACGACGCTTCACGTCAATCGCCCGTTGCAGCAATTCGCCGAACATTCGTGGCCGGCGCTGGTCAATGTCGAGGTCGGATCCGACGGCCTCGTCCGCCGCTATCCGTTCGGTGAGACGCTGGATGGCAAGTTCGTGCCCGCTATGGCTGCCGTCCTCACCGGCCAATACGACGAAAAGCGCTCGCCCTTTCTGATCGACTTCAGCATCCGGACCGCGGGCATCCCCAAAGTGTCCTTTGTCGACGTGCTGCGCGGCGACCCGGCGACACTGCAAAAATTGCGGGGCAAGAAAGTCATCGTCGGCGGCACGGCGCTCGAGCTCGGTGACCGCTTCAGCGTCCCGAACGGCGTCATCCTGTCCGGACCCGTGCTGCAGACACTGGCCGCGGAATCGCTGCTGCAGAACCGCGCGCTGCAATGGACCTCGCCCGTCGTCACCCTGACCGGCCTCGCTCTGCTCGCCTTGCTCATGCTGTTCTCATGGCGCCGCCTTTCCGCCGGCAAGCGTGTGGCGCTGCTCGCCGCAACCGCAGTCGCCGTTGAGGCCGGCGCGTTTGCCCTGCAGGCGGCATTCCCGTTCATTCTCGACACGTCGCTGTTTCAGATCGCCATCATCGTCTACATCGCTGCCATCGCGCTCGACGAAATCAACATCCGCGATCTGCTCGGCAGGGTCGCCGAGAGCCGCTTTCAGCGCGTGGCGATGTCGCTCGGCGACGGCCTGATCTGCACCGATTCCAATTACCTGATCACGGTCTGGAATCCCGGCGCGACTGCGATCTTCGGCTATCTGCCGGAGGAGATGATCGGACGGCCGTTCGACGAGATTTGCGCGCGGGACGAAGCCTTTCCAACATCCTCCTTTTCGATCAATGACGCGGCCCTTCTGGCTGCCGGATCGGTGGTCGAGTTCGACGGACGCCGCAGCAATGGTGAGGTGTTTCCGACCGAGGCCAGCTTCTCCCGTTGGCAGGGCACTGACGGCCTGCAATTCGGTGCGATCCTGCGCGACATTTCGGTGCGCAAGCGCGAAGCCGAGAGAATTCGATACCTCGCCGAACACGACACGCTGACGGGCCTCATCAACCGCAACACGCTTCATGCCCAACTCGATGCGAAAATCTCTGCGACCGATGTAAACGACCGCAACGTGGCGCTGCTTGTGATCGGGATCGACGGCTTCCAGCAGATCAACGACATGCTCGGCAATACCTGCGGCGATCTGGTGCTTCGCGCCATTTCGCAGCGATTGACGGCGGCTATCCCACCGGCCGGTCTGGTCGCTCGTTTGAGCGGAGACGAATTCGCGATCGCAGTTCCGACCAGCGACATCGGCGAAAACCTCCGCCGCTTCGCAGAACAGATCGGCGACGGCTTCGACGCTGCTCTGCTGGCCGGAAACCGCCACCTCCGCGTCAAGGTCAGCATTGGCGCGGCCATTTGCCCCGGCGATGGACGAACGGCGGACGAACTTCTCAGCAACGCCCATATGGCGCTAAGCCGCGCAAAGGCGACCAACCGCGGCGGCTACGTGCTGTTCGAAGATTCGATTCGCCGCGAACTGGAGACGCGCCTGACGCTGGAAGCCGAGCTGGCGCTGGCGGCAGAACGCAACGAGTTCGAATTGTTCTACCAACCACAACTTCATATGGCCGACGGCCGATTGATCGGCGCCGAAGCCCTGATCCGGTGGCGTCATCCCGTGCGTGGTCTGCTTTCGCCGGGCGAATTCATGCCGGTCGTCAACACCTCTCCGATTTCCGAGCGGATCGCCGAATGGGTTCTCCAAACCGCTTGCGCCAAGGGCGCCGCCTGGGAACGCGCCGGCCACAAGCTCCGCATCGGCGTCAATCTTTCGCCGTCCCAGCTCGAAGCTGGTGACCTCGCAATCTCGGTCGCGCAGGTGCTCGCCAGCACCGGCTTGAACCCGACCAGCCTTGAGCTTGAAGTCACCGAAGACATCCTGCTCCACGACGAACAGGGCGCGCTGAATACGTTCCTGGGGATTCAGGAGCTTGGCGTTCGCCTCGTGTTCGACGATTTCGGCACCGGTTTTGCCAGCTTGAGTTACCTGAAGAAATTCCCGCTCGACGGACTGAAAATCGACCGCTCTTTCGTGCTCGGATTGCTGACCAATGCCGACGACGCGGCGATCGTCAATTCGACCATCGGGCTCAGCAAGCAACTGGGCCTGTCCGTCATCGCCGAAGGCATTGAGGACCGGGCCACGGCAGACACCCTGGTCAGGATGGGTTGCGAAGAGGGACAGGGCTATTTCTTCGGACGGCCGATGCCGGCGAACGAGTTCGAAGCGAAGTTCCTCACCGCTTCCGCAGCCGCCGAAGTCGCTTAAGGCCCAGGCGGCCTGATCAGGCTGAACGATCCGTTAACGCGACCGCTCAAATCCGAGCTTCGCGACAACGGTATTTTCCATCTCTGTGCCATAGCATCGCCCCGTGAACGCGATGGCCAGGCGGCCCCTCATGGCGCCGCCGGTTACGTAATTCGCGAACGGGGATTCGGGGAAGTGGCTGATATTGCCGACACATCGACGGTTCGCCGTGCATCGAGCATGGATGCGGACGCACATGCGCCAGGCTCCGGCCGGGCGCTGACGCCGCTCGCCGGCGTTTCCGCGGCCCAATGGCGCGCGCTCTCGATACGCGCCGCCGAGCCGAACGGCTATTATCTGCCCGAATGGGAATTGGCGGTGAACGCTTCGGCGCGGGGCCGGCTGAATGCCGCCGCACTCGGCGCTTGGCGCGATGCATCCACCTTGATCGGCCTGGTGCCCGTGATCTCGATGTGGCGCGCCTACAGGATCCCGCTGCCCGCGTTGGTCAGTGCCGATCCCTATGGCACGCTCTGCACGCCGCTGCTTGACCGCGACATGGCGGAGCAAGCCGTCACCGGCATTCTGCAGCAGGCCCGGCGGGCCGGCGCGCATGCGCTGATCCTCCGCGCCACCTCGCTTGATGGCGCGGCGATGAAGGCCTTTACCGACGTGCTGCATCGCAGCGGCATGCAGCCGGTGGTGCTGCAATCGCATGTCCGCGCCTGCCTCGATGCTACCGGCGACGCCGACGACCTGCTGCGCGAGGCGCTGGGCGCGAAGAAACTGAAAGAACTGCGCCGTCAGCGCAATCGCCTCGCCGAACACGGCGCTGTCCACTTCGACGTGGCGCGGACGCCGGCCGAAATGACCACCGCCGTCGAAACATTCCTGATGCTGGAAGCCAGCGGCTGGAAGGGCCAGCGTGGCACCGCGCTCAGCCAGGACGACGGCGATGCGGCCTTTGTCCGCCGCGCCACGTCAGCGCTGGCCGAGACCGGCCAGTGCGAGATCGTGACCCTGCGCGCCGGCGAAACACCGGTGGCGACCGCCATCGTACTGCGCCATCAGGACCGCGCCTTCTACTTCAAGCTCGGCGTCGACGAACGCTTTGCAAAATTTTCGCCGGGCGTGCAGCTGACGCTGGAATTGACCCGGTATCTCTGCGCGGATCCGGCCATTCGCATGGTCGACTCCACCGCCGCCCCCGACCATCCCATGATCAACCCGATCTGGCGCGGACGCCTCGCGATCGGCGACGTCCTGATCCCGCTGCGGCGAGGCGATCCCGTCGTGTCGCTGATCCGCGCCGCGCTCGCCTTGCGCGGCGCGATCCGCGAGCCGCTACGCCGCATCGTTCATTTCGTCAGAGCACGGCAGGAGAAATCCTAGATGAATACGCTGACCGCCATCGCGCCCGTGATTACGGCCGATCGTGACGCGCTTCGCCGCGACTTTCCGCTGAAACCGTTCGCGATCCGCCACAAGCTCGCCGGTCATCCGCTGCTGACGCTGCCGCGCATCGCGCAGTTGGCGGCCGAACTGCCGCGCGACCTGATCGAGTACAATTCCGGCAAGGTCGCGATCAGCCAGGATCCGGACGCCATTCCCTCCGTCGACCTCGATCCGGTCGAAGTGGTGAAGCGTATCGAAACCGCCGGCGCCTGGATGGTGCTCAAGCGCGTCGAGAATTCGCCCGAGTATCGCTGCCTGCTGGAAGACACCCTGCTGTCGGTCGCCCGCGCCCGCGGCTTCAACAGCCTGCTCGACGCCGGCTTCGAGCAGGTCGAGGGTTTTCTGTTCGTGTCCTCGCCGAACTCGACCACGCCGTTCCATCTCGACAGCGAGGACAATTTCTTCGTCCACATTCACGGCGAAAAATTCTTCACGATCTTCGACAATACCGACCGTTCGATCGTCAGTGACGACGAGATCGAGCGCTCGATGACCAAGCACCGCAACCTGAAATACGACGAGAGCTTTGCGCTGCGCGGTCAGGAATTCCATCTGTTCGCGGGCGACGGCTGCTACGTGCCGTATCAATGGCCGCACTGGGTGCGCACATCAGGCTCGTTCTCGATTTCGATGGCGATCACCTGGAAGACACGCGAAGTGCGGCGGCTGAACGATCTGCACTTCTTCAATTCGATGCTGCGCGGCATCGGCCTGCCGCAGCAGCCACCCGGCAAGCAGCCGGTGCGCGACGCGCTGAAGCTCGCGTTCTATCGCACGGTGATGACGGCCATCAAGCCGCTGCGCGCCTCGATGGCGATGCGCCGCGTGCTGCGCCGGATCGCGCTCGGCAAGCGCGCGAATTATTATTTGAAGGACGTGTGACTTGTAGCCCGGGTGGAGCGAAGCGTAACCCGGGGCCGGTGCATATGAGATGCGAAGAATCCCGGATTGCGCTTCGCTCCATCCGGGCTACGCGGACGACTACTGCAGCGGCGAGTGCGGCGCCGGCAGCATGATGGTCGAGTGCATCTCCTCGAGGAAGCCCGGACCCTTGCCCAAAAATTCCTGCCAGGCCGGATCCTTCATCGCGTTGCCGCGGGCTTCCGCGCGCGCATTCAGGCTGGGATAGGCCCAGATGTGGCAGGCCTCGTTCGGCTGCCCCGCTTCGGTCGTCCAGAGGCCTACGATCTTCGAATATTTCTCGCGCTCCGGCAGCACCGCGGTGAACGCATCGAGCCACTGCTTCAGGCCGCCCGCCGCCTTGCCGCGATAGTTGCGGAGTTCATAGACATTGCCCTTCGAAGCCGGCGCCACCGGCGGCTTCACCGCGTTCATCAGGCGGACGTCCTGACGTACCAGCAGGGGCCGGATCAGCGGCACGTACTCGCCGGTCCAGCGCGGGTTCTTGGCGAGTTCGGCTCGCAGTCGCGCGCGCTCGTCGAAGCTGGTGTAGCTCCACATGTGCAGGACCTGATTGAGCGGCCCGATCTCGGTCGACCAATAGCCTTCGAGCTTGCCGTAATCGTCCTTGCGGATATCGCGCGAAATAGTGCTCGCGGCCTTGATCATGTCGCCGAGCGTGCCGGGCTTTACGGTGTAGGTGCGTAGTTCGTAGATCATAATGTCTCCCCAAGGTTTGTTGTTGCCGTTGATTTCGTCCGATCGTCATGGCCGGGCTTGTCCCGGCCATCCACGTCTTCGACGCGGTGAAGAAGCAAGGCGTGGATGCCCGGCACAAGGCCGGGCATGACGAACCAGCCGCGCCCTACTCCGCCGCCTGTGCGTTGATTTCGCCGGACACCTGACGGATGGCGCGGGCGAGCTGTTCGGCGGGCTGGGCGCCGGAGACGGCATATTTCTGCGCGAACACGAAAGTCGGCACGCCCGAGATCCCCTTCTCGGAGGCTTCCTGCGCCTGACCGGAGATCAGCGCGACATCCTCATCGGTTGCAAGGCGCTTGCGGATATCGTCGGCGTCGAGGCCGATATCGGCCGCGGCCTGCACCAGCACGTTGACGTCGGTCAGGTCGCCGCCATCGCGGAAATACAGCTCCATCAGGCGCTGCTTCATCTCGGCGGATTTGCCCTGCGCATCCGCCCAGTGGATCAGGCGGTGGCAATCGATGGTGTTGGGCTGGCGCTTCACCAATTCGGGCCGGTAGGTCAGCCCCTCCTCGCCGGCAGCCGTCACGACGCGGCCGGCGATGCCCTTGTAGGCTTCGACCGAGCCGAACTTGGCGGTGAGATATTCGTCGCGGCTGATGCCCTCGCGCGGCACCCAGGAATTGAGGAAGAACGGCCGCCAGCGCACTTCGACGGGAACATCCGGCACCAGCGCCAGCGCGTTCTCGATCCGGCGTTTTCCGATATAGCACCACGGGCAGACCACGTCGGAGACGATGTCGATCTTGAGGGGTTTTAGGGTGCTCATCGGGGTCTCCTCGCGGAATGTCGCCCCGGAAAGTAATCCGATCGGCCGAGGAGACAAGGGCATGGCCTGCATGTCTCGTATCACTTCAGGCCGGAAGGCCCCTGTTTCGCACCGCTGGGCAGGCCTTTGGCTGGGGGTCCCCGGATTTGCTGCAAAGCAGCGCAGGCCCAGCCGTCCTGAGCCCCGGGCGTCAAGGCGCCAGATATTGCAGCAGCCTCGGATCGTTGCGAACCTCCTGCGCCGATCCCGTGAGCGCGACCCTTCCGCGATCGAGCACAAAGGCCCGGTCTGCGACGCGTAGCGCGAGATCGAGATGCTGCTCCACGATCACGACGGCAATCTCCTTTGCCAGCAGGATCAGACGTTCGGTGATTTCCTCGATCACGCCGATCCAGACGCCTTCGGTCGGCTCATCCAGCAACAGCACCCGCGGGTTCGACAACAGGGCGCGGCCGATCGCGAGCATCTTGCGTTCGCCGCCGGACAAGGTGCCGGCGACCTGATCCATCCGCTGACCCAGCTTTGGAAATATCTCCAGCACGCGATTGACGGCCTGGCTGTCGCGGTTGGTCAGCGCGCCGACGGCAAGATTGTCGCGCACCGAAAGCCTTCCGAATACGGAGTGCTCCTGCGGCACGTAGCCCAACCCGAGGCGAATGCGCTGCTCGGTCGGCAACTGTCCGACGCTGCGCGCATCGAGGCTGACGGAGCCGCCGAGCAGCGGCAGTTCTCCGACGATCGCCTTCATCAACGTGGTCTTGCCGGCGCCGTTGCGGCCGAGAATGGCGACGCCGCCGCGCCAGGGAACGCCCAGCGTGACGCCGAACAGCACCTGGCTGCGGCCATAGCCGGCGTCGACATTCTGGATATCGAGATATTTGTCCTCGTCAGGCACGGCGGAGATAGACCTCCTGAACCCGGGCGCTCGACTGAATGTGCTGCACCGAACCGCAATCCAGCACGCTGCCCTGATCGAGCACGGTCAGCCGGTCGCAGATGTCGCGAATGAAATCGAGATCGTGCTCGACGATGACGAGGGAGCAGCGCTTCTTGATCGGCTGCAGCAGTTCGCCGGTAACCCGCCGTTCCTCGAGGCTCATGCCGCCGGTCGGTTCGTCCAGCAGCAGGAGTTTTGGCTCGGGCGCCAGCGCCATCGCGATTTCAAGCCATTGCTGCTGGCCGTGTGAAAGCGCGGAGGCCGGATCCGCCGCGCGGTCCACCAGACGGAATTGTTCGAGCATCGCCATGGCGCGATCGTGCAGGATGCCGCGGGTGCGCGAGAACACCAGCCGGGGGAGCGAGGTCTGCGCCTGCAGCGCCAGCAGAATGTTGTCGTACAACGTCAAGGCCGGCAGCACGCTGGTGATCTGGAACTTGAGGCTCATGCCGGCGCGGGCCCGCGTGGCGGGAGAGGCTTGCGAGATATCGTGGCCGCCAAACGTCACCGTGCCTGATGTGGGGATTTCAGCACCGGCGACGCATTTCATCAGCGTGCTCTTGCCCGAACCGTTGGGTCCGATCAGGCCGTGGAATTCGTTCTCCGCGACGGTGAGATCGGCGCCGTTCAGGGCCGTCAGCTTGCCGAAGATCTTGATCAGGCCTCGCGCTTCAAGAAGAGCCATGATCGCCCTTCCCCGGCGGCCGGCCGAAATTGCCGACGCGCTCGCGCTCGCTGAGAATCAGGCTGACCAGGCCGGCGGGGCGAAACAGGATGACCAGCAGCAACAGCACGCCGAGGATGATCGGCCAGATATCCTGATAGCTGTTCGACAGCCAGAAACTCACCGCCTCGATCGCAACCGTACCGATGACAGCGCCGATCAGCGTTCCGGAACCGCCGAACAACACGTACAGCACCACCTGCGTCGACATCACCACGCCCAGCATGTTGGGCCAGACGAAACCCTCGTGAAAAGCATAAAGGCTGCCCGCGAGCCCCGCGATGGCGCCGGCGAAGGAAAAGATGATCGCCTTCAGCCGCTGCACCTGATAGCCGAAGAAGGCGATCCGCTGCTCGTTCTCGCGCAGACCCGCCAGCGCAAGCCCGAATTGCGATCGCACCAGGAAGCGGCACAAGAGATAGACCAGCACGAGAATGCCGAGCGCCAGATAATAATAGACCGGCCCCTCCGTGATATCGTAGCTGCCGAGCGACATCGGCGGGATCGATGGAATGCCGTTCTGGCCGCCGAGATAATACCAGCCCCGCGCCACGCGATCCGCCGCGTATGACCCGGTGAGCGTGCCCAGCGAAACAAAGATCACGCTGGACGGATGACGGCCGAGCAGAAGAAAGCCGCCGAGCAGCAATGCGAATGCCAGCCCGATCAGCAGGCCGGCCGGCAGCACCAGCAGGATCGAGGTCACGCCGAGATCGCGGGCGATCAGGGCCACGCCATATCCGGCGGTGCCGAAGAACACGGCCTGCCCGAAACTCATGATGCCGGCGTATCCCCACACCAGATCGAACGAGAGCGCGAACAGGCAGAGGATCAAGACCCGCGTCGCGTAGACCGTCAGATAATCCTTGAGGACGAGCGGCAGCAGCGCACCGATCACCAGCACGGTGATTTCGATGATCGGCAGCACCTGTATCCGGCGCGAGCGGCTGGCACGAAGCGGAAGCCTCAAGGACGTCGTCTGTGTCGTTTCTGTCATCAAGTTGCCAGTACATCCGCTCCAGGTTTCGCAGCGGCGGGTTGCCGCCGCTGCAGGACGCTCAGCATTGCGTCAGCATTCCTTGGGATCGACGAGGCCGGCACTGCGCGCGACGATCTCATAATTGCCGCCCTTGGCAACGGCCGTGTACATCTTCATCTTGCAGTGCCGCTTGCCGGGAACCATTTCCGCGGGCCCGCCGGGACCTTCGGCGATCTTGGCGTGATCCAGCGCAGCGGCGACCCCTTCGCGATCGACCTTGCCGGCCTCCTTCACGGCCGCTTCCCATAGTTTGAGACCACGATAGGTCCCGGTCGCGGCACTTCCCGCAGCGAACAGGAAGGTGCCCGGGAACTGCTTTTCGTAAGTCGCCTGAAGCTTGGCGCTGAACGGATCTTCGGGCGTCAGCGCCTTGAAATAATCGAGGCAACTCGCAAGCCCTTCGATCTCGGCGGCCTGGTTGATGTTGAGCGTGTTCTCGTCGTAATAGACGCACGACAGCCGGCCGCCGTTCTTGAGAAATCCCGCCTCGTAGAGCTGCTTGAAGAACGGTCCCACTCCCGGCGGGATCACGGTGTTGAACACCACGTCCACCTTGTTGGAAATGACCCGGTTCACCGTGGCGCTGAAGTCGATCTGGTCGAGCGGGTAGTATTCTTCAAAGATGACTTCGCCGCCATTGGCCTCGATCACCTTGCGGGCATAGACGTTGAGTGTATGAGGCCAGACATAGTTGGCGCTCGGCAGCGCAAACCGCTTGCCGCCATTCTTGATCAGCCAGGGAATGAATTCGTCGCACTGCTGCGCCGGCGTCGGGCCGGTACAGAACAGATTGGGCGTGCATTCCTTGCCCTCGTACAGCTGCGGATAGATGTAGAGCGTCTTGCCGCGCGCCACGATCACGTCCTTGATGGCGTTGCGCATCGAACTGGTAATGCCTCCCAGCACCAGATCGACCTTGTCGCGCTGGATCAGCTTGCGAACGTTGCCGACCGCGACCGATTCATTCGACGCGGTGTCCTCGATGAACAGTTCCAGCGGCCGGCCAAGCAACCCGCCGGCGTCGTTGATTTCCTTGATCACCATCTTTGCGACATTGGCGTCGGCGTTGCCGGCGTAGCCGATCGGGCCGGTCAAATCGGTCGCGATGCCGACCTTGATCGGGTCTGACGCCGCATTCGCCCAGTCGGGGCGGACGACCCAACTGCCAACGCCCGTGGCGATGGCGGTGCTGGCAAAGGCGAAGTTGGAGAGAAATCGCCGGCGGTTGAGATGGCTGCGGTCGTTGGACATCGAACTAGACCCCCTTTGTTGAAATCAGGCCTTGCGGCCGAAACTTGATGAAGATGATGGCGAGAACGAACACGAGGACGTCGGCGATCACGGGCGGAATGATCCATGGCAGCGCTGCCGCGAGCGTTCCGATCACGCCGGCGCCCGCCACCGGCCCCGCGAACGAGCCGATCCCGCCGACCATGACGGCGACGAACCCCTGAATCAGGAAGCGCAGGCCGAGATCGGCAAACAGCGAGAACACCGGCACGATCAACGCGCCCGCAAGGCCTGCGAGCGCGGCGCCGAACGCAAACGTCGCCCCATAGATCGCATTGGTCGAAATGCCCGATGCGCGGGCGAGCGCGGGATTTTCCAGCGACGCCCGAATACGCAACCCGAAGGCGGTGCGCGCCAGCAGCAGATAGCTGCCGATCATCACCAGCGCCGTAATGAAAATGATGACCAGCCGCCAGGTGGAAAAGTGCATGGTCCCGATATTGACGGAGCCTCCGAGCGGCTCCGGGACCGACAGGTACAACCCGCCGATCAAGCCGCGCACGATCTCGCGGATGATGAGCCCGAGCGCGTAGGTGCCGAGCATCGCGACAATCGGTGCGGCGTAAAATCGCCGGACGATGGTCCGCTCCAGGACGAAGTCCCAGCGCGCCGACGACAAAGGGCGCCGCCAGCATTCCGAGCCAGACCGGCAGGCCCGCACTGTGCACGATATAGGTGACGTAGGCGCCGAGCAGGACGAACTCGCCCTGCGCGAAGTTGAAGATGCCCATCATGCTGGCGATGATTCCGAGCCCCAGCACGACCAGAACGACGATCGCGCCGAAACTCAGGATCTCGAACAGTGCGACGAACAGATTATCCATGTAGTATCACCAGCACCTCTACGACGTTCTGCGGCTCACATTTTCTTCCAGTCGCCGGCCTGCTCGAAGGCGTGCGCGGCCCGATAGATCGTCATTTCATCGAAATGCCGGCCGATCAGCATCAACCCGATCGGAAGTCCATCGACCATGCCGCAGGGCACCGACATCGCCGGGTGGTGCGTGATATCGAACGGCGCGGTGTTGGTGATCATCTCGAACGCGCGCTGACACACTTCTTCCCGGCTGGCGCCCGGCGCCGGCAACGGCGTCGCCTTCATCGGCGTGGTCGGCATCAGAAGGAGATCGTAGCTCTCCAGAACCTTGTCATAGGCCGCGGTGACGCGCCGGGAGATGTTCACGGACTTGCCGTAGTAGCGCGGACCGAAATTGTTGTTGATGTAGACGCCGAGCATCAGGAACAGTTTGGTCGTTTCCGACAGCGAGTCCGCCTGCCCGCGCCAGCCGCGGTGGAAATCCATCAGCGACGTCGAGTAAAGATCCGAACGGCTGAGACCATAGCCGTCGCCGAACATCATGGTCTGGGCGATGCCTTCGGCGCCGATCGGTGTCCACACCGCCGGTGCGATCATGTGCATCGGGATCGAAACCTCTTCGACGGTGGCGCCGAGGCTCGCGAGCCGCTTTGCCGCCTCCCGCACGCTTTCGTTGACCGCGGCTTCGGCGCCGGCCTGCTCAAAGCCTTCCTTGACGATGGCGATCTTCATGCCCTTGACGCCAGTGCCAAGCGCCTTGGTGTACTCCTCCACCTTGGGCGCCTTGATGCGCGGATCATAGCCGTCGTCGCCGGCGAGCACTTCGAGCAGCAGCGCGTTGTCGGCGACGTTCGCGGTCATCGGGCCGGTGTGGTCGACGAAGATTTCGATCGGCATGACGCCGGTATAGGGCACCAGCCCCCAGGTCGGCTTCATGCCGTAGGTGCCGCTGAACGAGGACGGCATCCGGATCGATCCGCCCTGGTCGCCGCCGATCGCCATGTCGACCTCACCGAGCGCGACAACGACCGCACTCCCCGAGGACGAGCCGCCGGCGGAGAATCCCATCTTGTGCGGATTGTGCACCGGTCCGGTCGAATTGGTGTGGCTGCCGCCCGATATGCAAAACGATTCGCAATGCACCTTGCCGGCGATCTCGGCGCCGGCATCGAGCATGCGCGTGACGATGGTGGCGTCGAAATCCGGCACGTAGCCTTCGAGCGTCGCGGAGCCGTTCATCATCGGCACGCCGGCCAGCATGATGTTGTCCTTTAGCGCCACGACCTTGCCTTTCAGCTTGCCGCTCGCCGCACCCTTGACGGTCGATTTGCGGTACCAGGCGTTGCGCGGATTTTCCTCCGGGCCAGGCCGATAGCCCGGCGTGCGCGGGTATTTGACGATCGGGACTTCGTCGGGCATCGCCCCCACGACGTTGTAGGCATCGACGGAGCCCTGCATCAATCCGCGGAAGGAAGCGACGTCCTCATCGGTCAATGCCAGACCGCATTGGTCGGCGACCGCGCGCAGCTGGTCGGGGGTTGGAAGCGCTACTGTCACGATGATTGCTCCTGTTTCTTCTCAACGCGAGGCAAGTTGCCGAATGAAGACAGCCTTGTTCGCATCACTAGAAACGGAAATGTTTTCCTTTTCAAGTATTATTTCACACGCCTCCATTTGCCGAAGCGACGCGCGCGCCGGCGTCAGAACTGTTTGATCAGGCGGAAGTCGAGCCCGTTGGCTGCCGCAAGATAGATCGGCATGCGTGCGCTGCCGCGCCGGATGCCGATGGTGCCTCGCGCGCCCTGGTAGTCCACATTCGCCGCAGCCGAGAGCAGCGGCTTTCTCGCCAGCGATCCAGCGCGCGCTGCGACCGTCTCGAGAAATCGCAACCCTTCGTAGTTCGACTGCGCGATCGAGCCGAGCGGCGGCGCGTGACGGCCGAACGACGCTTCGTATTGGCTTCGGAAGGCATCGTTGTCGCGCGAGGCCCTGTCGATGAAATAGCCGGAGGCGCAGAACAGGTTTTCGGTGTTGTCGGCACCGATCCCAAGCAGCACGGTCTCGTCCATCGCGCCGGCCAGGCGGAGCATTCGCGAGCCGAGCCCCTGCTCGGCAAAGGCACGATTGAAGACGACGCTGTCAGCGCCGATCAACGTGATCAGAACCACGTCGGGCCTGGCGGCCCGGATCCGCTCGATCTGGCGGCTGTGATCGTGCTCGCCGATCGGCACGAACTCTTCGCCGACGACACGCCCGCCGGCGTCCGCGATGTATTTCTTGATCGCCCTGTGGGACAGCCACGGCCAGACATAGTCGCTGCCGATCAGATAGAAGTTCGACGCCTGCCTGGTATTGGCGAGCCACTCGATCGACGGGCGCCATTGCGCCCCCGGCGTCTCGCCGATGGCCATGACGCCGGGCGTTCGCTCGCCGCCCTCGTAGACCGGCGTGTAGAGATAGGGAATGTGTCCGGCGACGACCTTGCGCAACGCCACCCTGACCGCGCTGATATGCGAGCCCATCACGAGGTCTGCGTCTTCGGACGCGACGATGTCGGATGCCGTCTGCGTCACGTCGTCGATGTCGCCGCCGGTGTCATGGAACGCGACTTCAATCTCGCGGCCAAGAATGCCGCCGCGGCGGTTGATTTCGGAAACGCCAAGCAGCGTACTGTTGATGGAGGCCGGCCCCCAGATTCCCGACGGCCCAGACAGTCCGACAAAATTGGCAATGCGCAATTTCTTGCGGTCGCGGCGCGTTCGAAACGGGCCAAGCGCCGGTACCGAGGCGCCCTCCCCAGTCCCCTGGAATCCCCTCAGCAGCCATTCGGGCGGCATCGACGGCGCGCCGAACTTTCCAAATTGCGTTAGCGAGAGCACTTCGCTCTCCTTTCAACTCAAGTCCGGCGCCGATCAGATTACCATCGGCGAGGTAATCGACAACGAAAATATCCTAGTGGAAAATATTGAATATTCAACGATTCCCATGCATATAGAACAAGCACGAGCGCTAAATATTCATCCAAATTCCCATTATGAAGTTCAAACCCTTGGCCAAATCGCCCAGCAAACCCATCACCGAGCATCTCGCCTATCTGCTTGCGCAGGCGAACCGGGAGATCAATCGTCAGCTCGACGCGCGGTTCCGCAAGGAAGGCGTACCGGTCGAGCAATGGCGTATCCTGAAAGTGCTTTCGGACGGCAAGGGCCATTCAATGGGCGAACTCGCCGAAGCCGTACTGCTGAATCACCCGACCCTGACCAAGATGGTCGACCGCATGGTGTCCGACGCGCTGGTCTACCGCGTCCAGGATGCCGACGACCGGCGCAAGGTTTTGATGTTCTCCTCCGATCGCGGAAAGGCGTTGACCCAGCGCCTGAACTCGCTGGCGCTCAGCCAGGAAGCCTTCATCGCCGAGAATTACGGCGACAAGGCCACGGCGGAATTGAAACGTCTGCTGGAAAGCCTGATCGAGAAGGCGAATTGAGTAACCATGGCTTCGTAGGATGGGTGGAGTGCAGCGATACCCATCAATGCCGGCGCGCGTGACGATGGGTATCGCTGCGCTCCACCCATCCTACGCGTCACGCCAGCTTCGCCGCTATCTGCCGCATCCGCTCGGCGGTCAGATCATCCGCGGGGAAAAACGTTTCCAGCGCCAGCTCCTGCAGCGTGATGTCGACCGGTGTGCCGAACACCATGGTGGTCGAGATGAAGCTCAGCACTTCGTCATTGCGGCGCAGCTTGAAGGGGATCGCGACATTGTCGGCCGAGACCGGGCCTGAACGCGCCGGCATCCGATAGGCTTTCAATTCCTGATACAGCTTGAGCAGCTCGGGATCGGCCGTCGCCTCGCACTGCCGGTGCAGCCGCTCCAAAAGATGCGCGCTCCATTCGGCGAGATTGACCGTGCGCGGCGCCAGCCCCTCGGGGTGAAAGGCGAGCCGCAGGATGTTGAAGGGCTGCCCGAGCAGATGCGGCGGCAAGCCTTCCAGCAGCGGCGCCACCATCCGGTTGGCCGTCACCAGATTCCAGTGCCGGTCATAGGCCAGCGCCGGATTGGGCTCATGCGCCTTCAGTACGAGGTCGATCGCAGCCCGCGCCGATTTCAGCGCGGGATCATCGAGCGAGCGCTGCGGAAACGCCGGCGCAAAGCCCGCGGCGACCAGAAGCACGTTGCGTTCACGCAAGGGAACCTCCAATCGCTCGGCGAGCTTGAGCACCATTTCACGCGACGGCGCGGCGCGGCCGGTCTCGACAAAGCTGAGGTGACGCGCGGATATCTCGGCGTCTCCGGCCAGATCGAGCTGGCTCAGATGGCGGCGCTGGCGCCATTCGCGCAGGTGATCGCCGATATGGACGGGCTGGGTGCGTTCGGCTCGCGCCGTGGCAGCATGTGCGTTCATGGCGGAAAACCTACCATGCGAATTTCGTCCATTCCATTACGTCCGAGGTAATCGAAACGGGTCACCGGCTGGATCATCCTGGGCGGCACAGGAGATGACCATGCTGATGCTTGCCCTCTTCCGCCTCGTCGCCGCTGCGATCCCGTGGACGCTCAATCTGGCCACCTGGTTGCTGGCGCGCTCGCTGAACATGCCGCAGCCGCTGGTGCACGACACCGGCGTCTTCGTGTTCGTTCAGGTGCAGACGATCGAAAGCAGGGTCGGCAAGGCGCTCTGCCCGATGCGGCTGCTGCGTCGGCTCCGGTCGCTGCTGCAGCGCTGATCCCTGTCTCGCCCAAAGTCCCCCAAGCAAAGGAGAATTGTCATGATCCATCCGTCAACATTCCTGAGCCGCGCCCTGCTCGCCGACGCCATCTTCAGCGGCGTCGCCGCGGTCGCGCTGACGCTGGGCGCCGGCATGCTGGCGCCGTTCCTCAACCTGCCGGAAGCCTTGTTGCGCGAAACCGGCCTGTTCCTGATCGCCTATACTGCGCTGGTCGGCTGGCTCGCCACGCGGTCTTCGGTACCGAAGGCGCTGGTGCTGCTCGTGATCGTGGGAAATGCCGCGTGGACGCTCGGCAGCATCGCACTGCTGTTCTCCGGGGCGGTGTCGCCGAACCTGCTCGGTCAGGTCTTCATCGTTGCACAGGCAATTGCGACGGGCGTGTTTGCGGAGCTGCAGTATATCGGCCTGCGCAAGAGCGGCGGCGTCGGTGACGGCCTGAGCCGCATTGCGAGCGAAGCGAAGCAATCCATATCGCGGCATAGCGAATAGAGATTGCTTCGTCGCTTCGCGGTCTGCGCAAACGCTTCGCGTTTGTCGCAGGCAATGACGAGGATAGACTTCAGCTCAACATCACCGCCGCGATCATCCCGGCAAAAGTCAGCAGCAACCCGATGACCAGCATCGGCACCAGGCTGCTGCCGGAATACGGATTGGCCTGCTCCTTGGTCACGACATGTGTACGATGGGCCATTACTTTGCTCCTGCCTGGTTGCGTCGAAATCGTTCCCCGTTGCCGAGCATGACGCCGTGGGTGCCGGCGATGCCGAGTTCGAGGCTGGCCGCGATCCGCCGCGCCCGTTCGACAAAATGCGCTTCCGCCTCGGGCGGGCAGATCTCGCGGGCGGTTTGCTCGAACAGCTCGAGCCAGCGGTCGAAATGATCGGCGTCGACCGGCAGCGGCAGATGCTTGGCCATCGGCGTGCCGTGGTAGCGGCCGGTCATCAGCGCGACCGATGACCAGAACGCGCACATCTGCGCCAGATGCGGCTCCCAATCCTTGATCCGGACATCGAAGATCGGCCCCAGCACCGCGTCGGCGCGCACCTTGGCGTAGAAGCCGTGCACCAGCCGCTCGATCATCGCCTCGTCGATGCCCGTCCGCGCCATGATTTCGGCCGTGATCCGCTCGCGCCGCTCCGGCCCTGCCACAATTGCTTCCATTTCTTGCTGCTGCCCTTAAATAGGTATTTCAAATGCATATTTAGACGGCTATAGATGATTTGCAAGCAGATATTTTGAAAGGGCTCCCATGCGCCTGACATCGTTCACGGATTTTGCCTTGCGCGCCCTGATGCGGCTGGCGGGCGAGCCCGGGCGGTCATTCGCGACCAACGAGATCGCGGCCGAGTTCGGCATTTCCCGCAATCATCTGGCCAAGGTGGTGCGCGACCTCGCTGACAGCGGCTTCATCACGACCCAGCGCGGCGTCGGCGGCGGCTTCACGCTGGCGCGCCCGGCTCAATCGATCACCATCGGCGAAGTGGTGCGCGCGCTGGAAGGGCCGGCGCTGGTCGAATGTTTTCGCGAGGATGGCGGCAATTGCGTGCTGAAGCCGCGCTGCCGGCTGAAAGCAAAACTCGCCGCCGCGCGTGAAGCCTTCATGCGCGAGCTCGACACCACGACGCTCGCGGAATGCGCCTATCCCGCGCCGGCCAGACGTAGCCCGGCGCTTGCGTGATGACCCCAACGAGGTACCCCGCATGAAACCGATCGAATTCGAGAATGGCGCCGTCCAGATCGACGCCGCCATCGTAGCCGACGGGCTCGGCGTTGCCCTGCCGCGCCTTCAGAAGGAGATGCGCGCAGGCAAGATCACGAGTTTTGCCGAGCGCGGGATCGACGCCGATAGCGGCCGGCATCGCCTGACCTTCTTTTCCGAACACCGACGGTTTCGCGTCGTCGTCGACGAAACAGGCGCGATCGTTCAGCGCTCGGCCGTCGACTTCGGAAATTCGTCGCTGCCCAAATCAGTTCGCAAGCCCGGCGGATGAGACCTCGGCGAATGCCACGGGCTGCGCCTCAATGGCGGCTGGCTGAGCCTGAAGGGCCGGCAAAGAAACAGCAACCGCCGGCTTTCCGCCGCCCGATTTTTTGCCTGCAACTCTGACGCGGCTGTTGCCGTTGAGGGATCTTTCAGCGGCTGGCTTTCCTCTGAGCGACTTGCCCTTGAGGGACTTGCCGTTGAGCGAACCGCCGTTCAGCTTGAGCGTCTTCTTCGCCTTCCGCTCAGCCTTTTCTTTCAACTTCGCCCTGGCCTCCGCCTTGGCCTTCGCGAGCTTTTCGGCCTTCTTCAGCGCCTTCCGTTCGGCCTTGGCCTTCAGCCGAGCCTTCTCCGCCCGCGCCTCGGCGCGCTGCTTCTTGCGCTTCTTCTCGCAGGCGGCGCATTTGCAGCCGATCGGCTTCAGGTAGGCCTTGAAGTAGTCGGTGCCGTAATCGTAGTTGATCTCTTCGCCCGGCTCGATGTTCTTGATGGCGCGGATGATGACCTTGCGCTTGCGCGGTCTTGACGTCGGATTCCGCGTTCGGCTTGCAGGCGTGGTTGATATAGCGGGCGACGTTCTTGCGGACCGAGCCGTCGATGGTCCAGCGGTCGTTCAGTTCGAACAGGTACTTGTTCTCGATCGCGTCGTCTTTTTTCTTCTTCGAATCCAGCAGCGGCCCAAAATAGCGGATGATCTTGGTGCCCTTCTTGATCGGCTTGGTGGCGAAGAGACCAAGTCCGGTACGGGAGCGGCCGACGCGATAGGGTTTATTCGAGGGAATAGAGGGCATGACGATTGATTGACTACACGCTCGGGAGACGAGGGAATGACGAAGCCGCCGTTCTAGGACAATTCCATGACGATGTCAGGTGTTTCGCGGCATCCCCGTTGAACCTTCCCCAGATTGCACGCGTCTGACCATCGAGGTTCCCTGAAGACGAAGAGCGGCCGGATGAAACCTTTCCCCTGTTTGTTGATCGCATCGGCCGTTCTGGCGCTATCCGGCCCGATTTTGCCGGCGAAAGCCCAAACATTCAGCAGCAGCTACACCTCATCGGCGCCAAAGGACTGCCGCACGATCGGCAAGCCCAGCGGCGTCGACGGCAGCACCACGCGGGTGTGCCCTGGCAAATCGGGCCTCGTGGTGCTGATCAGCGAGGACGATCTACGCGAAACCGTCTCGATCGGCCGCAATCACATGGTTGCCGCCAAGGAACCGGCCTCAGAAACCGGGTTCGGTCCGTTCAATTCGACCGCCCATACCGTCGAATGGCGGGCGGTCGACGGCAAGCCATTCGCGGTCATTCAGCGCTGGCTGGTCGCCGACAATGCCGATCCCGACAAGAACGGACGACCGACGGCAAAACCGATGCTGGCCGTGACGCGATTACCGCCAGGGCCGGTCTGCCATGTCGCCTATATCGACGGCCAAGCCAACCGCAATGCCAACGAACTCGCGCGCCAGGCGGCGGACGAATTCGCGCGTGATTTCAAGTGCGGGAAAGACGAAGTGAAAGTGGTCGGTGAGAAGGGCGCGGCCGTGAGCCTTGCAAAGCGCTGATCAAGCCGCTATCCGGCGTGTTTTCGCCGCATTAACGTCAAAGCTACAGCCTTGAGTGTTTGATAGTCTCACGTCATGGTTTTAACGGCAGCCTCACCGGAGCAACGATGCTAGCGAGATTCATGGTTCTGCTCGTCGCCGGCACCGCCCTCGCCGGCTGTTGCGCCTCGGGCACCGGCTGCTCGACGACACCGACGGCAGGCGCACCGATCGCCTGGGACGGATTGGGTGAACCGCCGACGGCGAATGACGCGACGGGCGAAGAAAGTCGGCCGGCAAAGCGAAAGACGGCGCGCAATCGCGAGATCATCCTCGGCCCGCTGAATGGAGCCCCGGCCCGATCGGACGCCAAGGCGCAGTATGACGATTGGACGCGGCGGCCCAACGAGGACGCGGAAGCTGACGCACGACTCGCGCGGCAAACCAAGATTTGCAAGGGTTGCTGAAGTCAGCGTTTCAGTTCTGATTCGCACTTGCAGGCGTCAGGACTTTTGCTTGATCCGCCGATAGCGTTGCCGCAGCCGTTCGCCCTTGGCGGCAATGCGCCGCGCCGCTGCGACCGTTCGAGGAACAGGCTCGCCCCAGGCATGCGCGGACAGCGCGTGGCGCGTCGGTCTTCCCCGGCCATCCACCAGCGGAGGAAGCTTCTTGCAGCCGTAAAATCTTACCGCCCAACTGCCTTTGCGGCGCATGTCCTGCGGCGTCATGTCTGACAGCGCTTTCGTCACGCCCGGCTTGAGGTGCGAACCATCCCTGCGGGCAAATGCCGAGCGACCGGCGGCAGTCAGGCCGCCCTTCGGATCTTCCTCGCGGGCCTTGGCCGGGCGTTTGGCGAGTTTCTATTCGTTCCTTCAGCTCATCCCCGGCTGTCGCGGCACCGTCGAACGCAGCATGGCGTCCAGCAACTGGTCGACCCCGGTGCCCTCGGGCAGCCGGTGCAGGATGTCCTGCAGTCTTCCATCGAGCAGCAGCGTGGTGAAGCCGTGCACCAGCGACCATGCGCGTGCAATCGCCGCGGCCTGGTCGAGCGACAGCGCCTCCAGCGCCTCGCCTGTGAGTTTTTCGTTACGGCCGGCGCCGATGGCGCTCGCCAGTCCTTCGAAGGAAGCGGTCGCCGCCTCGTGCAACGAGGACCGCGTCATGTCGAGCCGCTCGTTGCGGAACATCAGACTGAACATGCCGGGATGCGCCTGACCGTAGGCGACATAAGCCTTGGCGTTGGCCATCCCCTTCATCAGCGGGTGGGTTTCACTATTGCGAGCCGCGACCATGGCCTCGTTGAAGCGCCGGAAGCCGATGGCGGCGAGTTCGCTGAGGAGCCCGGTGAGATCGCCGAAATGATGGGTCGGCGCGGCATGCGACACGCCGGCCTCGCGCGCCACCGCCCGCAGCGTCAGGCCCACCAGCCCGTCACGTTCCAGCACCCGCTCGGCCGCGGCGAGCAAGGCGTCATGCAGATCGCCATGATGATAAGGGGTCTCGCCGGCCGGAGGGCGACGCCGGCTGGCCGGCCTTTCCGCTGCTGACTTTGCCGGCCTGCGTCTGGCGGCGGGACGAATTGTTCGGGTTTCTCGCGATGTTCTTGCCATGCGATTCCTTATAGCCGCAATTTTTACACTGTAAAGATTTTGCTTGACGGCAGACCGGAACGTCCTTACTGATATCTTTACGATGTAAAGATTTAAACGGGAGGAGACGCGAGATGCTCGACCAGGTGAAGACCGAGGCGGCCCGGACCAATCTGGCGCCGATCCCGATGGAATGCGATGCGCCGTTCCTGAAAGTGACCGGCGAACTGCCGCGCGAGCTCAACGGCACGCTCTATCGCAACGGCCCCAACCCGCAATTCGACGCCCCCGGCGCGCACTGGTTCGTCGGCGACGGCATGCTGCACGCCTTCCATCTGGAGAACGGCCGCGCCAGCTATCGCAACCGCTGGGTCCGCACCCCGAAATGGCTGGCCGAGCACGACGCCGGCCGCGCGCTGTTCGGCGGCTTCGGCCGCAAGCTGCCGGGTGCGCCGGCCGGGATCACCGACGATGGCGGCGTCGCCAACACCAACATCATCTTCCATGGCGGAAAGCTGCTGGCGCTCGAGGAAGGTCATCTGCCGACCGAGATCGAGCCCGGCACGCTCAATCGCCTCGGCTATTGCGACTACAAGGGCGCCATCAAGGGGCCCTTCACCGCGCATCCCAAGATCGATCCCGTGACCGGCGAGATGGTGTTCTTCGGCTACAACGCCGCGGGACCGCTGACCCCTGCCCTTTCCTTCGGATCGGTCAATGCTGCCGGCGTGGTGACGCGGTTCGACCGCTTCGATGCCCCCTATGCCAGCATGGTGCACGACTTCATCGTCACCGAAAATCATATGCTGTTTCCGATCCTCCCCATCACCGGCAGCATGGAGCGCGCAATGCGCGGCAAGCCGCCTTACGCCTGGGAGCCGGAGAAAGGCGCTTATGTCGGCGTCATGAAGCGCAACGGAACGCCTGCGGATCTCGTCTGGTTCCGCGCCGAGAGCTGCTACGTTTTCCATGTCATGAACGCGTGGGAGGAAGGCAACCGCATCATCGCCGACGTGATGCAGTTCGAGGAAGCGCCGCTGTTCCCCCATCCCGACGGCTCGAAGACCGATCCGGAGAAATCGCGCGCGCGCTATTGCCGCTGGACCTTCGACCTTGCCGGCAACACCGACCGCTTCACGCAAACCTATCTCGACGATCTCACCGGCGAATTCCCGCGCATCGACGACCGCCGCGCCGGACAGGCGAACAGCCATGGCTGGTACGCCTGCGCCAACCCGGATCTGCCGATGTTCGGCGCGCTGTCCGGCATCGTGCATGTCGACGGCAAGGGTAAGCGTCTCGGACATTATCTGCTGCCCGCCGGCGACACGATTTCCGAGCCGGTGTTCGTCGAGCGCGGCGCTGACGCCACCGAGGGCGACGGCTGGCTGCTCGCCGCCGTCTGGCGCGCGCAGGAGAACCGCAGCGATCTCGCGGTGTTCAACGCGCAGGATGTCGAGTCCGGGCCTGTGGCGCTGGTGCATCTCGGCCATCGCGTGCCGGATGGCTTTCACGGCAATTGGGTCGGCGCGGAGTAGACCAAAGCTCCGTCATTCCGGGGCGCGCAAAGCGCGAACTACGATGTGCAAGTGCACATCGGAGAATCCAGAGGTTATTCATCTCTAGATTCCGGGTTCGATGCTGCGCATCGCCCCGGAATGACGCGTTGAACGGAGAGACACCCATGCACCTGCCCTCGATCACATCAGCCTATCTCGCGCTCCTCGCCCTGCTCTACACCGTCCTCGCCGTTCAAGTCGGGCGGCTGCGCCAGAGAGACCGGGCCGCGTTCGGCGACAATGGCAGCCTTGCGCTTCGCAGTGCGATCCGCGCCCATGCCAACTTCATCGAATACGTGCCCATCATCACGCTGATGGTGGCGATGCTGGAAATGTCCGGCCTGGCGGCGATCTGGGTGCATCTGTTGATGGGCGCGCTGCTGGTCTCACGGCTGCTGCATCCGCTCGGCATGTACGCCGCGCCCAATACGCTGCAGTTCCGCATCGGGCGGGTCGGCGGCATCACCATCACGCTTGTTTTACTACTGGCCTGCGCCCTGACGATCCTGGCACGCGCCCTATAGACGACGGAAATACCTCCAAGTCATTGTAAAATAATTAGTTTTTTGTCTATCCATTTTATTTTGACAGTGTAAAGATATTTCTTGACGGCTCCCGGCTTCGCCCCTACGGTATCTTTACGATGTAAAGATAATCCCCGAGAGCCAGCCATGACCATCTTCCTGATCCTCGCTCCCTTCGGTTCGTTCGCGCTGCTGATGCTGGTGACTTCCGCCGAGATTGCGTTGTTTGCATCGGCAGCGATATGTCTCGCCGTCATCGGTATCGACGTCGCGCGCGGCCGCTCGATCAAGATGCTTGGCGCCGGCAGCGTCGTCGTCTTCTCGGGCATTGGCGCCTATGTCACGCTGATCGACCCGAACCTGAGCCACCCGGCCGTAAAGCTCGCAGCCGATGTCGGCGTGCTCGCGATCTCGCTGGCGTCGCTGATCATTCGCAAGCCGTTCGTGCTGCAATATGCGCTGGAGGAAGTCGATGCCGCCACCGCCAAGCTGCCCGGCTTTATGAAGGCGACCTACATCATCACCTGGGCCTGGACCGGCGCTTTCGTGCTGATGATCATCGGCAACATGCTGACAATTTATCTGCCTGGCTTGCCGCTGTGGTCCGGGCTGGTGATCGCCTTTGCCGCCCGCAACAGTGCCGCCTACTTCACGACATGGTATCCACAATATCGCAAGGCGAAGTATGGTACGCCGCCCGCGAACGCCCTGCCCGGCGCCAACTGAGATTCCGACCGCCCCCCTCCAGCAGAGAGCATGACGATGAAGGACGTATTCGCCAGACTGGGCGCCGATTTTTTCTCCACCATCCTGTTCATCGCGATCTATCTCGCCACCGACAACGTGCTGCTGGCGACGGGGGTGGCGATCGCAGGCGCCATCGCGCAGGTGATCTACTCGCGCGTCAAGGGCAAGGAGCTCGGCTACATGACGTGGGCGAGTCTCGCGCTCGTCATCGTGCTGGGCAGCGCGACGCTGTTAACCCACGACCCGCGCTTCGTGCTGGCGAAGCCCGCGATCGGGCATTTTGCGATCGGCGCCATCATGCTCAAGCGCGGCTGGATGCTGCGCTACATGCCGCCGATCGTGTCGCAGACCATTCCCGAATATGTCACCTTCGCGGGCTATGCCTGGGCCGCGCTATGTTTCGTGCTCGCCGCCGGCACCATCGGTGTCGCCATGACCGGCGACATGAAGCTGTGGACGTTCTACGTGACGGTCGTGCTGGTCGGCGCCAAGATTGCCGCCTTCGCAATTCAATACGTCGCGTTTCGTGTTTTGGTCGGCAGCCGGCTTCGCGCCGCGGCCCAACGCGCCTGAACAATACGCGTCAAAAGGACGCTTGAGACGGTTGGGCTTGTATGGCGAGATAGGCTATACCGCCGATCGAGTTAGCGGGATCTCGCAAGCCATTCCGGTTTGCCGGGAAGAAATGTCGGGGAGACAAAGATGGCCGTGGACGGAAACTGGAATCTCACCATGAGCACGCCGATGGGCGAGCGCAAGGCAACGCTGACCCTGTTGGCCTCCGGCGGTACGCTGACCGGCACGCAGGGCGCCGACGGCAATTCCACCGAAATCTTCGACGGCGCCATCAGCGGCGACGCCGTCAACTGGAAGGTCTCGATCACCAACCCGATGCCGCTGACGCTCGAGTTCATCGGCAAGGTCTCCGGCGACAGCATGTCCGGCGAAATGGGCATCGGCCCGATGGGCAGCTTCCCCTTCACCGGGACGCGGGTCTGACCGTAACGGCGCGGAGGCCGCAACGCCTCCCCGCTTTCTCATCCATGCACAAAGTGGGTGTCGGCAGAGCGCCCACCAGTATCGCGTTACGACCATATCTGCATCGCCAGGCCGTAGGCATCGCGCGGCGGCATCCCTTCCGGGACACAGCCCGCGATGTCGCGCGCGGCAATCGCCACAGCGCAGGCGTCGAGCACGTCGTCACGTTTGGCGCCGGTACCGATGCGCTCGCGGGTCAGCCATTTGTCGATGTCCCTGATCCCTTCCCGCTTGAGCAGCTTGCGGCGAAGCTCGATCCCAGCCTCGGACTTCTTCGACGGCAACGGGCTGCTATCGTTCAGGCGCAGGAAAACCAGCTCGGGATGCGCCTCCCGAATATCGCGCGAGCAATTGGCGCGAACGAATGTATCCACCTCGATGATCTTCGGCCCGAGATGCCAGAGCTGGCGCGACACCCGCTTCTGACCACGGAGCAACGCATCCCGATTGGCGGCGTCGGGATCGGAAAATTCCGTCCACAGCCAGCGCCGCGCCCCGGTGAACACGCGTGACGAATGCGGCCGCAGCCTCTCGCGAGCGAGCAGATCACAGGCCCGCTCGCCGTCATCGGTCATGCCGATGGGAATGTCGATCGCAGCGCGATCGAAGCCGGCAGAGAGTGCACTGGCAATGTCGCGGCAGAACCTGACCTCGTGAAGGTCGCCGTCAAGGCTTACGGCGACCCAGCCCCTGCTGAACCCGTCGAGGCCGAGCGCCCTCACCCCAGATTCAATTCCTTGAAGAAGTCGTTGCCCTTGTCGTCGACGATGATGAAGGCCGGGAAATCCTCGACCTCGATTCGCCAGATCGCTTCCATGCCGAGTTCGGGGTATTCCACCACCTCGACCTTCTTGATGCAGTGCTCGGCGAGGTTCGCCGCGGCACCGCCGATCGAGCCGAGATAGAAGCCGCCATACTTCTTGCAGGCCTCGCGCACCGCGACCGCGCGGTTGCCCTTGGCCACCATCACCATCGATCCGCCCGCCGCCTGGAACTGGTCGACGAAGGAATCCATCCGGCCCGCGGTGGTCGGGCCGAACGCGCCGGAGGCGTAGCCGTCGGGCGTCTTGGCGGGACCGGCGTAATACACCGGGTGGTTCTTGAAGTAGTCCGGCAGCGGCTCGCCCTTCTCCAGCCGCTCGCGCAATTTGGCGTGGGCGGAGTCGCGGGCCACGATCATGGTGCCGGTCATCGAGACCCGCGTCTTGATCGGATATTGCGACAGCGTCGCCAGAATCTCCTTCATCGGCTTGTTGAGATCGATCTTGACGACCTCGCCGCCGAGCGACTGTTCGACCGCCGGCAGATACTGCGCCGGGTTGTGCTCGAGCTCCTCGAGATAGACGCCGTCTTTTGTAATCTTGCCGAGCACCTGCCGGTCCGCCGAGCAGGACACGCCGAGCCCGATCGGGAGCGATGCGCCGTGGCGCGGCATCCGGATCACGCGCACGTCGTGGCAGAAATACTTGCCGCCGAACTGGGCGCCGACGCCGAGCGACTGCGTCATCTTGAGGATTTCCTGTTCCATCTCCAGATCGCGGAAGGCGTTGCCGTCAGCCGATCCCTGCGTGGGCAGCGCATCGAGATAGCGCGCGGAGGCAAGTTTTACGGTCTTCATGCAGAGCTCAGCGGAAGTCCCGCCGATGACGATGGCAAGGTGATATGGCGGGCACGCCGCGGTGCCCAGCGTCAGCACCTTCTCCTTCAAAAACGCCAGCAGGCGATCCTTGGTCAGAACCGACGGCGTCGCCTGGAACAGAAAGCTCTTGTTGGCCGAACCGCCGCCCTTGGCCATGAACATGAACTTGTAGGCGTCATCGCCCTCGGCGTAGATCTCGCACTGCGCCGGCATGTTGTTGGCGGTGTTCTTCTCCTCATACATGGTCAAGGGAGCGACCTGCGAATAGCGCAGGTTACGGCGCAGATAAGCGTCGCGCGCGCCTTCCGACAGCGCGGCCTCGTCGTCGCCGTCGGTGATGACGTTGCAGCCCTTCTTGCCCATGATGATCGCGGTGCCGGTGTCCTGGCACATCGGCAGCACACCGCCGGCAGCGATGTTGGCGTTCTTCAGGAAGTCGAAGGCGACGAACTTGTCGTTGTCGCTGGCTTCCTTGTCATCCAGGATCGAGCGCAGCTGCTTCAGATGTCCTGGCCGCAAATAATGATTGATGTCGCCAAAGGCCGCTTCCGACAGCGCCCGCAGCGCCTCGCGCGACACGACCAGCATGTCCTTGCCCAAAACCTTCTCGACCCGCACGCCCTCGGCCGTGATCTTCTTGTAGGGCGTGGTATCCGGCCCCAGCGGAAACAGCGGCGTGTGCTTGTAGGGCGGAACGGGCTTCTGGTCGGGAAAAGCGGTCGGGGCGTTCATGGCATGATCTCGGGTTGGAAGCCGGCAGCGGCCCAAAACGGTACTGCAGCAATAGACCCGTTCTAAGCATTTTTTGGACAAAAGGAAGCTTGGGGAAGCTCCGGATATTGTGCAGCCGTCCGGACGGCTCTTCCCTTCATATCCTGACGGTTGCCGCCCGCGAGTTGACTTCCGCGCGCGGCCCTTGCAGGAAATCCGCGCGCGGGGTTCAATGGCGCAAAGGGGCATTCACAATGGCTTTGGGACCACAATTTCGCCGACCGACCTTGCTTGCCGCCACGCTGGCGCTGGTTGCGACGGTCGGCGCATCGCCGGCGCGCGCCGACCGCTGCGAGGACACCGCCAAGGAATTGAAGAACCAGATCGACGGCCTCAAGATCAGCGTCAATACCGGCAACATGATCTATTTGACGCATCCGGCGGCGAAGGAGCTGTCGCTCGGATGCCGCGGCCGCAACTATTCCGTCGAGCTGTACGCCAAGGCCGACCGCAAGCCGAAGCCGCAATTCTTCGATCTGATCGCCTCGGCCGGCGCCATCGTTTTCACGATTCCGAAGCCCGACGCGTTGACCGGTACCTCGCGCTGCATCAAGCGCATGGGCTTGCTCCGCGGCGACAAGGTTTCCATGCGCTTCCGCCGCCTCAACATGGAATGCACGCGCACCAAGGCAGAGGCTTCCATCGTGGTGACCCGCGGCAAGGACGAGTAGCCGCAGCGGCTCCGCGAGTCCCTCCGTCGCATTCTAACGATTCCTGCGAGCCGTCCGTTCACCATCGGGCGGGATTGACGGCGTCGGCGCGGGGATTGCCGCGCCGAATTCACCAATCGTTCGTTTCAAGCCGGCCAGTGTCGGGGGCAACCAAAAGGATGCTTCCGATGAATATCTCTGCTGTCGCCGCCACGGTGGTGGTCAAACCGCCTGAAGTTCCCGTGTTCAAGGCTCCCGACAAGACCCCCGCCGTCCAGAACGGCGCTGCCGCCGACGGCACGCGCACGCCGAAGCCGACGCAGGTCGCTCCCCTGCCGCCGGGTCAGGGAACGCGGATCGACCAGCTGGCCTGACGGCTCGCAGCCCTGCCCTGCGCAGGGCCGACGCCGCAAGTTTGCCGAAGAATCACGCGATCATGCCGCCACGGGGGAACGGAACCCGGGCATGATCGCGAAACTTCTGCTGCAAAATTCCATCTTCGTCGTCGCGCTCGGCGCGCTGCTGTTCGCGTCAGCCGGTACGCTGGACTGGCCGGCGGCGTGGGTATTCCTGGTCGTCAGCGCCATCCTCGGCCCCGCCTGCGGATTGTGGCTCGCGAAAACCGATCCCGCGCTGCTCGCCGAGCGCTTGCGGCCGACGTTTCAGGCCGACCAGCCTGCCGCCGACAAGAAATTCATGCTGACATTCGTCGTCGTGACGCTGATCTGGCTGGTCGCGATCGGGCTCGACCGGCGCGCGCAGGCATCCGACGTTCCGCTCGTGCTGCAGGCGCTCGGGCTTGCGATGTATCTGCTCTCGACCGCCGTCATCATGTGGGTGTTCCGCGAAAATTCCTTTGCCGCGCCGGTCGTGAAGGTGCAGGCCGCGCGTCACCATCGCGTCATCTCGAGCGGCCCCTATGCCTTCGTCCGCCATCCCATGTACAGCGGCGTCATGCTGTTCTTCGTAGGCGTCCCGCTGCTCCTGGGATCGTGGTGGGGCGTGGCGATCGCGCCGGTGTTCGCCATCCTGTTCGCCATTCGCGCCCGCATCGAGGAGCGCGCGCTGGTCGAGGGACTGCCTGATTATGCTGACTACGCCGCGCGCGTGCGCTATCGTCTGGTGCCCGGACTTTGGTGAGAGACAAGGCGGATCGAAATGCCCGACAGCAAGACCTATACCGGCGGCTGCCATTGCGGCCAGGTGCGCTTCGAATGCACCAGCGACCTCGCGATGGTCACCGCCTGCAACTGCTCGATCTGCACCAAGAAGGGGCTGCATTTCACCTTCCTCGACCCGAAGAGCTTTCAGCTCCGCGCCGGCGAGGAAAACCTGAAGGAATATCTCTTCAACAAGCACGCGATCCACCACCAGCTCTGCGTCGATTGCGGCGTCGACGTCTTTGCGCGCGGCAAGAAGCCCGATGGCAGCGACGTGGTGGCGCTGAATGTGAGCTGCATCGACGGCATCGAACTGTCAAAGCTGAAGATGACGCCGGTGGATGGCAGGAGCATGTGAGACTACATCAGTCGTCATGGCCGGGCTTGTCCCGGCCATCCACGTCTTCGCTTCAGCGGCAAGAAAGACGTGGATGCCCGGGACAAGCCCGGGCATGACGAGGGAGAGAGTTGGACCTCGGATTAAGCATCCAGCGCCTTGTACCTCCGAAAAATCCCCTCCTCGTTGAACGCGATCCGCCGGTCGCTGGCCAAATACGTCTTGATGTTCGGGCGCGCCGCAACGCGGTCGCGCAGCTCGACGAGACCGGGAATTTTGCGCTCGAACGCCTTCATGCGTTTCGGAAAGGCATAGCGCAGTCCCTCGACGATCTGGAACAGCGACAGGTCGACGTAAGTGAGGCGGCGGCCGGTGACGTAAGTCCCGCCATTGGCCGCCAGCAGGTCCTCGAAATAGCCGAGATATTTCGGCACGCGGGCCTTCCAGAATTCATCGGTGCGCTTCTTCGCCGGCGCCTTCTGATCCTCGTAGTACAGCGAGGGGCCGAGCGGATGATGGGTGTCGTGAATTTCCAGCACCAGATCTGATATCGTGAGTTGCAACTGGTGCACCCAGAGTTTGCCGGCCTCCGACTTCGGCGCCAGCCCGTGGCGCGATCCCAGATAGAGCAGGATGTTGGCGGTCTGCCCGATCACCAGCTTTCCGTCCTTGAGAAACGGCGGCGCGAAGGGCGGCGTTCCCTTCCCCGCTTCCATCATGCGCGTCATCGCGGCCATGCCGTTGCCGCGGCGCGCAATGTCGGCGTAGCGGGCGCCCGCCTCTTCCAGCGCGAGGCGGACATATTCGCCGCGGCCCTGAATCATCGGCCAGTAATAGAGCTCGTAACGCATCGATGGCACCTCCGCTGCCGGGTTGATCGACATAACAAATCATCCCGAGACTGTTTCGTCACGCCAAACCCCCGCGTCCGCGCGACCGTCGCGGTATGAACGCGGCGCGCAGATCTCCACAGGTCCAAATCTGTCCGAATGCAATCCGGCGTGTTAGGCTGTTCCCGTTTGAAGCGTCGATTTTCTCAACCCGACAGGAGAACAGGGATGGCGGACAACAAGAAGAAGCGCGGCGGGGCCGATCGCGGACTGATCGCGTTGAGCGAGCCTTACGAGGTCGCCTACTGGTCGAAGAAATTCAAGATCACGCCGGCCAAGCTGAAAGCCGCCGTCAAGCAAGCGGGGCACTCCGCCAAGAAGGTGGCGGCCTATATCAAGCTGCAGAAGCACAAGGCCGCCGACCGCGCGCGGATCGCGCTGAGCCAGCCCTACGAAGTCAGCTACTGGTCGAAGAAGTTCAAGGTCACGCCGGCCAGACTGAAAGCCGCTGTGGCCGCCGTCGGGCATTCGTCGAAGAACGTCGGCGCCTACCTCACCGGCAGCAAGAAGAAGAGCGCCAAGAAAACGTCGAAGAAAGCTTCGAAGAAAACTGTCAAGAAAAGCGCCAAGAAGCGCGCAAAGAAAAAGGCCGCATAGCCCGGATTCGTAGCCCGGGTGAAGCGCAGCGAAACCCGGGGTCTCTTTGCGAGAGCGACCCCGGGTTTCGCGGAGCTGTCATCGGGCGCGCGTTCGCGGACCCGTTGGCTCCACCCGGGCTACGGCAATCCGTCTCCGCGCGTCAGTTCGCCGCGAAGCAATACAACAGTCCGTCGCCGCCGGTGCTCTTCAGGTCGGCCTGCGAGCAGCCGCCGTCCGGGCCGCGCGAGGAGTGCGAGGAGTTCCAGGACTTCGAGGCGTCATCGTCGCGCAGACCCGATGCGGTCGGAATGACCGACCATCGCCGCGCCCTGCGTCGAGCTCGTCCAGTTCTTGCAGGTGCGATCCTCGCCGGCCGCAAACGCCGACCCGTCCGGTTGCGATCCCGTCAGCACGTCGTGACGGTTGGGTGTATCGCCGCGGCCGTTGATGACCTCGCCCTTCTCGCTGAGCGCGGTCTGCTTGGTGAGGCCGTTGGCGCCATGCAGATCGGCGACGTCCTTGGCGACCACCGCGCCCTTGGCATTCTTCCACGGTCCCTTGCCGATGCGATCGCGCGCATTGACGGCAGGCGCGCCGTCGGCGGCCTGCGTCGAGAGATAGGCGCGCCAGGTCTTGCCGCCCGCTCCGGCCGCCTGCGCCAATGTCTGGCAGTGATTGTCGGCGCCGGCGAGCCCGCCGAGATTGCCGCCATTGCCGATGCCGTTGCTGGTCAGGAAGAAGCTGGTGTCGGCCGATTGCGCCTGTGCGGGCGCGCTTGCGAGAGCCGATATGGCGGCGAGCGCAAAGCATGCCGGCGAAATAGTTCGAGCGAAGCTGTTCATCTGAAATCTCCCTGTTGTTTTTATGGTTCGTTTGTCATCAACACATCACGGCGACCATTATTCCGGTGCCGGACCAAGAACGCCGCACCGCATCCGGAACAAGCGGATCATGCCGAAGACCGGTAACTAGACAAAGAAAAAGGCGCCGCGGAACGAACCGCAGCGCCTTCTTCGTCACGTTGTGGCGATCAGCTGGTCTGCTGGATCGCCGAGAGTTCCCAATCGGCGCCGCGACGGCGGGCGAAGGTCCACACTTCGGTGGCTTCGATCGGGGTATCGCTGCCCGAGACCAGACGGCCGGTGGTGCGCTCCATGGTCTTGTCGACCAGCGAGAACCGCATCGCCACGCTGGCGAAATCGGTTTCGCCTTCACGCCAGGCTTCGGCGAGGTCGCCCTGCAGCAGCTTGACGTCGGTCACCTTGTTGACGTCGTTGCGGGCCTTGTTCTCCTCGAGATCCTTGGAGAAGTAGGACACCATCTCGGGCGTCGCCAGCGTATGCAGTTTGGCGACGTCCTCGTTCGACCATGCGGCCTGGACTTCGCCGAGCAAACGCTCGAACGCTTCATAGTCAGCCGGCTGGATTTCCAGCGCCGGCTGGTTCGATCCCAGCCCAAAGCCACTCAATCCGGAGCGGAAGCTGGTCTGGGCGCCGGGGCCTTCGGCGGCAGGAGCAGGTCCCGCCGCGTAGGCGTTGGCCGGCGTATGGCGGCGCTGCCACCACGACATCGCCAGCCGCACCACGATGATGATCAGGCCGACCTGCAGCAGCAGGCCGATGATCGACGAGATACCGCCGAGGCCGGAGAACAGACTCGCCGCCGGTCAGCATGCCGAACAGGCCCGCGCCAAGGAAGCCCATGGCGAGACCGCCGAGCATGCCCCCCATCATTCCGGGCCGGTTGAAGAAGCCGCCCTTGGTGGCCGCGCCGGCCGCACGGCGCGCCCACGCCAGGAGTACCCGGCTGGGTAAAGGTACGGTTCATGGGCTGCGCCGCGCCCGGCGCCGTGGTGGTGCTCGGGGGCGCCGAAAAGGTTCGCGATCCCCGCGAACCGGAACTGCCGCCACCGCCGACGCGGGCGTCAGCCTCCGAGACAACGACCGCCAACGGGAGCGCCACGGACAGGACAATCGCGAGAGCCCGAATAATTCCGCGCGTGCCTTGCGAGAAATTCATGTGTTTTTCCTCAGTCCCCAGGATTGGGGAAGCGCTTCTAACATGGGCACAGATGCCTAAAAGAAAAGCCATTATCGGGAACCGCGGCTGCGGCCCTCAGTCGCGGGGATGTGACGATTTGGCAGTGGGTTAGCGGTAATTTCGGGGTGTGGCGGTCGCCCTCACCGGCCGTCCCAAGCAGCACATCTGCCGCTCACGGGCGCCAGAAATTCGGTTCCACCGCTCACGACGCCGTCATGGTTTCCTTGACCTTCTCGACCAGCGCGCTGAGCGCAAACGGCTTCGGCAGGAAGGCGAATTGTTCGTTCTCCGGCAGGCTCTTGTCGAAGGCTTCTTCGGCATAACCCGAGACGAAGATGATCTTGAGGTTGGGATTGCGCTTGCGCATTTCGCGCAGCAGCGTCGGGCCGTCCATTTCCGGCATCACCACGTCGGAGACGACGAGATCGACCGCGCCGTCCTTCTCCTCCAGCGCTTCCATCGCCTCGATGCCGTTGGCGGCCTCGATCACGCTGTAGCCGCGCGAGCGGAGGCCGCGCGCATTCAGTGACCGCAAGCCGTCCTCGTCCTCCACCAGGAGGATGGTGCCCTGCCCGGTCAGGTCGGGCCGCGGCTTCGGCGGCTCGGCCGCCGTGTCCTTTGCCGCGCCGTTCGCGCCCTGCGCTTCGGCCTGGGTGTCCAGTTCGACACGATGCCGCGGCAGGAAGATGCGGAACGAGGTGCCCTCGCCGGGCACGGAATCCACATAGACGAAGCCGCCGGTCTGCTTGACGATGCCGTACACCGTGGAGAGCCCAAGCCCGGTGCCCTTGCCGACCTCCTTGGTCGAGAAGAACGGTTCGAAGATCTTGTCGACGATGTCGGCCGGGATTCCGGTACCGGTATCGGAAATGTCGATCCGCACATAGTCGGCCGCCGGCATGCCCTTGTGGGTGAGCTGGGCGGCTTCATCCACCGTCACATTGGCGGTCCGCACCGTCAGCTTGCCGCCATCGGGCATGGCGTCACGCGCGTTGACCGCGAGATTGACGACCACCTGTTCGAACTGCGAGACGTCGACCTTGACCGGCCAGAGGTCGCGGCCGTGCACGAGATCGAGCTTGACCTTCTCGCCGATCAGGCGCCGCAGCAGCATGGTGAGATCGGACAACGCGTCGCCGAGGTCGAGCACCTGCGGCCGCAGCGTCTGCCGGCGCGAGAACGCGAGCAGTTGCCGTACCAGCGTCGCGGCGCGGGTGGCGTTCTGCTTGATCTGCATGATGTCCTGGAACGACGGATCGGTCGGCTTGTGCGCGTTCAGCAGGAAGTCGTTGGCCATCATGATGGCCGACAGCACGTTGTTGAAGTCGTGCGCGATGCCGCCGGCGAGCTGGCCGACCATCTCCATCTTCTGCGACTGGTTGATCTGGTTTTCCAGCGTGCGCCGCTCGCTGGTCTCCAGCAGATAGACGATGGCGGCTTCGGTGTCGCGCTCGTCCTCCTCGACCGCGGTGACGAAGAACTGCCCCCAGCGCTCCTTGGCGCCGTCGAGCATGGCCTCGACCGGCGCAATGTCGCCCTGCCCTTCCGCCGCCTGGTTGATCGCCGCGATCAGAAGGTTGCGATCGCGCGCATTCACGGTGCGGAAGATCGACTTGTTGGCGGCGCCGTCCGGGCTGAGGCTCTGCGCCAGCTTGGCGAAGCGGGCGTTGGCGCGGACGACGGCGCCGTCGCGGTCCACCGTCGCAATCGCCATCGGCGTATGGTCGAAGAACCGCATGAAGCGGACTTCGGCGGCGCGTTCGGGGTCGGAATGCTCGTCGCGCGTGCGGCTGATCACGAGCGTGCGCGACGAACCCGGCGAGCCGTCGGCGCCGAAGGCGAGCTTGTGGTAGAGCCGCACCGGCATGGTCCTGCCGCCGCGCATCCGCAGGTCGATGTCGAACACTTCGGTCTTGACCTCGCCGGGCACCGCCACGATCGAGGTCAACAGCGCGGCGCCATCGCCGGAGACGACATCGTTGAGCTTCAGCCCACCCGAACCGATCTCGGCGAGATCGTAATCGAGCCAGTTCGCCAGCGTGGCGTTGACATAGATGACGTCGCCGGCCGGACTGACCGAGAAGAAGCCGCATGGCGCGTGGTCGAGATATTCGATCGCGTGCTGCAGCTCCCGGAACACATCTTCCTGGCGCTCGCGATCCCGCGTGATGTCGGCGATCGACCACACCGCGTATTTTGCTTCGCGCTTGCTCTGGCCGAGCGGACGAACCCGCATCCGCAACCAGCGCCCCTGTGCACCGTCGGAGCCGGCGATGCGGACCTCCTCCTGCTGCCGCTTGCCTTCGCGGGCGGCCTTGAGCAGCCGGAACACGGCTTCGGAGACGTCCGGATTACCGATGAAGACGCGCTCGATCGGGCGCACGTCCTGCGGGCTCGCGGCGCCCGTCAGCGCCAGATAGGCGGCGTTCGAATAGACGACATGGCCCTTCGGGTCGGTCACGGCCAACCCGTCATAGGCGTGATCGGCGATGCGGCCCATCACCGGGTCATCGGCGGCACGGTCGGTGAAACGGATGATGCCGGCGGCAAAGGCGAACAGATTGAACAGGCCGACCATGGCGAGCAGCGCCAGCACGCCGAGGATATAGGGCTGGGCCTGGGCCCGGCCGATGGTCATCAGCGCCACCGCCACCGCCACGATGCCGGCAGCGACCAGCAGCACCAGCACGATGCTACCGCTCCGCCGCGCCGGTTCGTGGGCCGCAAAGGGCTCGGTCGACGGATGGCTGTCAGTTTCGGCGGTCATATGAAGCGGCGTTGCCTATCGGCGAGGAAGTCACGCGACGGTCGGGATCGGCCGGCCACGGGTAACCCCGCGTTCGGCTGGCGCACCCCTCCTGAGTGCCTGAATCGGGCCGGCAAGCGCAAGCCCATCAGGCGGCTATTTGACAGATTGAAGGCATTTGATAGGCGATTTCCAGCGGTTCCTTTCACATTCTCCGGCCGGCAAGCCCGTTCTTCAGGCCCATGACGTAGCCGATGATCTCGGCGACCGCCTGATAGTGCTCGACCGGAATCTCCTCGTCGACATCGACGGTGGCATAGAGGGCGCGCGCCAGCGGCACGTTCTCCACGATCGGAATGTCGTGCTTCCTGGCGACTTCCCTGATCTTGAGCGCGATGTTGTCGGCGCCCTTGGCGACGCAGATTGGCGCCGACATGCCGCGCTCGTAGGACAGCGCGACCGAAAAGTGGGTCGGGTTGGTGATGACGACGCTGGCGTTGGGAACGGCGGCCATCATGCGCTTCTTCATGCGCTGCTGGCGCAACTGCCGGATCTTGGCCTTGATGTGGGGGTCGCCTTCGGACTGCTTGAACTCGTCCTTGATCTCCTGCAGCGACATCTTCTGCCGCTCAAACCATTGCCGGTACTGGAAGAAGTAATCGGCGATCGCGACCGCGGCCAGCATCGCCACCACCGCGCCCATCAATTGCAGTGTCAGATTGGTGGTGACACCGAGGATCGCCGAGGGATCGAACATCAGGAACGATTCCAGGCGATGGCGCTCGGGCCACAGCACGGCCATCATGACGGCGCCGAGCGCGGCCAGCTTGAACACGCCCTTGGCGAAATTCGCCACCGCCTGCTTGCCGAAGATGCGTTTCAGTCCGGCGCCGGGCGATACCTTGCTGAACTTCGGCGTCAGCGATTCCGACGACCATACCAGCCGGTGCTGGATCATGTTGCCGGCGATCGCAGCGATCGCCAGCATCAGCAGCGGCACGCCGATCGCGCCGAGCACGGCATAGCCCAGCGTGTTGCCGAGCGCGAGCAGCGCCGCGCCGTCGGCGCGAAGCTGGCCCGCATTGGCGATCAGGTTGCGCAGCGGCGTCAGGATGCCGCCGCCGACCGATCCCGAGAAGGTCGACAATATCAGCGTGGCGCCTGCGATGATGAACCAGGTGTTGACCTCCTGGCTCTTGGCGACGTCCCCCTTGGCATGCGCATCGTCGAGACGCTTTTGCGTAGGGTCTTCTGTTTTGTCGTCGGTATCGTCGGCCATCGCGGCGCTCTAGCACTTTGGTTTGAGAATGATCTTCCCGGAACGCTTTTCCGGATCATGTTCTATTTCAGCGGCGTCAGCTCGTGCATCACGCCGATGAAGTAGTTGAGATAGGTCGCCATCATGCCGGTGAGGACGAAGGCGAAGATCAAGAAGCCCACCATGATCGATAGCGGCACGCCGACGAAATAGACCTGCATCGCCGGCATCAGCCGCGCCAGCACGCCAAGGCCGATATTGAAGACGAGGCCGAACACCAGAAACGGCGCCGATAGCTGCATGCCGATCTTGAAGGCCGCGGCAAACGCCCGCGTGGCGAGCGCCGCGACGTCGCCGCTCGGCAGCAATTCGCCCGGCGAGAAAATCCGGTAGCTCTCGTTCAGCGCCGCGATCACGAGATGGTGGCTGTCGGTGGCAAACAGCAGCGTCATGCCCAGAATGGTGAGGAAGTTGCCGATCAGCAGGCCCTGTTGCCCCTGGGTCGGATCGACGGCGGTGACGAAGCCGAGGCCGAGTTGCTGGGCGATCACCGAGCCCGCGACCGCCAGCGCCGACAGCGTGACGCGCGCGGTGGCGCCGAGCACGATGCCGATGACGATCTCGTGCACCATCAATACGCCGATCGCGGCCATCGAGGTCAGGTCGACCTGGTAGGCGGCGCGGTGCAGCGGCAGGATGATCAGCGTCAAGAGCAGCGCGATCGCAAGCTTGATGCGCACCGGGATGTTGCTCTCGCCAAATCCCGGCAACAGCATCACCATGGCGCCCACGCGGGCGAACACCAGCATGAAGGTGGCGGCAAGGGCCGGCAGCAGCGATATGTCGACGCGCATTCATCTACAATGCATCAACCGCCTATGATTCGCGACGATATCCGCATCATGTGGCTGTGCATCGAATCCGCCATGAACGGCAACGCCAGCAACAATGTCACGAAGATCGCGAGTATCTTCGGCACGAAGATCAGCGTTTGTTCCTGGATCTGGGTCAGCGCCTGGAACAGCGACACCACGACGCCGACCACGAGCCCGATCACCATCAGGGGCGACGACACCACCACGATGGTCCAGATCGCATCGCGCGCCACGTCGAGGGTTTCAGCACCGGTCATTGTCAGTTCTCTCAGTTTCAATTGTTCTGTCGTTTAAGGGCGCGCGAATGGCGAGTGGCGCATAGCGAATGGAGCCAGGAAATGCGGTCGTGCTTACCCTACTCGCCATTCCCTATTCGCCATTCGCCCTCGTCAGATCGGCATCTTCATGATGTCTTCGTAGGACTGGATCACCCGGTCGCGCACCGAAACCAGCGTCGAAACCGCGACGTCGGTCTCCGCGACCGCCGTCACCACGTCCATGACGTTGGCCTTGCCCGAACTCATCGCCATGGTCTGGGCGTCGGATTTCTTGCCGGCATCCAGCACGCTTCCCACGGCGTCCTTGAGCAGCGCGCTGAAGGACGGGCCGCCGGCGGATGCCCCCCCCTTCTCGGCGCCGCCGGATTCCACGATGCGCGAAAGCGCGGCATAGGCGTTTGCTGCAACGGTCGGTGAAGCCATGATTTATGGTTCCTGTTCAGGCCTTGAGGATATCGAGCGTGCGTTGGATCATGCGGCGCGTGGCGCTGATGATGTTGAGATTGGCTTCATAGGACCGCTGCGCCTCACGCATGTCGGTCATTTCGACCAGCGGATTGACGTTCGGATATTTGACGTTGCCGCCTGCGTCCGCCGCCGGATTGCTCGGCTCATGCTTGACGCGAAACGCCGACTGGTCGGTCCTGATCTTGCCGAGTGTCACCACCTTTGCGTCCAGCGTGCGGTCGAGCGCCGACGAGAATGTCGGCACCTTGCGGCGATAGGGATTGCCCCCGGCGGTCGGCGCGGTGGAATCTGCATTGGCGATATTTTCCGAGATCACCCGCATGCGCCCCGCCTGCGCGCGCAGGCCTGACGTCGCGATGCTCATCGAGCGGGCGAAATCGCTTCCATCTTCTGCCATGATCCGGCTCCCTTACGCGTCAGCGCTTTCCGATGGCGGTTTTGAGCAGGCCGAGGCTGCGGCTGTAGAGCGAAGTGGCCGCGGCGTAATCCATCTGGTTGGCCGAGACCTTCAGCATCTGGTCTTCCAGATTGACCGCATTGCCGGCCGGTTTGGTCAAAAAGCCGTTCTTGCCGCCGTCTCCCCTGAAACTCGGCCCGCCGCCGGAGACGCTGATATGGGTGGCGCTGGTGCGCATCATGCCAAGCGAGCCCATCGCGCCGCCGACATTCGCGCCCTTGTTGTCGAACTTCGGCTCGACCAGGTCGGTCGGCCTGAAATTCGGGGTATTGGCGTTGGAGACGTTTTCGGCCAGCACGCGCTGGCGTTCCTGGTGCCACTGCATTTTGGTGCGCAACGCCGACAGGATCGGAAGATCGTTGATGGCCATCGAGCCGTTCCCCGTTAACCTCTGGCCGACGCCGCGAGGTAGGCAGAATTTGCCCGGTGTATGGTTAACGGCTGGTTAAAATGTGTTCCGCTGGCGTCGACATCCGCGAATGGCGGCCGACAGCGACAAAATGAGCGCATTTTCGCCACGAAAGCTGCGTTAACCAGCAGCAGCCAACGCGGCTTGGGGCGCTCAGAAGTCGTTTTGGCCCAAACGATTCTTGGTCTATTAATTAACCGGACGGCGGCGTTCGCTGCGGGGAATTAAGGAATAAGGCTGATCTCGGGCGTGATTCGCCGTCTGCGGATCGCTTCGGAGCATGGTCAGGATGACGGGAATCGCGTTCCCGGGAACATGCTCGGACAGCAAGACCCTAAGACCGCACGCGCCGAAACCAGCAATCCAAGAGAACGGCCCATGGCCGGGGACTGAAGAATGCAGACACTGACATTCCTCTTCGCATTCATCGCCGTTCTGGCGCTGATCGGCGTGGCCGCATGGCTGGTTCGCCGTTTCGCCAACAACCGCCTCGGCGCCAACACCCAGCGCGGACGGATGCCGCGGCTTGCCGTGATCGACGCCGCCGCCGTGGACGGCCGCCGGCGTCTGGTGCTGGTACGGCGCGACAATGTCGAGCATCTCCTGATGATCGGCGGCCCGAGCGATATCGTAGTGGAACCCAATATCGTACGCGCGATGCCCAACCGCGATCAGATGGCGCCACGCCCGGCAGTCGGCGAGCAGCCGCCACGCATCGCGCCGCTGCCTGATGCCGCCTGGAGCGAAGAGGCGGCGAGAGCCGATTTGCGATCGAACGACGATCATCAGGCCGAACCGCAAATGCCGGAGCCGCCGCCGCGCCCTGCGCGGCCATCGTTTGCCGACGACATCCGCCGCCCCGCGCCGCCGCCAATGCCGGAACGCCGCGGCGATCCATTGACGGGCTTTGCGCCGGAATCGATCAGCGGCCGCCCCGAACCTGGGCCGCCGCGCCTCGGGCGCAACGAACCGCTAATGCCACGGCCGCAGCGCGAGTTGCCCAAGGCGCCGCCAGTTCGTGAGGCGCCACCGGTCCGTGAGGCGCCGCCAATCCGCGAGGCGCTGTCTGTCCGTGAGGCACCGGCAGCCCGCGAAGCACCGCCACTCCGCGAGGCACAGCCTGTCCGCGACACTCCGGCGGCTCGTGAGACGCCGGCCCGCGCCCCTGAACGCGCCGCGGCGCCGCCACCTCCGCCTCCTCCACCGGCCCCTGTGCCGTCGAGCGCCGACCAGAATCTGGCCGAAATGGCGCAGCGGCTGGAAGCCGCCCTGCGCCGGCCGGCCGAACCGGTGGCGCCGCCGGTTGCGCCGGAAACGCCCGCCCGCAACTCCCGCAGCGAGCCGCCGGTTCCCGCCCCCGCCCCGCAGAAGAGCGGCTTCGAAAATCTCGAAGACGAGATGGCGTCCTTGCTGGGCCGTCCGAAGAATCCTTCGTGAAGCCGCCGGCTTCTCCGCGTAGAGTTTTATTTTTCTTAATCCTGACCGCCGCCGGATCGCTCGCCGATCCGGCGCTGGCGCAGGATATCAGCATCAGTCTCGGCCAGGGCGGCGGCGGGGTCACCGAGCGCGCGATCCAGTTGATCGCGCTGTTGACGGTGCTGTCGATCGCGCCGTCGATCCTGATCATGATGACGTCGTTCACGCGAATCGTCGTCGTGCTGTCGCTGTTGCGCACCGCGTTGGGCACCGCGACCGCCCCACCCAACTCGGTGATCATTGCGCTCGCGATGTTCCTGACCGCGTTCGTGATGGGCCCTGTCTTGCAGAGGTCCTATGACGACGGCATCAAGCCCCTGGTCGCCAACCAGATCGGGGTCGAAGAAGCGCTGCAAAAGGCTTCAGTGCCGCTGCGTGGATTCATGCAGAAGAACGTTCGCGAAAAGGATCTGAAGCTGTTCATCGATCTCTCCGGCGAGGCGCCGCCGGCGACGCCGGAGGACCTGTCGCTGCGGATCCTGGTCCCGGCCTTCATGATCTCCGAACTGAAACGCGCCTTCGAGATCGGCTTCCTGCTGTTCCTGCCCTTCCTGATCATCGATCTCGTCGTCGCATCGGTCCTGATGTCGATGGGTATGATGATGCTGCCACCGGTCGTGGTGTCGCTGCCGTTCAAGTTGATCTTTTTCGTACTGGTCGACGGCTGGTCGCTGGTGGCGGGGAGCCTGGTGCAGAGCTACGGCGGCAGTTAATCGTCCGAAATCAGTAGTTTAACGGACTAAAGGTCAGCATTAGGTACGTATTTGCCGCGGACTTTTCCCGGGAATTTAAGTTCAGGTTAGTTCCTTCGTGCACAATGGGTGGCAGGGAACTGAATTTTCGTAGCAAACGCATCACCGGGTTGAACGATGGTAGGCCAGCCTATCGGCGATATGGACGCCGAATACGCCACGACGATTGCCGACCGGGCTATGCGGTTGATGTCGCAGCAGTCCGTTCCGCCCACTCCGAGTAACTTCGCGGTGTGGTTCGAATATTCGCTGGGCAATTCGCCTGCCCTGCGTAAAATCATCGATATTTTGATTGCGGGCAAGCGCAAGTTCGATCCGGCGACCAACGCCGAACTCTACATTACCTACATCGCGCCACAACAGACCGGACGCGACCCGCTCAGCGACCTGCCCGATCAATTGAGCGGCCTGATCGACAGCGCCCAGCAATTCCTCAACACCGCCGTTACCGACAACCAGACCCACATCAAGGCGCTCGGCGAGGTGTCGTCCGAAGCCGCCGCCGGCAACGATCCGCGGCCGATCATTGCGAAACTGGTTGATGAATTGTCAAAGGCGACGCAACGCGCCGCAGCGCTGGAGGCCAGTTTCGCCGCCACCTCCGAGGAACTGGACAGCATCCGCGACTCGCTGAAGGCAGCCGAGCAGCGCTCCAATACCGATGCGCTGACGGGCCTCGCCAACCGCCACTCGATGGATGAATTCCTCCGCCTCGCCCAGATCGCGGCGATGGAAAAGGACGAGGCGCTCAGCGTCTTCCTGATTGACATCGATCATTTCAAGAAATTCAACGACGATTATGGCCATCAGGTCGGCGATCAGGTGCTTCGGCTGGTGGCCAAGGTGCTGCAGGAAGGTGTTCGCGAAATCGATCTTGCAGCCCGCTACGGCGGCGAGGAATTGATCGCGGTGCTTCCGGGAGCGGATCTTGAGGCCTGCACGGCCGCCGCCGAGCGCGTTCGCACCCGCATCGCCGAAGCCCGTCTGACGCGTCGCGCGACGGGCAAGGAAATCGGCAGCATCACGGTTTCGATCGGAGTGGCGCAATTCCGCCTCGCCGAATCCGCGGAAGCCATGATCGAGCGCTGCGACCGCGGGCTTTATCAGGCCAAGCGGCTTGGCCGTAACCGCACGGTAACGGAAACCGAGCTCGAGCCCGAGGCCGGCGCCGCCTAGGGCTTCATACGTTCTGGTTGAATCAGAACCGCAACTTCGCCCATTGCATTAACTTGCTTTCGTTGCGCGGACCGGTGGTACCGAGCCGGATTCAAGCGCTCGGACCAAGACTGCCCATATTCGTACGGGAAGAAAAAGCCGCGATCCCGCGCCAGCGTGGAACTATTGCCGCAATCCCGGCTTATCGCAGACGCCGTACAGCCGGGAGTATTCCATGAAATTCGCAGGGTTGATTATGGCTGCCAGCGCGGCCCTCAGCATCGCCGGTACGTCGGCGCTTGCCCAGCAAACGCGGACCGGAATGGTGACGAGAATAGACCGGATCAGCGGCACCATCTCGGTCAAGGATATGCCTGATGGCACCACCGGCGCGAACGCCGGCGCCGCGACCGAGGAATTCAAGGTCCAGGACGGCGCGCGGCTGAACGCCCTGCACGCCGGCGACAGGGTCACCTTCGCCGTGAGCGAAACGGCGGGGACCAAGACCATCACCAAGATCGACAAGACCGACGCGGTCACGAAGATCGAGAAAAAGTGAGACATTGCAGAAGCGACATCCAAACCTTGAGCAAGATGACGAAACGTCATCTTGCTCAGGGAGTCCGAGCCCGCAACCGGTCCAACTAGAACCGCTCGGTACGGAATGCACTGTAAGTTGCCTCGATCTGCCGCAAATCTTATTCCCGGAAAAATCCGGCACCGGTTTCTTAGCGATTAGCGCGGCGGCTTCCGCTCGAGCGAAGCGCGAATTTCAGCCGCCGCCTCGTCGCAATATTCGTTTAGTTTCTGAAATCGTTGCTGCAACGCCCTGAGTTTCACGGCGCGTTTCGCCGGCCCTTCCCGGTCTATGTTGAATTGATCGGCGGGCGATGGAAGGGACGCCGCAGCCTCCAAGGCTACCAGCGCCGCTAGCATCGATGTGTCGCGACCTTTGGTGGAAGACATTTCGCACGCCTTACAGAGGTCGAATCCGGCCGATCCGATCCGGTGGAATTTTTGTTAAGGTCGTGCGCTGGCCTTCCGACTTTGCACCGCACAGTGTGTTGTTTGGATGCCCGGCCGGGGTCGATTTGGTGGCAAAATATGGACGCCGGCCGCGAATACGCCGGGTTCCTAGTAGTCTTACGGAGCTTTATTTCCACGATTTAGATGCAATCCATCGCCAAACTCGGCGGCGCGTTCCGTTGTTGTTTAGTGATTGTTCGAAATGCCCGTACTGCATCCAGAGACCTGCCTGCCACCGAGCTGCGAGATGTGCGGCGTGGGCACGGTCAGGATCGGAAAGCTGCCCCGAATTGGACTGCGCCCGCTCGTCTACGTCTACAAGTGCGGCGGCTGCAACCAGATCACGTCGGTCGAGCCGGAAGCGGCAGAACGAAGCGGCCCGGCGCCGCTCGGGGTCGGCGCGCCGGCCGCGGCGTTAGCCGGGATAGATCGCATTTAAAAACCCGATTCCCCACGACGGCCCGGGTTTCTTCCTGGCCACGCCGCATGTAAAGCTTCGGCCTAACTTCTCATAAAGAAGAGGCAGGGGGCATGTCCGAGGGTTTCATTGACGAACTGCGCAACACGCTCGGCAAGGGCGCGGTGCTGTCAGGCGGCGACATCGACGCACGCTATCATCACGATCTCGCCGGCAATCCGGCGCCGAAACCGCGCGCGGTCATTCGCCCCAGAACGACGGAAGATGTCTCCGTGCTGCTGCGGCTCTGCCACCGCGAAGGTGTTCCCATTACGACGCAGGGCGGCATGACCGGGCTGGTGCGCGCGGCGTTGCCGAATGCGAACGAAATTGTGCTGTCGATGGAGCGCATGAACAGCGTTGAAGAGGTCGACGCCCCCGGAGGCGTCGCCATCGTGCAGGCCGGCACGCCGCTGCAAAAGCTCCAGGAGCGGGTCGAGCAGGATGGCCTGATGTTTCCGCTCGACCTCGGCGCGCGCGGCAGCTGCACCATCGGCGGCAACATCTCGACCAATGCCGGCGGCAACCGCGTCATCCGTTACGGCATGACGCGTGACCTGGTCCTCGGCCTCGAAGTCGTCACGGCCGACGGCACCGTGCTCAAGGGCCTGCGCAAATACATCAAGAACAATACCGGCATCGACCTGAAGCAGCTTTTCATCGGCAGCGAAGGCATCCTCGGCGTGGTGACGCGCGCCGCGCTGCGCGTCTTTCCAGCACCGGCGGAGCGCCAGGTGGCGCTGTGCGCCCTGCCCTCGCTTCGGGCAGGTCATGGCATTCCTGAGGATGGCGCGGCAACGTCTCGGCGGCGAATTGACCGCGTTCGAGGTGATGTGGAATGCCTACTACCGCCACACGGTCGAACGCATAAAGGGCGTGGCCGGGCCGCTGCCGACCCACCATCCGTTCTACGTTCTGCTGGAGGCTTCCGGCAGCGACCCCGAGCGCATCCATGCCGACCTGGAGCAACTGCTCGAGACGGCGATGGGCGACAACCTGATCCTCGACGCCACGCTCTCGACCTCGAATGCATCCGCCGCCGCGATCTGGCGCATCCGCGATTCCAGCGTCGAACTGGGCCGCAGCTTTCCTTTCGCCGCGCGGATGGGCTTCGATGTCAGTCTCGCCATCGACAGGATGGAGGAATATGCGGATACGCTCGATGCACGAGTCAAAGCGATCGATCCGCAAGCCTTCACCATCGTGATGGGACACGTCGGCGACGGCAATTTGCATCCCAGCGTGTATCACGAACACACGCCTGACAAGCACGACGCGTTCGAGAAGCTGGTCTACGACCTCACGGGCGAATTCGGCGGCTCGATCTCGGCCGAACACGGTATCGGCATCCTGAAGCGGCCCTATCTGAAAATGAGCCGCACCGAAGAGGAAATCGAAACCATGCGCACGCTCAAGCGCGCGCTCGATCCGAAGAACATTCTCAACCCCGGGCGAATTTTTACGTTGTGAAGAGGTTTCGGCGGTCCGCCGAGCCGGAAGCTCGGCAACTGCCCCTCACTCCTTGAAGTCATACTGCTTGCAGAGGTGGTCGCCGATCTGGACCAGCATGGCGACACATTCGGGATAGCCCGGCTTGGCGATCGTGGCGCCGTCGGCCTGGGCGCGGAATTCCCAGCTATCGCCGTCGCGGAGCACCGAGATCGCAATGCCGTCGGGACAATCCGCGTGGACCTTCAACTCGGCTCGCGCCATCGCAATGAGTTCGGCTTCGGTTTTGGCGGGCTTGCTCATCGTGAAGGCGTCCTCCGGCGGCTTATTTGCCTGCAGGTTGCCGCTTTGACGCGCATCTGTCGAGGGTGACGCAACGACGCGCCATCTCGTCGCGCTCGATGGCCGCATTCCGCCGGACGCAGTTGCTGCCATGCGGCCGCTCTCGCGGCAATCGCAGTGCAGCGCGCTATTGCGCCGTGTTCGCCGGCCTTATGGCGGCAATGACTCGCAGTGAAACGGTGCTGTCCGCACCCGGCTCCGAGCCGGTCGCGATCCGGTCGGCTGGCGATGGCGGCGACTTCTGGACGTGCTTGGTGAATATCCTGATGACGCGGCCTTTGACGACGGGCACCTTGTCGAACATATCGGATGCAATGCCTTCGACGGCATCCCGCAACGCCAGGAATTGCGCCTGCCTGGCCATGCTTTCTGTTCCCTTGGTGCCGGCCAGTTCGTCCATCGCGGCATCGCTGATCTGGCACTCGACCGTATCGGCGTCGTTCAGCATGGTGAACCTGAACGCCAGGCGTTCGGTGTCATGTCCAATAATTCGGTCCCGGGTCAGCGGCATCAGAGGGCCAGTTTTGGACGGCTAGCGAGCGACGGTGAGATGCAGCGCCGAAGCGGCGCGGACGTCTTGCCTAATGCGTCAACTGGTCAAAAATTGGCCGAACCTGCGGCCAAATCCGCTACTTCACCGGCTTCTTCAGATCGATCCGCCTGATGGCTGTTAGCGCGGGCAAGGCGCCGGTATGCACCGGCTCGGCTCCGGACGTTTCCGGCGACAACGGCGCGCGGGCGGTGGCATCCGGGAAACGGAGCTTCATTTCGCGGATGAAGCCATCGAGCGTGTCGACGCTGGCGGCCATCTTGGCGATCAGGGCGAATTCGGCGCTGTTGGAGGCGGCCGGCTTGCTCGCGATTTCGAATGCAGAGCGGTCGGCCTCGCCGGTCATCAGCGGCGCGTATTTCTCGCGGAATCGTCCCAGGCCGATCGCATCCCCGGCCAGCGCGTAGCCGACCACGGCGCGGATCACGTCGCTCTTCTCGGCCGCGTTCAGTGGTCTGAAATCCCGCCAGCGCTCGCCGTAATACAGTTCGACCTGTTCGGAAGCCTCCCGCCACTGCCGCGACGCCCAATAGATGTCGGAGCGCAGCCGGATCGCCTCGCGGCCGGTGAGGTTGGAGATGATATCGAGCGCGAGATCGTGGCGGCCGATGTCGCTCTGAGCCCGGGCCTCGAGGAGCAGCCGCTGCTGCCGCAGTTCGCCGGAGAGATCGGCGATCCGGGTCAGGCGCAGCGCCGTGATCGCCCGGTCCGGCTTGCGGTTGGTCAGGTAGACCATGGCGAGGCGTGCCGCCACCTGCGCGCGGGCGGCTCCCTCCAGGCGCTTGTCGACCTGGTATTGCAGCAGTTCGGCGGCCTGGTCGAGCAGGTCGATTGCCGCCAGCCGGTCCGCGAGACGCCGGATCATCTCGTCGCCGCGCCGGCCGATCGGGGTCAATTCGCGAAATTCATAGAACATGGCGAGCGCGTCGACCGGCTTCATGTCGTCGCCCTTCGAGCCGAGATAGATCTCCGCGAACAGCGCGGACGCCGCATCCTGGCTCTGCCGCGACAGTTCGGAATTGGGCTGCATCCTCGTCGCGGTCTTGGCCGCGGCGAGCGAGTCGGTATAGCGGCCGGCTTCGGCGTAGACCTGGGTCAGCTTGTTCAACGTCCTCAACTCGATCGCGTCGCCGCGCCAGATAACCGACAATATCTCCAGTTCGCGCATGAACTCGGCCTTGTCGAGTTCTCCGCGCCTCTGGCGCAGCAGGGCCTCCAGCAGCCTCGCCTCGGCCGACGCCTCCCGGTCGGGGGACTGCGCCGCGTAGCGGTAGGCGTCGAGCGCGTCCTTGTCGTGCCCCAGCGCCTCGGCAAGCCGCCCACGCAGCACGGCGATCTCGGGCTTCATCTCGTTGGGAATACCGATCACCTCGAGTTCGCTGCGCCGCCGCGAGGCCCCGGCATAATCCTTCACCTCGAGCGAGGCCCGCATCGCATCCGTGGTAACGATGCGCTGCAGTTCCATCGGCAGCGCGGCGATCGAGAATTCGGCGTTCTTGAACTTTTCGCGCGCATCCGCCCATTTTTCCTGACGGGCGAGCGCCAACCCTTTCCATAATTGGGAATCGTGGCCGTTGCCGATCGCAGGACTTGCGAGAACCTTGAGCGCCCGCTCGGGATGGCCGATCAGGATGCTGGCGACCGCATTCACCATCAGCACGGCGGCATCTTCGTTCCCCTGATTGGTGTCGGAGATGATGAGGTTGGTTACCCCCCTCGCCTCCTGATACATCCCGCGCGACATGTAGAAATTGGCAAGGTCGAGCCGGGCCTGCGCTTTTTGGTCAGGCCCCGCGACGGCCGCGGCCTTGATCAACGCATCCAGCCTGGGGAAAAGCTTCTCTTCCCGGTTCTTGCGCCATTCGTTGACGTCGAACAGAGGTCTCACCGCCGCGGTGGCGCGTTCGGCCGCGACGTCGGCGGACGACAGCGTCAATCCGCCGGGCCGTCCAAGCATCACCTTGTCGGAGCCGACCTCGGCTTTGATGTCGTCGGAGTTCGGATGCACGACCACGCCGTGCGCGGATTCCAGCAGCGACAATTCGACGAAGTCCTGCCGCTTGATCAGGCCGCGGACCGGCGGCGGCGCGGTGACGACCAGCAGCGTATCGCCGGCGTCGGGATCGACCAGCCGGTGCATCGCACCGGCATTGGCCAGCGGCACGGTAACATTGGCGAGCGCGGGATCAGCAATGTTGCGCAGTACCATCAGCGGCAGCGGTGTCGCTTGGCCGCGGTCGGCGAAGGTCAGCGTCCACTCAGCGCCGACGGCGCGGCCTTCGCTTTCGAGCGAAGGGATCTGCGGCCGGTTGAGACGGACGCGGATGGCCTGGCCCTTTTCGAGCGGCAGTAAGCTGACATCGCCGATGACGGCACCGCCCTTGGCGCGGATCGGTTCGATATCGATCGGTTTGGCATGGTCGAACACCAGCCACACCGTATCGGCGCGGCGGAACAGCGCAGCCGGGGTCGGCGCGGCGAAGGAGAACGTCACGCGCAGGCCGTCGCTGTCACGCCTTGCCTCGACGGTGGCGGCCTTGTCCTTGGCGGCGTTTTCCGGCGGCGGAGCGGATGCCGCCGGCGCTGGCTGCTTCGCCGGCTCCGCGGGCGGTGGAGCCTGCTTGGGCGCCGCGGCCTTCGGCGCCTCTGCAACGGCAGCCTGAACCTGTTCGGCAGGCTGCGGCGCTTTCGCCGCTTCCGCCGGCGGCGATGTTATTTCCGGTGCGGCTGCCACCTTCTCGGGCGCGGGAGCCAAACTGTCCTTGGCAGGGGTCACTTTTTCGACGGCAGGCGTTTTTTCGACGGCAGGCGGTGCGGCCTCGGCCACGGCCGGCGCTTCGGTCGCCTTGGCGGGCTTGATATCGATCCTGGCCTGCTCGGCAATCGTCTCCGAGGTAGCAGGCGGAATCTCCGCCTGTGGCGGCGGCGGCGATTCCTTGAGGGCCTTGTCGCGCGACATCCGCGATGCGGGCCCGGGCTTGGCCGGTCCGGCCGGCTTGGCCGCGGCCTGCGGCTCGGGTAAAGCGGGCTTTTCCGCCTGCTGGAAGGCGACGTCGATCACATAGTTCTTTTCCTCGCGGAAGGAATGCACGTCGACCTCGCCGATCAGCGTGATGTCGACGGCGGAAGAGTCGACATCGGCCCGCTGGCTGATCGAGGCAATGTTCGGCGGCGCCGCCACCTTCGCATCCGCCAGGTCGAAATTGAGCACGCTGGTGAACTGCAGCGTCAGCATCTGATCGTTCAGCACCGACGAGACGCTGACGCCGTCGGGCATCTCGAACACGAAGCGGACGAAGGTCGGCTGCACCGAAGCGCGGACCCGCACCGGCGGCCGCTTCTTCGCGGCGTTGGCCGCGAGCTGCGCGCGCAGCGCGCGTTCGGCGGCCCGCGCCCGCTCCGCCAGTTCGCGCACCACCGCTGCAGGAAGCGCGGGCGGCGGACCGGTCCAGCTGTCGGGCAGGAAGTCGACGAAGATCCGCTCCCCCGCTGTCATGGTGTTGACGGTTGCCCGCCGCGACAGCGACAGCCGGATCGCCGTACCGTCGGGATCGCGCCGCGCCGAGCCGACATAATCGGGAACCGCGTCCGACAATTTGTCGACGGGAATATCCACCGGGCGCTTGAAGTGGATGATGATGATCGAACCCGCCGTCGAAACTTCGGATTCGACGTCCTCGGCCAGTTTCAGCACCAGCCGGGCGAAGCCGCCGCCGGAGGTGAACGTCGCCTCTCCCCGAACCGGATCATCGGCGCGGCAGGGCTGCGAAGCCGCGAGGCCGGCGAGCAGCGCGACAGCGGCAAGCCCCCGGCCGAGGCACAGCCGGGCCGCCCGCGCCAAAGCGCGGCCCTGCGACCCAGTTCCAGCGGCAGCCCTTTGCCCCATCCAGGAAATCTCGCGGCCTCAATGAGTTCTGCGGCGAAGCGCACTCGCCTGCGTTTGAATCTTGGATGGGCCGACTTAAGGTTTTGTTAACGCCAACTCATTGATTTCGCTGGAGCGGCCTTCGGGCACCTGCTGCGGCCGCCGGGGCGGCCCCTGATCCCACGGCCATCGTGGGCTCGCGGCTGCAACAATCACGATAGTGCCGCCGCGCATTATTATCGCAAAACCAATGGAACTAACCTCAGCTATCCCGTTTTAGGAGAAGCATGGACCCGGGATGCGGGCCGGCTATCGATCAACCAGCTCCCGGGCCTGCCAAACCTGCCTCAGGCAGCCAAATTTGGAGTGCGTGAAATGGCAAGCCAGATCGTGATGGATCGTACCGGTGACACCCGACATACATTCGACATCCATGATCGCGCGGAGGTTGAAAAGGCCGAGCGGCGGTTCAGGGAATTGACCGGCGCAGGCTTTACGGCAGCGGTACGATCGGGGCCCGGCGAGCAGCGGGTTATCCGCTCCTTCGATCCGACGGCGGAGGAAACGCTATTTTATCCGCGTCTCGTTGGTGGCTGACGGCGGTGACCCAGCAGATCGTCCTGGCGATATGCTCGTTCGTCCTGGCCTTGTTAGGCACGTTGCTGCTTTCGGCGGTTTCACTGGTGGTGGCGCGATCTGGTTCCTGCGCCAGAGCGTTCCGCTTCGAAACCGAGACAAGAGCGCTGACCCTGTTGAAGGAGTGGCTCTCGCCGAAGCAGCGCGCGTGCTACGAGCGCTTCCGATATTTCGACGTCATCGGCAGCGATACCGGGACGCGCTATCGGATACACCACGGCACCCAGACGAACATCGAGGAACTCGGCAACACGGGCCACCAAGTCTGCAAGTGGTGCTTCGTTCCGGATGGCGATCTCGTCGCGGGCGATGTCATGCTGGCGCAGAAGATCGCCCTTGAAACCAACGAGCGCGGCGCGCTCTCTGTCGCCCATCGCTCGTTCGTTTCGTCGGGGCCGCGCAGGTTCTGAGCGGTGGCGCCTCCCACAGGGGGCGTCCCGCACTGGCGTCAAAAGCCGTCAGGGCTTTTGCTGCAGGATCTTGCCTTCGATCTTCGGCAGCTCGGCCGTGGACGTCGATTTGTCGGTGCCGGCGCGGCGGGCTAGTTCGACCGTTAGCCGCTCGGCCGCTTCCGGCTGCATCAGGCCCAGAATGTCCGACATCTTGCGCGGCGCGATCTGGGAGGCGATGTCGTAGAGCACGGACATTTCCAGCCGGTCGAACACCTTGGCCGCGTCCTTTGGCTTCATGCCCTCATACATCGTGATGATGCTCTTGAAGCGCGCGGCATCCTGCTCTGCCTTTTGACCCGTCGCGGTCGAGATCTTGGCTTCGGTCGCCTTCGCCTCCTCGACGCGACCCTCGATGCGCTTCTCGGCCGATTTCAACAGGCTTTCGCGAATTTCGATTTCACGCGCGCGCTGCTCCAGTTCCTGGCGCCGCGCCTGCAGCCGTTCCAGGATGGCGCGCTCCGACGGCGATACCGACTGCGGGTTCTGGTCGGGAAACACCACGACGCCGTCGGGCTTCGGCGCCTCGGCGGCCGGAGCGGCCGGCTTCGGCTCTTCCTTCTTGACCGAACCGGTGATGTCGGCGGTATCGGCCTTGGCGCCGCTCGGATAACCCAGATTATCCTGCGCCCACGAACGCTTGGCCGGCTGGCTGACCTGATAGTCGAACACGTATCCGCCATCGATCACGAGGCCGGCGATCTTCAGCACCGCAAGGCCGAAGATCGCGACCAGCACGACCGGAATGACACGGATATCGCGAAACGACTTCATGCGGCGAGGCCACTGGCCCTTCTGCGTTCGGAGAATGCTTCAGCGGCCGCGGCAACCGCCTTGGCGGTGGAGACCATGGGTGCTGCCGGTGCTGCGGGTTCGGCCTCCTGCGAAGGCCGCGCCGCGATCGCGATCTTGGACAGCCGGCGAATGACGCCGTCGCCTTCGGCGAGCATGTTCTTCAGATGCCCCGCCATCTGCGTCGCCGCCGTCAACTGGCTGCCGAGATTCTCGTTGACGTCCCGCACCGTGTGCTTGAGGCCGCCGATCGCCCGCTCGGCGATTTCGGTCGCGGTGATCAGTTCGGCGATCGTGGCCTTCAGCGAATGCTCGTCCGCCTTCAGCCGCTTCAGCCGCTTGTTGAGCAGCATGCAGTAGCCGATCGTGAGCATCAGCAGCACCGCCACCAGAACTCTCGATTACGACGCCAAGGGAATGACTCATTGTGCCTCCATCAACTTGGTTTGTTCGTCGGCCTTCTCGAACATCGCGAAGGTGGTATTGGGCTTGCGCAACTGCTTGGTGACGCGAATGGCGACGCGGTCGCCGACCCGGCCCATGCGGCCTTCGGTCAAAAGCACGTTGCCGCAGCGGACCTGCACCAGCGCTTCAGGGCGCATTTCCAGCGGCAGGGTATCGCCCACCTTCAGCATCATCAGCTGCTTGAGTGGAATGTCGGCTTCGTACAGCACGGCATCGACTGAAATCTCGGCCTGCGCGACCTCGGTCGCGAAGTGTCCTTCCCAGATCGGATCGCGGCCGAACTTTTCGCCCATGAACATCTGGAGCAGAACCGGGCGGATCGGCTCGATGGTCGCGTAAGGCAGCAGCAATTCGATATTGCCGCCGCGGTCTTCCATGTCGATGCGCAGCCGCACCAGGATCGCGGCGTTGGCGGGCCTGGAGATCGCGGCGAAGCGCGGATTGGTTTCGAGCCGGTCGATCGAGAAGGTCACCGGCGACAGCGGCCGGAACGCCTGCTCGGCGTCGGCCAGCACCACCTCGACCAGCCGCTTGACCAGGTTGGTTTCGATCGTGGTATAGGGCCGGCCCTCGATGCGCAGCGAGGTCTGGCCGCGCCGGCCGCCGAGCAGCACGTCGATGATCGAATAGATCAGGCTGGAATTGACCGTCGCAAGGCCGAAGTTTTCCCACTCCTCGGCCTTGAACACGCTGAGCACGGCCGGCAGGGGAATTGAATTCATGTAGTCGCCGAAGCGAACCGAGGTGATGCGGTCGAGCGAGACTTCGACGTTGTCGGAGGTGAAGTTGCGCAAGCTCGTGGTCATCAGCCGCACCAGGCGGTCGAACACGATTTCGAGCATCGGCAGACGCTCGTAGGACACCATCGCGGAATTGATGATGGCGCGAATGCCGGAATTGTCGTCGAGGTTGACGTCGCCGACGGTGAAACCGAGCAGATTGTCGATTTCCTCCTGCGACAGAACCCGCTCGCCGGAATTCTTGTTGCCGAACTCGCGGCCGCCGTCCTCGACCATGGCCGCCCATTGCAGCGCCATGCTCTCGGAGAGTTCATTGGCAGCAGCTTCTTCCGCCGCCGCCGTGGGATCCTCGGAATCGAGCGATGCCTCCCACTGGGCGGCAATCGCGTCCTGGTCCATCTGGTCTTGGTTGCCGGCCATGATGCTAGATCCGTCCCATCACTGCACGACAATCTCTTTGAACAGCACGGCGCTCACCTGCTGCGGCGCCACCGCGTTGTTGACCCGCTTGGTCAGTTCTTCCTTGAGGCGAAACAGCCCGGCCGAACCGTTGATGTCGGAGGGACGCAGTTCGCGCAAATAGGTCTGGAACAGGTCGGTGACGCGCGGCAGGTTCGGCTTGATCGCCTCGACCTGCTTGTCGTCCTTGATCTCGAGCACGACCTTGACGCGGAGATATTGCACCCGCTCGCCGGGGGCCCCGACCAGGTTGACCATCATGTCGGGCACTTCGATGAAGGACGGCGGCTTCGGCGGCGGCGCTTCGGCGTGCTTTTCTTCGCCATGGCCGCGCATCAGGAAGAACCAGCCGGCGCCGGCGCCGAGAATGACGACGAAGCCAGCCACCGCAATGATCAGCTTGAGCTTGCCCTTTTTCGACGATACGGCTTCTGCGCCGTCCGCGCCTTCCGCCTGCTCGTTCTCAGCCATTGCCCCGCCCGCTTCAAATCCGAAAAACGAACGCGGTTGCCACCAGCCTGGGTAACGAAGCCCCCACAACGCGAAACAAAAGCCGCTAGCGCACACGCGCTCTCCATAGGTGCAACGCTAGGGTAATAATGGTTAACGGAACCTTTCCCGTTGGCGCCCAACTAGGAAAAATCTGCCGGGCAAACATGGTCAACAACACCTTTCTGCCGGCTGCCCCGCGGCCCGAAAAATACCTAACCCCTTAAAAGTCCAGCATTTTCGTAACTGGCACGGCTTTCGCTGAGTAACTGGCGTGACCTGCCGGCTTGGGAGAGCCCAAAGGTTTACGACGGGATCCGGACCACGGGCTTGGGAGAGCCAGTTTTCGGATCGATCAAGGGGAGAACCACCGATGGAGAATACGCTTCTCGTCGGACTTTCGCGGCAGGTGACGCTGGAACGGCAGTTGGATGTCGTCGCCAACAACGTCGCCAATATCAACACGACCGGCTTCAAGGCCGACCGGTCGCTGTTCGAGGAATATCTGCGCTCGCCGGCGCATGAAGACAATTTCGTGCCCGCCGACCGCCGCGTCTCTTTCGTGCACGATCGCGCCACCTTCCACGATTTCGCCGCCGGCCCTTCCGAGCAGACCAAGAATCCGCTCGATGTTGCGATCGACGGCAACGCCTTCCTGGTGGTCCAGACCGCCGCCGGCGAGCGCTACACCCGCGACGGCGGCCTGCAGATCAACAACCAGGGCCAGCTCGTGACCGCGAGCGGCGATCCGGTGCTGGGCACCTCCGGCCCGATCGTGTTCCAGCCGACCGACAAGGCGATCAACATCGCAGCCGACGGCAATATCACGGTGCTTGAAGGTACTGGCCGCACCGACTCGGTCCGCGGCAAGCTGCGGCTGGTCAATTTTGCCGACCCGCAGAAGCTGGTGAAGGACGGCGGCAACCTCTACTCCGCCGGCCAGGGTATCGCCGCCCAGCCCGACACCACCTCGCGGGTCCGCGCGGGCTTCATCGAGAAGTCGAACGTCAATTCCGTCCACGAGATGAGCCGCATGATCGAGATCACGCGCACCTACACGCAGATCTCGGCGATGCTGCAGCAGCAGCACGACCTGCACCGAACCGCAGTCGAAAAACTCGCCGACGTTCCGGCATAACGCTTAAGGAATAGATCGATGCGCGCCCTTTACACAGCAGCGACCGGCATGGCGGCACAGGAACTCAACGTTCAGGTGATCTCCAACAACATCGCCAACATGCGCACCACCGGCTACAAGAAGCAGCGGGCGGCGTTTCAGGATTTGATCTACGACCATGTGCGCCGCGTCGGCGCGCAGGCTTCCGACCAGGGCACCATCCTGCCCGTCGGTGTCGACATCGGCGGCGGCGTCAAGACCGTCGGCACGCCGCGCCTGATGAGCCAGGGCACGCTGTCGCCGACCGGCAACGACCTCGACGTCGCGATCCGCGGCGAAGGCTTCTTCAAGATCCAGGTGCCCGACGGCACCTATGCCTATACCCGCGACGGCTCGTTCATGATGGACGCCCAGGGCCGTGTCGTCACCGCGCAGGGCAATCCGGTGCAGCCGACGATCACGATCCCGCAGAATTCCTCGCAGATCACCATCAACGCGCAGGGCCAGCTCACCGTGATCGTGCCCGGCTCGACCACGCCGACCCTGGTCGGCCAGATCGGCCTGACCCGCTTCATCAACAAGGCCGGCCTCAATCCGATCGGCGACAATTTGTTCACGGACACCCCGGCTTCCGGCACGCCGCAGGACGGCGTCGCCAACACCGACGGCTTCGGCGACATGCAGCAGGGCAATCTCGAACAGGCCAACGTCGAGGTCGTGACCGAAATCTCCGACCTGATCGCCGCCCAGCGCGCCTATGAGATGAACGCCAAGGTGGTCAGCGCGGCCGACCAGATGATGCAATCGACCTCCAACATGTTCCGCTAAAGGACTGGCCATGATCGCCCGCGCCCTCCTCCTGGCCACAGCCCTGATCGCCGCATCGAGCGCGGTCGCGGTCGCGCAGACCCAGGATACCTTCGCGAACCGCAACGTGATCGCCGCTCCCGTGCTGCGCGCCGACGTGCAGGTGTCGGGCGATCTGGTGCGGATCGGCGACATCATCGACAATGCCGGCAGCGCCGGGCAGATCGCGATCTACCGCGCGCCGGATCTGGGCGCCACGGGCTCGCTGCCGGTCGCGCAGGTGCTCAACACCCTTCGCGCCCATCAGGTGATCGGCGTCGACACCCGCGGCCTGAAGGAAATTTCGGTGACGCGCCTGGCCCGCTCGCTGGAAGGCAAGGATATCGAGCTGCACGTCGCCCGCGCGCTGGAGCGCCGCAACGGTCTCGGCGATGCCGCCAACCTGTCGCTGACCTTCGACCGCGACCCCGGCGACGTCAGGCTGGACGCCGGCTTCACCGGCGCCATGCAGGCAGCCATCGTGCGCTATGACAACCGCAACGGCCGTTTCGACATCACCTTTGAAATCGGCAACGATAACGGCGCCGCCGCGGCCAAGCTGCGTTTCACCGGCACGGCGATCGAGACCGTCGAAGCCACGGTGCTGGCACGCAATGTCGAGCGCAACGAAATCCTGAAATCATCCGATGTGGTGGTCGAGCGCCGCCCGAAAGCGGAAGTCGGCGGGGATGCCGCCGCGCGCGACCGCGCGGTGGGCATGCAGGCCCGTCGCCAGCTCCGCGCCGGCCAGGCGATCAAGACCGCCGACCTCGTCAAGCCCGATCTGGTGCAGCGCGACCAGAACGTCATCCTGATCTACGAGGCGCCCGGAATCTACCTCACCATGCGCGGCAAGGCGCTGGAGGCCGGCACCGAAGGCGACGTCGTCAACGTCACGAACCTGCAGTCGAAGCGCGCGCTGTCCGGCACCGTGACCGGCCGCGGCCAGGTTTCGATCAGCCCGGTGTCGCCTCGCCCGCCGCAGACCAGCGATGCCACCTCCTCGCTCGGCACCCCGCAAGCCGCGCCCGTTGCCGTCGCCACCGTCAGTTCGCCCGTCGCTCCAAAAACCGAGTAATGTAAATGTCAGTCATTCGTCTCAACCGCATCATTCTCACGGGCGCCATGCTGTCGCTGGCCGCCCTGGCCGGCGGTTGTTCCTCGATCGACCGTCTGTCGCAGATCGGCGAAAAGCCGAAACTGACGGAGATCGAAAACCCGACCACCCAGCCGGGCTACAAGCCGGTGCAGATGCCGATGCCAAAACCGGAGCAGGCCTCCTACAACGCCAACTCGCTGTGGCGGAACGGCAGCCGCGCCTTCTTCAAGGATCAGCGCGCGGCGCGGATCGGCGATATCCTGACGGTGACCGTCAACATCACCGACAAGGCCAACATCGCCAACGAGACCCAGCGCAGCCGCACCAGCAAGGAAGACTCAGGGGTCACCGATTTCATCGGATCCCAGACGATCACCCAGGCAAACAAGATCCTGCCCGGCCGCATCCTGACCACGGACTCGACATCGTCGAGCGACGGCAAGGGTTCGGTCAACCGCCAGGAGGCGTTGCAGACCAACGTCGCCGCCGTGGTGACGCAGGTGCTGCCGAACGGCAATCTCGTGGTCGAGGGCAAGCAGGAAATCCGCGTCAATTTCGAGATCCGCGAACTGATCGTCGCCGGTATCGTCCGCCCGGAAGACATCCAGAGCGACAACACGATCGAATCAAGCAAGATCGCGCAGGCCCGCATCGCCTATGGCGGCCGCGGCCAGATCACCGACGTGCAGCAACCCCGCTACGGCCAGCAGGTGATGGACGTGCTGCTGCCGTTCTGAGTTTCATCCGAGCTCCCACATCTCGTTGCGAACCTAGGCGCGACGGAGATGTTCTACGCGGCCTCCGTCAGCTCCCCTGGCGGAGGCCGCAGTCGTTTTAGGATAAGCCACACCCATCCGGCTGCGGAGCTGTGGCAACTTAATATATCCGATTTTCGGACAGGGTATTTACGTTATCCGGTTTTCGGACTATATTATTCGTTGAAGCTGGAACGGCAAATGGCCAAGGTGCATGCGATCGGCAAGACCGAAATCAGGGTCTATGCGAACGATCACCTGCCACCTCACTTCCATGTCGTCCATCCCGACTTCGAAATCTTGATCGTGATCGATGACTTCAGCACCTATGCAGGTTTCCTGAAAGGATCGGCCGGCAAGGCAGCCATGGAATGGGCGCGAGCCAATGTTTCAACCATCAAAGCTGAATGGAACAGGGTCAATCCAAAGTTTCCAGCCAAATGAGCGCAGGAGATAAGGCGGATCACATGGAAAACAGACTTCCCCGCATCGAATCTGTTCAGGGTGGACGGGCCGTCCACCGTACGTGTTCGCTGGAAGGGACAGCGGTCGGCTGACGCTGTAGACTTGGCTGGCTGGATTGCGACCGGGGGCGAAATACTCGCGCCCTTGAAGGAGCCTGACGTATTTACGCGGGCTGAAGTCGGCGGCTATGGAAGCGCGGTCGAGTGGGATGATGGTGATCTTGCGATAGATGCCGTGCATCTAAAGCTTCTGGCGGACGCCCAACGACCGTTCGATAATAGTCAGCTTCGCGAATGGCAGCTCCTTGTGCGCATTTCGAATGCCGAAGCGGCCGATCTTGTCGGCGTAAGCTTGAGCACCTGGGCGTCCTATCGAGTCAATGCGGCTATCCCGAAATCGGTTGCCATCGTATGCAAGGCGTCGATACGTGACCCACTGTGGATGCAGGCTTATCTCAAGCCACGAACATCTGGACGACCCAGGAAAATGGCCGAATAGCAATCTCGGAGAACACTCTCAATCGGCACGGGGAATGGTTTGCGGTTGCACTTCACGCCTTGCGGCGCCGGGCCATCAGCGCGAACACCACGGCGAGCGCCGACGTCGCGGTGTACATCGTGAAGGCGTTCAGATAGCCGATCATCATCGCCTGGCGCAGGATTTCCTTCGCCACGCGCGCAAGTCCCGGCACCGTGTCGAAATTCCAGGCCCCGGTCATGCCCGGCATCGTCAGCGCGCGGTTGTAGGGCGTGATCATCTCGGTCATGCGGCTGTAATTGGCGCCCGATGCGCGCACGATCTCGGCAATCGACAGCGAGATGAAGAAGCTCGAGCCGATATTGCGCAAGAGGTGAAAGACTGCCGAGGCCTCGGCGTAATGCTTGGCGTCCAGCGTGCCGAACGCCACCGTCGTAATCGGCACCCAGACGATGCCGACGGCAAAACCCTGGACGACGCTATTGATGACAAGCACTTCCATGGTGACGTTGAGATCGAACGTCAGCATCCACAGCCCGGCCACGGTTTGCAGACCGAAACCGAAGGCCATGCTGATGCGCGGGTCGATCCGGCTCATGAAGCCGGCGGTCATGAACCCGACCAGCATGCCGACGCCCCGGCATCCGATCACCTGCCCGACCAGCGCATCGGGAAAGCCGGCCTGTTGTTGCAGCAACGGCGGCAACAGCACCATCGGCGTGAAATTCAACATGCCGTAGATCGTCACCAGCGCCAGCCCGATCGCATAGTTGCGGTCGGCCAGCAGCTTCAGGTTCAGGAACGGCTCGCGCGTACTCAAGCTGTGCACCATGAAAATGTAGAATGCGAGGCCGGCGATCAGGCATTCGATGACGATCTCCATCGAATCGAACCAGTCCAGCCGCACGCCGCGCGCCAGCACGAGTTGCACGGCCGCAAGCGCCGTGGCGAGCGCGATGAAGCCGGTCCAGTCGAAGCGCACCCTGGTGAGATTGCTGTCCGGCGGCAGCGTCCAGCGCATGCCGATCGTGGCGCAGACACCGATCGGCACCAGCATGTAGAACGACCAGCGCCAGCTATAGATCTCGGCGAAATAGCCGCCGATGACAGGACCGAACGCCGGCGCGACCGCGACCGCCATCCCGAACACCGACATCACCATCGTGTGCTGCCGTCGCGGGAACGTATTGAACAGGATCGACTGCGATAGCGGTACGATCGGCGCCCCCGCCCCGCCCTGCAGGATGCGCCATAGCACCAGCATCTCGAGCGACTGCGCCATGCCGCAAAGCAGCGTCGCCAGTGTGAACAGCCCGATCGAGTAGACCACCACGCGCCTGGTGCCGAAGCGCGACACCAGCCATCCGGTCATCGGCGTCACCACGGCAGTCGCGAGAATGTTGAACGTCATCACCCAGGCGATCTCGTCCTGGGTCGCCGACAGCGCGCCCTGCATCTGCGGCAGGATGGTCGATGTCGTCAGCAGCGCCGTGCCATAGAGCGAGGACCCCAGCACGACGGTCGCCATGGTCAAATAGCGTTGCGCCGGGGGCAGGAACCCGGCGGCTTCGTCGGCGTCGATTTCGGTGGTGCTCAAGCCCAAATCTCTTTTGAACCAAGTCTCTTTTAAATTCGGCCCCTTCAGCTTCCCTTCCCGCAGCTTCCCTTGCGGCATCGCGCGACCCGATGATAACCTTGCTTACTATTATATAACCTAGCTTACCAATTGCCGCGCGGCTACAATGGCCTGCCATGCCGAATACCGAAGAATACATTGGGGTCGTGATCTCGGACGTCGCCCGCCTGCTGCGGACGGAATTCGATCGCCGCGTGCGCCGGCTCGGGATCACCCGCGGCCAATGGCTGGTGCTGACCCGCCTGCATCGCAGGCCCGGGGCGTCGCATTCCGAACTCGCCGAGATGATGGAAGTCGAAAAGGCCACCGCCGGCCGCATGATCGACCGGCTCGTGGCCAATGGCTGGGTCGAACGGCGCGCCCAACCCGGCGACCGGCGGGTCAAGCGTGTTTATCTGACGCCCGAAGCCGAACGTGTCCACAAGCGCATCTGGCGGGTCGCCGAGGACACGGTTGAAACCGCGCTCGCCGATCTGTCTGCCCGGGAAAGCAAGCAGCTCTTCGCATTGCTGCAGCGCGTCAAGGAGACGCTGGTTTCCGGCGCCAACGGTTCGACAAGAGGTTCGGCGGCCATCGCCGGTCGGAAATTCGGTTTCGCGCGGGACGCGCCGCCTCAACGGCAGGATCTCGTCGTGACGCCGCGCCAACGAAAACTGGCGCTGATCGGCGTGCCCGTGCTCGTCATCGCCGGTGCGCTCGCCTTCTGGCTGCAGGGCGGCCGCCATGTCACCACCGAGAACGCCTACGTCAAGGCTGACATCACCCAGATCGCCAGTGAGGTTCCCGGCCGTATCATCGAGGTTCGGATCAGGGACCACTCGACCGTGAAGGCGGGAGAGTTGCTCGTGCGGCTCGATCCCGCGCCCTATCAGCTTGCGCTGGCCAAGGCCGAGGCCGACGCCGATTCAGCACGCTCGGCCGTCGAACAGCTCAAGGCGAGCCTGCGCGAGATCAGGGCCGAAACCAAAGAGGCCGAGAACAAGCTGACATTCCTGCAGGCGCAGGCGCAGCGGGCGCGCGATCTGTCGGGACGCGGCGTGACATCGGCCGTGAAGCTCGAGCAAACCAACAGCGAGGAGCAGGAAGGCCTGGATCGCGTCGCCGTGCTGCATCAGCGCATCGCCCGTGTCGAGGCCTCGCTGGGCGGCAAGCCGGACCGGCAGACAGATGAATTCGCCGCCGTCCGCGAGAAGCTGGCGTTGCGCGATCGTGCGGCGCTCGATCTCGCCTATACCGAGATCAAGGCGCCGCGGGCCGGCGTCGTGGTCAATTTCAGGCTCCAGCTTGGCGAGCAGGTCAAGGCGCAGACGTCGCTGTTTGCGGTGGTCGCCGATCGCAGGCCCTGGCTGGAGGCCAACTTCAAGGAAACCGATCTCACCCACGTCACCGTCGGGCAGAAGGCAAAGGTCGTGCTCGACATGCATCCGGACGTCACCTGGGATGCCGTGGTGGAAAGCATCAGCCCGGCAACCGGCGCCGAGTTCGCAATTCTGCCGGCGCAGAATGCTTCCGGAAACTGGGTAAAGGTCGTGCAGCGCCTGCCGGTGCGGCTGCGGCTGATCGAACGCCCCGGCGAGCCGCCGTTGCGCGCCGGCATGACCGCCTATGTGAGCATCGACACCGGTCGCAGCCGAAGCCTCGCCGGCATATTCGGCAACGGCGCCGCCATCGCCGCGCGTCCGCAAGCGCAGGATGCGATCAAGACGGAGTGACCTTCAGCCGGGACCGCACGATTTAGCGCGAACGATGGCGCAGGCGGTTCCTGTCGATGAACTGGGCGTTGGCGCTGAAGTAATGATTTTCCGTACAATACGCCATCCGGCCCGAAGCCGTAGCCTGGCACTGGGCTCTGGTTGTGAAGATGCACTCGCCGGCTCCGCCAGCGTATTCGTCACCCTGAATGCAATAAGGATAATCGTTCGCTGAAGCCGGGCTTGGTCCGGTCGAGCACACAACTGCCGACGTCACGAAGGCAAGGAATACTGCACGCATGTTTTCCTCCTACGTTGCCACGGCATTTTCAGCCTCCGACCCGGCATCGCCGCGTAAGGTATTTCACATTGTGCGCGTCACTGTTTGTTGATGGCACCTGTTCGAGACCCGTGCGCTGTCGGCTTTCGCTGATCGGCGAAAGACCTCAATCGACCGAAGCATCGAGTGCTGCGTCGATCCGTAGCCCTCCCCATCTGGAACGTTTCCCCGCACCTCTCGTTTCCCCTCCTCAAGCTCACCTGGAGGAGAACCATGTCTTTGGAAGCAGACGAGACCGGCAACCTGATCGGCAGCGACAAGGTCGAGGGAACGGCGGTCTATGGCGCCGATAACAACAAGATCGGTTCGATCGAGCGGGTCATGATCGACAAGAAGAGCGGCAGGGTGTCCTACGCCGTGCTCTCGTTCGGCGGATTTCTCGGCATCGGCGACGACCACTATCCGCTGCCGTGGCAATCGCTGAAGTACGATACCTCGCTCGGCGGCTACGTCACCGGCGTGACGGAAGCGCAGCTCAAGGGCGCGCCGCATTACGGCAACGATAATGCCTGGAACTGGGGCGACCCGACCAGAACGCGGGCCCTCGACGACTATTACGGCGTCGCGATCTGATCGCGATCACACCTTGAGTTCGAAAGGGCCCGCCTCGGCGGGCCCTTTCGAATAGGAGTGCTTTCGTCTATCGGCAGAGAACTATTTCCGTCGCTGTGCGTTATGGTCGGCCGGAGACAAAGCAATGGGAAAGTTCTTCTTGGTCATCATCGCCATCAGCGTCGCCATTCTGCTGGCGATGAGCGCCTATATCATCAGCCTCTGAAGGCGATACGCAGCGGCAAGCAAACCGGGCGCCCGCGACGCAATTATCTGCAAAAGGCGCGCCGCGCCGATGCGATGGCCACAGCAGCACCCGGTGCGCAAGTTTGTCGCAGGACTGAGCGCCCAACGGCGCGCCCGCGTTCGTCAGCTTATGCTCGCCCGCGGCGATTGGTTAACGAGATGGACGGACGGCAAGGCCGGGTTGGTCGCGGCATCCGTCATTTGGCGCTGCGCAGACGAACTTTCTTCTAACCGACCAGCTTCGAATTAACCATTGATCCCCGGCGTAACCAGCGTGTGCCGGGCGCGAATGCACACGGGTCGCGGGTGGTCCGGCGACCTGTCTTCCCTTCGCCCTCTTTCTTTTTCGAGGGAACTGGTTAGCATGACAATGGGTGAAGCAGGCCGCGGCAACGCGAACAGCCGGTTGTCATTCGTCCGCCCGGGCAGGCGATCGAATATTCCAGAGACAGCAGTGATGGACACGACAGGTCGCGGCGTACCGGATACCCCGCATGTGCGGGGTATGACGATCTCCTGTGCGGCACGGCTCATCCTGCTCGCGATCCTCATCCCGGCCTCGCCTGCATTCGCCGAACCGTGCAGCAGGCCGGCGGCGCGCTCCAAGATAGCCGAGACGCTCCCGCTCGCTTCGGAACAGCGGCCGGTCAATGTCACGTTCCGCACCCACGCCGATGGCGTGAAGCTGTCGATCAGCCTCAAGTCGAAATATCCCGACGATATGACCATCATTCTGCAGCATGACTTCGAACAGCTGAGCATCAAGGAAGACCGCTTCGAGGTCTTGCTGCGACTCATGGGAAATCGGGAACGACTCACCGTGCCCTTCAATGCAATCAAGGCATTCTGGGATAAATCCGATCTGAAGTGCTCCGACGGCTGATGCGTCACTGCGGCGTCGCGCGCCGGATCAGGGCGCAGAGCCCTGTCATGCGCGCGATCGGATGTTCGACGAACAGCCGGCAGGAAGCGAGCGCGCCGTTCAGCGTATCCGGCGGCGTCGCAGGTTTCAGTTGCGACGCGAGAACAGCGCCATGGGCATGTCCAAGCGCGCGAGTCGAAAGCGTCAGCGCGTTGAGCCGCCCTTCCCGCTGCAGCGGCGCCAGCATGGTTCGCACCAGCGCCAGATAGGTCGGCCAATACGCCAGATGGCGGTACATGCTCGCGATCAATTGCGGCTCGGTGTCTTCGCCGAACGCGTTCAATTCCTCAACCAGCGCAGCCACCTCCGGGTCCAGCGCATCCATCGGCGGCAACTCCGGAATTTTGGCGCCGGAGGGCTTTGGCGCGGTGCCGGCAGGCTTCACCGCATCCGCCGGCCGCGGTTCGTAATGCGCCAGCAGCGCGGACAACACGACGAGCGCCAACGCGTTGGTGTACTGATAGCTGTCGAGCACGTCGCGAATGAGCGCGCGTTCGACCTCGTCCACGCCGGCGGCAGCTAGGGTATCGGTGGAGAAGCCGGGCCAGTCCGGCAGCGCGATCGTCTGCCTGACCGACTCGGCATGCAATGGGGCATCGCCGAGATAGAGCGGACGGACGGTGGACCACGTCCATTGCAATGCCCCCGGCATGGTCGCGAGGTTGCGCCAGATCAGGTTGACGACGCCGGTGCCGAGAACTTTTCGAATGTCGGCATAGATCTCGGCGATCTCACCTCTCGCTTCAGATTCGAGAACCGACGGAACGCTTTCTGCCATCACACTCACCAGTACCGTAGGGTGGGCAAAGGCGCACTTCGCGACGTGCCCACCATCTATGACTATCTGCGGGGGAATGGTGGGCACGCGGACCCTGTCATCGGGCGCGCATTCGCGCGACCCGTCCGCTTTGCCCACCCTACGAAATCTACAAGGCTTCACCCAAACTTCGCCTCGACCGTCCCCAACCCGTCCAGCTCCATCCTCACACTGTCGCCGGCCGCGAGCCACACCGTCTTGACGAGGCTCCCCGTCAGCACGATCTGGCCCGCGTGCAATCCCTTGCCATCGTCGACGAGATGGTTGGCGAGCCAGGCCAGCGCGTTGTGGGGATGGCCGAGCACGTCGGCGCCGGTGCCCTGGCCGGCCTCCACGCCGTTGATCAACGCGCGGCCGGTCACCGTGAGCAGATCCGGCGCCTTGCTGCGCGGCACGGCTTTGCCGAGCACGCAGCCGGCGGCGAAGAAATCATCGGCGACGAGCGTCGGCGCGCCCATCGTCTCCCATTTGACGTAGCGGTCGTCGACGATCTCGATCGCGGGATGATAGGCCTCGATCGCCTCCATCATCCATTCCGCGGTGAACGGCCCTTCGCCCGGCGACAAGCTGCGCGCCAGCCGCACCGCGATCTCGCATTCGACGCCGACGCGAACGTAATCGCCGAACCGCAACCCGACGCCGCTGTCGTGAACGCCCTTTGCGAACACGCCGCCGGCGCAGGGATGGGGGATGTCGAGATATTGCTGCATCACCGCGCTGGTGCAGCCGATCTTGTAGCCGACCAGGGCGCCGGTCTGCGGCAGCAGCAGATCGTGAACCGCGCGCTGGATTTGATATCCCGCCGCCTCGTCGGTCGGCACAAGATCGGGCGAGCCAGGCCAGCGGCGCGCGGGTGCGGCGCGCGGTGGCGATCGTCTGTGCGGCCGCGAGAATTTTGTCCATCAGCGGCGGCTTTCTTGTTGCAAGGCGCAGCGCTGACCGCACACGGCGATCAGCCGCCCGTCAATGCCCTACCCGTCCCGATAGACCTTCTCGCGCTTCTCGTGGCGTTCCTGCGCTTCCACCGACAGCGTTGCGATCGGACGCGCCTCCAGCCGCTTCAGCGAGATCGGCTCGCCGGTCTCCTCGCAATAGCCGTAGGTGTTGTCCTCGATGCGTTGCAGCGCGGCGTCGATCTTGGAGATCAGCTTGCGCTGGCGGTCGCGGGCGCGCAGTTCGATGGCGCGATCGGTTTCGGAAGAGGCGCGATCAGCGAGATCGGGATGATTGACGTTCTCTTCCTGGAGGGTCTGCAGGGTGATCTTCGATTCCCTCAGGATCTCGTCCTTCCACGCCAGCAGCTTGGCGCGAAAATAATCGCGCTGGCGGTCGTTCATGAAAGGCTCTTTTTCGGAGGGTCGATAATTCTTCAACTTTTCCAAGGCCAGCCCATCTTCACGTACAAGGCGGGGCGGAAAATTGTCCGTCCGCGCGCGCCTTATATAGCGGCGGGTTGTGACAGACAATATGGCCCTTTCCCCTTGGGGATGCCTCCCCAAGGCCTTGCACAGGCAAAGTTATCGGTCCACCTGCCCCTCTAGTAGCCGACCGTGAAGCGCTGGCGGATATGGGCCGGACGTTCGATCTCGTCGGCGAGCGCAACGGCGAAGTCTTCGAAGGAAATCGAGCTTTTGCCGTCGGCAGCGGTCAAAAGCTGGTCGATCCCGAGGCGGAACTTGCCGGTACGCTCCCCTGCCACAAACAGGGCCGAGGGCGACAGGAAGGTCCAATTGAGTTCCTTCTCGGCCCGGAGCAGGTCGAGGAAGGCCGCCGCCCGCCTCGGCTTCCGCCTTGTATGCCACGGGAAAGCCTGACGTGGTGACCAGCCGGACGCCCGGGGCCACTTCGAGGCTGCCGGCGCCGCCGACCACGAGGTAACGGCCAACCTTCAATTCCTTGGCGGCCGCAATCAGCCTGACCGGGTCGCTGGCAAGAAAATGAACCGAGCTGATCGCGGCGTCGTGGCCGGCCAGCAGCCGGGCAAGCCCGGCCTGGTCCATCACATCGCCCCCGCTCGGCGTGACATTGGTCTGGGCGGCGATCTTTTCGGGATGGCGGGCGATGGCGGTCACGCTGTGGCCGCGGCGGGCTAGTTCGGCAGTAATACGCGAACCGGCATTGCCGGACGCGCCGATGACGGCGATTTTCATGGAAGTCTCCTTGCGATACGCAGGTTAGGTATCCAATGGTGACTAGATAGCGAAAAGGATGTAGGTGTTAAGAGAGCACTTTCGGGTCACCTGATTACGCCGGAGTAACCGCCGTGAAAGCCGCCAATTCGAAAATTCCAAACGCCTATTCGGCCGATTGCCCGACGCGCCAGATTCTCGATCGCGTCGGCGACAAATGGGCGGTGTTGATCCTGCTTCTCGTGCGCGACGAGCCGATGCGTTTCAATGCGTTACGGCGGACGATTGAAGGCATCTCGCAGAAGATGCTGAGCCAGGTTCTCAAATCGCTCGAACGCGACGGACTGATCCGCAGACGCGCGATCGCGACCGTGCCGGTGACGGTCGAGTATTCGATCACGCCGCTCGGCGCGACGCTCGCCGACGCCGTCGATCCGTTGCGGGAGTGGGCGGAGAAGAACCTGAAGGAGGTGTTGAGTGCGCAGCGCCGCTACGACGCCGCGCGCAAGGATATCGCGGCGTAAAGCCATCCACCACTGTCATGCCCCGCTTCAGGCGGGGCATCCAGTACGCCGCGGCCTCTCGGTCAAGCGCAAGCGCCTCTGGAATACTGGTTGCCCGGTCGAGCCGGGCAACGACAAAAAGAAGCTAGAACTGTCCGGCCTTTGCCAGCTCGACTTCAACCCGCAGCTCAATCTCTGATAACACCGAGTCGAGACCTGGATCGCCGGAGGAGGACTTCAGATTGGCCGCGGCATCGCGCAGCCGGTTCACGGTGGAGGCATCGAGATTGCCGGAGAGCAGCCCGATCTTGAGCTCGTCGAGCACGTCGAGCGCGCCCCTGCCCCGGGCCACCGAACGCTTGCGGCGCTCGGTCGGATCCTCGACGCCCTGCAGTGCGAGCAGCGCATCGATGTTGCCGGCGGCCTTGGGGGCTGCGGCCGAGCGCGGCTCTTCGGGTGTCGGCGGCGCTTCCGGCAGCGAGAAGCCGGTCGAGCTGGTTCGCCGCGTGTTACTCGCGGGCGATCCAAGCGTGGTACCGTTCGGTCCGTAGATGCGCATCGTGGTGATCTCGGCGTGAGAATACAGCGACCTTCGCCTCCTTATGGTTAATGATGCGTAAATTGCCCGGCAAAATCTGCCGACGCACGGCAGTTTCGCCCAACGTGGTGAAACCGCCGCAGCCCCCTGCCCCGGCGAACATTCAGCAATATCAAGCTATTGCCTCAGAACGTCGACATGGCATGACCCTCGCATAGTTAATCGCGGACCGCCGTCATGGGAGTGACGTCAGCGGTCCGGTTGAAGACCTCGAGGGGAGCACAGGATGCCCGGCATCCGTTCGGCAAGACTGATTTGGGCGACCTGCGCCGCGCTGCTGGCGCTGGCGTTATCGCCCCCGCCCGCGGGCGCGACATCGCGGATCAAGGATCTCGCCAATATCGAAGGCGTGCGGCAAAACCAGTTGATCGGCTACGGCCTCGTCGTCGGCCTCAACGGCACCGGCGACACGCTGAACAACATCCCCTTCACCAAGCAATCGCTGCAGGCGATGCTCGAGCGCATGGGCGTCAACATCCGCGGCGCCACCATCCGCACCGGCAACGTCGCCGCCGTCATGGTCACCGGCAACCTGCCGGCGTTCGGGACCCAAGGCACCCGGATGGACGTCACGGTGTCCGCGCTGGGCGATGCCAAGAACCTGCAGGGCGGCACCCTGCTCGTCACCCCCCTGCTCGGCGCCGACGGCAACGTCTATGCGGTCGCCCAGGGCTCGCTGGCGATCTCGGGCTTCCAGGCCGAAGGCGAAGCCGCCAAGATCGTGCGCGGCGTGCCGACGGTGGGCCGCATCGCCAACGGCGCCATTATCGAGCGCGAGATCGAATTCGCGCTCAATCGCCTGCCCAATGTCCGGCTGGCGCTGCGCAACGCCGACTTCACCACGGCCAAACGCATCGCCGCGGCCGTCAACGATTTCCTCGGCGTCAAGACCGCCGAGCCGATCGATCCGTCCACGGTGCAGCTGGCGATCCCCGCCGAGTTCAAGGGCAACGTCGTCGCCTTCCTGACCGAGATCGAACAATTGCAGGTCGACCCGGATCTGGCCGCCAAGATCGTGATCGACGAACGCTCCGGCATCATCGTGATGGGCCGCGACGTCCGCGTCGCCACCGTGGCGGTGGCGCAGGGCAATCTCACCGTGACGATTTCCGAAAGCCCGCAAGTCAGCCAGCCCAACCCGCTGTCGCGCGGCCGCACGGTGGTGACGCCCCGGACAGGCGTCAGCGTCACCGAAGACGGCAAGAAATTCGCGGTCGTGAAGGACGGCGTCTCGCTGCAGCAGCTCGTCGACGGCCTCAACGGGCTCGGCATTGGCCCGCGCGACCTGATCAGCATCCTGCAGGCGATCAAGGCCGCCGGCGCGATCCAGGCCGACATCGAGGTGATGTGATGAACGGTATAGACAAGGCCTCGCTGATCAACGGCCGCAAGGACCTGCAGCTCGCCGACGCGCTGACCAAGATTTCGCCCGAGGCGCAGAAAAAGACCCGCGCCAAGGCCCAGGAGTTCGAGGCGATGTTCCTCAACTCGATGTTTTCGCAGATGACCACCGGCGTCAAAGGCGAAGGGCCGTACGGCGACACCACCGGCACCGGCGTCTGGCGCTCGATGCTGACGGACGAATATTCGAAATCCTTTGCCAAGTCCGGCGGCATCGGCATCTCCAACGACGTCTTCCGCAGCCTGATCCTGCAACAAGCCAACCGCGCCGCCTGATCCAAAAGGAAACCCGACATGAACCAGCGTCCTCAGGCCAGCCCCGCCCCCTCACCGGCCCCCGCACCCACAAGAACGATCTCCACGCCGGCGGAAGCGCGCAAGCTCGCGGAAGATCTGATGGACGTGATGAGCGGCCTGCTTGGCATCATCGAACGCGAAACCGAACTGGTTCGCGCCGGCAATGTGCGCGAGGCGATGCGGCTGGAAGACCAGAAGGGCGAGCTGTCGCGCCGCTACATGGTCGCGGTCGAGAATCTGAAGAATGCGCAAAAATATCTGGCGCAAGTATCGCCGGAATTGCTGACCACGCTGCGTCGCCATCATGATACGTTCCGCGCGATGCTGCAGATCAACCTCACCGTGCTTGCGACGGCGCACGCGGTGTCCGAAGGCATCGTGCGCGGCGTCAACGCCGAGATCCAGCGCAAGAACATTCCGAACACCTATACGGCTTCGGGACAACGCGCCGTACCGGGACCGCGCAACATCACCCCGCTCTCGGTCAGCCGCTCGCTGTAAGCGACCGCGGTCTTCGATCGCTACAATTTTAGCTAAATTTGCACGCCCGCATCATCAGCGGAATTGAGCGTATTCCCTAACACCGCGTTGAGAGGTCCAGGACTATATTGCGTTGACGAGGGGTTGGGATTTGACTCGCGCTAGCCTGGAGGCTGCCATGAGTACAGATTTCAACATTAAACCGGTGGGGGCACCGGTTGCCGCGCCGATCGTTCAGCACGTGAGCGAGGCGGCACAACATGCGGTCGCGACCGAACTGCCGGCGAGCCAGAGCGTCGCGGCGGTCGATGCAGGCGCGCGCGCCAGCACCGATTCCGCCGCGGTCCGCATCTCCATTTCAAGTGCTTCGGTGTCAAACCAGGTGGTGATCGACCGCGACGCCCGCGCCGTCGTCTATCAGGTCATCGATACCAAGACGAGCCAGATCGTGAAGCAGTTTCCCGAGGAAGCCGTGCTGCGCCGGCGCGCCTATTTCCACGCGCTCGACCTGACCAGGGACGCGCCCACGCGACTTAGCGCAACCGACCGCAAGGCTTAGGACGCGCAACCGGCGGCGTTAGCTCGCGCGCGTTGCGTAGGCCTGGTCGAGATAGGTCTGCCCGCTCGACGGATCGGTGACGACGTTCTTGATCTCCGCTTTCCCCAGGGCGGATAGCGTGAACTTGGTGTCGCCAATCCGGAATGAAAGGTCCTTGATCAGAACCTCCTGGAACTTGTTGGTGCCGCCGCTCTGGTACTGCACCTTGCCGCGAAAACCGGTGACGTTCGAGATCGTGAACTTGAACGTCTTGTTGTCGGCATATTTCCCGGTCCAGGTGCCTTCATAGAGCTTGGGATCGACCGCCACGTAGGGAGTCTTCGACGGAACGGTCAACCCCACCGTCTTGTAGTTGGCCGATATGATGCTCCAGAGGTCAGCCATCTCGGCACACTCGGTCGGTTAGCCGCGACCGGAAAGGCCGGCGGCAAGATTGCAGTTGATGTCGATCAGCGATTTCAATTTGGCCGGATCCGGATTCAACTGCATGTCGACGGTCTGCTTCATCACGAAAACGCCGATGTTCGCGATGTTCTGCCGAACTTCGATCGGCTGGGGATTCTCGGTCGCCTCGACCGCGCTCATGAAGATCGACCAGAGCCTGCGGTTGAAGAGCAACGCGTTGTGCATGGCTGAGTCAGGGCCGTTCCAGTTGGACTGAACTTCCTGGAGTTGCCGTGCGGCCTTCAGCAGTGCCTGCGCTTCGATTTCACGGGGGGACGTCGTCGTTTGCGATGTACGCGCGTAGGCCTGAGCTGCATTAGACATTAACGAACCTCGATGGGAGCGATTTGCAAGACCGCGGGACTTTCGAAAAACTGCCTAACTATCATACAGATCGCGCCTTTAAATATGGTTAGCAAGCGTTACCGATTGTGTCGGCAGTCCGGCAGAAAATCCATATTTTCGCCAGCATGCCGGCCATCAGGTTCTGATGGAATTAACATCGAAGCCCAAATTATTCGCTTCGACGTTTTTCTTCATGCCGGCGTTTTTTCCTTCTCGAGCTGGAACAATTTTTCACCCGAAAAGAAAAGCGGCGGGGTCTCCCCCGCCGCCTTGATCGTTGACGTCGCCGTCCCGCTTAGCGGAGCAGCTGCAGCACGCTCTGCTGCGCTCTGGTTGGCCAGCGCCAGCGCGGACACCGCGATCGACTGGCGGGTCGACAGCGCCTGGCTGTTCGCCGCTTCCTCGTTGGTGTCGGCCAGCGTCAGGTTCGACGAGCCGGTCTGCAGCACGTTGATCAGGTTCTTCGAGAAGTCCTGACGGATCTGCACGATCGACAGGTTCGAACCCAAGGCGGACGCCTGCGTGCGCAGCAGCGTCGAGGCAGCGGCCAGGTTGGCAATAACCTTGTTGGTGGCGGAGTTGTCGATGAAGTCGGTTCCGCTCGTCAGGTTCGCCAGGCCGAGACCCGCCGCGTTGAAGTTGACGCCGGTGATGTTCAGCGTCGACTTGCCGGTTTCGTTGAACGTCAGCTTGAGCTGATCGCCACCGAGCAGGTTGATGCCGTTGAACGACGCGTCCTGCGCGGTGGTGGTGATCTGTGACAGGATGCCGTTGAACTGGGTCACCAGGTTGCTGCGGACGGTCTGCGCCGAAGCGTCGACCACCGGAGCCGACGGGGTCGTGAAGGTAATCGCGGTCGTCAGCGTACCGCCGATCGCGCCGCCCGCAAGTCACCGAACCGAGGGTCGACGAAGCATAATCGTTGCTCGTCGCGATCGTCAGCTTACCCGTCGAGTCGATCGTCGCGCTCAGATTATTGGCCAGCAGCGCGGCATTGAGCTGGTCGAGGGTCTTGACCGTGCCGTTGGTAGCCGTCGCCGAAGGTGACGTTGACCGCCGTGCCGCCGTTGAAGGAGGTGAAGGTCAAGGTCTTGCCGGAGAGGCTGCCAGGAGCCGCGGTGCGACCCGCGGTGAAGCTGGTGCCCGTTCCGGTGTTGCCGGTGAGGCCGAGCGCGGACAGCGCATTGCCGGTGCCGATGATCGACAGATCGGCGGTCGTGCCGGTCGAGATCTGCAGCGCGCCGCTGGAGTTGATCGACGACTTGGTCTGCCCGTTGGCGGTTGCGAGCGTCGCACCGCCGGCGGCGAGCGTCGCGGTCTGGACGCCGGTGGCAAGATCGATCGCATTCAGCACGTCGGCGACCGTGCCGCCCTGCAGATAGACCGTCGAGTTGCCGTTACCGTCGGTCTCGACCGCGCCGCTGACACCGGTGTGTGTCGCGGAGGCGGCCGGCGTCGGCGCGTTCTTGAACGTGATGGTCTTGCCATCCACGTTCAGCGTCGAGCCGTCCTGGATCAGGTTGCCGAGAGTACCTGTAGCGGTGGTGCGGGCAGCGCCGACCGTGGCATTGCCGGCGCCGAGTGAACCGGTAAGCTTCAGCGCGGCGAGGGTGTCGGCCTTGCCCGTGATGGACAGAGTCGGCACCGGTCGAGCTCTTGAGGGCCAAGACGCCGGCGGTGATGGTAGAGGCGGTCTGGCCGGCATTCAAGAGTCAAGACGCCGGCCACGTTGCTCTGTGCACCGCTGGCAATATCGATCGCGGCCATAACGTCGCCGACCGATGCCTTCATCGGCGTGCCCGCGATTCCGCCAAGGTAGACGATCGAATTGCCGTCCGCATCGCTATAGACGTTGCCGGTGGTGACGCCGGCAGACACGGCCAGCTGGGTAAAGCCCGCTGGAGCGGTGGTGGTCGAGCCGTTGACGCCGGGAGCGTCGCCTGCGGCAAAGGTAATCGTCTTGCCGTTGACGGTGAAGGTGTCGCCTGCATTGACCAGGCGTTGGCGTCGCCCGGCGTTAGCCGTGCCGTTCAGCAGCGAGGCCTTGGTCGTCGCCGCGTTGATGGCAGCGGAGCCGGTCAACGTGCCGACCGCGCCGCCCAGCGTCGTGGCTGAAGTCGCCGGCGAAGTGCCGCCGGCCGCACCGGAATACAGAACGTTCGATGAGGCGATGGCGCTGGTATAGGTCGTGGTTCCCCGGAGGTCGGTCGCGGTCGCGCCGGCGATCGTCGCGGAGACGTTCGACTTGGTGGAGTAGCCGACCGCGCTCTGCAGCGCCTGGTTGGCGATCGACTTCGCGGTGTCGACCAGCTTCTGCAGCGAGGTGATGCCGGTGTTGGCGGCCTGCAGCACCTGCACGCCGTTGCCGATACCGTCGAGGAGATTGTTGATGTCACCGGCGCGCGCATCGAGCGACTGCGCGGTGAAGAAGTTGGTGGGGTTATCGAGGGCCGTGTTGACCTTCTTGCCGGTGGCAAGGCGGTTCTGCGTGGTCGCGAGCAGGTCGGCAGTCGACTGCAGCGAGAGGAGGTTCTGGCGAACCGAAGCCGAGAGAACAATACCGGACATCTTTCATACCTTTCTGGTGTGAAATTAAAACAAGCCACTACCCGACCTCTCGATCAGGCGACGCCTCACTCTGAAACCAAGTCTCTAAGAAAAAATGAATTTGGTCGGACAAGACGCCCCTAAAGACGGTGAATTTGAAATTAATTGGCCGTTTCGGAACCTGCTCCGTATTCTTACGGGTCGTCTGCAAAAAGCCCCGTCAGACGGGCACTATTCGCATGTTCACCATTGGTTAACCATCATGGGAAAGGATGCGAATCTGCCGGCGGGCACGACAACGCGCGAAAAGCGCCAAACGGAGAACAGGCATGGCCTTGAAAGTCGAGCTCAAACCGCACGAGCGAATCATCATCGGCGCCTGCGTGGTCACCAACACCGATCAGCGCGCCAGGCTGCTGATCGACGGCGACAGGATTCCGATCCTGCGCGAGAAAGACATCCTCACGCCCGAGACCGCCGACACGCCGGCCAAGCTGGTCTATCTCGCCGTGCAGCTGATGTACCTGTCACCGGATCCGATGGCGCATCATCCGACCTATTTCAGCCTGGTGCGCGACATCCTGACCGCAATGCCGAGCGCATGGCCGTTCATCGAAGGGATCAACAACTTCATTCTGAACGGCGATCTCTACCACGCGCTGAAGGAATCCAAGAAATTGATCGGCCATGAAGAGCAGTTGCTCGAAAGCGCCCGCAAGCTCCAGACATCCGGTGAGCCCGATCGCAAGTCTGCATGAGGAAGCGCGAGCACACCAAATAAAAAAGGCCTCCGCAAGGAGGCCTTTTTGCTTGTCCGCCGAGATTGCGATTAGATCGGCAGGTACTTGGTCAGCGTGGTCTGATAGAGCATCGACGTGGTCTGATACGAGGCCTGCAGGCTGGTCTGCAGCGCCAGGATCTTGGTCGCGACCTCGTCCTGGTTGATGCCCTCGATCTGGTCGAGCATGGTCTGCGCCATTCCCTTGAGCTGGGTCTGGCGATCGGTCGAGGCCTTGATGGCGTTCTGTGCGCCGGCGAACTCCGCCTGCATGTCCTGAATCGATTGCTGGCCGGTCTGCGGCGCCAGGTTTGCCGAAATCCGCTGCTGCAGCGCGTTCACCTGCGCCTTCGCATTCGGGTTGTTGGCATTGGTCGTGACCGCGGAATACACCGCGATGTTCTGCAACTGATAGCGCAACGCCTGCTCGTTGGCGCGCGCGCCATACTGCACCGTGATCGACTGGTCGATGCGCGCAATCGCGGTGCCGCGCGGCGGATCGGTGCCGAGTTCGCCGGTGTACCACGAGACGGTGTTGGCGGACGTGCCGCCGATCAGATTGGTGGCGGTGGCGAACGGCGGACCGTTGACGCGCAACGGCGCCGGATTTGCATTTGCCGGGGCGCTGAAGCCCAGCGCCGCGAACGCCGCCGTGTTCGAACTGGAGACCGTCAGGCTCGCGCCGTCACCGCCGTGCAGCGCGATCACGCCGCCGGTGACGGTCGACGGCGTACCGGTGCCGGTGATCGAATCGATCTTTGCCAGCAGGGTCTGCACGCTGTCGGTGATGTTGAGCTGGTTGCCGGTCGCACCCGATGCGACGAAGGTGATCGGCGTGCCGTTGACCGTAATCGTATCGCCCGCCGCAAAGCTCGCGGCCAGCGAATCCGTTCCTGCAGCGCCCGAGAGCAGCGTGGCGCCGGTGATCGGCGCCGGCACCGCGGCCTGATTGTTGACCGCAGTCCCGGTGACGGTCGCGGACGGATTGAAGAAATTGTCGGATGCCGCGATCGCGGACGCCGCCACCAGCGACGTATCGCCCAGCGTCTGGATCGAAGACGTCAACGCGGCCTGCAGGTTCGTCGTGGTTGCGGCCGTGTCGACGCCGATCAGGAACGAACCCGTCGGCGGCGGATTCTTCGTCGTTGCGGTCAGCACGATCGACTCGCTGGTGCCGTCCGGGAGATTGAAGTTGAACGTGACGTTTTCGCCGTCGTTCGGATTGACGGCGCCGAGATCGACGGTGACGGCCGGCGGCACGCCGGTCGGCTGCGTCACGGTCGCCCCCGTCAGCGACGAACTGACCGAGCCGAGCTTCAATCCGAACGACGAACCATCCTCGGTCAGACTGGTCACGGTGGTCGTCAACGGCGGCGACGAGACCGTCAGATGCCCCATGTTGCCGACGCCCTGATCGGCCTGGCGGCGTTCGTTGATCAGTTGCTTCAACCCGGCCTGCGTTCCCACGCCGTCGAGCATGACATCGGCCGACACGGTCGCGGCCGTGTCGGTGGTGCGTCCGGAAAACAGATAGCGGTCGCCCGTCTGGCTATTGAGCAGCGACACCGCGTTCGAGAACGCCGCCTGCGACGTGATCTGGCCGGAGGTTTGACCGTTGTTGTTGAGCACGATGGTCGACGTACTGGCCGCGTTCTTTACCGACGTACCGATGTCGGACAATCCCTGCAGCGCAAGGTTGACGACGTTGAGCCTGACATTGACGTTCTTCCCCGTGTCTGCAAAGGCATCCAGGCCGCTAACCTGCGCACGCAAGCTCAGCGCAAAGCCGCGATTGGCGCCCTGCCCCGCATAGGTCGTCGAGACCCGGCCGCTGGCGAGCTGCTGCGTCAGATCGTCGAGTTGCGCGCGGATATTGAGGATCGAGGTCCCGATATAGGATGTTCTGCCGTTAACGCCATCGATAGACATGAAACCCTCACATGGCCTGGATCAGCGTGTCGTACATCTGCTTGATGGACGACATGACGCGTGCATTGGCGGAATAGGCGTTCTGCAGCGCGAGCAGATGCGCCATCTCGTCGTCGATATTGACGCCCGAGGCATCCGTCACCTTCTTCTGCAGGGTGTTCAGCACCACGGACTGACCGTCGGACAATTGCTTGGCGGCGGTTGCGGCTTCGCCCTGCTGGCTGATGAACTGCTTGGCGAAGTTGACCAGCGTGCCGGTGAACGGCGCACCGGTGGTGCCGATGCCGGTCTGCGGCGAATAGCGATAGCTCCCCGACTGCAGCTGCGTAAGAACGAAGTCGGAACGCGTGGTGTCTCCCGCAGCCGTCAACGGGCTGGTGGAAAACACGATGGTGCGCGAGGGATCGCCGAGCAGCCCGAGATTGACGCTGATGCGGCCGCCGAGACCGGTCTGCTGCGAACCGTTGGCCGTGAGCGCACCGGTAAAGAGCCCGCCATTGTCGGTGAACAACGGCAGCTGCGCGTTGCCGCTGGTGAGCGAGGACATCGTCGTGGTGACCGACGCCGCCAGGACGTCGGAACGATTTGGCGCGCCGTCGTCCAGTACGCGCAAGGTCGAGCCCGACGGGTTTGAAAATTGGAGATCGCTCGAGCCGAGCGCGGCATTGAGCTGGGTAACCACCGAAGCCATGCCGCCGGCGAAATTGACGCCGAGAACCTCATCGTTCGGATCGAGCGTCGAAGTATTGCTCAACGGCAGCACGCTCGGATCGTCGACGCGCACGATCGAGAGGTTGTGCGTGACGCCGGTGGTGTTGTCCTTGTAGGTAATGTGCATGACGTTGCCCGACTGCAATCCCGTCAGATCGAGATCGTAACCGGTCCGCGGCAGCACCGACGCCGGAGCGGCCGTGCCTGCAGTCGTCTTGTCCGACAGCGCACTCGACATGGATGCCGCGAACTGGTCGACCTGCGCCTGCGCCTTCACCAGCGTGTTGTCGCGCAGCTCGAGATAGGCCGCGATCTTGCCCGAACGAATCGAGTTGGTCGCCACCAGATCGTAGCTGCCGCCGTGCGGGAAATTGATCGCGATGGTGCCGACGTTGCTTTTGGTCGGATCGATGTTGTACAGCGTGTTGGGCGTCACCGTGCCCTGGGGATTGAAGCTGAGCCGCGCCGCCTCAGTGCCGACCAGCTGCACGCCGGAGTTGGTGAATACGGTCACCTGGTTGAGGTCGTTCACGACCGTCCTGACGTCCATCAAGCTCGACAGCTGGGTAATATACTGGTCACGCTGATCCAGCAGCGACGCCGTCGCCGCGTCGGTCTTGCCGCTGTTCTGGAGCTGGTTGTTGATGAACGCGATCTGGGCCATCGCGTTGTTTGCGGTGGTGATGGAATCGTTGATGCCCATCTCGGCGTTGGCGCGAAGATTCTGAATCCCTTGCGTCGTCGCATTGAGCGTCTGCGCCATGGTCTGCGCGGCGGCGACCGCACTGATCCGCGCCGACTGCGAGTCCGGGCTGGTCGACAGGCCCTGGAAGGCGGTCAGGAGCTTGTTGAACGAATCCTCGATGGTGCCGGTTTCAGCCGGATTTCCGTAGACGTTCTGCAGATTGGCAAGGAAGGTCGAGCGGATGTCGGCGTAAGCTGCGCCTGAGGTTTCCGTTCGCAACTGGGTCTGCAGATATTGATCGAGCTGCCGGTCGACGCCGTTGAGGAGAACGCTCGAGCCATAGTCGCCGTTGGTGCCGGCGACCTGGATGACCGTCTTCCTGACGTAACCCGGCGTTTCCGAATTGGCGACGTTCGATCCGACCAGCGAGATCGAGGCTTGCGTCGCACGCAGGCCCGACATCGCGATAGCGAGAGCTTGGCTCAAACCCATGACTAATTGCCCATCTCAAATCGCATCGCGAACGTCGCTACGGAAATCAGCGCAGCACGTTCAGGAGGTCCTGCACCATCGTGTTGGACGTGGTGATGACCTTGGTGTTCGCCGAGTAAGCCTGCTGGGTGACGATCAGCTTGGTGAACTCGTCGGCGATATCGGTGTTGGATCCTTCCAGCGACGAGCCGACGATGGTTCCAGACTTGCCGAACAGCGCCTGTCCGGATCCGTCGGTTATCTCGAACGCGCCGCCGTTGACGCGTTTGAGGAAGTTGGTGCCGTTGAAGGTCGCGACCGAGATTTCGGCGAGGTCGAGGTTGCGGCCGTTGGAATAGTTGCCGACGATGCGGCCATTGCTGCCGACGCCGACCGACTGCAATTGGCCGGCCGGGAAGCCGTCCTGCTGGATCTGGTTGACCTGGACGTTGCCGTTGGCATCGGCGAACTGGGTGACGCCGCCGGTGCCGAAGTTGATGACGGGGCTGCCGAGCGCCACGCCATTGACGACGGCGTTGGCGAGCGTGACCGACGGAACTGCCGGGGACATCTGGCCCGAGGCCGAGAAGGTGAAGTTGGTGTTGACGTTCTGCCAGGAGACCTGGGTGCCGGTCGCGTTGGGATTGACCTGGTAGAACAGGTTCCAGGTGTCGGTATGGCCGGGGCCGAGGGTGGTGCTGTCGGTCTTGGCCCAGCGGAACTGCAGGTTCACCGGCGCGCCCGAAACGTCGTAGGTCGTGACCGCACCACCCGCCACCGACTCGTCGAGGAATGTCGAATTGTCGTTGCCGACAACCTGGCCGGTGCCGACGCCGCCGCCGCCGCCGCGCGTTGCCGTCATGGTGCCATTGAAGCCTAGCGCAGCCCAGGCCGCGGTGTTCGAACTCTGGATCGAGAGATTGGAGAGTACGCCGGAATGCAGCGTGATCGAGCCGGCGTTGATTCCCGATGACAGTGCGGTTCCCGTGAGCGCGTCGATCTTGCCCAGCAAGGTTCCGATGCTGTCGCCGATGTTGACCTGGTTGTTGCCGGCAGCGCCTGACGCCATGAAGGTGATGGTCTGGGCGTTGACCGTGATGGTGTCGCCTGCGATGAAATTGGCGGAGATCGAGTCGGTGCCGGCGAGGCCGTTGAGCAGGGTCGAGAGCGTGTTCGCCACCGACGGCGTCGCTTTGTTGTTCTGAATTGTACCGCTCACGGTGGAGTCGGTATAGGGCGCCGCAGGCGTGCCGAGCGCCAAAGGATTATGTCCGATGCTGTATGACGCCGCCGCGATCAATTCCGATCCGGGAACGGAAACGTCATGCTTGGTCGTCAGCGGATAGCTGGCGAGGTTGGCGCGATAGTCGATACGGGTGGTCTCCTGCGCCGGCAGGAAGTCGTTCTGGAATCGGAGAACCTGCGGCGAACTGCCCGAGGGGTTGCCGGTGGTCGGATCGATCGGCACGCCCTGCAGATAATAGCCGGCGCCGTTGACAAGGTAGCCGCTCTTGTCGATCTGGAAATCGCCGCGGCGGGTATAGCGGTCGACGCCGTCGAACACCGGCGTGCCGTCGGTGAAGTTGCCGGGCTTTTGCACCGCGAAGAAGCCGTTGCCGTTGATCGCCATGAAGGTCGCAACCGAGGCCGTCTGCACGTCGCCCTGCACCGAGTTGGTGGAGCGGGATTGCGTGGTCACGCCGCCGGCGAGCTGCGCGGTGCTGGAAGTTTGCGGAATGAGATCCAGGAAAGAGGTGTCGACGCGCTTGAACGCCGTGGTCTGCGAGTTGGCGATGTTACCCGAGACGTTTTCCAGCGCGTAGGAGTTGGCGCGGAGGCCGCCGACCGCGGTGGTGAGAGCGCCGAAGATACCCATGACATGTTCTCCAAATTCGATCCGGGCGGCTCGCCGTTCTTGTAAAACCGAGGCCGCGTCGGGAGAACATGTCGCAAGCGTTGTGCCAAACCACAAAATCGATAAAAATCAATAGCTTAATAAAAAAGCCCCGGTCTGAAGACCGGGGCACATTTGCCGGGCGGGGCAACAATTGCCGGGCAGCGCCCTTATGACGCCTGTGGCCCGGCCGGGTGAAACACCAGCCCAAACCCGTCGATGCAGTAGCGCAAGCCGGTCGGTTGCGGCCCGTCGTCGAACACGTGCCCCATGTGTCCGCCGCAGCGGCGGCAGTGGACTTCCGTGCGCGTCATTCCGAACGTCGTGTCCTTGGTTTCGCCAATGGCGTTGTCGAGCGGTTTCCAGAAGCTCGGCCAGCCGGTGCCGCTCTCATATTTGGTTTCCGAGGAGAACAGCGGCAGGTCGCAGCCGGCGCAGGCGAAGATGCCCTTGCGTTTCTCCTTCAGTAGCGGGCTCGAACCCGGCCGCTCGGTACCGTGCTTGCGCAGGATTTCATACTGCTGCGGCGTGAGCTGCGCGCGCCATTCGGCGTCGGTCTTCTCGACCTCGAATTTCTCGGCGGCCTGCGCCGGCGTGGCGCGCAGCCAGCGGAAGGCGGCAAGGCCAAACAGGCTGGCCAGGGATGCGAGCAGGATACGGCGGTCGATCATCTAAATCTCCGTGCGAGGCGGGTGTAACGGTTCGCCATCAAGTACGGCCCACGCGCGCCGACGTTACACGGAACCGTCCCGAATTATCTCACTTTCCTGCGAGGGAGCGGCTGGCATCCTGCCGTCCGGCGCCGCTGCCGGCCGCGGAGGCTGTGGACGCACCGGGCGCGGCCCGGCCGGCGGACGCGGCGGCCTGGTTCCGGCCTGCCGGTTGGCCTCCGCCAGGCGTGCCTCGCGCACGCCTTCCCGGACACGGGCGCCCTCGCGGTAACGCGCCAGCGCGCCCGCCGCGGCGGAATGGCCCCGCCCCCACAGGCCGATCAGTTGGCCGGCGACGCGGCCGGTGGCGCCGCCGGCCCAGACCAGTTCGAACGGCGAGAACAGTTTCCAGCGTTCCTCGCCCCACAGGATGCTGCGCGCGATGACCTGCCCCGCCATCGCCGAGGTGTTCAGCCCCTGGCGGCCGAAGCCGCTGGCGACCCACAGCCCTTTGCGCAGCTGGCCGATCTGCGGCATGCCGTGCACGGTCACCCCGACCGCGCCGCCGAACACGTCCGATATCGCGACCTTGCCGAGTTGCGGGAAGATGGTGCCAATGCGGCGCTGAATGGCGGGTCCGAAGCGGCGTGGCCGCGCCTCCCAGGTGGTTTCCGGGCTCGCCCACATCAGCCGGTCGCCATCGACGATCCGGAAATGATCGATACCATCGCTGTCGGCCACCGACCCCTTGAAGGCGATCATCTCGCCCAGCCGCTCGCCGAGCGGCTCCGTGACCGCGGCATAGCGCCAGACCGGCAGCAGCGTCTCCGACAGGCGGCGCAGCGGGGCGCCGAGATGAACGTTGCCGGCCAGCACGATGTGCGAGGCGCGCAGCCGCGCCGACGGCGTCACGATGCGCTTGCGAATCCCGGACGGATCGATGCTGACGACCGGCGTATCCTCGAAGATGCGCGCGCCCGCCCGCCGCGCCAGCGCGGCAAGACCGTGGATGTATTTGCGGCCGTCGATCTGGAACGCGCGCGGATAATGGATGCCGTGGAAATAGCGTGCCGTCCCGAGCTGATCGCGTACGCGATCGACCTGCCATCCCTCGACCTCGGTCTCGAAATCCTCGCTCAGCGTCTGCAGCCGGCTGATCAGCGTTTCGCCGGCATCGACATTGGAGACTTCCAGCGCGCCCTCGGTCAGTGCAATTCCCGGCATCGCCTCTTCGGTGGCGGCGGCGCGAACGTAATCGGCGCCCTCCTTCGACATCGCCCACAGCTCGCGCGCGTCCTCCAGCCCGACGCGCTCGATCAGGTCGCCGATCGGAAGACTGTAGCCCGGCATCACCGTGCCGAGCTGATGGCCGGACGCGTTCCAGCCGACATGCCGGCCTTCGAGCACGGCCACGCTGGCGCCGAGCCGCGCGGCCTCCAGCGCTACCGTGAGGCCGGCAAGTCCGGCCCCGACCACGCAAATGTCAACATCCAGGTCGAATGACAAACGCGAGCGAAACGGCGCGTCGCCGTCGGGGCCGTTGGTCGCACTTGTGAAAGTCTCGGGCATGGCGTTTCTTACGGACCGCTGCAGCGCTTGTCACCATTTCCGGGACATGAGCTTGTAGATTAGTCCAGACTAAGACCGAATCGAGATCGCGCCCATGCGCCGTTTGATGCTGCTGCGTCACGCCAAGACCGAACACGCCGCGCCTTCGGGCCATGACCAGGACCGCCGTCTCGACGAGCGCGGCCGGCTGGATGCCGCCGCCATCGGAACCTGGATCGGCCGGCATCCGCCCCTCCCCGACGCGGTGCTGGTATCGACCGCGGTGCGGGCGAAGCAGACCTGGGAGATCGCGCGCGATGCGATGAAGGGGGCCGCGCGGGCCCCCCAGCCACGGGTCGAACTGCTCGACGAACTCTACGGCGCCGAGCCGACGCAGCTTCTGCGGCTCATCCGGCTGGCCGAGGTCACCAATCCCGCGCGCTTGATGCTGATCGGCCATAATCCCGGCATGCATGAGCTGGCCTTGATGCTCGCCGGCAGCGGCGACGCGGCGGCGAAGAAGTCACTTGAGGACAATCTGCCAACCGCCGGCCTGGCCATCCTGGACTTTGCGGTCGACGACTGGAACGAGGTGGCGTTCCGCCGCGGCGAACTCGTGCGCTTCACCAGCCCGAAATTGCTGAAACAGGCGCTGGACGATTGAGCTGCGCGGACATTCCTGCCCCGCCATGCTAAGCTTTTCGCGACACGGTTTTCGAGCGAATTGAGAACAAGTTCGCGTAAAAGAAAACACGTCAAAACAAAAGGCTAGGGCCCGGTCCTGATAAATCGGGACCGAACGGGCCCAAAGCGGGAGACGCAGATGTTCAAGTCGATTCTGGTGCCGATCGATCTGGCCGACACCGATCTGGCCAAGCCTGCGATCGCGACCGCTGCAACACTGTCGCAGACCTGGAACGGCTCGGTGCGCCTGCTCAATGTGCAGCCGATGACGCCGGCGATGCTGGCGGAATATGTGCCGGCCGATTTCGACGAGCTGCAGCGTGCGGCCTCGGAGGAAGCGCTCGCGATCGTGGCGAAAGAATCCGGGATCGATGCGTCGCGGATTTCTACCGCAGTGCGGCAGGGCGGCATCTATCACGAGATCCTCGAAGAGGCGGCGGCGATCAAGGCCGACCTGATCGTGATGACCTCACACCGGCCGGCGATGCGGACCTATTTCCTCGGCTCCAACGCCGGCCATGTCGTGCGCTACGCAATATGTTCGGTGCTGGTGGTGCGGCACTGACAAGCGCGCACACCTGAAGAATGGTGACAAAGATTGAGTTACCGGCGTAATCGGCGTCCGACGCAGTTCGGCCCGATCTTTCGACCGGGCCGATGGCATCACTGCATTCAATCCAGACGCCCTTACATGATGCGCCCGAAATCCGGATCGACGTTGCCGCGCACGGCCGATTCAATCCGGCTGCGTTCGATGCCGATGTCGCGGAGCGCGCGGTCGTCCAGTTCGTTCAGCGTCTGGATGGCCTGTCGGCGCGCAAGATAGGTGACGATGCCGTTTACCCAGCTTCCGAGGACGCGGAAAAATCCGCTCATGGAGCTTTGGTGAGCAGGTTGGCCTGCCGTCGAATAAATCGTGGTCATCGCACTTCTCCTTGCTTTCACGCGGCCAAGCCTCCGCCGCCGGTGCAAACGCCTGCGAGAGCGCTTGCACCCCTGATGGACCGATTGTCTTGCACCCCTCTCAGTGCAATCTCTGGCTTGATGGTTCCTAAATGATCCGATACATTCATCGGTGCAAGGAAAACATTGCTCTCGGTGCAATTATGTCAAAATTCGAGTACCTGAAGCTGGCCGATACCGTCGCCGCCGAGATCGCCAACGGCGCGCTCAAGCCCGGCGACCGCCTGCCGCCGCAGCGCAGCTTTGCCTATGAGCGGAAGATCGCCGTCTCCACCGCCAGCCGCGTCTACACCGAACTGTTGCGCCGCGGCCTCGTGGTCGGCGAAGTCGGACGCGGCACCTTCGTTTCGGGCGAGACGCGCCGCGGCATCGCCATGCCGACCGAGCCGCGCGGCGCGCGCATCGATCTGGAAGTGAACTATCCGATCCTGCCGACGCAATCCGTGATGATCGCAAGAAGCCTTGCCGGGCTGGAACGCCCCGAGGTGCTCGATCTCGCGTTGCGGCACTCGACCACGACCGGCACCCAGGCGGCACGGACCATTTCCGCCGAGTTTCTCTCCCGCGAGGACTGGTCCCCGGCCCCCGATCAACTCGTGTTCACCGCGAACGGCCGGCAGTGCATCGCCGCGGCGCTGGCGGCGACGGTGCCGAGCGGCGGCCGCTGCGGCGTCGAGGCGCTGACCTATCCCTTCATCAAGGACATCGCCGCGAGACTCGACGTCACGCTGGTGCCGCTCGCCATGGACGAGAACGGCGTTCGCCCGGATGCGGTGCAGAAGGCGCACCGCGAAGCGCATTTGTCGGCGCTGTACGTTCAGCCGACGATACAAAATCCGCTCGGCATGACCATGCCGCAGGCGCGCCGGGCCGACCTGCTGCGCGTCGTCGAGAAGCTCGGCCTCCCCGTCATCGAGGACACGGTCTACGGCTTTCTCGACGAAGAGACGCCGATGGCCGCGCTCGCGCCGGATAGCTGCATCACGCTCGACAGCCTGTCGAAGAAGGTGGCGCCGGGCCTCGCACTTGGCTTCATCGTTTCGCCGCCGCGCCTGCGCGAGCGCATCATGGCCGCGGTACGGTCGGGCGGATGGACGGCCTCCGGATTTGCCTTTGCCGCCGGACAACGGCTGATGGCGGACGGCACGGTGGCCGAGCTGTCACGCCTGAAACGGATCGACGCGGCGCGCCGCCAGCAGATGGCGGCCAGATACCTTGCCGGCTTCGAGATCCAGGCGAACGCAAAGTCCTACCATCTCTGGCTCACGCTGCCCGCGCATTGGCGCTCGCAGACATTCGTCGCGGCGGCGGCCCGTCGCGACATCGCGCTGACCCCTTCGACCACCTTCGCCGTGATTCCCGGCCATGCCCCCAACGCGGTCCGCCTGGCGCTCGGCGCTCCCAGCAACGAGCAGCTCGATCTGGCGTTGCGAACGCTCTCGGGAATGCTGACGGCGAAGGAAGATGTCGATACGACCGAGTAGTGTTACCGGTCGCGTCTTTCCAAGGCCGGCCATTCCGCAATAAATCCCCTCGCCTTGTACGGCTCGATCTTGCGCCATTCATGCAGCATGCGGCGCGAGAATTCGGCGTCGGTGTGCCAGAGCGCCCGCGGCGTCTCGAAACTGTCGACCATGACCAGCATCTTCTCCACCTCCGGCCAGTGCCGGTGCAGCGTCATCGGATAGCGGCGCGCGGTCCAGGTATTGCCGAGACAGATCACGCTGCGGATATTGGCGAGCCCGAGCGCGGCGTCGATGATCGGCAGCGAGAAGATGACGTTCTCGCCGGTGTTTTTCGCGCGATCTTCTCGCAGAATGATGTCGGCAGGAATGCCGCGCGCGACCATGGCGTCGGCAATGATCTCGCATTCCGACAGATTCGATCCCGGCGTCACCCCGCCGCTCACGATCGCCCAGCGGAAAAACCCTTCCCGCCACAGCCGGCAGGCCTCGTCGACCCGTTCGTCGACGTCCTCGCGCGTGCCGAACACGAACAGCAGATCGGCCGGCCGCAACGACGTCTCGATCAGATGCCGCGCATTGATCGCGGCAATCTCGGCCTCCGTCGGTGATCGCGTCGTCGAACTCGTCACGGCAACTCGCCTGCCATCGGGAATGCCGCACAGAGTGCCGTGCCCTGCGGCGTTTCGCGAAATCACATTTCGTGTCGCTTGATTGCGAACCGAGTACGGCAGCAGTGTCGCGGGAAGCGCGTCGAACGAATATCCGCGCGGCCGATTGCGCGTGATGAAGCGGCCGATGGTCCAGGCAAACCAGACCGCGATGCCGACCAGAAATAACGCGCCGGTGAATTCGGACGTCGCGATCGCCCGTGCGAAAAGTCCGATCATGGCGATGGCCAGCAATGCCAGCATCGTAACCGCCATGCCGTAGGTCACCGTCCCGATGCCGCCGATCAGGAAAGCCTTGCTGCCGGCCGCCTGCATCCTTCGATGCAGCTCGGCGATGAAGGCGCGGTATTCCTGGTCCTGCGGCGTCATCAGCGAGACGGTCTGCCAAGTCGTCGAAAGGATGGCGATCCGTTCACCGCCGGCCCGTTCAAGATCGGCGCGAAAGCGACGGGATTGCATCGACACCGGTCGATACGACAGACGGATCGAAGCGATATCGGCATAGGGCCAAACGCCGGACCGGCGGCCCATCTGCCATGACAATCCGGCATCCGTCAGTTCGAATTGATACGCCGACGAGATCAGCGACGCCTTGTAGGCATACCTGATCGCGCGCGCGCCCTCGCCTTCCGTCGTCGGGTTCGGCAGTGATGTCGGCAAATCCAAAATATCCCGTGTCGTTTGAAGCCGCCTGCTTGCGCGGCGCGCCGGCTTTACCTTACAAGCGGGCCATGGCCGAGACGACTTATTTTCCGCGCCGCCTGATCCTGGCCGGCGCGATTGTTTCCGGAGTGCTGCTGGCGCTGGCCGTGCACATGCTGGGTGCGCGTTACGGGCTCGATCTCGGCGGTCTGTGGCGATCCGATACCATCGAGTTCATGCCCGCGGGTGCCGCGATCGCCTGGTGGCTGATCGCGACCGTGGGTTTTTCCGGCGGCTATTTCACCGCCAATTTGATGCACAGCGCGGCCTCGGGCCAAATTCCGCAGCGAATGCGCCAGTTCCTGATCGCGGTCGGCGTGCTGATCCTCGCAGGCGCCGGACAGGCCGCCTCGGCGCCGAGCCCCGTCCCGACCATTTCGGGCGTGCTGGCGGGCCTTGCGGCGCTCTGCCTCGGTGCGGCCATGGCGTTCTGCGGCGCGCATTTCGCGCTGCGCAAGGCATGAACGCTTTCGAGGGAAGGACCTGCCAAGTCTTGTTGCGTCATAGGTCCCTCATGGTGAGGAGCGCGAAGCGCGTCTCGAACCATGAGGCCACAGCCGGGCCTGCATCCTTCGAGACGCGGCGAAGACGCCGCTCCTCAGGATGAGGATCGAATACCTGACGCAGAATAGCTACGCGGTCAGGCGCTGTCGCGGCTGTATCAGCATATTCTCCACTTCGGCGGCGGGACGCGGCGGGCTGAACAGATAGCCTTGCGCCTGCGTGCAACCTTCCCGGCGCAGGATATCGAATTGTGCGTCGGTCTCGACGCCCTCAGCCGTGGTGACGATGCCGAGGCTCTTGCCGAGGCCGGTCACCGCGCGGACGATTGCCATCGAATTGTCGCGCGTTGCGAGTTCGCTCACGAACGAACGGTCGATCTTGATCTTGTCGAAAGGAAAACTGCGCAAATAGCTCAGCGACGAGTACCCCGTTCCGAAGTCATCGAGCGATATCCTGACGCCAAAGCCGCGAAGCTCGTGCAAAACCGCCAGCGTCGCCTCGCTGTTCTGCAGCAGCACCGATTCCGTTATCTCCAGTTCGAGCCGATGCGCCGGAAGGCCGGACGCCTTTAGCGCTTCCTTCACCGTCGAGACCAGATTCGGATTCTTGAACTGCACCGGCGAAAGATTGACCGCGACGGCGACGTGCTGCGACCATTGCGCCGCATCCATGCAGGCCTGCCGCAACACCCACTCGCCGATCGGCACGATCAGGCCGGTTTCTTCCGCCAGCGGAATGAAATTGGCCGGAGAAATCATGCCGCGCAGCGAATGATTCCACCGCGCCAGGGCTTCGAAACTAACGACCACGTCTTTGGCGACGTCGCGGATCGGCTGGTAATAGACTTCGAATTCATCGCGCCGCAACGCGGCACGCAGGTCGAGTTCCAGAAGCCGCCGCGCTTGTGCGCGGGCGTCCATCCCGGTCTCGAAGTAGCGGTAGGTGCCGCGGCCGTCCTCCTTGGCGCGGTAGAGCGCAAGATCGGCCTTCTTCAGCAGTTCGTCGGGGTTCTTGCCGTCCTCGGGCGCCAGCGAAATGCCGATGCTGACGCCGATGACGAGCTGGTGGCCGGCAATCTCGTAAGGCGCGGAAACCTGCTCGACCACATGACTGGCGAGCGAGGCGACGGCGGACGGCTCGCAATCGCTGCAGAACTGCACGATCGCGAATTCGTCGCCGCCGAGCCGCGCCACCGTGTCGTGCTCGGTGATGCATTCGCCGAGACGCCGTGCGACCTCTTTGAGCAGCGCGTCGCCGACCGGATGGCCAAGCGAGTCGTTGATGTCCTTGAAATGGTCGAGATCGAGACATAGCACCGCAAGCTGATCGCTGCGTTTGGCGAGCCGCAAGGCCTTTTCGAGCTGCTCGCGGAACAGCGTCCGGTTCGGCAGGTTGGTCAGCGCGTCATGGCGCGCCATGTGCGAAATCTGTTCCTGGGCGGCCTGCCATTCCGTGATGTCTTCAAAGGTAGCGACCCATCCGCCACCCTTCATCGGCTGATCGACCACGCGAAGCGAACGGCCGCTGCGGCCCGTCGTCTTGGTCACGGTCCGGCCGGCCTTTGCGTCCTCCAGCACGCTTGCGAAGAATTCGTCGGGATCGCCGTCCCATTCGCCGGCCGCTTTCGCTTCGCGCAGCACGTCAATCAGCAAGCGGCCTTGCAGCGGCACACCGGTCCTGTCCATGAGTTCGACGTAGCGCTGGTTGAACAAGAGGATGCGCCCGTCCGCATCGAACATGCAAAGCCCCTGCGACATGTTGCCGAGCGCGGTATCGAGCAGGATCTTTTGTTCATGGAGCTCGCTCTTTGCGGCGCGATCGAACATGGCCGCCAGCAGCGATATGCCGAGAATGGCGAAGGCGCCAATAGAGGTCAGAAACGAAAGCGCGGCCGTAGAAACCGCTACCGCGTCGGAGCCGAGCGTCGGATCGGGAACGAGCGTGATGGCGCCCATGGCGGTGAAGTGATGTGAGACGATTGCGATCGTCAGCAGACCGGCCGCGGCCAGGGTATGGGCGGAATTGTCCCGGCGCATGGCGACGAGCATCGCAAGGGCCGCGAATACGCTTCCGAAAACGATCGAGGCCGAGACGATACCGGGAGCCCAGACGATGTAGGCCGGAAACTCGAGTGCCGCCATACCAGTATAGTGCATGGCTGCGACGCCGGCACCGACGATCGCACCGCCGAGCGCGACGACCGGCCGGCGCGCACTGAACAGCGCAACGCAGAGGCCGATGGCGACAATGCACACCGCGAACAGCAGCGACAACAGCGTAACGGGTATGTTGTATCCGGCGCTGGCGCCTGGATCGTAAGCCAGCATCGCGACGAAATGGGTCGCCCAGATTCCGCAGCCGCCGACCGCCGCGTCGAGGCAGATCCAGATCACGCGCGCTCGGCCGTGCGAGGCCCTGGCACGTTGAAACAGACTGATGGCGACCGCGCTGGCGAACGAGCAAATGGCGCCGGCCAGAACAACCAGTCGCCAGTCATGCTCGGTGACGAGACAATTCAGGACTTGGAACATTACAGACCCCTCAATGGCCTGTAATTGCAGTTGCATTGGTGCATTAGGGGTAACCGGCGCGGGAACAACCGGGAAGATTCGGCAAGATGATGAACAAAACCTTCGTATCTCCGACGGCAAGGAGGCGGGATTGGCCGCCCATCATCGGCGCGAAAGGCGAGCCCGGTTTCCAATGGCGGAAATCCGTGATCCGCTGGATCGGACTGAGCACAAGAAGGCAACCGTAAGCGCGCACGCCGATCATCGGGTCAGCGCACCATCCAGTTCCCGGACAAGCCGTCCAACGCCATCCTTCATGACATTTCGACAATGGTCGAAATTTGGATGCGTCGGGCGATTGCCTCACGACAAAAGGCCGCGCGAGGTTGCCCCCGCGCGGCTTTTTGCCTCATTCAACAAGAGAGATCAGCTTGCGGCCCGCAGGTTGACCTTGCCTTCCGCCAGCGAGGTCAGCTTGGCGTCGGTCTTCTTTTCCTCATCGAGCGTCTGCTGCAGGATGCTGGCGCAATCGTTGCGTCCAAGCTGCCGCGCCCACGCAATCAGGCTGCCGTAGCGGGTGATCTCATAGTGCTCGGCGGCCTGCGCGGCGTTGATCAGGGCTGCGTCAAGCACGGCCTTGTCAGCGATTTCGCCGGCGACCTCGTCGGCTTCCTCGATGATGCCGTCGATCGCCGGGCAATTGACCGCCTTCACCTCGGCGCCGTGCATGCGGAATACTTCCTCCAGCCGCTGCACATGGGTCCTGGTCTCGTCGAGATGGGCCAAAAAGCCCTGCTTGAGCTGCTTGTCGGTGGCCTTTTCGGCCATTTTTGGCAGTGCTTTCACGAGCTGCTTCTCGGCATAGTAGATATCCTGCAGTTGATGTACGAACAGGTCGTTCATGGTCTTGATGTCTTTGGTGAACAGTCCCATTGCGGTCGTCCTTCGTTTTGGGAACACGCAGCCGCGGCCCTTTTTTTGCGGGCAGACGCGCTTCATGTTCGATGCTGATAGGGAGCTAACCGGCTCGCGAAAAGGATGTTCCTAAAGGCCTCGAAAACGCCGCGATGGAACGGACGGAACGGCAAAAAGTGCGCGTGGAACGGACCTCGTTGCGACTCAAAATCGTTAACGCGGCGACATATGTAGGGCGTATGACAGGGACGGCGAACGACGCCAAAAGGCATGCTTGTCAAGGGCTGCACAACGGTCCTGTTTTGGCTTATGGATTTCGCGCACGGTGCCTCTGACCGTCGACTGTCATCGTTTGTGACAGGTCCCATCTTTACGTATTGCCCCCTGCCGGGAGGATGAATGCATCGGCTGCTGACCGCGCTCGGGCGTGGCTTCAAGGAGAAGATCGGCTGGAAACGGCTAGGGATCGCCGCGAGTCTCCTCATCATCATTCTTGCGGTCACCCACCTGGTTCGCACCCTGAAAGGGGTCGACACCGGTGTTATTCTGACCGCGCTGACGGAAATCGCGCCGCATCGCATCGCGCTGGCCGCCCTGTGCGTGGTAGGCGCGTTCTGCACGCTGACCTTCTATGATTTCTTCGCATTGCGAACCATTGGCAAGACGCACATCCCCTATCGCATCGCCGCGATGTCGAGCTTCACCAGCTACACCATCGGCCACAATATCGGCGCCACCGTCTTTACCGGCGGCGCGATCCGGTTCCGGATCTATTCCGACTATGGCCTGACCGCGATCGATGTCGCCAAGATCTGCTTCCTCTCCGGCCTTACCTTCTGGCTCGGCAATCTGTTCGTGCTAGGCGTAGGCATGGGCTGGCATCCCGAGGCGGCGTCCGCAATGGACCTGCTGCCGGCGGCGATGAACCGGCTGATCGCGATCGGCTGCCTTGCCGGCATCGCCGCCTATTTCGTCTGGCTGCTGATGGGCGAGACCCGCCGCGAACTCGGTCAGAACGGCTGGAAGGTGGTGCTGCCCTCCGCCCGGCTGACGCTGCTGCAGGTGCTGATCGGCGTGGTCGATCTCGGCTTCTGCGCGCTGGCGATGTACCTGCTGATGCCGATGGCGCCGTACATCGATTTCGTTTCGCTCGCGGTGGTGTTCATCCTGGCGACGCTGCTCGGCTTCGCCAGTCATGCGCCCGGCAGCATCGGCGTGTTCGACGCCGCGATGCTGGTGGCGCTGCCGCAGTTCGGCAGGGAAGAGCTGCTGGCGACACTGGTGGTGTTCCGGATCCTGTACTTCCTGATCCCCTTCGGCATCTCGATCGGGATCATGGGCACCCGCGAACTCTGGCTCAGCGTGCTGCAACCATGGCTGGAACGGCGCCGGCTCGGCGAAGCCTGCACGGCCAAGGCCCGGGTGCGGCCACCGATCAAGGGCCGGCAATCCTGAGGTTGGTAACGGCGTCGTTATCCGCGCCGTCCGGTCTTTTGACGCAGAGCCGCCGCATTCTCTTATTTCTGCCTTACCGCTAACGTCAAACGACGCCATGGCTGCAATCCTTCTACGTTCAATGCTGTCGGTCGCGCTGGTTGCCGCCGCACTGGCCGGCATATCCACGCCCGCCGCGCAAGCCCAGACTTCCGGCGGCTATGGGCCGCTGCAGATTTCCTGGGAGGTGCGCAACCGCTTCCGCCTGTTCCGCGAGGAGCGGGATTTCCTGCTGCACGCCGAAAGCGCGCGCGGCCGCAGCGTGCTGGCCGCGGAGCAGGTGCTGGCGATCCAGAGCGACGGCCGCGGCTGGGCGCGCAACACGGTGAACCGGCTTTGCATCGATCTCGCCGGCCGCGTCAGCGAGCCCTGTACGCGCGACAACGTCAAGGAAAGCTATCTCACCCCGATCGATCATCCGGTCGTGATCCGCCTGACCGGTCCGGTGCCGGTCGGCGCCACCTGCGCCTGGACGGTCGACGATGGCGACGGGCCGCAAACCTCCACCTTCGACTGCGCCGAACCGGTCAATCTCCGGGTCCGTTACGGCCGCACCACGGTGGTCACCGCCGACGTGTCCAGCTCGGAGGGCAGTCAGCGCGTGTTCACCGAGATCGCGGTGCGCGACATCTTCATCGCCGGCCTCGGCGACAGCGTCGCTTCCGGCGAGGGAAATCCGGACCGGCCGATTGCGCTGTCCGATGAAGGCTTTTGCTTCCGCTCCTATCTCGGATCGGCCGCCGCGCAATATTACCGTCCGAGCCGCGCGGGCTACAAAGGCGGACGCGCCTGCGAGGCGCCGGACTTGCTGTCGGTCTGGCAGCGCCAGAGCGCGCTCTGGTTCAATCCGGCCTGCCACCGTTCGCTCTACAGCTATCAGACCCGGACCGCGCTGGCGCTCGCCGTGCGATATCCGCACATCGCGGTGACCTATCTGCCGCTGGCCTGCACCGGCGCCACCATTGCCGACGGGCTGTTCGGTTCGCAGCGCGCCCGCGACTGCCTGCCGTCGAAATCGGGCAGTGGCGCCTGCCAGGGCACCGTCAACGGACAACTGGCCGAATTGCGCGACGCCCTCACCGCCGCGAAACGCCGGCAGCCGGATCGCAAGCTCGATCTCGTGCTGCTGTCGGTCGGCGCCAACGACATCTATTTCTCCGGCCTCGTCGCCGACGTGATCGTGGACAATGCGACTGAACGCGCGCTGTTCCGGCGCAGCGGCGTGATGGCAACGGTGGACGACGCACGCAGCGCGTTGACGCGCGACCTGCCGCAGGGATTTGCAAAACTGCGCGAGGCGCTGAAGCCGCTGGTCGGCGACCTGTCGCGGGTGGTCTACACTTCTTACGCCAATCCGACGGTGGTGAATGGTGCACCCTGCCCCGGCGGACGCGCCGGCTTTGACATTCATCCCTCCTTCAATGCCCAGCCGCAGCGGCTGGCCGCCGTGTCGAACTTCGTCGAAAGCGAATTCCTGCCGCAGTTGAGAGCGCTGGCACTCTGCGAGGGCGGCATCCTGTGCCGCAATCCGCGCGCCGACCGCATGACCTTCGTCGACGGCCATCAAGCCAGCTTTGCCAGCCACGGCTTCTGCGCGCGCGCCGAAAGCGATCCCGAATTCGACCGGCAGTGCTTCTCGGCGAACGGCGACAGCTTCGATCCCGATATCGTCACGGCCGCCAGCCAGCCGATGCTGTGCGGCCGCAGCGCCGGCGAGTACCGCGCCTATCTGCCGCGCGCGCGCTGGGTCCGCGATGCCAATGACAGCTACTTTTCGGCGATGACCTACCCGCAAGGCCTGCCGACATCGCAACAACCGGCCGACATCCATGACGCAACCTGGGGCGTGTTGTCAGCGGTCTATGGCGGCGCGGTGCATCCGAGCGCCGAGGGCCACGCCGCGATGGCGGATGCCGCCGTGCCGGCCGCCGCCGCCGTGCTGCAGCTCGATGCCGGGGTGCCTGAAGTCAGCTCGCAGCCAATGGCGCCGATCCCGGTTGCGCCGGACGCGCCGCGGCCGCCGGGCAGAACCGGATTGAACTAGCACTACTTTGGCAGATTGTTGATTTTGCCGCGTTTTATAGGATTCCCGAATCAATTTTTCAATGATTCATGGGTGGTCGGCTCTTGGAGGGCTGACCATGGCGGAATGGGAAGACGAACTCGAACGCTGGCTGAAGCCGTTCCTGGACCGGTTGGGTCACAAGACCCGGCAGCGGATGTGCCCACTGTACGTTGCGGGATTGATCGGCCCTGGCGATCGCAAGAGCGTTCAGCCGATGGCAGAACGCCTTGCCACAGGCAACTACGATCAGCTGCACCATTTCATCGCCGATGGTGTCTGGGATGCATCTCCACTGGAATCTGAGCTGCTCAACCAGGCGGACCGACTTGTCGGCGGCAAGGATGCGGTGCTGGTCATTGATGACACCTCACTGCCGAAGAAGGGCGAACGCTCGGTTGGTGTTGCAGCTCAATATGCGTCGGCTCTCGGCAAGACGGCAAATTGCCAAACGCTGGTGTCTTTGACGCTTGCGCGCGGCGAAGTGCCGGTGATGGTCGCGTTGCGTCTCTTTCTGCCTGACAGCTGGACAAGCAACGTGCCTCGTTTGAAGCGCGCTCGCGTGCCTGTCGAACACCAAGCACCAAGGTCCAAGCCGGAAATTGCTTTGGCCGAGATTGATCGCGCGATGGCAGCCAACGTGCGCTTTGGGTGTGTGCTGGCGGATGCAGGATACGGGCTCAGCGCGCCATTTCGACACGGGCTAACGGAACGCGGGCTACTATGGGCCGTCGGCATCCCGCGGCACCTCAAGGTGTATCCGGTCGATGTGAAGCTCGTTTGGCCGAATACCAAGGTTCGGGGCCGGCCAAGAAAGCACCACGTACCAGATGTCCTATCGATCGCGGCCGAACAAATGCTGGCCAGCGCCAGGTGGAAGACCGTGAGTTGGCGGAACGGGACGAAAGGTCGGCTGAAAGCCCGATTTGCTGCTGTCCGCGTCCGCATCGCCGACGGGCCTCCGCAGCGGATATGGGATAAGGGTCAGCAGCATCTTCCGGGCGACGAAGCCTGGCTCATTGGCGAGCAACGTGCCTCGGGGGAGAAGAAATACTATCTCGCCAACCTGCCTGCGTCGACGGATCTGCGTACACTAGCCGCCACCATCAAGGCACGATGGATTTGCGAGCAGGCGCATCAGCAGTTGAAAGAGGAGCTTGGACTTGATCACTTCGAGGGGCGATCATGGCAGGGGCTTCATCGCCACGCTCTGATGACAATGATTGCCTACGCCTTCCTGCAACATCGTCGCCTCGCATACGCGGGGCGGAAAAAAAAGAATCAACGGGCCTCCGCCTCAGCCAACCATGCCCGCCATACGCCACGCCATCGTCGATCTCATCCTGCGGCCGCCGCCGGCTCAGTGGTGTCCGCACTGCCGAAAACAAATCCTTGAAAAACCTCAGACAATCAATCTGCCAAAGTAGTGCTAGCGCAGCATCAGGCTGGGACGTGACGGCGAAGCATCTCGTGGTCCGGACGCAAGCGGCGTGAATGGCGCGAGCGCGAAGCCCATCCTGCTTTGTGGAGTCGTTTTCGATATTTTGTGTTTGGACCTCGAGTCCAAACATTCCTCGCTAGCGCGCAGGTGCAGGAACCGGTGCCGGTGCTTTCTTCGGTGCCGCCGGAGCCTTGGCCGGAGCCGGCCCGACCGGCAGCTTCATCGCCGCGGCCTGCGCCGGAAGATATTTGATGATGATGGGCGGATCGACTTGCGCCAGCGCCGTATCCGGCAGGCGGGTCCAGACCTCGTCCCTGCCCAATAGCGAGATGCCGAGATAGCCGCGCATCGTCAATGTCTGCCCATCGGGGCTCAGTGTCATCTTGGCCTTGTAGATCTTGCCGTCGCGCGGATCGAGCACGTTGCCGTTCTCATATTTCAATCCGTCGCGCTTCATGTCGCGGATGAAGGACATCCCGAGCCACGGCGCATCCTTGCGATCGTCGACGCATTTCGAGCAGGTCGGATTGGGCGGATCGCCGGCATCGAGAAACAATTTGGCGAACACGCCTTCGAAGACGCCGCTGTGATCGACCACCAGGAACCATCCGACCGGCTTGCCCTTCTCGACCTTCTCCCACAACCCGGCCGCGGAAGGTTCCGCCGGCTGCGCGGCGAGTTCGCCGGCAAATGCGAGCCCGATCACCATGGCGAATATCAGTTGAAGTCCGGCCAGCTTGCGCATCGTCATCACCTGATCAATTCCATAAATCAATGGCCGCAGACTAAGGCCATTTCGCGGACGGTTCCAGTGACGAACGTTCGCGCTCCGGGCAAAGCACGGTGAGACCAGCTGTCACGTTTTGGGATTCAGTTGACCCCGAGCTTCTTCTGCAGGCTCGACGACGAGGTGGTGTACTGGAACACCAGCCGCTTGTCCGGATAAACGTAGCGGTGCGCCTTCTGCGCCATCAGCGCGCCTTCGTGGAACCCGGACAGGATCAACTTGAGCTTGCCGGAATAGGTGTTGATGTCGCCGATCGCGAAGATGCCGGGAACATTGGTCTCGAACGCCGCGGTGTCGACCGGCACCAGATTGTTCTCGAGCGAGACGCCCCAGTTCGCCACCGGGCCGAGCTTCATGGTCAGTCCGAAGAACGGCAGCATCGTATCGCAATCGATCTTGGAGATCGCGTTGTCGCTGCCTTTCATCATGGCGCCGGAAAGCTTGCCGCCCTCGCCTTCCAGCGAGGTGACCTGACCGATCTTCAAATCCATTTTTCCACCGGCCACCAGCGCGCGCATCTGCTCGACGCTGTGGGGCGCGGCGCGGAAATCGTCGCGCCGGTGCAGCAGCGTCACGCGCTTGGCGATCGGATGCAGGTTGAGCGTCCAGTCGAGCGCGGAATCGCCGCCGCCGACGATCAGGATGTTCTTGTCGCGGAACTGCTCCATCTTGCGCACGGCGTAGAATACCGAAGTGCCTTCATAGGCCTCGATGCCCGGCACCGGCGGGCGCTTCGGCTGGAACGATCCGCCGCCCGCGGAGATCACTACCACCTTGCACTCGAACACCTGTCCCGCATCGGTGGTCACGCGAAAGCCGGGATCGCCGATCTTCTCGATCGTCTCCACCATCTCGTTGAGATGGAAGGTCGGATGAAACGGCTTGATCTGTTCGAGCAGCGCGTCCGTCAGGCCCTGGCCGGTGACGAGAGGGATACCGGGAATGTCGTAGATCGGTTTTTCCGGATAGAGTTCGGCGCACTGGCCGCCGATCTTGTCGAGGATGTCGACCACATGCGCCTTCATGTCCAAAAGGCCCAGTTCGAAGACGGCAAACAGGCCGCACGGACCCGCGCCAATAATCAGCACATCGGTTTTGGTCGCTTCGCTCATATCAGCTTCTTTTCGGTTGAACCTGGCGGGAAGGCCGCATCTGTCTAGCCAACCCGGCGGCATCAGGAAAGCCATAATATGGCGTTGGTGACGGCGGCAACCCCTTGCCGTCATTCGACAAGTGGGCTGTAAGGGAACGAGATTTTCGGAGATGAGCCCGTGAACGCCCCCTTGCGTCCCGACGCGACCCCGCGTCTGGAGGATTTCCCCTATCGCCTGTCGGACAATGTGAGATTTGCCGACCTCGATCCCAACCAGCACGTCAACAACGCGGTCTACGCCACCTATTTCGAAACCGGCCGCGTCACGCTGATGAAGGACCGCAGCTACGGGCTGATGCCGGACGGCGTCACCTGGATCATGGTCCGGCTCGACATGCATTTCCGCGCCGAATTGCGCTGGCCCGGTACGATCGAATTGGGACTCGGCGTCGTCAAGTTCGGCCGGACTTCCGTCACCTTCGACCAGGTGGTGTTCTCCGAAGGCAAATGCGTCGCTTCAGCGCAATCGGTGTCGGTGCTGCTCGACGAAGCCACGCGCAAGCCGACGCCACTGACGCCGGATATCCTGGCGAATTTTCAGCGCTGGATTCGCCGCGGAGCAAATCCGGCATGACGCGCGCGGCGATGCTGGCGGCACTGATCGTCGGCATCGCGATGCAGCCTGCCGCGGCCGAGCCGTTCCATCGCGAGGACCTGCGCATTCCGATGGAGGCCGCGGGCCCGCGCGGACTTGAAGCGATGCTGTTGCGGCCGTCGGGCACGCGCCGCTATCCACTCGCCTTGATCAGCCACGGCACCCCGCGCGAAGGGTCGGCGCGGGCGCCGATGTCGCCGTATGGATCCTATCGGCAAGCCCTCGAATTCGCCCGGCGCGGCTTTGCGGCACTGGTGTTCATGCGCCGAGGCTACGGCGATTCCGGCGGCCAATATGCCGAGAACAGCGGCCCGTGCGGCCAACGCGAATATTTGCGCGCGGCATGGCAGTCGGCCAGCGATCTGCGCGCGGCGATCGAGGCCATGCGTAGCCGGACCGACGTTTCGACCAACGGCATGATCGCGGTCGGCGTCTCCGCCGGCGGCTTCGCGTCGTTGGCGCTGAGCGCCGATCCGCCGCCGGGGCTCGCCGCCGCCATCAACTTCGCCGGTGGCCGCGGTTCGCGCGCCGACAATGACGTCTGCGACGAGGATGCGCTGGTTCGCGCCTTCGCCACGCTCGGCAAAACGTCGCGGATTCCGACGCTGTGGATCTATGCGCAGAACGACAAGTTCTTCGGGCCCGAACTGGTGCGCCGAATGCACACGGCCTTTACCGGCGCCGGCGGGCGGGCCCAATTCATCGATGTCCCGCCATTCGGCGATGACGGCCATTCGCTGTTCTCGCGCGGGATATCGCTGTGGACGCCGATGGTCGACGGCTTTCTGCGCGACCAGAATCTCGGAACGCGCGATATCGCTGCAATGCCGGCGCCATCGCCGATATCGCCGCCGCCGCAATTGCGCGACAAGGGGCGCGCGGGATTTGCCGATTATCTTTCCGCCAGCCCGCACCGGGCTTTTGCGGTGTCGCCAAAGGGAGCTTTCGCTTTCCGCGGCGGGCGCCGCTCGGCGCGTGAAGCGGCGGAGGCTGCCCTCGCCGCCTGTACGGAGTACGCGCCCGATTGCACGCTATATGCAGTCGACGATCATCTTGCTGACACCGCCAGCGCCGGATCGCGCTGAAGGTTTTTTAGGACTTCAGGCCTGCCGTTCCGGCGTCGACACCACGAGGCCGTCGAGCTCGTCGCTCACCTTGATCTGGCACGACAGGCGCGAATTCGGCCGCACGTCGAAACCGAAATCAAGCATGTCCTCTTCCATCGGGGTCGGCGCGCCGACCTTCTCGCGCCAGGCTTCGTCGACATAGACGTGGCAGGTCGCGCAGGCGCAGGCGCCGCCGCATTCGGCTTCGATGCCGGGAATGGCGTTGCGGATCGCGGCTTCCATCACGGTCGCGCCGTTCTCGACTTCAATGGTTCGTTTTTCGCCGGTATGGTCGACAAAGTGGATTTTGGCCATGATCGCTCGTGCTGCCGGAATACGTAAGGAAAGTCCCGGCAGTCGTATAACGGGTCGATCCGCACAGCGCCAGCGGTCGGGACGAAAACCTGAGGCGGGATTTTGCCGGGATTTTGGCCGATGCGGACCGCTTTCCGTTCAGGAACGGCGCAGAATAGCCTCGATCGCCGCCCGCGCCTCTGCAACCGTCTCACCGAGCTCGGCGAGCGCGGCGGATGTATCGAAATCTCTGGCGATGGCCGCCTCCAGCCGGGCAGCGGCATCGGCGACGGCAAAAGCGCCGATCGCGCGGGCCGAGCCCTTCAACGTATGCGCCAACGCGCTGGCGTCCGAAGGCATGGTGGCGAGCGTGCTGACCAGTTTTACCGACTGGGCCACGAACATCGCCAACACCTCCTGCTCGAGACCGGCGTCACAAAGCGTCATGCGGCTGAGATGTTCGAAATCGATCGGCCCGTCATCGGGCGCCAGCGGCGGCGATGGCATCCATTCTACCCGTTCGAGATGAAGCGGCATGACTTGAGGTCCGGATCGCCTCGCCGCAGTGATTCGGGGGAGGTCATTTTCCACAGCCAAACATGCCACCGGTTAACGGAACGTTCTCGGAACCTGCCGCATATTCGCCCCGTTTTAGACACAAATCGGCCTTGAAAAGCCAAGGGTTTTCAGAAATCTGTGTATCTTTAAGGTCTTAGCGGACAGACCTGTTAACGATGATTAAGAATGTCTTAATCGCGGCCATTTCATTCGCACCGCTCAACCAATAGGATGCCTTGCGGATGTGTGCGGACAGGCTGCTGGCGGGACGCCGGCAGTCCGCGGGGGCTTATGAATCCAGCTTCGAGCTTGCGGTTTTTGCGAGAACGGCTGGGTGCGTAAACGTAAGAGGGGTCGGACTGAACATGGCGAACAATCCCAAGAAGGTCAAAGACCCCACTGAAGTCGCGCTCTCCGCCATTCAGGAAGCGCTGAACATCAGCGATACCAGCGTCGATCCCAGCCGAAACTCGATGGGCGGCGAACTCTCGCCGCCTAGCATGCCCTCCGCCGCGCCGACCTATTCCGATTCGCCGTTCGACACGCGCGGAAACGCCGATCGGCCGGCGTTCGATTCGGTCGAAGAGCCGCGCGGCCCCCGTCGCGCCGCCAATGACGATCGCGAGACCATCGGTCAGATTCTGCAGGCGATCCAGAAGAACCAGCCTGCGCGCAGCGTCTACACGCTCGCTTCCGTGTTTGGCGGCGTCTGGGTGATCGGTTGCGGCCTGCTGACCGTCAGCTTCCTGCCCGCGCTGCAGGCGGCGATCGGACAGAGCGGCGGCGTGCTGGTGCTCGCCGGCCTTGCCGCGTTGTTCTTCGCGCCGGTGCTGTTGTTCTACTTCCTCGCGAGTCTCGCCTGGCGCGGCCAGGAAATGCGGATGATCGCGCAGTCGATGGCGCAGGTCGCGATCCGCTTCTCCGAGCCCGAGGGCGCGGCCGCCGATTCGATGGTGACGGTAGGGCAAGCCATTCGCCGCGAAGTCGCCGCGATGGGCGACGGCGTCGAGCGTGCGATCGCGCGCGCCGGCGAACTGGAAACGCTCGTCACCAATGAAGTCGCCGCACTCGAGCGCGCCTATTCCGACAATGAGGTGCGGATCCGCGCGCTGCTGCAGGACATCGCCCATCAGCGCGACAATCTGGTCGGCCAGGCCGAGCAGGTTCGCAGCGCCATTTCCGGCGTCCAGATCGACCTGCGCCACGACATCGCGCTGATCTCGGACGCGATCGCCTCGCGCGTCGACGAGGTCGCCAAAAGCATCACCGGCGCGCTGGAAGAGCGCGGCCAGCACATCACGAGCGCGCTCAGCCATGCCGGCGACAACATGATCCTCGCGCTCGGCGAGCGCGGCGGCGACCTGCTCGACCGCCTGGAAGAAGCCAGCGCCGAGACCACGCGCGCCGTGCTCGACGCCTCCGAGCGGCTGACCACCAGCCTCAACTTCAAGACCGGACACGTCCACGACGAGTTCGTCGATCTCGCCGATCGCGTCCACGAGATGCTGAACGAACGTATCGACCGCATCACCGGCGAATTCGAGCAGCGCTCCTCGACCATCGTCGACGGCATTTCCGACCGCACCGAGCAGGTCCACGACTCCCTGAAGAATTCCTCCGACTCGCTGCTGCTGGAGCTCGAGCTGCGTAGCGGCGATCTCGTCAACAAGATCGACGAAGCCGGCAACCGCCTCGCAAGCCGCATCCTCACCTCCGGCGACAAGGCCAGCGACGCGCTGGACGTGACCGTGAACACGCTGGTCGCCAAGGTGATCAGCCAGACCGAGAACACGCACGACAGCCTCGCGCTGCAGATGAGCGCCTACGACGAACTGGTGAAGAATCAGGGCGGCGAGCTGGCGGAAAAATTCGCCCGCGACAGCGGCACGCTCGGCGCGCTGATCACGCGCCACATCTCCGAGTTCGATCGCACCGTGAAGACGTTCGGCGGCGAGATCGTCGAGCGCATGGGCCAGCGCACCCAGGAGATGTCGGATAACCTGAAGAACTATGTCGACACCTTCGACACCCGCCTGGTCGCCAACAGCGGCGAGATCACCGCCGCCCTGGATCAGCGCCTGCTGCAGTTCGAGACCACGCTCGGCACCCGCGTCACCAGCCTTGACGCCTCGCTCGACAGCAAGATCAAGTCGTTCGACGAGTCCATCGACGGCCGGCTGAAATCGCTGGAGACGACCTTCGACGCCCGCGCCAAATCCGTCACCGAAACCATCGACGACCGCCTCGGCACGCTGACGGGCTCGCTGACCGACGGCGCAGCGCAAGCGATCCAGTCGATCGACCAGCGGCTTACCCTCCTCACCTCCTCGCTGACCGAGGGCACCGCGCAGGCGATTGCGGCGGTCGACCATCGCATTGCCAATGTCACCGAAACCATCAACGGCCGCAGCGCCCATCTGACCGACACCATCCAGGCGCGCTTCCACGATATCCATCAGGGCATCGAGACCCGCGTCGGCGACATCGCCAGCGGCATCGAGACCCGGGTCGGCGCCATCGCCGGCGACATCGACACCCGCGTGGCGCAGTTCGAGGATCTGCTCGGCTCGCGCATCGAGGCGGTGGCAGGCCGAATCGAAAGCAGCGGCCGCCAGGCCAGCGAAGACCTGATGTCACGCGCCGAGATGCTGTCCTCCGGCATCAAGTCGCATGTCGAGGACGCCGAGCGTTCGCTGACCAATCTCGTCGTCAATACCGCAGAGACCATTCAGACCGGCGCGCGCGCCGCGCAGCAGGCGCTGCTGACGGTTTCCTCCGACGTCGGCGCGCAATTGAAACTGACTTCGGCCGAGGTCGAAGCCTCCCTCGCCGCCGTCGGCACCGGCGCGGCCGCGTCGATCCTCACCAGCGCGCAGGATGCCCAGGCCACGCTGGTGTCGGCCTCCTCCGAGGCGGCCTCGCAGATCAAATCTCTCGCCGCAGACGTCGAGCGCACCCTCTCGGCGGCCGGCGACGCCACGGCCGCGTCGGTTCTCGCCGGCGCGCGCGAGGCGCAGACCACGCTGGTGACCGCATCCGCGGACGCGGCAAACCACGTCAAGTCGCTTGCCTCCGACGTCGAGCGGTCGCTGTCGATCGCAGGAAGCGCGACCGCCGAAGCCGTCACCGCAGGCGCCCGCGAAGCACAGAGCACGCTGGTCGCCGCCTCTACCGAGGCCGCCACCCAGGTCAAGTCGCTCGCAGCCGACGTTCAGCGTTCGCTCTCGATCGCCGGAACCTCGACCGCCGAGGCAATCACGGCAGGCGCCCGCGAGGCCCAGAGCACGCTCATGAACGCGTCCGCCGACGCATCGACCCAGGTCAAGTCGCTCGCCGCCGACGTGGAGCGTTCGCTCTCGATGGCCGGCAATGCCACCGCCGAGTCGATCACGACGGGCGCGCGCGAAGCGCAGAACACGCTGATCACGGCATCGACCGAGGCCGCCAACCACGTCAAGTCGCTGGCGGTCGATGTCGAACGCACGCTGATCACGGTTGGCGCCAATGCCGCCTCCTCCATTCTCGGCACCGCGCGCGAAGCCCAAAGCTCGCTTTCCGCGACCTCCTCCGACGCCGCGAACCAGATCAAGGCCATCGCGGCCGACATGGAGCGTTCGCTCGGCGTCGTCACCGCCAGCACGACCGACACCATCCAGACCACCGCGCAGAACGCGCAAAGCGCCCTGATCGCCGCCACCAACGAGGTCAGCACCAAGGTCAAGTCGACCTCGGCCGATATCGAGCGCTCGGTGCTCGCCGCGAGCAGCAATTTCGGCTCGACGATGACCGGCAAGACCGACGAAATCGTCACCTACGTTCAGCAGCAGACCGACCGTCTGGCGCAGATCGTCGACAGCCGCCGCGGTTCGCTGGTCGAGGCGCTCAGCACCAGAGGCACGCAACTGACGACCGACATCGACCGCGTCACCGCCGACGCCTTGAAATCGATCGAGACCCGCGGCCTGGCCTTCTCGCAATCGATGTCGACGCACGGCTCGGAAGTCGCGCGCACGATCACGACCGCGGGCGACCTCGCCACCGGCGCGGTGGCCAAGTCGCTGAAGGACCTCGAACAGGCGTCGCGTTCGGCCATCGACCAGTCGCGTCAGGTCTCGATCGCCGCCGTCACCGAAATGCAGGAGACCAGCAAGATCCTGCGCACCGATACGGTGGCGCTGTTCGAACGGCTGCGTGAAGGCAACATCCTGCTGCAGGAAGTGCTGACCGGCGCCCACGACAATCTCAACTCGCTGGAGCGTGCGCTGGTGACCCGCGTGGCCGACTTCGTGTCCGCCATGAACGACGTCACCGCCCGCAACGGGGTCGCCACGCAGACCCTGGAAGACCAGCTAACCGTCTTCAACAGCAAGACCGCGAAGGCGCTGGAGGATCTCGGCGCGCTGTCCAGCGAGTTCGAGAGGCACGGCAAGGAACTGGTCGATGCCGCCGGCGCGGTCGAACAGGCCAACCGCTCCACCACGACCTCGGTCGCCGACCGCAAGTCGCAGCTTGAATCGCTGGTGACCACCATCGACCTGCGCACCACCGACCTCGACCAGCGGCTGTCGCGCTTTACCGGCCTGCTCGACGAATTGCTCGCCGCGGCCGAAGAGCGCGCGCGCGATATCGCGCGCGTGGTCGCGGAAACCGCGGGCGCCGGGTCGACCGCGATCAACCGCCAGTTCGAAGCGGTGCGCGCGGCAGCCGAAAACGAACGCCGGCAGACCCTCGACGCGATGAACGACATGTACCAGCAGAGCACCCATGAGACGGATGCGATGTTCAAGCAGTCGACCGACAGGTTCGCGACGATGGTGCAGGCGATGAAGCAGATGGCGGCCGAAATGCACCAGGAGCTCGAGGCGACCCGCAACGAGCTGCGCCGCGGCGTGCTGGAAATGCCGCAGGAGGCGGCCGACAACACCGCGCAGATGCGCAAGGTGATCGTCGACCAGATCGAGGCGCTCGCCGAACTGAACCGGATCGTCGCTCATCATGGCCGCGGCCTCGATGTCGTGACGCCGGGTCGCGCCGGCGTGCAGCGCCAGGAAGAGCCCGTGATGGCAGCCGCAACCAATGGCCGCAACGAGGTACGCATGCGCGACGCGGGCAGCGCGTCGACCCTGCCGCCGCCGGACCTCGGCGGGCCGGCCGCGCGCCGCGCCGAAGCCCCGCCGGTCTCGCCGGCAGGCGGAGGCGGTCAGGACGGATGGCTGTCCGACCTGCTCCACCGCACCGACGCAGGCGCCGGACAGCCGCCCCGTGGCCGCGCACCGCAGCCCCCCGTTAATCCGCTGGAGTCGCTGTCGCTCGACATCGGCCGGCTGATGGATCGCAACCTCGCGGGCGAAATGTGGGACCGCTACCAGCGCGGCGAGAGCAAGGCGTTCACCAAGCGGCTGTACACGCCGGCCGGGCAGAAGGCGTTCGACGAAGTCTCGCGCAAATACCGCGCCGACCGCGCCTTCAAGCAGACGGTCGACCGCTATATCGCCGAGTTCGAACGACTGCTCGACGAGGTCGCGCGCGAGGATCGCGGACCGCAGGCACTGCGCGGCCACCTCACCTCGGAAACCGGGCTGGTCTACACCCTGCTCGCGCACGCGGCGGGGCGGCTGGGGTAAGTCGCAAATACCGAGTGGCGAATGGAAACGGAGGCCTCGCGGCCTCCGTTTTGTTTTCAGAGGTCCGTTGTTCCCACCAACGTCGGCCCTTCACCTTGCAGATGCGCGTCTTGCAAACGACCCCGTATCTGGCTATATTACCGGATATATCAGCACAGGAAACCTCCCATGGCCGACACCGCTCAGAAAAGAGCGATCCGGAATTATCGGAACTCGGTTGGTAAAGCGCGGCATGGCGCGATTTGAGGTTCTTGGCCTCGACGCCGACCGCGACCTGATCCGATCGTTGGCGAGGCGCCTCGCCGAAAACGATCCCGATGCCGCACGGATTCGGGCGGCTGTGAGCCAAACGATCACGGGCGAACCGCCAGGGAAAGGTGGCATCCTTGCCGCATTGCGCCGCTCACCGCTAGTCGGAGCCGATCTCAATCTCGCGCGTTCACGCGATACAGGTCGCAAGGTCGACTTGTGAAACGCTATCTTCTCGACACGAATATCATCAGCAACGCTACACAGCCGAATCCCTCCACGTCACTGCTGGCATGGTTGTCGGAACAGGCTGACACTGACTTGTTCATCTCCGCACTGACCGTCGCGGAAATTCAGCGCGGGCTGCTGCAGAAGCCTGCCGGAAGGAAACGCGCTGTGCTGGAAGCCTGGTTCGCCGGTCCGGAAGGACCGCAAGCCCTGTTCGCTGGCCGCGTGCTCGCCTTCGACGAGAAAGCGGCCCTGATCTGGGCGCGGCTGATGGCCGATGGGACGGCCAAAGGGCGGCCACGCAGCGCGCTCGACATGATCGTGGCCGCGACAGCGGAGGCCAACAGTTGCGTGGTCGCGACCGACAATGAAAAGGACTTTGCCGGATTGAAGTTCATCAACCCGCTTCGAGCCCAAGGTAAGCGCTGACAACGTTTGGCACTCGCCATCGCCCTATTGCCGCTTCTGCCCGCTCGGCGGCTTCGGCGGAGCTGCGGCGTTCGCGCCTCTGGGCGGGGTCGCAGCGGTTGCCGCAGGCTCCGCCGGCGCGGGCGCGGCGTTGTTGCTGCCGCCGAATATCACGCGGCTCGGGTTGCGGTCGAAATTGTTCACGGCGCGGCTGATGTCGCCCAGCGTGCGGCGGCCATCGGCCATCAACGCGCCTGACCGCTTGTCGAAATCCTCGGCGAGGTCGCGGATCGACTTCACCATCAGATTCAACTCGCCGCCGGCGGCGCCGCCCGCGATCGTGTTCAGCCCGAGCATGAGGCTGTCGGCCTTGCCCATCACGCCATCGACCCTGAACATGACGTTGTCGATCTTCTCGGAATTGCGCGCGAGCGCGGCGGTGAAGGTTTCAAGATTCCGCAACGAGTTCTTCACCGACTCCTGGTTGTCGGAGACGATCCGGTTGACGTTCTGCAGCGTGGCGCGGATCGACTCGGTGACGTCCTGCAGCGCGCTCGGGTCGGCGGTCAGCATCGGGACGCCATCCTCGTCGAGCGGCACGGAAGGCGCGGTCTCCTCACCGCCTTTCAGCGAGATCGCCGCCACACCGGTCAGCCCCTGGAACTCGAGGCCGACCAGCGTGTCCTTGCGAATCGGGGCGTTGTTCTCAACCATCGCGAGTGCGACCACGCGACGCGGATTGTCGAGCTTGACGGAGACCACCTCCCCTATCCGGATACCATTGAAATTGACGCTGCCGCCGTTGCGCAGGCCGGATGCCGGGCCTTCGAACACGATGCGGATCGGGCTGCGCTGCTTGGTGGTGTGCAGGCTCTGAAACCACAGCACGAAGCCGAACGCCGCGGCGATCACCGCCAGCGTGAAAGCCCCGATCAGGACGTAATTCGCCCGCGTTTCCATAACTCAAGGTACTCCGGAACCTGGGTCTGTTCAGCTTCGCCGACCGGACCTGTCGTTTATCGCTTGTTCGAGCATGATCTCATCAAAACCGGTGCCCGCCTCGTAATCGTGCTCTAACCCATGACCGCGCGGGCGCGCTTGCCATGAAAATATTGTCTCAGCCAGGGATGCTGCGAGGCCTGCATGTCGGCGATCGATCCTGCGGCAATGATCTTACCGTTCCCTAAAACCGCGATGCGGTCGCAGGCCGTGTAAAGGCTGTCGAGATCGTGGGTTACCATGAAAACCGTCAGGCCCAAAGTTCGCTGCAGGGTGCGCACCAGTTCATCGAAATCGCCGGCGCCGATCGGATCCAGCCCCGAGGTCGGCTCGTCCAGGAACACCAGTTCCGGATCGAGCGCGAGCGCACGCGCCAGCGCCACGCGCTTGATCATGCCGCCCGAGAGCTCGGACGGGTAGCGGTCGGCGACTTCCGGCTTCAGGCCGACCATGCCGAGCTTGGCCACCATGATCTCGTCGAGCAGCCGCTGCGAGACCTTGAGATATTCGCGCACCGGAAACTGGATGTTCTGGCGCACCGTGAGCGAGGAGAACAGCGCGCCCTGCTGGAACAGGATGCCCCAGCGGCGCTCGACGCCGCGGCGCTCGGCCGCACTCGCCGCGTCCAGATCGATGCCGAACACCTCGATCCGTCCGGCAACCTTCGGCACCAGGCCGATGATGGTTCGCGTCAATACCGATTTGCCCGCACCGGACGGGCCGACAAATCCCAAAATCTCGCCGCGCTTGACGTCGAGATTGAGCCCGTCGAGCACCCGGGTCTTGCCAAATTGGACCGTAATGTCGCGGACCCGGATGATGGCGTCGGAAATCTCGCCCGCCATGGTCACATTCCGATCGATGCGAAGAAGATGGCGAACACGCCGTCCATCACGATCACGAAGAAGATCCCCTTCACGACCGAGGATGTCGTGTGCTGGCCGAGCGACTCGGCGCTGCCCTGCACGGCCAGTCCCTCGACGCAGGCCACGATGCCGATCACGGCGGCCATGACCGGCGCCTTGATGATGCCGACGATGAAGTGGTCGATCGAGATGGCGTCGCGCAGCCGCAGCAGGAAGGCTTCGGGATCGACGCCGCCATAGAGCCACGCCACCAGCCCGCCGCCGTAAAGCGCGGCCATCGCCCCCAGAAACGCGAGGATCGGCAATGCCAGCACCAAAGCGAGCATCCGCGGCAGGATCAAGACCTCGATCGGGTCGAAACCCATGGTGCGCAGCGCGTCGATCTCCTCGCGCATCTTCATCGAGCCGAGTTCGGCGGTGTAGGCCGAGCCCGAGCGGCCCGCCACCATGATCGCCACCAGCAGCACGCCGATCTCGCGCAGCACCAGCACGCCCAGCATGTCGACCACGAAAATATCCGCGCCGAACTTCCGGAAATGGAAAATGCCCTGCTGCGAGATGATGCAGCCGATCAGGAACGTGATCAGCACCACGATCGGCACCGCGCGCCAGCACACCTGCTCCAGATGATGGATAGTTGAGGTCATGCGGAAGCCGCGGGGCCGGATGAGAACATGGCCGGCCGCGGCAAGCACCGCGCCCAGCATCTCGATCAATCCGATCAAAGTTCCGCCGACGCCGGCGACGCTGCGGCCGATCTGTTCCAGCATGCCTGTGATGGTCACCCGATCGGCTTCAACCATCGGCTCGGCCTTCACGCGGCGCACCTCGTCGACCAGGCTGGAATAATTGGCGGAGAGCCCGGCGATCTGGGCCTCGACGCCGCCCTGGGTCAGGCTGCGGCGCAGCCGCTCGATCAGCCAGGCGCCGAACGTGTCGAGCTTCGACACCCGGGAGGCGTCGATGAAGATGTTGGGCCGGGTGCCGCCGAGTTTCTCGGCGTCAGCGACCATTCGTTCCAGCACCGGCGCAAAGCGGGCCGTCCACGAGCCGGTCGCGCACAGCGCCAGCCCGTTGCCGCTGGCTATCCGCTCCAATGTCGGGTCGCCGCTCACGATGCCCACCCCTCACGCCGCCACGATATCAATGCAAAACGCTTGGGTTCCGCACGCCGTATTGCCTTGTCGAATCTGTCCCTAACCAGCCATAGTTGGGTGCGGCGGGCAAGCTCGCGGTTCAGAAAATTGCAGATTTTCAAATGACTTCCAGCGTTTCCCGAAAGCTTGCCGCCAGCATCGAACGCTGGCCGATTGCAGGCGCTTTCACCATCAGCCGCGGCGCCAAGACCGAAGCCATCACGGTTGTCGCCACCGTGCGTGACGACGGCCAGACCGGCCGTGGCGAATGCGTACCCTACCCTCGCTATGGCGAGACCCCGGAAGCAACACTTGAAGCGCTTAATGCGATGCAGGAACCGCTCGCCAGGGGGCTGGATCGAACGGCCCTGCAGGCGGCGATGCCAGCAGGCGCTGCCCGCAACGCGCTGGACTGCGCGCTGTTGGATCTTGAGGCCAAGCGCACAAGGCAGCGGGTCTGGACCCTGCTCGGCCGGCCGGCGCCGCGCCCCTGCACCACCGCCTTCACGATCTCGCTCGGCACGCCGGAAGCGATGGCGTCAGCGACCGCGAAGGCCGCGCACCGGCCGCTGCTGAAGATCAAGCTCGGCGGGGATCGCGATGACGCGCGGATATCGGCGGTGCGCAAGGCGGCCCCGGAATCCGAACTGATCGTGGACGCCAACGAAGCCTGGACGCCGGACAATCTCGAATACAATCTGGCCGCCTGCGCCCACGCTGGCGTGACGCTGGTCGAGCAACCGCTGCCGGCCGGGCGTGACGACGCGCTGGCGCGCATCAAGCGGCCGATCGCTGTCTGTGCCGATGAAAGCGTGCATGACCGTGCCTCGCTCGAAGGCCTTCGCGCGCGCTACGACGCCGTCAATATCAAGCTCGACAAGACCGGCGGTCTGACGGAGGCGCTCGCGATGGCCGACGCCGCGCACGCGCTCGGATTTGAAATCATGATCGGCTGCATGGTCGCAACCTCGCTGGCGATGGCGCCGGCCATGCTGCTGGCGCCACAGGCCAGGTTCGTCGATCTCGACGGCCCCCTGCTGCTGGCGCGCGACCGCGATGGCGGCCTGCGCTACGACGGCAGCCTGGTCTATCCGCCGGAAGCCGCCTTGTGGGGCTGATGCGAGAGGCGCTCCCGCGCCAGCCAGACCACCAGCCCGCCGAGGGCGGCCATCACTGCCATCAGGTAATAGATGCCCTGGCCCCAGTTTTCGTAGATCGTGCCTGACGCGACCGAGGCGAGGCCGGCGACGATGCCGCCGCAGGCGGTCAGATAGCCCTGTCCCCTCGCCATCATATGGCTTGGTACCTGACGCAGCATCAATCCCATGATGCCGACCTGGGTCAGCCCGAAGCTCAGCGCATGCGCGAGCTGGACGATCGCCAGCACGGCCAGCGGCGGATCCTGCGCCATGATCGCCCAGCGCGCGGCCGCACTCAGCGCCGCGATCACCACCAGCATCGACGGCTGCAGGGTAAATCGCGGCGACAGCGCGAACAGCACGATCTCGGCAATCACGCCCAAGACCCACAGAACGGCAATCGTCAGTCCGTCGAACCCTGCTTGTTGCCAGGCGATCGACGCGAAAATGTAATAGGCGGCATGGCTGCCCTGGATCAGCGCCGACGCCACGATGACAGCGATAAAGCCGCCGTCGCGCAGCAGCGTGCTCGCGCCGCCGGTGACCGGGCGGGCCGTCCTGGTGTCGTCCAGCGGCTGCAGCGCGAGGCTGGCCAGCGCTCCGAGCGCGGCAGAGCCGGCGATGATCCAGATCAGGTTTTTCGCCGCGATGAGGTCGAACAGCATTCCGCAGACCAGCGCGCCGAGGACGAAGGCGGCCGAGCCCCACAGCCGCAGCGGTCCGTAGTTGAGGCCATAGCGCTTCACGCCGCGCAACGCATAGGCATCCGTCAGCGGCACCATGGGCGTCCACAGGCAGCAGGTCAGCGCGTAGATCAGGAACACGAGCACCGGCAAATGCTGGGTTCCCAGGATGAAAAAGCCCAGGGCGGTGGCAAAGGCGGTCACGATGATGCCGCCGCGCAGGGCCTGACGCCGTTCCGCAAGGCCGGTCACCAGCGGCAGCGCCGTAAACCGGGTCACCGGCGGCACGGCCGTGATCAAGCCTATCCAAAATGCATCAATCCCGACCGCCTTCAACCAGACCGTGAAAAACGGCAGGTGGGTGCCGGTCATTCCGAACAGGGTGCCATAAAACAGCGCCACCCGAGTCGCGAAACGCCGGGATGCATCTTGAGAAGCGATGGGGATTTGTGATTCGCTCTGCATCAATTCAATTGCGATTCGGACAATATCGTGTTGTTTCGTTATCGCAGTGCGCGCTGATTTGCGCGAAGAGTTTGACATGGCCGACGAAGCATTCGCCCTTTCTCCGATCTCAGCACGCGCCACGCTGCCGAGCGAGGAGGACTATGCCGCGATCGCCGAAGCCTTCATGGAAACTTCGCGGGGCCGCTGGTTCCTGACCGAATACGCCAAGCGCAACCGCAATACCGACACAAGGATGGTGCTGGACGCGGTGGCGCGGATCGAGCAAAGCCTCGCCGCCCAGCGCGAAGAAGACCTCGAGCGGGAGGCAAGCCTCCAGCGCGAGGAAGGCCTTTCGGCGCAGCAGGCTGCGGAGGCCGTCGCCGCGGCGGCCGCGGCGCAAGAGCGGCTGACGGAGGCGCTCGCCGCCATCCGCAGGTCGGTCGAGGCGACTGAGGAATCAGCGGTCGAAGCACTCGACAGCCTTGCGCTGGAACAGCGGCTGGCGCCGGTCCGCAAGGGCGCGCGCGTTTTGCGCGAAATCGCTTGGCGGTTGCGGGAAATCGGCAATGACGGACGGATCTGCGACCTGATCGATTCGCAGGTTACCGTCATCGAAACGGGCACCGACCAGTTCTCCTCCGAAGAGGCGAGAGCGGCGATGCGCGCGGCCTTTGCCGCCCTGCAGGGCCGGCTTGTGGAATTCAGCGACGACGAACGCGCGCCGGCTGCCGAGGCCGAAGCGGCGGCGCCCTCTCCGGCCGCGCCGGTGATGGCCCCGGCGACAATGGCCCCAGCGGCAGAGACAGCAGACGCAGTTTTGGCGAAGGAAGTTGCCAAGGAAGCTGCAAAGGCATCACCCGCGCCGCCGGCCATGCGCGCCGAAGCTGTGCGGGCGCAAATGGAAACGCCGCCGGCCGCCAAGGTCGCCGCTGCCGAGCAAGCCGCCGTCCAGGAAACAACTGTCCTGAACGCCGACCCCCGAGGCGCCGATGCTGAGGACGAAGCGCTCCTCGACATGATCGCGATGGAGATGGGCGCGCCGGATCCGATCAGCGACGACGATATCGCCGAAGCGATAGCCGAACAGGTCCGTGCAGCGGAGCCTGCCCCGATTGCTCCCGTGATCGTCGCAAAGGCGCCCGAGCCGGTCGTCGCGCCGCCGCCACCGCCGCCGCCGCCGGTTCAACAGGTGGTTCAAGCTCCACCCCCGCCGCCGGCTCCCGACGCCCGCGCCGGCAGTGGAAATGTCGCTCGGCTCGAGCCTCATCGCGAGCGGCATGCTGCGGAAGCCGGTCACGGCGGCCAACGACCCGCTGGCGCCGATCCGGCGCATGAGCCAGGCCGAGAAGATCGCGTTCTTTTCGTAGAAGGTCTTTTGCGCCGCCCGAAGCTCTGTCCGCTTCAATAACGCGCTCGCAGCATTTGTTGCATCTGCGAACTCTTCGCTTTCCGGTTGCTTCAACCCTCCGCCGAGGTCAAGCTGACGCGATTGTCTTCGCAAGCGGAGATGGCCGTGAAATCCAAGATTATCGTCAATCCGATGGCGAACAAGGGCGGTTGCGGCAAGCGCTGGCCGCAAATTCGCGCCGAACTTGAAAAGCATCTCGGCCCGGTCGATGACGACGATATTGCGATGACCCGTGCGCCCAATCACGCGACGAAGCTTGCGCAGGAAGCGGTCGATGACGGGTGCCAACGCCTGATCGCCGTCGGCGGCGACGGCACTTTCAGCGAGATGATGAACGGCGTGATCTCGGACAATCGCCCGATCGCGCCGGACCTCGTGCTGGCGCAACTGCCGGGCGGCACGTCGAACGAACTGTCCCGTTCCTTCGGCCAGCTCTCGCTCGGCGAGGCCAGCAAGGCCATCGCCATGGGCCACACCCGCGAGATCGACGTATTCCGCGCCGAAGCCAGGGGCTATGCCGGCAACCAGGTGACGCGCTACGGCTTCGTGCTCGCCATCGTCGGAGCCGCCGCCACGATTTCCTGGCGGGCGCAACGCGTGCCGCTCCTGAAGCGGCTCGGCCCGGTCAGCTACATCCTGATGACAGCGTTCACGTCGTTGACCTACAACCCACACAACTACCGCATCAGGATCGACGACGAAGCCGAGCAGCAACTGCCGATGTGGTCGCTGATGCTGTGCAGCTTCGACGGCGCGGGCGAAGGCCTGATGCTCGCGCCCGGTGCCGACCCCGGCGACCGCAAGCTCGATTTGATCATGGTTGGCGACATCGGACATTGGGAAACCCTGACCAAAATCGTCCCCAATCTCGGCGACGGCAGCTATCTGGCGCACCCGAAAGTCTCGCGGCGCCACGCGACGCGGGTCACCATCGACAGCGACCGCATGGTCCGGGCCGACGTCGACGGCGAAAGCATCGGACAATTGCCGATGTCGGTGACGATGCTGCCGTTCCACCTCAAGGTGGCGGTTCATCGATAGCGGCCCGCGCCGGGACATTCGTTTGGAACGTCACCTGGTTTTGCCTGCCCTTGCTAGCAGTTCTGCGTTAGTCGCTGTCGCCATCTTCAGCACCTCGGCAGCGTCGTACATCACCGCCAAAATTGCGATCAGCGAACCGTGATCCGTTCGCTCCCATGTTGTGATACGGTTAAGCCTGTGCCGCACGTCCGCTGGTCAACCCGCGGCTTTCCGGGATGATCTCGCCGCCGTCGGACATTTGCCATCGGCAGTTGACGCAACGGAAGCTCCGCTGCGACCGCTAGAGCTTTGAGGAGTGTCGATCCGTCAACGCCGCCTTGTGTCGCCTATCATGTCAATCATCAAGCTGGAGGATACGGAAATGTCTGATCTAATCGCGATCATCTATCCATCCGAAGCAAAGGCCGAGGAAGTGCGGCAACGCCTGTTCAAGCTGCAGAAGGAATATCTGATCACGATCAGCGATGCCGTGATTGCCGTGAAGACGGACGAAGGCCCGGTCAAGCTGAACCAGCTCGTCAACACGACGGCCGTGGGCGCCGTATCCGGCAGCTTCTGGGGCCTCCTGATCGGCGTGATCTTTCTCAATCCCATTCTTGGTGTTGCGCTCGGCGCGGCGTCGGGCGCACTCGGCGGCGCCCTATCGGACTACGGCATCGATGACGCCTTCATGAAGGACCTCTCCACAAGCATGCAGCCCGGCAATGCCGCGCTGTTCGTGCTCATCAAGAACATGACAGCCGACAAGGTGCTGCGGGAGATTCAGGACGCGGGAGGCACCGTGCTCAAGACATCGCTTGACGATACCAAGGAACAGCAACTTCGCGACGCGCTGGCGAAAGCCAATACCGAGCCGACCACGCCGAAAACAAACGCCGCCTGAGCGGAGCAATCGAAGTCCGCCCGCACCCGGGACAGCATGCTGATCGATCCGCGCCACGGCGATATCGAGGACGATGCCGCCAGTCCCGGGCAGCGGTCCCTGCTCGCTATCGCCGGCAGCCTGCTGGTCGAAATCAGTCTGCCGAAACTGCTGTTCGCCTGGACGGTGTTGTTGTTGTTGCCGGCCGTGCTGCTCGGTCTGGCGCCGTTGCTGGCCTCCGCCTGGTTTTCAAAGCTGTCGCAAAAGCTTGCCGCATTGACCGGGATCGGCACCGCCGCTCGCTTTGCTTGCGATCGTCGCGGTGGGGTGGATCGGATGGCGACCGCTGCTCCGGATCGCCGAGAATAATTTCTGGTCGCTCAACGCGCTCGCCGTGCAGCCCGGCTACGCGTTCACCCGCGAAGCGCTGCGCCACCTGACGGAACGGATATGGGGCAGGAAGCTGACCGTCGCCGGCCGGGCGCGGTTGCGCAGCGCCAATTCGATGGCGGCCGGCATCGTGCTGTCCGCATGCGCCGTGCTGGTCGCGATGCTGGCCTGGCCCGCCTCGCGCTGGACGGGCGGCTGGAACGACCTGGTCTTGCTGCATCGCCTCGCCATGCCGGCGCTGGCGAACGCCGTTGTGCTGGTGTCGGCCTATCTGGCGGTCGCATCGCTGATGTGGGGTTTTGCGGACGCCAGCATGCAGCAACCCGTCGACCTCGCCGCGTTCGATACTCGCATCATCCGTGGGACGAAGCTGGCGCGTCGCGCATCTGTCGGACCTGCACGTGATCGGCGACCAATACGGCTTTCGCATCGAGAGCGGACGGGCCGGCCCGCGCGGCAATGGCCGGCTCGACCGGGTGCTGGCGCATCTCGCCACTCTTCATGCGATCGATCCGCTCGATCACATCCTCATCACCGGCGACATGACCGACGCCGGCCGCGCCGGCGAATGGGCGGCATTCCTCGACGCCATCGCGCGTCATCCGGAACTTGCCGCGCGCACCGTCATGTTGCCGGGCAATCACGACGTCAACATCGTCGACCGCGCCAATCCGGCCCGGCTCGACCTGCCGTTCAGCCCGGGCAAGCGGTTGCGGCAAATCCGCACCCTGTCGGCGATGGCGGCCGTGCAAGGCGACCGCGTGCACGTGGTCGACGCCACGGGAAAACCGACCGTAACGCTGAACGAAGCGCTGGCGCCGCATCGCAAGGCGATCGTGGCGCTGGCGGAGCATGGCGGCCTGCGCCGTACAGCGGCGCTGCGTGGCCTGTTCGACGATCAGTTTCCGATGATCCTGCCGCCGGAGGCGGACGACGGCCTCGGAATAGCCGTCCTGAACTCCAATGCCGAAGCCCATTTTTCCTTCACCAACGCGCTCGGGCTGGTGTCCGTCGAACAGACCCGTCGCCTCGAGGCCGCGATCCGCCATTATCCGGCAGCACGCTGGATCGTCGCATTGCACCACCATGTGGTGGAGTATCCCATGCCGGTGAAGGCATTCTCGGAACGCATCGGTACGGCGCTGATCAACGGCAGCTGGTTCGTGCGCAGGCTGGAAGCGCTGGCCGGTCGCGCCGTGGTGATGCACGGCCACCGCCATATCGACTGGATCGGCGCCTGCGGTTCGCTAAAGATCATTTCCGCACCCTCGCCGGTGATGAACGTGACCGATGATATCGCCACGCATTTCTATATTCACACGCTGACGGCTGAGCCGGATGGGCAGCTTGGTCTGCTAGCGCCGCAGCGCGTGGAGATTGCCGGCGAGAAACGCCCATAGGCGTCGATTGGAATTGCGCGGCGCTTCATTCGGCCAGCTTTGTGAACTACATCACATATCCTGCCGGCGATCGAATGTAACGTTTGGTCGCAACGGAACGGGCTGAATTCGATAGCCAACGGCAACGCACCGGGCGCACCTACGGCATCCTCAGCGGTCCGTCCATGATGGAGAGGGGGCATGGTTGATGCATCAGAAGCTAAACAGCTTGTCCAGGTCATCATCGATAATTTGCCTGCCCCCGTAGGCAAAAAGCGGCCGGTTCACACGATCGGCGTGGGCGTGAAGGGCGAATTCGTGGCGTCGGACGTGGCGCGCACCTATTGCATTGCAGAGCACTTCAACGGACAGCCCGTTCCGGTATCGATGCGCTTCTCCAACGGGATGGGCGGCCTCGAGCAGCATGATGGATGGTCCGATGTCCGGGGCATGGCGGTACGCTTCCACCTTGCAGACGGGACCGCCAGCGACCTGATCGCGACGACGCTCGGCGAATTCTTTGTCCGCGATGTCGACGACTTTTTCGAGTTCGCCAAGGTCGCGAAGCTCGAGCCATATCGAAGACGGCACTGGCTGCTGAAGATTTTGGATTATCTGCAGCTCAAGGTACCTCCCCGCAATCCGTACCCGAATGAAACCGTGAGTGTCGATGCGGGAGCGCTCCGTTATGCCGACCGGCACCGGTTCTCCCAGTTGGGCATATTCCAGGTCGCTTCGATCGGCGCACCGGAGAGCTATGCTCGCGCCAGCTATCATGCCGTCCATACCTTTTGGGTGACGGCGCCCGATGGCGTTCGCCGCCCGGTTCGGTTTTCCTGGCAGCCGGTCGCCGGCGTTCGCAACATCGATGCCGAGGACGTGCCCCGCGACAAATATCTGTTCAAGGAACTCGAGGACCGCCTGAAGCGGTGGCCGGCCCGGTTCATGCTGATGATGACCATCGGCGAAGAGGGCGATGCGCTCGACGATCCCACGACGCCCTGGCCGGGAACTCGGCTCCGGATCGCGATGGGTACCCTCACCCTGACCGGGGTCCCCGAGAACCAGGAGGATGCCGGGGAGCGCATCAGCTTCAATCCCAACCGTCTCGCACACGGTATCGATCCCTCCGACGATCCCATCCTCAAGGCCCGCCTGGACGCCTACGAAGTCTCGCGCGAAATGCGCGGTGGATGTCCCTTCAAATGGAGGCCGGCCAATGCCAATCCCAAGTGACGAGGGGCCGATCGATCGCTTTGTGGACCGGTTGCCCAAGACTCGCTTCTTCGAGCTCTTTGCTTCATGGATCCTGGTGCCGTTGTGGGCGCGATTGACGCCGGTGAAGCCTCTGCCCGGAGGTCCCCACCCGTCGTTTCGGCACGGTGACAACGTCCAGTGCATGATGAATCTGATCATGCCGCTCAAGAACAAGTCACCGGTCGGACGAGCGCTGGCCGCGCTGGCGATCGCGCAAAACAAGGACGCGATCTACGCCGGATTGAACAATGTCGGCACGGTGCACTTCGCGCGCTTCGTCATCGTCGGCGACAATATTTGCATGTTCTCCGTCTATGACGGGGATTTTACCAATTACATTCGTGATTTCATCGCGACGATCGGCAGCGTGTTCAACGCCGTGGTCGAACTTGTCGAAGGTGGAGAAAAAGTGACCCCCTGCGAAAAGAATGTCGAGGCATTCATCCAGTGGGTGCACGAGCGCGACCTGTATCAGGTACCGGACACCGCCACCGACTTTCTGCGAGACCAGGAAGACTTGATTGGAGACAAGGCCGTATCGCCGGTCAATGACGATCTGACTCTGCTTCCGCGCAAACTGGTGCTGCAGCTTCGCGCCAACGCGAACGTTTCGCTCGGCAATGGCTACCGGGCCTATCCCGGATTTTCGGTGGCTCAGGTCCGCAAACAACTGGGGTTAGGCTGGTGAGTGCTATGTTCGACCTAGCTGATCTGCAGGGCAATATCTTGCGTGGCTACACCAAGATGCCGTACGTACGCTACCTCATCCTTGAAGTCGCCGATCGCATCGCGGCCCGGCGCTGGCTCGCCGCCTCCATATCCGGCCGCGACCACGACGTTCCGCAGATCACAACAGGGAATTGGGGGGCAGCCAAGCCGGACACCTGTTTCAACATTGGCCTGACCTACGAGGGACTACGCGCCCTCGGCACGCCGCGTTCTTCGCTTGAAATGTTCCCCAACGAATTCATCGAGGGCATGACCGCCCGCGCCTTGAAGCTCGGGGATGTCGGGTCGAGCGCGCCGGAAACCTGGCCATCGCCTTTCGATGAGCCCGGGCGGATCCATCTCATCGCAACGATCTACGCGGGAGATGTCAGGCAACTGGACCAGGTTCAGCAGCGCGCCCTCGACCGAAACGCCCTGACGTTGCTCGGCACACGCGAGGGATATAATTTCGCGGACGACTTTGTTCACTTCGGGTATCGCGACAACATCATGCAACCGAGGTTCGAGGGAATTCACGACCCGCTGCGCTATCCTGACGGACAGCCCATGGCTCCGCTAGGTACCGTGTTGCTGGGACATCCGACCAACCTGGAAGGTTTGACGTGGCGGGTTCCTCAACCCGAAATCCTAGGACACAACGGCACCTTCAACGCCTTTCGAGTGCTGAAGCAGGACGTGGTCGGCTTCGAGGAGTATCTCGATCAGGCCGCATCCTATTTGCTCACGCACCCGAAGGTCGACGAAGTGCTGCCGCCCGGGGCTGAAGTGAAAATCTGCCAGGTTCTCTCAATTGCACCCCCGTCGCGTCATGGCGCCTTGCGCGAGATCGTCGCCGCCAATCTGTGCGGTCGATGGCGCGATGGCACGCCGTTGGCACTGTCGGCGAATGCGCCTGATCCCAACGTCAATAGGGCGAATTTTGACTACGTCGGCAACTCCCGCTGCCCTTATGGAGCCCATATCCGCCGGTGCAACCCGCGCGGCGGACAGATCGTGCAACGGATAGCGAACAACAGTCGGCGCCTTGTTCGGCGTGGCATGCCCTATGGACCACGCTATGATCCGACGAAGCGTAATCGGGACGAGCCCGAACCGGAACGAGGCCTGCTCGGCAACTTCATCGGAGCCAGCCTCGGCGCCCAGTTCGAGGCCATGTCCTGCGACTGGCTGAACCTCGGTCTGCAGGATCCGCGCATCACCGGCTCGAACGATCCGATCACCGGCACCAACAATCCCGACACCAGCTGGTTTGACCTGCCGCTCACATCCGGCGACACGATCCGGCTGCGCGGATTGCCGGAGTTCGTCACCACGCGGGGCGGCGCCTATACGTTCCTGCCGAGCCTCTCGGCGATCCGTTATCTGGGATCGCTGTGATGTGAATAGCCCAAGCAAACCGAGGGTCATTCGGCGGCCGTTGTAAGGCAAGTTTCGCATTTGGTCGACAACGGTCCTCGCGAGCTTAAAATATAACTTCCGGTCTACACCATCAAGCCGCCCATCAGGTCATCAGCCTCGCGCAGATCTCGGGAAGTTTCGGCGGATGCAAATTTCGCCCGGGTCGATATCAGCAGGTCGCGTGCTTCGGCGCGTCCGGATGCGCTCCCGCCGGCGCTGACCAGGCGCGCGATGCTGATCGCCGTGCGCAATTCCCAACCGACCGCCCCGAGCTTCCTGGCAGAGGCAAGCGAGCGTTTGAACAAGCGCATGGCAGCCCGGTCGTCGCGCAATGGTTCGCGACACAGCAGCGAGCCGTGGATCCGATAAATCTCGGGAGCAGCCCAGCGCTCGCCGGTTTGCTTGACCAGCGCCTCAGCCGAAGCAGCGAAGCTTCGTGCCCTTTCTATCTCTCCGATCCGTCCGAATTCCGTCGCGAGCAGAATTCGATAGAGCGGCATCTGAATGCACCGATTCTCGGCGGGTAGCTTGCCGAGCAGGCCGCATAGTTGTTCCAGTACCTTTGGCGCCGGGCCTCGTGCGGTCAGTGCCGCAGTCGCCCACAACGGCCCGATGACCCGGTACATCGGATAGCCGAAGTCGTCGGCGACCTTCAGGCCGCGCTCAACGCTGGCAAGGTTGGCCGCAAGATCGCCTTCATACCAGTGATCGGCCACGCCAAGAATGGAGGCAAATGCCAGCATGAAAGGATGCCCGATTTCGTTCGCGAGCTGCCGCGCCGTCTCACAGCATTCCCTGGCCCGGCCGGGTCGGCCCAACAGCCATTCGATGTGTCCGGAATAGACGAGCGACACGATCAATGGATCATGCTGATAGATCTGGACCAGCTTGCCGTGCTCACGGGGATTGTAGCGGGCGCTGATCAGCGCCGCGAGCTCACTCGCCTGCTCCAGACGACCGAGAAAGAAATTGGCGATCACGGCGGCAGCGTACGCCATGAGGATGGCCTCGTCGTCGCGCCACTCCTCGGCCCGCCGGACGAAATCCTGCGCATGCTGGAGGCCCTTGGTGAGCTCGCAGTTGACCAGTTTGGCAATGGTGCTTCCCCACAGCACCGTCGCCTTCTCACGAATGGTGCCATGGCTCGCGCAAAGCTTGAGGGCGCGACTGTAGGACTCATAGACGTGCGGATCGGACCACCCTGCGTTGGCGGTGTACGCCATCGCCAGGTTGGATTGCAGCGCGATTTCGGTTTCGAAGCGCTGTGGTGAAGCGGGCAGCCTCGGAATCAGCGAGAGGCCCTCGCGAAGATGGGCCACGGCCTCCTTGGTGGCCGATCGGCGCAGCGCCGATTTGCCCGCCTGAAGCCAGGCCTCGATCGCTTCGGGGATGTTGCCTGCGCGCGCATAGTGATAGCCGAGCACGGCGGGCTGGCTGCTCTCCCTGATCGCGGCCTCCTGAAGCAGCCACGATGCGACGCGCGCATGAAGCTCGCGCCTTTCCTCCAGCAGCAGCGAGGAATAGGCAGCTTCCTGGATCATCGCGTGCTTGAATGTGAAGATGGCACCTTGGGATTCCCCGGTGCGATACACAATCTCGGCGCTCTCCAGCGCCTGCAACGAACGTTTCAGCGTTTCGCCTTTACCTGGGAGTACGTTGAAAATACCTTCATAATTGAATTGCCTTCCGAACACGGAGGCGATCTGTGCAACGCGCTTGGCGGGACCGAGACGATCAAGGCGCTCCATCAGAGAATCGTGAATACTTGATGGCACTAATGGCTTGGGCAATCTTTCGGCCAACGCCAGGCCGCCGGCGTCGCGCTCGCCTGCGCGGGAATCGATCACGGCCCGCGTAAACTCCTCGACGAAGAGCGGCACGCCATCGGTTCTTTCCACGATCTGGCTGGTGATCCGGCGCGACACGATATCGCCGCCTGCGACGGCTGCGACCATCTGCTCGCATTCGTGCGGCGCCAGCTTTTGCAGGGCGATCCTTCGAACGGCCAGGCCCGACAACCATTCGGCACTGTAATTATCGCGATGCGTGATCAGCACCATAATCCGCTCGCCAGGACAGTGCGCTATCACGCGTACCAGCAGCTCGATGGTAGTCGGGTCCATCCACTGGACGTCCTCGACGATGACGAGGATCGGCCGCTTGCGCGAGGCCGCGAGAAGAACATCGACGAACACCTGAAAGGCACGCTCGCGTTCCGAGGGAGATCCGAAATCCGCGGGCTCGTATCCCGAGCATGCGGGTATCGACAGCACCGCTCCGTAGTAACGAAGCGCCCGCTCGAGATCGGTGACGGCTCTTGCCAAAAGCGAACGCAATTTTGCCAATGCGAGTTCCGCGTCGTCGGTTTCCTGGATGCCGGTCGCGCGCGTGAGCCGCTCGATTTCCGGGGCAAGCGGCGTGTTGACGTGAAACGGCGAACATTGCAGCGACAGAACATCACGTGGAGACGCATCAAGCGAGCTGCGGAACTGCCGGATCAAACGTGACTTGCCGATGCCGGGTTCACCGGAAATAACGCCGACCTGCCCCGACCCGGCGAGACTTTGCTGCCACATCTCGGCAAGCAACGCACTTTCGCTGGTTCGGTTTATCATCGGGGCAAGAGGCGACCGCCGCGCGCGGTCGAACCTGCTTTCGCTGGACGCAAGCGCCTCTGCACGCCAGGCCTCGACCGGCTCCTCCACGCCCTTGAGAGATCGCCGTCCAAGCGGCGCATAGCTGAACGTTCCGCGGGTCAGCTCGTGAGTGCTCGAGCCGACCACGACATCGTTCTCACTGGCGAGACCTTGCAGGCGGGCAGCGATATGTGCGGAACTGCCGAACACTTCCCGCCGATCGGGGGGCTCGCCGGGCACGCTGCCGACGACGACCACCCCGGTGTTCACCCCGATGCGCACACCGAGGCGGACGAAGCTGCCGTCCGCGAGCAAAAACTCATGTTCCTTGATCGCCGCGACGACCGCCAGCGAAGCGCGCACCGCGCGTTCGGGATCATTTTCATGGGCTTGCGGCACACCGAAATAGGCGAGCAATCCGTCGCCAATCAGTCTGGCGATGTGACCGCCATAGCGGCGAATCTCCGCGTCGCAGATGTCGCGGTAGGTTCTGATAACCGCGAAAAACTCCTCGGGATCGATCCGCTCACTCAGCGGCGTCGAGCCGACGATGTCGATAAATGCCACAGTGAGCTGCCGGCGCTCGGCATGCTGGGCTTCATTCTCCACATTCAGCGGCGCCTGGGTCCGCTGAAGTCCGCCCGAACGATCGGGCTTCGGCTGGCTGCTCATGACCCACCATGTTCAGTTTCGGCCGTACCTGCCCGCGAGGCAAGATAGAAGGAGAGCCGCGTCCGGTTGACGCTGCCGAGCGGCCTGTGCCCGGGCGGACAGTTCCAAGGATTGAACACCATGTGCTCGCAGCCGTACAGCTGATTTTGCGGGACTTCGAACCAGCGGATTAATGGATACAACGCTGCTGGGCGACCCTTCAGCCGGTTTTTAAGGGAAAGTGTCCTGGACCCTGCCCGGCTTCTGGTCCGGTCCGCCGAACAGGTCGGCGACCCAGCGGCTTGACGGATGCGCGGCGCAGAACGTCAGAATGGCCAGCGTGATCGGCACGCCGATGAAGGTGCCGAACAGGCCCCACAGGAACGTCCAGAAGAAGATCGAAAACAGCACGACGACCGGCGAAATCGACAACATCGAGCCGGCCACCCGCGGCTCGATGTAGCTGCCGACCGCGAACTGAATGACGTTCAGGCAGACGAAGACGCCGAGCACCGCCGGCCAGCTCTCGAACTGCGTCATCGCCAGCAAGGTCGGAAACAGCGTTGCGACGAAAGGACCGATGAAGGGGATATAATTGAGCACGAAGGCAATCACGCCCCACTCGAATGCGAACGGCAATCCGGCCAGCCACGCGAATGCGCCGACCAGCAGCCCGGTCACCGCGCTCATCTGCGTCCGCACCACCAGGTATCTTCGGAATTTCGCCGCGGTCGCCGCGCTGCCGTCGAGCAGCACGCGCGCCGCGGTGGGATTATCCAGCCGTTCGATCTTCCGCCCGATGTTCTCGACTTCCAGGAGCCCGAGCATCACATAGACCAGCACGATCACCCAGAAGCTGAGCGTGGTGTTGACGCGGGTCGTCACCTGCTGCGTGGCGCGCAGCAGCCAGCCGACGTTGAAGTGTTCGGCCCACAGCCCTGCCACCGAGATGCCATGGCCGTCCAGCCACGTCACCGCCGCCGAATAAAGCGCCTGGTACCGCGGCAGATCGCCGACCAGCGACCGGCCGACACGGCCAAATCCCCAGGCCGCGAGCGAAGCAAAGCCGAGACAGATCGCCACCGTGGCAACGATCGTGATCGCCAGCGCGGCAAGCTTCGGCATCCATGACTGCAACTGCTTCTGGACCGGCCACACGATCGCGACGATGAACAGGGCGGCGGCAAGCGGCGCGAACACCCGGCTCGCCTGAGCCAGTGCCGCCGCGACCAGCACCGCCGCGATGATTCCTGTCGTGGTCTTTAGCCCGGCGCCCATTTTGGGGTCCTTCGACCTTTCAGCGACCTGAGATTGTCAGCCGAATTGCGCGACGGCAAGCGTGGAAGCGCCTCCGCTGCAAGCGTGATCGCGATCACGTACCGCCTTGCCGAGGCGGTTTAGCGTCCTCACCGCAAATCTCGCCACGCGTTTCATTTGAGGAATGCCGCCATGTCCCGTTTCAATTCGACGCTATTGCGCGCCGGTCTCCTGGCAAGCCTGTTGAGCTTCAGCGTCGGCGCAGCTTTCGCCGAAGCCCCCAACGCCGACATCCGCACCGGCATGCAAACGCCGCCGCCGGCGGACCAGCGCGTCGCGCTGGTGATCGGCAATTCGAACTACCAGACCGCGCCGAAGCTCGCCAATCCCGGCAACGACGCGCAGTCGATGTCGCAACTCCTGAACTCGGCGGGCTTCGAGGTCACCCAGGCGACCGACCTGACACGCAAAGACATGGTCAGGGTCGTGCAGGACTTTACCGCCAAGGTCGCCGAGCGCGGCCCCGGCACCGTCGCCATGATCTACTACGCCGGTCACGGCGTGCAGGTCGAAGGTGAGAACTATCTGCTTCCGGTCGATGCAAAAATCTCGTCGTCGTACGATCTCGACGGCAATTCGCTGCGACTGGTCGACCTGATGGGCACGCTGGACTCGATTTCAAGCCGGATGCGCATCGTCGTGCTCGACGCCTGCCGCAACAATCCGTTCCCGGAGGTCAACGACACCGGGCGGGGCCTGGCCATCGTCGATGCGCCGAACGGCTCGATCGTCGGTTACTCCACCGCGCCGGGCATGGAAGCGGCGGATGGCGACGGCAACCACAGCCCGTATACGTCCGCATTCCTCAATATCGCGCGCGAACCGAACCTGCCGATCGAGCAGTTGTTCAAGCGCGTCCGGCTCGAAGTGAACAACGCGACCAGGGGACGTCAGACGCCGTGGGAAAGCTCGTCGCTGACCTCCGATTTCTATTTCTTCGGCGATACGGCGGTTGCCGCGGGCCGCGAGCCGGATCGTCGCCCGATCATGCAGATGGCCGCGAACCTGCCCTCGCGTTCGGTGCGGCAGGCCTACGACTACGTGGTGTCCGAAGGCTCTCCCGAATATTATGAGGAGTTCATCCGGCTCTATCCGCACGATCCGCTGTGCGACGACATCCGCGTGCTGCTCTATCATTCGCAGGTATCAAAGGCGTGGCACAAGTCGGTGCTTGCCAACTCGCCTTTTGCCTACAAGACGTTCCACGACAATTATCCCAACAGCCCCTACGCCCCGGCCGCGCTGAAGCTGTACGGTGCGCCGAAGGCGGTGCCGCTGATGCAATTCACCCATCTGGCAAAGCAGTCGCCGATGTACAAGCCGGCGAATTTCGGCCACGGGCCCGGTCATTTTGGCGCTCACGCCAACATGTCGCCGTCGTCCAAGATCGTAACGATGCCGGCGAAGGGGATGACGCCATTCAAGCCGGGCAATTTCGGCAACAACGGCAAAATGACGAGGCTTCCTGGCAAGCTCGACGCAAATTCCGGCAATACCGGCAAGTTCTCGAAAATGTCCGGCAGGTTCAACAACAATCCGATGCGGGGCGGCAACAAGCAGATGTTCAACAGCGGGCCACGTCATTTCGGCGGTCGCATGGGCGGCGGAGGCTTCAGCCAGCGCTTCGCCTCGGGCCCATCGCGCATGTCGTTCGCCCGCGGTTCGTTCGGCGGCGGCCGGTCGTTTGGCGGCGGCGGTTCGTTCGGAGGCGGCGGCTTCGGGCGGCGCTGACCGGGAGCTTCAAACAATGCAAAACCGGGCAGAGCATACGCTCTGCCCGGTTTTCGTTTGAGACGGGATGATCAGGCGACCAGCTTGGCGAACAGGTCGGCGTCGACATTGCCGCCGGAGAGCACGATGACGACGTTCTTGCCCTTGACGTCGATGCGGCCGGCCAGCAGTGCGGCGAGACCGACGGCGCCGCCGGGCTCGACCACCAGCTTCAATTCCCGATAGGCATAGGCGACCGCCGCGCCGACTTCCTCGTCGGACGCGATCACGCCGTTCGCCAGCAGCTTGCTGTTGATCGAAAAGGTGAGCTCGCCCGGCATCGCCGCCATCAGCGCATCGCAGATGGTGCGGCCGGCGGCGTGATGGGCCTCGCGGTGGCCCGCGCGCAGCGACAGGCCGTGATCGTCATAGTCCTTGGGCTCGGCGACGATGATCTGCGCCTGCGGAAACCTTGACTTCACCGCCGTCGCAACGCCGGCGATCAGCCCGCCGCCCGATGCCGGCGCCACCACGATATCGGGGACGAGCCCGAGCGCCGCCATGTCCTCGGCGATCTCGCGGCCTGCGGTGCCCTGGCCGGCGATCACAAAGGGATCGTCATAGGGGCGCACCAGCGTCGCGCCGCGCTTCGCAGCAATGCCGTTGGCGATGGCTTCGCGGTCTTCCTTGTCGCGGTCGTAGAGCACCACCTCGGCGCCGTAGCCCTTGGTGCGCTCGCGCTTGGTGACGGGCGAGTCCGCGGGCATCACGATGGTGGCCTGCATGTTGAGGATCTGCGCCGCCGCCGCCACGCCCTGGGCGTGGTTGCCGGAGGAGAACGCGACCACCCCGCCGCTGCGCTTGTCCTGCGGGATCGAGGCGAGCTTGTTGAAGGCGCCGCGGAACTTGAACGATCCGGTCCGCTGCAGCATTTCGGGCTTCAGAAAGACCTTGGTCCCGACCCGTTCATTGAGAACGGGAAACGACAACAGCGGCGTCCGCACCGCAAAGGGCGCGACCACCTTGGCGGCGGCCTCGATATCGGCGGCGCCAATGGGTGGATTTTGGATGGTTTCTGGCATCCGCAATTTGTATCGCGGTCGCCGACGGGCGGGCAAGACGCATTCCGGTGATCTCAGGCGGCGAAATGCGGGTCGTCGGCAGCGAAATGCGGGTCTTCCGCCCCAAATTCGGCCACCTCGCCTTCCGGCAGGACCGGGCGAACATTCAGGGCATGCTCGACAAAAACCCGCGCGGAGGCCTGCCAGGTGTGGGCGGCGGCGAATTCGACGCAATCTTCCCGCGAAATCTGCAGCGCCTCCAGGCACGCCTTGCGCAAATCCTCGTCCAGCACGCCGACCGGCGCCGCGCCGATCACATCGCGCGGACCGGTGACCGGAAAGGCGGCAACCGGCAGGCCGCTGGCCAGCGCCTCCAGCAGCACCAGGCCAAACGTGTCGGTCTTGCTCGGAAATACGAAAATATCGGAGGCCGCGTAGATTTCGGCCAGTTCCTCGCCGTGCCTTGCGCCCAGGAACACGGCATCAGGATATTTCCGCTCCAGCGCCGCGCGAGCCGGCCCGTCGCCGACGATGAGCTTGGTGCCGGGCAAATCAAGGTCGAGGAAGGCCTCGAGATTCTTTTCGACCGCGACGCGCCCGACACAGAGGAACACCGGCATCGGCAGGCAGAGATCGGTGCTGCGCGGATGAAACAGCGAGGTATCGACGCCGCGCGACCACAGCACGACATTGCGAAAGCCGCGCGTGCGCAATTCGGCCGCCAGCGCCGGCGTTGCCGCCATCACCGCCTGGCTCGGCCGGTGGAAGGCGCGCAGCGCCCGCCACACCCAGGCCTCCGGGATCGGCGAACGCGCCGAAACATATTCGGGGAAACGGGTGTGAAAGCTCGTGGTGAACGGCAGGCCGCGCTTGCGGCAATAGCGCCTCACCAGAAGCCCGATCGGGCCCTCGGTCGCGATATGAATGCTGTCGGGCTTTGCCGCCTCGATCAGTTTTGCGATTTTCGCCGGGTATGGCAGCGCCAGCCGCAGATCGGGATAGCTCGGCATCGCAAAAGTGCGAAACGATTGCGGCGTCAGGAAGCTCACCTCGACGCCGAATCCCTTGGCCGCCTCGGCCATCGCGGTCAGCGTCCGAACCACCCCGTTGACCTGGGGATGCCACGCATCGGTCGCGACCAGGATATGCGTCATGCGGCGCGCGCCGCGACGCGGGGAACGGGGGCTGCCGTTCGCAGCGGATCGGTCCAGGTGATGATCTCGAAGCGGCCGTCCTCGTGCTCGGCGAGCGCGGTGCAGCTTTCCACCCAGTCGCCGCAATTCATGTAGCGGATGCCGTGCTCGTCGCGGATGGTGGCGTAGTGGATGTGGCCGCAGATCACGCCGTCGGCGCCGTGCCGCCGCGCTTCGCCGGCCAGCGTCTTTTCGAACGCGCCGATATAGTTCACGGCGTTCTTGACCTTCAGCTTCGCCCATTGCGACAGCGACCAATAGGGCACGCCGAACATGCGCCGGAAGAAATTGACCAGCCGGTTCATCTGAATGGCGAAGTCATAGGCCTTGTCGCCGAGATGGGCGAGCCAGCGCGCGTTCTGCACCACGAGATCGAAGATGTCGCCGTGGATGACGAGATAGCGCTTGCCGTCGGCGCCCTCGTGAATGGTATTTTCCACCACGTCGATGCCGCCGAAATGCGTGCCGTAATAATTGCGCAGGAACTCGTCGTGATTGCCCGGCACGTAGATGACCTTGGCGCCCTTGCGCGCCTTGCGCAGCATCTTCTGCACGAAGTCGTTGTGCGATTGCGGCCAGTACCAGCCGGACTTCAGCGCCCAGCCATCGACGATATCGCCGACGAGATAGATGGTGTCGGCGTCGTGGGTTCTGAGGAAGTCCAGCAATCGATCGGCTTGCGAGCCGCGGGCTCCGAGATGGACGTCGGAGATGAACAAGGTGCGAAAACGCCGTTCCGGGCTGTCTTCACTCAAGGAGTCACTACCCATACCTGTCCCCTGACAGATTTTTGTGACAGGGCGATGACTAGTTCACGCGACCGATAGCCCCACGAGAATCAATGCCGCGCCCCGTGGATTCCGGATACCAGCGCGATGCGACAGGCAGGCGACATGAGAGCGGCAACATCGCAGCGTCGCGAGATGCGATGATATGCGTAGCCCGGATGGAGCGAAGCGCAATCCGGGGTCGGTCGCGCGGGCGGAGTCGGTCACCCCGGATTTCGCTTCGCTTCATCCGGGCTACAAGACGCCCGCGCTCGCGACGGCTAGTAGAATTTGTGAAAATGATGGATCGGGCCGTGGCCATGCCCGACGCTGAAGCGGTCGGCCGCCGCGATCGCGGCACTGACCCAGGCCTTGGCGTTGCGCACGGCGGTTTCCATGCTCTCGCCCTTCGCGAGCCCCGCGGCAATCGCCGAGGAGAGCGAGCAGCCGGTGCCGTGGGTATTTTTCGTGGCGATGCGCGGCGCGGCGAGTGCGATGACACCGGAGGAATCGACCAGATAGTCGATGCTCTCGGCGCCCTCGCCGTGGCCGCCCTTGATCAGCACCGTCTTGCAACCAAGCGCCAGCAATCGCCTGCCTTGCTTCTCGACGGCGGCTTCGTCCGCCGCCACGCCCTCGTCGAGCAGCGCTGCGGCTTCCGGCAAATTGGGTGTGATCACCGACGCCAGCGGAATGAGTTTTGTGCGCAGCGCATCGACCGCCTCGGCCGCCAGCAGCCGGTCGCCCGAGGTCGCCACCATCACGGGATCGAGCACGACATGCTTCGGCGACCAGCGCTTGAGCCCCGCAACGATGGCATCGATGACCGGCGGATGCGCCACCATGCCGATCTTGACCGCTCCCACGGTTAGATCGGAAAACACCGCGTCGATCTGCGCGGTGACGAATTCGGCCGGCACCTGATGGATGCCGCTGACGCCCTTGGGTGTTCTGCGCGGTCAGCGCCGTGATCACGGAGGCGCCGTAGACGCCGAGCGCGGCAAACGTCTTGAGGTCGGCCTGGATGCCCGCTCCCCCTGAGGAATCCGAGCCGGCGATGGTCAGCGCGATCGGCGTCGTCATCAAAAGCCTCGTGAAAATGCCGGGTTGAGAGCCATGGTTTGTCCTAGCTTGCCCCGCCTTTGGCAGCAAGCTGGCTTGCCTTAGGGCGTCGTTTTTGGCCTATTGGGGCCAACTTTTTCGGAGACGACAGCGATGGTTCCCTTCTTCGTCCAGTTCAAATGTAAGCTCGGCCAGTCCTACGCCGTCGCCAATGCGCTCGCGGAGGCCGAGATCGCCTCGGAGATCTATTCCACCGCCGGCGATTACGATCTGCTGGTCAAATTCTACGTCGACAACGACACCGACATCGGCCATTTCGTCAACGAGAAGGTGCAGGTGATCCCGGGCATCCAGGACACCCACACCATCATCACTTTCAAGGCGTTCGGCACGGGCTAGCAATGGCAGGCTCCGCCTGCCCGCCATCGCCGTCGACTTCGCCCGCCGCGGCCACGCCCGCTGGCCTCAGGGAGCGCCCTCTTGTCCGAGACAATTGTCACTGCTGCCCGGCTGAAGGCCTTCATTCAGCACGCGCTCATCGCGGTGGGCTTGCCGGACGCCGATGCGGCGACGGTCGCGGGCCTGATGGCAGCGGCCGACCTGCAGGGTTCGGACGGGCACGGCGTCAGCCGGTTGCCGCAATATGTCAGGCGCATCAAGGCCGGCGGCTTCAACGTCCGGCCGAACATCCATGTCGTGCACGAGCACGCCAGCACGGCCGTGCTGAACGGCGACAACGGCATGGGCCACCTCGTCATGAAACGCGCGGCCGGGATGGCGATCGAAAAGGCGCGCGCCTCCGGCATCGGCTGGGTCAACTCGCAGTTTTCGAACCATGCCGGCCCCGCCTCGCTCTACGCCACGATGCCGCTCGCCCATGACATGATCGGGCTCTACTTTGCGGTCGGCAACGCCAACCATCTTCCGCCCTGGGGCGGCCTCGACATGCTGCTGTCGACCAATCCGATCGCGGCCGCGATTCCGGCCGGCGACGAAAACCCGATCGTGCTCGACATGGCGACGACGGTCGCCGCCTACGGCAAGGTGAAGACCAAGGCGCTCCGCGGCGAGACCATGCCGGAGGGTTGGATGATCGACCGCGAAGGCAAGCCGCTGACCGACCCGAAGCGCGCCGACGAGGGCATGCTGCTGCCGCTTGGCGGCATGGAGGCCGGATACAAGGGCTACGGCCTTGCGATGATCATCGGCCTGCTCGCAGGCACGCTCGGCGGCGCCGCGATGGGCCGCGACGTGATCGACTTCAATCACGACGACGACAGCGTCACCAACACCGGCCAGGCGATCGCCGCGATCAACATCGCAGCCTTCGGCGACGTCGCCATCTTCAAGCGAAGCGTCGATGCGCTGGTGCGCGATTTCCGCAACAGCCAGCGCATGCCGGGCGTGGACCGCATCTGGGTACCCGGCGAACGCAGCCACGAAACGCGGCTGAAGCGGACGAGCTTTGGCATTCCCATGGCCCCTGCGCTGCAGCGCGGACTGGACCAGGTCGCCGACGACCTCGGAATTGCGCGGTTGTAGGCCTCGTCCTGGGTGCGTCGAAGTCGGGCATTGCCGGATAGGCCGCCGGCCACACCTGCTCACGGCAGAAGTCCTTAACGCCCGTTAACCATATCGTCCGATTTGCACGCTTTTGCCATCAGAGGATCATTTTACCGCCTAGATATTTTTGATTAGCTAAGGCGTCGTCAATCGGAAGCCGCGGCGGTGGACATTCCGACGGGGAAACAGTCGCGAGTACCACCGATGGGGACGCTGTACGATCTGCTCGGCGCGCTTCCGAGTGACGACGCCGAGGAATTGCGGACCGCGTTCCGCAAGGCCGCTAAAGCCACGCATCCCGACATCAACCCCGACAATCCCGATGCTGCGCTGCGGTTCAGGGAGCTGATGCGCGCCTATGACATCCTGACCGATACCGACCAGCGCGCGACCTACGATCAACTGCTCGCCATCGCGCAGCAACCGTCGTCGGCCTCGAAGGCTGTGCGTACCTATGAGGTTATCGGCAAGGTCGCTTCCAACACGATGGCGGCAACGGTCATTTCGGCGGTGCTGGTCGGGGGCTACGTCCTGTTCGGAATATTCTCAAAACCACCTGGCGCGGCGGAAATCGTGCCGGACGGCATCGTCGGCGAAGCGCAGGTCGTCGCAGCGCTGCATCCTGACGTCACCGCTTCGGATAAGCCGCGCGTCCAGCGCGAGGAGGAAGCATCGACCGTCGGCGCCGCCGTGACATCGGCGGTTGCGTCCGCAGGGAAAGAGGCAAACGCCGCTCCTATCGGCCGCTTTGAACCTGTCCCGGGATTCGTCTCCTACAATCTGGCGATTCAATATTATCCGCGCTTCGCAACCGCCAGTTTCGACCGCGGCATCGTTCTGTATCGCGGCGGCGAACTCGACCGCCCGTTCACCGCGCTCCCGCCACCCAAGCCAGCGACGGACGCGCGGCGGGCCAAGATCATCGCCACGCCTGCTCCGCGCAAGCCGCTAGCGATCCTGCCGCCTACGCCTTCTGCGCCGCCCGAGAGGCGAATGCCCGTTACCGCGGCCTTGACGCCCTGAGCGCAGGCGCAACGCGCCGCTCATGATTTCTCAGCATCCTTGGCCTTCCTGGGCCGCGGCGGCCCCTCGACCGGCGGCAGCGATTTCAGATATTCCGCCATCGCGGCGCGATCTTCCGGCGACAATTGCGACGTGTTCCGGATCACGCGCGCCATCGATCCGCCGGCGCTGTCACCGTCAGGCGTTTGCCCGGTTTCGAGGAAGTAGGCGATATCCTTCGCGCTCCATTCGGCCAGTCGCTTCTGGGTGATGTTGGGCACCCAGCCCTCGCCTTCCGGATTGGGCCCGCCTGCGAAGCGTTGCGCCGCGACGATACCGCCGAGGAAGTTGCGCGGGCTGTGGCACTCGGCGCAATGACCCGGACCGTTGACGAGATATGCGCCGCGATTCCATGACGGCGAATGCGAGGCGTCCGCCGTGTGCGGCTTGCCGTCCATGAACAGCCATTTCCAGACCCCGACATTGCGACGGATATTGAATGGAAACGGCACGTCGTGGTCGCGCGGCTTGCCGGTCACCGGCGCAAGCGTCTTCAGGTAGGCAAAGAGATCGCGGATGTCTTCGACCGTCGCATGCTGGTAGGACGCATATGGAAAGGCCGGGAAATAATGCTGGCCGTCCGGCGACGTCCCCTTGAGCAGCGCCGTGACGAAATCCGCTTCGCTCCACCGGCCAATACCGTATGTCGGATCGGAAGAGATGTTGGGAACGTAAAACGTCCCGAACGGCGACGGCATGGCAAGCCCGCCGCCCAGCTTCAGCCGATCGGGCTGGTTGGGAACGGCGTGGCAGGAGGAACAGCCACCGGCATTGAACGTTGTGATGCCGTTGGCGAGGTTCGGCGTGTAAGCAGCAAGCGAAGCTGGCGCAACGACCGCCGGGATGGTCAGCCACCAGAAGATGCCGACGCCGGCGGCGCCAGCCAGGATCAAGCCAAGGAGAATTCGTCGCAGCATTTGCGGTCCGTCGTCAGGTACGTGAATGGCGGTAATTTTTTCGATCGAAGCGGGTGCCGGTTGGCGTGAAGAAAACGCGTCAAGACGAGAATCCGAAGCTCCGGCTCTGATTCAATCAGAACCGATAATGCGTTACTATGACTGCACTTTGCGTCAGAAGCTTCCATCAAATTTTGAGCATCTGGAGAGGTTTTGGGAATAAATCCGGAAAGCCGTTGTTGTGGGGCTGGGACCGCCGTTTGACATCAACAGGGAGAGATACCATGCCGAACAAGACCATGCTCGCCACGCTTGCGTTGGGTACCGTCATTGCTTTTGCGGCCCCGGCCTTCGCCGACAAGATGAAGGCGACGCTCGACGGCAAGTCCCAGGTGCCGCCGAACACCAGCGCGGCCACCGGCACCGCCGACCTCGACTACGATCCCGCCAGCAAGAAGCTGAGCTGGAAGCTGAGCTATTCCGGCCTGTCCGGTCCCGCCACCGCCGCGCATTTCCATGGGCCTGCCGAGGCCGGCAAGAACGCCGGCGTGGCGGTTGCCATTCCCAACGCAACATCGAGCCCTGTCGAAGGCAGCGCCACGCTGACCGATGCGCAGGCCGCTGACCTCGTGGCCGGCAGGTACTACATCAACATTCACACCGCAGCCAATCCAGGCGGCGAGATCCGCGGTCAGGTGACGAAGTAAGCCTGTCTCGACTGACGGCAAACAAAGAGGGGCGCGACGCATCAGGCGTCCGCCCTCTTTCGTTTGAATGCGCAATCCATTACTGATCTTGAGACGGAACGTCTCGTGGCAGGCGCCGCACTTGCCTTGCCGATCGCGGCGAACGTCAGCCTTCAGCGAGTCGACGATCCTTGATCTTCGCCTTGGCGTCGGTCACGACCTTGGCGAAGCCGTGGCACCTTCGCGCGAAGTCGGCCTTGTCCTCCCAGATCTTCGGCGACGAGCTGTAGTCGCCTTCGACCTTCAAGCCCTTGATGCTTTCCGGAAACAGCGTCGGAAGCTTCTTTGCGGTAGCTTCGAATGCCGTCAGCGCCGCATCGACGGCGGCCTGATCGTAGGGCTTTTCGCCCTTGACCATCTGGACCGAGACCGCCCCCAGGGCCCTTCCCGGTCGCCTTCATGGTCGTCTGCGTCTGGTTGGCCACATCCTGCTGCGGCCACGACCGCACCGACACTCAGCAACAAGGCTCCTGCTACCACCAAAATCCGCTTCATTGGCTATTCCCCTTTTTTGGCTATGACGTTTCGCGAGACGACGCCGCGAACGCGATGCGCCCGCGGCTGTCCCATACTTGCCAACCCCGCGCGCGGCGCTATCATTCCGCACTGCGACAAAATATCAGAGATTATGCCGCTTCTGCGCCTCGCGGATCGCGATCCAGACCCGCTCGGCGGTGGCCGGCATGTCGATGTGATCGATCTTGTACTCGCGCCACAGGCCCTCGACGATCGCGTTGACCACCGCGGGACAGGAGCCGATCGCGCCCGCCTCGCCCGCACCCTTGACGCCGAGCGGATTGGTCGTGCACGGCACGTTGTGGGTCTCGAAGTGGAATGACGGGCCGTCGGCCGCGCGCGGCATCGCGTAGTCCATGAAGGTGCCGGTGACGAGCTGGCCGTCGGTTGCGCTGTAGACCGCCTGCTCCATCAAGGCCTGCCCGATCCCCTGCATCGCCCCGCCATGCACCTGGCCGGCGAGCAGCAGCGGATTGAGCGTCACGCCGAAATCGTCGACGATGACATAGTTGACGATCTTGATGATGCCGGTGGCGGGATCGATCTCGACTTCGGCCAGATGCGTGCCGTTCGGATAGGTGCCGTCGGCCTGCGCGAAGGTCGCGCTCGCATTCAGTTTCGAGGGATCGACGCCCGGGCGTTTCGCGAGGTCCGCGAAGCTGATCGAGCGATCGGTGCCGGCGATGCGCACGAGGCCATTGCTGATCTCGAGGTCGCCGGCGCTGGTCTCCAGCGCCTCGGCCGCGATCTCCTTCAGCTTGGCCCCGAGGTCGCGGGTGGCGCGCTCGACGCTGACGCCGCCGGTCGGGATCGACGCCGAGCCGCCGGTGCCGAGACCGGTGGCGATCTTGTCGGTGTCGCCCTGCAGGACGTGGACGCGTTCCGGCGGCACCCCGAACTGCTCGGCGACCAGTTGCGCGTAAGCGGTCTGGTGGCCCTGCCCGCTCGACTGGGTGCCGATCAGGATGGAGATGTCGCCATTGGGATCGAGCGCGACATTGGCGGTCTCCTCGCCCATGGTGCCGCACACCTCGACGTAGCTGGCGAGGCCGATGCCGCGCACCAGGCCAGCCTTCTTCGCCGCCTTGGCGCGCTTGGGAAACTCCTTCCAGTTGCCGACTTCCATCGCGCGCTTCATATGCGCGGTGAAGTCGCCGGAATCGTAGACCTTGCCGGTCGCGGTCTTGTAGGGCATCGCCTTCGGCGGAATGAAATTCTTGCGCCGGATCGCATCCGGCGTCATGCCGAGTTTTCGCGCGGCCGCATCGACCAGACGCTCGATCACGTAAGCAGCCTCGGGGCGGCCGGCGCCGCGATAGGCGTCGACCGGCACGGTGTTGGTGAACACGGTGCGGACGCGGCAGTGGAAGGCCTGGATGTCATAGAGCCCGGGCAGCATGCCGGCGCCGCCGTGCGGAATGTAAGGCCCGAAGGTCGAGAGATAGGCGCCCATGTCGCCCATCAGGTCGACGTCCATGCCTAAGAACTTGCCGTCCTCGGCCAGCGCCATCTTCGCGGTCGTGACGTTGTCGCGGCCCTGCGCGTCGCCCATGAAGTGATCGGAGCGGTCGGCGGTCCATTTGATGGTCTTGCGCAGCTTTTTCGCGGCCACCGAAATCAGCGCGTATTCGCGATACGGAAACAGTTTGGTGCCGAAGCCGCCGCCGACGTCGGGACAGATCACCCGCATCTTTTCCATCGGCATCTTCAGCACCATGCCGCACAGGATTTCGCGCAGGCGATGGCTGCCCTGGCTGCCGATGGTCAGCGTCAGGTGATCGCGCTTGGCGTCGTATTCGGCGACGGCGGCGCGCGTTTCCATGAAGTTGGTGATGACGCGCGGATTGACGATCGTGATTTCGGCGACCGCATGCGCCTTGGCAAACGCGGCCTCAACCGCCTTCTTGTCGCCGATCGGCACATCGAACAGCACATTGCCGGGCTTGTCGGGCCAGACCTGCGGCGCGCCCGGCTTGACGGCGTTGGCAAGGCCGACCACCGACGGCAGCGGCGTCCATTTGACGTCGATCGCCTCGATCGCGTCGCGGGCCTGGTCGATGGTATCGGCGACCACGAAGGCCACGGCGTCGCCGACATGGCGCACCTCGTCCTTGGCGAGGATCGGGTATGGCGGGCCGGTGAACGGATCGGTTTCCAGGTTGAACAGGCACGGCAGATCGCCGAGATCGCCGACCTCGGCCGCGGTCAGAATCAGCGACACGCCCGGCATCCCGCGGGCCTTGGCGACGTTGATGGTGAATTTCGCATGCGCATGCGGCGAGCGCAGCATCAGCGCGTGCAGCGCAGGCTGTGGCGAATGGTCGTCGGTATAGCGGCCCTTGCCGCGAATGAGCGCGTCGTCTTCCTTGCGGAGAACGCTTTGACCGACGCCGAATTTGATGGGAGCTGCCATCGTATCTCCAATTGTCAGGGAGCACGACGACGCCTCTTGGAACCGTCATCCGCCCCATCTTTTTTGTTTGAGCATGGCCCTTTCGGAA
>CAWIZF010000038.1:0-15518 GCA_963840465.1 uncultured Alphaproteobacteria bacterium | reverse complement strand
CCAACACTGAATGTCAGAGCCAAACGACGCCTTCGGAAAGGCGTTCCGCCATCAAGTGACCGTGAGGTCAGCTCTGCGTGCCCCCACGGCCGCCACAGTTCACTTCGCCTCAAGCCGCGTAGTAGCCGCCGTCGATCACATGCGATGCGCCGGTCATGAACGACGCCTTGTCCGAACACATCCAGGCCACCGCTTCCGCGATCTCGCCGGGAACGCCCATGCGCCGCATCGGCACCTTTGCCAGTATTTCCTCGCCGCGCTCCTCGATCGTCTCTTTGGTCATCGGCGTGGCGACATAGCCGGGATTGACGCAGTTCACCCGGATTCCGTCCTGGGCATATTCGATCGCCGTGCTCTTGGTCAGCCCCACAACGCCATGCTTGGCCGCGACGTAGTGGCGCCGAGGTGGCGAGACCAATCAGGCCGGCGATGGAAGCCGTATTGACGATCGCGCCGCCGCTGCCCTGCGCCAGCATCTGCGCTATTTCGTGTTTGAGGCAGAGAAAGACGCCGGTCAGGTTGACCGCCAGCATGCCGTCGAACGCCGCCTGGCTGAGTTCATGCGTGCGCTGACCCGCCGGGCCGACGGCGCGCGGCGCGATGCCCGCATTGTTGAACGCGCAATCGATCCGCCCGAAGGCTGAGACCGTGCGCGCCACCATCGCGGCGACGTCGGCCTCGCGCGTCACGTCGCCGCCGATGGCGATCGCCTGGCCGCCGGCCGCATTGATCAGCGCGACCGTCGCCGCGGCGTCCGCCTCGGCGCGGTCGGCGACCGCCACGCGCGCGCCTTCTCGCGCCATCACCACCGCGGTCGCCTGGCCGATCCCGGACGCGCCGCCGGTCACCAGCGCTACCTTGCCGTCAAGGATACCTGCCATGCTTCATCTTCTCCGAGATGATTGGACTGCTCACGCCTTGTCCGGCCCGACGCGCACCAGTTGCTTGCCGAAGTTCGCGCCCTTCAGAAGACCCATGAACGCGGTTGGTGCGCTGTCGAGGCCTTCGGTGACGAACTCCTTGTGCTTGACCTTGCCCTCGCGCACCCACTGCGACATGTCGCGCAGGAAGTCGCCGTGACGCGCGGCGAAATCGCTGACGATGAAGCCGCGGATGGTCAGCCGCTTGGTCAGCACGTTGCGCATCATCGCCGGCGCCCATTTCGGCGCCCGGCTCGCCGATCGTTGTAATGCGCGATCAGGCCGCAGACGGGAATGCGCGCAAACGCATTGAGCAGCGGAAACACCGCCTCGAACACCGCGCCGCCGACGTTCTCGAAATAGACGTCGATGCCCTTCGGGCAGGCGTCCTTCAGCTTCGCGGCCAGATCCGGATCGCGGTGATCGAGGCAATCGTCGAAGCCGAGTTCGTTCTTGACGTAGGCGCACTTGTCCTTGCCGCCGGCGATGCCGACCGCGCGGGCGCCCTTGATCTTCGCGATCTGGCCGACGGCCGAACCGACCGCGCCGGAAGCCGCCGCGACGACGACGGTCTCGCCCGCCTGCGGCTTGCCGATGTCGAGCAGGCCGGTGTAGGCCGTCATGCCGGGCATGCCGAGCACGCCGATCGCGGTCGAGATCGGCGCGAGCTTCGGATCGATCTTGGCGAGACCCTTGCCGTCGGAGATCGCGTGCGTCTGCCAGCCCGCGCGCGACAGCACGATGTCGCCCTTGGCAAAGGCGGGATTGTTCGACGCGATCACCTCGCTGACCGTGCCGGCTTCCATCACGCCGCCGACCGGCACCGGCTGCGCGTAAGACGGCCCGTCGCTCATGCGCCCGCGCATGTAGGGATCGAGCGACAGCCAGATGGTGCGCAGCAGGACCTCGCCCGCGCCGGGTGTCGGCACCGGGCATTCCTCGAGGCGGAAATCGGATGGCTTGGGTTCGCCGACGGGACGCGCGGCGAGAACGATGCGTTTGCCCTGGGACATGGTGGTTCCTCCTGGATTTTGTTGTTGTTATTCGTCATTGCGAGCGTAGCGAAGCAATCCATCTCCGCAACGACAAAGATGGATTGCTTCGTCGCTTTCGCAATTACCGCCTGCAATATCAGGCCGCGATTTTGGAGAGCGCCGCCTCGAATACGGCGGTCGCACTCGCCAAATCCGTGAAGGCAAGCCCGCTATCCGCGGTCTGCTTCTGCGCTTCCGTCGCGGTGGGGCGAATTTCCGCGATCGGCTTTCCACCCTCGAGCACCGCCAATGGCGCGATCACATGAAACTCATGGGCTTCGACGGGCTGGTCCTTCAGCAGGAAGACCCCGATCGAGACGATATCCGTGCCACGCCGGTATGAAATATAGCGGTCGACCGCGACCGAGCCGTCGCGCTGCATCCCGCCCAGTTTTGCGTGGCCATTTGAGTCCAGCAGCTTGTGCGCCTTGAAGCCCTTCACGCCCGCCGACCTTGCTTTCGCGGTCTCCGCCGACAGATCGTATTTCGCGGCCATCGCCTTGCCGATTTCAGCGAGTTGCTCCGACATGCCGTGCTCGAACTCTTTCAGCTCGGTACGCGGCTTCGATGCCTTGCGCGGCTTTGACGTATCCCGCTTGTCCATCTCGGCTTTGCACCGCGCGACGATCTCAGCGGCGGATTTCCGCTCGGCATTGGCGAGCAGATTCTTCAAGTCCTGCTTTGAAAGCGCGGCAATCCTGTCGTCCGACCAATCGACCATGGTACCTAAACTCCGCCCGGATAGTTCGGGCTTTCCCGCGTGATCGTGACGTCGTGGACGTGGCTTTCGCGCAGGCCCGCGCCGGTGATGCGGACGAACTGCGCCTTGTCGTGGAATTCGGCGAGGTTGCGGGCGCCGACATAGCCCATGGCGGCGCGCAGGCCACCGGCGAGCTGGTGCATGACGTTGCCGACCGGGCCTTTATACGGCACCTGGCCCTCGATGCCCTCGGGCACCAGCTTGAGCGTGTCCTTGATGTCCTGCTGGAAGTAGCGGTCGGCCGAGCCGCGCGCCATCGCGCCGACCGAGCCCATGCCGCGATAGGCCTTGTAGGAACGGCCCTGCCACAGAAACACTTCGCCCGGCGTCTCGTCGGTGCCGGCGAGCAGCGAACCGACCATGGCGATGTCGGCGCCGGCGGCGAGCGCCTTGGCCAGATCGCCGGAATACTTGATGCCGCCGTCGGCGATGACGGGCACGTTGGCCTTCTTGGCGGCCTCGACCGCGTCCATGATCGCGGTGAGCTGCGGCACGCCGACGCCGGCGACGATGCGCGTGGTGCAGATCGAGCCCGGGCCGATGCCGACCTTGATCGAATCCGCGCCCGCATCGATCAGCGCCTGCGCGCCCTCTTTGGTCGCGATATTGCCGGCAATCACCTGCACGGCGTTGGAAAGCCGCTTGATGCGGTTGACGGCTTCCAGCACGCGGGAGGAATGGCCATGCGCGGTGTCGACCACGATCAAATCGACGCCGGCGTCGATCAGCAGCTCGGTGCGCTCAAAGCCGCCCTCGCCGACGGTGGTTGCGGCCGCGACGCGCAGGCGGCCCTGCGCGTCCTTGCAGGCCAAGGGATGCGCGACCGCCTTCTCCATGTCCTTGACGGTGATCAGGCCGACGCAGCGATACTGATCGTCGACGACCAGCAGCTTTTCGATGCGGTGCTTGTGCAGCATCCGCTTGGCCTCGTCCTGGCTGACGCCTTCGCGCACCGTGACGAGGTTTTCATGCGTCATCAGTTCGGAGATTTTCTGGCGCGGATCGGTCGCAAACCGCACGTCGCGGTTGGTGAGGATGCCGACCAGCTTTCCCGGTACACCCTTGGAAGCGCCGGTGACGACGGGAATGCCGGAGAAACCGTGATCGTTCATCAGCGCCAGCGCGTCCGACAGCATCGCATCAGGGCCGATGGTCAGCGGATTGACCACCATTCCGGATTCGTACTTCTTGACCTGCCGGACCTGGGCGGCCTGCCCTTCGGGGTCGAAATTGCGGTGGATGACGCCGACGCCGCCGGCCTGCGCCATCGCGATCGCCATGCGCGCTTCGGTGACCGTGTCCATCGCGGACGCGATGATCGGGATGTTGAGCGGGATCGCGCGGGTGACGTGGGAGCGGATATCGGCCTCAGAGGGCAGGATATCCGAGAGACCGGGTTTCAGAAGCACATCGTCGAACGTGTAGGCTTCTCGGATACCCTGAAGTCCCTGCGCCATTTGCCAACTCCTTTCGGCGGCTTACCGCCGCGATCAGTTCTTTTGGATGAACGTCGCCTTCGGCGATGCTATCGGCATCGCCGTCGAATCGAAGCCCATCGGTGGGGTTGACGGTGGTCGATAGCATGGCGGGACGCCGAATCAAAGCGTTTGCCAGCTATGCACAGGCTTTTCGGGAAAAGCCGCAATCCCAAGGGGTTAGCGGGGCGGCTTACGACCGATATCCGGGCGGCGGGCCGTGCTGGCGGATCGCCTCCACCACCTCGCGGTGCCGTCGGTCCTCCCGCCTCATGTGGACCGCGATCAGCGCATGCGCCGAGGGCACCAGCAGCAGGACGTGGAAAATCAGCCCGAAAACCAGGCAAAACACGATCAGGACCAGATTGAAGATCGCCGAAAACGGCTGCCCGTTCAGCAGCAGCCCGAGCGGCGGCAACAAGGCGGCAAGAACGTAGATCATTCAGGACCTCCAGCAGCTGGCGCGGTGCATACCAGCGTCACGCAGGATTTAGGTGATTTGCCCTGTTCCGCAATGGCTTGTGCGACAACGGGATGATACAGGCCCCCTCGCCCGCCTCATTTCCGGTCACCCGATTCCGATGGACAAGCAACGCCTGATCCCGCTGATCGTCGCCACCGCCCTGTTCATGGAGAACATGGACTCAACGGTGATTGCGACGTCGCTGCCGGCGATCGCGGCCGACATCGGCACCAGCCCGCTGACGCTGAAGCTCGCGATCACGTCCTACCTGCTGTCGCTCGCCGTGTTCATTCCGGCCAGCGGCTGGACCGCCGACCGCTTCGGCGCGCGCATGGTGTTCTCGATCGCCATTGGCGTGTTCATGATCGGGTCGATCGGCTGCGCGCTGTCGCAGAACGTCACCCATTTCGTCATCGCCCGCATCCTGCAGGGCATGGGCGGGGCGATGATGACGCCGGTCGGACGGCTGGTGCTGCTGCGCTCGATCGACAAGAGCGCGCTGGTCAACGCGATGACATGGGTGACGGTGCCGGCGCTGATCGGGCCCGTGATCGGGCCGCCGCTCGGCGGCTTCATCACCACCTATTTCTCCTGGCACTGGATTTTCCTGATCAACATCCCGATCGGGCTGCTCGGCATCTTCATGGCGCTGAAGTATATCGACCCGATCAAGAGCGAGGATCCCGAGCGCTTCGATCTCTATGGGCTGATACTGGCCGGCACCGGCCTGGCCGGCATCGCCTTCGGCCTCTCGGTCGCGGGGCTCAATTTGCTGCCCTGGCCGATCGTCGCCGGCCTCGTCGCGGTCGGCACGATCTCGATGACGCTGTACGTCATGCATGCGCGGCGGACCGGCTCGCCGGTGCTGGATTTCTCGCTGCTGCGGCTGTCGACCATGCGCGCCAGCATCATCGGCGGCTTCCTGTTCCGGCTCGGCATCGGCGCGCTGCCGTTCCTGCTGCCGCTGTTGATGCAGGAAGGTTTTGGCCTGACGCCGTTCCAGTCCGGCCTCGTCACGTTCGCCTCCGCGGTCGGCGCCATGGGCATGAAGACGCTGGCCGCGCGCATCATCCGCGCCTTCGGCTTCCGCTACATGATGACGGTCAACGCGGTCGTCAGCGCGGTCTTCCTCGCCGCCTGCGCCCTGTTCACGGTGACGACGCCGCTGTTGCTGATCTTCATCATTCTCGTGGTCGGCGGCTTCTTCCGCTCGCTGCAGTTCACCGCGATCAACACGGTCGCCTATGCCGAGGTCGAGCCGGCGCAGATGAGCCGCGCCACCACGCTGGTCAGCGTCAACCAGCAACTGGCGATTTCCGCGGGCGTCGCCATCGGCGCGTTCTCGGTGGAATTGACCATGCTGTACCAGCACGTCACCGAGCTGAACGCAGCCGTATTTCCGCCCGCGTTCCTCGTGGTCGCGATCATCTCGGCGGTGTCGGCGTATTTCTTCTGGCAGATGCCCGACGACGCCGGCCACGAAATCTCGGGCCGCAAGGCGGTGGAGATTTCCAGCCGCAAGGGCGCCGAAAAGGCGGCGACCAAGGCCGCCAGTGAAGGCACCGAGGACGCACGCGATCAGCGGCTGGGCTGAACGGCCGCGAGCGGAACGCGAAAAACGCTGTAGCCTTCGATCATCGAAAATCCGGTTTCCGGATAGACCAGGGTCAGGACGGCGGCCGGCGTCTTGCCACTGAGCAGCCGATCCAATGCCGGGCTTTCGCCCGAGGCGAGCAGGCTGCCGGTCGCCCCCGCCGACTCGATCGCGGCATGAATCCTGGCGTTCGAGTTCGAATATTTGTCGTCGATCGCGATGATTTTGCCGGTGAGGTCGGATACCGACTTGATCTCCGGGCTGGCTACGACGATCGCGACCGATGGCTCGCCACCGTTCGGCGAAGACAACGCTTTCTTCTCGGCATCCCGCAGCGTCATCACGTGCTCCGCGATGACCGTCGCGACCCGCATCTGCTCTCGCACCTTTTTGGTCGCCGACACCGCCGCGGGATCGACAACTTCAGCTCGGGCTTCCGATGACGGAAGCGAAAGCGGGATGCGCGCCGATTGCGTATCGGACACCGCGGGATCCACAGGCGCCGATCCCGCCATCAGAGGGCGATCCACCAGCGGAATTCGAAACACCTTGAAACCCGCGATTTCGGAAGACCACTCGGCCGTCTCTGGATAGGCCAGCGTCAGAACTGCCGCAGACACTTCCCGGTTGACCAGCCTGTCCAGCGCCTTCGCACTGCCTTCGGCCAATTTCGCATTGACCGTCGCTTCGAGCTTACGCCGCGCTTCGTCGCTCGACGCAGACGCGGCTTCATCGATGGCAATGTTCTTGCCCGCCAGTTCCGACAACGACGTGACTTCCGGAACAGCCAACAGTAGCGCAACCGTTCGGCCCGCATCGCCCGGCGACGCCAGGGGCGCCTTGCTGCGATCATCCGCCTGCGAGACTACCGTGCGATCCTGCAGCGTTAATTCCGATGCACCTGCGGCGCCAAAGCACGACAAGAAAATCAGCAACACCCATAACTGACGCATAACGTCCCTCGAAACCATTGCTTGAATTCAAATCACGACGCGACGAAAAATCCGGCTCACGGCCGCACGTAGCTCCAGCCCTCTTCCTGCTTCTCCATCAACTGGACGACGCCTGATGGAACGATCGTGGCGTCGGACAGCACGGCGACCGAGCGCCCTTCCTTCTTCTCCATGTTCTCCATGGTGTTGGCGCAGGCGGAGAACTGGACATTGCTGGGGAACGCCATGCCCTTCAGCTGCTTGATCCGGTCTTGCACCGGCGACGTGTCGACGCGCAGCATATGCAGGCCCGGACCATAGGCAACAATGTCCACGCTGACGTCCTCGCCCTTGGCGCGGTAATACTCGATCACGTTCGTGGCGTTGTTCAGTGCGAGATTCATGACTGCCGGATCATTCTGATCGACGTGAATGAGCAGTCGATGAGACTTGTTTGGACCCGGACGATGTTCCTTCGTGCCTTGGGCCAGCGCGGCCGAAGCCATCGAAAAACAGACAATGGACACCACCGTCAACTGACGAAACCAGCTACGCATGACAAACCTCTCAAAAACAATACGCATGACAAACTTATCAAAAAACGGGTAATCGCCGATTGCGGACCTAGCGTCGCTCCAATGACTTGCTCTCCGCCGACTTCCACATGCAGGCCGTCGCGATCCTGTCACGGATCGCGTTCCATCCGGCGAGTTGGAAAGCCGCCTCGCTGTCCCCACCCGATCCATCGAGCACAATGATCTTCAGATGCGCGCCCTCGGGAAACGACTGCAACAGCGCGGTCGCGTCCTCCCTGTAGTTCGCGGTCTTCCCATCCGCGGATGCAGTCCAGCGCAGCTTGACCATTGGCAGGTCGTTGATCTGGTAGGCGACGAGGATATCGCCGCCACGCGACGGGCGCGGTGACCCAGCCATGCGCAGCCCGAGTTCAGTGCGGCGTCCGCGGCAACGAACCACCAGCGCCGTTGGCGCATTCCTGGTCTCGGAGCGCGCGAGGATCGTCGCCGTGACGAGAGGAGAATAATCCACGGGCGAGCTCGTTTCGCTCACCGTCCAGCCCGATTCCTGTGCGTGCCTGATGGCGCGGAGGTCGATGTGGTCGCCATGCCCGGCGATATCGCTGCGACAGATTTATCCGAAGCAGCCGCCGCCGATGTCTTGGCCGACGCGCTCTCGCCCGGGTCCGCCGAAGCGCCTGCGACCGGATTTACCGACGGAATAGCCCCGGTGGCAACGACCGGCGAGGCGGCCTCGGCGGGCTTGTCGGACGAAACCGCGCCGGCGGCCGCCGGCGACCGATCAACTGACGCGGAGGCCTGCGGTGCAGCGAGTTCAAGGCATTCGAGTTGCACCTTACGTGCGTTCTGGAGGCACTCCTGACGCTGCGCCGCGTCGTTGGCGGAAGTCGAGCAGTTCGCTTCCGTGACGCGCACCAGCTTGAAGCAGGTGTCCAGGCCAACGACGGTCTTGCTTGTGGACTGCGCGAGAACGACGGTGCTCGCAAGGCAGAGCGAGGTCGCGATCCATAGCGCTCTCATCGCGAGCTCTCGCTATGTTTGGCAGGATTGGCGCGATCAATCCAATTTTGAGCGGCCCGGAATCGTTCAATGCCTGGCACGGCCGTCTTCAGGTCCATGTCCTTCCATTTCGGATCGAACCCGGGCGACTTCAATTTGTCGACCCGGCTGAAGAACTCTTCCACGAAGCGTTCGACCCGGCGATAACGCGGCGTCTCCGGCCGCCAGTTGTACGATGCGAGAATGGTGGGAACCGCGATGGTGGCGATGCGCTCGCCCTTCGCGATCAGGTTGGGATAGTCCGATGACTCGAGCGACGAAGCGACATAGTAGTCCGAGAATTTCGGACCGAACTCGACAGGCAGAAACTTGAAGCCATCGTCCCATTTGCCCTTGAGGAACGTGTCGACGGGCTTCGAGGTGATAAAGACGACGGCAGCAATCTCTCCGCGCCTCAGTTGGTCCAGGGCGACGGGATGCGGGATGAACATCTTGTCGACGGTAACCCCGAGGCGGCTGAAAATCAGTGGCCCGGAATAGGCTGCGGCGGTGCCTTGCGAGTTGAAGTTGACTTTCTTGCCTGCCAGGTCTGCCAGCGATCGAATCTCGGGCCGGACGAAGATGTGCAGGTCCGACGGAAACAGGTTGATGATCGAGACGATGCGCTGCTGGATCTGCGGCACCTGCGCCTTGTACTCTTCAAGCGAGTCCGTGTTGATGATCGCCAGATCCACTCCCTTGAGATAGAGAAGATCGTTGACGTTTTCCGTAGGCCCCCGCGTCACGATCGAAAGAACGTGCACCTGGTTGCTCTCATTCACCACCCGCGCAATTTCGGTAGCGAACCGGATCGGGGCGCCTTCCAGCAAACCGCCGGCAAGGCCCACGGTCCCGGCATTAACCCGTTCCCTGATCTGTTGTTCGCTCGGCGCCGGTGGCGCATTCTGTGTTCTGGGGGATCGTGCGGAACTTGCGTCGCAGAACCCGACCGCGACGATAAACACAGTCATCAATCTTGCAAAAAAATGCATCTCAAAATACCTGACTACAAGAACACATGCGCGCTCGGCGCTGAAGATCAAAACGAACGTCGATATAATTTCAAATCTTGCCCAAGGTCGATTAACGACAGCTGGTAACTCTTCGTTGCAAAAAGCCCTTATTTGACGGGGTTTTTCCGCTTTTTGAAAATGGCCAATATTTCGATTTTTAATATGGCCAACAATTGGTGAAATCACAAAGAACAAATGGCACGAGGGTTAATCCTGATGCAGATTCAATGGTGCATCGATCTACCCTTCAGTAATGCTTGAGCGGCAAGACGGTGCATTAACTTCAATCGGACTCGAGGATTGGCATCCTCGACGAGCAGTATTCGACGCTGCAACTGAAACGAATACCGCACGAGATGCTATTCACTCTGCCCAAGCGTTAAATGGATGTCCGGTGCCCGCATCGATCAGCGACGTCGCGCACCGGCCTCATCTCGACCTCACCATCCGCTAGCGAAATACGCCAGCGGCGACGGTGAAGCGAACGACACGGGAATTGCTGTGAGGCCTCATCGGTAGACCACGACAAGTTTCTGACAGATCGCCGCGGCCATGGAACGATGCCGCATTGTTCGCAGCCACCGGTTTATCAGCAGCCGGCTGTCGGCTGCGCCCTCGCCCCACCTCGAAATGCCATCGCCAGCACGAAGGGCGCGGAAAAGCGGCGACCAAGACCGCCAGCGAAGGCTCCGAGAACGCACGCGATCGGCTTCTGGGTTGATTGCGCGCACTCCGTCTTTGCAGACGCTCCGAAGCAGGCTGTGACGAAATCATGACAGCCGATTGTCAAAAAAATCCGACCTGAGAGTCAGAAAGCGAACGGAAGCTCCGGCGCGAGTTGGCCATATCGTGGCCAGACGGGGCACGAGGCGGCTATCCGTGCGAGCACCTGGCGATGATGTGAGAAACTCTTTCCGGTTTCCTCAGTGGTGGAGCACGCGCCTCGCAGTTCTGTCGATTCCGTAACGAGTAAAAGGAAATCAAACCTGTGAATGAAGCCAACACGAAAGAAGCGAATGCCAATCCGAAAGCGGGCGCTGACGTGAAGCGCGCCTCGACCTGCCGTTCTTCGCGACGCCGGCGATCTTTAACGGAATGACCGAGCAGAGCTTGGCGCGAGCGAAGGAAAATTACGAGAAGTTGAACGCGGCTTCGGGAGCGATCACTGGCGTTCTCAGCGAAGCATATTCGACCAACGCCAAGGGCATCGCGGATTACACCGCCAAAGTCATCGAGTTCTCGGGCGCCAACACCACCTCGGCCTTCGATTTTCTCAGCCATCTCCTGGGCACGAAATCGCCCTCGGAAATCCTGCAGCTCTCCGCCACACACGGCCGCAAGAGCTTCGAAGCCACGACCGCGCAAAGCCGGGAGCTTTGGGAGCTCGCCCGCAAGGTGGCCACCGAGACTGCCGACCCAATCAAGAAGAGTTTCGCCAGCGCGCTGCAGAAGGCGTCCTAGTCCTCATTCGAACCTTTGCGGCCCGCCGGGATCGGCTGGAACAAGCGCCCCCACGAGAAGGGCGCACTCCAGCCGATGGCGAACAGACACTGCCGCCGATACGAAATCCAGGGAGGAGCAAGATGGGCGTCGTCATGATCAAATGCCCCGAGACAGGACGCGCGATCCCGACAGGCATGAAAGCGGATCGGGAAAGGTTTCGAAGCAGTCCGGTATTTTTCGCGCGCACTTTCTGTTCGATCTGCGAAGCCAACCACGAATGGTTTGCCCGGGACGCCTGGGTTCACGAGTTAGCGGAGAAGCGGCTGACGGCCACACCTACCCTGTAACCGGCGTGGAGTTGTTGAGGCCGTGCTGCAATTCCGTCAATGGCCCCCTTCAATGGCCCCTTGGCCGCTGGCCGATCCCTCCATGGGTTCGCGTGCGCCGGTGTACTTCGCCGGCCTCGGCAAACAGGGGAGTTTGAGCGTGGGGATCGTCCACCGGCCGCGAGTGTCCGGGCGGCTTCATGCCTGCTGACAAGCCTGCCTGCTCGATCCTGCGGCGCATGAGCTGGTAGCACTCACATGCCGCCGCTTCGAGCCGCGGCCGGTCAATCTCGATCGAACTCCGCCGGTTGGATCGGATCGCGCCCGACGTGCGGAGCTTGCAAACGACATGCGTCACCGTCGTTCGCCGAACGCCGAGGAATTCCGCGAGCGTCTCCTGGGTCAGCGGCAACACGTCACCATCAACCCGATCGTGGACGTGCAGCAACCACCCCGCCAAGCGCGCCTCGACCGAGTGCAGCGCATTGCAGGCCGCAACGTGCTGGAATTGCAGCAGCAGTGCCCTGGTGAAGGTCTGAACCGTTCCTTTCAAGGCGCTGCTGCGGCCGAGCGCCGCTTGAAATCGTGCCGGCGAAATTTGCAACGCCGTCCCTGCCACCCGCACCACCGACGTCATCGGAGACCGGGCAGGCCCCAGCGCTGTCAACATGCCCGCGGCTCCCTCATTGCCGACCACGGAGGTCGCCACCGTTTGGCCGTTCGGCATATCCATGATGAAGGCGATCACGCCGCCGAGGGGGAAATAGATCCGCTGGATTTCGATCCCCCGACCGCACCAGCACGGCGTCACGCTCAAGTGGTACCGTTCGGAAATGCGGTACGAGCAAATCGAGGTCTGCCGGCGGTAACGCAGCTAGCAGTCGATTATTAATTCTGGTCCTGTGCTCCATCGCGGGAATACTCCTTCCCAGACGGAGGCGCGGCTCGCTCCTGCATGGCGCGTCAGACTGCATGCAGTTGAACAGACCGCGCCGGACAACCAAGCTACCCAGATTTGGGAGAAAGTTCCAGAAGTTTCAGGGATTTGCCTGGGCCTGAGAGACCGCGCTGTCTACACGAAATCTTGAAGGGTGTCAGACAACCGGAACCCGCCAAGGCTGCGCTCAGCCCCGATTGGGCTGCCCACGAAATCCCATCGCCAGCACATAGCGCTCCGACGAATCCTGCCGGCTCGACGCCGGCTTGACATGGCGCACGCTGGCAAAATCACGCTTCAATTGCGCGACCAGTTCGGCGTCGGCGCCGCTCTGAAAGGCCTTGGCCAGGAACGTTCCGCCGGGATTGAGCACGTCGGTCGCAAACGCCGCCGCCGTTTCGATCAGGCCGACGATCCGCAACTGATCCGTCTTGCGGTGGCCGGTGGTGTTGGGCGCCATGTCGGACATCACGACGTCGGCGCGCCCGCCCATCATGGCGATCAGTTTCTCTGGCGCGTCCTCGGCTAGAAAATCCAGCTGCGCGAAGCTGACGCCGGGGACTTCCGGCATCTCCAGCAGATCGATCGCCACCACCTTGCCCTTGCCGCTGACCGCGCCGACGCGCTTCGCCGCGATCTGGCTCCAGCCGCCGGGGGCGGCGCCGAGATCGACCACAGCGATTCCATGCTTGAGGAAATGATATTTGTCGTCGATCTCGATCAGCTTGTAGGCCGCGCGCGAGCGATAGCCGTCCCGCTTGGCCTGCGCCACATAGGGATCGTTGAGCTGCCGCTCCAGCCAGAGTTTTGACGACAGCTTGCGCTTGCCACCGCTCTTGACCGTGACGTGCAGCCGTCCGGTGGTGTCTTTCGCCATGGAGATCCTTGCCGCCTCAGTGTGCTGCTGTCCCTCGCCCCGCCCTTGCGGGGAGAGGGTCGGGGTGAGGGGCTGCTTCCACACACACTGAATGCGCGGAGAGTCCCCTCACCCGGATCGCTGCGCAATCCGACCTCTCCCCGCAAGAGCGGGGCGAGGTGGAGCGACCCTCTAGCACACCCGGAGCGCGCCGTCCTCGCGCATCATCTCGACCAGCATGCCCTCGCGCAGGCCGCGGTCCGCGACGCGAAGCCGCGGCAGCGGGAAGGCATCGCGGATCGCATCGAGGATGGCGCAGCCGGCCAGCACCAGATCGGCGCGCTCGACGCTGATGCAGCTATTGTTGGCGCGCTCCTGATAGCTCATCCCGAGCAGCCGCTGGATCACCGTGGTGACGTCGGAACCGTTCATCCAGACGCCGTCGATGCGGCGGCGGTCGTAGCGCGCCAGATTGAGATGGACGCCGGCGAGCGTCGTCACGGTGCCGGAGGTGCCCAGCATGTGCATGTCGTGCAAATCCGAGCCGTGCTCGGCAGCGAACGGCGCGACATATTGCGCGACGTCGCGCACCATTTGCGCATAGGATTCCGCGGTGACGTCCCTGCCGCCGAAACGCTCGGCGAGCGTGACGACGCCGAGCGGGATCGACATCCACGCCTTGATCCGCGGCGGCGCATTCTGCTCGGCGGGGTCACGTTCGATCCGGACCAGTTCGGTCGAGCCGCCGCCGATGTCGAACAGGATGGCGCCCCGCCCTTTTGCGTCGAGCAGCGGCGAGCAGCCGATCACGGCCAGCGTCGCCTCGGTCTCGCGGTCGATCACCTCGAGCTGGATGCCGGTCTCGGCAGCGACCCGGTCGCGAAAGCTGTCGGCATTGGCGGCGGCGCGGCAGGCCTCGGTCGCGATCAGCCGCAGGCGCTTGGCCTTGCGGTAGCGGATCTTGTCGCTGCAGATGCTCAGCGCCGCGATGGCGCGGTCGATCGCCGCCTCGCTGATGGAACCGGTCGCGGAAATGCCTTCGCCGAGCCGGATGATCCGCGAAAACGAATCCACCACGCGAAAACTGTCGCCGGCCGGACTGGCGATCAAAAGCCGGCAATTATTGGTGCCAAGGTCGAGCGCGGCATAAACACCGTTTGCCGTGGCCGCCGCAACCGACCCTGACGGGCTTGCGCAGGCCCCAAGACCTTCGCGCAGCCGCGTATCATCATTCATCAAAACTGTCTTTCCGCGGCCGCTTCCGGGCCGCCGAAGAAAATCACCGTTCACGGAAACTTTAGCAGCGCCAAGGGGCTAAGCAACAACCCATCACATAGGACTATGCCCAATCAGGCGTTGTCCGGCGTGATGCAGTGCGTTATCTGAGCAGGAACCCGCAAAACTGCGAAAATCCAAGCATTTCAGGTGTTTTTCGATGCAAGATCACACGTCGCCGTCCTCCCTGGAAAACGCTATCGCACTGCAAAAATACGGTGTCGGGCAGCCGGTGCGCCGCAAGGAAGACGACACGCTGGTGCGCGGCAAGGGCAAATACACCGACGATTTCACCCTGCCCGGCCAGGCCTATTGCTGGATGGTACGATCCAGCCATGCCCACGGAATCATCAGGGGTATCGGCACGGCGGCCGCCAAGGCGATGCCGGGCGTGCTCGGCGTCTGGACCGGCAAGGAGCTGGAAGCCGCCGGCTACAACCCCTTTACCTGCGGCCTGCCGCTGAAGAGCCGTGACGGCTCGCCGCTGCTGCAGACCAACCGCGCCGCGCTTCCGACCGACAAGGTGCGCTTTGTCGGCGATCCCGTGGCCTTCGTGGTCGCGGAAACGCTGGCGCAAGCGCGCGATGCGGCGGAAGCCGTCGAACTCGACATCGAGCCGCTGCCCGCCGTGACCGATGCAGCGGAGGCGACAAAGCCCGGCGCGCCGCTGCTCTACGATCACATCCCGAACAACGTTGCGCTGGACTATCACTATGGCGACAGCGCCAAGATCGATGCGGCGTTTGCCACGGCCGCGCATGTAACAAAACTCGACATCGTCAACACCCGCGTGGCTGTGGTCTCGATGGAGCCGCGCGTGGCGCTTGCGGCCTATGACAAGGCGAGCGAGCGTTTCACGCTGCAGGTGCCGACCCAGGGCGTCGCCGGCAACAAGGCCGGCTTTGCAAAAATCCTG
>CAWIZF010000037.1:0-84183 GCA_963840465.1 uncultured Alphaproteobacteria bacterium | reverse complement strand
ATCGGCGTGGTGCCGTGGATGGTCGTGTACCGGAACTCCGGGGTGTCGGCCACGGTGAACGGCTCCCAGTCGAACACCTCGGTGTAGAACTTCAGTTCCTCGCGGTAAGCGGGAGTGTGCAGCTCGAACGACGACGGATGCCCCGCGTGGTCGGTCCAGGTGCCGCCGGACGCGATCCCGATCGCGCCGAATCCGACGTGCACGCCCGCCTGCCAGACGCCGACGCCCGCACCCGCCGCATCAGCGAGCACCGCCATCCGGCCCAGGTCGCCGACGTCCATCGGCGGCACCACGACCTGCCCGCCGTGCTGCTGCGCACGCTCGATCGCGGTGTCGGCATCGCCGGCCAGGTACAGCAGCCACTGCTGCGGCCCGGCGTCCTCGGCAGGCGCCTGCATCCCGCCCGCGACGGACTTGCCGTCCTTGAAGAACGTGATGTACCCGCCGAAGTCGGGGTTGGCCTCGGCGGTCCAGCCGAACAGCTGCCCGTAGAAGTCGATCGCCCGATCGGTGTCGCGGGTGTAGCTTGACCCAGCACGGGTCGCCGAACTTGTAGCTGTAGGACATGGTGTCTCCTCCGTGGGCGTTCACTCATCGGTACCGACGACGTCCGGCGCGGAAATTCATCGCTCGCGGCAGTATCCCCGCAATCGCACCGGTATGACCCGACGACACCGCGCCGGCGTGGATGGTGGACGATGGCTGCATGCACCGCGATACCCCCGTCTCCGATCCCGACGACACCGGGCTGACCGTCTCGCCGCCGAAGCAGCAGGCCGCCGGGCGACCGCGGTCGGGGTGGCGCTGGCGCGGTCGGTCGCCGAGATGGGCGTGGTCCGGACCGCGCGCACGCTGGCGCGGGTGAACCAGCGCGGACGGCTTCGACTGCCCCGGCTGCGCGTGGCCGGACCCGGACGGGCACCGCAGCGCCGGCGGAGTTCTGCGAGAACGGCGCCAAGGCCGTGGCGCGAGGAGAGCGACCACGCCGGACGCGTCACGCCGGAGTTCTTCGCCGCGCACTCCATCGCGGAGCTGGCGGCCAGGACCGACCACTGGCTGGGCAAGCAGGGCCGGCTCACCGCACCCGATGGTGCTGCGCCCGGGCGCCACCCACTACGCGCCCATCTCCTGGGAGGAGGCCTTCGCCCTGGTCGCCGAGCAGCTCCGCGCGCTCGCGCCCGGACGAGGCGGTCTTCTACACCTCCGGGCCGCACCAGCAACGAGGCCGCCTTCCTCTACCAGCTGTTCGTCCGCAGCTTCGGCACCAACAACCTGCCCGACTGCTCGAACATGTGCCACGAGTCCTGCGGCACGGCGCTGAACGCGACCATCGGCATCGGCAAGGGCACGGTCACGCTGGAGGACTTCGCACGCAGGCCGAGCTGATCTTCGTCGTCGGGCAGAACCCCGGCACCAACCACCCGCGGATGCTGACGGCGCTGGCAGGACGCGCAAGCGCACGGCGCGCAAGATCGTCGGCGATCAACCCGCTGCCCGAGGCCGGGCTCATCGGCTTCAAGAACCCGCAGATCGCTCACGGGCGTGGTGCGGCGCCGGAACGACGCTCGCCGACGAGTTCCTCCAGATCAAGCGTCGACGGCGACCTGGCCCTGTTCCAGGCCCTGGGCCAGCTGCTGCTGGAGGCCGAGGACGAGAACCCGGGCACCGTGGTGGACCACGCCTTCATCGACGGCACAGACCGACGGGTTCGAGGCCTACGTGGCCGCACGCGGCACCGTCGACTGGGCCGAGACCGACGAAGGCCACCGGCCTGGCGCGCGACGAAATCGACCAGGATCGCCGGCATGATGGCCGGCGTCGAAGGCCACCATCATCTGCTGGGCGCATGGGCCTGACCCAGCAGCCGCACTCGGTGGACACCATCCAGGAGATCGTCAACCTGCTGCTGCTGCAGGGCAACATCGGCAAGCCCGGCGCGGGCGTCTGCCCGGTGCGCGGCCACTCCAACGTGCAGGGCGACCGCACCATGGGCATCTGGGAGAAGCCCGGAAGCGCTTCCTGGCCGCCCTGGACGCCGAGTTCGGGTTCGCAGCCCGCGCGAGCACGGCTTCGACACCGTCGGAAGCGATCCAGGCGCTGCGAGCACGGACGAGGTCGACGTCTTCGTCGGCATGGGCGGCAACTTCGCCTCGGCGCACCCGGACACCGAGGCCGCTCGAGGCGGCGCATGCAGCGTGCCGGGCTGACCGTGCACATCTCCACCAAGCTCAACCGCTCCCACGTGGTCCACGGCCGGACCGTCGCTCATCCTGCCCACGCTCGGGCCGCACCGACCGCGACTGACAAGCACCCGGGACGGGCGGCAGTTCGTCTCCGTGGAGGACTCGATGGGCGTGGTCCACTCCATCGCAGGGCCGGCTGCAGCCGGTCTCCGAGCACCTGCTCAGCGAGCCGGTGATCGTCGCCCGGCTGGCCCAGGCCACCTTCGGGCGACGGCCACCCGGTGGACTGGAGGGCCATGGCCGAGGACTACGACGTCATCCGCGACCACATCTCCCGCGTCATCCCCGGCTTCGAGGACTTCAACGCCCGCGTCCGGCAGCACGAACGGCTTCGTGCTGCCCAACCCGCCGCGGGACAGCCGGACGTTCGCGACCGCCACCGGCAAGGCCCGCTTCACGGTCAGCCCGCTGGAATACCTGGCACGTCCCGCCGGGCACCTGCTCCTGCAGACCATCCGCAGCCACGACCAGTACAACACCACCATCTACGGCCTGGACGACCGCTACCGCGGCATCTCGCGACGGCCGCCGCGTCATCCTGGTGCACACCGGACGACCTTCACGAACTCGGGCTTCAAGGACCGGGACCTGGTGGACGTCATCTCCACCTTCCGCGGCACCGACGGCCAACCAGCGAACGCGCGCGGACAGGCTTCCGCGCTGGTCGGCCTACCCGACCGCCACGCGGCTGCGCCGCCGCCTACTTCCCCGAGGCCAACGCGCTGGTGCCGCTGGACCATGTCGCCGAGCGCTCCAACACCCCCGTGTCGAAAGCGGTCACGATCCGGCTCGAACCACACGTCCACCGCGTCTGAGCCCGTGCCGGGCCGACAATGGTTGCATGCCTGAATTGATGTCGGCGACAGTCGATCTCGAGCGGTTCGCCGTCCCGCAACCCACTCTCACCACCGCCGACGGCCTGGTGCTCCGGCCGTGGACCGAAGCCGACGCCCCGGCGGTGTACGCCGCGTTCCAGGACCCCGGGATCCGCCGCTGGCACGTGCGCACGGCGGAGTCGGTGGCCCAGGTCCGGACCTGGATCGAGCAGTGGCGCACGGCCTGGACCCGGGGCGACGGCCAGTGGGCGGTAACCTCGGGCGGCGAGTTGGCCGGCCGGATCGGCCTGCGGCACAGCAACCTCGCCGAGGGCGTCACCGAACTGGCCTACTGGACCGTGCCCGCCTGGCGTGGCCGCGCGATCGCACCCCGCTCCGCATCGTTGCTGACCGAGTGGGCCTTCACCGATCCGGGCTTCGAGCGCGTTCAGCTGACGCACTCGGTACACAACGAACAGAGCTGCCGGGTCGCCGGAAAATGCGGCTTTCTCCTGGAGGGCACGCTGCGCGGCGCCGGGCGGCACGCCGACGGCCGCCACGATATGCACCTGCACGCACGGCTGCTGGGCGACCGCACAGTTCGGTGACAGGTCGTGCATTCGGGTATCCCCCGGACGGTGATCGAACTACCGTTTGCGGCAACCGTTTTCGATTGCGAGGTGGGGTACTGTGCGGATCTCGGTGGCTCGTTCGGGCGATGTGGTGAATGTTCGGATGCGGCTGGACGTGCATCGGCAGCGGTGGCTGGCGACCCGGATCTCACTGGGGGCACTGACGGCGATCGGCTCGGTGACCGGTCTGTGGGCGGTGCTGGCACCGGGTGCCTGGTATCGCAGTTTCCCCGGTTTCGGGCTGAACTGGGTGGCCATGGACGGCCCGTACAACGAGCATCTGGCGGTCGACGCGGGCGCGTTCTTCCTCGGCCTCGGTGCGGTGGCGGCGGCGGCACTCTGGTACGCCGACAGCCTGCTGGCCCGGGCCGCGGGGCTGGGCTGGCTGGTCTTCGGGCTGCCGCATCTGCTGTATCACGCACTGCACTACCCGAGTGGCATGAACCCGGTGTCCTACTCGTTCTCGCTGTTCACGGTGGTACTGCTGCCCGTGCTGGGGCGGTGTCGCGCTGTTCGCGGCGCCGCGCGAGCGGATCCAGGTGCGCGACCCCGCGCCGATCAGTTTCCGGCTCCCGAACCGTCGGAAGAAGTGAGCGCCCGGCACTTCCGAACGCTAACGAGCGGGACCATCGAGCGAATACCTGTTATCGGGCAAAGGTTCACCGTCGAACCAGGGCGATCGATGCCGATCACCGTCCCGGGCGCGACCAGCTATGACGGTGACCGGCCCGATCCGGGGAGCGACCCATCGGTCACTCGGGGGTGAATCCCGCGCCGGCGATCTCGGCCCGGGGCAGGGCGGCGAGAGCCGTCAGCGCCGCGAGGAATCCCCGGCGAGCCGCGGGGTCGAGCCGATCCAGCAGCGCGTCCTCGCGGGATCGGATGTCCGCCTGCGCGTGGTCGCGCAGGCGGCGTCCGGCGGGCGTCAGTTCCAGCAGTCGGTGGCGCCGGTCGGCGGGGTCGGGACGGCGTTCGATCAGGCCGCGTTCCTGCAGGTCGTCGAGGACCGGGATGATCCGGGTCTTGTCGGCACCGATCTCCTCCGCGAGCGACTTCTGGCCGCGGGCCGTGCCGCGACCGAGCGCCTGCAGCACGATGTAGCCCCACATGGTCAGGTCGTGGGCAGCCAGGATCGGCAGTTCAGCCGCCATCAGTGCCCGGCCGAGCGGCACGATCATCGCGGCCAGGTCCGGCCGATCGGTACTCGTCATGTGCATACGATACTTGCCCACCATTGATAAGCATGGACATACGATATGCGCACGCATACTATATGCGCATGCTTGATATCCGTGAACTGGACCGCCGCGCCGTCGACTACAGCATCGACCTGGTCGCCCGGCTGACCCCCGCCGACCTCGACCGCCCCACCCCGTGCGCCGCCTGGAACCTGCGAGACCTGTTGGCGCACATGACCGCTCAGCACCACGGCTTCGCGGCCGCCGCCCAGCACCGCGGCGGCGACCCGGACGCCTGGCTGGAACGCCCGCTCACCGACCCGATCGCCGACTACACCACCGCCGCCAAGGCCGTCCTCGCCGCCTTCGCCGCGCCCGACGCCCTGACCACCGACTTCGAAATCCCCGGCTTCGCCTTCCTCGTCCCCGGGCAGCTCGCGGTCGGATTCCACTTCATCGACTACCTCGTCCACGGCTGGGACGTGGCCACCACCCTCGGCCTGGCCTACGACCTCGACCCCGAACTCGCGCAACCCGGACTGGAGATCGCGCTCGCCGTGCCCGGCGGCGACTACCGGCTGCGGCCCGGCGCCGCCTTCGGCCCGGAACTGCCCACCGAATCCACCGGCATCCTCGACCGCATCCTCATGACCCTCGGCCGCAACCCCGCCGACCCGATCGCCGCGCAGCGTCTCGGTCGAACGACCCCGCAACGACAGCACCCCCGTCGCGACGATCGCGACGGGGGTGCCGAAGATATTGGCTACGCAGGACTTCTCGCGGCGCTCGGGCCGCGGCTGCGGCTTGCGCGGCACGATCGTCGGGTAGCACGTTGTCGCGCACCGTCTCCGCGGTGACCGACCACCTTGGCCACGTCGTCGCGGCTCGGGATGTCGTACATCACCGGGAGCAGGACCTCCTCCATGATCGCGCGCAGGCCGCGGGCGCCGGTGCCGCGCAGGATCGCCTGGTCGGCCACCGCCTCCAGCGCGTCCTCGGTGAACTCCAGCTCCACGCCGTCCATCTCGAACAGCCGGCGGTACTGCTTCACCAGGGCGTTGCGCGGCTCGGTGAGGATCTGGACGAGCGCGTCCTTGTCCAGGGTGGTCACCGACGCGACGACCGGCAGCCGGCCGATGAACTCCGGGATCAGCCCGAACTTGATCAGGTCCTCGGGCATGACGTCGGAGAAGTTCTCGGCCGTCTCGAGGTCGTCCTTGGACCTGATCTCGGCGCCGAAGCCGAGGCCACGCCTGCCGACCCGGTCGCCGATGATCTTCTCGAGGCCCGCGAACGCACCCGCCACGATGAACAGCACGTTCGTGGTGTCGATCTGGATGAACTCCTGGTGCGGGTGCTTGCGTCCGCCCTGCGGCGGCACCGACGCCGCTGGTGCCCTCCAGGATCTTCAGCAGCGCCTGCTGCACGCCCTCGCCGGAGACGTCGCGGGTGATCGACGGGTTCTCCGACTTGCGGGCGATCTTGTCGACCTCGTCGATGTAGATGATGCCGGTCTCGGCCCGCTTGACGTCGTAGTCGGCCGCCTGGATCAGCTTGAGCAGGATGTTCTCGACGTCCTCGCCGACGTAGCCGGCCTCGGTGAGCGCGGTGGCGTCGGCGATCGCGAACGGCACGTTCAGCATCTTCGCCAGGGTCTGCGCGAGGTAGGTCTTGCCGCAGCCGGTCGGGCCCGAGCATCAGGATGTTGGACTTGGCCAGTTCGACGGCCTCGCCACGGCGCGTCGCGGCCCTTGTCGCCGGCCTGGATGCGCTTGTAGTGGTTGTAGACCGCGACCGAGAGCGTGCGCTTGGCGGAGTCCTGGCCGATCACGTACTGGTCGAGGAAGTCGTGGATCTCGGCCGGCTTGGGCAGCTCGTCGAGCTTGACCTCGCTGGTCTCGGCCAGCTCTTCCTCGATGATCTCGTTGCAGAGATCGATGCACTCGTCGCAGATGTACACGCCTGGTCCCGCGATCAGCTTCTTGACCTGCTTCTGGCTCTTTCCGCAGAACGAGCACTTGAGCAGGTCGCCGCCGTCTCCGATGCGTGCCATCTCGTGGGTCCCTACTTCCTTGTCCGCGTGCAACCTTCTGTCTGGATTGCCCACAATGCCGACTCCGGCAACTGCTGCCGTCGATCAACGCTGCCCGCCGGAAGGACTGCGGGAGCTGCTGGAACTGATCCGGAAGGCCCGGCAACACGAGCAAAGGTTCCTGAGAGTCGACCGTACCCGGTCCGCCGGACCCAGGTCGACAACTTGCGGGGTTCTCACCCCGCCGTGATCCGGTTGGCCCGGACCGGCCGGGCCCGGTCCCGCGCTCCGCGAGACAGCAATCCGCGAAGACCGGGCACCGATCCGCGCTACTTCTTCTGGGCGCTCAGCTTGCGGTAGTCGAACACCTGGTCGACGATGCCGTAGTCCTTGGCCTCCTCGGCGGTGAGGTATCGGTCGCGATCGGTGTCGCGGCGGACTCTCGGCGGCCTCGCGGCCGGTGTGCCGGGCCAGCGTCTCCTCCAGCGACCGTGCGCATGCGCTCGATCTCCTTGGCCGCGATCTCCAGGTCGGAGACCTGACCGCGGATACCGCCCGAGGACGGCTGGTGGATCAGGACCCTGGCGTTGGGCAGGCAAGCCCGCTTGCCGGGCGCACCGGCCGCCAGCAGCACCGCCGCGGCGGACGCGGCCTGACCCAGGCAGACGGTGGCGACGTCGGCGCGGACGTACTGCATGGTGTCGTAGATCGCCATCAGCGAGGTGAACGAACCACCGGGCGAGTTGATGTACATGGTGATGTCGCGGTCGGGGTCCTGCGACTCCAGCACCAGCAGCTGCGCCATCACGTCGTTGGCGGACGCGTCGTCGACCTGCACACCGAGGAAGATGATGCGCTCGTCGAACAGCTTGGTGTACGGGTTGCATTCCTTGCACCCGTAACTGGTGCTCTCGCTGAACTGCGGGCAGGATGTAGCGGCGACTGCCGGCAGCCCGGCCGCGGCGCCACCGGCCGAGTTGCGCGGATCGATCATGTCAGCCATTTTTTCTCCAAAGTCTGTGGTGGTATGCGGATTTCGGCTGCCTACGCCCCGGCCGCCTGGGACTCGCGGGAGACGACGTGGTCGACGAAGCCGTACTCCATCGCCTGCTGCGCGGTGAACCAGCGGTCGCGGTCGGAGTCGATGGTGATCTGCTCCACGGTCTGACCGGTGTGCAGCGACTGCAGCCGGTCAGCTCCACCTTGTTGTCCGCGAACAGCGCGGCCTGGATGGCGATGTCGGCGGCGGTACCACCGATACCGGCCGACGGCTGGTGCATCATGATCCGCGCGTGCGGCAGCGCGTAGCGCTTGCCCTTGGCGCCCGCGGTGAGAGCATGGAAAAGGCGACCACATCGAGCTCTCTTCATCCGACCGGCGCACGATTACGGGTATTGCCTCTGCCGGCAATTCCAAGGTCATCTCTGTCGACGGGGCTCCGAGATAAGGGGTCGGGGAGGGCGGTCTTCCTCCGATCAGAATTATCCGCAAGTGATACTGCAAGATGATCGTCAAAGTCCTTCAGGGCACGGACTGGAACGGCCGGGGCTGGCGAAAAAGGCCAGTGCTTCCCGTACCTTGACCTTTTGCCCGGCTCGCAGTAGATACCCGCCACCTGCTGCCGGCCCGTTTTGACGGATATCCGGCGCGGCTTTGAATTCCCCCGAACAATCGAGCCCGCTTGGCGGCTCATCCTTCGAGAGAGGGCTGGGCGCAAGAGGGCTGTTCGGATTCGCTTTAAATCTACAATCGTCTCACGAAGGACGCGGTACACCAACGATGGCTTTCAGCCCGTTCAAATTCCTGCAGGAAGTGCGCTCGGAGACCGCCAAGGTCACCTGGCCGACGCGCCGCGAGACGACGATCACCACGATCATGGTGTTCGTGATGGTTGCGCTGGCGTCGATCTTCTTCTTCACCTCGGATCTGATCATCCGCTACGTCGTCACCTTCCTGCTGGGCGTCCACTGATGAGCACCGGAACCCAATCCATGGACAAGCGCTGGTATATCGTTCACGCCTATTCGAACTTCGAAAAGAAGGTCTCGGAATCGATCCGCGAACAGGCCAAGCAGCGCGGGCTTGAGGATCTGTTCGAGCAGGTGCTGGTGCCGACCGAAAAGGTCACCGAGGTGCGCCGCGGCCGCAAGATCGACGCCGAGCGCAAGTTCTTCCCGGGCTACGTGCTGGTGAAGATGAAGCTGACCGACGAAGCGTTCCATCTCATCAAGAACACGCCCAAGGTCACCGGCTTCCTCGGCGCCGAAAACAAGCCGATGCCGATCTCCGAATCCGAGGCGATGCGGATCCTGCACCAGGTGCAGGAAGGCGTCGAACGTCCGAAGGCGTCGGTGTCGTTCGAAATCGGCGAGAACGTCCGCGTGGCCGATGGCCCGTTCGCGTCGTTCTCCGGCGTGGTTGAGGAAATTGACGAGGCGCGTTCGCGCGTGAAGGTCGCGGTGTCGATCTTCGGCCGCGCCACGCCCGTCGAACTGGAATTCGGTCAGGTCGAGAAGGTCTGATCCGAAAGCGCGAAGCTTAGTCTTCGCGTATCGAAGAGGCCGTGGGAGGAAGAGGGTGGTCGCCAACCGCTCTTGAACCGAACCACGGACCTGAAACCGCCGGCCCAAGGCCCGGCACAACAGGAGTGATACATGGCAAAGAAAGTGACCGGATACCTGAAACTTGCAGGTGCCGGCCGGTGCGGCGAATCCTTCGCCCCCGATCGGTCCCGCGCTTGGTCAGCGCGGTCTCAACATCATGGAATTCTGCAAGGCGTTCAACGCGCAGACGCAGAAGGAAGAAAAGAACACCCCGATCCCGGTGATCATCACCATCTATGCGGACCGTTCCTTCACCTTCGAGATGAAGACGCCGCCGATGTCCCACTTCCTCAAGCAGGCCGCCAAGATCCAGTCCGGTTCGAAAGCTCCGGGCCGCGACAAGGCCGGCCAGGTGACCACGCGCGCAGGTGCGCGAGATCGCCGAGAAGAAGATGAAGGATCTCAATTGCGATTCCATCGAGTCGGCCATGAAGATGGTCGAGGGCTCCGCCCGTTCGATGGGTCTGGAAGTTGCGGGGTAACGGGTCATGGCAATCGGAAAACGTTTGAAGAAGGCCCGCGAGGGTGTCGACCGCGAGAAGCTCTATCCGCTCGCGGATGCCATCAAGATGGTCAAGGAACGCGCCAAGTCGAAGTTCGACGAGACGATCGAGATCGCGATCAATCTCGGCGTCGACCCGCGTCACGCCGACCAGATGGTTCGCGGCGTCGTCAACCTGCCGAACGGCACCGGCCGCACCCTGCGCGTCGGCGTGTTCGCCCGCGGCGCCAAGGCGGAAGAAGCCAAGGCGGCGGGTGCTGACGTCGTCGGCGCCGAAGACCTGGTCGAGAAGGTGCAGGGCGGCAACATCGATTTCGATCGCTGTATCGCCACCCCCGACATGATGCCGCTGGTCGGCCGCCTCGGTAAGGTGCTCGGTCCGCGCGGCATGATGCCGAACCCGAAGATCGGCACCGTGACGATGGACGTCGCCACCGCCGTGAAGGGCGCCAAGGGCGGCTCGGTCGAATTCCGCGTCGAGAAGGCCGGCATCGTGCAGGCCGGCGTCGGCAAGGCCTCGTTCTCCGAGGAAAAGCTGGTGCAGAACGTCAAGGCGCTTGCGGACGCGGTCGTCGAAGGCAAAGCCCGCCGGCGCCAAGGGCACCTACATCCAGCGCGTGGCGGTCTCCTCCACCATGGGCCCGGGCGTCAAGGTCGAGCCGGGCACGCTGCTCGGCTAGTTCCTTCGCGGTTTACGTGAATAAACAAGGGCGGAATCGGGTAACCGATTCCGCCCTTTGCGTTTGATGTGGCATTTGCGTAATCGTCGCAGCGCCGGACTTGCCAAGAAGGAACAACAATGCCCGAGAAGGTCCTGATCTATTCGCGTTTTCCAAAGGCCCAGATGGAGCGTTTCGGCGAGCGGTTTGAGCTCCTGAACGCGGCCGGCAAGCCGCCGAACGAAGTGTTCTCCGCCGAACAACTCGCGGACATTCGCGCGATGATCACGGCCGGCGGCACGCCGCTCGGCGGCGACGCGATGGACCTGATGCCGAAGCTCGGCGCGATCGTCTGCTACGGCACCGGCTATGACGGCGTCGATCTGGCCGCGGCGGCGAAACGCAACATCGCGGTCGGTCACAGTCCGGGGGCGAACGCGGCATCGGTCGCCGACATCGCGGTCACGCTGATGCTGGCGGCCACACGGCGACTGCTCGTGGCCGACGACTATGTGCGGGGCGGGAGCTGGGCGGCGGCAAAGCCGTCGCCGATGATGCGCCCGCAGGCGGGCATGCTCGGCCGCAAAATCGGCGTCTACGGCATGGGCGAGATCGGCCGCAAGATCGCGGCGCGCGTCGCCGCCTTCGAGACCGAGGTCGGCTATTTCAGCCGCAGCAAGCACGACGTTCCCTATCAATATTTTCCGACGCTCGATGCGCTGGCCGAATGGTGCAGCGTCCTGATGATCGCGGTGCGCGGCGGGCGCGGATACCAATCACGCCGTCGATGCCAATATCCTGAAGAAGCTCGGCAAGGACGGCTACGTCGTCAATATTTCGCGCGGCTCGGTCATCGACCAGCAGGCGCTGGTCGCGGCGCTGACCGACCAGACCATCGCCGGCGCCGGCCTCGACGTGTACGCGAAGGAGCCGCATGCGCCGGACGCGCTGACGTCGCTGCCCAACGTCGTGCTGTCCCCGCATATCGGCGGCCATACGCTGGAGTCGCATGTGGCGATGCAGAACTGCGTGATCGCCAATCTCGACGCGTTCTTCGCCGGCAAGCCGCTGCCCTATGCGGTCAGGTGAATCCTGATTGCCGGATTCGTCGGAGAAATCAGGCCGTGCTTTTTTCCGGCATGATGTGCGCCTGATAGCCGAGACGTCTGCCGAGGCCGGCCAGGCCATTGAGAAGCCACGTCTGCACGCCGACGGGTATGCCCGCGACAGAGGTCACGGGCAAAAGCCCGTCGGTCAGCACAAGCGCGCCCTGAAGCGGATTGGGGATGTCGCCCTTTCGGTTGGCGCGTCCTTGCTGGCTGAGCGCCGTCAGGGTCTCGAAGAATCGTTCGACTCCCTCGAGGATCACGATCTCTGGCGCGCGCGGTGCCGCGCGTCAATGCTGGCTGCAGCCCGCCAGATGGCGCAGCTTGTCGGGGTTACGCACGATGTAGATCGCGGCGATCTGCTCGCCGTCGATCGCCATGCTCATGGCTGTGATCGAGTTCGCCGTCCAGGTAGAGCAGGGCGCCGACGGCGCCGTTGATCATGGCCGGCTCGATGCGGATGTCATGGCCGGCGTTCTTGGCGGCGAGCGCCGATGAAGAAGCGCGCGATCTTGTCGGCGCCGATGATCGGATTGCAGCGCTGCGGTCTTGCGGCCGCCGCCGTCGGTCAGCGCGACCGCGTCCGCGCGCAGCAGTTCGGCGAGGCGCGCGACATCGCCGCTGGCGACCGCCTCGCCGAACGCGCTGCAGCAGGCGCGCGTGATTGTCCGGCGGCGCCGCCGGCGCCGGGCGTTCGTCGCGCACCGCGCGGCGGGCCCGCGACGCCAGCTGCCGGCAGGACGCCTCGGTGCGGTCGAGCATCGGCGGCGACCTCGGAAAACGGCGTGTCGAAGACGTCGTGCAGCAGGAAGGCCGCGCGCTCCAGCGGCGACAGCCGGTCCAGCGCCAGCAGCAGCGCGAACGACAGATCGTCGGCCAGTTCGGTCGCCGCGTCCGGCCGACAGGCCCTCCGCATCGAACACCGGCTCCGGAAGCCACGGCCCGACATAGACTTCCCGCTGCGCCCTGGCGCTCTTCAGGCGGTCGAGACAAAGCCGCGTCACGACGGTGACGAGAAAGGCCTCCGGATTGTGGACGTCCTGCGCGCCGGCAAAGCGGAGGTAGGCATCCTGCACCACGTCTTCCGCGTCGCTGCGGCTGCCGAGCATGCGATAGGCGAGCCCGAGCAGGCGCCCGCGATGGGGCGCCAGCGGGTCGTTGTCATGCGGCCTGTTTGACGACATCGACATTATGTCCATCCACGGTGACGCGGCGGCACTCCTTGGCGTAACCGAGCCCCGCCTTCACCATCGGGAACATGCGGCCCATTTGCAGCGCCAGCGTCAGATCGATCACGCCTTTCTGGCCCCATTGGGCCCGGACGGCGTCGCGAAATTCGTCCTCCGCTCGGCGGCCCGGCGCACCACGGCGTCGGCGAACCGGAATCCGAGCGTGGTCGCGCTCGTTCATCGCGCGCGGATCGCGGCGCAGAACCGCCTCGATCTGGTCCTTGGGCATGCCGGCTTCCAGCGCCATGTCGACGACCAGTTGCGTGCAGGGACCGCAATCCTCGGCCAGCGCGCCGACGATCTTGGCCGCGAAACTGGCGTCGATCGGGACCGCCTCGCGGTGGGCGGCCGCCTTCGTGAGCGGCGCGAACTTGAAGAAGGCGGCCGGGGACTCGTTCAGCATCATCTCGAGATAGCTGACGTCGTATCCGTAACGCTTGGCAAATGCGCGCAGCGTGCGGCGCGCGATCCAACTACGCATGATGTTCTCCTTGGCTTGGGAAGGCGGAATAGAGGGCGGCTGCCGACGGCAGCACGACCGCGACGAGGTCGAACGCGGCGTGATGGTCGTGGCCGCCTGACAATCATCACGAGGTGGATCAGGGCGTGCGCGGCCAGGAAACCGGCGCCCGCGACCGCCGCCGGCCAGTATCGAGGGCGCCATGCCCGCGCGGCGAGCGCGAGGCCGGCCACGAGGAACGCCACGCCGATGTCCTGGACGAAATGCGGGTTAAAGGGACCGGTTTCGGATACCCCCGGAACGCGTTTCGTACCAGAGTGGGACCGGCGACCGAGCATCGCCAGCCCGTTAAAGACGGGTGGGTATCGCGAGAATTGCTGCTATCAGACGCCGCATGGGAACCTCCTGCGCCCAAGACGAGCGAGGCGGCCCGGGTGTGACGGAACTGGCCAAAGAAATTTCCGGGCCATTTCGGGCCCAAATTCGCGGCCAGCGCGGTCCGCGATCTGGTCTGAATTTTGCCCTTGGCAAGCCGGACAAGACTCGGTAAACAGCCGCTTCCGGGCGTGCTGGCCGTTGCTGGCACGTCCGTGCTCGCATTCCGAAAACCCGATACGGTAGGAGATCATTCCTTTCAGGACATCCGCATGGATTGCTCGAAAGGAAGGAAAACTCATCGCTTCGGTGGATGTGCGGCAGGGGTCTTTCGGCTTGCCGGATGGCCTCGATCCTGTCCGAGACTGCAGGCGCCCGAGTCGAAACTTGTGCGAAACGCAAGTTTCTTCAACGGCTTAATCTTACGGCCTGCATAGACGGGTGAAGACCGGATTTCGCTTCAACGCCGCCTCGCGCGGCGCCGTGGCTGATTTGGTTCGAACCTCGACACCCCGCGCCATCTGGTTCGGGAGGGCAGGCTTATCAATGTCGTCCTGCCCGGCGTGTCCTTGAGACTGGTGTCTAGAGGTCAGGTTTTGGGTGAGACGATGGGTGCAACCCGGCGGTCTCGCTCTTAAGCGAAGGCCGCCAACCGGAGAGAGCTTGCTGTGGAAAGAGCGGCAAAAAAGGACGCGGTTGAGGCGCTGAACGAGGTCTTCAAGACCACCAGCGTTGCAGTCGTCGCCCACTATTCCGGCCTCACCGTGGCCCAGATGCAGAAGCTGCGCATGCAGATGAAGCAGGCGGGCGCGTCGGTGAAGGTCTCGAAGAACCGTCTCGCCAAAATTGCTCTTGAAGGCACGGACGTCGTTGCCATCGGTTCCCTGCTGAAGGGGCCGACCGTGATCGCGACTTCAAACGATCCGGTAGCGGCGCCGAAGGTTGCCATCGAATTCGCCAAGACGAACGAACAGTTCGTCATTCTCGGCGGCTCGATGGGTAAAACCGTCCTGGATGTGAACGGTGTGAAGGCGCTTGCCTCATTGCCGTCGCTCGACGAACTGCGCGGCAAGATTGTCGGCCTCCTGGTGGCGCCGGCGACCAAGATCGCTCAGCTCTCCACTGCGCCCGCGGCCAAGCTCGCGCGCGTCGTTCAGGCCTATGCCTCAAAGAGCGAAGCGGCCTGACCCTTCGCAAATCAAACCTGGTTCGAACCAAACGTTTAAGGAAACAGATCAATGGCTGACCTACAGAAAATCGTCGACGACCTCTCGAGCCTGACCGTGCTCGAAGCTGCCGAGCTCGCAAAGCTCCTCGAAGAAAAGTGGGGCGTGTCCGCTGCTGCCGCCGTTGCGGTCGCCGGTCCCGCTGCCGCCGCCGCTGCTCCGGCTGAAGAAAAGACCGAGTTCACGGTCGTGCTCGCCGCCGCCGGCGACAAGAAGATCGAAGTCATCAAGGAAGTCCGCGCCATCACCGGCCTGGGCCTCAAGGAAGCCAAGGACCTCGTCGAAGGCGCGCCCAAGCCGGTCAAGGAAGGCGTGAACAAGGACGAGGCCGAGAAGCTCAAGGCCCAGCTCGAAAAGGCTGGCGCCAAGGTCGAACTGAAGTAAGGCCGGATCGGACCGGTCAGCGGACTGCAGGCATACACAAGAGTGTGGGGATTTGCGGGGTTAGCCCCTCGAATCTCCACGATTCCGCCCCATATCGGGACGGCAGCAGGAAAACGCGGTAGGCGGTGGGAACGGCAGGGTTCCCGGCGTAAGCCGTTGGGAGACAGTCAGATTTCGGGCTTTTTCAGTCCGTGAAGCGGCAAGTTGAGACGGGCGGGTGCAGTCATGCGCCCCGCGCGTCGTTTTGCGTTTTGAAGGTCTAAGGTGCGGATTCAGGACTTAATTCCTGAAATTGAGCTTTGTTCCTTTTGAGCGATTCGAAATTCAACCCGGGGGCGATGGCAGTCGCGCTTCGGAAGGTTCGCCCACAAGGGCGACGAAAATGAGAGGCCACGATGGCGCAGCAGACATTCACCGGTCGCAAACGCGTTCGCAAGTTCTTCGGACACATCAAGGAAGTCGCCGAGATGCCGAACCTCATCGAGGTTCAGAAGGCGTCCTACGACCAGTTCCTGATGGTCGAGGAGCCCCAGGGCGGCCGGCTGGACGAGGGCCTGCAGGCGGTGTTCCGCTCGGTGTTCCCGATCTCGGATTTCTCGGGCACCTCGATGCTGGAATTCGTCCGCTACGAATTCGAGCCGCCGAAATACGACGTCGACGAGTGCCGCCAGCGCGGCATGACCTATGCTGCGCCGCTGAAGGTGACGCTGCGCCTGATCGTGTTCGATATCGACGAGGAAACCGGCGCCAAGTCGGTCAAGGACATCAAGGAGCAGGACGTCTACATGGGCGATATCCCGCTCATGACCATGAACGGCACCTTCGTCGTCAACGGCACCGAGCGCGTCATCGTCTCCCAGATGCACCGTTCGCCCGGCGTGTTCTTCGACCACGACAAGGGCAAGACCCATTCGTCCGGCAAGCTGCTGTTTGCCGCGCGCGTGATTCCGTATCGCGGTTCCTGGCTCGACATCGAGTTCGACGCCAAGGACATCGTGTTCGCGCGCATCGACCGCCGCCGCAAGATTCCCGTGACCTCGCTGATGTACGCGCTCGGTCTCGACGGCGAGACGATCCTGTCCACCTTCTACAAGAAGATCAATTTCAAGCGCGCCAAGGAAGGCTGGCGCGTGCCGTTCGACGCCGCCCGTTTCCGCGGCTACTCGACCATCAACGACCTGATCGACGCCGACACCGGCAAGGTCGTGCTCGAGGCCGGCAAGAAGCTGACCGTGCGCGCGCGCGCGCCAGTTGCAGGAAAAGGGCCTCAAGGCGCTGCGCCTGTCGGACGAAGAACTGGTCGGCAACTATCTCGCCGAGGATCTCGTCAATCCGAAGACCGGTGAAATCTACGCCGAAGCCGGCGAGGAGCTCACCGAGAAGTCGCTGAAGGCGCTCAACGAGCAGGGCTACAAGGAACTGCCGCTGCTCGACATCGACCACGTCAATGTCGGCGCCTACATCCGCAACACGCTGCATGCCGACAAGAACATGACGCGTGAAGACGCGCTGTTCGACATCTACCGCGTGATGCGTCCGGGCGAGCCGCCGACCATCGACTCGGCCCAGACCATGTTCCAGTCGCTGTTCTTCGACAGCGAGCGCTACGACCTGTCCGCGGTCGGCCGCGTCAAGATGAACATGCGCCTCGAACTCGACGCGCCCGACACCCATCGCACGCTGCGCAAGGAAGACATCCTGGCCGTCATCAAGACGCTGGTCGACCTGCGCGACGGCAAGGGCGAGATCGACGACATCGACCATCTCGGCAACCGCCGTGTGCGTTCGGTCGGCGAGCTGATGGAGAACCAGTACCGCATCGGCCTGCTGCGCATGGAGCGCGCGATCAAGGAGCGCATGTCCAGCGTCGACATCGACACCGTGATGCCGCAGGACCTGATCAACGCCAAGCCGGCGGCTGCCGCGGTGCGCGAGTTCTTCGGCTCCTCGCAGCTGTCGCAGTTCATGGACCAGACCAACCCGCTGTCGGAGATCACCCACAAGCGCCGTCTCTCGGCGCTTGGACCGGGCGGTCTGACCCGCGAGCGCGCCGGCTTCGAGGTGCGCGACGTGCATCCGACGCATTACGGCCGCATCTGCCCGATCGAGACGCCGGAAGGTCCGAACATCGGCCTGATCAACTCGCTGGCGACGTTCGCGCGCGTCAACAAGTACGGCTTCGTCGAAACGCCCTATCGCAAGGTCAAGGACGGCCGCGTCACCGACGAGGTCGTGTATCTCTCGGCGATGGAGGAGGGCCGCTATCGCGTGGCGCAGGCCAACGTGCCGCTCGACGCCAAGGGCCGCTTCACCGAAGACCTGATCGTCTGCCGTCACGCCGGCGAAGTGCTGCCGATCACGCCCGACAAGGTCGACTACATGGACGTGTCGCCGAAGCAGCTCGTTTCGGTGGCCGCGGCGCTGATCCCGTTCCTCGAGAACGACGACGCCAACCGCGCGCTGATGGGCTCGAACATGCAGCGCCAGGCGGTGCCGCTGGTTCGCGCCGAGGCGCCGTTCGTCGGCACCGGCATGGAAGGCGTGGTTGCCCGCGACTCGGGTGCTGCGATCGCCGCCCGCCGCTCCGGCGTGATCGACCAGATCGACGCCACCCGCGTCGTGATCCGCGCCACCGAAGATCTCGATCCCACCAAGTCGGGCGTCGATATCTACCGGCTGATGAAGTACCAGCGCTCCAACCAGTCGACCTGCATCAACCAGCGTCCGCTGGTGAAGGTCGGCGACATCGTCAGGAAGGGCGACATCATCGCCGACGGTCCCTCGACCGATCTCGGCGAGCTCGCGCTCGGCCGCAACGTGCTGGTCGCGTTCATGCCGTGGAACGGCTACAACTTCGAAGACTCGATCCTGCTCTCCGAGCGGATCGTGAAGGACGACGTCTTCACCTCGATCCACATCGAGGAGTTCGAGGTGATGGCCCGCGACACCAAGCTCGGACCTGAGGAAATCACCCGCGACATTCCGAACGTCTCGGAAGAAGCGCTGAAGAACCTCGACGAAGCCGGCATCGTCTATATCGGCGCCGAAGTCCGCGCCGGCGACATCCTGGTCGGCAAGATCACGCCGAAGGGCGAAAGCCCGATGACGCCGGAAGAAAAGCTCCTGCGCGCCATCTTCGGCGAAAAGGCCTCCGACGTCCGCGATACCTCGCTCCGCGTGCCGCCGGGCGTGCAGGGCACGATCGTGGAAGTGCGCGTGTTCAACCGTCACGGCGTCGACAAGGACGAGCGTGCGCTGGCGATCGAGCGGGAAGAGATCGAGCGTCTGGCCAAGGACCGCGACGACGAACAGGCGATTCTCGACCGCAACGTCTACGGCCGCCTCGCGGAGCTTCTGGAAAACCGCCAGGGCATCGCCGGTCCGAAGGGCTTCAAGAAGGACACCAAGATCACGCGCGCCGTGCTCGAGGAGTATCCGAAGTCGCAGTGGTGGATGTTTGCCTCGCCGAACGACAAGCTGATGAGCGAAATCGAGGCGATGCGGAAGCAGTACGACGAATCGAAGAAGGGCCTTGAACAGCGCTTCCTCGACAAGGTCGAAAAGCTGCAGCGTGGCGACGAATTGCCGCCCGGCGTGATGAAGATGGTCAAGGTCTTCGTCGCGGTGAAGCGCAAGATCCAGCCCGGCGACAAGATGGCCGGCCGTCACGGCAACAAGGGCGTGGTGTCCAAGATCGTTCCGATCGAGGACATGCCGTTCCTCGAGGACGGCACGCATGCCGACATCGTGCTCAATCCGCTCGGCGTGCCCTCGCGCATGAACGTCGGCCAGATTCTGGAGACGCATCTCGGCTGGGCCTGCGCCGGCCTCGGCAAGCGCATCGGCCAGACCATCGACGCCTACTATCAGAAGCAGGATCTCAAGCCGCTGCGCGAGACCCTGAAGAAGATCTATGGCGACGATGAAACCATCAAGACGCTGAACGACAACGAGCTGATGGAGCTCGGCCGCAATCTGAGCCACGGCGTGCCGATCGCGACGCCGGTGTTCGACGGCGCCAAGGAAGCCGACATCGAGGAGATGCTGAAGCTCGCGGGCTTCGACGCCTCCGGCCAGTCGACCGTCTATGACGGCCGCACCGGCGACGCCTTCGACCGCAAGGTGACGGTGGGCTACATCTACATGCTCAAGCTGCACCATCTGGTCGACGACAAGATCCACGCGCGTTCGATCGGTCCGTACTCGCTCGTCACCCAGCAGCCGCTGGGCGGCAAGGCGCAGTTCGGCGGCCAGCGTTTCGGCGAAATGGAGGTGTGGGCGCTGGAAGCTTACGGCGCGGCCTACACGCTGCAGGAAATGCTGACCGTGAAGTCGGACGACGTCGCCGGCCGTACCAAGGTGTACGAGGCGATCGTGCGCGGCGACGACACGTTCGAGGCGGGTATCCCGGAATTGTTCAACGTGCTGGTCAAGGAAATGCGCTCGCTCGGCCTCAACGTCGACCTGCACAATTCCAAGGTGGGACCGGCGCCGACGTCCGAGGCGGCTGAGTAACGCTTGAGATTCCATGTCCGGCCGGAAGCGCGAAGCGAACCTTCGCGCAGATGGGCCGGGCATTCGCGCTCCGCTCGGACGTTGAGCGGGGCGCGCGCTAAAAAAGAATTTCGAATTTGCTGCCGGTGACGATCGGCACGCGAGGAGAAGACGATGAACCAAGAAATTATGAATCTCTTCAATCCGACGACCCCGGCCCAGGTCTTCGACCAGATCCGGATCTCGATTGCGTCTCCGGAGAAGATTCTGTCCTGGTCCTACGGCGAGATCAAGAAGCCGGAGACCATCAACTACCGGACCTTCAAGCCGGAGCGTGACGGCCTGTTCTGCGCCCGCATCTTCGGGCCGATCAAGGATTACGAGTGCTTGTGCGGCAAGTACAAGCGCATGAAGTACAAGGGCATCATCTGCGAAAAGTGCTCGGTCGAAGTGACGCTGTCGCGCGTCCGGCGCGAGCGCATGGGCCATATCGAACTGGCCGCGCCCGTTGCCCACATCTGGTTCCTGAAGTCGCTGCCGTCCCGCATCGGCCTTCTGCTCGACATGACGCTGAAGGATCTCGAGCGGATTCTGTACTTCGAATATTACGTCGTGCTGGAGCCGGGCCTGACCGCGCTCAAGGACCGTCAGCTGCTGTCGGAAGACGAGTATCTGAAGGCGCAGGACGAATACGGCCAGGATTCGTTCACCGCCATGATCGGCGCCGAAGCGATCCGCGAGCTGCTGAAGGGGCTCGAGCTCGAAAAGCTCGAGCAGACCCTGCGCGCGGAAATGCACGAGACCGAGTCCGACATCAAGCACAAGAAGCTCGCCAAGCGGCTGAAGATCGTCGAGGCGTTCCGCTATTCCGGCAACAAGCCGGAGTGGATGATCCTGACCGTGGTGCCGGTGATTCCGCCGGACCTGCGTCCGCTGGTGCCGCTCGACGGCGGCCGCTTCGCGACGTCGGACCTCAACGACCTCTACCGCCGCGTCATCAACCGCAACAACCGCCTGAAGCGGCTGATGGAGCTGCGCGCGCCCGACATCATCATCCGCAACGAAAAGCGCATGCTGCAGGAGGCCGTCGACGCGCTGTTCGACAACGGCCGCCGCGGCCGCGTCATCACCGGCGCCAACAAGCGGCCGCTGAAGTCGCTGGCCGACATGCTCAAGGGCAAGCAGGGCCGCTTCCGGCAGAACCTGCTCGGCAAGCGCGTCGACTATTCGGGCCGCTCGGTGATCGTGGTCGGTCCCGAACTGCGGCTGCATCAGTGCGGCCTGCCGAAGAAGATGGCGCTCGAACTGTTCAAGCCGTTCATCTATTCGCGGCTCGACGCCAAGGGCCTGTCCACCACCGTGAAGCAGGCGAAGAAGCTGGTCGAGAAGGAGCGTCCCGAGGTCTGGGATATTCTCGACGAGGTGATCCGCGAGCATCCGGTGCTGCTTGAACCGCGCGCCGACGCTGCATCGTCTCGGCATTCAGGCGTTCGAGCCGGTCCTGATCGAGGGCAAGGCGATCCAGCTGCATCCGCTGGTTTGCGCCGCGTTCAACGCCGACTTCGACGGCGACCAGATGGCCGTGCACGTTCCGCTGTCGCTGGAAGCGCAGCTCGAAGCGCGCGTCCTGATGATGTCGACCAACAACATCCTGCATCCCGCGAACGGCCAGCCGATCATCGTGCCGTCGCAGGACATCGTGCTCGGCCTCTACTACGTGTCGATCATGCGCGAAGGCCTGCCCGGCGAGGGCAAGATCTTCGGCGACATGGCCGAACTCGAGCACGCGCTGCATTCGAAGGTCATCCACCTCCACACCAAGATCAAGTACCGGTGGGAGGGCATCGACGAGACCGGCAAGCAGGCCAAGCGCTGGATCGAAACCACCGCGGGCCGCGTCATGCTCGGCAATCTGCTGCCGAGTTCGGCGAAGATCTCGTACGACATCATCAACAAGCTGATGACCAAGCGCGAAATCTCCGGCGTGATCGACCAGGTCTACCGTCACTGCGGTCAGAAGGAGACGGTGATCTTCTGCGACCGCATCATGGCGCTCGGCTTCTACAACGCGTTCAAGGCCGGCATCTCGTTCGGCAAGGACGACATGGTGGTGCCGCACTCGAAGTGGAAGATCGTCGACACCACCCGTACGCTGGCGAAGGATTTCGAGCAGCAGTACAATGACGGCCTGATCACCCATGGCGAGAAGTACAACAAGGTGGTCGACGCCTGGTCGAAGGCGACCGAAGAAATCGCCAAGGAGATGATGAAGGAAATCTCCTCGACCAAGAAGACGCCGAAGGGCGCCGATGCCGACATCAACTCGATCTACATGATGGCGCATTCGGGCGCGCGCGGTTCGCCGGCCCAGATGCGTCAGCTCGCCGGTATGCGCGGCCTGATGGCGAAGCCGTCGGGTGAAATCATCGAGACGCCGATCATTTCCAACTTCAAGGAAGGTCTGTCGGTGCTCGAATACTTCAACTCGACCCACGGCGCCCGCAAGGGCCTCGCGGACACCGCGTTGAAGACCGCGAACTCCGGTTACCTGACCCGCCGTCTGGTCGACGTGGCGCAGGACTGCATCATCACGCAGGACGATTGCGGCACCAAGCTCGGCATCAAGATGCGCGCCATCATCGATGCCGGCACGGTGGTTGCGTCGCTGGCGTCGCGTATCCTCGGCCGCACCACGGGCGAGGACCTGCGCGATCCCGCGACCAACAAGGTCGTGGTCAAGCGCGGCACGCTGATGGAAGAGACGCATGTCGACGCCATCCAGCAGGCCGGCATCCAGGAAGTGAAGATCCGTTCGGCCCTGACCTGCGAACTCGTCAACGGCATCTGCGGCAAGTGCTACGGCCGCGATCTCGCCCGCGGCACGCCGGTCAACCACGGTGAAGCGGTCGGCGTCATCGCCGCCCAGTCGATCGGTGAACCCGGCACGCAGCTGACGATGCGCACGTTCCACATCGGCGGCGCGGCGCAGATCAACGAGCAGTCGTTCGTCGAGTCGAATTTCGACGGCAAGGTGACCATCAGGAACAAGGCCATCGCCAGGAACAGCGAAGGCCTCCTGGTCGCGATGGTCCGCAACATGGTCGTTGCGATCACCGATGCCGACGGAACCGAGCGTGCGACCCACCGCATTCAGTACGGCGCGCGCATGCACGTCGACGAGGGCGATACGGTCAAGCGTGGCCAGCGCATCGCGGAATGGGATCCGTACAGCCGTCCGGTTCTTACCGAAGTCGAAGGCACCATCGGGTTCGAGGACCTGGTCGAGGGCCAGTCGATCTCGGAAACGCTCGACGAATCCACCGGTATCGCCAAGCGCGTCGTCATCGACTGGCGCGCGTCGCGGGGCGGGGCGGATCTGCGTCCGGCCATCGTCGTCAAGGGCAAGGACGGCAAGGTACTGAAGCTCGCACGTGGCGGCGATGCCCGCTACATGCTGTCGGTCGACGGCATTCTGTCGGTCGACGTCGGTGCCAAGGTCAAGGCCGGCGACATCCTGGCGCGTATCTCCACGGAAAGCGCCAAGACCCGCGACATCACCGGCGGTCTGCCGCGGGTGGCCGAACTGTTCGAGGCCCGCAAGCCAAAGGACGCGGCGATCATCGCGGAAATCGCGGGCACCATCCGCTTCGGCCGCGACTACAAGAACAAGCGCCGCATCTCGATCGAGCCGATGGACAAGACCGAGGAGACCAGGGAGTACCTGATCCCGAAGGGCAAGCACATCCATCTGCAGGACGGCGACATCGTCGAAAAGGGCGATTTCATCGTCGAAGGCAATCCGGCGCCGCACGACATCCTGGCGATCAAGGGCATCGAGGAACTCGCTGCCTATCTGGTCAACGAAATCCAGGAAGTCTACCGGCTGCAGGGCGTGCTCATCAACGACAAGCACATCGAGGTGATTGTCCGTCAGATGCTGCAGAAGGTCGAGGTCACCGACCAGGGCGACACCGACCTGATCTCGGGCGAGCAGGTCGACAAGATCGAGTTCGACGCGCTCAACGTCAAGGCCAAGGAAGAGGGCAAGAAGCCCGCCACGGGAACGCCGGTTCTGCTCGGCATCACCAAGGCGAGCCTGCAGACCCGCTCGTTCTTCTCGGCGGCCTCGTTCCAGGAGACCACCCGCGTGCTCACCGAAGCCGCCGTCAACGGCAAGGTGGATCCGCTGGAAGGCCTCAAGGAGAACGTCATTGTCGGCCGGCTGATCCCGGCGGGCACCGGCGCCTCGATGGCCAAGATCCGCGAAGTCGCGGTCAAGCGCGACAAGCTGATCCTCGACGAGCGCGAGAAGCAGGTCGGCGATCGTGCCGACTGCGCCGGAAGCCGAACCGCTGGCGTTGCCGCCGGCGGAGTAAAGGTTCCGTCAGGTTCCGATGGACGAAGTTCCGATCAACAAAGAAAGCCGGCTGCGAAGCCGGCTTTCGCTTTTTCAACGGCGTCATCCATGCCTCAGCTATGCTTCATCCATAGGGGTGATACGTGCTACCAAATCACAGCATGCTGCCCGACCATGTTGACGGTCCTTTCGATTCCCCATGAACGCATCAATTGATCCTGAACGTCTGATCGATCGCATTTATGAGGCCGGACTTATCCCCTCGCTTTGGCCAGCCCTGCTTGGCGAACTCGGTGCAGCGGTCGGCGGTAACGGCGGCTTTCTGTTCGGCGTGCGCGACGGATACACAAGCGCGGTCAATTCCGTCGAATATGACCAGCTGATGCCTGTTTTCCTGGGAGAGGGATGGAGCGAACGCGATCCCATCCTGCCGCGCGCCATCGCCCTCAATCATGCGGGCTTCGTCACCGACTATGACCTCCTCTCGGAGGAGGAAATTGCGACCAACGAAGTCTATGACAATTTTTACCGCAAGCACGGCATCGGCTACCGGGCCGGAACGCTGATCCCGATGCCGATCGGCGATTCAATCGCGATTGTCCTGCCGCGGCATCAGGATCGCGGCCCGGTGCCGCGAGAGGTCGTCGCCTTGCTGGATGGACTGCGGCCGCATCTGGCTCGCGCCTCCCTGGCGGCAAACCGCCTTGGCTTTGAGCGCGCACGTGCCCAGGTGGACGCATTGCAGGCGCTGGGTTTGCCGGGCGCGATGCTGCGCGAGCCCGGCCGGGTGTTGGCGGTGAACGGCCTGTTCGATGCGCTGATGCCTTCGCTGTTTCAGGATCGCGCCCAGCGCGTGACGATCGCGGACGTCGCGGCGGATGCGCTGCTCGCCGAAGCGCTCAGCGCGCTGCCGTTTGCCGGTAGCCGGACCGTGAAATCCATACCGGTCGCCGCGACGGTGGGGCAGGTGCCGATGGTGCTGCATGTCATCCCCGTGCGCGGCTCCGCACGCGATATCTTCACCCAGGCCACCGCGCTGCTGGTGGTGACGCCGGTCGATCGCGCCGCGGTGCCGACCGCCGAGGTGCTGCAAGGCCTGTTCGACCTGACGCCGGCGGAAGCGCGGGTGGCACGCGGCATCGGCCAGGCCGAAACCATCGATACACTTGCAGACGCGACGGGCGTCAACCGGGAGACGGTGCGCAGCCAGCTCAAGGCCGTACTGTCCAAGACCGGCCTCTCGCGCCAGCAGGAGCTGGTCAGCCTGCTCGCCGGCAAGGCGTTCCCTGGCGGTTAGACAACAGCCCATGGTGGCGAAGGCCGACCCTCTCGGCCCATTCGCCGGCGGAATAACGCTTCCGCAAGAATACGGTGCGAAGACAAAAGGCCGGCGCAAGGCGGCCATTTTGCTGCTTTCTTTCATTGCTGCGTTGCGAGGACCTGCTTTGTTCATCTTCCCTTCAGGGTGAAAAGCGCTTTTGCTAATGCGGTTTAGACCGGCTGCTTCCCGAAGGCAGGGGGGCCGGAGGGCGACGGAAACGACATGTTGGATCTTGCAATCGTAGGCGGCGGCCCGGGCGGGCTGATGAGCGCCTGGTATTTGAAGAAAAAGCTCGGCGATCTCTGCCGCGTCACGATCTACGAGGCGTCCGACCGCGTCGGGGGCAAGATCGTCTCGCGCAAATTCGATTCCGCGCCGGCGATGTACGAGGCCGGCGTCGCCGAAATCTACGATTACTCGATGACGGGCCCGGATCCGCTGCGGGAACTGATCCAGCATTTCGGCCTGCAGACGATACCGATGGACGCCGAACAGGTGCACCTCGACGGCGAGTTGCTCAACGACGTGCCGGGCATGCGCCGCAAATACGGCGCGAAAACCGCAGCCGCGATCGAGGCGTTCCGCAAGCGCTGCGCGGACCTGGTGTCGCCGATCGAATATTACGAAGGCGTCGGCGCGCACGACAACGAGCACCCCTGGGCCTACATGACCTGCGAGGAAGTGCTCGACAAGGAGGTCGACGATCCCACCGCCAAGCGCTTCCTCAAAGTGATGGCGCGCTCCGATCTCGCAACCGAAAGCCACAACACCAACGGCCTGAATGCGCTGAAGAACTTCGTGATGGATATCGACGGCTATATCGGCCTGTATTCGATCCAGAACGGCAACGAGCAACTGATCGAATGCCTGCGCTCGGAAGTCGACGCAGATATCCAGCTCAATCATCGCGTGCTCAAGGTCGGCAAGACCGACTCTGGCCGCTACGAGCTCAACATGATGAACGGCAAGGGGCCGGAGACGCGGGATTTCGATCTGGTGCTGATGTGCCTGCCGCATTCCTGGCTCGCCACCATGCGCTGGGATGGCGAAGCGCTGCGCAAGTCGATGGTCAAGCACGTCGCCTATTTCGACCGTCCGGCGCATTACCTTCGGGTCTCGATCCTGTTCGACGAACCGTTCTGGGGCGAGAAGATCCCCGGCGCCTGGTTCATGTCGGAAGCGTTCGGCGGCTGCTGCGTCTACAACGAGGGCGCCCGCCACGACGTCGGCAAGCACGGCGTGCTGAACTGGCTGATCGCCGGCTCGGACGCGCTGGCGTTCGCCAATCTCAGCGATCAGGAACTGATCGATGCCGCGCTGAAATCATTGCCGGCCTCGCTCGGCAACGCCCGCGATCATTTCATGGAAGGCAAGATCCACCGCTGGCTGTCGTCGGTGAATGCGCTGCCGGGCGGCCTGCCGGTGCGCGACGTCATGACCAACCATCGGCCGGAGCCGAAAGAGCATCCGGGAATTGTCGTGGTCGGCGACTATCTGTTCGATTCGACGCTGAACGGTCTGCTCGACTCCTCCGACGCCGCCACCGATATCATTCTGACCGAGATGATGCGGCTGCGCCGCGCCCGTGCGCAAGCAGGGCGAGGCATCGTCCGACAAGATCGACCGCAGCTATTTCGAGAATTACCGCGGCCTCGGCCCCTACAGCGAAGTCTGGAGCCGGTTTACCGATCCAGCCTATCTGATGGACCTGATCAAGATCGTCTGGAACAGGGCCAGGGGCTACAAGCTGCTCGTTGCCGGCTCCGCCAGCGGCGAACTGGTCGGCGCGCTGCGCGAGCGCGGCATCGATGCCTGGGGTATCGAAAACAACAAGGCGATCCACGCCAAAACGCCGAAGGCGCTGAAGAAGTACAACAAGCTCGGCTCCATCCTCGACATGCCGTTCAAGGACGACGAATTCGATTTCGTGTTCGAGACCAGCCTGTGTCACGTCGCCGAGAAGCAGGTCCCGCGGGCGGTGCGCGAACTCAACCGCGTCGTGAAGACCGGGCTGGTGTTCGGGTCGGTGACGTCGGACATGGCCCCGGCGCTGATCGACCGCTACGACCTGTTGCGCGGCGTGAAGAAGCTCGGCACCTGGTGGGAATGGTCCGAATTGTTCTTCGGCAACGGCTTCGACCTATCGATGCACCGCCGCGATTGCACCGATGCGGTGTGGGCGGCGACGCTGGCCGCCAACAAGGGGCCGGGGCAATGGTACGCCGACGCCGACAGCCTGCGCTATTCGTTCTTCGACAAGGTCGAATTGGACGATTGAGCTCTGACCGATCCTGATCGATCAGGACCGGTCGCTCCAATTGTTTTTGCCGAATTCATCCCGATCGCATAGGATCGCCGCGGCAGCGGCTCGCCGCTGCCGCGTTCGATTTGCGGTCATGCCGGCCGTGCAGCATCGGTTGGTTTCATGGCGCCCAAGCCTCCTTCCCCGGATGAGCAGAATCCCGCGCCGGCGGATGATCCTGAGCTTGCGAACAAGCTCGCGGCCGGGGCTGCCGCGGCGCCCCCGGCGGGTGGCAAGGCGACCGCCGTACCTTCTGATGATGACAAGGACGACGAAAAGGACGAGCTGGAACTCGACGACGATGATGATGACGAGGACCTCGTCGTCTTCACCGCCAAGGAAGCCGCCGGCGCGATGGCCACCATCTACGGCTTCGTCCGGCCGTATCTGGGCAATTACCGCAAGCTGATCGCCTTCGTGACCTTCGGCGTTCTCGTCGAGACGCTGTTCAACGTCATCATGCCGCTGAGCCTGAAGTTCCTGATCGACGACGCGCTCGGCGAGGAAGACTTTCAGGCGCTCTACAAGATCCTCGGCGTGCTCGCGGCCGCCGGCATCATCACCTCCATTATCGCGGTCTGGTATGAGCGCTGGGATGCCCGGCTGGCGGCGTCCATCATTGCCGACGTGCGGAACCGGCTGTTCGAGCACGTCCAGAACCTGCCGTCCTCGTATTTCGCCCGCACCAAGCGCGGCGAAATCCTCTCGCGATTCTCGATCGACCTTGCGGCCTTCGAAGGCTCGGTCAAAACCTTCGCCAACAGCGCGGCGCTGCCGTTCCTGGAATTGATCGCCGGCATCATCCTGATGCTGTTTTTGAACTGGCAGCTTGCGGCGGTGGCCTTGCTGGTATTCCCGATCACGCTGATCGGGCCGCGCATCCTGACGCCGAAGGCGGTGCAGGCGAATTACGAGCAGAAGCTCAACGAATTGGCGCTGCTCGGCACGGTGCAGGAAAACGTCGCCGCGCAGGCGGTGGTCAAGGCGTTCAGCCTGCAGCGCCGCACGCTGGGCTGGTTCACCATGCGCAACCAGGAAGTGCGCATCAAGACCGCGTCCGCGGTCTTCCTCTCCACGATGGTGGAGCGCACCGTCACCATTTCGGTATTGCTGCTGCACCTCGTGGTGCTGGCGATCGGCGCCTATCTGGCCACCAAGGGCCAGATCACCATCGGCACCTTCGTCACCTTCGAGAGCGCGTTCTGGGAGGTGTCCTACAACATCGCCCATCTGATGCATTTCATTCCGGTGTCGATCCAGTCGGCGGCGGCGGTGCGGCATATCCAGGAACTGCTCGATGAGCCGACGCGCGGCGCCGATCGCCCGGGCGCGCCCGATCTGCCGCCCATCACCAACGACATCAGCTTCGAGCGCGTCACCTTTGCCTATGAAGGCAGCGCGACGCCGGTGCTGGATAATTTCAGCCTCAAGCTTGGCGTGGGAAAACGGATCGCGATCGTCGGCCCCAGCGGCTCGGGCAAGAGCACGCTGCTCAACCTGATCCTGCGGCTTTACGTGCCGGACGAGGGGCGGGTGGCCATCGACGGCGTCGATATTCGCCGCGTGACCCGGGAATCCCTGCGCAGGGGCATGGCGGTCGTGTTCCAGGAAAACATGCTGTTCAACATGTCGATCCGCGAAAACATCCGGCTCGGCAAGGAGGGCGCCAGCGACGAGGAGGTCGTGGCGGCCGCGCGCAAGGCCGAGATTCACAGCTACATCATGAGCCTGCCGCAGAAATACGACACGCCGGTCGGCGAGCGCGGCGACACGCTGTCGGGCGGCCAGCGCCAGCGCATCGCGATCGCGCGCGCGATCATCCGCAATCCCTCGCTGCTGCTGCTCGACGAGGCGACCTCGGCGCTCGACCAGACCACGGAAGCCGCGATCAACCGCACGCTTCTGAACGTGGCGGAAGGGCGCACCATGATCTGGTCGACCCACCGCCTGACGTCGGTGGTCGAGATGGACGAGATCATCGTGATTTCAGGCGGCAAGGCGATCGAGCGCGGCTCGCATGCGCAGTTGCTCGCGGCCAACGGCGCCTATCGCAAGCTCTGGGACGACCAGGGCCACACGCCGCACAACGCCGCCGGTCAGGCCGACGACGACAATGAAGACGACGATGATGAGGACGATGACGAGGAGTGAGCCCGGCGGTTTGACCCCGCGCTGATCCCGTTTCGCATCCGCCGCAAGGCGCCTTCGCCGAACCACGCCAGGAAGCGCGCCCAGCGCTGCGCGCGCCAGTACAGTCCGTTCTCGATCGTGACCTTGCGGAAGCTCATGGCTTTCGCCATCGACCAGGCGTCGCAAGCCTGCTTGACCGGATCGTCGTAAAAGGAAGCGATCTTGTCCGCGCCCATGCCCTCGGTCGCAAGCCAGGCTGGAATATGGACGTTGCAGAGCTGGGCGACGTCGGTGAACACCTTGTCGGTGCCGGTGCCGGTAACCGGGCAGGTGGCCGCAAAGGCGTCGCCGACCAGGACGACGCCGGGTTGGCGATAGCCGGTGGAGACGTAGACATCGGCAGGCCGGATCTTGACGTCGCCGGCAACGCCGTATTCGCCGGTGATGCGGCGCAGCCGGGGCAGCGCGGCGTTCATGGTCTCGACCGGATTCTTCCGCATCTCGCGCAGCCAGGGATCGTCGACCTCGCGGTAGACGAAGAGGTTGGCCCGCATCCGGTTTGCCAATCGGGAACAGCGTCACATAGGCGACGCGCTCCTTTACCCGTTCCGAAAAATAGGTAAGCGCCGGAAATTCGAAGGCCGCTCGACCGACCGGCACCATGTCGAATCCGATCGAGATCGAATGGCTGGCGCTGAGGATCTGGCGCTCGATGCCGAGATTGCGGCGCAGCCCGACACTCAGGCCATTGGCCAGCACCACCAGGCGCGCCGAGATGGTTTCGCCGTCGGACAGCGTGAGCTTCTGCCGCTCCGCGCTGGTCGAGACATCGGTCACCTTGGCGTAGATGAGTTCGGCGGGGGCTGCGATTTCGGCGCGGACCGCGCCGATCAGCGCGTCGTACATGATGCCGTATTGGCGGCTCGGCTTCTTGTCGAGCAAATAGCCGAATCGCGCGATCCAGTTTTCGCCGTCATGGGTGGCCGAGCGCAGCACCGAATCGGCGATTCCGGTCTGGTAAAAACGATCGAGCTGCTCGTCGCCGCTGATTTTTTCGACGCGGAAGTCGAAGGGATAGACCTGATGCGGATCGATCAGAACAGTTGGAATCCCAGCGCGTCCGAGCATGGCGGCCGCGGTCGAGCCGGCAAGGCCGCCGCCGATGATCGCAATGTCGGTGTACCTCATGGGGAATCTCAGCCGGGGTGCGACACTTTTGCACCCGGAATGGCAAATAAAGGCTTAGTCGGAAGGCCGCCTTGGCCCGGATTCCCCGAGAATAATGTTTCTGGTTATATTTACCCGGGTAAAAATAGCGACTCGGGTGGCGCGGGGCAGGGCTGCGTCACTATCTCTTCTGCACGTCGCGAATTCACTTTCGCGCTTCGCGCATTCACGCGAAGCACTGAATCCGCAGACGCCAAAGGCATTTCCAGCGTTCTCGTTTCGCTTGACTTAGCTATCCACCGCTTATAGAAGACGGCCACTTAACGACAGGCGGTGAGCAACGCCAGCGTCGGAACGGAACACCCTTTCAAATCCTTACGGAAGTTTCCTAAGGGACCTGGACGGGCACCAACCTCGACGAATGCCGCTCAAACGCTGTCGATCATATTGCTAGGCACTGCCAGGACGATTTTAGTTCTCTTGAGCACGTCCTCTTGAGAGTGAACTCGGATGCATGACCTCGGAAGCAGGCCGGACAGCGAACGCTGATCGGTCTTCAATCGCGGTCCTCTGTGGCGTCGAAGCGCTTTCCGCTCAGCGATGAGTGGTTGGCGCGATTTCGTTTTGCGTGGATGTTTTTCGCGCAGAGCGGGCCGAACGGAACGGCTAGTTCCGAGAAGAATTTGCGAAAGCCTTTTCGAGGTTTCGCGCGAACTAAAGGGTGAAGGCTGACATGCCGACGATCAACCAGCTGATCGCAAAACCGCGTACGGTGCAGAAGTCGCGCAAGAAGGTGCCGGCGCTGCAGCAGTCGCCGCAGAAGCGCGGCGTTTGCACGCGCGTCTACACCACGACCCCGAAGAAGCCGAACTCGGCGCTTCGTAAGGTCGCCAAGGTGCGCCTGACCAACGGCTTCGAAGTGATCGGCTACATCCCGGGTGAAGGCCATAACCTTCAGGAGCACTCGGTGGTCATGATCCGCGGCGGCCGCGTCAAGGACTTGCCCGGCGTGCGCTACCACATCCTCCGCGGCGTCCTCGATACCCAGGGCGTCAAGAACCGTAAGCAGCGTCGTTCGAAGTACGGCGCGAAGCGTCCGAAGTAAGCGGGAACAGATCAGATGTCTCGTCGCCATTCTGCTGAAAAGCGTGAAGTGAACCCGGATCCGAAGTTCGGGAACATCATCATCACGAAGTTCATGAACTCGATCATGTACGACGGCAAGAAGTCTGCCGCCGAGAGCATCGTCTATGGCGCGCTCGCCATGATCGAAAACAAGACCAAGCAGGGCCCGCTGCCGGTGTTCGAGCAGGCGCTGGAAAACGTCATGCCGACCATCGAAGTGCGGTCGCGCCGCGTCGGTGGCGCCACCTACCAGGTGCCGGTCGAAGTGCGTTCGGTTCGCCGTCAGGCGCTGGGCATTCGCTGGATCATCACTGCAGCGCGCGAGCGCAACGAAAAGACGATGACGGAGCGGCTCTCGGCCGAGCTGCTCGACGCGTCGAACAACCGGGGTAACGCCGTCAAGAAGCGTGAAGACGTGCACCGGATGGCGGAAGCCAACCGTGCCTTCTCGCATTATCGCTGGTAACGGCGAAGAACGGATTTAAGGAACAGCCCATGCCCCGCGTTCATGCCATAGAGAACTACCGCAACTTCGGTATCATGGCGCATATCGATGCCGGCAAGACCACGACCACCGAGCGCATCCTTTACTACACCGGCAAGAGCCACAAGATCGGCGAAGTGCACGAAGGTGCCGCGACGATGGACTGGATGGAGCAGGAGCAGGAGCGTGGCATCACGATCACCTCCGCTGCGACCACTGCGTTCTGGAACGGCAAGCGCCTGAACATCATCGACACCCCCGGCCACGTCGACTTCACCATCGAAGTCGAGCGTTCGCTGCGCGTGCTCGACGGCGCCGTGTGCGTGCTCGACTCCAACCAGGGCGTCGAGCCGCAGACCGAAACCGTCTGGCGTCAGGGCGACAAGTACAAGGTTCCGCGCATCGTCTTCGCCAACAAGATGGATAAGACCGGCGCTGATTTCTATAAATGCATGAAGGATATTGTTGATCGCCTCGGCGCCAAGCCGATTGCGATCCAGCTTCCGATCGGCTCCGAGAACAACTTCAAGGGCCTGGTCGATCTCGTCCGCATGAAGGGCGTGATCTGGGAAGAAGAGAAGCTCGATGCCAAGTTCTCGGACGTCGATATTCCCGAGGACATGATCGAGAAGGCGAAGGAATACCGCGAGAAGCTGCTGGAAGCCGCCGTCGAACTCGACGACGAGGTTCTCGCCGCTTACCTCGACGGCAACGAGCCCGATGAGGCGACGCTGAAGCGCATGATCCGCAAGGCCGTGCTGACCGGCGCCTTCTATCCCGTGCTGTGCGGCTCGGCCTTCAAGAACAAGGGCGTGCAGCCGCTGCTTGACGCCGTGGTCGACTATCTGCCGTCGCCGGTCGACGTGCCCGCGATCAAGGGCATTGATGAAGACGGCAACGAAGTCGTGCGCAAGGCGGACGACAAGGAGCCGCTGGCTCTGCTCGCGTTCAAGATCATGGACGACCCGTTCGTCGGCACCATCACGTTCTGCCGCATCTACTCCGGCGTTCTTGCCAGCGGCACCGGCGTGGTCAATTCGACCCGCGAGAAGAAAGAGCGTATCGGCCGCATGCTGCTGATGCATGCGAACAACCGCGAAGACATCAAGGAAGCCTATGCTGGCGACATCGTCGCGCTGGCCGGCCTGAAGGAAGCGCGCACCGGTGACACGCTGTGCGATCCCGACAAGCAGGTGATCCTCGAAAAGATGGAATTCCCGGAGCCGGTGATCGAAATCGCGATCGAGCCGAAGTCGAAGGCCGACCAGGAAAAGCTCGGCGTGGCGCTGGCGAAGCTCGCCGCGGAAGATCCGTCGTTCCGGGTGTCGACCGACCAGGAGTTCGGCCAGACCATTCTCAAGGGCATGGGCGAACTCCATCTCGACATCAAGGTCGACATCCTCCGCCGTACCTACAAGGTCGACGCCAACATCGGCGCGCCGCAGGTGGCGTTCCGCGAGCGGGTCACCAAGCGCGCTGAAGTCAAGTACACGCACAAGAAGCAGACCGGTGGTACCGGTCAGTTCGCCGAAGTGTCGATCATCGTCGAGCCGAACGAGCCCGGTAAGGGCTACGAGTTCGAATCGAAGATCGTCGGCGGCGCGGTGCCGAAGGAATACATCCCCGGCGTCGAAAAGGGCCTCAACAGCGTGATGGGCTCGGGCGTGGTTGCCGGCTTCCCGGTGGTGGACGTCAAGGTCCAGCTGGTCGACGGCAAGTATCACGACGTCGACTCCTCGGCGCTGGCCTTCGAAATTGCATCGCGCGCGGCGTTCCGCGAAGCGCTGCAGAAGGGCAAGTCCGTTCTGCTCGAGCCGATCATGAAGGTCGAAGTGGTGACCCCGGAAGACTATACCGGTTCGGTCATCGGCGACCTGAATTCCCGGCGCGGCCAGATCCAGGGCCAGGACATGCGCGGCAACGCCAACGTCATCAACGCGATGGTGCCGCTCATGAACATGTTCGGGTACGTGAATAACCTGCGCTCGATGAGCCAGGGACGCGCGACCTTTACGATGCAATTCGATCACTACGCTGAAGCGCCGGCGAACGTGTCGGCAGAAGTCCAGAAGAAATTTGCCTGATTGTCGTTGGTTCAAAGCTAACGACTGAACGGAGAGTCAAATGGCCAAAGCAAAGTTTGAACGTAATAAACCGCACTGCAACATCGGAACCATCGGTCACGTCGACCATGGCAAGACATCGCTGACCGCAGCGATCACCAAGGTGCTGGCTGAAACCGGCGGTGCGACGTTCACGGCGTACGATCAGATCGACAAGGCGCCCGAAGAAAAGGCGCGCGGCATCACGATCTCGACCGCCCACGTCGAATACGAGACCGCGAACCGGCATTACGCCCACGTCGATTGTCCGGGCCACGCCGACTACGTGAAGAACATGATCACCGGTGCCGCGCAGATGGACGGCGCGATCCTGGTCGTGTCGGCCGCCGACGGCCCGATGCCGCAGACCCGCGAGCACATCCTGCTCGCCCGTCAGGTCGGCGTTCCCGCGCTGGTCGTGTTCCTGAACAAGTGCGACATGGTCGACGATCCGGAACTGCTCGAGCTCGTCGAGCTCGAAGTCCGCGAACTGCTTTCGAAGTACGAATTCCCGGGCGACACCATCCCGATCATCAAGGGCTCGGCGCTTGCCGCCCTCGAAGACAAGGACAAGGCGCTCGGTCACGACGCAATCCTCGAGCTGATGAAGCAGGTCGACGCCTACATTCCGCAGCCGGAGCGTCCGATCGACCAGCCGTTCCTGATGCCGGTGGAAGACGTGTTCTCGATCTCGGGCCGCGGTACGGTTGTGACCGGTCGCGTCGAGCGCGGTATCGTCAAGGTCGGCGAGGAAATCGAAATCGTCGGTCTGCGCGACACCCAGAAGACCATCGTCACCGGCGTCGAAATGTTCCGCAAGCTGCTCGATCAGGGCCAGGCCGGCGACAACATCGGTGCGCTGCTCCGCGGTACCAAGCGCGAGGAAGTCGAGCGTGGCCAGGTGCTGTGCAAGCCGGGTTCGGTCAAGCCGCACACCAAGTTCAAGGCTGAGGCCTACATCCTGACCAAGGAAGAGGGCGGTCGTCACACCCCGTTCTTCACCAACTACCGGCCCCAGTTCTACTTCCGCACCACCGACGTGACCGGTGTCGTGCATCTGCCCGAAGGCACCGAAATGGTGATGCCGGGCGACAACATCGCGATGGAAGTGCACCTGATCGTGCCGATCGCGATGGAAGAAAAGCTGCGCTTCGCGATCCGTGAAGGCGGCCGCACCGTCGGTGCCGGCGTCGTCGCAAGCATCATCGAGTAAGAAGCGAATAGGGAATGGCGAGTGGCGAATAGGGATTTCTATTCGCTATTCGCTACTCACCACTCGCCTTAAAGCGACAAAGAAAGACAAACGGCAATGAACGGCCAAAATATTCGCATACGTCTCAAGGCGTTCGACCATCGTATCCTCGATACGTCGACCCGCGAGATCGTGAACACGGCGAAACGTACCGGTGCCCAGGTTCGCGGACCCATTCCGCTGCCCACCCGCATCGAGAAGTTCACCGTCAACCGTTCACCGCACGTCGACAAGAAGAGCCGCGAGCAGTTCGAGATGCGCACCCACAAGCGCCTTCTCGACATCGTCGATCCGACCCCGCAGACCGTCGATGCTCTCATGAAGCTCGATCTGGCCGCCGGTGTCGACGTCGAGATCAAGCTCTAAGATTTTCAGGATCGTCCGAAGTTAGCGGACAGAAAGAACAGGAAGCACGCCGATGCGCTCCGGAGTGATCGCACAAAAGGTCGGGATGACGCGGGTCTTTACGGAGACCGGCGAACATATCCCTGTGACCGTGCTGAAGCTGGGCAACTGCCAGGTGCTGGGCCACCGCACGACCGAGAAGAACGGTTACGTGGCGCTGCAGCTCGGTTCGGGTACCCGCAAGACCGTCTATCTGCCGAAGGCAGAGCGCGGCCAGTTTGCGGTGTCCAAGGTCGAGCCCAAGCGGAAGGTCACCGAGTTCCGCGTGTCCGAGGACGCGCTGATCCCGGTTGGCGCCGAAATTCAGGCGGACCATTTCGTGGTCGGCCAGTTCGTCGACGTCACCGGCACCTCGGTCGGTAAGGGTTTTGCCGGCGGCATGAAGCGCTGGAATTTCGGCGGCCTGCGCGCCACCCACGGTGTGTCGGTTTCGCATCGTTCGATCGGTTCGACCGGCGGACGCCAGGATCCCGGCAAGACCTTCAAGAACAAGAAGATGCCCGGTCACATGGGTGTCGATCGCATCACCACGCTCAATCTGCGTGTGGTGCAGACCGACGTCGAGCGCGGCCTGATCCTCGTCGAAGGCGCCGTTCCCGGCTCCAAGGGCGGCTGGATCTCGGTGCGCGACGCCGTCAAGAAGCCGCTGCCGAAGGAAGCTCCGAAGCCCGGCAAGTTCAAGGTCGCCGGCGGCGAGCAGGCTCAGGCTCCGGCCGAGCAGGAGGGCGCGTGAGATGGAACTGAAAGTCACGACCCTTGAAGGCAAGGAAGCTGGTTCGGTCCAGCTCTCGGACGCGATTTTCGGCTTGGAGCCGCGCAAGGACATCATCCAGCGCTGCGTCAACTGGCAGCTCGCCAAGCGCCAGGCCGGCACGCACAAGACGCAGGGCCGCGCCGATGTCTGGCGTACCGGCAAGAAGATGTACAAGCAGAAGGGCACCGGCGGCGCTCGTCACGGTTCGGCCCGCGTGCCGCAGTTCCGCGGCGGTGGTCGTGCGTTCGGTCCGGTGGTGCGCTCGCACGCCTTCGCCCTGCCGAAGAAGGTGCGCGCGCTGGCGCTTCAAGCCACGCGCTCTCCGCGAAGGCCAAGGACGGCGGCCTGATCGTGATCGACAATGCGCACGCTCGAGGCAGCCAAGACCAAGGCGCTGGTCGGTCACTTCTCGGGTCTCGGCCTGACCAATGCGCTGATCATCGACGGCGCCGAGGTGCACGCCGGTTTCGCGACCGCTGCGCGCAACATTCCGAATATCGACGTGCTGCCGATCCAGGGCATCAACGTCTACGACATTCTGCGTCGTCAGAAGCTCGTGCTGACGAAGGCGGCAGTCGATGCGCTGGAGGCGCGCTTCAAATGAAGAATATCGATCCGCGCCATTACGACGTGATCGTCGCTCCCGTCGTCACCGAAAAGGCGACGGTGGCGTCCGAGCACAACAAGGTCGTGTTCAGGGTCGCAGCCAAGGCGACCAAGCCGCAAATCAAGGAAGCCGTCGAAAAGCTGTTCGACGTCAAGGTGAAGCGCGTGAACACGCTGGTCCGCAAGGGCAAGACCAAGGTGTTCCGCGGCAATTTCGGTTCGCAGTCGGACGTGAAGCGGGCTGTCGTGACCCTCGAAGAGGGCCACCGCATCGACGTCACTACCGGACTATAAGGCGATACAGCGATGGCATTGAAAACATACAATCCGACGACGCCAGGCCAGCGCCAGCTGGTGATGGTGGACCGTTCGGCCCTCTACAAGGGCAAGCCGGTCAAGGCGTTGACCGAGGGCAAGATCAGCAATGGCGGCCGCAACAACACCGGCCGTATCACGGTGCGTTTCCGCGGCGGTGGCCACAAGAAGGCCTACCGCATGGTGGACTTCAAGCGGAACAAGGTCGACGTTTCCGCCGTCGTCGAGCGGCTGGAATACGATCCGAACCGCACCGCGTTCATCGCGCTGATCAAGTATCAGGACGGCGAGCAGGCCTATATCCTGGCGCCGCAGCGTCTGGCTGTGGGCGACACCGTGGTTGCCGGCAACTATGTCGACGTGAAGCCCGGCAATGTCATGCCGCTCGGCAACATGCCGGTCGGCACCATCATCCACAATATCGAGATGAAGATCGGGAAGGGCGGCCAGATCGCGCGTTCGGCCGGCACCTATGCCCAGATCGTCGGTCGCGACCAGGACTACGTCATTCTGCGCCTGAACTCGGGCGAGCAGCGCCTGGTGCACGGCCGTTGCCGCGGCACCATCGGTGCGGTGTCGAACCCCGATCACATGAACATCTCGATCGGCAAGGCCGGCCGTACCCGCTGGCTCGGCTGGCGTCCGCATAACCGCGGCGTCGTCATGAACCCGATCGACCATCCGCACGGCGGCGGCGAAGGCCGCACCTCGGGCGGCCGCCACCCGGTCACGCCGTGGGGCAAGCCGACCAAGGGCAAGAAGACCCGTTCGAACAAGTCGACCAATCGATTCATCCTCCTAAGCCGCCACAAGCGGAAGAAGTAAGGAACGCCGGACATGGTACGTTCAGTCTGGAAAGGCCCGTTCGTCGAAGCGTCTCTGCTCAAGAAGGCAGATGCTGCGCGCGCGTCCGGCCGTCACGACGTCATCAAGATCTGGAGCCGCCGCTCGACCATCCTGCCGCAGTTCGTCGGCCTGGTTTTCGGCGTCTACAACGGCCAGAAGCATGTGCCGGTATCGATCAACGAGGAAATGGTGGGTCACAAGTTCGGCGAGTTCTCGCCGACCCGTACCTTCCATGGCCATTCTGGCGACAAGAAAGCCAAGAAGGCTTGAGGAATAGACGATGAGCAAACCAAAGCGCGAACGTGTCCTCGCGGACAACGAGGCCAAGGCAGTTGCCCGGATGCTGCGCGTCAGCCCGCAGAAGCTCAATCTTGTCGCGCAGCTGATCCGCGGCCGGAAGGCTTCGGCTGCGCTCGCCGACCTGCAGTTCTCGCGCAAGCGGATCGCGGTCGACGTCAAGAAGTGCCTGGAATCGGCGATCGCGAACGCCGAGAACAACCACGACCTCGAAGTCGACGATCTCGTCGTCGCCGAGGCGCATGTCGGCAACGGCATCGTGATGAAGCGTTTTTCGCCGCGCGGCCGTGGCCGCTCGGGGCGTATATATAAACCGTTCTCGCACCTGACCATCGTGGTTCGTCAGGTCGAGGCCGAGGCAAGCGCTTAAAGCGGCGCGGGAGAAAACGATGGGTCAAAAGATCAATCCAATCGGACTGCGTCTCGGCATCAACCGGACGTGGGATTCCCGTTGGTTCGCCGGCAAGAACGAGTACGGCAAGCTGCTGCATGAGGACGTCAAGATCCGCGAGATCCTGCACAAGGAGCTCAAGCAGGCGGCGGTCGCCCGCATCGTGATCGAGCGTCCGCACAAGAAGTGCCGCGTGACGATCCATTCGGCGCGTCCGGGCGTGGTGATCGGCAAGAAGGGCGCCGACATCGACAAGCTGCGCAAGCGGGTTGCCGACATCACGGCTTCCGACGTCGTCATCAACATCGTCGAAATCCGCAAGCCGGAACTCGACGCCACCCTGGTCGCCGAATCGATCGCCCAGCAGCTCGAGCGCCGCGTCGCGTTCCGCCGCGCCATGAAGCGGGCGGTGCAGTCGGCGATGCGTCTTGGCGCCGAAGGCATTCGTATCAACTGCTCGGGCCGTCTCGGCGGCGCCGAAATCGCGCGCATGGAATGGTACCGCGAAGGTCGCGTGCCGTTGCACACGCTGCGCGCCGACATCGATTACGGCGTGGCGACCGCGTTCACCACGTTCGGCACCTGCGGCGTCAAGGTCTGGATCTTCAAGGGCGAGATCCTCGAGCACGATCCGATGGCCCAGGACAAGAAGATGGCCGAAGGCGACAACACACGGCCGCGCCGCGACGCTGCGTGAGACATTAGAAGAAGGTTTGAGGGCTTAAAGCCATGATGCAACCAAAGAAAACGAAGTTCCGGAAGGCGCATAAGGGCCGTATCCACGGCGTTGCGACTTCGGGTGCGACGTTGTCGTTCGGTCAATTCGGCCTGAAGGCGATGGCGCCCGAGCGCATCACCGCCCGCCAGATCGAAGCCGCGCGCCGCGCGCTGACCCGTCACATGAAGCGCGCCGGCCGCGTCTGGATCCGCGTGTTTCCGGACCTGCCGGTGTCGAAGAAGCCCGCCGAAGTCCGCATGGGCTCCGGCAAGGGTACGCCGGAACTGTGGGTGGCGCGGGTCAAGCCCGGCCGCGTGATTTTCGAGATCGACGGCGTCACCGTGCAGACCGCCAAGGAGGCGCTCTCGCTCGCCGCCGCCAAGCTGCCGATCAAGACGCGCTTCGTCGCGCGCATTGCGGAGTAACGTCATGGCCCCGATGAAAGTTGAAGACATCCGCGCGATGAGCGACGACCAGAGGGACGACGCCGTCCTCAATCTGAAGAAGGAACGTTTCAACCTGCGTTTCCAGCGCGCCACCGGGCAGCTGGAGAACACCTCGCGGCTGCGCGAAGCCCGCCGCGATATCGCCCGCATCAAGACCATCGCCGCGCAGACGCGCGCGAAGAAGAAGTAAGAGGCCGTATTATGCCGAAACGTACCCTTCAGGGCGTGGTCGTGAGCGACAAGCAAGCCAAGACGGTGGTTGTGCGCGTCGATCGCCGCTTCACCCATCCGATCTACAAGAAGACGATCCGCCGCTCCAAGAACTACCACGCGCACGACGAGAACAGCGAGTTCAAGCCGGGCGACATGGTTTGGATCGAGGAGAGCAAGCCGATCTCGAAGCTGAAGCGCTGGACCGTGGTCCGGGGCGAGCAGAAGAAAACCGCCTGAGTTCGTTCGGCTTCGGCCGGACGGGTAATCAGGAAAAATTTTAGGCGCTAATTCGAGCGCATCAGAAAGAGGACGAGGTGCATCAATGATTCAGATGCAGACCAACCTCGACGTGGCCGACAATTCAGGCGCACGCCGTGTCATGTGCATCAAGGTGCTTGGGGGCTCCAAGCGCCGCTATGCCACCGTGGGCGACGTTATCGTCGTGTCGATCAAGGAAGCAATTCCGCGCGGCAAGGTGAAGAAGGGCGACGTGATGAAGGCCGTCGTGGTCCGGGTCCGCAAGGACATCCGCCGCGCCGACGGCTCGGTCATCCGCTTCGACCGCAACGCCGCCGTGTTGATCAACAACCAGTCGGAGCCGGTCGGCACCCGTATCTTCGGGCCGGTGCCGCGCGAGCTGCGCGCCAAGAACCACATGAAGATCATCTCGCTTGCGCCGGAGGTGCTGTGATGGCTGCCAAGATCCGGAAAGGTGACAAGGTCATCGTGCTGAACGGCCGCGACAAGGGCCGCACCGGCGAAGTATTCGAGGTCCGCCCCGCCGACAACAAGGCGCTGGTGCGCGGCATCAACATGGTGAAGCGTCACCAGAAGCAGACCCAGAACCAGGAAGGCGGCATCATCTCCAAGGAGTCGCCGATCCACCTGTCCAACGTCGCCTATGTCGGCAAGGACGGCAAGCCGACCCGCGTGGGCTTCAAGATTCAGGCCGATGGCAAGAAGGTACGCATTGCCAAGAGCTCGGGAGCAGAGATCGATGGCTGATACCGCTTACACGCCGCGCCTGCGCGCGCAGTTCGACAAGGAAATCCGCGGCAAGCTGACCGAACAGTTCGGCTATGCCAACGTCATGCAGGTGCCGCGCCTGGACAAGGTCGTCCTCAACATGGGCGTCGGCGATGCTGTCAACGACCGGAAAAAGGCCGAGACCGCGGCTGGCGAACTGACGCAGATCGCCGGCCAGAAGGCGATCGTGACCTATTCGCGCGTTGCGATCGCGACCTTCAAGCTGCGTGAAAACCAGCCGATCGGCTGCAAGGTCACGCTGCGCAAGGCCAAGATGTACGAGTTCATCGATCGCCTGGTGAACGTGGCGCTGCCGCGCGTGCGCGACTTCCGCGGCCTCAATCCGAAGAGCTTCGACGGCCGCGGCAATTACTCGCTCGGCATCAAGGAGCACATCATTTTCCCCGAAATCGATTTCGACAAGGTTTCGGAAGCCCGCGGCATGGACATCACGGTCTGCACCACGGCCAAGACCGACGACGAGGCGCGTGCCTTGTTGACCGCATTCAATTTCCCGTTCCGGCAGTGAGACGCAGTTAAAAGCCTCTCAAACGCGGAAACCCAGGAGCCAAAGCATGGCAAAGAAGAGTTCGATCGAGAAGAACAACCGGCGCAAGCGGATGACGAAGAACGCCGCCCCGCAGCGTGCGAAGCTGAAGGCGATCATCGCCGACAAGACCCGGCCGATGGAAGAGCGCTTCGCGGCGACGCTGAAGCTCGCTCAGATGCCGCGCAACTCGTCGGCGACCCGCATTCGCAACCGCTGCGAACTGTCCGGCCGTCCGCGCTCGGTCTATCGCAAGAACAAGCTTTCCCGCATCGCGCTGCGTGAACTCGGCTCCAAGGGCCTGGTTCCCGGGCTCGTGAAGTCGAGCTGGTAAGGAGGGTCGTCAAGATGTCAACGCACGATCCGATTTCCGATCTCATCACCCGCATTCGCAACGCGCAGATGCGTTCGAAGTCCAAGGTCTCGACCCCGGGCTCGAAGATGCGCGCCAGCGTGCTCGAAGTGCTGAAGTCCGAGGGCTATATCCGCGGCTACGCCAGCGTCGAACATGCTTCGGGCCGCAGCGAGCTCGAGATCGAGTTGAAATATTTCGACGGCGAGCCCGTCATTCGCGAGATCGAGCGGGTCTCCAAGCCGGGCCGTCGGGTTTACGCCTCGGTGAAGAACCTGCCGCGCGTGAACAACGGTCTCGGTATTTCGGTATTGTCGACACCAAAGGGAATCATGGCTGACCACGAAGCGCGTGACGCGAACGTGGGCGGCGAAATTCTCTTCACGGTGTTCTGAGGAAGGATTTAGAGCCATGTCACGTGTTGGCAAACGGCCCGTTCCGATCCCGTCCGGTGTGACGGCGAGCGTCGAAGGGCAGACCGTCAAGATGAAGGGGCCGAAGGGCCAGCTTCAGTTCGTCGTGCATGACGACGTCGAAGTGAAGTTCGAGGACGGCGCGGTCAAGGTCGCGCCGAAGCTTTCGACCAATCGCGCCCAGGCGATGTACGGCACCGCGCGTGCGCAGGTCGCCAATCTGGTCGAGGGCGTCACCAAGGGTTTCGAGAAGAAGCTCGAGATCACCGGCGTCGGCTACCGTGCTGCGCTGCAGGGCAAGAACCTGCAGCTCGCGCTCGGCTACAGCCACGACGTCGTCTACGCGATCCCGGAAGGCATCACCATCGTGGTGCCGAAGCCGACCGAGATCACGATCACGGGCACCGATTCCCAGCGCGTCGGCCAGGTCGCCGCGGAAATCCGCGCCTACCGTCCGCCGGAGCCCTACAAGGGCAAGGGTGTGAAGTACGCCAACGAATTCATCTTCCGCAAGGAAGGCAAGAAGAAGTAACGGAGCCGGTCATGTCACTCAAGGTCACGAATGCCCGGCGCAAGCAGCGCGTGCGCAACTCGCTGCGCCGGTCAGCCAATGGACGTCCGCGTCTGTCGGTGTTCCGTTCGTCGAAGCACATCTACGCCCAGGTCATCGACGACCTGAAGGGCGAAACGCTGGCTTCCGCCTCGTCGCTGGAAAAGACCATGCGCGATGGCGGCAATACGGGCGCCAACATCGATGCGGCCAAGGCCGTCGGCAAGCTGCTGGCGGAACGCGCCGTGAAGAACGGCGTCAAGGAAGTCGTGTTCGACCGCGGCCAGTATCTCTATCACGGGCGCGTCAAGGCGCTCGCGGATGCGGCCCGCGAGAGCGGACTGAGCTTCTAACGAACCGGTTTTGGAAATTTACGAGGACAGGGGCTTTACTCCCCTAAAGATTGGAAAACACCATGGCAGGTGAACGCGAACGCGGTGGAGGCCACCGGGGTGGCCGGGAAGAGCGCGACAGTGAGTTCGTCGACAAGCTCGTCCACATCAATCGTGTGGCGAAGGTCGTCAAGGGCGGCAAGCGCTTCGGCTTTGCGGCGCTGGTCGTGATCGGCGACCAGAAGGGCCGGGTCGGTTTCGGCCACGGCAAGGCGCGCGAAGTTCCCGAGGCGATCCGCAAGGCGACCGAGTCGGCGAAGCGCAATTTGACGCGCGTCGCCCTGCGCGAAGGCCGCACGCTGCATCACGACATCGCCGGCCGCCACGGCGCCGGCCGCGTCTACCTGCGCGCCGCTCCGGCCGGTACCGGCATCATCGCCGGCGGCCCGATGCGCGCGGTGTTCGAAACGCTCGGCATCCAGGACGTGGTGGCGAAGTCGATCGGCTCGTCGAATCCCTACAACATGGTTCGCGCCACCTTCGACGCGCTGAAGCATCAGGATTCGCCGCGGTCGGTGGCCGCGCGCCGCAACATCAAGGTGTCCACGCTGCAGTCGCGCCGCGTCGGCGGCGATGCCGAAGTGGTGGCTGAATAACTGGCGCGATTTTCAAGCGCTTTTTGGAGTTAAGACGATGGCCAAGGCCGCAAAGACGATCAAGGTCGAGCAGACCGGCAGCGCGATCCGCCGCCACCACTCGCAGCGTTCGACGCTGATCGGCCTCAAGCTCAACAAGATCGGTCGTGTCACCGAGCTGCAGGACACGCCTGCAATTCGCGGCATGATCGCCAAGGTTCAACATCTCGTCCGCATCGTGGACGAGAAGTAAGTACGGAGCATGATCCCGAAAACCGGTTACCGGTTTTCGGTCAAGATCAGCTCCAAGGATAAAGGAAACTGACGATGAAGCTCAGCGATATCGCCGACAACGCCGGCTCGCGCAAGAAGCGTATGCGCGTCGGCCGTGGCATCGGTTCGGGCAAGGGCAAGACTGCGGGCCGCGGCGGCAAGGGCCAGACCGCGCGTTCGGGCGTGCGCATCAAGGGCTTCGAGGGCGGCCAGATGCCGTTGCATCGGCGCCTGCCGAAGCGCGGCTTCAACAACATCTTCCGGCTCGACTTCGCCGAGATCAATCTCGACCGGCTGCAGGAGGCGATCGACGCCAAGCTGGTCGACGCCAAGGAAACCGTCACCGTGGAATCGCTGGTCAAGGCGGGCGTGATCCGTCGCGCCAAGGACGGCCTGCGGCTGCTCGGCCGCGGCGAACTCAAGGCCAAGCTCGCGATCGAGGTGCACGGCGCCTCGAAAACCGCGGTCGCGGCGGTCGAGAAGGCCGGCGGCACCGTGAAGATCCTGGCCCCGGCCAAGAAGGAAGAAGGCGAGGCGGCGTAACATCTGCGTCATCGCCGCTCATTGGCGGGCGGTCCGCAGGTGAGAGCAATGGACTTATCGAAGCCGAGCACCAAATAATGTCCGGCGTCTGCCGATAGCCCCGACCGGGGCATCGGCGTGGGGGGCGGCGGGAGAAAGCCTGAACATGGTCTCAGCAGCAGAACAACTTGCGGCAAACCTCAATTTCGGCGCCTTGGCGAAAGCCGACGAACTGAAGAAGCGCATCTGGTTCACGCTGGGTGCGCTGCTTGTTTATCGGCTCGGCACCTACATTCCGCTGCCCGGCATCGACCCCGCGATCTGGGAGCAGGTGTTCAAGTCGCAGGCCGGCGGCATTCTCGGCATGTTCAACATGTTCGCCGGCGGCGGCATCCACCGCATGGCGATCTTCGCGCTGAACATCATGCCGTACATCTCGGCATCGATCATCATCCAGCTCCTGACCACGGTGTCTCCGCAGCTCGAGGCGCTGAAGAAGGAAGGCGAGGCCGGCCGCAAGACGCTGAACCAGTACACCCGCTATCTGACGGTGATCCTGGCCTCGTTCCAGTCCTACGGCATCGCCGTCGGCCTTCAGGGCGCCGGCAACGTCGTCACCGACCCCGGCCCGTTCTTCCTTATCTCCACGACGATCACGCTGACCGGCGGCACCATGTTCCTGATGTGGCTGGGCGAGCAGATCACCTCGCGCGGCATCGGCAACGGCATTTCGCTGATCATTCTGGCCGGCATCGTCGCCGAGCTGCCGTCGGCGCTGGCCAACATGCTGGAACTGGGGCGCCAGGGCGCGCTGTCGACCGGCCTGATCCTGGTCGTGATCGTGATGGCGGTCGCCGTGATCGCCTTCATCGTGTTCATGGAGCGCGCGCAGCGCCGGCTTCTGATCCAGTATCCAAAGCGTCAGGTCGGCAACAAGATGTTCGAGGGCCAGTCCTCGCATCTGCCGCTCAAGCTCAACACCTCGGGCGTGATCCCGCCGATCTTCGCCTCGTCGCTGCTGCTGCTGCCGGCCACCGTCGCGAACTTCAACGCCGGCAAGGGCCCGGAATGGTTCCAGTGGCTGAACACCCAGCTCAGCCACGGCCGTCCGCTGTTCCTGTTCCTGTATCTGGCGCTGATCGTGTTCTTCGCCTTCTTCTACACCGCGATCGTGTTCAACCCGACCGAGACCGCCGACAATCTGAAGAAGCATGGCGGTTTCATCCCGGGCATCCGGCCGGGCGAGCGCACCGCCGAATATATCGATTACGTGCTGTCGCGCATCACCGTGCTGGGCGCGGTCTATCTGGCGATCGTCTGCCTGATTCCCGAAATCCTGATTTCCTATGCTTCGGTGCCGTTCTACTTCGGCGGCACCTCGCTCCTGATCGTGGTCAGCGTGACCATGGATACGGTGGCGCAGGTGCAGGGCTATCTGCTGGCCCATCAGTATGAGGGGCTGATCAGGAAATCCAAGCTAAGGGGCCGCCGCCGCTGATTTCGCGGAAACACTGCGGTCTGAATATCAATAAGAGGGTGTGCGGCGTTTCGCTCACCAAGCCGGGGGGCGAATAGTCATGAGATTGATCCTTTTGGGTCCGCCGGGTGCGGGCAAGGGGACCCAGGCGCAGCGGCTCGTCCAGAAATACCACATCGTCCAGCTCTCCACCGGCGAGATGCTGCGAGCGGCGGTCGCAGCCCAGACGCCGATCGGCCTGCAGGCCAAGGACATCATGGCCAGCGGTTCGCTGGTGCCGGATGAGATCGTGATCGGGATCATCTCCGACCGCCTCGACCTGCCCGACATGAAGAACGGTTTCATCCTCGACGGTTTTCCGCGCACGGTGCCGCAGGCGGCAGCCCTCGACGAACTCCTGAAGAAGAAGCACATCAAGCTCGACGCCGTGATCGAATTGCGCGTCAACGAGAGCGCGCTTCTGAACCGCGTCGAGACCCGCGTGGCCGAGATGCGGGCCCGCGGCGAGGAAGTGCGAATCGACGATACCCCGGAAGTGCTGTCCAAGCGGCTGGCGAGCTACCGCTCGATGACCGAGCCGCTGATCCACTATTATTCCGAGCGACGGAAGCTGGCTACCGTCGACGGGATGATGACCATCGAGCAGGTCACCCGGGAGATCAACCGGATCCTGTCCGCCGTCGGCGCGGTGGAACCCAGGGCCTCAGCCCCGGCCCGGAAGGCCTCCGGGGCCACCAGGAAGACCACCGGGCGCGCGGGCAAAAAGGCAGCCAAAACAGGCAAGAAGGCCGCCAAATCGGCGCCCAAGGCTGGCAAACCGGCTTCCAAGGTGGCCAAGAAGGCAGGCCGGAAGGCCGCTTCACCGGCCAAGGGGCGGGGAACTGCCAAGGCCAAAAAGGCGGCAAAAAAGGCCGTTCGGCAAGGCTGCCAAAAAGGTCACGAAAAAGCGAGCTAAGCGATAGAGGCGGTTGACGAAACCGAGTTGAATCCTTTAATAAGCCCCGCATCCAAGTCGGATAGTTTTTGACGATGCCGGGCCCCGAAGCAGATGAGGGGAAGGGCGTCGTGTTCGCGTTTGCGGACACCTGCCCGAGATAGCAAGAACTTTAGACCGGTCCATGAGGGATCGGTGACAGGAGAGAAGTCCGTGGCCCGTATTGCCGGCGTGAATATCCCGACCAACAAGCGCGTTCTGATCGCGCTCCAGTACATCCATGGCATCGGCCAGAAGAACGCGGCCGAGATCATCGAGAAGGTGAAGATCCCGGAGGATCGTCGCGTCAGCCAGCTGAGCGACCAGGAAGTCCTGCAGATCCGCGAAGTGATCGACCGCGACTATCTCGTCGAAGGCGACCTTCGCCGTGAGACCGGAATCAACATCAAGCGTCTGATGGACCTCGGCTGCTATCGCGGCCTGCGTCATCGCCGCGGCCTGCCGGTGCGTGGCCAGCGCACCCACACCAATGCGCGCACGCGCAAGGGCCCGGCCAAGTCGATCGCCGGCAAGAAGAAGTAATTTTGCGAATAGCGAATAGGGAATGGCGAATAGAAATCTATTCGCTACTCACCATTCGCCACTCGCCTTTTTAGGTGTAGCCGCTGGCAATACGGCGGCGTTTGAGATCACAGGAAGGTTTTAGGTAATGGGCAAGGAAGCCACCCGCGTACGCCGTCGCGAACGCAAGAACATCGCTTCGGGTATCGCGCACGTCAATTCGTCGTTCAACAACACGACCATCACCATCACCGACGCGCAGGGCAACACCATTGCCTGGTCGTCGGCCGGCACGATGGGCTTCAAGGGTTCGCGCAAGTCGACCCCCTATGCCGCGCAGGTCGCGGCCGAAGACGTTTCCAAGAAGGCGCAGGAACACGGCATGCGCACGCTGGAAGTGGAAGTTGCCGGCCCCGGTTCGGGCCGTGAATCGGCGCTTCGTGCGCTGCAGGCGGCGGGCTTCACCGTGACGTCGATCCGCGACGTGACGACGATCCCGCACAATGGCTGCCGTCCGCGCAAGCGCCGGCGCGTCTGATATCTGGTCGCGGGCGGCAGGCGCCGCCTTGCGATTGTTTTGGAATTTTGACGGCCGCGGGCTGATCCGCGGTCTCCAACGCCGGTGATCTGCAGGCAGATCGACTGGCCGGTCTATTGACCCGAAGGGGTGACAAAGTGACGATCCAGAAAAATTGGCAAGAACTTATTCGACCGAACAAGCTGCAGGTAACGCCGGGCTCCGACGCGACCCGGTTTGCCACCGTCGTCGCCGAACCGCTCGAGCGCGGCTTCGGTCAGACGCTCGGTAACGCGCTGCGCCGCATCCTGCTGTCGTCGCTGCAAGGCGCGGCCGTGCAGTCGGTGCACATCGACGGCGTGCTGCACGAGTTCTCCTCGATCGCGGGCGTTCGCGAGGACGTCACCGACATCGTGCTCAACATCAAGGACATCGCGATCAAGATGCAGGGCGAAGGCCCCAAGCGCATGGTCGTGAAGAAGTCCGGCCCGGGCGCCGTCACCGCCGGCGACATCCAGACCGTCGGCGACGTCGTCGTGCTCAATCCCGACCTGCAGATCTGCACGCTGGACGAGGGCGCGGAAATCCGCATGGAGTTCACGGTCGCTTCCGGCAAGGGCTACGTCGCCGCCGAGCGTAACCGGCCCGAGGACGCGCCGATCGGCCTGATCCCGGTCGACAGCCTGTTCTCGCCCGTGCGCAAGGTCTCCTACAAGGTCGAGAACACCCGCGAGGGCCAGATCCTCGACTACGACAAGCTGACCATGACGATCGAGACCAACGGCGCGATCTCGCCGGAAGACGCGGTGGCCTATGCCGCCCGCATCCTGCAGGATCAGCTCAACGTGTTCGTGAACTTCGAAGAGCCGCGCAAGGAAGTCGCGCAGGAGATCATCCCCGATCTCGCGTTCAACCCGGCGTTCCTCAAGAAGGTCGACGAGCTCGAACTGTCGGTGCGTTCGGCAAACTGCCTGAAGAACGACAACATCGTCTACATCGGCGACCTCGTGCAGAAGTCGGAAGCGGAAATGCTCCGCACCCCGAACTTCGGCCGCAAGTCGCTGAACGAGATCAAGGAAGTGCTGGCCCAGATGGGTCTGCATCTCGGCATGGAAGTGCCGGGCTGGCCGCCGGAGAACATCGACGAGCTCGCCAAGCGCTTCGAAGATCACTACTGAGCGAATAGGGAGTGGCGAATAGCGAATAGAATGAGAAACTGACTCGCTACTTACCATTCGCTACTCGCTACCCAGGGCGAACGCAGGCAGCCCACCTGAGCAACATGTCCGACGAACCGTCGCGACGAAGACAAATCAAGGAATAGACCAATGCGTCACGGCAAGGTTCATCGTAAGCTCAACCGCACCGCCGAGCATCGCAAGGCGATGTTCGCCAACATGTGCGCCGCGCTGATCAAGCACGAGCAGATCGTCACCACGCTGCCGAAGGCCAAGGAATTGCGCCCGATCGTCGAGAAGCTGGTCACCCTCGGCAAGAAGGGCGGGCTCGCCATGCGCCGCCAGGCGATCTCCGAGATGCGCGACAAGGATCAGGTCAGGAAGCTGTTCGACGTGCTGGCGTCCCGCTACAAGGACCGCCAGGGCGGCTACACCCGCATCATCAAGGCCGGCTTCCGCTACGGCGACAACGCGCCGATGGCCGTGATCGAGTTCGTCGACCGCGACGTCGATGCCAAGGGCCTGGATTCCGGCCCGGTGCAGGAAAAGGAAGCCGAAGCGGCGTAAGCTGCCCTTCCTCGCGTGATTTAAAAGCGGCGCCTCGGGGGCGCCGCTTTTTTGCTGTCTTGATGCCGATCGTCACCGCGGACTTCACGCCAGTGCCGATGCCGTGCGCTTTGCGCCGATCGCGATTACCAGCGACGCAGTGGGCACGGTAGCGCGACGGTAGTACCGTGCGCGACGCGCCATAGTAGGCGTAAGCCGGGCGAACCACGCGACGATAGCGAACCACGGGGTAGGGATTGTCGTAATAGCCGCCATAGTAGGCCGGCGCGTATCCGCCGCCGTAGTACCCGCCGTAATAAGCAGCCATAGCGCCGTAGCCGCCGTAATATCCGTAGCCAGGACCGTAGGCATACGCATTCGAGGCCATCCCGCCGATCACCGCGCCCGCGATTAGACCGCCGGCCACGGCCGGGAAAAATCCGCCGCCGCGCCAGTGGGCCTCCGCCGGGGACGGTGCCGCTACTGCCGTCAAGCCAAGGACCGCCGCTGCGGCCAAAGCCAAAGGTGCCTTCCTCATGGACCACTCCTTTCCGTAACGGACACCCGATCAACACAAACGGGTGCAGTTCGTTGCCTGAAACGCCGGGCTTCCAATGACTTCACCCGCAGATTTAACTTTCATGAACGGTTGTTCAGGACGGCGCTGAAGCACACGTCACCGCCTGCCGGTGAGGATCGTCAATTTCTGCCCGGTTTGGAACTCAATGCTCCGTGAGCTTTCCGCGGCGTCGAGCAACTGCGACCTGCCAACGTCCCGAAGCGAACGCGAGCAACCGTTATGGAACTTTCAGCGGCCTCGGGCGTTGATATACATGGACAATTTTGAGCACCGAGAGAAACCGCCGGTCACAAAGGAAGAACGTGAGGCGAAGAAGGAACGGGCACGGCAGGAAGCCGAGCTAGCCCTTGCCGCGCGCAAGAAGGAAGACGAGGCTTTCCGTGCCAATTTTGAGCGGCTCAAAGCCGAGCGGATGGCCCGCGAGGCGGCGGAAACGAAATCATAGCGTAGCGATGCGCTGCAGTGGTGTCACAACGGGGACGTCCCCCTCGTGACCGCAAAGGCTCCCGGCTTCGGCTTGGGAGCCTTTTTGCGTTACTACTTTCCGTTGCTCGCCTTGAATTGAGCGCGGCGGGAGGCCGTTTGTATCTGCCCCTTCGCGCCTGCATCACGAAGCGCGATTTGATTTTACCATCCCTCCAGCACGATCTTGCCGCGCGACTTGCCGCTTTCCAGCAGCGCATGCGCGCGCTTCAGATTGGCGGCGTTGATGGTGCCGAAGGTCTGGTCGAGCGTGGTGCGCAGCACGCCCTTGTCGAGGAGATCGGCCACGTCGTTGAGAAGATGATGTTGCGCGATCATGTCAGGCGTCTGGAACGACGAGCGCGTGAACATCGATTCCCAGTGCACCGAGATCGCCTTGCCCTTGAACGCGCTCATGGTGAATTCCGGGGGATCGTCGATCAGGCCGAACTTGCCCTGCGGCGCCATCAAGTCCGCGATCGCCTTGTAATGCTGGTCGGTGAAGGTCAGGCTCGCGACCAGCGCCACCGGCGGCACTTTCAGCTTCTCGATCTGCTCCTTCATCGGCTTGGAGTGATCGACCACGGCATGTGCGCCGAGGTCGAGGCACCATTTTTGCGACTCCGGCCGCGTGGCGGTGGCGACGATCGTCAGCCCGGTGAGGCGGCGCGCAAGCTGGATCAGGATCGAGCCGACACCGCCGGCGCCGCCGGTGATCAAAAGCGTGCGCGGATCGACGCTCTTGCCCGGCACCGCGCCGAGCCGGTCGAACAGCAATTCCCAGGCGGTGATCGAGGTCAGCGGCAGCGCCGCGGCCTGCGCGAACGACAGCGACTTCGGCTTGCGGCCGACGATCCGCTCGTCGACCAGATGAAATTCCGCGTTGGTGCCCTGGCGCAGGATCGAGCCGGCGTAAAACACTTCGTCGCCCGCCTTGAACAGGGTCACGTCGGGGCCGACGGCATCGACGATGCCGGCGGCGTCATAGCCCAGGATTTTGGTCTCGCCCTCGGGCGGGGCGGCGCGCTTGCGGACCTTGTAGTCGACCGGGTTGGCGGAGATCGCCTTGACGGCGACCCTGATATCGCGGCCCTTCGGTTCCGGCTTGGCGGTCTCGAAATCGATCAGCGAATCCGCGTCCTCGATGGGGAGCGATTTTTTGTACCCGACGGCCTTCATGCCCGTGTCTCCTGCCTTGCTGGAACGGTTGGCTTGCCTAACTGTCGCGCTGGCATCAAAATGACAAGTACTGTAAATTTGGGGAACTAGTCCCTGTTTGGATACTATTGGGAAACACCCCGGGAAACGGCTATGAAACGGCGGAATTTTGCGCATCGGCCGGGCTGCGCGGTCGAAGCGACGCTCGACCTGATCGACGGCAAATGGAAGGGCGTCATCCTGTTCCACCTGCAGGCCGGCACCCAGCGGTTTGGGGAGTTGCGGCGGCGGATGCCGGGGATTACCCAGCGCATGCTGACCAAGCAGCTCCGGGCGCTGGAGGACGACAAGCTCGTGATCCGCAAGGTCTATGCCGAGGTGCCGCCGCGGGTCGAATACACGCTGTCTGACATCGGCGAGAGCCTGCGGCCGGTGATCGAGACGCTGCGGGCGTGGGGCGAGGGCCATCAGGAACGGCTATCCTGTGGGCCTGCGCCTGACGCCGTCAAAGCACCCGATCGCGCGGCCTGACTGCCGGTATTGTGTCCACTTTATCTTCTCTCGTTGCCGCCTCGCATCTATATGTGTGGCGCTGAATTCCGGGATTTTCGCATGAATTTGATCCGCTCCTTCGCCCTGCTGCTGGCTTCCGTGGTTGTCGCAACGCCTGCGCTGGCGCAGGACCGCCGCGTGCCGTACCTCGGGCGCCGAACTGCGGCTTTCCTACGCGCCGATCGTGCAGCGCGCGCAGCCGGCGGTGGTGAACGTCTATGCCGCCAAGACCGTGCAGAACCGCAATCCGCTGCTGGACGACCCGGTCTTCCGCCGCTTCTTCGGCGTGCCCGGCCAGCAGCCTGAGCAGATGCAGCGTTCGCTAGGCTCCGGCGTGATGGTCGATGCTTCCGGCCTCGTCGTCACCAACAACCACGTCATCGAGGGCGCCGATCAGGTCAAGATTTCGCTCGCCGACAAGCGCGAGTTCGAGGCCGAGATCGTGCTCAAGGACAGCCGCACCGATCTGGCCGTGCTGCGTGTGAAGGACGGAAAAGAGAAATTCGCCACGCTGGATTTTGCCAATTCCGACGAACTGCTGGTCGGCGACGTCGTGCTCGCGATCGGCAACCCCTTTGGCGTCGGCCAGACCGTGACCCACGGCATCGTCTCGGCGCTGGCGCGGACGCAGGTCGGCATCACCGACTACCAGTTCTTCATCCAGACCGATGCCGCGATCAATCCCGGCAATTCCGGCGGCGCGCTGGTCGACATGACCGGCAAGCTCGCCGGCATCAACACCGCGATCTTCTCGCGCTCCGGCGGTTCGCAGGGCATCGGCTTTGCGATTCCGGCCAACATGGTGCGCGTCGTGGTGGCGTCCGCCAAGAGCGGCGGCAAGGCGGTCAAGCGGCCGTGGCTCGGCGCGAAACTGCAGGCGGTGACGCCCGAAATCGCCGAGACGCTGGGGCTGAAACTGCCGAACGGCGCGTTGATCGCCAATGTCGCGCCGAACAGTCCGGCCGCCCGCGCCGGCCTGAAGCCGTCCGACCTGATTGTCGCGGTCGAAGGGCAGACGATCGACGACCCCAACGCGTTCGACTATCGCTTCGCCACGCGGCAGCTCGGCGGCTCAGCCCAGATCGACGTGCAGCGTTCCGGCAAGACCGTGAAATTGACGGTGCCGCTGGAAACCGCGCCCGACACCAACCGCGAGGAAATCGTGCTCACCGGGCGCTCGCCATTCCAGGGCGCCAAGGTCGCCAATATTTCGCCGGCGATTGCCGACGAGCTGCATCTGGATTCCCAGACCGAGGGCGTCGTCGTGATCGACCTCGCCGACGGCGGCACCGCGGCCAGCGTCGGATTCCAGAAGGGCGACATCATCCTGGCCGTCAACAACCAGAAGATCGGCAAGACCAGCGATCTCGACAAGGCCTCGAAAGCGGGGGCCAGGCTGTGGCGCATCGTCGTGGTGCGCGGCGGCCAGCAGATCAACGTGACGCTGGGCGGATGAGCCCCAAGCAACCCCGCGAGGCGACCAATCTCTTCGCCGCGGCGGGGATGGAGCACGATGCGCCGCATCCGCTGCCCGACCGGCTGCGCCCGCGCACGCTCGCCGATGTCGTCGGCCAGGACCACATCCTCGGTCCCGACGGCGCGCTGACGCGGATGCTGGAGACGCGGACGCTGGGCTCGCTGGTGTTCTGGGGGCCGCCCGGCACCGGCAAGACCACGGTGGCGCGGCTGCTGGCGGACGCCACCGAACTGCATTTCGAGCAGATTTCCGCGGTATTTTCCGGCGTTGCCGACCTGAAGAAGGTGTTCGACGCGGCGCGGGCCCGGCGCGAGATGGGCAAGGGAACGCTGCTGTTCGTCGACGAGGTGCATCGTTTCAACCGCGCCCAGCAGGATTCGTTTCTGCCCGTGATGGAAGACGGCACCGTGGTGCTGGTCGGCGCCACCACGGAAAACCCGTCGTTCGAACTCAACGCCGCGCTTTTGTCACGGGCGCGCGTTCTGGTGTTTCACTCGCTCGATGCCGCCGCGATCGAAAAACTGTTTGCGCATGCCGAGAAGGCCGAGGGCCGGAAACTGCCGCTCGATGCGGAGGCGCGCGCCGTGCTGGTGCGGATGGCCGATGGCGACGGCCGCGCCTCGCTGACGCTGGCCGAAGAGGTCTGGCGCGCCGCGCGCAAGGACGAAATCTTCAACGCCGCGCAGTTGCAGGAAATTTTGCAGCGCCGCGCGCCGATCTACGACAAATCCGCCGACGGCCACTACAATCTGATCTCGGCGCTGCATAAATCGGTGCGCGGCTCCGATCCCGACGCGGCGCTGTATTACCTCGCGCGCATGCTGGACGCCGGCGAGGATCCGCTGTTCCTGGCGCGGCGCGTGGTGCGCATGGCGGTGGAGGACATCGGCCTTGCCGATCCGCAGGCGCTGGCGATCTGCAACGCCGCCAAGGATGCCTACGATTTTCTCGGCTCTCCCGAGGGCGAGCTCGCGATCGCGCAGGCCGTGATCTATCTCGCCACCGCGCCGAAATCGAACGCCGCCTACAAGGCCTTTGGCGCGGCGATGCGCACGGCGAAGGAGGGCGGTTCGCTGCTGCCGCCAAAACATATTCTGAATTCGCCGACCAAGCTGATGAAGTCGGAAGGCTATGGTTCCGGCTACGAATACGACCACGACGCGCCGGACGCCTTCTCGGGACAAGACTATTTTCCGGAAGCATTGGGGCGACAGACCTTCTACGATCCGCCCGATCGCGGCTTCGAGCGCGAAATTCGCAAGCGGCTGGATTACTGGGCAAAGTTGCGTAGGGAGCGTGAGCGCGAATGAGAAGTTTCGGCAACCATCTTGCACAGACCCTTCGGGCGATCGCTGTCGTGACGCTGGCGTCGACGCTTCCTGCAGCCGCGGAGACCGTCGAGGTGGCGCCCGGCGTGCAGGTGACGAAGCGAAACTACACCGCGCCGGTCAACGAGCAGCCGTTCTTCGGATTTACGGCCAAGAGTCCGGAGCAGAAGGCCGAGGATGAGAAGTTCGTAACCGCCATCGTCGGCGCCACCGGCTCTCGCGAAAAGGCCTTCGAGGAAACAACCAAGCGCGCCTGGATAGCGATACAGGCCGGCAAGGTGCGAGAGGCCGCGGTTCGGTTCAATCAGGCGTTTCTCATTTCACCCGAACAGAGCACCGTCTATCACGGCTTCGCGGTGATCGCCCAGGCGCGCTTCAATGATTTCGATGCCGCCGATGAACTGTTCAAGATTGCGCTCAAGCAGCCCAATCCGGTGAAGGCGCTCAAGGCCGACTATGGCCGCCTGCTCCTGATCGCCAAGCGGCCGCGCGATGCGCAGGAGGTGCTGGACCAGGCGGTCAAGGAGACCCCCGACTTCAGCGATGCCTGGACCAATCTCGCCTGGGCGAGATTCCAGAACGGCGACGCGGCGGCAGCCTGCGCCGCGGCGGAAGAGGCCGCCAAGAAGCGTCCGTCGAACAATTCGATCAGCGACCTGACCGCGGTGAGAAGCGTCGCGCAGTGCAAGTAGCGTTGAGCTAATTTTTCCAGGCGCGTCTGGCCGGTGACTCCGGCACGCGTGGTCAGAAATAGCGCCGCCGTCCATCTCTAGGCAATCACGGCTTCAACGATGCTCACTGCTGAGCTGGTTGGCACCACACGCGTAAGACGGAAGCCACCCCTGGTCAGAAGGGACGCGTATTCGGATTCGGTACGCTCCTCGCCGCCCAATTGTACGAGCATCGTGATATCAAGTATTTTCCCGGGGTGCGGCGTGTCGCCGGGTGGCAGCACCATCTCGACGAGCAGCAGACGACCGGCCGGGCTCATCGCGCTGCGGACATGACCGAGGATCGTCTGGCACCGATCCTCGTCCCAGTCATGGATGATGTGCGAAAGGATGTACGCATCCGCTCCGGTGGGGACATTCTGGAAGAAATCGCCGGGCTCTATCGTCACCCGATCGCTTACGCCTTTGGCTTCGAGTAAAGCCGGTGCGTCCTTCACGACATGCGGCCGGTCGAACAATGTGCCGTGCGGTCCTGCGTGACGGGCAAGGACGGTGGCCAGCATGTTGCCGGTCGCTCCGCCGACGTCGACAATGGTCTTGAAGACTGAAAAATCGTAAGCCGCCGCGACGGCTGGGGGTTCCTGACTATGGAGACCGACCATCATCTCGCTGAACAGCGATGCTTCCTCGGGATGTTGTGCGAGGTAGTCGAAGACGGGTACACCTTGCGCCTTCTCAAAGCCGGGTTTGCCCGTCTCAACGGAGTAGCCCAAATGATCCCAGCCACTCTGGGCCGCAGGGCTGCCTGAATAGATCACGGTTGATCTTGCCGAGCCCGGCGCGCCGGTCTTCAGCGCCTCACCCAGATCGGTCAGGGCAAAGCGCTGTTCCGTTCGCTCGGTTAGAACGCCCAGGCTCGCGAGCGTGCGCATCAGCCGGTGCAAGGAAGGAGCGTGCACCTGCATGGGTCCTGCAAGCTCCGCAGCGCTCTTCGGTCCGGATGCGAGTTGATCGGCCAGCCCAAGCTTCGCCGCGACGTAAACGGTTCTCGACACGATGAAGGCCCGGCCCATCTGGATCAATTGGATGTGCGGCGGAAGGCCCTGCGAGGCTGCCGACTTGATGTCTGGCATGACCAATTCTCCAGAGGATTTGCAGAATTAGCCGAACTACCCACGTCTTTTGGCTGTTTCGCCCATCATGGCCGATCCGATAGCCAATTTGTACCGATTTCACCGTGACGATTCGCGGCATTTGCGCTACGCAACCGTTTAACTCCGGAGCCGCAACCGCCATGAGCCGTCGCGTCAAAAAACCTCTCCGCCCGGCGGGCGATCGCCCGAAGGGCGCGCGTCCGTATCGGGGCTCGTCAGCCGAGCGGCCGCAATCGTTTCGTCCGGGCGGCAAGCCGCCGGCGCGGTTTCCGGCTTCGCCGCCCCGTGCGGCTAAGCCTTTTGTGCCTGAGCCGGAGAAGGTCGCGCCCGAGCCGCCGCCGCTGCCGACCAAGGTTCAGACCGTCGTCGTCACCGCCGACGAGAACAACATGCGCGTCGACCGCTTCCTCGAGGCGCGCTTTCCCGGCCTGTCGTTCTCCCACATCCAGCGCATCGTCCGCAAAGGCGAGCTGCGCGTCAACGGCAAGCGCGCCGACAGCAAGGACCGGCTGGAGGAAGGCCAGAGCGTTCGCATTCCGCCGCTCAAGCTCGATACGCCGAAGGGCGCGCGGTCAGCTCTCGGAAGCCGCGACCAAGACGCTGCAGGCCCTCAAGGACATGATCCTCTTTGAGGATGCCGACGTCATGGTGCTGAACAAGCCCGCGGGGCTCGCCGTGCAGGGCGGCTCCGGCATCACGCGAAATGTCGACGACATGCTGGAAGTGATGCGCGACGCCAAGGGGCAGAAGCCGCGGCTGGTGCACCGGCTGGACCGGGAAACCTCGGGCTGTCTCCTGATCGCCAAAACCCGCTTTGCCGCCACCGCCTTGACCGGCTCGTTCCGCCATCGCTCGGCGCGCAAGATCTACTGGGCGCTGGTGGCCGGCGTGCCGAAGCCGAAGCAGGGCCGCATCTCGACCTACCTCGCCAAGGAGGAGAGCGAGGACGACAGCATCATGCGGGTGGCAAAACACGGCGACGAGGGCGCGAGCCACGCGGTGACCTACTATGCCGTGGTCGAGACCTCCGCCCAAAAACTCGCCTGGGTATCGCTGAAGCCGGTCACCGGGCGAACCCATCAATTGCGCGCCCATATGGCGCATATCGACCACGCCATCGTCGGCGATCCCAAATATTTCAACAAGGAGAACTGGCAGCTGCCGGGCGGCCTGCAGAACCGGCTGCATCTGCTGGCGCGGCGGATCGTGATCCCGCATCCGCGCGGCGGCGTCATCGATGCCAGCGCGCCGCTGCCGCCGCACATGCTGCAATCCTGGAATCTGCTCGGGCTTGAGCACGACCGGTTCGATCCGATCGAGAACGCGCCGGAGGAATAGCGGCCGATCCAGTCCTGCCGGTTGCGCAATAACTGTCAAACCGGAAGCGCAGGCCTTGCGTATGGTTCGGCCGTGTCATCCAGTTGAGGCCTCCGCATGATCGGCAATCTGCTCCGCGCCGCGCTCTTCCATGGCCTGCTTGCGGCGGCCGCCGGCATCGGCGCTACGGCCAACGCGCAGACGCTCGCGCTCGTGGGCGGCAAGGTCTACGCGTCGCCTGACGCCGCGCCGCTCGACGATGCGGTCGTCGTCACGGCCAACGGCGTCATTGCCGCGATCGGCAGCCGCAGCGACGTGCAGATGCCGTCAGACGCGCGGGTCATTGATTGCACCGGCAAGACCGTCGTGGCCGGCTTCTGGAACAGCCACGTCCATTTCACGGAAGCGGTGTGGCGAAACGCCGGCAGCGCGCCGGCGGCTCCGCTCACGGCGCACATGCAGGAAATGCTGACGCGATGGGGTTTTACCACCGTGTGGAGTCTCGGCTCCGACCCGACCAACTCGATGGCGCTGCGCCGTCGCGTCTATGCGGATGAGATCCTCGGTCCCAATATTTTCCTCGTCGGCAGCATTTTCCCAAGGGATGGCCATCCGGCTTACTTGCCGCGAGGCGCGAATACCCGAGGCGGAAACGCCGGAGCGCGCGGCGGAGATGGCGCGGTACTATCTGCAGATCGGCCTCGACGGCATCAAGCTGTTCACCGGCTCCTACAAGGGGGAAGACAAGCCCGTCGTGAACATGGAGGCGGCCATTGCCAAGGCCGCGGTCGATGTCGCGCACGCGCAAGGCAAGCCGGTGTTCGCGCATCCGCAGAATACGGCCGGTATCGAGGCCGTGATCGCCGCCGGGGTCGACGTGATGGCGCACACGGTCGGCAGGCAGCCGGGCTATCCCGTCGAGCAGCTCGCGCGCTTCAAGCAGCAGGGGACTGCGCTGACGCCGACCTTGTCGCTGTTTGCGAAGCTGCCGGTGCCGCCCGAGATCGTCGGGCGCATCGTCGACAACATCGTCGGCCAGCTCAAGAGCTTTTCGGAAAACGGCAACACGGTTCTGTTCGGCACCGACGTCGGCTTCACTCAGCTCTATGACACCACGCTCGAATACCAACTGATGCGCCGGGCGCTGTCGGAACGGCAGGTGCTGGCCTCGCTGACGACCAATCCGGCGAGCTATTTCAAGGCCGCGAAGAAGGGCAGGGTCGAAAAGGGATTTGACGCCGACGTCGTGGTGCTCGACGGCGATCCGCTCGCCGACGTCACCAACCTCGCCAAGGTGGCCTACACCATCCGCGCGGGGAAGGTGATCTATCAGAAGCCTTGAGCGCCGGCGGAACCCGGTATCCATGCGCATTCGCGGCCATAATCGGCATCGCAGGAGTTCGCCGCAACCGCCTCATCGGCTTTATTTGCATCCACCGTTATCGTACTGTCAGATCTTGAATTTATCGCCGCCCGCGGGAAGCCGGACACGAGATGCGTGAACTATTCGATGAAGTCGCCGGACATTCGCCGCTCGATCCGGAGGAGGCGGTGCGACGCGCCACGCGCACGCCCCAGCGCAAGCGCTTCTACAAGGAGGCCGGCACCGCCGCGGCCGACGGCGGGTTTTCCGTCACGCTCGACGGCAAGCCGATCCGCACGCCTTCCAGACGCCATGTCGTGGCGCCAGCGCGCGCCATCGCGGAGGCGATCGCCGCCGAATGGAATGCGCAAGGCGAGACCATCGATCCCCTGACCATGCCGCTGACGCGCTTTGCCAACAGCGTCGCCGAGGTCAGCGATCGCGTCGATGCCGTGGCCGACGACATCGCAAAATACCTCGGCTCGGATCTGCTGTTCTATCGCGCCGGCCATCCCGAGGCGCTGGTCGCGCGCGAAGCCGCGCATTGGGATCCGGTGCTGTCCTGGGCCGCGAACGAACTCGGCGCCCATTTCATCCTGTCCGAGGGGATCGTGCATGTCGTCCAGCCGGCGCAGGCGATCAGCGCGGCCCGTGGCGTGTTCCCGGTCGATCCCTGGTCGGTGGCCGCCCTGCATGTGGTGACGACGCTCACGGGCTCGGCATTGCTGGCGCTGGCGCTGCTGCACGGCGTCCGCGATCCCGATCAGGTCTGGACCGCCGCCCATGTCGATGAGGACTGGAACGCCGAAAAATGGGGCGTCGACGAGGAGGTGGCGGCCCGCCGCGCCGCCCGGCTGGTCGATTTCCGGGCCGCGGTGAACATTCTGGACGCCCTGAAGGTCTGAGCGCTCCGCCGCGGGTTAACGAGAGGTTTACGACGCCGGGTTAACCTCTAGCCTGGCCGAGACCTCAGACATGGCGATATCGATCAATCCCGTTCTCCCGGTGCTATCAGCCCAAGAGGCTGGCGGCGTGGCGCCCGAGCTCGTGCTGCAGCCGGGCAGCGTGGTCAACGCCCAGGTCCTGAAAGTGCTGTCCGCCGATCTGGTGCGGATCGCGATCGCCAGCCTCTCGATCGACGTGGCCTCGGAAATTCCGTTGCAGCAGGGCCAGAACCTGCAGCTTGCGGTTATGCAGACCAAAGACGGCATCCGCCTCGCCATGGTCGGGCAGGGCGGCGATGCCGGCGGGGCATCGGCCGACGCCGTTACGCTGTCGCCCGATGCGCTGGCCGATGCGGCGGTCAATCGGCCGGCCATCGTGTCACCGAAGAGCGTGCTGACGCCGCTGGAGCGCGCGGCCGTCTCGGCAGCCGCGCAGGCCGCGGTCACCGAACAGGACAGCCTGGCGCCGCTGTTTGCCAATCTTGGTGCTGCGGTTTCCGCCAGCAACCTGCCGCCGAAATTGCAGGCGGCGATTGCGCAGGTGCTGGCGCAACAGACCAGCCTCGATCAAAATCTCGACGGCGGCGACATCAAGACGGCGTTCCAGAAATCCGGAATCTTCCTCGAGGCGTCGCTGGCGGCGGGTTCAATCCCCGCCAGCGGCGTTCCCGATCTCAAGGCCGCGCTGATCGTGCTTCGCCAGACGCTGCAGTCGGCGCTCGGCGGCGTCGCAACAACCCCGACGCCGGCAGGGGCACAGCAAGCCGCGCCGCCACAGGCCGCAGCCGCGACCCTTGCGCCGTCTTCGTCGCCCAATCTCGATGTCCACGAAATCCTGCTGCCGCAGGCACGGTTGGTGGTCGCCGAAAACCTCGTGCTGGCCGGCCACGGCCGCCCGCAATCCGCTTGCGGCAGCGCTCGACGCCGGACCTTCGGCCGGGGCGACCTTGAACCTGCTGCAGGAAGCGCTGCAGGAGCTTGGCAACCCGGTGCGCGTCGCCGCCGCATCGAAAGACGCGCGTGGCGCGGACGCAGCCTTCCACACCAACACCCCGCCGCCGCCAGTCCGCGGCGCGCTTCCGGCCGCCCAGCCGATTGCCTCGCCGACGATCGCGCCGGATGCGCCGCTCGCGACGACCGCGCATCATCTGCTCGACGACACCGATGCCGCCATCGCACGGCAGACCCTGCTGCAGGTGGCGTCCTTGCCGGACCGTATCGACAATTCGGCGCCGAAGGCCGACATGAATGTGCCGCGCTGGAATTTCGAAATTCCGTTTGCGACGCCGCAGGGCACGGCGATGGCGCAATTCGAGATTTCCCGCGATGGCGGCAGCGAGGGCGTCGAGGCCGCCAAGCGGGTGTGGCGCGCGCGATTTTCGCTCGACGTCGAGCCGGCAGGTCCGGTTCACGCGCTGATCTCGCTTACCGGCGACAAGACCTCGGTGCGGATCTGGGCGGAACGATTTGCCACGGCGGAGCAACTGCGCGCCGGCGCATCCGAGCTGAGCCAGGCGCTCAGCCGGGCCGAGTTACAGCCCGGCGATATCGTGATCCGCGACGGCGCGCCGCCGCAGGCCGCACCCGCCGCCCGTGCCGGCCACTTTCTGGACCGCGCGCTATGAGCGTCGATACCAAAAGCAGGCTCGCGGTCGCGCTGCACTATGACAAGACCGGCGCGCCGCGGGTCGTCGCCAAGGGCAAGGGCGTCATCGGTGCGAAGATCGTCGAACTCGCCCGCGAACATGACATCCCGATCGAGGAGAACGAGGTGCTGGCCGGCGCCTTGTCCCATGTCGAGATCGGCGACGAAATTCCGCCGGACCTCTACAAGGCGGTCGCCGAAGTGCTGGTCTTCGTGCTGCGGCTGTCGGGCCGGATCCGCTGATTTGCGGGGGCTTTCGCGCGAGCAGACGGCCTGCTTGCGCCGGGAACCCGGGTCAAACTAAAGGCCCGCTTGTCATTGTTTTACCACGATGCCATCAGCATCGTTTCTGCCTGCCTCAACCAGTTCGGACAAAACCGTGATCAATCGCCGCCATGCGCTCGGCCTTCTCGCCGCCGCGAGCATTCTTCCCAACCGCAGTTTCGCCAACGTCTCCTACCAGCGCAGCGAGTTTCGCGACGATCTTTCCAAGCGCTTCTTCGATCTCGGCACGGTCGGCACCTTCGTTGCCTACAAGGTTGATGATTACCTGATCATCGCCAGCGACAAGGTGCGCTCGGGCGACGGCAAACTGCCGGCCTCGACCTTCAAGATTCCGAACTCGATCATCGCGCTGGAGACCGGCGTGGTCGAGGACCCCGACAAGGACGTCTTCAAGTGGGACGGCGTGACGCGCAGCATCGAGGCCTGGAACAAGGATCACACGCTGCGTTCGGCGATCGCGGTGTCGGCCGTGCCGGTCTATCAGGAGATCGCGCGCCGCATCGGCGCCGAGCGCATGCAGAAATATGTCGACCTGTTCGACTATGGCAACCGCGACATCGGCGGCGGCATCGATCAGTTCTGGCTGACCGGCAATTTGCGTATCGACCCGATGCAGCAGATCGATTTCGTCGACCGGCTGCGCCGCGGCGTGCTGCCGGTGTCGAAGCGCAGCCAGGATTTGGTGCGCGACATCCTCCCGGTCACGAAAGTCGGCGACGCCACCATCCGCGCCAAGAGCGGTTTGCTCGGCGCCGAGCAGGGCAAGCCGTCATTGGGCTGGATGGTCGGCTGGGTGGAGAAGGGCTCTTCCGTCACCGTGTTCGCCATGAACATGGACTGCAAGGAGCAGAGCCACATCGCCGCCCGCATGACGGTGGTGCAGCAGTGCCTCGCCGATATCGTGGCCTATTAACTTGACTCGACGGACCAGCCTGCGCCGCGCAGGCTGACGTTGGCATGAACCCGGCCGGCATCGGTGTCGGGGCAGGGACGGCCAACGGAGCTTTGCATGCTGCATCGCCGCTCGGTTCTGCTCGCAGGTCCGGCGCTGCTGCTCGCGCGAGGAAGGGGGCAGGCCCAGTCGATGCAATCCCCGTCCATGCAAGCCCAATCAATGCCAGTGCAAGACGTTTCCGCCATCCTGAAAGAGCGCGTGGATGTCGCCCGCGATACGATAGGGATCGTCGCTGCGACGATCGACGGCGGCCGGCCCAGCGTCACCGCCTACGGGCGTTCCGGTACCGATCGCCCGCTCGATGCCGACACGGTGTTCGAGATCGGCTCGATCACAAAAGTGCTCACCTCGCTGTTGCTGGCCGACATGGTGCAGCGGGGCGAGGTGGCGGCGGACGACCCTGCGGCCAAATTTCTGCCCGCCAGCGTCAGGATGCCGGATTTCGAAGGCGCGCCGATCACCTTGCTTGATCTTGCGACGTACACATCGGGCCTGCCGCGAATGCCGTCGAATTTCGCGCCAAATGACTGGGGCAATCCTTACATCGATTACACGGCCGAGCGGTTGTACGACTACCTGTCGAACCACAAGCTCGGCTTCAAGCCGGGCAAACACTTCGAATATTCCAATCTTGGCTTCGGCCTGCTTGGCCACATCCTCGAACTGCGCGCCGGGAGGAGCTACGAGGATCTGGTCGTATCGCGCATCTGCGCGCCGCTTGGCATGGACGACACCCGCATTACCCTCACGAATTCGATGAAACAGCGGCTGGCGCAGGGCCACAGTGCTGGCCTCGCGCCGGTCCCGAACTGGGATTTCCTGGCGCTTGCGGGGGCCGGGGCGTTTCGTTCAACGGCGAACGACCTGCTCAAGTTTCTTGCACTGTGCCTTGATCCCCCCGATACGCCGGTCGCCGCCGCGCTGAAGATGACGCTTGCCGAGCGCCGCCCGCGGATGGATCAGCGCGACGTGGGCCTCGGCTGGTTCGTCTCCTCGCGGTTCGGCGACGAACTGATCTGGAAGAGCGGTGGCACCGGCGGCTATGCGACCTTCATCGGTTACTCGACCAGGACCCGGCGAAACCGCATTCTGCTCTCCAATGCGGCCGACTATGACGCCAACATCGCGCTCGGCACGCATCTGATCAACGCGGCATACCCGGCCCCAAAACTTCGCCGCGAGGTGCCGGTCGATCCGGCGGTGCTCGCGACCTATGCCGGCCGCTACGAAATATCGCCGGCCTTCATCCTCACGGTGCGCCCGGACGGCGGACGTCTGTACATCCAGGCGACGGCGCAGTCCGAGTTCGAGGTCTATGCCGAGAGCGAGACCGAGTTTTTCTATCGCGTGGTCGACGCGCAGGTCAGCTTCGCGCGACCTGAAGGCGGCGTCGTGCCGGCGCTGACGCTGCATCAGAACGGCAAGCATATGCAGGGTAAGCGCCTGCCGTAAGGTGGATGCAACTACCCCAGCTTGAGCAACGCCTGCAGAAATTCGCTCACTGCCTTGCGCGCTTCCTGGGCGGTCGCCGGATTGCCTCCGACATGGGGATTGAGCGCGATGCAGGCGTCCTTGTAGGTGAAGGGTTCTTTGCTGTCGTCGTTGATCAGAACGCCGCCTTCGCCTTCTTTGAGGCGACAATTGCGCGCGGACTGGGCATTGGCCGATACGGCGACCGTGCTGAGGCCGAGCAGGCCGGCATCGAAGCCGTGGGCGGAATCCGGATACTCCGTCAGCGCCGCATCGCGCTTGGCTTCCTGCAGGCGGGCGAGATAGGCCTTGCAGCTTGCGACCGGGTTGTAGTCGTCGGGCGTGCCATGAAAGATCCGGATCGGACGCGCCACCGTGTCGGTGTCGGTGGCATAGCTGGTCGAGCAATCCGGATAGAACGGAATATAGGCGGCGAACTGCGCGCCGGATTTGTTCCAGAGCTTGTGGAAGCGATCGAGGCTGGCGTAGAGCGCGGCCTGTCCGCCGCGTGAAAATCCCATCAGCACGATGCGATCAGGATCGACGCGCGGGTGTTTGGCGAGGATCTCCAGTGAGCGGTAGATATCGACGATGAAGTTGAGCCGGCCGAGCAGCGCCTGGTTGGGGCCGACCGCCGTCAGCCCGCGGCCGCTGAAGCCATCGATCACGAAGGTCGAAATTCCCATCGCAGTGAAGTGGCGCACCCACGGATCCATGCCGGCGCCGACGCCGCTCGATCCGTGCATCAGCATCACGACGGGGAGTTTTCCGCTGCCTTGCGCGATGCGGAATTCGCCGGCGACCGTGACCTGCTTGCCGTTGGTGTCGCCGGTGAGGAATTGCTGGTCTGAAATCGTCAGCGACGGGATGGCGTAGATTTCGGTGCGCGCCGCGACGTCCTTCGGCATCGATTGCGCCGATGTTTCGATGCAGGTGACCAACAGTCCCGTGCAGAAAATCGCGGCCGCGGCCGCGACGCGCCAATCCGTCAGCATCCGTTTCCCCCATGGATTATCTTGTTATGTGCCGAACTAGATCAACCGATGGCAGGCCTGTCAAATCTCGCTTCAGCCCGTCGAGGGAATCGACCGGCCGCTTGCGGAGCGACCTACGTGGCCAGACCGGTATTTTCCACGGCAGCGCTCTTCAGTCATCGTTAAGTTATTTGTCCGCAGAGTTTGCGCCCCGGGCGCACCTTAGAATTTGGCGATGACGTTCAAACTCGTACCGCATTGGACGGTCAAATCGGCCAGCCAGCAGGCGCTGGTGACCCATTGGGACCAACTCGCGGCCGGCCGGCGCTTCCCGGCTTTTGCCGAGCTGAAACCCGATCCGGGATTGCACGACCCCAGGCAGCTGGTGGCGTGGAATATCGAGGGCGAGGGCCGGCTTCGGAAATTTCGCGCGCTCTACCAGGGCGAAAGCGTCGCGGACGTGTTCAACTCGGCCTGGGCCGGCAAGACCATGGAGCAGGTCGTGCCGATGTCGCTTCGTAAGCTGACGCTGGAAGCCGCCAAGGAATGCGCGACGAGCGGCTGCGCCGTCTACTCGATCTTCTCCACCATCGATGCCAGCGACACACGGGTCGATTGCCATCGCCTGCTGCTGCCATTCGGCCGGGACGGCACCAAGGTCGAACAGATACTCGCTTCGCTGCAACTGACGATCGTCCAGGGCCGAGGCCGGGTGCTCAATCATTTCGAGATGCAGGCGGATGTGCTTTTCGCGGGCCGGATCAAATCGGGCTTCACGCTGGCGAAGGCGGAAGCCGCTGCCGGCAAGAGCCCGGCCAAGGCCGGCGCCGACAAGCGAAGGGCCTCGCGCCGCAACGTCAGGCGGGCGGCCAAGATCAGCTTCGCCAGGCAAAATCTGACCTGCACCGTCCGCAACGTCTCGGCGACCGGCGCTGCGATCGAAGCGGCGAACCTTGCCGCCATTCCCGACAGCTTCAGCCTGCTGATGGAAATGGAGTCCAAGGCGCGGCGCTGCGCCGTCGTCTGGCGCAAGCCGACCCAGATCGGCGTCGAGTTCAGATAGGCCCCGACGGCTTCCCGATCCGTCCCATATGGGTGAAGCCAAAACCGCTGGCGTATTTCAGGCCGTAGCCGAGCGCGCGGTCGAAGCCGATATGGGCCAGCCAGATCATGGCGATCGAGAGAATGAGCGGCTCGGCGGTGGCAAATCCGCCGGTCATCATCGCCATCGGCGCCAGATAGCTGTGGGCTGCGTTGTAGATAAGGGCGCCGAAACGCGGTCCCGACAGATAGGCCGCAAAGCTGAGATCGGGCACGAAGAACAGGATGCCATAGACCCACCAGTCGCCGTCCCAAATATAGTAAAGCAGCGTCATGCCGATAAAGAGCGCTAATCCTTCCAGCCGAAGCACCGTTCGCGGCCCCCCGGTAACGGCGCCGGACGTGTCGGCGCTTGCGGTATCGGTCATTCCATTCCCCTGATCAGGGTGGGCATATAGGGCGTGCCGGACGACGGTACCAGAGGCCGGAAGGGGTGTTTCCGGATCGGAAAATGCCGTGTTAGAACCCCCTCAAATCGTTACCCAAAAGGCGGGCGGAAGCAGCATGAAGGATATCCTGGACACCCTCGAAGAACGGCGCGCCGGCGCCAAGCTCGGCGGCGGCGAAAAGCGCATCGAGGCGCAGCACGCCCGCGGAAAATTGACCGCGCGGGAGCGCATCGAGCTGCTGCTCGACAAGGGCTCGTTCGAGGAATTCGACATGTTCGTCGAGCACCGCTCGACCGAATTCGGCATGGAAAAGACGAAAGTGCCCGGCGACGGCGTCGTCACCGGCTGGGGCACGGTGAACGGCCGCAAGACGTTTGTGTTCGCCAAGGATTTCACCGTGTTCGGCGGCTCGCTGTCGGAGACCCACGCGCTGAAGATCACAAAGCTGCAGGACATGGCGATGAAGGCGAGGGCGCCGATCATCGGTCTTTATGACGCCGGCGGCGCGCGCATCCAGGAGGGCGTGGCGGCGCTCGCGGGCTATTCCTACGTGTTCCGCCGCAACGTCATCGCGTCGGGCGTGATCCCGCAGATATCAGTCATCATGGGCCCGTGCGCCGGCGGCGACGTCTATTCGCCCGCGATGACCGACTTCATCTTCATGGTGAAGAACACCTCGTACATGTTCGTCACCGGCCCCGACGTGGTGAAGACCGTCACCAACGAGGTGGTCACGGCCGAAGAACTGGGCGGCGCCTCGGTGCATGCCACGCGCTCATCGATCGCGGACGGCGCATTCGAAAACGACGTCGAGACGCTGCTGCAGATGCGCCGGCTGATCGACTTCCTGCCGTCCAACAACACCGACGGCGTGCCGGAATGGCCGAGCTTTGACGACATCGAGCGCGTCGACATGTCGCTCGATACGCTGATCCCCGACAATCCGAACAAGCCCTACGACATGAAGGAATTGATCAGCAAGGTCGTGGACGAGGGCGACTTCTTCGAAATCTCCGAGACGTTTGCGAAAAACATCGTCACCGGCTTCGGCCGCATCGCCGGCCGCACGGTGGGCTTCGTCGCCAACCAGCCGATGGTGCTGGCGGGCGTGCTCGACAGCGACGCGTCACGCAAGGCCGCACGCTTCGTCCGCTTCTGCGACGCCTTCAACATCCCGATCGTGACGTTCGTCGACGTGCCGGGCTTCCTGCCGGGCACCGCGCAGGAGTACGGCGGCCTGATCAAGCACGGCGCGAAGCTGCTGTTCGCCTATTCGCAATGCACCGTGCCGCTCGTCACCGTCATCACCCGAAAAGCCTATGGCGGCGCCTTCGACGTCATGGCGTCCAAGGAAATCGGCGCCGACATGAACTACGCCTGGCCGACCGCGCAGATCGCGGTCATGGGCGCCAAGGGCGCGGTGGAAATCATCTTCCGCAGCGACATCGGCGACGCCGACAAGATCGCCGCGCGCACCAAGGAATACGAAGACCGCTTCCTGTCCCCCTTCATCGCCGCCGAGCGCGGCTATCTCGACGACGTCATCATGCCGCATTCGACCCGGCGGCGGATCGCGCGGGCGCTGGCGATGCTGAAAGACAAGAAGGTCGAGATGCCGGCGAAGAAGCACGACAATTTGCCGTTGTGAGATGCGTAGCGCGTAGGGTGGGTTAGGCGAAGCCGTAACCCACCAGCTGAACCTGCCGCGCGTCGAGACTTTGGTGGGTTACGCTGCGCTAACCCACCCTACAACCCGCCCTGATACGCTGTTGGTCTCACGCGGCCGAGCGCCTGGTTGGGCAGCGCGATGCGAGATTCAATCGTCGCAATAGATCCGTAAATCGGCTTGGCGATCCGCATGCCCTGGCGTTGGCCGTTCGCCGCTTGACGGGCAGTTGCGCGTTGCTGTCTTTGGGCTTTCTGGTTGGCCGGGCGTCGGTCTCCGGCGGCTTGATGCCCGCTTGGGAGTCTTGCCCGGGTCGGCCGACAATGGTCGTCGCTGGAGCGAGTGGCAAGGGTGCGAGCAGCGCCTCGGCCGCGCGCGGCGCCGGCGGTGCGCCGGGTGCGACGAACCAGCGAGCAAGCGCTTCAGATCCAATAGCCGGTCTTGGTGCAGTCGGTCTTGGCGGCACGTCATCGAGCATCGCAACGGGAACCTCCGGCTCGGCCGGTTTCGCGATTGCCGCGACGACGGGTTGTGGTGCCTCCACCACGGTTGCTGGCGCTGGCGTCTCGGCCGTGGCCGCTGGCCAGAATGTGTCGGCGGTGACCGAGAGGATCGCGCCGATCGCAAACAACAACGCCAATGCCAGCCACATGACGCTTTGCTTCATTGCCGCTTCCCCGATGCCAGTCGAACAAAAAATCCGCCGTATCTCCCAAGTCCGGGACGGCGCTTGGCAGCTTCAAAATCAATTCGGGCTGGTTAGAGGCCGACTGATGGCGCTGGAGGGTCGACCTCGGGGCAAGCGTCTTGCGGCTGAGACCAGGCGTAGAATGGGTATCGCGTCGCCCCACCCATCCTACGAGGCTAACGGCTTGCTCCGGCGGACGCCGCCGCTCGTATCACTCCATTTCTTCCCGCTTCCGCTGCTCGCCTTCGCGAAGGCGCTGCGCGATCGCCGTTCGCCTGGAGATCAGCGCGGCCTCGTCGGCGAGGCGCTGCGCGAGGTCGGCGTGATAGTGCTGCACGACATCGAGCACGGCTTCCTTGGCAAGCCTTCGATGGTGATCGGCAAGGAATTTGTGCAGGTCAGCGAGCTGTTCGTCGTCCATGGGTTTCGCCTCAGTCGCTAAATATACCGCTACCTGTTGATCCCGCGCCAGCTTTCGACGCGATTGGTTACCCTCTGGCAGCGAATTCGGATGGTCATTGCGCCCCGCGGCGCGCAATCGGCCGCTCGCAGCCCGCCCGTTAACCATCTGTTAACCATGCCGGCCTAGCCTGCGGTTATTGCCTGTGATCACTAGCGGATTACCGCCGGTTCGTTCGAGGAGAACAGCCGATGTCCGTCGAAATTCTGACCTACAGCGCCCTCGGCGCCCGCTTGAACATTTCACCGGTGGCCGCCCGTTCGCTGGCCAGGCGGCTCGGCCTGCCGCGTTCGCGATCCGAGGACGGCAAGGCGCTGGTGAGCGTCGATCTGGCTGAAATCAAGCATAGGCCGCAGCCATCGGCGCGTCGCGAGGCATGCGACGTCGCTCAATGGACGACCATGGTCGCGGCGTTGCACGTGGAGATCGCGCAGCTTGAAGCGAGCGTCGCCGGCCATCGCGCCGATTTCGAGCACGAACGCGAACGCGCCGATCGCCTGATGGCCGAGCTGATGCAGGCGACCGCCGAGGCCACGGCCGCCAGGGAAGCGGCGGCGCGGCTTGAGGGGGAGGTGGCCGTGCTGCGGACCCGGGCCCGCACCGATAGCTCGATCGAGAAGACGGAACGGCGGCTGGGGCAACTCGCCGCTACTCTGGTGGAATCAGACCGCAAGGCTGCGCGTGGCTAGCCCCGTCTTCTCATTCCGCTGCTGGCGGAGCAATCGTGGGGCCACAATGACTGACATCACCGGTATTCGCGAGCTGAAGGCGCGCATCGTCGTGTGTGGGGTCGGCGGCGCCGGCGGCAATGCCGTCAACAACATGATCGAGGCCGGGCTCGAAGGCGTCGAGTTCCTCGTCGCCAATACCGACGCCCAGGCGCTCACCAGTTCGAAGGCCACCCGCGTCATCCAGATGGGCACGCAGGTGACCGGCGGCCTTGGCGCCGGCGCGCAGCCGGACGTGGGCCGCGCGGCTGCGGAAGAGGCCATCGAGGTGATCCGCGCCCAATTGGCCGGCGCGCACATGGCGTTCATCACCGCCGGCATGGGCGGCGGCACCGGCACGGGTGCTGCCCCCGTCATCGCCAGGGCCGCGCGCGATCTCGGCATCCTCACCATCGGTGTCGTCACCAAGCCATTTCAATTCGAAGGCCAGCGCCGCATGCGCTACGCCGAAGCCGGCATCGCCGAGCTTTTGAAGGAGGTGGACACCCTCCTGATCATCCCGAACCAGAACCTGTTCCGGGTCGCCAACGAGAAGACCTCGTTTGCGGACGCCTTTGCCATGGCCGATCAGGTGCTCTATTCGGGCGTGGCCTGCATCTCTGACCTCATCGTCAAGGAAGGCCTGATCAATCTCGATTTTGCCGACGTCCTCTCGGTCATGCGCGAGAAGGGCAAGGCCATGATGGGCAGGGGCGAGGCTTCCGGCCCGAAGCGCGTGCTCAATGCCGCTATTGCTGCGATTTCCAATCCATTGATCGAGGATCCCTCGATCAAGCGCGCCAGCGGCCTGATTGTCTCCATCACCGGCGGCAGGGACCTGACGCTGTTCGAGGTCGACGAGGCCGCGACCCGCATCCGCGACGAGGCCGATCCGGACGCCAACATCATCGTCGGCGCCACTTTCGATGCCAGCCTCGATGGTGTCGTCCGCGTCTCCGTCGTGGCGACCGGCATCGACAATCTCGGCTCCGCGCGCGAGAAGCAGCCGGTGGACAGCTCGCTGACGGACCTTGCCGGCCGGCTCAGCAACGACCGGCGTCGCATCCCCGACCGCGTACCGCCGCCGCAATACGCCAGTGCGCCGTCGCTCATCCCGGCGGCGCGCCACCCTGAAAGTCGACTCGCAAGGCCGCCGGTCGCGGACCATGCGCGCACCGTGGCGCCGCAGCGCCTCGATTCGTTCGGCCGCGCCGCTCCCGTGCGCAATGCCGAGGAAAAGGTTCTCGAGATCCCGGTGTTCCTGAACCGCAAGGCCAACTGAGCCGCCGTTAGGACCGGGCTACTCGCGTCCAGGTGCCGCCTCGTCCGGTCTTCCCTTGGGCGACGCCAGAAGAGCTGCGCCCAAAATCAGCCCTATACTTTCCATCCTCCAGCCTTGCTTTGGTCAAAACCGGGGTAGGAAGTGTCTGGAATCCGACGATCGCCCGTTCAGTTGACGGCAAACTGGCAGGAGGCGCCCATGGATGCCCCGGTGAACACCAGGCAACCCGAACCGCACGTTAATCCGGCACTGTCCACGCAAGAGATCGAGCTGGTTGCGCGCGCCGATGAGCGGCTCGCGCATGCTTATCAGCAGATCGCTCGCGCGGACGAAGAACTCGCACGGTTCAACGAACAGATTTCCAGGCTGGAGAAGAAGCCCGCGAACCGGCTTCGTCAGCCATCGCGAGGCAGGCCGGCGCTGCGCGGCTTGATCGGCCTGCTGTTGACGGCGGGCATCTGTTCGGCAGCTTTCGCCTGGCAGTCCCATGGCGAGACGATCAGGCCGATGATCTCCCGATGGGCGCCGCAATTGGCGGCGGCCTCGTTGTTGCCGTCGGAAGCGCCGAAGCTTGCCGACGAGCAGAGCGCCGCTCAGCTGGCCGCGGCGGATGCAGCAGTGTCGCAATTGCCACCTTCGGCGCAGACCGCTCCGCAAGATGCGGCCGCCGCCCCGATCGCTGCCGAGCAGACGCAATTGCTCCAGACGATGGCGCGCGATCTCGCCAGCGTGCAGCAGGAGATCGAGCAGCTCAAGGCCGGCCAGGCCGAATTGGCCCGCGAGAGCGCCGGGATCGCCGAGCAGGTCAAGGCGAACCAGGAGCAAATGGCGCGCGCGATCGCCAACGCCTCGGAACAGAACTTGCGGCCGAGGACATCGGTGGCTCCGTTACCGCCGGCTCGCAAGCCCGTGCCGGCGCGTCAGACGGAAGCCAGAGTGCAGGCGCGGGCGCCGGTGCAGCTGCAGCCTAGATAGTCGTTTGTCATCGGCGCCGCCGCCTGCTGCCAAGGCGGTGCGAACGAAACGCCATCTGCGGATATTCTCCTGTGCGGGAAATTCGGCTGCAAACTTCTGTCGTTGCACGCCTGATGAGCAATGCGAGGCGGCCACAGATTGTGATCCATGCGCCAATCTGTCCCGCCCTTCGCATGTAGCAGTCGCCGGGCGATGCGCTACGCTCCCTGAAAATCAGGGAGAGAATCATGTCCGCGAAAATCAACCGCCGTCACTTCATTGCTGCCGGTACGGCCGCAGTCGCAACGCCTTTCGTGTTACGCGGGGCCTCGGCGCAGGCCGCGTGGCCGTCGCGGAATATTCGCATGGTCTGCAGCTACCCGGCAGGCGGGCAGACCGACCTGCTGGCGCGCGCCTTCGGCGATTTCATCTCCCGGCAGGTGGGGCAGAACGTCGTCGTCGAAAACAAGGCCGGCGCCTCCGGCTCGATCGGCGCGGCAGAAGTCGCGCGCGCGGCGCCGGATGGCCACACCATCCTGTGCTCGATCTCGACCACCTATGTGATGAACCGGGTGATGATGAAGAACCCCGGCTACGACATGGACAAGGACCTGACGCTGGTCAGTGTCATCCCGGGCGCCGGGCTGCTGCTGGTCGCGAACCTCGCCTCCGGCGTCAAGACGCTGGACGATTTCGTCGCGTTCGCGCGCAAGAAGGGCCAGGTGAATTTCGGCACCTACAGCGCGGGCTCGTCGCCGCACATGACGATCAATGAACTCAACAGGCAGTATGGCCTCAAGATCGAGCCGATCCACTACCGCGGCGAAGCGCCGATGTGGACCGGGCTGATGGACGGCACGCTCGATGTCGCGATGGGCAGCTACACGGCCGCCCAGTCGGTCCTGCAAACCAACAACGGCGTCGTGTTCGCGGTGCATTCGAAGAAGGTCGACGCGATCCCCGATATCAAGACCCTGCCTGAACAAGGCGCGACGTCGAAGTTTTTCACCATAAGCGGTTTCTCTGGCTGGGCCTTGCCGAAGGCGACGCCGCAGCCGATCGTCGATCGGCTGTCGGAACTGTGCGTGGCGGCCAATAGCGATCCCAAGGTGAAGGAAGTTCTCCGCACTTTCGCGCTGGAACCGGCGATCGGCTTCAAGGAGAGCAATGCCTTGTACCAGAGCGAATTGCCAACCTGGATCGAGACCGCGCAGGCGCTCGGCCTCGACCCGGCCTAGCGCGAAAGCGCGATCGAGCGTGTAGGGTGGGTTGCATTACCCACCCTACGAACCGCGCCTGGTGTTCGATCTTGAATGCAACGGCTGAGGACGACCCGACCGACGACATCGCGCTCATCGAGGAGCGGCTTGAGATGCTCGCCGAAGTCGCGGAGCGATGCCGGAAGATCATCCTGGTTTCCAAGGCGGCCATTGCCGGCGGCTTCGCATTGCTGCTGGTGACGATGCTCGGCCTGTTCGGGTCCAGTCAGACCATCGCCCTCGGATCGATCGCCGCGGTGCTGGGCGGCATCGTATCGCTCGGCTCCAACGTCAGTACGTTGCGGCAGACGACGGACGCCATCAGCGCCGCCGAGGCGCTCCGTTCGGACCTGATCGGCCGGATCGATCTACGCGTCGTCGGTGATGCGCCCTTGAAACTGATGTAATCCCCTGTAATGGCACGCACCAGCGAGGTCGCCCAATGAGGAAGTCTTTGTTGCTGCTTTCGGCGCTGATCGGCGGCATCCCGATGCTCGCCGCCTTCGCCTCTCCCGCTTTGGCCGACGAGAGCGTCACCATCGGCGGCTCGCGTGCGGTGCTGATCAAGCCGAGCGCGCCGCGCGGCAGCGTGATCCTGTTGCCGGGCGGGGACGGCGCCATCCGGGCCGGGGACAACGGTGACATCAACGGATTGCGCGGCAACCAGCTCGTTCGGACGCGGCATGCGTATGCGGCGCGGGGTCTCGCGGTGCTTGTCGCCGATGCGGGGACTGACCTGAAGAGCGCCGTCGACTACATGGCGGCGATCAGGCGGCCGGTGACGGTGATCGGCACCAGCCGCGGAACGCTCCGCGCGGCGGAAGGCATCGCGCGCGGCGCGCGGCCTGACGCGCTGGTGCTCACCTCGGGATTCCTCAGTTCCAACTCCGGCAGCGGCAGCAATGTGATGTCGATCCTGGGCTCGCCGGCGGCGTTACCGCGCACGCTTGTCATCCATCATCGCCAGGACAGCTGCAAGGCCACGTTGCCGGCCGGAGTCGATCCCTTCATCAAATGGTCGGCGGGACGTGCACGGGTCAGCTGGCTGACCGGCGGCGTGGAGGAGGGCGATCCTTGCCAGGCCCGCGGCCATCACGGCTTTAATGGTCTCGACGGTCAGGTCGTGGCCCTGGCGGCGGGGTTTCGTTGAGTGGCGCGCCGGGGGGCTTCGTCTCCAGGCGCAGCGGGTAGGGTGGGCAGAGCGCAGCGTGCCCACCATTCTTGCTTCTCGCACAACTATCTTCGCGCAAGATGGTGGGCACGCTGCGCTTTGCCCACCCTACGAAGCTACCCATCCTACGAAGCTTTTCACTTCATCCCGGTACAGCTCGCATAGAACGTCGTCGTCGCCGGCCAGTCCGAGAACATGCCGCGCACGCCGACCTGTTTGGCAAGCACGTCCAGCACCGTCAGCGTATCGCCGTCGCGATCGACGACCGATCTGATCGATTTGTGATAGAAACCGCCACCCTTGTGCAGCGGACCGTCACGCTCCAGCGACCAGCCGATCAGGTCCAGGCCGGCGGCCTTCGCGGCCTTGGCGTATTCGGAGGGGACGATTTCCTTGTTGTCGTTCAGCGTCAGCATGGTCCAGATCGGCGGTCCGAGGATCGCCACGCCTTGCGCCTTCAATTCCGCCATCGAGGGTTTCCAGGTTTCGGGCTTGCCGGGATCGAGGCCCTGTTTCTCGTAGCGCTCTTCGAGATAGACCGCCTGTTTTGCAAACTCCGGCTCGGTCTTCACCCAGTAGAGTACGTCGGCGAGATTGAAGCTTTGCGCGAACACGTCGCTGGGCGGAATGCCGGCCGTCTTGTAGGCGTCCAGCATCTGAGAAGCGTATTTCTCCTGGCTGTAGTCGCCGTCAAACGGCATCTGCACTTCGGGCGCCTTCAGTTCCGGCGTGAACTTGGCGCCCAGGCTCTTGATCAGCGCGATGCTCTCGTCATGCGTCATCAGCGTGCCGGAATTGGCGTAAAGATCAGTGCGCCAGCGCGGCGTGCCGTTCTGGTATTCCTCCGGCGTCTTCGCATCGGCGTTGAAGCCGTCCATTTTTGCGGCGAGCCGCCGGAATTCGGCGAGCGTGATGTCGCTCGTGCAGCATTTCGCCGACGCCTTCTTGCCGGTCGTGGGATCGGCCGGGCTGAAGGCTTGCGAGCATTTGGCGGCAAGCTCCGGCACCGTCAAAATGTTGGTCGTGGTGTGCAGGTCGCATTGCGAGTGCCGGCAGACCAGTTCGCGGTCTTTTGTGAAAGTGACGTCGCATTCGATGATTCCGGCGCCCATGCGGGCCGCCGCCAGATAGGACTCCCTTGTATGTTCGGGAAATTCCAGCGCGGCGCCGCGGTGGCCGATGGAAAAATCGGTCTTGCGAAACGGCCCGGTGCACTGGCTGAGCTGCTGCTTCAGCGGCCCGTCCTTCATCTTGTCGACCAGATAAAACGGCCGCGGTCCGATCTGCGGCTCGCGCGGCAGGGCAATGTCCTGCGCCATGGCAGGCATGGTCGCGGTCAGGAAGCAGAGCGCGGAGAGCAGGGCGGAGCGATGGCGGGCAGGCATGGGTGGCACCTCGGATAACGTATTGCGCGCGGCCTTGATATCACGGAGCATGTGACAGTTTGAATGGTAAGCAGCTTGCGTAGGGTGGGCAAAGGCGCACTCGCGCCGTGCCCACCATTTCTTGCACCGTCGTTGATGAATGGTGGGCACGCTGCGCTTTGCCCACCCTACAAGAAACTCTGGAGGAAATCCGATGCCCGCAGCCGTTTTCGTCGTCCGCGCCACCGTCACTGACCCCGCCAGGCGTGAGGCCTTCGGTGTCTGGTATTCGCGTGAACATCTACCGGATGCGATGAAGTCGTTCGGCGCCGTGAAGGCATGGCGCTACTGGAGCGCCACCGATCCGTCGCTGCACCACGCGATGTACCAGTTTACCGACAAAGCCGCGCTCGACCGCGCAACCGAGGGGCCGGAGATGAAGCGTCTGGTCGCCGATTTCAACCGCGACTGGCCGGACGTGACGCGAACGCGCGAGGTGCTGGTGCTGGCGGAGGAACTCGCGGCGTAACACGGTGTCGCTCGGACGAAGCAACGCGTCCGGCGCAGCTCGTCGAGCGAAGCCGGATCGTTACACGCCTGCACGATGCAAGAATAGTGCGGTCGCGACAAATGTTTCCGCTGTGACCGCGGACTGCGAAATAATTCCGGATCGGCTTCGTTCGCGACAAAGCTGAACGCGCAGTTCATCGCGCATTCATCTCGGCAACTCGAAACTCTCTTTCTCGCACACAGCAGACGGAGGAGGAGATGTGATGGAACGCCGCCACTTTCTGAAACTCGCCTTTGGATTTGCCGCGGGCGGCATCGCGCTTGCAGCGAGCGCGCAGGCCGCGCCGCTGATGCCGGCGCCGCTCGCCGACGACGCGAAGCTACCCGTCAATCCCGATGCCCAGCCCGCCGTCACGTCGGGCGAGGAGGTCGATCGCCTCACGCCGGAGGAAGTGCGCTGGGGCCGCGGCCGTCATCGCGGCTGGGGCCGAAGGCACTGGGGTTGGCGCCGCCGCCGTTGGCGTCGCCGGCATTGGGGCTGGCACCGCCGCCGTCGCTGGCGCCGCCGCTACTGGCGTCGTCGTCGTTACTACTGGTAAGTCGCCGCCAGGATTGTTTGGAGAGAATAAAAAAAGCCCCGCGCGAGCGGGGCTTTTGTCGTGCGTTGAAAATATCAGTAGGCGCGGCAGCGTCCATAGCGCCACACGGTGCCGTAGGGACACACGCGACCGGGCCGCACCACGACAACCGGAGCCGGCGCCACGACGATAGGGGCAGGACGAACCACGACGGCCCTGCGAATAGGCTGGCATCCGCCGTAAGGGCCGCGAGCCCAGCCGGGGCCGCATCCTTGCGCGGCTTCAACCGCGCTGAAGCTGGCAACGGTGCCCAGGGCCAAAACTGCTGCGAAAAGGTACTTCATGTCTTCTCCCGTTCTTGGCCGCAAGGGCGGCGCGGTCCGGAACCTAGTCACGAACAGCTGAATGGAACATGAATGTCGTGATTTGTTATCGGGCTGCCGCCAGAAATCCCAGCACGAGTTCGTTGTATTTGGCCGGCGCCTCCAGGAAGACCAGATGGCCGGTGTTGGGAATTACCTCGGCCCGGCCATCCGCACCTGTTCGCCGTCATTCACCAGCGGCAGCAGATGGACGGGGTAGGGATAGGCAAACCCTTCGAGCCCGATGCCGTAGGGTTCGCGTGCGGCGGGTTCGGAGGCTTTGCATCTCACGTTTTAGCGAGAGATCAGCAGGTCGCCCTTCGTGGCGAGAAGACGGTCTTTCGTCATGGCCGGGCTTGTCCCGGCCATCCATGTCTTTCTTGATTTAATTGAAGCAAGGACGTGGATGCCCGGCACAAGGCCGGGCATGACGAGTTTCCTAAGCCGGCTCGCTTCCGAACAGCGCGGCAAACCGCTTTTCGCCGGTGCGGGTGAAGTTCACCACGCGGCTGCCCGGCGTGGCGTCGCGCGCCGCCCAGTTCAATTCGGTGAAGCGGTTCATGACGGCGGCACCCAGCGTACCCGCGAGGTGATGGCGGCGTTCGCTCCAGTCGAGGCAGGCCTTGCACATGGGACGGCGCGGGTGGGCCAGCGTCTCGGTGTCGATCTGCAGCGCCTCGGCCATGAAGCGCCTGCCTTCGCCGGTGAGTTCGATCGACTGTTTCGTTTGCCGGACCAGCCGCTGCGTGCGCATGCTGTCGAGCATCTGCACGCCGAGATCGCCGGCGAGATGGTCGTAGCAGATCCGCGCGCGGCGCAGCGCCGGCTCCTTCGGCCCGGTGCGCACGCGGGTGTGGCCGGCGCGCTCGGCCAGGCCCGCAAGGCCTTCGAGCACATGGGCGACATCGGGGCCGGTGAGGCGGTAATAGCGGTGACGGCCCTGTTTTTCCGGCTCGATCAGGCCGCCGGCTTCGAGTTTCGACAGATGCGAACTCGCGGTCTGCGGCGTGATGCCGGCCTGGTGCGCCAGCTCGCTCGCGGTCAGCGCGCGGCCGGTCATCAGCGCCGTCAGCATGTTGGAGCGTGCGGGATCGCCGACGAGCGAAGCGACCATGGCGATGTCGGGGCCTGCTTTCATAGTTCGATGATAGCCGAAGCATTGATGACGATCAAGTGGGTATTCTCCGGTCTGAGAAACAGGCTCCGTCATTGCCTGCGACAAACGCGAAGCGTTTGCGCAAGGGAGCGCAGCGACGAAGCAATCCATCGCGCGGCAGGCGGTGACATGGATTGCTTCGCTGCGCTCGCAATGACGGGGAAGCATAGGAGAACATCATGACCATCACCGTTTTCATCCGCTACCAGCTCGATCCGTTCAAGCGCGCACAGTTCGAGCAATATTCAAAGAACTGGCTCACCATCATCCCGAAATGCGGCGGCGACCTGATCGGCTACTGGATGCCGCATGAGGGCACCAACAACATCGCCTTTGCGCTGATCTCGTTCGAGAGTCTCGCCGCCTATGAAAGCTACCGGGCGCGGCTGCGCGCCGACGGCGAAGGCATGGCCAATTTCAATTTTGCCGAGCAGCACAAGTTCATTCTCGCCGAGGAGCGCACGTTCCTGCGCAAGGTCGTGCCGTGAGGCGTCTGGCGGAACGCGCGTGGCGCCACTATGTCAGCGGCGCCAACAAATATTGAGGGGAGCGACCATGCTGACACCTGCTGACAAACGCGCCGCATTCAGGAAATTGCACGAGAGCGGGTGCTTCATCATCCCCAATCCGTTCGATGTCGGCAGCGCCCGCGCGTTGCAGCATCTCGGCTTCAAGGCGCTCGCTTCCACCAGTGCCGGCTTTGCCTGGACGCTCGGCAAGGCCGACAACCGCGTCACCGTCGACGATGTCTGCGATCATCTCACCGCGATCTGCGCGGCGGTCGATATTCCCGTCAATGCCGATTTCGAGGACGGCTTTGCCCACGAGCCGGACAAGGTCGCCGTCAATGTCGCCCGCGCCGTGAAGACCGGCGTCGCCGGGCTATCGATCGAGGATTTTACCGGCGACAACGCAAAACCGCTGTTCGATCGCGCACTCGCCGTCGACCGCATCAAGGCGGCGCGCCAGGCGATCGATGCCGACAATAGCGGCGTGCTGCTCACCGGCCGCTGCGAAGCGTTCCTGCGCGGGCAGAAGGATCTGAAACTCGTGATCGACCGGCTCACGGCCTACGCCGAAGCCGGCGCCGACTGCCTTTACGCGCCCGGGATCGCGACGGCGGAAGAGATTTCGGCGGTCGTGAAGGCGGTCGCGCCACGGCCGGTCAATCTGCTGGTCGGCGCGGCCGGCCCATCTCTGAAGATCGCCGGCGATCTCGGCGTCCGCCGCATCAGCGTCGGCGGCGCGCTGGCGCGGATGGCGTGGACCGGCTTCATGAAGGCATCAAAGGAGATGGCGGAGCAGGGCACGTTCGCCGAATTCGCGAACGGTTATCCCGGCGGCGAACTCAACAAGATGTTCAGCTAAAGCATTGGTACCCGCGAGCGCTCCAGCCTAGCGCTTCGGCTTTGGCAGCACCATCCTGCCCTGTGAAGCAATGTCACCCCACTTGGCGGACCAGGTGACTTCCGAGGCGGAGGGTTGCTCGGCGTCTTTCGGACCTCGAGCACCCTGCAGCGCAAACAGGGCGCCTTGGGGATCGATACATCGCGCGATCCAGCAACCATCTCGCAATTCAATCGGCCCCTGGAGGATCCGGCCTCCGCCATCATTGACGCGCCTGGCGGCTGCGCCGATGTCGTCGACATTGAAGTAATAGAGCCAAGACGGCTGGGGTACGCTCGGAAGCTTGGTGAGCATGCCACCGATCGTCTGCCCGGCCGATGAGAACAATTGATAAAAGTCCGCCGCGTCTGTTTCGCCGGAGTCCTTCTGCCAGTCGAAAAGCTCTCCGTAGAAATCGAAGATACTGCTGCGGTCCTGAGCCAGCAACTCGTGCCAGCCCACGTGTCCCAACTCGTCCAGGCCGCCGGGTTGTTGTGGGCCATATGTCAGTCCCTCGACCAGCGCAAAGGTCGCCTTTTGCGGATCGGCAACTACTGAGACGCGGCCGATGTTGCTGTCCGTTGGCGGCAGCAAGACAGCGCCTCCGCGACGCCTGATCTGGCTGGCCGTGGCATCGATGTCATCGACTACGACGTAGCCGAGCCATCGCGGCGTTGCTCCCTGTCGCCGCCCCTCTTCCGGGAGATCCATAAGCCCGCCCACCGGGACTTGGCCCGCGGTGAGCATTGTGTAGGCCAGCTCCGGAGTCGACGCATCCGTCGCACCCCAGCCGACGACCTTGCCGTAAAAGTCGCTTGCGGCGGCGACGTCCGTGGTCAGGAGCTCATACCAGGCGAAGCGTGCGGGTTGATCGACCAAGCAATTCTCCGTTCAGGGCCCAGGGCCGGGGACGATTGCGCACTGCAACAAGTCGCGTGCGTTGCGATCTGCGCCACGACCAAGAACCGTCGCTGCATTGGACGAAAATGTGGCGGCAACGTTCATGAAGATGAATGCAATCTGCCCGTGCGCCATTACATTTTCGTGTGCGCATGAATCTTGCCTACCTTATTCCGTCCGCGTAGGATCGCTCCTACGGAGATCCTTCTCGTAACATGTTGGAGGATGCGACCATGCCTCGGGTGAAGCAAGCTTCGAAAAAGAAGCGAGTAACCAGAACCGCAGTACCGGCGTTGGGCGCCGCGGGACTAACCTTTTCGCTAGCAGGAAGTGCATATGCAGCGGCCGTACCCACGGCCGATGTTCAACGGCCGAATTTCGCACCTGGCATGATGGTCACGCTCGGTGAAGAGGAAATTGCCGACGTCAGCCTTGCTACCTTCCGTCTCTTCGACGACGAAGAAAATCTCCTTAGCGGCGTGCTGCTGGCCCGTGGGTGCGGTAGATGCGGTGGCTGCCGCGGATGCGGTGGCGGTTTCCGCGGATGCGGTGGTTGTCGCGGCTGCGCGGGATGCAGAGCCTGTCGATGCGGAGTCGGCTGTGGCGGTTGTGGTGGCTGCGGCGTTGGTTGGATAGGCGTGCCAGGCATAGGCATAGGCATAGGATGCGCAGGGTGCTGTGCATCCTGGGGCCGGTGCCGCTGGTGCTAGGCCACGACGCTTGCTGATTGTGGACCGACAAGCCACGATTTCATTGGCCGGGCTCGCGATCGACCCGGCCAATTTCTTGTTTTCGTTGCACCGAGCGCCTCTGGCGATCTGAACAGGCAACAGGATCCGCTTGCTGACCCCATGACAGCCAATCGCAAGAGCCTCGCAGCGAA
>CAWIZF010000036.1:0-12472 GCA_963840465.1 uncultured Alphaproteobacteria bacterium | reverse complement strand
GTCGACCATCGAGGTCTCGTCGACCACCAACAGGTCACAATCAAGCGGATTTCGTCGCCTCGCTTGAAGCCGCCGCTCTTTGGGTCGACCTCCAGCAGCCGGTGGATGGTCTCGGCCTCGAAGCCGGTCGCCTCGGTCATGCGCTTGGCGGCGCGGCCGGTTGGCGCGCACAGGAGAAGGTCAGTGCCCTTCGCGGCGAGGATGCGCAAAATGGCCTTAACGATGGTGGTCTTGCCTACGCCGGGCCCGCCGGTCATGACCAACACCTTGGACATCAGCGCGAGCCGGATCGCGGCGACCTGACTTTCCGCAAGCGCAAGACCGATGTGCTTCTCGACCCACGGCAAGCGCCTTGTCCGGATCGATCCAGGGCCAAGGCAGCGTGCCGTTTGCCAACCGCGTCAGCCGCTCGGCGATGGTGCGCTCCGCCCGATGCAGACCGGCCAGGAATACACAGGGCGTTTCGCCAACCCGGTCGGCGACCACCGTGCTCTCCTGCAGCTCGAGATCGAGCGCAGTGCGGATGAGCTCCCGCGGGACTTCGAGCAGTTTCTCGGCAAGCGGTATCAGCTCGTCCGTCGGCAGGCCGCAATGTCCCTCATCCATGGCCTCGGTCAGCGCATAGGAGATGCCCGCACGAACCCGGATCATTGCCGTCTTCTCGATGCCGAGCTTCATGGCGATCGCGTCGGCGGTCTTGAACCCGATGCCGCGGATATCACGGGCGAGCCGATACGGGTTCTCGCTCATGACCTGGATGGCGTCGGAACCATAGGTCTTGAAAATCCGCACCGCCCGGGCCGTGCCGACACCGTGGCTGTGCAGGAACACCATGATTTCCCGCACCGCCTTCTGCTCGGCCCAGGCCGCGAGAATGCTGGCAGCGCGAACCGGCCCAATGCCGTCGACCTCGCGCAGCCGGTCCGGCGTCGTCTCGATGACGTCGAACACCTTCTCGCCGAAGGCGCGCACGAGCTTCTTCGCATAAACGGGGCCAACTCCCCGGATCATGCCGGACGAGAGATACTTCTCGATACCGTCGGCCGAATTGGGGAGTGAGGTGCGCAGGAACCGCGCTTTGAACTGCTGGCCGTGGGTGCGGTCGTTGGTCCACTCGCCCGAGGCGGTGATCCACTCGCCGGCCGCAATGGTCGCGGCATGGCCGACGATGGTGACGAGGTCACGATGCCCGCGTGCTTTGGCGCGCAGAACGCAGAAGCCATTCTCTGCGTTGTGGTAGGTGACGCGCTCGACGAGGCCGGCCAGCACTTCCTGCGTTGATGGTTCCGGCTGCGGTTTCACATCATTTATCGCGTCGTAGGTTCAATCTCAGCGCGCGCCAATTCCATGGGTGTGTCGAAACGTCCAGACTAGGCTTTAGTCTGGCTTTGTCGAGTTGCTGTGTTTCGGCATGGGTCCCAACGCACCGATCGGCGCTCGAATATCTGATTTCATTAATCTCGGTGGGTCCCGAGATCGAGCCGACCCACACCATATCGACAAGCAGTCCGAATTTTTCGGTTTGAGGATCTGTGCGGCGATCCGCACAGCAACTTCGGTAGGCCCGCCTGCGGCTACCGCCACGATCTGTTTTTTTCGGTAAGCTCGCACGACTAGGCGCGAACAAGCTTGTCCTCGAACCAACTCCACATAGTGGCGGTACCGAGCATAAGATAGTCTCTCTGGCAGTGCTGGGCGCCGCCTTCCTCGGCAGTGAACACGCGCAAGGTCTTGTCTTGCGAGCCACAAGCATCGTAGAGCGCCTGCGCATCTTTGAGCGGAATTTGCTCATCGTCCTCGCCATGAACGCACAGGAATGGACAACGCATCTTCTGCACCACGCCGTCGAGCCGAAATGGCTCGAGGCGCCTGAGCGCTTCTTCAATTGTATCGGCCCCTGTGATCCACATGATGTGGTGGCCTGGAACTGAGAGCGATGCCTTGAACTGTGCCTCAAATCGCCGTTTCCAAACTCCATGGTAGTCCCAGATCGCTCCCCAGGCGATACATGCGGCAAAGCGTGGTTCAAGCGATGCGCAGCGTGGCGCGTAGTAACCGCCGAGGCTGATTGCCACAATCCCGATCTTTTTTGGATCGACATCGGCACGTTTCTCCAAGAAGTCGATGCAGGCGCTGCCTGCCTTCTCGTAGTCGTGCCGCAGATAGATATCCCGGAAGCGGATCGCCTCGCCGGTTCCGGGGCCATCCATCACCAGGACCGAGATGCCTCGTTTAATCAGATCGGGGACGCCGGCGATGAATTGGATTTCCTTGGTAACGTCAAGCCCATCGAAGAACACGACACAGGGCCGTCGTGAGGACTGACTGTTTTGTGCGTGCACAAAATAACAAGCTCAATGAACAAGTGCCGGTCGAGTCGGGCCAGGAGGAGACTCTATGCAGTGCAGCAAATAGTCGTGCTTCGCGGTAGGGACGCGAGTTACCTCGCGCCCCCCGCACAGATCCGTACGTGCGGCTTTCCCGCATACGGCTCCCACCTCGGGTGTGTGACGGCAGCAACGCGGGTTCAATGCCGTATGCGATCCAGCGCCTGTGACACGCGTACCCGGCTCTGAGTCCGGCGCGTGCTTTGCTGACCCGCATTCCCCTTGGTCCCCGCCCTTGGCTCCACCAACTCCGCAGCGGATCGCTCCGCTTTGTTCGTCGGCTTCCCAGCTACTATGGCAGGGTCAGACTTCTCGTGCCCGTGCATCATCGGCTACGGCTCCTCGCCTTCCCGATGCGGGCCGGCAGCAGCACGCGACGCTGCGGTCAGACGCGAGATCTCCCAGCTTCCGATGCGATCCTTTTGCACGTGATGTGGCCTTAGACCCCGGCAGGGCGACAGCACCTCGCATAGCGGTGCCGCACATGTTGCCTTCGAGCGAATAGAAACTCTCGGCCCCTGCGATATCTGATCTTTCGTGGCTCAATCCCACACCCCATGCAATCGCTGTGTACGCTTCGCGACCACTGTCGCCAGGGGCCACGCAACACTCGCTACCAAGCGGGCGCTACCCCTTACTTGGGCCGGACTTCCACCGGCTGGATCGCACCAGCTTGCGGCTGGCGCACCTACTCGATCACCTCGTCGGCGCGTGGCGAGCATGCGGACGGCACATCGAGGCCAAGCGCCTTGGCGGTCTTGAGATTGATCACCAGCTCGAACTTGGTCGGCGCCTGCACCGGCAGGTCGGCGGGCTTTTCGCCCCTGAGGATACGATCGACGTAGCCGGCCGCCTGGCGATATTGCTCGACGAGATCGGCACCGTATGAGATCAGGCCGCCACCTGTTACGTAAAATCGCGCGGGATAGATCGCGGGCAGCCGGTAGTGCGCGGCAAGCCTAATGATCAGATCGCGATGGAGCGTAGTCAGAGGGCTTGCCGTCGCGATCAGGCCGCCATCAGGCTTGCGCGCGAACGCGATGACCGCGCGTTCAACCTCGCCGGCATCGCGCACACCCATCGGAGTCACCTCGATGCCAAGCGGCGCTGCGGCCGCCTGAATTGCGCCGAACTGGGCGGAGCCGCCAGCCTGGAAGTCGCGAAACACCCCCACCTGTTTCACGCCCGGCGCGATCTCCTTGAGCAGTCCCAGCCATTTTCCGCTCAGGGCGTATTCGAATTGACTGAACCCGGTGGCGTTGCCGCCTGGTCGTGCCAAGCTCTCGACAAAACCGGCTTCCACCGGGTCGGGAACGAACACGAACACGATCGGCACAGTGCGGGTCTCCTCGATTAACGGCCCCGTGGCGATGCCACCGGCGGCGAGGATCACGTCGGGCATCAGCGCCACCAGCTCGGCAGCGTATCTGCGAGCGTTTTCCAATTTGCCCAAGGCGTGGCGAGAGTCGATCCGTGTGTTTTCCCCTTCGCGCCAGCCCATTCTCCGCAAGGCTTGCAGGAACGCCGCCATGCGTTTGCGGTCCTCCGCATCAGTTTCAGGCTGTTGCGCAAGCACGCCAATGCGCCGCACCCGCCCGTCCTGCTGCGCGTGCGCAGTGAGCGGCCACGCTGCCGCGCCGCCGAGCAACGTGAGGAAATTGCGCCGCTTTAATCGATCGAAATGCATCGGCTGCCCTTAGCCAAAGAGACAGCATAGCGGATTGGCGAGGATCAAGTCATCATCAGGGGCTTGCCGCACTGCGAGATTTCGATCCGGCTAATGACCGGTTGGGGTCAGGTGCGTCATGATGGACCGACCACCGACCAAGGGCTTGAACAGGACTTCAACTCTCTCGACGCCCAGCACGATGCCTCGCAGGCCTACATCCGGAGCCAACAGAATGCCGGCTGGACGTTGGTCCGGTCCAAATATGACGATGGGGGCTTCTCGGGCGGCAATACCGACCGCCCGGCGCTGCAGCGGCTGCTCGAGAACAATGCCTCGAGAGCCATCCCCCGCCCCTCAGCGAAAACGAAAAGCGAAAACGAAAAGCAAAAGGGCCGACGCCGATCGCTGACCCGGATCGCTGACCCGGACGGCAGCCGCAGTAACCCCAAAGCACGGAGAGAGCGGCGATCTGCGCCGCCCCGGCCCTCGCCCGCGCGTGGAGCGTGAGCAATAAGGTGAACGCCGCGGGTGATATCGTGGTGCGGATGCGGTGATCGCTCTGATGGCAAGGGAGAAGCTCAAGCGGCGATATTGGCGCTTCTTTGGAGACGACTATCCTGATCTACGCCGCATTCAACTTGGCGAAGAAGCTACCAAATAACGCCAAGGGTGCGAGCGGCGGCTAGTTCGTAATTTGATATGCGATGTACCAGGAGAATAGATTGTTTTCTGGAGCATTTTGAATGCCGCGTCCGGCGGAAAACAAAATGTGATTATGCTCGTCCATATCATAAAACCCGCCGATATTGAATGCGGTGCCGTCCTTTCCGTCGATCTTGGTCGCAGTCTGATGAAATACTTCCCCGCCGAGCGTGAGCTTGTCGGTAATTTTCCGCTGCAGCACCCAGCCGAAGAACCAGTAGTCCTTATCGTCACTGCCATCGCCGTGATTGATCCAATAGCCGCCGCCCCCATATGTCGTCCAGCCGTCAAAACTCTTCTGCACCCAAAGAGGAAAGAATTGACTGACATGACCGGAGCCAAGCCCGCGGCTTTGAGCTCCAGTGGGTAACAGCGTCATCGGGAAGATGCCGACTTGAGGCCTCCAGCCATCCTTGTCTTCTTCGATGAAGCGGTATTTAAGGCCAAGCTCAGCGTCGCCATAACCGAACTGCGTCTTAATCCCGTCAGGTGCGTCGAAAGTCCCGGCCGGCAGGATGACGTGGATATGCGCATTGGGAAAAATACCGTAGTTATACTCGAAGGCCGGCGCCACTCCGAACGTATCCCCCTGGATATGTGTGCCCGTGGAAAGCGTGTAGAATTCATAGTGCTGATATCCGACCGGCTCAGGATCATCGGTCCGGAACGGGGGCCCAGCATTTGCGCTGTCAGGAATCAGCGCACACCACAGCAGCATCACGCCCGCGCGGCATACGAATTTCACATTCGTAATGGCGCCTCCGATGCGACCGGCTTTCCCCATGCCGAATTATGTAGCTGTTGGCGCGTCGCCACAATAGATGCCGATTGCATTGTTGCTTTATCTTAGGCGAGTGTGTCTTAAGGCGTTCATGGCTAAAAGCTGGTTCGGCCGTGGATATTTCTTTGAGCCTGCTGACGATCTGGCTGGCCTTCGAATTGGACAAATAGCAGTTGTCCGCGGTGGGTCGGGCCCGAGGTATAGTCGAGATGTGGCGCGGTGGCCTTCGCTTGTGCCGAGTGGTTTGGTGGTTGAGACCGAACCTGCGCGGACCGATCCTCTGTTCGTTGTCGTTATTGATGACTGGGCTTTCCGAAAGAATTCAACGTTACGGGACGATCGTGTGCGATCTGGAGCGACGGCGGATTGTAGCGCTGCTTGCCGATCGCGAGGTCGCCACGGTGCGAGCTTGGCTTTCCGACCGTCCGGAAATCCCGCGCGGACCATCTCACGATTGATGGTGGCGGTAAAGCCGAACTCGGCGGCATAGCCGCGGATGGCGTTGGATAGCTGCGTGCGATTGCGGATGAGCCGATCGCGCAGGCCAACCAGCATCAGGGCCGCCTGCTGTTCAGCAGTTTTAATCGGTACGAAACGCATTGTTGGCGGACTCATCGCCTCGCAAAGCGCCTTGGCGTCAGCCATATCGTTCTTGCCGCGCGTTACATATGGTTTGACCAATTGAGCCGGGATCAGCTTCACCTCATGACCGAATGACCGCAAAAGCCGCCCCAATGGGCTGATCTTTAGAAGCCGTGAAGTCTGCCGCGCGTTCAGCTTTATTTGCTATCGCTTACCGCCAATTCTTCAACAAGATGCACGATCGCGCGCTTCGGCCTCACGTTCTTCGTTTTCATGAATGTCGACGCTGCTGAAACGAATTAAAATTCCTGGATCGAGGATGGCAGAGCCAATCTAATCGAAAACTGTATTTCCCCCCGAGCAGCTTAACCGTATTCGCATGGGGACCTTTCTCACCCGGTCTATTCAGAAGCCAGCGAGATCAGCCGCAGCCCGGTCCAGTGTGTTTGCGGCGGCAACCGAACCAAATTGTAGCGAGTGATGCCGGTCGCCGATGAATCTCGCCACGACCGCCTGAAGGCGAAATGGCAGCCTCACTTGAAGAGTGCCAAAGAAATACCAATTCAGAGCCAAGTGAGGGCGCTTCCATTTTGCGCCCATCCAAGAATCCTCTACTCTTTCGCCAGAACGCTTAACAGAATGAGATACGTAGGAGGAATGCCATGAAGTTTCGGCCGCTTCACGACCGCGTCGTCGTTACACGCATCGATGCAGAAAGTAAGACCGCAGGCGGGATCATTATTCCGGATACCGCCAAAGAGAAGCCCTCTGAGGGGCAAGTGGTCGCGGTCGGTCCAGGGGGCCGCGACGAGGCCGGCAAACTCATCCCGATCGACCTGACCTGAAGACGGGTGACCGGGTGCTGTTCGGCAAATGGTCGGGCACAGAGGTCAAGATCGACGGGGTCGAATATCTGATCATGAAAGAGAGCGACATCATGGGGGTGATCGAACAGACCTCTGCTCACAAAAAGGCCGCCTAACCGCTGCCGTAACCAACACAAGGGAGAAATCAGATGTCGGCTAAAGACGTAAGATTTTCAGTTGATGCGCGCGACAGGATGCTGCACGGCGTCGATATTCTCGCCAATGCGGTGCGCGTGACGCTCGGACCCAAGGGGCGCAATGTCGTGCTCGACAAGTCGTACGGCGCGCCGCGAATAACCAAGGACGGCGTTACCGTAGCTAAAGAGATCGAACTCGAAGACAAGTTCGAAAATATGGGCGCTCAGATGGTGCGTGAAGTCGCCTCGAAGTCATCTGACTACGCCGGTGACGGAACCACCACCGCCACCGTGCTCGCAGCGGCGATCATTAGGGAAGGCTCGAAGTCCGTTGCAGCTGGCATGAACCCGATGGACCTCAAGCGCGGCATCGACCATGCAGTCGAACACGTTGTTGAAGAACTCAAGAAGAACTCGAAGAAAGTCACCTCGAATGAGGAGATTGCTCAGGTCGGCACCATTTCGGCCAATGGTGACGCCGAAATCGGTCGCTTCCTCGCTGAAGCGATGAAGAAAGTCGGCAACGAGGGAGTTATCACGGTCGAAGAGGCGAAGAGCCTGGAGACCGAACTCGATGTCGTGGAGGGCATGCAGTTCGATCGCGGTTACATCTCACCGTACTTCGTCACTAATGCTGACAAGATGCAGGTCGAATACGAAGATCCCTACATCATGATCTATGATAAGAAACTCTCGGGTCTCCAGGAGTTACTTCCGTTGCTCGAGGCCGTAGTGAAAACCGGCAAGCCACTTCTCATCATCGCAGAGGACGTCGAAGGCGAAGCGCTCGCCACGCTCGTGGTCAACAAGCTACGAGGCGGTCTCAAGGTCGCGGCCGTCAAGGCCCCAGGCTTCGGTGATCGCCGCAAGGCCATGCTGCAGGACATCGCGGTACTCACCGGCGGCCAAGCGATCAGCGAAGATCTCGGCATCAAGCTCGAGAACGTTACGGTCAGCATGCTCGGCCGAGCCAAGAAGGTGATGATCGACAAGGAGAACTCTACGATCGTCCACGGCGCGGGCAAGAAGTCTGACATCGAGGCCCGTATTGCACAGATCAAAGCGGAAATCGAGGAGACCACATCGGATTACGACAAGGAGAAGCTGCAGGAACGGCTGGCCAAGCTCGCCGGCGGCGTTGCCGTGATCCGCGTCGGTGGTGCGACAGAGGTCGAGGTGAAGGAGCGAAAGGATCGCGTTGACGATGCGATGCATGCGACCCGCGCCGCGGTCGAGGAAGGCATCCTACCGGGCGGTGGGGTTGCTCTGCTGCGCGCCAGCGAGGGCCTCCGGAAGCTCCATACCCACAATGAAGACCAGAAGACCGGTGTTGAGATCGTTCGCAGGGCGCTCTCCAGCCCGGCCCGTCAGATCGCCCTCAATGCGGGCGAGGATGGTTCAATCATCGTCGGCAAGATCCTGGAAAATCATCATTACAACTACGGCTTTGACGCGCAGAGCGGCGAATACGTGGACATGATGAAGAAGGGCATTATCGACCCGACGAAGGTCGTACGCGCCGCGCTGCAGAACGCAGCGTCGATCGCCGGCCTTCTGATCACGACCGAAGCCATGGTCGCCGAAAGGCCTAAGAAAGATGGTGGGGCTGCGGGTATGCCCGGTGGTGGAATGGGCGGCATGGGCGGCATGGGTGGTATGGGTGGTATGGACTATTAAGCCTGCCCTCATTCGAAATGGCGAAGGCCCGGAAGAAATTCCGGGCCTTTTTCTTATCCGCAGTCGCGATAGATTGGGCTGTCACCTGAATGGGGAGCTACCTTGTTCTGTAAAAGCAATTCTATGATTTGTCGGCATCGAGGACCCGCCATTCGGCTCCATCGCAGCGATGATCGCCGCTTGGACGGCTTGGTCCTGCGCCGCTACGGCCGCGGTCAGTGACAATAGGCGCTGCCGCGTATCGTAGAGCTGATCGACCAGCGACAACACCACCGGCAGAGTCTCCGCATCAATCTCAAGTTCGTAGTGCAGCGTGCAGATCAGGCGGACCCGCGCGCATTCCATGTCCGTGAAGAGTAGCGTTCCCGCCTCCTGCCGCGGCGTGACCAGCTCCTCGCGAATCCAGGCTTCAAGATCACTGCGTTGCAGGGCAGATATCGCCTCAACAAGGTCATCGACACGCATCATGGCAACATCTCCTTGCGCGGGTCCTGCTGAGTTTTCGGCTGCCACGTCTCCAGAAACGCGACCAGCTCGGGCTCTTCGGCTGCAGGCAGAACGACTTTCAGGTTGATCATTTGATGTCCGCGTTGTCCGGACTTGCGGTTGCGGATGCCTCGGTCGCGCAGTCGCAGTGTGGTGCCGGTATTCGACCCCTTCGGGACAGTCACCGCCACGGGACCGCCGATGGTCGGCACTTCGATCCGCGCGCCCAGCACCGCCTCCTTCAAGGTGACGGGGACCTCGACATGAATATTGTCGTCCTTGCGATTAAAGAACCGATGCGGCTCGACATGAAGCTCGACATAGGCATCGCCCGGCGGTCCACCGCCGAAGCCCGGCATGCCCTGTTCTTTTAGCCGCAGCGTCTGCCGGTCCTCGGCGCCCTCGGGGATCGTCACCTGCAGTGTTTTGCCTTCTGGCAGCGTGATCGTTCGTACGGCGCCGTTAGCAACGTCCAGGAAGTCAACCGGGAGCACATAGCTCACATCCTGGCCGCGCGCCCGGAACGTGCCCTGCGACTGACGTCCCCCGCCCGCAAACGCACGCGCTAGAAACTCTTCCAGTTCCTCGTTGTTGGCAAATCCGTCCTGCGCTGCGTGCGAGGCATAGGCCGGACCGTCGGCGAAGTCGCGATAGAACCGCTCCTGCGGCCGCTCAGCTCCGCTGGCATCGATCTCACCCGCATCGAACCTCCGGCGCTTCTCCTTGTCGTCGAGGAAGTCTTTGGCCGCCGATATGTCCTTGAACTTTCCCTCCGCCTCCTTGTCGCCCGGATGCAGATCGGGATGGAATTTGCGTGCCAGTTTCTTGAACGCGTCCTTGATCTCCTTGTCGGTCGCAGATCGATTGACGCCGAGGGTCTCGTAAGGGTCCTTCATGCACCTGATCCCATTTAAACCACGTCACAACCGACCGCGGATCGCCGCTTGCCGCCAATCGCCAAAGCCAGTCCACAGCCACGCTAATAGCCGGTCCACCGATAGGCTCAGACAGCGACCGTGGGCAGGCGGTCGCGCACCCATCGCACAATCTGGGTCGCAGACATCGCGCCGGATGTACGTGCAACCTCTCGGCCTTCGTGGAAAAGGATCATCGTCGGGATCCCTTGAATGCCGAGCCGAGAGGCAACCGCCTGCTCAGCGTCGGAATTGAGCTTGATCAGCCGCACCTGCGGCTCCAGTTCACGAGCAGCTGCCTCATAGGCCGGCGCCATCATGCGACATGGTCCGCACCAAGGTGCCCAGACATCGACGAGAACCGGGATGGTGCTGCGCGCGATCTGGCGGTCGAAGATCTCTGCAGCGACATCCTCCGGATGCCCGGCGAACACCTTGGCCTTGCATTTCCCGCATTTGGCGTCGATGGCCGGACGCGACGGCGGCAAGCGATTGATTGTGCCGCATTTGCTGCAGACCACGAGATTTTCAGTCATTGGCTTCTGCCCTCGGCGTGCACGCCGCTGCCTTCTGGATGCCTTCAATGACGACTGGCGCGTCCAAGATACATGTAAGTCATTGGACGTGGCCCGTTTGCGTATTCCGTTCGGAGCTCGATCATATTGAAGCCGGCCGAGCGAATAAGGTCGTCCATCTTCCGATCCAGGTGACAACCTCCCGCAAGATGGCACCAAATGGGGGTGAGCCTGTGTTGCCAGCGCTCGATCCCAGGCTCGGGTGAAAGTCCATGTTCGACGAAGAGCAACTTGCCGTCCGGCTTGAGAACCCGTCGCATCTCGCGTAGCGCAGCCAGCGGGTCAGTGATCGAACAAAGCGTCCAGGTCATCACCACCGTGTCTATTGTGCTGTCCGCGAGCGGGATTGCGGTCGCAGACCCCTGCAGCAATTCTGCGCGGACACCGGCCGCGTCAGCGCGTCGGCGCGCGATCGCGAGCAACCGGGGCGAAGGGTCGATCCCGAATACGATCTCGACCTGCTTGCCATAGAGCGGAAAGTTCAGTCCCGATCCGACCCCGACTTCGAGCACCCGTCCACTGGCCGCGGCAACCACCTCGCGGCGATATTTCTCGAGCTGGCGCTGCCGCATGACCAGATCGAGGATCGATGGCAGTATCCAGCGGTCATAGAAATTCACGACTGTCTCTCTGCAAACTAGAAGTGGCCGCACCTAAAAGACAAGCGGACCTGTATGACGAGCCGACCGCAGTAGCAGACGACGCGTTTTGGTGGCGAGCCGTCTCGCCCTGATTTGCAAGCTTGCGGACTGATTTGAACGACGAACCCGCCATTCAATATGCAAGGTCCAAACTCACGCGAAGCGCCAAACGCCCAATGCGATAAGTAACAAGATCAATGCTGCCGCCAAGACGAGGATGGTGGCCGATTTTTGGACGTAGTGATGCGTTGACCCACCTAGACGTGACGAATTCTCTTTAGCCGCCTTGATCGACGATGCTAAGCTTAATAAACGGGGATGAGCCGTCGTCACCCGCTCGCTGCGTCGCGATGGCTCTGGCGTAGGTTTCACTTCTTGCAGAGCCATTTTTCGATGGTGAGGAGTTAACAAACCGGCGTCAATGTCGACCGAAATGCCGGCATCCTCCAGGCGAGCCACCGCATCGGCGACCTCCTCGATAGTCATGGTATCGATTGTCAGGGCTTGCCGGATATCATCGATCTTCAAGCCGCCCCGCCGCCGGCCCAGCTGAATCAGGCGATCAACCGCTGTAGTTGATATCATTACTGTGCTTTCTAAATTCGCTTTTTCGATCGGAGCCCATATCGAGGGAATCCAATTTCATCATGAAGATATGTTCGCCCGGCTGCGGGACCAATTTCGCGTGGCTTAAAACGGGCCCGGACAGCCGCTTGCAGTCCGTCATCATCATCGATCAGGCACGGCGGAACCCAATTCGTCCTACGCACCAACCCGTTGATTTACCTAAGATTACGAACCCTCTTGCTTCCACAGTGCTTCCTGAGCCGGTTCGAGACATAATCGCAAAAATGAAAACACCGCCAAGTCTTTGACTTAGCGGCATAATTTGGTTGCGGGGGTAGGATTTGAACCTACGACCTTCAGGTTATGAGATTGTGCGCAATTCTGCGTGCTTCCGCGAAAAGGAGCGAAAATCCAAGTTGTTGGAATCACGCGGAATTTCGCTACGACCTTAAGGGTGTGACCCACGGGGTCTGAACCGGCGAATTCTC
>CAWIZF010000035.1:0-21805 GCA_963840465.1 uncultured Alphaproteobacteria bacterium | reverse complement strand
GAACGCATCGGAGGACCAAGGCAGGCCCGCGGAGCCGCCCGTGAGCGGTCCAGTCACTCTCGGGAGTGCGATCTTTCGCGCAGCCGTTTTTTTTGGTTTCTGGCTGGTGCTGACCGGCGCCGATGCCGGCGATCTTGCGGCCGGGTTAGTTGCCGCTGTTGCAGCAACCTGGGCCAGCCTGCGCCTGATGCCGGCGCAGCCATGGCACCTGCACCCCATCAAGCTCGCCGGATACGTGCTGCACTTTCTGCGTCAATCGATCACCGCCGGAATAGATGTCGCATGGCGGGCGCTCGATCCTCAACTGCGGTTGCGGCCTGGGCTTCGTGGTCTATCCAGCGCAACTTCCGCCAGGCACGACGCGAGAGGCATTCTGCGCCATCATGAGCTTGATGCCAGGCACGCTTCCGTGCGGAGTTGCGGAAGGCAACGGGCTGACCATTCATTGCCTCGATGTGACGCAGCCGGTGGCCGAGCAGTTGGCTGCGGAGGAAGTCCTCTGCATGCAGATACTTGGGGGAGCGCAGCGCGATGGCTAGCTTCCTGTTCGGAGCCGCGGGCTTCGTGCTGACGATGGTGGCACTCGGGTTGTTCGTGATCCTTCAGCGCCCGGCCGAGGTTGACCACATGATGGCGGCACAGCTCCTGGGGACCGGCGGCGTCGCCATCCTTGTTTTGCTGGCTGCAGCGACCGGGACAGCGCCGATCGTGGATGTTGCATTGCTGCTGGCGCTGTTCGCCGCGTTCGCAGCGGTCGCATTCGTCAGAAGCGCGTCCGGTTCGAAGAGCAGGTCCCAGGAAACAGCGAGCGGCGGATGAAACTCGCGTTTGACATCTTCACCGTTTTCGCCGTCTCGGCCGGGTCAATCTTCTTTTTGGCAGGGACAGTCGGCTTGATCCGCTTCCCGGACTCGCTGACGCGCCTGCATGCACTGACCAAGGTGGACAATCTCGGCCTTGGCCTCATCGTTCTGGGCCTGTTGCCACAGGCGAACGGAGTGTTCGGCGCGTTGAAGCTGGTGAGTATCTGGCTGCTGGTCCAGTTGTCCGGCGCGATCGTTACCCAGCTCATTGCAGGCGCGGTTCGACAACGCGGGCCAAATGGATGACCATCTTGTCTGTTTTCGATATCGGCCTTGCCGTCCTGATCCTGGGGATCGGGGTTTGGACGATTGCCGCGCGCGAAGCGTTCGCGGCCGTTATCGGCTTCGTCGTCTACGGGTTGCTGTTGTCGATCGCCTGGGTCAGGCTCTCGGCGGTCGATGTCGCGCTGACGGAGGCCGCGATCGGCGGCGGAATGACCGGCATGCTGATGCTCGGTGCGGTCGCACGCCTGCGCTCCGCCAAAGGTAGCGACGCCCCGACCAGTATGCCGGTTCGTCTTGTGACGGGCGCGTTATGCACGCTTGTCGCGGCAGGCCTTGCCATCGCCGTCCTGTCCCCGCCCGAAGTCATTCCCACACTCGCCCCGATGGCGATGGAGAACCTGCCGCAGACCGGCCTCGGCAATCCTGTCGCCGGCGTTCTGTTCGTTTACCGCGCGCTCGATACGCTGCTCGAGAAAGTAGTCCTGATACTCGCTTTGCTCGGCGTCTGGTCGTTGGCGCCCGACGGCGTGTGGGGCGGAATCCCCGGGCTTCGTGTTTATGCGCAACCCAGCAGCACGCTGACATTTCTTGCCCAGCTTCTGCCGCCGGTGGGAATCGTGGTGGCAATCTATATGTGCTGGGTCGGAGCAAAGGAACCGGGTGGCGCCTTTCAAGGCGGCACCATCCTGGCCGCGATGTGGCTCCTTGTCATGATCGCAGGCCTGAGAAGTGTACCTTCGATCGACCAGCGCTGGCTGCGCCTGCTGCTCGTCGTCGGACCGGTGATTTTCCTTGCCATCGGAATAGCCGGCATGGTGCTGGCGACTGCCTTCCTTGCGTATCCGGCGGGCTACGCCAAACCGTTGATCGTCGCGGTGGAGTTCGCCTTGACGCTTTCGATCGGCGTGGCGCTGGCCCTGCTGGCTGCAGGGCCGCCGGAACGGGTGCAACGGCCATGAACGCTGCAAATCTGTTCGGCTTATGTGGCGCAGCGCTGGTCGGAGTTGGATTGTACGGGCTCGTCACCAATCCGGAGCCGCTGCGCAAGATACTGGCATTCAACCTGCTGGGAAGCGGCGTATTTCTGGTGTTCGGCGTCGTAGCCAAAAGGGCCGCAGCTTCCGGGCTCGGAGGCGATCCCGTCCCTCAGGCGATGGTCATTACCGCGATCGTCGTTGCCTTCGCGGCAACCGCCATGGCGATCGCACTGGTGCTGCGGCTTTTGCAGGAGACCGGTCGATCCACGCTCAGCGCCGATAATCCCGGAGGCACGGACCGAGGCAACTCCTGATGCCGGACGCAAACGTCTTGCCCGACGCGACAACGACAGATGGCGCGTTCCTGGTTCTGGCGATCGTATTGCCGGCCGCGGGCGTCCTGTTGTCGTTCGTCCTTGGCGGACGGTACGCCGAAAGGATAGCCGTTGTTCTGCTGCCTTCCGGCTTCGTCCTTGCGACGATCATCTTCGTCGACGTGTGGCGAAGCGGCCACCGGCTGGTCTACATCATCGGGGATTGGAAGCCCCCGCTCGGAATTGCGTTGCGCGCCGACGGACTTTCGGCGGCGATGATGGTCGCAATGGCCATCGTGTTCTGCGCGGTCGCGATCTTTGCGTATGCGGACTTCGGCACGCGTGCGGGGTCCGCTGAGGCCCGCGCACCGTTCGCGTTCTGGATCCTGCTGATGGCGATCTGGGGCGCGATGAACCTGATCTTCCTCGGCGGCGATCTGTTCACGTTATACGTCGCGCTCGAGCTCCTCACCTTCGCCGCGGTGCCGCTGGTCTGTCTCGACGGCCGCGCGGAGACGTTGCAGGCCGCGCTGCGATACCTGCTCTTCGCCCTGCTCGGCTCGATCCTCTATTTGGTCGGAACGGCCCTGCTCTACGGCAGCTATGCAACGCTCGACATCGTGCTGCTCTCCCGCCGGGTTCATATGGAGCCCGCGACACTTGTTGCCGCTACGTTGATGACTATCGGACTCTTCGCCAAGACCGCCCTCTTTCCACTGCATCTATGGCTTCCGCCGGCCCATGCCGGCGCGCCGGCGGCCGCCAGCGCGGTGCTGTCGGCGGTGGTGGTGAAGGGGTCGTTCTTCATCGTCGTGCGGCTCTGGTTCGACGTCATGCCGGGAATGCTCGGCCTGTCCGGCGCGCAACTGTTCGGCGTGCTGGGGGCCGCGGCAATCATCTTCGGCAACGTCGTCGCGCTACGACAGCAGCGGCTCAAGCTCCTGATCGCCTATTCGACGGTCGCGCAGATCGGCTACCTGTTCCTGATGTTTCCGCTCGCCCTCGACACGGCCTCAGCGCAGCTCCAGGGCAGCGGCGCTTTGACCGGCGGCATCATTCAGGCGATATCGCACGCGACAGCGAAGGCCGCCATGTTCATGGCCGCTGGACTTATCTATGCCGCGCTCGGACATGATCGCATCGCCGAGCTCGCGGGATCGCTCGCGCGCTTCCGATGACGATCTTCGCATTCGCACTCGGCGGCGTGTCCTTGATCGGGTTGCCGCCAAGTGGCGGCTTTCTGGCGAAGTGGCTGCTGCTCGAGGCGGCGGTCGCGACCGCTCAATGGTGGTGGGCGATCGTGATGCTCGCGGGAGGCCTCTTCACCAGCGCCTATATGTTCATCGTTCTGTCGCGCGCCGTTGCGCCGCCGAGTGAGCCTCTTAAGCTCCGCGTCGCCGTGCCGCGATATCAGGAAGCCGCGGCGCTGGCGTTGGCGCTGACGTCGCTGTTGCTGGGTCTGGTCGCGCTCGGCCCTGTCGATATTCTCCAGGTTGGCCGCCCCGACTTAACGATGGCGGGGCCGCGATGATTGGGCAAAGCACATTGCTGGCCAGCGCCTTCGTCGTGCCGCTCGTCATGCTCCTGGCGTGCCTCTGGCCGCAGGCGCTGAACCGGATGCCTTCGCTGCTGGCGCTCGCCCCGATACCGGCGCTGGCCGCGGTGCTACTCGTCGCCTCCGATTCTTCGCTGGCGATCGGTTCGGCACGCTTCCATTTGACCTTCGCCATGGACCGTCCCGGCGCCATGCTGCTGGGCGTTTCGGCGCTGCTGTGGATCGCATCAGGTGCTTATGCGTCGCAGTATCTGCAGGGCCGGCCGAACCGTGGTCGATTCGTGGTGTGCTGGTTGATGGCGCTGACCGGCTGCGTCGGCGTATTTCTGGCCGCCGACATGGTGGGCTTCTACTTCCTTCTCGCGCTGCTCACACTCGGAGCCTGCGGCCTGGTCATCCAGCACGAAACGCCCAGCGCATGGCGCGCCGGCGCGGTCTATATCGGGCTCGCTTTGCTGGCCGAAGCCCTCCTGCTGATGGCCCTCGTGCTGCTGGCCGCGCAGATCCCGGGCGACAGCCTGTTGATCCGCGACGCCGCGGCAGCGCTGCCGGCCTCGCCTCAGCGCGATCTGATACTCGTCCTGTTGATTGCCGGCCTCGGCATGAAGGCGGGCCTCGTACCATTTCACTTCTGGATGCCACTGGCCTATTCGGCGGCGCCGACGCCGGCTGCCGCCGTGTTGAGCGGTGCGGTCGTCAAGGCAAGCATCCTTGGAATGATCCGGTTTCTACCGCTCGAAACCGCAATGCCCGATTGGGGCACGGCGCTTGCCGCCGCCGGACTTTTTGCCGCGCTCTACGGCGTCGTGATTGGAATCACGCAACGCAATCCCCGGGTCGTGCTGGCGTATTCCAGTGTGAGCCAGATGGGATTTATCGTCGCGGTCATCGGCATGGGAATGCTTGCAGGGGATGGCCGCGCCGCTTTGGCGGCGGCCTTCTATGCCGCGCACCACGTCCTGGTGAAAGGCGCGCTGTTCCTGTCCGTGGGCGTCATCGCCGCGACCGGCCGCCAACGGCTATGGCTGATGCTGCTGCCCGCAGCAATCATTGCGGTGGGCCTCGGCGGTCTCCCGCTGACCGGCGGCGCATTGGCGAAATTCGTTGCCGACGAACTGTTGGGAGACAGTATCGCGAGCAGCATTGCAACGCTGTCTGCGGTCGGCACGACGCTGCTGATGTTGCAGTTCCTGCGCAGCCTTGCGCGGACGGCATCGCAAGATCCGCAAGCGACACCCACCGCAGGACTGGTCTGGCCCTGGCTGGCGACCGCAATCGTTTCACTGGTCGTGCCGTGGACGCTGTATCTGACGGTCCCGAGCGGAACGCTGCCTGACCCACTCTCTCCTGCGGTGCTATGGAAAGCGCTTTGGCCCGTTCTGCTGGGTGCCGTACTGGCGATGGCGCTGTGGCGTTGGGGACGCTCGTTGCCACGCATTCCCAAGGGAGACATCATCGTGGCGCTGGACGGCGGAATGCGGATGGCTGTCACGTGGGGCAAGGCGCTGGAACGAACGGACAGCGTTCTCCGTCAGTGGCCGACGGCCACCGTATCGTTGCTGATACTGACCATCGCGCTGGGTGCAGCGGTGTTCGCGCGGTGAATAGCTGAAATCGCCTTGTCGATCAATCGGGGTATTCATCCGTGCAAGTCAGGGTTTCTTCCTATCAACTCGTGCGCAACACATCGGCATCATATGCATGGTCGCCGTTCGGCGATTCCTGATCGCGGTTCCCGTGAGTGCACCATCAATGCGGATCGATTGCGGACGACAGCAGCACAGCGCGCGCGGTTTCACCTTCCGGTCCGTCAGTCGGCTGGCGATCGCATGCGCATTCTTAGGCGCACTTTCCGGCGCGGCAACGGCGCAAGCGCGGTCGCCATTTCGGGTCGGCGGATTGACATGCGACACCGACCCCAGGGTCGGACTGGTCCTCGGCTCGCGTCAGAATATGCGATGTGTTTTCATTGCGAGCACGACGGGCCAGCAATACACCTACACTGGCACGATCAGGCGCCTTGGCGTCGATATCGGCGTGACAAGAGGGGGAACGCTGTTCTGGGCTGTGTTTGCCCGAAACAGCCAAATCGGCCGAGGCACGCTGAGAGGGAATTACGTAGGTGCCAGCGGCAACGTTGCCGTAGGCCTGGGTCTGGGCGCCCAGGTGTTGATCGGCGGATCCCGCCGCACGATAACGCTGCAGCCGTTGTCGGTCGAAGGCCAGATCGGGCTTAATCTGGCGTTGGGTGTGGCGAGGCTCACGCTTCGATGACGGCCAGCCGCGGGAATGCTGATCGGATCACCTATTGAAGTGGCCGGACGCCGCTTGCCACGGCGGGAATGCCCTCGCCGATCCGGTCGGTCATATACGGGAAGAACGGGTTTGACGATGCCCGCATCAGCGAGTTGAGGCTTGCGATCAATACGTTGCGTTCGCCTCGCGGCGCCAGAGTGCCGAGATTCTCGCCGAAATTCTCGGACAGGTCGGGTTCAGCCCCATAGAGAGCGTCGCTGACCGGAAACGGCAACGCGACATGCGACAGCGAATAGAATCCCCGCGGATACGATAACCCGAGCGGGCGCGACTTCTCGACGTCGCTGCCGGCCTCGGTAACACGCTCGATCACATCGTCACTATTGTCATTGGAGTTGGTAATGACTGTGAGGCGATAACGCCGCGAGGCGCTTGGTACGATACGCGCGAGTGCAGTGTCGGCGCTGGAACGGAGCAAAGGGCCGAACTTTGCCGTGCGATTGACATCGAACAGCACCAGCTCGTGGCCGTTCTCGGGAAGTTGCGCATAAAGCGCCGATACGATGGCCCGCGTACTCACCGTGAAATCGATCAGCGATTGAAAGGTGAGGATCGGCGGCATCTGCCCCAGTTTGCCTTCGCGGCCATAGCGAGCGATCCGCGCCTGCAGATCTCGCGTCAGACGATAGGATTGGCGCGCGCCGTTAACGGGAAACGAATTGTATTTGAACGGATTGAACTCGGGCACGATGCCGAGCCACGCTGCCTTGGCGAAGGCGGGCAAAATCGCCGGCAGCCCTGCCAGGCCAGCATAGCGTGCAGCGCGTGTGATACCGACCATCGGCGAAATCAACACCAGGCGGTCCGGCCGAGCCAACTTTTCGTCGCTGAGGGAATCAAGCGCATAGATCAAAGCCAACGCGCCGCCATTGGAGAAGCCCACCAGATGCAGCGGCGCGGACGGCTCGGTGCGGCTGCGTGCTTCGCGCACCGCGAGCCGCGTCGCCGCCAACCAGTCTTCCCACTCCACGTCGGTCAGGGCGGCAGGAACCGTGCCATGCGCCGGCATCCTCGGCACAATAGCCACAAAGCCGCGATCGCGATAGAAAGCTGCGATATGGCGCTGACTGTAGGGGGAGTCCGTCAGGCCATGCAGAAGCACGACAGCACCGACCGGCTTGCCCTTTGGCTCGAGCACAAAGGACCGGTTGAAATCCTGCGCAAAGTGCCCGGGATAGACCGGACTGCCCTCAAAATACCGATTGGCCGGCACACGACCGGTCGCATCGAGCTTCCGGGAAACCTCGCGCTGGACGTCGTCGAAGATCCCGGCCTCGGCCGCCAGATATTCCGTCCAATTGGCCGCGTCGAGCTTTTCCCTGCTTAGTTCATGCGGAACATGGGTGTGCCAGGGTTCGAGCGGCAGTCCCCGCTGCGAATTGTAGATGCGGACGGCAAGGAACGTCAGCAGGGACACGCCGAGCAATGCCCCCGCGATTTTCGTATATCTTGAATACTTTCGCTCGCATGATCGAAACTCTCTAACTGCGATGATGCTGTGAAAGACTGCCACGGAGCAACTCAGAATGTCCCGCGGATTTATCTGTTCAGGGCTCGAAAGCCTGTTTCCGTCCTCATCGGGGAAAACTGTCGGACCGTCAACAATATGGAAAAAATATCTCATCGCCTTCCGACAATTCGGAAGGCGCGGTTGTCCAGTGACAAGTAGGTTGGGCTGACCGCAGGGAGAACTATTTCGAACTGGCAATGACGCGGTCGTAACCTGCATCATTGCACTCGCCGCTGTCCTTGTCCCGGGTGCGGTGTTCGGGTCATTTGCGGCCGGTGCTTCGCACTTCCAAAATGGGCATGCTTTAGCGTCGTCCTCCCATCAGACGCAGCAGCATCATGAAAAGGTTGATGAAGTTGAGGTAGAGCGAAAGCGCACCCATCACGGCCTTGCGACCCGCCGAAGTGGCGTCATCGCCGCGGTCGTACATGCCCTTGATCCGCTGGGTATCGTAGGCCGTAAGGCCCGCAAAGACGCCGACGCCGATGATGGAAATCATCCAGTCCAACCCGCTCGATCTCAGGAACAAATTGACCAGGCTTGCGATAATGATGCCGATCAGCCCCATGAACAGGAACGTTCCGAATCCCGACAGGCTTCGCTGGGTGGTGTAGCCCCAGATGCTGAGCGCGCCGAAGGCCGCCGCCGAGATAAAGAACACCCGCGTGATCGAGGACTGCGTGTAGATGTGGAAAATGGTCGACAATGAGATCCCGACCAGGGCCGCATAGAGGAAGAACCACCCTCGCGCAGCTTCCGCCGACATCTTGTTGATGCGTGCGCTGATAAAAAACACCAGCCCCAGCGGCGCCAGCATCAATACCCACATAAGCGGACTTTGAAGCAATTCGGGGCCGGTGAACTGATAGGTCAAAAACGCGGCAACGGCGGTCAGGCCGACACCCGCGGCCATGTAATTGTACACGCGCAGCATGTAAGCGCGCAGGCCAGCGTCTATTGCGATGGCGCCGTCGGCCGGAAGACCGGACGCGGCTGCATTTCGATCATAGTCCGACATGGTTTTGTTCCTCCTTGATCCCCGACGACTCGCCGAGGCGGCTTCTCACCGAAGCTTATAACCTGATCTACCGATCAATCATTGGGGCTCGCTCCCGTCATGGCCTTTGACGGATCGGGAAATGCGGCCGTCCCGCGAGCGGAGGTCTTTGGATGCGCATCGCCCCAATAGGACCAGAACGCCATGGCGAGCCCGACAAGGAAAACCACAGCCAGAATCAAAAACAGTGCGGATTGCTTGACCCACGAGATCGCCGGAACCGCCAGCGCCAATGCAAGGCCGAGAAAGCCGACTTGAAGCGACGCCAAATGGACACCGGCGAGGAACGTACCTAGCGCCAGCAGTATGAGGAGGACGAGACTGGTGGCCAGCGTAGGTAGCAGCTGCTGCACGCCCGAAAACAGCATGATGTTCATCGTCACGAGAACAGCCAGCCAATGCAGCGCCTGAGTCCACATCAGTCGAAAGCGAGCCTGCTTGTCCTCGAGCTCCGACCATTGGGTAATGACGCATACGAGGCCCATCGCAATGGCCAGAAACTCCCAATAACCGACGAGAGGCCGCTGCGAAAAGTTGGTATAAGCCACGCCCCCGACTGCCAGCGCGAGTATGGCGAGGAAAGGCAGCTGTCGGCGAACCAGGCTGAACGTACTGGCGCCATGATCCTCGGTATTGTGACCTGACGACGCATCAAGTTCAGTCATGAGCAATGCAATTGCGGTATCTGCCCGTCTGTTCGCAGCCGTAGACGTGCACGCGTGTCTCCACGCCGCCCGGCGATGTTCCCGCGAAACTGCACTACTGCCGCGCCGCGCGACATCGGATGATCACCTTAGCGGAGACCAGAAATTACCCTGAAAGACAAAGGCTGCCGCCTTTGCCTCTCTGCTTGACCAAACTCTTGCTGGAGCGGACGAAAGCAGCGATGCGCACGGGGTCAATGAGGTTTCCCAGATCGGCGCGGCGGTGGACAGGCCGCCCTCGGCAAAACCGATGCCGTAGATCAGGACGGCTCCGAAGGCGAAGCTGACCAGGCCTGACGCCACGCGGAGCCGCCAGTTGAATTTCGGCAGTCGAGCTCATGGACGCCGGGAACACGCGCATGGCCGCGCTGGCGACTGATCTCTCGCTAAGTCTTTGAAAAATTTGGAGCGGGTGAAGGGAATCGAACCCTCGTATTCAGCTTGGAAGGCTGCTGCTCTACCATTGAGCTACACCCGCGCTGGCGTTGACCTAACACGCCGTGCAGGCGGCCTCAACCCGCCCCTGGGGCCCCTGTTCTCGCTTCAAAACGGCCCTGTTCCCCCGGCACCCGCCCCGTCCGGCCCCCTTAACAGCGGCTGATTCGCCGCCTATATTGATGTTTCCATCAACAATGAAAGGAGGTGATCCAGTGTCTTTTACCAAGCGCTGTCACCTCGCTGGGATCGCCCGCTAGGCCTTTGATTTGAGGCCTGGCTCCGGGCGCTCTCAGGCCTGGACCAGCGAGTTCAAGAGTTGGAGCGCGGCGGGAGCGATCCCGCCGCGCTTTCTTGTTGGGGGCTACCAGCTGCCGATCAGAAACCGCAGAGATTGACCAGGCGCGGGCGGCGTTTCATCGCGTGCCCGATGTCGGGATGTTCCGGGCTAAATCGTCCTCTGAAGGGGCAGCCAGTACGGCCCGCCCAACAAGGAGAAGTCGATGCTCTACGCCATTCTCGCCTACCACGTCGAAGCCGAGGTGATGTCCTGGACGCCGGAACAGGATGCAACCGTGATGACCGGCCTGCTGGCGGTGCATGACCGGCTCAACGCGAACAAGCTGCTCGGGCCGGCGGCGCGGCTCGGCGCGACGGCAGATGCCCGCACCTTGCGCGGGCCGGGCGCCGGAATGGTCATCGACGGGCCGTTTGCCGAGACCAAGGAGCAGCTGTTGGGCTTGTATGTGGTGAATTGCGACGACGCGGACGCCGCGCTCGATGTCGCGCGCGACCTGCGCCGCGCCAATCCGTCCGCCGTCTACGAGATCCGCCCGATCAGGCTTTATCTCCCCGGCGAAGCCTTGCCGGAAACCGCGCAGTGAGGGTCAGCCCGATCGCGGTGAGCACCGAGAATCTTGCATCAGCCAGCACGACCACGAGCAGTAGCGGTATCAGCCATTCGAACATGATGTGCTCTCCTGCCCGCTTGGTCGCGGCGGCCGGCGGGAGAGTTCACGGGGATGGCTTGCCTCCAGGGAACAACAGCGAATTCGTTGACACCACCGGTCGGGAGCGTAGGCTTGCCGCATCGCGTTTTGCGGGAACTCGCTCCGTCGATCCCGCCATCAATCTCCTGACGCTTGATCCAAATCAAGCTGAGCGCGTCCCACAGGTCTCGAAATCCGGCTGCACTCTTTTGTAATTGAGTTCATCCAATGCAAACCTGGGCCCGAACGCTGATTGCGATTGTCCTGGCGCTCACGTCATTGGGCGCGATCACCGAACGCGTGCGCGAACCCGGCGTGACCGATGCTGAAATTCGCATCGGCAACGTCATGCCCTATAGCGGGAGTTTGCAGGTCTTCGGCGCGATTGGAAAAGCCGAAGCGGCGTATTTCGAGATGATCAACGAGCGTGGCGGGATCAACGGACGCAAGGTGCGCTTCATCTCCTATGACGACAAATCCGATCCGTCGACCGCGCTGGAGCTGACGCGCGGCCTCATCGAGAAAGACGACGTGCTGCTGATGTTCGGCTCGTTCGGAACGCCGGGAAACTTTGCGGTTCGCGCCTACCTGAATGACAGGCAAATTCCTCAACTCTTCGTCGCCTCCGGAGACGATCATCTGAGCGATCCCTCGATGTTCCCGTGGACCATGGGCTGGCAACCCTCCATTCGGGAAGAGGGACGCATCTACGCCAACTACATCCAGGCGTTCTATCCCGGAAAAAGGATCGTAGCACTTTGGCAGAACGATCTATTCGGTCGAGAACTGTTCAAGGGGCTGCAAGACGGGCTCGGCAACATCGCCCGGATGATCAAGGCCGACATCGCCTACGATATCGCCGACGAGCATCTGGACACGCACGTATCGATCCTGAAGCGATCGGGAGCCGAAATTTTTGTATTTGCAGGGATGCCTGCCAACGCCGCGAAAGTCGTCCGGGTAGCGGCGGATCTCAATTGGCATCCGGTGTTCATCGTGAATCAAATGGCTTCATCGATCGCGACGGCGCCAAAGTCCGCCGGCCCGGGCAACGGCTCTGAAAAGGCTTTGGGCGTCATCACGGCCGCCTTCCTGAAGGATGCAAATGATCCGGCCTGGAAGGACGAACAGGCCGCCAGGGACTGGCAGACGTTCATCGAGAAATACAATCGGGCCGGAGGCAAGGACGACAATGCCGCCGTCTTCGGCTACGCCGCCGCCGAGACACTGGCCCAGGTGCTCAAACAATGCGGCAATGACCTGTCGCGCGAGAACGTCATGAAGCAGGCCGCGGCCCTCGAAAACTACCAGGGCTCCATGCTGCTGCCCGGGATCAAGATCAGCACCGGCCCCTGGAATTTCCGGCCGATCAAGCACCTGCGGCTGATTCAATTCGACGGCCGCACCTGGCAGCCGATCGGCGACGTGCTGGAAACGGCGTTTCTCGAACGCGCAGAAGTAGCTGAGTCCGGGGTGGCCGCAGCGGGAGAGTTCAAGGTGGATGGCTTGCCTATCCGTAGCTCGCGGCGACAGCCCGCCTGCGGGCTCAACAGTCCGAAATGCTGAAATCAACGCGCCGGTCGATCGCATCGCTTGAGTCATCCCTGCCGGTGCCGATCAGCAATTCCCTGGAGCCTACTCCGGTCGCTTTCAACTTGTCGGCAAGTCCAGGCGAGCTGCCCTGCAGCAGATCCTTGATGTATTGAGCGCGCAGCACCGAAAGCCGCTCATTGACCTGCGGTGGTCCGGTCTTTGAGGTGTGACCGACGACGTTAAGGCAGCTATTGCGCCGCGACGCCCGTATGGCGATCTGGCTGAGCCACATCGGATAAGGCGCCGAGATCTGCGGATCATCCACGAACTGGGTTGAGCCCGGTTTGAACAGGAACCGTACCGACAGTTTCTTCCCGGCCAGACTGTAATCGACGAGGTTGCCGAAGGCATCGGTCGCGTCTTCCCGCCGGTTAAGCCTCGAGTTGGCCAGATAGATGCCGGAGCGGACGCGCAACTGATCTCCGCCCGTCATCTTGAGCGCGGTTCTGTAGAAAGCCAGCGCTTCCCGATAACGCCTGTCATCGTATTCGAGGATTGCGTCGCTGATCAGCGACGACGTACCGATCCGCTCGACGTAGATCGGATCGATGGGGTCGCCAGGTTTGCTGCCTTGGCAGGCCTTGATATAGAGGCTGGTGGCCGGATCGGTCGCCCAGACCGGGGTGTCCGCGAACGCGGGCGTCGGCGTCACGTCGATCGCCTCGGGCTTCGCGCGGGCCACCCCCTTGGACACGATGCTTCTGCTGCGAAGATCGGCAAGGGCGAGGCAAATCCGGTAGGCGTCACGCGGTCCGTCGGCGGCGCCGGCATTGTTGATCGCGGTAAAAGTGCCGATCAGTACGACGGGAGCACGCGACAACGCCTCGGTAGAGAACGGACGCACCTCGAAACGCGGATACGATTTTTTGACCAGCGCGACGATACGGTCCTGCATCAATCGGGTAGCGGTCGATTGGGCGCCGCTTATGCCATCAATCAGCGGGTCGACCACCAATTCGATCTTGTCGTTGCCCGCAGGGAGTGCGGCTTTCGAAAACAGGTCGTTCGCCGCGCGGAGCAGCGCGTCGTCGAACGGTATCGGTGTCGGCGGCGGCGGACTCGGCGCTGACGGCGTGCCTGCCACGGGCGGCGCGCCTTGCGGGAATGCCGCCACGACGCCGGCCAGCAAACAACAAATTACACACGCCACAAGGTTCGACGTTCGTGCCAGTAGCGTCACGCATCGTCTCCAATTCGCAAAAGTCCTATCCATAATGCCTTGGCTGCAAGCGCAAAATAAATTGGTTCGATATTCAATTCCCGATCGCGGTCAGCGGCAGTTTCGCAGCATATCGCGATCGGTCTCCGAAAGGTCGCCGAGCTGGGCTCGGGCGTTGATCTCCTGACAGCTTGCCGGAGCGCGCCGACGCGGTACCGCCGGCGTGATCGTCCGAGGCTGGTCGAGTGCATATACTGGCAAGCGCGCAGTCTCCGCCGCAACTCTTTTTTCCGCGTGCTCCCGTTCCGCCTGCGCGCGGGCGAGCCTCTCGGTCATCACAAGCTCAAGCGTCTGCCGCTCTTCGGCCAACCGCGCCTTGTCGGCTTCGAATGCGGCGACCTGCGAAGCCAACCGCTCACGCTCCGCCTTGGCCGCCTGCTCTTTGGCGGCCTGTTCCCTGGCGGCCTGTTCTTTCAAGTTCTGCTCCCGCTCGGTGTCGGCGCGCTGGGGAACGGCGGCTTTCGCGACGCTGCCCGAACTGATCCCCGCAAGAGCCGGCGCTGTCGCTGCGGCAGGAATTTGGCTCGTCTTCGTCGCCGCGAGTTGCTCGCGCTCGTCTCGTTCACGGCGCTCCGACAGCTCCGACATCGCCTTCTTGTAGCCGGCTTCGGCGGCTTCGAGATCCCCGCGCAGGCGGCGTTCCTTCTCGGCATATTCGCGAGCCAGCCGTTCCCGCTCGCTGGCATTCTCGATCGCATCCAGACGCGCGCGCGCCGCGTCGAGCATGACGCTTTCGGGGAATTTCGAGATAAATCTCTTCAAGTCGGCAGCGCTTGCCGAGGACCCCATCTTTTTCCAGGCGTCAATATCGCTCTCCTGGGGATTGAGATAGAAGTCCTGAAGCAGCGACACCGACAATTCCGGAGTTTGCTGCCCCTGGGTCTCGCGATTGACGTTTACCGCGACACGGCGAAACACGGTTGCTACCTCCAGCCCGGGGACCTGGATTTCTCGCACCAGCGCGCCGGTGAAAGGGCTGTTGCGACCGGTGCCGTCGGCGGCGACGCTGTTGGATTGGGTCGAATAAGCGATCAGCATTCCCTGCGAGCGCTCGATTTTGGCAAGCCCACGCGTGGCGCCAATACCGCGACTGCCCTTGTTATCCGCCAAGCTGTTCGCGAAAGGGTTGTCTCGGCAGGCGTCCAACACCAGGAGCTTGACGCCCGCGGTATAGTTGAGCGCTTCGACGACGTCGTCGAGCTTTACCAGGTCGAACGGCGTGAATGTGCCCCCGTCAAGCTTCAAATCGATCGGGACCAGATAGTTCTGACCGTTGATCTGCAGCCCGTGCCCGGAATAGTAGACCAGGCCCGCATCGGTGCCCCTCACCCGCTGGGCAAAGCGGCCAAGCGCCGCATACATCGCCGGCCTGTCGAGGTCGCGGCCGTCGATAACGGTAAAGCCGACGCGCTTGAGCTGCTCGGAAATATCGTCCGCATCGTTTCGGCTGTTGTCGAGTTCTGGCACCGAGCGGTATGCGCCATTGCCGATCACCAGCGCGACGCGCTGTTCGGCAGCGCGCGCCTCGACGAACAGGCCGAACGCGACCACGAAACCAAGAGCGAAGCACCGGATCGCGATCTTCATACCCATGACTGCCGCAGAATAGGCTAATTGGGGCCTGATTTCAATGTCTGGCCCGCCCTTCATGCGGCACGCCGATGACTGGTTCGCGATGGCATTCTCCGGATAGCGCCGACGACCGATGGAATACCGACCTGGGGATTGCCGAATGTTCGGGGTTTCCGGCCAGCTTGTTGAGCTTCGAGGCCCATGCTAGCGTGACTGCGGAGCGGTTCATGTATCGATTTGCAAGCCTCTGCTCGATTGTTTTTTTGATAATTTCCATGGATGCTCGAATCGAAGCCGGTGCGCAGCCCGCACCGACGAGAAATCCTGCGGCCGCGAAAGCCAGGATATATTTCATCGATCTCAAGGACGGCGCGACTATCCCCTCCAAGGTCAAGATCCGTTTCGGGATCGAGAACATGGAGATCGCGCCGGCAGGAACAGCCAAGCCGAATACCGGTCATCATCACCTTCTTATCGACACCCAATTGCCGCCGCTCGATCAGCCGATCCCAAGCGATTTCAATCACATTCATTTTGGCGGTGGCCAGACCGAAGCGGAGATCACGCTGCCTGCAGGTGAGCACACTTTGCAGCTGCTGTTAGGTGATCAGGCTCACATTCCGCACGTTCCGCCGGTGGTGTCCGAGATAATTCATGTCAGGGTCGATGCGGCGACCGTCGCAAAGACCCGAACGCCCGCGCCGGCTGGCGCCAGTGTTTCCCTGATAGAGCCGGCGGACGGCGCCACGGTCGAGCGTAAGGTGACGGTGAAATTCGGTGTCTCCGGAATGGAATTGGCGCCGGCGGGCACCAGCAAGCCGAACAGCGGACATCACCACCTGCTGATCGATACGCCGCTTCCAGCACTTGATCGCGAGATCCCGAGCGACCTCAACCATCTGCATTTCGGCCGCGCCCAAACTGAGACGGAAATCACGCTGGCTCCCGGAGACCATACGCTGCAGCTCTTGCTGGGAGACCACGAACACCTTCCCCACGATCCCCCGATCTTCTCCAAGGTCATCCGTATTCACGTCGCGAATGCGGCGCCGGCAAAGGCCACGCAGGCCCCGACCGGGGCCGGCCGCCAGCCCTCGCCACCCGACGCCGCCGTCTATTTCATCTATCCGAGCAACCGCGACACCATCTATCCCAACTCGACCATACGGTTCGGCCTGCGCAGCATGGGCGTTGCGCCCGCGGGCGTCGCCAAGCCTGGTACGGGCCATCATCACCTCATGATCGATGTCGATACTCCGCCGCTGGATCAGCCGCTGCCGAGTGACCTGAACCACATTCACTTCGGCAATGGCCAGACCGAGAAGAAGATTACGCTTTCTCCGGGCGAGCACACGCTTCAATTAATACTGGCTGACGAACGCCACATCCCGCATGATCCACCGGTGATCTCCGAACGCATCAAAGTGTTCGTCAAGAATGTGCGGAAGCGGTCTCGTAAACGATGAGCACATAATCATGCGGCACGGACGATTTGCGAGGACCGGGCTTTCGATTGTCTCGATGATCGCGCTCGTGCTGGCGTCGACGCCGCTGCAGATGGCGCCCGCGCAGGCGGTGGACCGCACCGCGTCTGCGCCATCGGCTCAGGTCTATTTTCACTATCCTGTCGACGGCATGCGTACTCCCGAACGCTTTACGGTGAAGATAGGGCTGAAAGAGATGGGCGTGGCCCCCGCCGGCATCGTCAAGCCGCTCACCGGCCACCATCACCTGCTGATCGATACCGACATGGTGCCGCTGGATCAGCCAATTCCCTCCGACTACAATCACATTCATCTGGGAAATGGGCAGACCGAAGTGGTACTGACGCTGCCTCCAGGAACTCACACCTTGCAGCTGCTGCTCGGCGACCACCTGCACTTGCCGCATCAGCCTCCGGTCATGTCGAAGAAGATCACGATCTATGTGCGCTAGCCGGACAGCGACATCCGCAACGAGCGCCGGATCAAGCAGCCGGGCGGTCCGGATTGGCGCAATGCTGAGCGTGCGTCTGGCGGCTCTTGCGCTGCTGGTGTCGCTGATGGCGAACGCCACGGCCTTTGGCCAGGGCACGCCCGCCGAAACCAGGCGGGTAGCGCTCGTGATCGGCAATGGCTCCTATCCGCAGTCGCCGGTTGCTTCGGCGCCCGGCGACGCCCGTGCCTTCGCCGATGTTCTCCGCGAAGGCGGCTTCGACGTGGTCTACGCGGAGAACGCCACACGCACGGAGATGGAGGCCGCGATCGGCGCGTTCACGAAGAAACTCGGCTGGGGCACCACAGCCTTGGTGTATTTCGGCGGTCACGCCGTCCGCTACCAGGATCGCAACTTCCTGCTGGCGATCGATTCGAGGATTGCCACCGAGGCGGATATTCGCGCGCAGGCGATTGATATCGACCTCATCCTCGATCCGCTGATCGTCTCGCGCCCGGCCGGCTGCGTCGTCATTCTCGATGCCGCGCGAAAAAATCCCTGGCAGCAAGCGATATACTCGCGTCTCCGTGGACTTGCCACCCAACCGCCGATATCAGGCGTGACCGTGGTCTATCCGGCGGCCCCGGGGGAAGTCGTCGGCGATACGCCGCGCGAGGCAAACATGTTTGCCGTCGAATTGATAAAGTCGGCAAAAGTTCAAGGATTGCCCTTCAAGGAAGTGCTCCGGCGGGTTCGAACATCCGTCGCTCAGGCCACGCGCGACCGGCAGATTGTCTGGGAGTCTTCGCCGGCGCCTGCAGAGTTCGTCATCAGTTCAACGCGCAAGCCGGTTCGCGCCGCCGATTCGATGGAACTCGGCTTCTGGGAGACGATCAAGGGCAGCAACAGCGCGGCTGATTTCAAGGCCTATCTCGATTCCTATCCCGATGGACCCTTTGCCGTTACGGCGCGCGCGCGACTCCAACAGATCGAAGCCAGCAACCAGCCAAGGTCGACCAGCCCCACGCCGCCACCTGCGGCACCGCCACCTGCCGCCGCACCGCAATCAGCCATCCGCGACTGTCCGCAATGTCCCGAAATTGTGCTGATACAGCCCGGCGCATTCGAGATGGGGTCGACCGAGATGTTCGATTTCGAGGCTCCCGTTCATCAGGTTTCGATCCGCAAGGCGTTCTACATCGGCCGGCGCGAAGTGACGTTCGAGGAGTGGGACGCATGTTTCGCCGAAGGCGGTTGCAAGCAAAAGCCCGATGACCGCGGCCTTGGGCGCAGCCGGCGGCCCGTCACGGATCTGGATTGGGACGACGCCAAGAGCTATCTCGCATGGCTGTCGCAGAAGACCGGGAAGACCTACCGGCTGCCCTCGGAAAGCGAATGGGAGTACGTCGCCAGAGCCGGCACGACGACGACCTATCCCTGGGGACGGACCGTCGAAAAGGACAAGGCCAACTGTCTCGGCTGCACCAGCGATCCCGTGAAGAAGGCGATCGATACCGGATCGTTTCCGCCCAATGCCTTCGGGGTTTACGATATGGCGGGTAATGCTGCGGAGTGGGTCGAAGATTGCTGGAGCGACAACTACCGGGGTGCACCGACCGACGGATCTGCGTGGACAAAGCCCCAATGCCGCGAGCGCGTGCTCCGCGGTGGTTCCTTCAATAACGATCCTCGCTATCTGCGTTCCGCCGCGCGATTCAAATACGACCAGAATGTAAGGTTCTATACGAACGGCTTTCGGGTCGTTCGCGATAATTAGACCCGTCTCGCTCTGGATTGGCCAGGATGCAACGCGACCCAAATCTGGCTGGCGGACGGCGTCGCCTTTCGAATATCCAGGGATAGGAAAGATCGCCGCCCAGGAGAGTCGGACAGTGGGCTTCCGGTCTCCAGCCCCCAAAGCCCGACCGGAAGAAGGCGGCCCCAGTTATTCCTCCCGGACGCTGGGGCCGTTTCCTCGTCAGACGTGTAAAAGCTCAGCGGATCCTGAAGCGCCAGGCCGAATGCCAATAGGGTCCCGGCGCACACAAGCCCGCGTCAGAACTATTCTCCTCGGGGTCAACCTACCCTGAGGTTTTCGGCGGATTCTTTCCCGCGGTTGGCCACGACTTCGTAGCTCACCTTCGCGCCCTCATTCAGGCTGCTCAGACCCGCTCTCTCGACGGCCGAGATATGGACGAACACGTCCTTGCCGCCAGTGTCGGGTTGGATAAAGCCATAGCCCTTTGTCGCGTTGAACCACTTCACTGTACCTACTGCCACGTCGTTTTCTCCCCATGGATTTTTAGAACGCGATAAGATGGTGACAGAAATCCGGCAAAATAAAGGGCCCGTTACGAGGTGGCACAAAAAGTCGCCGCTGGCCGCATTTGGCAACCGACCGGCGAAGTGCTGGAAACGGCGTTCTCTAACGCGCAGAAGTAGCTGAGTCAGAGGTGGCAGCGGCGGGAGAGTTCAAGGTGTCTGGGTTGCCTAGCCGTAGCTCGCGGGCCACAGCCCGCCTTCGCCCGTTGGGCTTCGGCGTGGCAGCCTTCTCTCGCTTCGCGAGCGAAGGCTGGTGGGGGAAGAAGAAGTGTCATAATTGAACAACTTCAATCATTTGCGAAAAGGTGCGGGCGAAAAAGTGCCGTTGATTTGGAAGCGCTATTTTCAGCGACGCCCTCACCAAGTTGCGGCTAGGAAACGCCAACGAAAAGGCCGCCCATCTGAGGCGGCCGGGAAGGCTTCACTAAGCGCTACTTCTCCGGCGCGGACACTCCAGGGAGATGCGCGTTTCATCTAATGCTCCACCCTCGCTGACGAATTAGGACACCGGCTTTAACCCGACATTAACCGTGACGCAGCGAGGATTCCCGAATGACTCCCGATCTGGTTCTAGTCGAATGGGTGGATAGCGGCCAGCCGATACCAGGTTGGCAATGGCTATCCGACCTGGAATCGAGAGTGCCGCACAAATGCGTTTCGGTTGGCTTTCTCGTGCAGGATGACGAGAAGTCAAAAGTCCTCGCGCCGAACTTGGGAGCAAGCGACGGCGGGGGCGAATGGGATCAGGCGTCGGGCCTAATAACGATCCCTACGGCAGCACCGGCGAGCTTCGCCTTCGCGCTCAGATCCTCGAATTCATCCTTGCCGAGCGTCAGAATGTTTTCGGGGCTGGTTGGATCGAGGACTAGGTAGGCCGTAACGCGCTCCCACCACTGGACGCGAACCAGCGTGACGTGTTTATCGTCGCCGTCGTCATCCTCACCGTCTCCCTCCGGCGAGGGCCGCCTTGTTGGATTAGTCCAATTGGTGCGTAACGGTCCTTATGGACAGCCATAAGCGCAGTACTCAGCTGGAACGGCTTGAGGTGGTCGAGACTGGTCGTCGTCGACGCTGGTCAGATGACGAGAAGCTGCGGATCGTAACCGAGAGCTTTGAAGGGCCGCGGGCGATATCGTCGACAGCAAGACGCCATGGCATATCCCGTTCGTTGCTGATGACATGGCGGCGGTCGTTCGGTGCTGAACCAACTAGCCCTCAAGGCGAGCAATCTGGCTTTGCGCGGGTCGTCCTTTCCACTGAGGTCGAGCCGGCAGTAGCAGGCCCACCGACGAGCGGGCAGATGGTGATCGTCGTTGGTAGAGATCGTCGGGTCATTGTTGATGCCGGCGTCGATGCGGCCGCGCTGGCGAGGGTGCTGCAGGTTCTGGAGCGTCGATGATCCCGATCGCAGCAGGCGCGCGGATCTGGATCGCGACCGGTCACACCGACATGCGCAAAGGCATGCAGGGCCTGGCACTGCTGGTGCAGGAGAGCCTCGGGCGAGATCCTTTCGCCGGCGATGTCTTTGTGTTCCGTGGTCGTGCCGGCACGTTGATCAAGGCGCTTTGGCACGACGGGATTGGACTGTCGCTTTACGCCAAGCGGCTGGACCGTGGCCGCTTCATCTGGCCGGCGACGGTGGACGGCGTGGTGTCGCTGACGGCTGCGCAGATGGGCTATTTGCTGGAGGCGATCGACTGGCGTAACCCTCAACACAGCTGGCGGCCGCAGAGCGCCGGATAGGTTGCGCAAAAATCTTGTGAGATTATAAAAAACCCGCGCCAAATCGCGGCTTTTGTGATTCCATCAGGACATGGGTGACGGTCCCGAGACGCTGCCGGAAGATGTTGAGGCGCTACAGGCGGCGTTGCTGGCAACGCGCGCCGAACTCGCCATCGTTCGCGCCCAACAGTCTGACGACCATGCGTTGATCGCCCACCTGAAGCTGCAGATCAAAAAGCTAAACCGTGATCGTCATGGCCCTCGCTCGGAACGTACCGCAAGGCTGCTGGATCAACTCGAACTAACGCTGGAGGAACTCGAGGCCTCAGCGACCGAGGACGAATTGGCTGCCGAGATGGCTGCGGCCAGGATCACGAACACCACGACCGTGGCGTCGTTCACCCGCCAGCGGCCATCCCGCAAACCATTGCCGGATCATCTGCCCCGCGAGCGCGTGATCGTATCCGGGCCGACCTCATGCGCCTGCTGCGGCGGTTCGCGACTGTCCAAGCTCGGCG
>CAWIZF010000034.1:0-285186 GCA_963840465.1 uncultured Alphaproteobacteria bacterium | reverse complement strand
TGCTGGCCGGCGACGGCGAGGACGTGAAGGCCGCTGGAGCAGGCGCGGGGGCCGCGCCCGCACCGAAGGCGGCCGAAGCCCCGAAGCCCGCTGCTGCGCCTGCGCCAGCGGCCCCAACGCCGGCACCAGCGCCCGCACCGGCGCCTCAGGCTGCCGCTGCACCTGCCAAGACCAATGGCCACGCGCGCGTCTTCTCGTCGCCGCTCGCCCGTCGCCTCGCCAAGGAAGCCGGCATCGACATCGCGCGGATCGACGGCTCCGGCCCGCATGGCCGCATCGTCGCCCGCGACGTCGAAGGCGCCAAGTCGGGCAAGGGCCTGAAAGCTCCGGCCGCGACACCCGGTGCAGCGCCTGCGATCGCGCCGGCGATGTCGGACAAGCAAATCCTTTCGCTGTTCGAGGAAGGCTCCTACGAGATCGTGCCGCACGACGGCATGCGCCGCACCATCGCGCAGCGCCTGACGGCGGCGACGCAGAGCGTTCCGACCTTCTACCTCACCATCGACTGCGACATCGGCCGGCTGCTCGACGCGCGCGAGCAGATCAATGCCGCCGCACCGAAGGACAAGGAGAAGAAGCCGCTCTACAAGCTCTCGGTCAACGACTTCGTCATCAAGGCGCTCGCGGTCGCGTTGCAGCAGGTGCCGGACTGCAATGTCAGCTGGACCGAGTCCGGCATGGTCAAGCACAAGCATTCCGACATCGGCGTCGCCGTCGCCATGCCCGGCGGGCTGATCACGCCGATCATCCGCAACGCCGAGAGCAAGTCGCTGTCGACCATTTCCAACGAGATGAAGGACCTGGCGGCCCGCGCGCGGACGCGGAAGCTGAAGCCGCAGGAATATCAGGGCGGCACGTCGTCGGTTTCCAACCTCGGCATGTTCGGCATCAGCCACTTCACCGCGGTCATCAACCCGCCGCAGTCGACCATCCTCGCGGTCGGCGCCAGCGAGGAGCGGGCGGTGGTGCGTAACGGCAAGATCGAGGCCGCGCACATCATGAGCGCGACACTGTCCTGCGACCACCGCGCCATCGACGGCGCGCTCGGCGCCGAGCTGATCGGGGCATTCAGGCGGCTGGTTGAAAACCCTGTCATGATGATGGTGTGATAGCCGTCATTGCGAGCGCAGCGAAGCAATCCATCTTACTCGCGACAATGTGGATTGCTTCGTCGCAAGGGCTCCTCGCAATGACTGGAGAAACGTGATGGTCGCACGATGAAACGAGCGAGTAGCCAATGGCCGATACATCCTTCGACGTCATCATCATCGGCTCCGGCCCCGGCGGCTACGTCACCGCGATCCGCGCCGCCCAGCTCGGCTTCAAGACCGCGATCATCGAAAAATCCTATCTCGGCGGCATCTGCCTGAACTGGGGCTGCATCCCGACCAAGGCCTTGCTGCGCTCGGCGGAAATCTACCACTACATGCAGCACGCCGGGGATTACGGGCTGTCCGCCGAGAAAGTCTCGTTCGATCCGAAGGCCGTCGTGGCGCGCTCGCGCGGCGTTTCAAAACGCCTCAATGACGGCGTCGGCTTCCTGATGAAGAAGAACAAGGTGACGGTGATCTGGGGCGAGGCGTCGATCGACGCGCCCGGCAAGGTCACGGTGAAGAAGTCCGCCGTCGAAGCGCCGAAGGGCGTGCTGGGCGAGGGCGCCTATCAGGCCAAGCACATCATTGTCGCGACCGGCGCCCGGCCGCGCGTGCTGCCGGGGCTCGAGCCCGACAAGAAACTGGTCTGGACCTATTTCGAGGCGATGGTGCCGGAGCGGATGCCGAAATCGCTGCTGGTGGTCGGCTCCGGCGCGATCGGCATCGAGTTCGCCTCGTTCTTCCACACCATGGGCGCCGACGTCACCGTGGTCGAGGTGCTGCCGCAGATCCTCCCGGTCGAGGACGCCGAGATCGCAGGCCTCGCGCGCAAGCGGTTTGAGAAGCAGGGAATCAAGATCCTCTCGAGCACCAAGGTCACAAAACTCGAGAAGAAGGCCGACAGCGTCGTCGCCACCATCGACGACGGCAAGAAACCGCAAACGGTCGAGTTCGAGCGGGTGATCTCGGCGGTCGGCGTGGTCGGCAACATCGAAGGCCTCGGGCTGGAGAAACTCGGCGTCAAGACCGACCGCGGCTGCGTCGTGATCGACGGCTACGGCAAGACCAACGTGCCCGGCATCTACGCCATCGGCGACGTCGCGGGACCGCCGATGCTGGCGCACAAGGCCGAGCACGAAGGCGTGGTCTGCATCGAGGCGATCAAGGGCCTGCATCCGCACGCCATGGACAAGAACCTCATTCCCGGCTGCACCTATTGCCACCCGCAGGTTGCGTCCGTGGGACTGACCGAGGCTCGAGCCAAGGAAGGTGGCCGCGAGATCCGCGTCGGCCGCTTCCCCTTCGTCGGCAACGGCAAGGCGATTGCGCTCGGCGAGGACCAGGGCTTGATCAAGGTGATCTTCGACAAGAAAACGGGACAACTGCTCGGCGCGCACATGATCGGCGCTGAAGTGACCGAGCTGATCCAGGGCTACGTGGTCGCCATGAACCTGGAGACCACCGAAGAAGAACTGATGCACACGGTATTCCCGCATCCGACGCTGTCGGAGATGATGAAGGAAGCCGTGCTGGATGCCTATGGGCGCGTGCTGAATATGTAGACTAGTCCCCAACTGTCATGCGCGGGCTTGACCCGCGCATCCATCGCGCTTCACGAGAACTCTTGCGAAGGAGATGGATTGCCGGGTCAAGCCCGGCAATGACAAGCAAACCCGGAAAGAACAGTTGTGAAAGACAACGACAATTTGACCATCGAACGTCCGACGTTCGTGACCCATCTCGAATGCGCGATGGAAGGCGATCATTATCCCGCCGACCAGATCCATAACCTGTCGAAAGCCGGCAAGCCGCTGCTGGTGCGCTACGACCTGGCCGGCGTCAAGAAGGCGCTGACCAAGGACGCGCTGGCACAGCGTCCGGCCGACATGTGGCGCTACCGCGAGATGCTGCCGGTCCGAAAGGTCACCGACATCGTCAGCCTCGGCGAAGTCATGACGCCGCTGATCCGGTTGCCGAAACTTGCGAAGAAACTCGGCGGCGGCGAGATCATCGTCAAGGACGAGGGACGCCTTCCCACCGGCTCGTTCAAGGCCCGTGGCCTTGTGATGGCGGTGTCGATGGGCAAGGCGCTCGGCATCAGGCACATGGCGATGCCGACCAACGGCAATGCCGGCGCGGCGCTGGCGGCGTATGCGACCTCGTGCGGCATCAGGACCACGATCTTCTGCCCGGCCGATACGCCGGAAGTGAATGTCAGCGAGATCGAACTGCAGGGTGCCACCGTCTATCGCGTCAACGGGCTGATCGACGATTGCGGCAAGATCGTCGGGGAGGGAAAGGCCAAGGCCGGCTGGTTCGATACCTCGACGCTGAAGGAGCCGTACCGGATCGAAGGCAAGAAGACGATGGGCCTCGAACTCGCCGAGCAGCTCGGCTGGGAGGTGCCCGACGTGATCTTCTATCCGACCGGCGGCGGCACCGGCCTGATCGGGATGTGGAAGGCTTTTGCCGAGCTGGAAGCGATCGGCTTCATCGGCGCGAAGCGGCCGCGGATGGTCGCGGTGCAGGCCTCGGGCTGCGCGCCGATGGTGCGTGCTTTTGAAGCAGGCACCGAGCACGCGCCGCGCTGGGAGGACGCCCACACCATCGCGTCGGGCATCCGCGTGCCGCAGGCGGTCGGAGATTTTCTGATCCTGCGCGCGGTCCGCGAGAGCAAGGGATTTGCGATTGCGGTGCCGGATGAGAAGATTTCTGCTGCGCTCAACGAGGTGGCGCGCGAAGAGGGCCTGTTGTTGTGTCCGGAAGGGGCGGCGACCTATGCTGCCTACCAGCAAAGCCTCGCCGACGGCCGCGTGACGAAAAACGATCGCGTCATGCTGTTCAATTGCGCGACAGGGCTTAAATACCCGCTGCCGCCGGTCACGCGCACGCTCGATCGTCACCAGCCGATCGACTACGCGAAGCTGTAAGGCCTCATCCTGAGGAGGCGCGAAGCGCCGTCTCGAAGGATGGCAGCGAGTCCGGTGGCTTCATGGTTCGAGACGCGCGGCGTTGCCGCGCTCCTCACCATGAGGTTTGAAATGGCGCGTTGGAGGAAGCATATGCGTAAAATTGTTTTGGCGGCCTTGTTGGCAACGTTGGCATTTGCCGGCTCCGCGATCGCCCAGAACTTTCCATCGCGCCCCATCACCATCATCGTGCCGTTCTCCGCCGGCGGTCCGTCGGATGCGATGGCGCGGATCCTTGCCGAGCGCATGAAGGCCACGCTCGGCGAAACGTTGCTGGTCGAAAACGTGACGGGGGCGGGCGGATCGGTCGGCGTCGGCCGTGCGGTGCGGTCGCCGCCTGACGGCTACACGATCAGCTTCGGCCATCTCGGCACCCACGTCGCCAACGGCGCGATCTACAAGCTCGGCTACGATCTCGTCACCGATCTCGAGCCGGTTGCCTTGCTGCCGAGCAATCCGATGATCATCGTCAGCAAGAAAGCGGTGCCAGCAACGTCGCTGAAGGAATTTCTGGCGTGGCTGAAGGCGCAGCCGTCGCCGCCGACGGCGGGCACCGCGGGCGCGGGCTCCGGAAGCCACATCGCCGGGCTCTATTTCGAGAACGTCGCCGGCATCAAGCTGCAATACGTGCCGTATCGCGGCACCGGCCCTGCGATGAACGATCTGGTCGCCGGCCAGATCGATCTGATCGTCGACCAGACGTCGAACTCGATCGGGCAGGTGCGCGCCGGCAACATCCGCGCCTATGCCATCACCGACTCCAAGCGTGTGGAATCAGCGTCCGACATTCCGACCGTCGACGAAGCCGGACTGCCGGGATTCCACATGACGCTGTGGTCCGGGCTGTGGGTGCCAAAGGACACGCCAAAGGACGTCGTCGCAAAGCTGAATGGGGCGGCGGTTGAAGCCCTGAACGATCCGGCGGTGCGCAGGCAGCTCGAAAACCTCGGCCTGCAGATGCCGCCGAAGGACAAGCTGACGCCCGAAGCGCTGGGTGCCTGGCAGAAGGCCGAAATCGAAAAGTGGTGGCCGATGATCAAGGCCGCCAACGTCAAGGTGGATTGACCGGCCGAAGCCGGACAACCGCATTGCCGAGATTTCCCCCTGACCGGACGCGCCAAAATAGGCGCCCATGAACGGAATGGGAATTCCCGATGATACGAACTTCTTGACCTCTGGCTGCGACTCGACGCGCATGCTCTGATCCTCTTGCATGACTCCGGCTTGTAAGCGCTTACCTACCGGCGAGCGCGTAGGGCCGTGGAGCGCGGTCGATTTTCTTTGTCTTGGGTTGCGCGGCAGGGGTATCGTCTGGGGCATGTCAATGACCGCGAAAGTGCTTTTGCTCCGACTGCTTGCCCCGCTGTTCGGCGGGACGCTGATGGCGTCGCTCGCCGTCGCCGAAGGCCCCATAAAGGGGCCAGACTTCTTGCGGGTCGTCCCGGATCAAATGCATCAACTGCAGATCGTGAAGGTCGCGACTGTTGCGTTCCGCGCGCAAACGGCGGCAGTCGGTCAGATCGGATACAATGAGGATGCCAGCACGGTCGTTCTGACGCCATTCTCCGGCCGGGTTACCCGTTTGATTGCCAAGCCCGGCGATCAGGTCAAGAAGGGTGATCCGCTGCTGGAAATCGACAGCCCTGAACAATTCGCCCAGCAGAACGACTTCATCGCAGCACAGGCTGCAAAAAGAAAAGCAGGCTCCCAACACAATATGGCGCAAATCGCCGAGAGGCGCGTTCGCGATCTTCATGAGGGCAAGGCCGCACCGTCCAAGGATTTGCAGCAGGCCGAGGCGCAGCTCGCGGCGGCCGAAAATGACCTGCGCTCGGCGGATACGGCGTTCGAGGCCGCTCGCGCCCGGCTGCGGATTCTCGGCCGTACCGATGAGGAAATCCAAAAACTCGAGCAGACCGGCATGCTCAGCCGCGTCACCACGATCACGGCGCCGATCGCCGGCACCGTCGTTTCACGCAAGGTGGGCCCCGGACAACATGTCAAAGCCGATTTGGGCGACGCCCTGTATACGATCGCCGATCTCTCGACGATGTGGTTGAAGGCCCAGATCTTCGAGCAGGATATCGCGCAGGTACATATCGGTCAGGAGATCGAGGCCAGGGTTTCCGCCGCGCCGGACAGGGTCTTCAAAGCCCGCATCAACGCCATCAACGCGGCTTCGGACCTGACGACGCGCCGGGTTGTCGTCCGATCCGAGATCGAGAATGCCGATGGCTTGCTCAAGGCCGAGATGTTCGCGATGTTCAAGATCAGCATCGACGATGGATCGAAGAGCCCGGCGGTGCCGACGGACGCGGTGATCCGCGAGGGCGACGTTGCCACCGTCTGGGTCGAGACCGAGCCGCGGCTGTTCAAACGCCGCGTGGTCGACATCGGTATCCAGCAGAACGGTTTGACGCAGATTCGCAGCGGTCTCGATGCCGGAGAACTGGTGGTCGCGCGCGGGGCGATCTTCGTCGACAACGAGTGGCGCCAATGACCATGCGGTACGGGTTCATCGATGCTGCGTAGTCTGATCGCATTCTGCCTCTCGCGGCGGCTTCTGGTGATGGTCGCGTTCGTGGCCTTCATCGTTATTGGCAGCGTTGCTTTCCTGGCCCTGAACATCGAGGCCTATCCCGATCCGGCGCCGCCGATCATCGAGATCATCGCCCAGCAGGCAGGCCAGTCGCCGGAGGAAGTCGAGCGCTACATCACGATTCCGATCGAGATCGCGGTCGCCAGCACGCCCGGCCTGAAGTTCATCCGCTCCAACACCGTCTACGGACTGGGCTTCATCCGTCTGCAGTTCGAATACGGCCGCGACTATCATTTCGTCCGTCAGCAGACCATTAACCGGCTGAAGGATGCGGTTCTGCCGGCCGGCGTCGTGCCGGTGATCTCGCCGGCCGGCGGCATCAGCGAAATCTTCCGCTACGAGCTTACCGGGCCTCCGGGCATGGACGTCATGAAGCTCAAGACGCTGCAGGACTGGGTGGTGGAACGCAAGCTGCGCATCGTGCCCGGCGTCGCCGACGTCGCGGTGCTCGGCGGCAAGACCAAGGAGTTCCAGGCCGAGATCAATCTCGACCGCATGATGGCCCACGGGCTGACGCTGCCGCAGATCATGACCGCGATCTCGGCGAGCAATTCCAATGTCGGCGGCCGCACCATCTCGATCGGCGAACAATCGGTCAATGTCCGCAGCATCGGCGTCGTCAGCTCGATGGACGACATCGGCAATATCGTGTTGACCCAGCAGGGCGGCGTGCCGGTACTGGTGTCCGACGTCGCCAAGGTTCAGATCGGCTACGCGCCGCGGCTCGGTCTCGCCGGCCGTGACGACAGGACCGACGTCGTTACCGGCATCGTCCTGATGCAGAAACTCGAACGCACCATGGACGTGGTCAAGCGCGTACGCGCCGCGGTGGAGCGCATCAACTCCGACGGATCGCTGCCGGCCGGCGTCAAGATCGTGCCGTTCTACGATCGTGGCGATCTGGTTGCGATCACGGTGCAGACGGTTCTGCACAATTTGCTGTTCGGAATAGCGCTGATCTTTCTCATCCAGTGGGTGTTTCTCGGCGACCTCCGCTGCGCGTTGATCGTCGCTGCCACAATTCCGGTGGCGCTGTTGCTCGCCGTGATGATCACGGTGATGCGGGGCGAGTCCGCGAACCTGCTGTCGGTCGGTGCCATCGACCTCGGCATCATCGTCGACGGCACCGTCATCATGGTGGAAAACATCTTCCGCCAGATCGCCCATCACTCGCCACGGCTGCCGCCGGGACGCAGCCCCAGGCTCAGCGACAAGCTTGGCTGGATTCTGACCGGCGCGGTCGAGGTCGACAAGGCGATCCTGTTTTCGGTCATCATCACCATCGCAGCGTTTCTGCCGCTCTTCACGATGCAGGGCGTGGAAGGCCAGATCTTCGGGCCGATGGCGCGGACCTACGCCTATGCATTGCTCGGCGCCGTGATCGCGACCTTCACGATAACGCCGGTGCTGGCCTCATACCTGCTGCCGGCCGATGTCCAGGAAGTCGAGACCTTCGTGGTCCGCCATATCCGCAAGCTCTACCAGCCCGTTCTGGTGCTCGCGGTCCGCAACTATCGCCGCGCCGCAGCCATTGCCGCGGTGTTTCTCGTGCTGTGCCTCAGTCTCGGGCTGCGGCTCGGCACCGAGTTCCTGCCCAAGCTGGAGGAGGGCAATCTCTGGATCCGGGCCGTGATGCCGCCGACCATCACGCTCGAGGCCGGGATGGAAACGGTGGCCAAGATCCGCGCCATCATATCGAGCTATCCGCCGGTCCAGACCGTGTTTTCCGAGCAGGGACGCGGTGACGAAGGCACCGATCCCGACGGCTCGTTTCTCGCCGAATTCTTCGTGCCGCTCAAGCCGGCCGACACCTGGCCGCCGGGGCTGACCAAGGAGCAGATGGTCAAGCAGATGAGCGAGAAGCTCAACCGGGAATTCGTCGGCGTCGATTTCAACTTCTCGCAGTACATCCAGGACAATATGGAGGAGGCCGTCTCCGGCGTGAAAGGCGAGAACTCGATCAAGATCTTCGGCAAGGACCTCAATGAGCTGGAACGGCTTTCCAAGTCGGTGAAGACCGAACTCTCGGGCGTCCGCGGCGTCGCCGACCCCGCCAGTTTCAACCTGCTCGGCCAGCCCAATCTGGTCGTCCAGATCGATCGCGCCAAGACCGCGCGCTACGGCTTCTCGATCAGCGACATCAATTCCGTGGTCCAGGCCGCGATCGGCGGCCAGGAAGTCTCCAAGGTCTATGAAGGAGAGATGATCTTCGCGCTGACGGTCCGCCTGGCGCCGGAATACCGCAGGGACGTCGACGCCATTCGTGCGATACCGGTCGCGCTTCCAAACTCGGATCCCAAGACGCCGACGGCCTATATCCGGCTTGGCGATCTCGGCGAGATCAAGCTGGTCAGCGGCGCGGCCTATATCTACCGCGAGAACAGCCAGCGCTTTATCCCGCTGAAGTACAGCGTCCGCGACCGCGATCTCGGTTCGACCGTGGTCGAGGCCCAGGAGCGGGTTCAGAAGAACGTTCCGCTTCCCCAGGGCTATTCGCTGGAATGGTCGGGCGAATACGGTGCACTGGTTGACGCCAAGAAGCGGCTTGCGCTGATCGTGCCGTTGAGCCTGCTTCTGATCCTGATGCTGCTCTACAGCCTGTTCAATTCGATACGGGACAGCCTGCTGGCGCTGTCAGGCATTCCGTTCGCGGTGGCCGGCGGAATTCTCGGGCTCTCTATCGGCGGCCTGAATTTCAGCGTTTCGGCCGCGGTCGGCTTCATCTCGCTGTTCGGCGTCTCGGCGATGGATGGCATCCTGCTGATGTCCTATATCCGCCGCGACATCGATGAAGGCATGGGGACGGAGGACGCCATCATCCGCGCTTCCCAAACAAGGATGCGGCAAATCTTCATGACAGGGCTATCGGCGTGTATCGGCCTGGTCCCGGCGGCCATCTCGACGGGGATCGGTTCGCAGGTTCAGCAGCCACTGGCGTGCGTCATCGTCGGCGGGATGCTGCTGTCCCCGATCTGCAGCCTGCTGGTCATACCGGTACTGGCGAGACTGTTTATGCCAACGATAAAGGACGCCGGGATGCATGAGGTTGCAGTTCGCTGACGGCCGGCGCATCGGGTATTGCGCGGGCTGCACGTGGCAATCGATGCGGCGAACTTATTGCGCCGCGCTCGCCGTCGGCACCGGCGCTGCGTTCGTCTCCTGCGTAACAACGCGGGCGTCGGCCTTCGCCGCCATCATGCTGCCCTCGAACCGCACGCGGTACACCGCCAGATTCTCCATCACCCGCTGGACGTAATTTCGCGTTTCGGAAAACGGAATGCGCTCGACCCAGTCGACCGGGTCGACTTTGGGATCGCGCGGATCGCCATACGCCTTGACCCAGTCCCGCACCCGGCCTCGCCCGGCATTGTAGCCGGCAAAGGTCATGATGTGATTGCCCTTGTATTCCGATAGCAGCGCGCTGAGCTCGGCGGCGCCGATTTGCGTGTTGTAGACCGGGTCGGAAACCATCCGGTCCCAGTCATAGCCAACCTTGAAGCGTTTTGCGGTATCGCGTGCCGCTTCCGGCGTCACCTGCATCAGGCCGACGGCATTTGCCGCAGACTTGTCGCGCTGGTCGAACGCGCTCTCGGTGCGCGCCACCGAATAGACCATGCTGTGCTCGATTTCGGGGGCGAACTGACGGTGCGGCGGAATCCCGATGGTGGGAAAGGCGTAATGGTCGAGCGGCAGGCCGCGGCCGAGCGAGGGCTTTCCGACCTGCAGCATCGCGCGGGCGTCGTTGCGGCGGCCGGTGAGTTCGCCGAGCGCTTCGAGCAGGACGACATTCGAGCTTTGTTGGCCGAGATCGGCGGCAAAATACAGCACGACATCGCGCTCGCCGATCTCGTAGAGCATATCGGCCGCGCGCACGCGTTCGTCGGTGACCGGGGCATCGGCGGACGCGAGATCGGGCAGGGGCGCGCGCAGTTCGATCTGGTCGCGGCCGAGCCTGGCGCGCGCCAGCTGGCCGTAATAGGCGGTCGGGTAGCGGGCAGCCGCTTCATAGCTCGCACGCATCGTATCCGCCTGGCCAAGGGCTTCGGCCGCGCGCCCGCGCCAGTAGTTCGCCCGCGCCAGCACGGTCGGATTGACCTGTCCCTCATCGATGCGGGCGAAATGCCGGGCCGCGGCGGCGGGGTCGTCGAGGTAGCGCAGGGCGATCCAGCCGCACATGAAGTGCAAGTCAGACCGGTAGTATTCATTGGCCGGCAGCGCGGCGGGGCGGATCACCTGATAGGCCGTCTGGAACTTGCCCTGATCGAGCAGCTTGCGGGCGAGCGAGCGCCGCTCGCGCCACCATTGATCGGTGTCCTGCAGCGCCATCGTCTCCGGCGAGGCCGCCACCATCAGGCGGGCCGCGTCATCGATCCGGTCCTTGGCGAGCATCCACTGGATGCGGCACAGCGTGTAGCCGAGATCCTGTCGTGCCTCGACTGCGACATCGTCGAGCGCCTCCATCGCCTTGTCCGCTTTTCCCCTGACCGCGGCACAGGCCTTCACGATCGCAAGCTCGTCGCTGCCAAGACGCTGCGCGGCGCGCTTCGCGCCAGCAAGATCCTTGGCGCCGATGCGCTTGTCCATGCGCGCACGGTGGTCATCGCGATTGAGGAGATCGCGGAACGTCTCGAACACGTCGATCTCCAGGCGCTCCGACAATTCGTCCGACCGCCATGCATCGCGCGCCAGCCTGGCCGCGCCGTCCCGATCGCCCTCCGCGAGCAGCACGCGTGCCAGCGCCAACTTGCCCTTGGCGCTGGCGGGCTGGTCGCCGGTGAAGCCGCGGACCGTCGCCGCATCGATGCGCTGCTCCCACAGCCGCGCCTCTGCGCGCCGACGCAGCAACGGCGCGCTCGGCCATTGCGGATTGGCGGCGATGAACGCCGCGTAGCGGCTGAAAGGCGCGATCGTTTCCGGATGGCGCAGGATGTACCACTCGACGAGCTTCTGCGCCGCCGGATCCGCGATCCTGTTCCTGATGTCCGTCGCCTCCTGGGTCTTTGCCTTGCGCGCGAGATCGATGGCTTCTTTCACCAGCGCAAGATCGCCCGTCAGCGGAGCGACAGCGACGGCCTCCTTGGGAGCAGGCGAGGCCTTTGACGGCTTCGCCTTGCGTTGTGCGGAAGCGTGTTTGGCGCGGTCGATTTTTTCCGAGCGCGGCGCTGCGATGGGGACGAGCCTCCTTCACCACGCGCGACTTCTTGGTTGCTTCGTTCGCCTTCTGGGCGTGCGGCTTATGGCTGGACCGCGCGGACGCATCCGTCGAGAAGAGGGCGAGTCCGGCTACCGTGAAAAAACAGGACAGCGAGCGTAAGCACCGGTTCATTCCATGGTCCCCCTGCGAAACCCACGTCACAAACACTGTCAGAACCAAGAGATCACGTGATGCGTGGCCTGTACGGCTTGAAAGCTACCACAACGCCCGCGATGCAATTGTCACGTCTGTACAACAAACGCGTGCAAAATGAGGCAAAGGGAAGCCTGGAGGGTTCCGGCACACGCGTGGAACCGCCTGCGTCCACGGGCGAAGCGGAGCCTGCGAGGCTTAAGCCAACGTCATAGCGGATTGCGCCGCATAAGCGTAGCCCGGATGAGCGAAGCGACATCCGGGATGTTCGAAGTTACCTGCATATCGCTGCGCTCATGCGGGCTACGTGATAGATACCCAGCGGCGCGTGATCCGATCGAACGAACTCCAACGCCCGATGGCGAATGAATCGGCACCGGACGCTGGTGGACAAGGGCCGGGAGGCGGCCCTTGTCCGTGATCGTGAGTGACTTGTCGTTCTCGGCTTACATGTACATGTTGGCCATCGCCGTCGCTGCGTCGTGGTGGCCGCCATCCGTTCCGCCATCGGGCAGCACGCCGTCGTCCTCCAGTTCGAAGTGCACGCCGGCGCCGAGTTCGTCGACCGACTCGTAAGCGCCATACACCGTCTGGGTAACCGCGATGTCGCTCTGCTTCACCAGGTTGCCGTAGACGGTGATGGTGCCGAGCAGATCCTCGTCATGCGCGCCGGCATTGCCTTGCTGGCTGATGACGGTGATCACGCTGTAGTCGTTCTTGCCGTCGCCATTGCTGTCCTTGTATACGATCGACTGGACCTCGGCGGTGTGCGCCGAGATTTCAATCTTGTCGCCCTGGGCGCGGTTGAAGTCGCGGATCACGTCGTTGCCGAAGCCGTCGACCCAGTGATCATGCGTAGCGTTGTTCTCGCCGGTCACGCCGACCCAGTCGATGGTGCCGTCGTCGTTGACGTGCTTGGCCACGATCTCGTCCTTGGCGTTGACATTACCTTCGAAGCGGAAGGTGTCGCCGCCGGCGCCGCCGGTCAGCGTATCGTTGACCGCCTTGAACGCCGCGGTTTCTTCCGCGAAGATCTGCGTCGTGCCGTCCTGGGCTGCGACCATCTCGCCCGCATCCGACCGGCTGAGAAGCACGTCGTTGCCGGCACCGCCATCCATCCGGTCGGCACCGAAGCCGCCGACGAGAACGTCGGCGCCGGTGCCGCCGGATAGATTGTCGTTGCCCGAGCCGCCCCAGAGCTTGTCAGCGCCGGAGCCGCCGCTGAGCGTGTCGTTGCCAGCCATGCCGGAGACATCGTCGTCGCCGCGGCCACCGATCAGGGCGTTGCCGCTCGTCGTCCCGTTCAGATGATCATGGCCGGCGGTGCCGCCGCCGATCTTGGCGAAAAAGTCCTCGAAGCGGCTATTGTCGAGGAAGCCGTTCAGATTGAAACGTGCCATTTATTCAAACCTCTTACTCAGAGGCCTCACGAGCTACAAGCGACCACCACGGATTTTGGGAATCGTGAAGTGATGCGCGCGGGGAGAACGTGAGGCAGGATTCCCTCACCCGCATCGAAGCATGAACAGCCAAACGGGTCCGTGGCTGGACGTGCACGCGGCGGATTTGCGCGCGGCAGGGGCAATATGGTGACGCGAAAGGCGCTCGTGCGGCCGATCTTTAGGCGCGTGCCTCATTTCCGACGGCGATCAAAAGCGTCTGCGACAAGTTGCGCACGACGTTGTTCTGACTTGCATGAAAGGTGATTCCGCTCTCGGCGCGCGTGTCGCGGGCGGCGTTATGGCGTGACGAAAACTGGCGCAAAAAGTGCCGGCCGCACAAAAATGACGCGATCCGTTTCGAACATGATGGATGTCGGACGTCGTAACGTCGGCGTGCGCAATGGCGGCGATCGCAAGATCAGGCGCTGCAAATGCCGTGCGAATCGTGGTGTGCGATTCTCGGCGACGCGCGGGCCTTTGCTGAATTCCCGTCTGGTAGCGCGATATCCGTGCGAGGCGATTCTCGCGTTGGAGAAGCTCCGTTGTCGATTGCCCATATTGTGACCGATGGGCGGCACCGGACCTTCCGACGGCGAGGGTTGGCCGGAGCTGGCAGCGCAGCAGCACTGAATGAACCCAAATAATGGTTGCCGCTACGCCACGATTGTTGCGTGACCGCAACAGTGGGTGAACATTTGGCCAATCGTGTCCCCGGCTCTTGCTCGCGCCGCTTTTTAGCCACACCCCTCCATGAAACCATATCTTTCATTGGTTGGTTAACGACAGCGCCAACGAAGGCGACGGGAAAATTGCTCCCGAGACCGACCAAGGAAACGGGAAACAGGTTCTGCGGATGGACGCCAAGACCGACATCAAAAAGAGGTTGCCGAGCCGTCACGTGACGGAGGGGCCGGAGCGCGCGCCCCATCGGTCCTATCTCTACGCGATGGGGCTGACCACCCAGCAGATCCATCAGCCTTTCGTCGGCGTCGCGTCCTGCTGGAACGAGGCCGCGCCCTGCAACATCTCGCTGATGCGCCAGGCGCAGGCGGTCAAGAAGGGCGTCGCCGCCGCCGGCGGCACCCCGCGCGAGTTCTGCACCATCACCGTGACCGACGGCATCGCCATGGGCCATGACGGCATGCGCTCGTCGCTGCCGTCCCGGGAATGCATCGCCGATTCGGTCGAACTGACGGTTCGTGGCCACGCCTATGACGCCCTCGTCGGACTTGCCGGCTGCGACAAGTCGCTGCCGGGCATGATGATGGCAATGGTCCGGCTCAACGTGCCCTCGATCTTCATCTATGGCGGCTCGATTCTGCCGGGCAATTTTCGTGGCCAGCAGGTCACGGTGCAGGACATGTTCGAGGCCGTCGGTAAGCATTCGGTTGGCGAAATGTCGGACGCCGACCTTGATGAAATCGAGCGGGTGGCCTGCCCCTCGGCAGGGGCGTGCGGCGCACAATTCACCGCCAACACCATGGCCACGGTATCCGAGGCGATCGGCTTGGCCCTGCCATATTCGGCCGGGGCGCCAGCGCCTTACGAAATCCGCGACGCGTTTTGCTCCGCCGCCGGCGAGAAGGTTGTGGAGCTGATCGCCGCCAATATCCGGCCGCGCGACATCGTCACCCGCCGCTCGCTCGAGAACGCCGCGGCGGTCGTTGCCGCCTCCGGCGGGTCGACCAATGCTGCGCTGCACCTGCCGGCCATCGCGCATGAGTGCGGCATTAAGTTTGACTTATTTGACGTCGCCGAAATCTTCAAAAAGACACCATATGTCGCGGATTTGAAGCCAGGGGGCCGCTATGTTGCCAAAGACATGTTCGAGGTTGGCGGCATACCGCTTCTGATGAAGACGCTGCTCGACAATGGCCACCTGCACGGAGATTGCCTCACCGTCACGGGCCGGACGATCGCCGAAAACCTCAAGAGCGTGAAATGGAATCCGCACCAGGATGTAGTGCGGTCCGCCGACAACCCGATCACCGTCACGGGAGGGGTTGTCGGGCTGAAGGGTAATCTCGCGCCGGAGGGTGCGATCGTGAAGGTCGCGGGCATGTCGAAGCTGAAATTTACTGGTCCTGCCCGCTGCTTCGATCGGGAAGAAGACGCGTTCGAGTTGGTCCAGAAGCGGACCTACAAGGAGGGCGAGGTCATCGTGATCCGCTACGAGGGGCCGCGCGGCGGTCCCGGGATGCGGGAGATGCTCTCGACCACGGCGGCGCTGACCGGGCAGGGGATGGGCGGCAAGGTCGCCTTGATCACCGACGGCCGGTTCTCCGGCGCCACCCGCGGGTTCTGCATCGGCCATGTCGGGCCGGAGGCGGCCGTGGGCGGTCCGATCGCCCTGTTGCAGAATGGTGACATTATCGAGATCGACGCCGAGGTCGGTACCCTTAACGTAAAATTGACCGACGCCGAACTCTCCGAACGTAAAACCAAGTGGGCGCCTCGACAGACTAACCACACGTCGGGTGCGCTGTGGAAATATGCCCAACAGGTTGGGCCGGCGGTGGATGGGGCTGTGACCCATCCTGGCGGTGCGCACGAGAAACAATGCTATGCGGACATCTAGGCGTATCATATTTGCGTTGATGCTCGGGGTCACGCCGGTGGCGGCTCCCGGATTCGCATTCGATGGCGCGCCGGTGAAGCCGGACGCCACGCTGCCCATGCGCAGCCAGCCGGACGCCGCGCAAGCCGTTACCGCCCAGGCCCTGAAGAAGGTCCCGTCCGCAGCATCGACGGCGACGGCAACTGCGGTTGCCGCGCCTTCTCTGAATTCGCTGCAATACGCCGCCGAGGGCGGCCATCCCGTGGCGCAGTGGAAGCTCGGCCGGATGTATGCCGATGGCGATGGCGTCATCCAGGACGATCTGCGCGCCTTCGAATATTTCAGCCGCATCGCCAACGCGCATGCCGAGGACAGTCCGTCGGCGCCGCAGGCGACGATCGTCGCCAACGCCTTCGTGGCGCTGGGGCGCTACTATCTCAACGGCATCCCGAATTCCAAGATCAAGCCGGATTCCGATCGCGCCCGGGAGATGTTCTCCTATGCCGCGTCCTATTTCGGCAATGCCGACGCGCAATACGATCTGGCGCGGCTTTACCTGAAGACGCCGGACGCCTCGCGGGACGATTTCCGCTACGGCGCGCGCTGGCTTGGTCTGGCCGCCCAGAAGGGCCAGCATCAGGCGCAGGCCTTGCTCGGTCAGATGCTGTTCACCGGCGACCGGCTGCCGCGGCAGGCTGCCCGCGGCCTGATGTGGCTGACGCTGGCGCGCGACAACGCCGCCCCCGACGAGTGCTGGATACGCGAAAGCTACAACCGCGCTTTCACCAAGGCCTCCGACGAGGACCGCGCCATGGCGTTGCAGATGCTCGAGCACTGGGTGCAGGGCAAGAAGGACTGAGCGGCGTTAGCCGCGTTGTCGCTGCGGTAGGGTGGGCAAAGCGCAGCGTGTCCACCATCAAGCCAACGATTGCCGAGATGGTGGGCACGTCGCTTCGCTCCTCTGCCCACCCTACGAAATCCGCGTCGAACCTGTAGCCCGCATGAGCGCCAGCGACATGCGGGGATCTCGGTCCCCGGGGTCGCTTCGCTCGCGCGGGCTACGTCCTGGTCTACGTCTCCGGGCGTTGCATCCCGAATCGCCACCATTGCCGCGCCGGCCGCGCTCAAGCCGTCTCCAGGTCGAAATCCGCCCACACCGGTACGTGGTCGGACGGCTTCTCCCAGGCGCGCACATAGCTGTCGATGCCGACATTGGTCAGGCGGTCGCTGGCCTGCGGCGACAGCAGGAGGTGGTCGATCCGGATGCCCCAGTTCTTCTGCCAGGCGCCCGCCTGGTAGTCCCAGAACGTGTAGAGGTTGGGCTCGTCCGTCACCGCGCGCAACGCGTCCGTCAGCCCGAGGCCGAGCAGCGACTGGAAGGCCTCGCGGGTCTCGGGCTTGAACAGCGCGTCGTTGGCCCAGGCGGCGGGGTTATAGACGTCGCGCGCGGCCGGAATGACGTTGAAGTCGCCCGCGAGCACCAGCGGCTCTTCCGCCTTGAGCCGCTCCCTCGAATACTCAAGAAGCCGCGACATCCATTTGAGTTTATAGGGATATTTTTCCGTCTCCGGCGGGTTTCCGTTGGGCAGATAGAGGCACGCGATCCGCATCACGCCGGTTTTCAGCGTCACCACGCCTTCGAGGAACCGGGCATGGGAGTCCTCATCGTCGCCGGCCAGGCCCGATTTGGTCTCGTCGAACGGCAGTTTTGACAGCAGCGCCACGCCATTGAAGGTCTTCTGGCCGTGGGTGACGACGTTATAGCCGAGCGCCTCGATCTCGAGCCGCGGGAACGCCTCGTCGACGCATTTGATTTCCTGCAGGCAGACGACATCCGGCGAGCACTCCTTGAGCCAGGTCAGGAGATGGTCGAGCCGTTGCCGGACCGAATTGACGTTCCAGGTGGCAATACGCATGGATGGGGATCCGGGCTGGAGTATTACCGGGAAGTCCCGGTTTTTCGTCGAAGTGGTAACTACACATTTTCCAGCAGTGGCATACCATGTGCAGGAAGCCTGTGATAACCGTTTAGAACTGAAATAAGGCGCGAAAGTCGCCGTCAAGGGGCAGAGGAGAACCGTTCCGTCCTTTGGGCTGGCGGCGTGAAAAATTATGAAAAAACGTACCTTGATCCTTGTTGTCGGCGTCATCGCCATTGCCACGGCGGCCGGCTTTGTCACCCGCTCCTCGTGGATGGGGGGCAACTCCAGCGCCCAGGGGCCGCAACGCCCCTCGCGGGATGTTTCGGTCGACCTGGCCAAGGCAGAGCGCAAGTCCATGCCCGTCGACGTCGATGCCATCGGGATGGTGACGCCGATCTCCAGCGTCGCGCTGAAGTCGCGGCTGGAGACCACCATCGTCGCGGTGCATTTCGAGGACGGCGCCAGGGTCAACGAAGGCGATCTGCTGTTCACGCTCGACAGCCGCCAGATCGACGCGCAGATCGAGCAGGCCGAGGGCGTGCTCGCCAAGGACCAGGCCCAGCTCGAAGGCGCGCAGCGCGACCTGCGCCGCTACAACGATCTGGTCGGCAAGGGCGCGACCACGCAGGTCAATGTCGACAACGCAAGGACCCAGTCCGACATTCTGGCCGGTACCATCAAGGCAGATCAGGCCGCGCTGGACAATCTGAAGGTCCAGAAAAGCTACACCACGATCCGGGCGCCGTTCTCGGGAAGGATCGGTGTTGCCAATGTGAAGGTCGGCAATTTCGTGCGCCCGGCCGACACCACCCCGCTTGCGGTCATCAACCAGATGGCCCCGGTCTATGTGACCTTTTCAGTTCCGCAGCGCGTGCTGGTGGATCTGCGCGAGTCGATGGCGAAAGGCGTCTCCGGCGTTACCGCGACCATCCCGGGCCGCCAGCACTCCGAGACCGGCAAGGTCGCGATGGTCGAAAACACAGTCGATGCGGCCACCGGAATGGTCACCGTGCGCGGCATCATGAACAACGAGAACGAGACGTTGTGGCCGGGGACGCTGGTCGCGACCAAGCTCGTCATCCGCAACGAGGACTCGGTCGTGGTGCCGACGATCGCCGTGCAGCGCAGCCAGAGCGGCAATTTCGTGTTCGTCGTCAAGGACGGCGCAGCCAAGGTCCAGCCGGTCACGGTCGACCGCACCTCGCAGGGCATGTCGGTGATTTCGGAAGGGCTTGCCGGCGGCGAGAGCGTCGTGACGGATGGCCAGTTGCTGCTGTCGGACGGAACGCGGGTCGAGCCGCGGGCCAGGAAGGCCGGAGCGTAACCGATGACGCTCTCCGAACTCTGTATCCGCCGGCCGGTCATGACGACGCTGATCACGGCGTCGATCATTGCGTTCGGCATTTTCGGCTTCCGCCTGTTGCCGGTGTCGGCGCTGCCGCGAGTCGATTTCCCGACCATCGCCGTCACCGCGACCTTGCCGGGCGCGAGCGCGGACACTATGGCGGCCTCGGTCGCCGGCGTCATCGAACGCCAGCTCTCGACGATCGCGGGCATCTCCTCGATGTCGTCGAACTCGTCTCAGGGCACCAGCGTCATCACCATCCAGTTCGACCTCAACCGCAGCATCGATGCCGCCGCACTCGACGTGCAGACCGCGCTGACGATCGCGCAGCGCCGGTTGCCGATCGAGATGAAGATCCCGCCGAGCTTCCGCAAGGTAAACCCGGCCGAGTTCCCGGTGCTGTTCGTGGTGCTCGGCTCGGCCACGCTGCCGCTGTCCACCGTCAACGAATATGCCGAGATCACCATCGGCCAGACCGTGTCGCAGATTCCGGGCGTCGCCCAGGTCAGCGTCTACGGCGCGCAGAAATTCGCCATTCGCGTCCAGGCGGATCCCGAAGCCGCCGCGGCGCGCGGACTGTCGCTCGACGACATCAGGAACGCGGTCTCGGCCGCCAATTCCTCGACGCCGGTCGGCACGCTGAACGGGCCGAAACAAGACGTGGCATTGCAGGCCTCGGGCCAGATGGATAAGGCGATGGACTATCGCCACATTGTGGTGGACTGGAAGAACGGCTCTCCGGTCAAACTCAACGAAGTGGCGCGGATCTACGACAGCGTCGAGAACGACAAGATCGCGAGCTGGCTGAACGGCGATCGCTCCATCGTGCTCGGCATCCAGAAGCAGCCGGACGCCAACACGGTCGCGGTGGTCGATTCCATCCTGGCCAAATTGCCGACCCTGCGGGCGCAGATCCCGCCATCTGTGTCGATCAACGTCCTGATGGACCGTTCCGTATCCATTCGTCAGGCGGTGGCCGACGTCGAGGAAACGCTTTTGATTGCGATAGGGCTGGTCGATCCTCGTCATCTTCCTGTTCCTGCGTTCGGCGTCCGCGACCTTCATTCCGGCGCTGGCGGTTCCGATTTCGCTGTTCGGCACCTGCGCGGTGATGTACGCGCTCGACTACTCCATCAACAACATGACGCTGCTGGCGCTGACGCTCTCGGTAGGCTTCGTGGTCGACGACGCCATCGTGATGCTGGAAAACATCGTCCGCCACATCGAGCACGGCATGCGGCCGTTCGAGGCGGCGTTGAAGGGCGCGCGCGAGATCGGCTTTACCATCATCTCGATCACCTTCTCGCTGATCGCAGTGTTCATTCCGGTGCTGCTGATGGGCGGCATCGTCGGCCGCGTGTTCCGCGAATTCGCCGTCACGGTATCGGTCGCGATCATCGTCTCCGGCTTCGTCTCGCTGACGCTGACGCCGATGCTGTGCGCGCGCCTGCTGCGGGCCCATGACGCGACGAAAAAGCCGAATATCGTGCTCCGCGCCTTCGAGGCGATGTTCGAGTCCTGGCTGCGCGCCTATGAATGGACGCTCGATATCGTGCTGGCGCGAAAATTCCTGATGCTGATGGTGACGCTGGCCACGCTCGGCGGCACCGTCTACCTCTACATGATCGTGCCGAAGGGCTTCTTTCCGCAGGAGGACACCGGCTTTCTGATCGGCGTGACGGAAGCCGCCACCGACACCTCTTTCGAGGCGATGAAGGAGCGCCAGCAGGCTCTGGTGGACGTGCTGAAATCCGATCCTGCTATCGAATACATCAATTCCACCGTCGGCGCCGGCGGGCCCAACACGACGGCTAATTACGGACGCCTGTTCATCGCGCTGAAGCCGAAAAAGGAGCGCGACAAACTCGCTGCGATCATCGGGCGGCTACGTGCCAACGCCCGGAAGATCCCGGGAATGCAGGCGTTCTTCCAGCCGATCCAGAACCTCAATATCGGCGGCCGGATTTCCAAGAGCCAGTATCAGTATGTGATGCAGAGCGGCGATACCGAGTCGCTTTACCGGCTTGCGCCCGAGATGCGCGAAAAGATCGAGAAGCTGACCGGGCTGCTCGACGTCACCACCGACCTCTACATCAAGAACCCGCAGATGACGGTCGATATAGACCGCGAGAAGGCCGCGGTCTACGGCATCACCGTCGATCAGGTCCGCAACCAGCTCTATAACGCCTACGGCTCGCGTCAGGTCGGCACCATCTACATGCCGTCGAACGACTACCAGATCATCCTGGAAGTGCAGCCGCAGTTCCGCGTCGATCCGTCGGATCTGTCGAAGCTCTACATGAAGACCCGGAACAACGTGACCATCCCGCTGTCGGCGGTGGCAAAACTGGTTCCGACGGTCGGTCCGTTGCAGATCAACCACCAGGCGCAGCAGCCGGCGGTGACGATCTCGTTTAACCTCGCGCCCGGCTATTCGCTGGGCTATGCCGTCGACAAGATCACCGAACTCGAGCAGAGCTCGAACCTGCCGGCGACCATCGCCACCGGCTTCTCCGGCACCGCACAGGTGTTCCAGGATTCGCTGCGCGGGCAGGGTGTCTTGATCCTCGCCGCGGTGTTCGCCGCCTTCGTCATTCTCGGCATCCTCTACGAAAGCTTCATCCACCCGATCACGATCATCTCGGGCCTGCCGTCGGCCGGCATTGGCGCAATTTTGACGCTGATGCTGTTCGGGATGGAAATGTCCGTGATCGCCATGATCGGCATCGTGATGCTGGTCGGCATCGTCAAGAAGAACGCCATCATGATGGTCGACTTCGCGCTGGAGCGCCGCCGTGTCGGCCTGAGCGCCGAGCACGCGATCCGGGAAGCGGCGCTATTGCGTTTCCGCCCGATCATGATGACGACGTTCGCCGCGATTTTCGGCACGCTGCCGATTGCGCTCGGCGCGGGTGCCGGCGCCGAATTGCGCCAGCCGCTCGGCATCGCCGTGGTCGGCGGGCTCTGCCTGTCGCAACTGCTGACGCTCTACATCACGCCCGTGATCTACATCTATCTCGACCGCATCGACCGCCGCTTGAAGCGCAAGCTCGAACCGCAACTGGAAGAGACCGGCGAGGGCGAGCGGCCGCACGTGGTCGCCGCCGAATGACGGCCTTCGGGCGCGCGATGCGGCGGGCTGTGCAGGGTGCAGCGATACTGATCGCGCTGGCGTTCATCGCCGGCCCGGCCCGCGCCGATGAGCCGATCGAAATCTTCGACGCCCATATGCACTACAATTGGGAGCCAAAACCCTATTACGGCGTCGACGAGGTGCTGGCGCTGTTCAAAAAGCACCGCGTCACCGGCATCCTTGCCACCAGCCGCCCCAACACCGGCACGCATGCGCTTGTTGATGCGAAGCCACCCGGCCTGCAGATCGTCCCCTTCATCCGGCCCTACCGGGTGCGCGCCGACATCCAGACCTGGTTCGGCGATCCCTTTATCTTCGACCTCGTGCAGGAGGAATTCAAACGCGGCTATTACCGCGGCATCGGCGAATTCCACATCTCAGGCAAGGCCGCCGAAAACGAATGGGTGAAAAAGACCGTCGATTTCGCGGTCGAGCACGACCTTTATCTGCACGCCCATGCCGACGACATCGCCGTCGAGATCCTGATGCGCCACAATCCGCGTTCCCGCATCATCTGGGCCCATACCGGCTTTGGCCTGTCGACCGACCGTGTCGCGGAAATGCTCTCGAAATATCCAAAGCTGTGGGGCGAGTTGTCTTACCGTAGCGGCATCGTCGAGGGCGGCGGCAAGCTGACGGCCGAATGGCGCGCGCTGTTCGAGCGCTATCCGGACCGCTTCCTGCTCGGCTCCGATACCTGGATCAACGAGCGCTGGCAGAGCTACGGTGACATCATGGCGGGCTATCGCGCCTGGCTCGCGCAGTTGCCGCCAAAGATCGCGGCGCAGATCGCGCACGGCAACGCACGGGCGATGTTCGGCAGCGAGCGCTGAGACCAGGAAACTCGGCAAGGATCAGCCTATTCTCGACAACTTTAAGCATTGCGGTTTGAGGTTGCTCACCACGCACGACACAACTTTGTCGCGATTGAGGCCTGCTTAGCTATTCACGCTCTATACGATGGGGAAAAGGGAGAATTTCCATGAGGAAGTTCCTTTACATCGCTATCGGCATCATCGCCGTGGGATTGGCTAGCGGCTTCGGCAATAAGGGGGCATCGAAGCCCGCTGATACGCAGGCGATGGCGAAGGCGAGCGGGCCGCCACCTTGCCTCGTCAATTTGGAAAAGTTTAATGCCATGAAGGACGGGATGTCGTACTTCCAGATATTAAGGGACCTTGGTTGCGCCGGAATCCAAACGTCCTCAGTCACCGCCGGCCGCTCGACAACGTACGTAGCCACGTGGCAGGGCTCGGGTTCTTTCGGGGCAAACGCGAGGGCAGTATTTCGGAACGACCTTCTGGTCGGTAAATCTCAATACGGTTTGAAGTAAGCGAACGATCACGGTCGATCGGATGATCGACCTCGCTGATCAACCGCACCTTCACGTATCACTCTGTCTCAATCCGCAAACTGACCGGCCGCCTTGATTAGCGGTGCCCACCGATCGACCTCGCTGTTCAATTGTGCCTTCAGCGCTTCGGGCGTAGCCTGATCCTGCGGCACGGGTTCGGTGTTGATGTCGTTGAACCGTTTCACAAGATCAGGGTCGCGCAACGCTTCCTGCAGCGTTTTGGACAGCTTCTGGATGATCTCGTCGGGCGTGCCCTTGGGCGCATAGATGCCGTGCCAGGCGCCGACTTCAAACCCCTTCAGTCCGGCTTCATCGGCCGTCGGAAGATCAGGCATCGATGCGAGCCGGGTCTTCGTCGTGATGGCGTAGCTCTTGATCAGCTTTGAGGCGATCGGCGCCGTGGTGTTGGTGGTCTGGTCGCAGGAGAGGTCGATCTGCTTGCCGATCAAATCGTTCATGATCGGCGCATTCCCTTTGTAGGGCACGGTGAGGACTTCCTTGCCGACAGCGGTCATGAACAGCATGCCGCAGAGGTGGGAAGCGGCCCCGAGGCCGGCATTGCCGAAGGTCATCTTGTCGCCATTGGCCTTGATGTACGTCACAAGCTCGGCCAGCGTATTCGGCGGCAGGTCGGGCCGTCCGATGATCGTCATCGGCGCGTTGGTGACGAGTCCGATCGGCGCGAATGCGGTCTTGGTGTCGTAAGGCAGCTTGCGGTACAGCGTGGCGGCCGTGGAGATGCCGATGTGGTGGATCAGCAGCGTATAGCCGTCCGGCTCCGCGCGCGAGGCCCGCGTGGCCGCGATCGTGCCGCCGGCGCCCAGGGCGTTCTCGATGACGATGGGCTGGCCCAGCAGTTTGGACATCGACTGCGCAGTCACCCGCGCCACCGTATCGGTGGCGCCGCCGGCGGCGAACGGCACCAGCAAGGTAATCGCCCGGGCCGGGTAGTTCTGCGCGAGGCTCGCGGAACTGACCATGGCGAACGCCACGGCCATCGCGGCTATCTTCGTCGCCTGCATCTGCATCTCCCTGAGAACTCTTTTTCTGATTGGTCTTCCATCATCCTGCCGTGCAGCACGATCGATCTGCCTCGTCCGCGACGCGCTGCTACACGTTGGAGCTATGGATCGCTTCCACGACGGCCGCGGTGACATCCTTGGTCGTCGCGGTGCCGCCGACATCGGGCGTCGTGATGCCCGCGCCGGTCACCTTCTCGACGGCGCGCATCAGCCGGGCCGAGGCCTCGGTCTCGCCGAGATGATCGAGCATCTGCGAAGCGGTCCAGAAGCTGGCGACCGGGTTGGCGATGCCCTTGCCGGTGATGTCGAACGCCGAGCCATGAATCGGCTCGAACATCGAGGGAAAGCGCCGCTCGGGATCGATGTTCGCGGTCGGCGCCACGCCGAGGCTGCCGGCCAGTGCGCCGGCGAGGTCGGACAGGATATCGGCGTGGAGATTGGTCGCCACGATGGTGTCGAGGCTCTGCGGCTTCAGCGTCATCCGCACCGTCATCGCATCGACCAGCATCTTGTCCCAGGTGACGTCAGGGAATTCTTTCGAGATCTCATCGGCGATCTCGTCCCACATCACCATGCCGTGCCGCTGCGCGTTCGACTTGGTGACCACGGTGAGGAATTTTCGCGGGCGCGACTGCGCCAGCCTGAAGGCGTAGCGCATGATGCGCTGGACGCCGACGCGGGTGAAAATTGCGACCTCCGTACCGACTTCTTCCGGCAGCCCGCGATGCACCCGCCCGCCGCAGCCGGCATATTCGCCCTCGGAGTTTTCCCGCACGATCACCCAGTCGAGATCGCCGGGACCAACATTACGCAGCGGCGAGGTGATGCCGGGCAGGATCCGGGTCGGCCGCACGTTGGCGTATTGGTCAAAGCCCTGGCAGATCGGCAGCCGCAGGCCCCACAGCGTGATGTGATCGGGAACGTCGGGCGCGCCGACCGCGCCAAAGTAGATCGCGTCGAATTTCTTCAGCGTGGCGAGAGCATCCGTCGGCATCATAGCGCCGTGCTTGCGGTAATAGGCGGAACCCCAATCGAAGGTTTCGACGTTGAACTTCACATCGCCGAGGCGCTTCTGCAGGCTCTCGAGCGCCTGGACACCGGCGGCGATGACCTCGGGACCGATACCATCGGCCGGAATTGCCGCGATTGAATATTCACGCATGTCTCTTCCCTCGTGATTTTTCGTGCCTTTGATGGCCCGAATGCAGCTTGCGACCCCTGCAGGCGAGAGGCAATCGCCTCGCGTTTATACAAAAAATTGATATAATCCCATCCGGGAGGCCAGATGGACCTACATCACCTGCGCTGCTTCGTGGCGGCGGCCGAGGAATTGCATTTCGGCAGGGCGGCGCAGCGGCTCGACATGCTGCCGTCGGCGCTTGGGCGCTTCATTCGGCTGCTCGAAGACGATCTCGGCACGCGGCTGATGACGCGCACGACGCGCAGCGTCGCGCTGACCGACGACGGCGCCGTGCTGCTGAAGGAAGCGCGGACGCTACTCACGCAGGCCGATGCGCTGGCTGGCCGGTTTCGCACGCGCGGGCGCAAGCGGGCCGCGGTCATTCGCGTCGGCGCCATCGACAGCGCCGCTGCTGGGCTCTTACCCCGGCTGCTCCATGATTTCCGCAAGCGTCAACCCGACGTCACCGTGCAACTGGTCGAGGAAAAGACGGTCCGCCTGCTGCCGCGCCTGCTGTCCGGCAGGCTCGATCTGGCCTTCGTGCGCCCGCCGGAGCGGCCCGACAAGCGGCTGGAGTTTCTGTTCCTGCTGCACGAGACCGCCGTCGTCGCGGTGGCCGAGCGTCATCCGCTGGCATCGCGCAAGCGCGTGACCATCGCCGATCTGGAAAATCAGCCGCTGATCGTGCCCGAACGCCGCTCGCGTCCGCACAGCCATGACCTCACCATGAAACTGTTCGCCGAGGCCGGCTGCGAGGCGCGCGTCGCCCAGATCGCCGACGAGAAGCAGACCATCGTCAATCTGGTCTCCGCCGGATTGGGCGTCGCCATCGTCCCGCGCTGGACCTCGCGCATGGCCACGCGCGGCGTCCGCTTCATCCGCCTTGCCGCCTCCGACATGAACAAGCTGCCGCTCGCAGCCGCCTTCACCCGCGGCACGCGCGATCCGGTGCGCGATGACGTACTGGAAATGCTGAAGGCCGATCTGCCGCGCTACGCGCGCGAGGCGTAAGCATGCTGCAGCACCGGGCGAGCGAAGCGACCCCGGGGATCTGTCCCCGCATATCGCTGGCGCTCATGCGGGCTACAAGTCCGGTGCAGATTTCGTAGGGTGAGCAGAGGAGCGAAGCGGCGTCCCACCATCCGTCCACGGGCGCGCTTTCACCCGCCCCTCGAGGGGGCGGGTCGGCTCACATGGAGCGCACGGAATGTGAGACGGGGCGGGGTGACGGTCCTCATCCTGGACACTGTCGGATGTGGAGAGACCGTCACCCCGCCCGCCGCACGCTTTGCGCGCGTCGACCCGCCCCCTCGAGGGGCGGGTGAAGCGCGGTGCTCAAATCGAAAAGCTGGTCCCGCAGCCGCACGACGCGGTTGCATTCGGATTGACCACGCGGAACGACGCGCCGATCAAATCGTCGACGAAGTCGACTTCGGAGCCGGCGAGGAACGGCACCGAGGCCGGGTCGACCAGCACCACCGCGCCCTCGCGCGCGATCACGAGGTCATCCTCGGCCTTGTCATGGTCGACGTCGAATTTGTACTGGAAGCCGGAGCAGCCGCCGCCCTCGACGGAGATGCGCAGCATGGCGCCGTCGCCTTCGGTCTTGAGGATTTCGCCGATGCGGCGGGCGGCCCGCTCGCTGACGGTGATGGCAGTGGTCATGGCATGCTCTCCGGCCCGTCATACCCAATTCAGTTGGTATAGGGCGTCAGACATAGTTAAGTGCGTAATCCCGCGGAATCAAATGGATAAGGACTAAAAAATCGTGTCGGTCGGAATGGCTGCCCCCCGCGCGCTTTATGGCTGCGACCCCGATTCCAGCCGTGGCCGGCTGTTTGCGGAGCCGCCGAGCCGGACCCGCAGCCCGTTCCGGCGCGATTGCGACCGGGTGATCCATTCCACCGCCTTTCGCCGCCTCAAGCACAAGACGCAGGTGTTCGTGTTCCACGAGGGCGACCATTACCGCACCCGGCTGACCCATTCGCTGGAAGTGGCGCAGATTGCCCGTGCGCTGGCCCGCCAGCTCGGCCTCGACGAGGACCTCACGGAGACACTGGCGCTGGCGCACGATCTCGGCCATCCGCCGTTCGGCCATGCCGGCGAGCGGGCGCTCGACAAATGCCTCAGGGATCATGGCGGGTTCGACCACAACGCGCAGGCGCTGCGGGTGGTGACGTCGCTGGAGCATCGCTATCCCGAGTTCGACGGGCTGAACCTGACCTGGGAATCGCTCGAGGGCATCGTCAAGCATAACGGTCCGCTGACCGGGCGGGACGGGGCCCCGGCCGGTCCCTACCGCGAGAGCGGTATTCCCGTCGGTATCGCCGGTTTCAACGAAAAATTCGATCTGGAGCTGTGGAGCTACGCCTCGCTGGAGGCGCAGGCCGCGGCCTTCGCCGACGATATCGCCTATGACGCCCACGACATCGACGATGGCCTGCGCGCCGGCCTGTTTGCCGTCGACGACCTCAAGGTGATGCCGCTCACCGCCGCTGTTATCGCCGAGATCGACCGGCATTACCCCAATCTCGACGATGGCAGGCGCGGCGCGGAACTGGTGCGCGAGCTGATTTCCTACATGATCGGGGCGGTCATGTCGGAGGCGGGCAGGCGGCTGGCGGCGGCAAAACCGCAATCGGCGCATGACGTCCGCCACTACCATCAGCCGCTGGTCGCGTTTCCCCCCGAGGTCGCGGAGGAGGAGGCCGCGATCAAGGCGTTCCTGAAACAGCACATGTACCGCCACCCCCGCGTGATGCGGGTGATGGGCGAGGCGGAAGGGATCCTGTTCGACCTGTTCGCGCGCTACCAGACCTCCCCGGGCGACCTGCCGGCGGAATGGGTCGAGGGCACGGAGAGCCAGAGCGAGGGCGAGCGAGCGCGCCGGATCGGCAATTTCATCGCCGGAATGACCGACCGTTTCGCCTTAATCGAGCACCAAAGGCTTTTTGACTCGACCCCGGATTTGCGTTAGGCGGCGGCCATGTCCGACAAGCCAGCTTCCCAACACCTGTTTGCCGATGCGCTGGCGCGCGTGCAGGCGATCTGCGCCGCGCTCGCGGCCGAGGGCCAATGGCCCGCCGGCATCGATTTCTCCCGCATCGTGGTTGAGCCGCCGCGCGATGCGAGCCATGGCGACATGGCGACCAACGCCGCGATGGTGCTGGCCAAGGACGCCAAGATCAAGCCGCGCGATCTCGCCGACAAGATCGCGGAAAAATTGCGCGCCGACGATCTGGTCGCCGCCGTCGAGGTCGCTGGTCCCGGGTTCATCAATCTCACCCTGAAGCCTGAAGTCTGGACGGCCGAGTTGCTCACGATGCTGCGCGAAGGCTCGGCCTACGGCAAAAGCGAGGTCGGCCACGACGCCAAGGTGAACGTCGAATACGTGTCCGCCAATCCGACCGGGCCGATGCATGTGGGCCACTGCCGGGGTGCGGTGTTCGGCGACGCGCTGTGCGGTCTGCTTGATTGTGCCGGCTACGACGTCACGCGCGAATATTACATCAATGACGCCGGCGCGCAGGTCGACGTGCTCGCGCGCTCGGCGTTCCTGCGATACCGCGAAGCGCTCGGCGAAAACATCGGTGAGATCCCGGAAGGGCTGTATCCCGGCGATTACCTCGTGCCGGTCGGGCAGGCGCTCGCGGCCGAGTATGGCGACAAGCTGAAGGCAATGCCGGAACCATCCTGGCTGCCGATCGTGCGCGCCAAGTCGATCGCCATGATGATGGACATGATCAAGGGCGATCTCGCCGCGCTCAACATCAAGCACGAGGTGTTCTTCTCGGAGCGTTCGCTGATCGAAACCGGCAACAACAAGGTCACCGAGACCATCGATTTCCTGCGCGCCAAGGGCGACATCTACGAGGGCCGCCTGCCGCCGCCGAAGGGCAAGCCGGTCGAGGATTACGAGGACCGCATCCAGACGCTGTTCCGCGCCACCGCCTATGGCGACGACGTCGATCGTCCGCTGATCAAGTCGGATGGGTCCTACACCTACTTCGCCTCCGACATCGCCTATCACAAAAACAAGATCGATCGCGGCTTCCTCGAGATGATCGACGTGTTCGGCGCCGATCATGGCGGCTACATCAAGCGCATGCAGGCGGCGGTGAAGGGCTGTCAGCGGCGGCAAGGCCGCGCTCGACGTCAAGATCGTGCAACTCGTTCGCCTGCTGCGCAACGGCGAGCCTGTGAAGATGTCGAAGCGCTCCGGCGACTTCGTCACGCTGCGCGAGGTGGTCGACGAGGTCGGCTCCGATGCGGTGCGCTTCATGATGCTGTTCCGCAAGAACGACGCCGTGCTCGATTTCGATCTCGCCAAGGTGCATCGAGCAGTCGAAGGACAATCCCGTTTTCTACGTCCAGTACGGGCATGCCCGCGGCCATTCGATCTTCAAGAATGCCCGCGAGGTGGTTCCGGAACTGCCGGAGGACGATGCCGCCCGGTCGGCCTGGCTGGGCTCGGCTCCGGTCGAGCGGTTGACCGACCCGGCGGAACTCGACCTCTTGAAACGGCTGGCGCTCTACCCCAGAATGATCGAATCGGCGGCGGTGGCGCATGAGCCTCACCGAATCGCCTTTTATCTATATGATTTGGCCAGTGAATTTCACGCGTTATGGACGAAAGGGCGGGATTTGCCCTATTTACGCTTCATTATGACTAATGATGCAGAGATCACGAGGGCGCGACTGGCTATGGTCCAGGGCGTCGTCTCGGTTCTGGCATCGGGCTTAGCCGTTCTCGGCGTCCACGCTCCGACCGAGATGCGGTAGGCAGGGGCGAAGGCCTTACGGATGGGGGTCCGTGGGGTATCTGGCAGGGGCCACGCTCGTCATGGTTTGTTTGACATGGCGGGTTTGGCGCTGTCCCGAAGGGGATGCATCATCACGATGGCTGATCGATATCAGGACCGACCTTTTCCCTCCGCCGACCAGGGTCGCGGCGAGGGCGATCCGCTTGCGGAGCTCGCAAGGCTGATCGGGCAGAATGATCCGTCGGGGGCCGCGGCCAGGCCCGCGCCACGACCGCTGCAGTCGCGGGCCAACGTGCGGCCACAGCAGTACGATCCGCCGGAAGAAGAGCCGGATACGCGTCCAAGCCCGCCGGCATGGATGCAGCGCGCGCGCCACGAAACCCCGCTGCCGCCGCCGCCTCTGCCGCAGGGATACGATGACGAGCCGGAACCGGAATACGAGCCGGCGCCCGTACATCCGGTCCATCGCTACGCGGCCCAGCCGCCGCAGGTACCCGCGCATCAAGCGCCGCCCGCGCAGGACGACTATTACGATGAGCCTCAGCAACGATACGCCGAGCCGCCTCAGCAACAATACGCCGACGAGCCGTTGCAGGACCCGTCGCGCTATGACGACGCGCTGTATGGGCGGTTGGAGACCGGCGAGCACGACTATCAGCGCGATCCGGCCTATCCGGACGATCCCTATGCCTACCAGGGCGAATATGAGGAGGAAGAGCCCGCGCCGAAGAAGCGTTCGCGCGGCCTGATGACGGTTGCCGCTGTGCTGGCGCTGGCCGTGGTCGGCACCGGGGCTGCCTTTGCCTATCGCACTTTTGTCGGGTCGCCCCGCTCCGGCGAGCCGCCGATCATCAGGGCCGACAACAGCCCGACCAAGGTGCTGCCGGCGCCATCGGATTCGGCTGCCAAGACCCCCGACCGCCTGCTGCAAGGCGACGGCGGCGAGAGGCTGGTGTCGCGGGAAGAGACGCCGGTCGATGTTAATTCGAGGTCCGGCGGACCGCGCGTGGTGTTTCCGCAGTTGAACCAGAACGCCAACCCGCCGCCGGCCTCCAGTGTTTCTCCGTCGGCGCCGATGCCCGCGGCGGCCACCGGCACGATGCCAAACAACGAGCCGCGCAGGATCAAGACGCTCGCCGTCAAGGGCGATGCTGACAACGGCGGCATTCCGGCAGGCGCCAATGCGCCGCCGCCGCGGCCAGCGCCCCCGACGCGAAACATTACTGCCCCGGCTCCCGCTGCCGCGCCGGCGCGTAACCCTGCGTCGGCCAATGCCAGCGCCAATTCGCCGATGTCGCTCGCTCCGCAGGCATCCGAAGCGGAGCCGCCGACCCGCGTGGCCGCGACCAACCCGACGCAGACCGCCCCGGCCGCAGCTACCGAGGGTGGAGGCAGTTTTCTGGTCTCGGTGACGTCGCAGGACAGCGAGTCCGCGGCCAGGGAGTCGTTCCGGATGGTGCAAGGCAAGTACGCATCCGTGCTCGGTTCCCGTTCGCCGGTGATCAAGCGGGTGGATCTGGCTGACGGCAAGACCAAGTATCGCGCGATGGTCGGGCCGTACCGGACGCGGCAGGAGGCCGTCCAGTTCTGTACCGAGCTGAAGGCCGCCGGCGGACAGTGCTTTATCCCGTAGAATTATCTGCGGTTTCCTTGACCGCGGTGCCGTGACGGGCCTAATCGGCCCCCATGAGCAGCCGCGCATTCATCACGGGCATATCGGGACTGGAACTCAGCGCCGCGGAGCGCGAGTTCATCCGTGGGACGCGGCCATGGGGCTTCATCCTGTTCAAACGCAATATCGAGGCCCCTGGCCAGGTATCTGCGCTTGTTCGGGAATTGCGGGATTGTCTGGGCGAAGCGGACGCCCCGGTGCTGATCGACCAGGAAGGCGGGCGGGTGGCCCGGCTCGGGCCGCCGCATTGGCCGGTCTATCCGCCCGGCGCCACCTTCGGGGCGCTCTACGACCTCGACAAGGCGCTTGGGCTGAAGGCTGCGCGGCTCAGCGCGCGCCTGATCGCGGCCGACCTGATCGACCTCGGTATTACCGTCGATTGCCTGCCGCTGGCGGACGTGCCGGTGGCCGGGGCTGACGCCGTGATCGGCAACCGGGCCTATGGAACCGAGCCGGCCAAGGTCGCCGCCATCGCCCGCGCCGTCACCGAGGGGCTGGAGCAGGGCGGCGTGCTACCCGTGCTGAAGCACATTCCCGGCCACGGCAGGGCCACCGCCGACAGCCACCACAAGCTGCCCACCGTCGATACCCCGGAAAATGAGCTGGAACGGACCGATTTCGCCGCCTTTCAACCGCTGGCCGACCTGCCGATGGCGATGACCGCACATGTTGTGTTTAGCGCGCTTGACCCCGCCCAACCGGCGACGACTTCTGCGACAATCGTCCGGCAGGTGATTCGCGGCGTAATTGGGTTCCAAGGCTTGTTGATGAGTGATGACGTGTCCATGAATGCGTTGGCGGGATCGATCGCCGAGCGGACCCGCGCCATCGTCAACGCCGGCTGCGACATGGTCCTGCATTGCAATGGCAAGCTCGACGAGATGCACGACGTGGCGCGCGAGACGCCGGAACTGGCGGGCGAAGCCCTCGATCGCGCGAGGCGGGCGCTGGCCTCGCGAAGAGCGCCTGAGCCCTTCGACCGGCAGGCGGCTCGGGCTGAACTGGATGCGTTGACGGATCGGGTAGGAACGGCATGACGGCAGAAATTCTATCGTTTGAAACCGGACGGCCCGCCGAAGTCACCGACGGCGAGGCCGCGCTGGTGGTCGACGTCGAGGGCTATGAAGGCCCGCTCGACCTGCTGCTGACGCTGGCGCGGCAGCAGAAGGTCGATCTCGCCAAGATTTCGATCCTGGCGCTGGCCGATCAGTATCTGACGTTCATCGAGGCCGCGCGAAAGATCCGCCTCGAACTCGCGGCCGATTACCTCGTGATGGCCGCCTGGCTCGCCTACCTGAAATCACGCCTGCTGCTGCCCGAACCGCCGACGCCGGACGGACCGAGCGCGGAAGAAATGGCCACCGCGCTCGCCAACCGGCTGCGCCGGCTCGAGGCGATCCGCGAAGCCGCCAACCGGCTGATGAACCGGCCGCAGTTCCAGCGCGACATCTTTCCGCGCGGCAATCCGGAATCGATCGCCGAAATCCGCCATCCGAAATTCACGGCAACCCTGTTCGACCTGCTCACCGCCTATTCCGCGCAGCGCCAGCAGCGCGTGCTGGCGACGGTGCATCTGGCCAAGCGCACGGTGTGGTCGCTCGCGGAAGCGCGCGCCTCGCTGGAGCGGCTGGTCGGCATGACCGAGTCCGAAGACTGGAGCTGCCTCGACGATTTCCTGCTCAGCTATGTCGTCGATCCCTCGCAGAAGGCGACGGTGTTTGCGTCGAGCTTCGCCGCGGCGCTCGAACTGGTGCGCGAAGGCGAGATGGAATTGAACCAGAAAGAGGCGTTCGCGCCGCTGTATTTTCGTAAGCGTCCGCCGCAGGCAGCAATGCCCGCGCCGGATATGACGGTCGAGTAGTGGAAGGAGACCTAGCCATGGCAAGCCTGGCGGAAAAACGCATGGAAGATGCCGAGGATCATCCCATCGACCAGAATACCGAAGTCGAGGCGCGTCCTGAGGAATTGCGGCTTCTCGAAGCGCTGCTGTTTGCCTCCGCCGAGCCGATCGATCAGGCGACGCTGGCCAAGCGCATGCCCGACGGCGTCGACGTCAAGGCGGCGCTGGCGCAGCTGCAGGCGGAATATGCCCCGCGCGGCGTCAATCTGGTGCGCGTTGCCAACAAATGGACCTTTCGCACCGCCGGCGATCTGTCGTGGCTGATGACGCGCGAAAGCACGGAGACGCGGCGGCTGTCGCGGGCCGCCATCGAGGTGCTCGCGATCATCGCCTATCACCAGCCGGTGACGCGCGCCGAGATCGAGGACATCCGCGGCGTGATCACGTCCAAGGGAACGCTGGATGTGCTGCTGGAAACCGGCTGGATCCGTCCCCGTGGCCGTCGCAAGACGCCGGGCCGGCCGCTGACGTTCGGCACGACGGAAGCGTTCCTGTCGCAGTTCAGCCTGGAAGCGCTCGGCGACCTTCCGGGTCTCGAAGAGTTGAAGGGCACGGGCCTGCTGGATTCCCGGCTGCCTTCCGGCTTCAGCGTTCCGACGCCGTCCGACGACGTGGCGCTGCGCGAGGATGAAGACCCGCTGGATGCCGGCGACACCTTGGAACTGTTGCTGGCGCCGGCCGCGGAGCCCGAAGAGGAGCCGGAGGCTGGTTCCGAAGCTTCGCCAACCGTCCCGCCAGACGGGGTTAATGATAGCAATAATACGTAGCCGCGACAGCGATTTGCCGCGGCGTGGGTCCTTGTTTTTGACACCCGCCGGGCCTACCTTCCGCCAAAGCTTGGCCGGTATCCGGCCGTCTCTTTTTGGAGGGTTGCAGGATGGGTTCGCTTAGCATTTGGCACTGGATCGTCGTGATCGCAGTGGTCCTGCTGTTGTTCGGCCGCGGCAAGATTTCCGACCTGATGGGCGATGTCGCGCAGGGCATCAAGGCCTTCAAGAAGGGCATGCAGGACGACGACAAGACGGCCGCCGAGAAGCCTGCCGAACCGGTGAAAACCATCGATCATAATGCGGCGCCGGCCCCCACGGCGGCACGGACGGATGTCGGCAGCAAGGCTGTCTGAACCAGGCATCTTGGACCACGCGTCGGTTGAAGGACGCCGGTTGAGAAAAGGCGCGGGCAGCTCCAGATCTTGGCTATGATGGATTGGGGCGCGGACGTCTCGCGCGAGCGGAAGAATTCATGTTCGACATCGGGTGGAGTGAACTGGTCGTCATCGCGGTTGTCGCGCTGATTGCCATCGGCCCGAAAGAGCTGCCGGGCGTGCTGCGCATGGTCGGGCAATGGATGGGCAAGGCGCGCAAGATGGCCGCCGAATTCCAGGGCCAGTTTCAGGAGGCCATGCGCGAGGCCGAAATGGCCGACCTCAAGAAAAGCTTTGACGAGGTCAAGGACGTGGCGACAGGCCTTTCCCCGGCCAACGTCATGACCTCGCTGCAGAAGGACGTCAGCGACGCCATGCAGATCGGCGACATCGACAAGCCTGCCGTCACAGCCAACGACGCCCAGGTGGCGTCCGCGATCGACGAACCCGTTACGCCGACGACGCCGGCCGCGCCGACCCCGGAAACCTTCGTCGAGGCCGAGGCGCATGCGGCGGCGTCCGAGCCGCTTGCGATCACGCGCGACGTTCAGGCGGCGCAGGATATCGCGCCCACGACGCCTGACGTTCTCAAGGACGCCAAAGCGTCATGACCGTCGAGGACATCGAAGCCAGCAAGGCGCCATTGATGGATCACCTGATCGAGCTGCGCTCGCGGCTGATCAAGGCGCTGTTGGCCTTCGGCATAGCGTTCATCTTCTGCTTCTTCTTCGCCAAGCAGATCTACAACGTGCTGGTGTGGCCGTTCGTCTGGGTGGCCGGCGCCGAGAACTCGAAATTCATCTACACGGCGCTGTTAGAATATTTCCTGACGCAACTGAAGCTGGCGATGTTCGGCGCCGCCTTCATCTCGTTTCCGATAGTTGCCGGGCAAATCTACATGTTCGTGGCACCCGGTCTCTACAAGCACGAGCGCGGCGCGTTCCTGCCGTATCTGGTCGCGACGCCGTTCTTCTTCGTGCTGGGGTCGATGCTGGTCTATTTCATCGTGCTGCCGATGCTGGTGCGGTTCTCGCTCGGCATGCAGCAGATGGGCGGCGATGAGACGGCGCAGATCCAGCTGCTGCCGAAGGTCGGCGAATATCTGTCGCTGATGATGTCGCTGATCTTCGCCTTCGGCGTCGCGTTCCAGCTGCCGGTGATCCTGACGCTCTTGGGGCGGATCGGCATCGTCACCTCGAAGATGCTGCGCGAGAAGCGGCGCTATTTCATCGTCATTGCCTTCGTGATCGCCGCCGTGCTGACGCCACCCGACGTGATCAGCCAGGCCTCGCTCGCGATACCGCTGCTGTTGCTCTACGAGGGCGCGATCGTTGCGGTCCGCATGGTGGAAAAGAAGGCCGCCGCCGCGCAGGCCTCGACCACGCCTCCGCCCGCCAGCCCGCCCCGGAAGCCAATCCAGCGGAATAGGGCGCAAGCGCCGCATTTTCCCTATCATCGGCCATGCTGCCCATGATTCGTCATGCCCCGGGCTTGTCCCGGGCATCCACGTCTTTTACAGACCGTGCGACGAAGACGTGGATGGCCGGGACAAGCCCGGCCATGACGGGAAATGAGCCATGCACGACATCAAATCGATCCGCGACAACCCCCAGGCGTTCGACGCCGGACTGAAGCGCCGCGGGCTGGCGCCGCTGTCGGCTGGGCTGCTGGCGATCGACGAGAAACGCCGGGCGGCGATCCTGGCGTCCGAGCAGGCGCAGGCGCGGCGCAATGCGGCGTCAAAGGAAATCGGCGAGGCCAAGAAGGCCAAGGATGACGCGCGCGCCACCAAGCTGATGGCCGAAGTCGCCGAGCTCAAGACCACGATGCCGGAGCTTGAGTTGGCTGCGAAATCCGCCGACGAAGCGTTGGCCAGTGAATTGTCTGCGATCCCGAACCTGCCACTTGATGAGGTGCCTGATGGCGTCGACGAGCACGGTAACGTGCAGCGGCACATCTACGGCAAGATCCGCGACTACGGCTTCACGCCGAAACCGCACGACGATCTCGGCGGCGCGCTCGGCTATATGGATTTCGAGGCCGCGGCGAAGCTGAGCGGTGCGCGCTTTGTCGTTCTGAAAAAGGGCTTGGCGCGGCTTGAGCGCGCAATCGGGCAGTTCATGCTCGACTTGCATACCAACGAGCATGGCTACGCAGAAATCAATCCGCCGTTGCTAGTGCGCAACGACGTGATGTTCGGCACAGGGCAATTGCCAAAATTCGAGGATGACCAGTTCTGGGCCATCAAGGGCGAATTGCTCGCGGCTCCTGGCGAACGGCTGAAGACCGAGCGCCTCGGGCTCATCCCCACCGCCGAAGTCTCGCTGACCAACCTCGTCCGCGAATCCATCGTCGACGAAAAAGAGCTGCCGATGCGGCTGACCGCGCTGACGCCGTGCTTCCGCGCCGAAGCGGGTGCCGCGGGCCGCGATACCCGCGGCATGATCCGGCAGCATCAATTTACAAAAGTCGAGCTGGTGTCGATCGCAACGCCGGAGACCAGCCGCGACGAGCACGAGCGCATGCTGTCCTGCGCCGAGGAAGTGCTCAAGCGGCTCGATCTGCATTACCGCGTCATGACGCTGTGCTCCGGCGACATGGGCTTTTCCGCACAGAAGACCTACGACATCGAGGTCTGGATGCCCGGGCAGGGCGAGGGCGGCGCCTATCGGGAAATTTCGAGCTGCTCGGTGTGCGGCGACTTCCAGGCGCGGCGTATGGATGCGCGTTCGCGCGGGCCCGACGGCAAGCCGCGTTTCGTGCATACTCTGAACGGTTCGGGTACGGCGGTCGGCCGTGCGCTGATTGCTGTCATGGAAACCTATCAGCAGCAGGGCGGATCGATCGCGGTGCCCGACGTCTTGCAGCCCTATATGGGCGGGCTCAAAACCATCGAGCGGGACAAATAGCGCAAGGCGAAAATGGCATTGCATCGCGACATCTTTTGGATCGGGAGGCAGTGGGCTGTTACCGGCCACGGGATGCAATTGATCGACCAGCGGCTGGAGGGGGCCTTCGATATCGAAGCGGCCCGGCTGTGGGACGACGTTCTCATAGAGAGCTTGCGCGCCAAGGCGTGGCTCAAGGCCGAGGATTTCGACAAGGGGCTGGTGATTGCGCGGACGCGACATTCGCAGCCGTCGGGCGCGGTGCCGCCGCTCTCGGTAACTGCGCAGGTTCCAGGGCCCGAGCCGATCGCGCCGACGCCTCTGCCTGCGGCGAAGCCGGAAGCGGCGAAGTTTGAAACGGCCGAGGCCTGAACGGCCCGCTGCGATACAGCCCTCTCGACCAGCAGAACCGCAAGTGCTCGAGAGCCCGCCGCCCGTTACCGTCGAACCGCCCAAGCAGGAATCGCCAGGTCTGCAGATGAAAATCGACGGCGGCGCCAGATTTGCGCGCCCCTGGCGCGTCTGGATGAAGAAAACATGAGGAAGTGGGCCGGTTTGCCTCGGTGCCGATAGCCGGATAAGACGACGCCCAAGGGCGAAAGCTGGCCCATCTCGAACCAAAAGGCATTTTGACGGATGCGAATTCTCTGCACCAACGACGACGGCATCCACGCGCCGGGGTTGAAGATCGTCGAGGAGATCGCGCGCGGGCTATCCGACGACGTTTGGGTCGTAGCGCCGGAGCTCGATCAATCCGGTGTCTCGCATTCGCTGTCGCTGAACGATCCCTTGCGCCTGCGCGAAGTCGGCCCGCGCCATTTCGCGGTGCGGGGCACGCCGACCGACTGCGTGATCATGGGCTCGCGCCACATCCTCGGCGAAAAGGGGCCCGATCTGGTGCTGTCGGGCGTCAACAGGGGCCGCAACGTTGCCGAGGACGTCGTCTATTCCGGCACCATCGCCGGCGCCCTTGAAGGCACGATCCTGGGCATCCCGTCATTCGCGCTGAGCCAGGAATTTTCGATCGAGACGCGCCACGCGCCGCTGTGGGACACCGCGCTGAAATTCGGCCCCGATATCCTGCGCAAGGTGATCGATGCCGGCGTGCCGAAGAACACCGTGATCAACGTCAATTTTCCCGCCTGCACGCCCGACAAGGTCGAGGGCGTGCGCGTCACGCGTCAGGGCAAGCGCAATCTCGGCTTCCTCAAGGTCGACAAGCGCCATGACGGCCGCGGCAATCCGTATTTCTGGATCGGCTTTGAGCGCGCCGCGACGATGGATACGCCGGCCGAAGGCACCGATCTCGCCGCACTGGCGGCGCGCTACGTATCGGTCACGCCGCTGCGGCTCGATCGCACCGATGAAGCGTTCTCGGAAGCGCTGACGACGACGTTGAAGTAGTTGCTGCTGCCGAACTCGTCATACCCGCGCATGCGGGTATCCAGTACGCCGCGGCTTCTCGGCTCAATCGCAGGTCTCTGGGATACTGGATCATCCGCTTTCGCGGATGATGACGGCTAGGTGCGCGGCTGGCAGCCTAAACCGTCGCGCTCTTCAACGTCGAGGCGATGACCTGGGCCAGCGTTTCCAGCTGGAACGGCTTCTGCAGCGCGGGGCGGTCGCGATATTCCGGCGGCAGGCCGGAGGAGCCGTAACCGGTCGCAAAGATAAACGGGCGGTTGCGCGCCGCGATCAGCTCGGCGACCGGCGTGATCACCTTGCCGTTGACGTTGACGTCGAGAATGGCGATGTCGAATTCGGTCGATTGCGCCAGCTTGACCGCTTCGCCGATTTCGCCGGCCTCTGCAGCTACGCTGTGGCCCAGCTCTTCCAGCATGTCAGCGACCATCATCCGGATCATCACCTCGTCTTCAACGAGGAAAACAGAACAGCCTGCCGGCCGTGTCGCCATCATGGGAATCCTTGTCCTTCCAAGGGTTTGAGGTTCGCAAAAAACACCTCTTGGTGCAACGTCGAGATGGAGCGGCGCGCTTTGAGGCAAAGTCTCCCCGAGAAGGATTTTCCGTGCCCTAACGCCGGGGGGCGACCGTGGTTCCCGGAGCCGGAACCGAAATATTGAGGAAATTCTTCCTTAAATGCGCGGACGCTATTACATCTCGGCGAGCCTGAGCATGGGATGGGCGGCAGAGCCGCCGCGAGACCGCAATGTCGCAAGAACCGCCCGAGAAGATGATGTTTCAGCTCGCCTTGCGGCGGCGCGGGATCAGCGACCAGGCGGTGCTGCGCACCATGGAAGAGGTGCCGCGGGAGGTCTTCGTGGCGGCTGGCGACCGCGATCATGCCTACCGCGACAGTGCGCTCGGCATCGCCTGCGGGCAGACCATCAGCCAGCCCTTCGTGGTGGCCTACATGACCGAGCAGCTGCAACTGCAGAAGGGCCACAAGGTGCTCGAGATCGGTACCGGCTCCGGCTATCAGGCCGCGGTGCTGTCGCGGCTATGCGCGCATGTCCTGACCATCGAACGCTACCGGACGCTGGCGGACACGGCCCGCGACCGGCTCGAAGCGCTCGGTTATTTCAATATCGAGGTGATGCTCGGCGACGGCTTCGACATCCCGGCGGGCGCCGGCGATTTCGACCGCATCATCGTGACGGCTGCGATGGAGCAAATTCCGGAAAAGCTGCTGGAGCGGCTGCTGCCGGGCGGCATCCTGATCGCACCGGTCGGCCCGCATCACGGCACCCAGACCCTGGTCAGGGTGACCAGGAAGGATAGCGGTTTCGAGCGCAAGGAATTGGTCGATGTCCGCTTCGTTCCGGCCCTGCCGGGAATTGCGCGCGAGTTGTAGAATCCGGGATTGGCGGTTCCCGCCAACATCTTATTCCAAGGGTTAAGCGCTTATTTACTCGGCACGTGTTTACTCAAAACAGTATTTTGTTGCGTACGAGTGAGTAACCATGTCCCGTGTCGCCGAGTTGCTTCGCTCGCGTCGGGTGCCGCAGGCCGCGGTGCTGGCGCTGATGTCGGTTGGCTTTGCCGGCTGCAGCGCCGATATGCAGACGCGCTTTTCCGATAGCTCGTTCTCCAATCCCTTTGCCTCGCAACCTGAAGCGACCGGTTCGGTGCGCCCGCCCGCCGCCGAACGCCGCGAGCCGCCGCAATACGCCCGGCCGCAGGCGTCCTCCGCACCGCAATTCCAGTCCCAGGCCTTGCCGCCGCCCGCCGCCGTTGCGCCATCCGCTTATCCGGCCAGTTCGGGCGGGGTGTCGGGAGGAGGGCGCGGGATCTCGTCCTATGCGCCGCCGTCCCGTTCGCCGATCGAGACCACCGCCACGGTACCACCGCGCTCGGTCGCCGCCGCGCGCCCGTCTGCGCCGAACGGCAGCACGATCATCGTCGGCACCAGCGACACGCTCGACAGTCTGGCGAAGCGCTACAACGTTTCACCCGCCGCAATCCTGCAGGCCAATGGCTACAAGGGCCCGCGCGTGCTGTCGCCCGGCCAGCAACTGATCATTCCGAAGCAGACCGCGGTGGCCGGCGCCGCACCGTCACTCGCGCCCGCGGCCAGCAGGCCGGTTGCCGCCGCGGCGGGGCCGTCGAGCGTGCATATCGTCAATCGCGGCGATACGCTGATTAGCATCGCGCGCCGCAACAGTGTCCCGGTTGGCGAACTCGCCAAGGCCAACAATCTCGATCAATCCGCCAGGCTCAGCCTCGGCATGAAGCTCACCGTGCCCGGCTCGAAATCCGCCGCCGCTGCATCGCCCGCTCAGCCCGCCGTCGTCGTCGCCGCACCCGCCCAGCCGGTTGCCCCGGTCGCCGCGCCGGCCACCAAGATGGCCTCGGCCGGTGGTCCGCCGCAGGCCGCGCGGTTGGCCTCTGCGACCACCAACGTTGTGGAAGAAAAGCCTGTCGTCGAGCAAGCCTCGGTCAAGCCCAGCGAAGCCACCGGCGCGCTGCCGACCTTCCGCTGGCCGGTGCGCGGCAAGGTGATCACGACCTACGGCTCCAAGACCAACGGCAAATCGAATGACGGTATCAATTTGGCGGTGCCGGAAGGCACGCCGGTGAAGGCGGCGGAAGATGGCGTGGTCGCCTATTCCGGCAACGAGCTCAAGGGTTACGGCAATCTGGTTCTGGTGCGGCACTCCAACGGTTACGTCACCGCATATGCCCATGCGAGTGAACTGCTGGTAAAGCGCGGCGACTCGATCAAGCGCGGCCAGATCATTGCCAAATCGGGTCAATCGGGTGAGGTGGGGTCGCCGCAGCTCCACTTCGAGATCCGCAAGGGATCTTCACCGGTTGACCCGCTTCAATTCCTGAACGGGGCGTAGCACGCGCGTAGCCCGGATGAAGCGTAGCGAAATCCGGGGCCAGTCTTTCAACGGCCCACACTGACCCCGGATTGCGCTGCGCTCCATCCGGGCTACGGGTTTGCTACGCCTACTTCCCCGAAAGCCTTACGCCCAACCGTCCCGCCAGTTCCTGCGTGAACTGCCAGGCGACGCGGCCCGACCGCGAGCCGCGCGTGGTCGACCATTCCAGCGCCTCGCGCTCCAGCGCTTCGTCATCCATCTTGATGCCGTAATGACCGCAGTAGCCGCGGACCATTGCCAGATATTCATCCTGGCTGCAGCGGTGGAAGCCGAGCCACAAACCAAAGCGGTCCGACAGCGACACCTTCTCCTCGACCGCTTCGCCCGGGTTGATCGCGGTCGAGCGTTCGTTCTCGATCATCTCGCGCGCCAGCAGGTGCCGCCGGTTCGAGGTGGCGTAGAGGATGACGTTGTCGGGGCGTCCCTCGATGCCGCCTTCCAGCACCGCCTTCAGCGATTTGTAGGAGGCGTCGTTACCGTCGAAGGAGAGGTCGTCGCAGAACACGATGAAGCGGAAATCGGAGCTGCGCAGCAGATCCATCAGGCCGGGCAGGCTCTCGATGTCCTCGCGGTGGATCTCGATCAGCTTGAGCCGGTCGGCCGGCTTGCGGTCGATATTGATATTGGCGTGAGTGGCCTTCACCAGCGACGACTTGCCCATGCCGCGCGCGCCCCACAGCAGCGCGTTGTTGGCGGGCAGGCCGTCGGCGAAGCGCTCGGTGTTCTCGATCAGGATGTCGCGCATCCGGTCGATACCCTTGAGCAGGCCGAGGTCGACGCGGCTGACGCGCGGCACCGGCGAAAGACGTCCGTCCGGATGCCAGACAAAGGCGTCGGCGGAGCGGAACGACTCAGGGCTGGCCGCTCCCGGAGAGGCCGCGGAAAGATGGCCGGCGATGGCTTCCAGCGCGATTGCGATCCGCTCGGCGGTGGCGCCGTTGAGCGTGCTTGCCGGACGTTTTGTCGCGGCTTTTGCAAGGGCTCGCGAGGCGGCTTTCGGGGTCGCGCGGGGCGCTGTTCGGCAGCTGTTTTCTTGGACTTTTTTGACATTTTCGCAGTTCCTGACGGCGCAGCCTTAACGGGCCTTGGAAGCTCCCGCAAGCGGCCTAAATGAGGGGGCCGGCCACGTTGCAATTGGGCCCGCCGCCGCTATAGTCCGCGCGAATTTGCCCGGACCGGCGATTTGCCCAAGGCGCTAAGCCCAGGCATGGCCGGTTCTTTTCCATCTCACGAGGATTGTTCGAATGCTGATTACCCCTGCGTACGCCCAGGCTGCGGCCGGCGGCGATGCCAACAGCATGTTGATGTCGCTGCTGCCGTTCGCGCTGATCTTCGTGATCATGTATTTCCTGATTCTGCGTCCGCAGCAGAAGAAGGTGAAGGATCATGCCGAATTGGTCAAAAACATCCGCCGCGGCGACACGGTCGTCACCTCGGGTGGCCTGGTCGGCAAGGTCACCAAGGTGGTCGACGACGACCAGATCGAGTTCGAGATTTCGGACGGCGTCCGTGTCCGGCAGATGCGGCAGATGATTTCGGGCGTCCGCACCAAGGGCGAGCCGGCCAAGGAAAAGACTGAGGCCAAGGAAAAGGCTGAGAAGGACGAGACGTCCGCGAGCTGATTTGCGCGCCGCCTCTCGCGGCGTATTTTCCTGGATCTGACGGGTCAACTCGATGTTGTATTTCACGCGGTGGAAGGCGCTGGCGATCATTCTGACCGCGCTTGTGGTCTGCCTGTTCGCGGTTCCGAACTTCTTCCCCCGGAGCGGGTAAAGACCTGGCCGGTGTGGGCGCAACGCCACATCGTGCTCGGCCTCGACCTGCAGGGCGGCTCGTATCTGCTGCTCGAAGTCGATTCCAATTACGTGAAGAAGGAAAAGCTCGATCAGGTGCGCGACGAGGTCCGTCGCGTGCTGCGCGAGGCCAAGATCGGCTATACCGGCCTTTCCGCGCGCGCCGATGCGGTCGAAGTCCGCGTCAAGGATACCGACCTGCAGGCGGCGCTTCCCAAGCTGCGTGAACTGTCGCAGCCGCTCGGCGGCTTGCTCGGCTCCTCGGGACAGCGCAGCCTCGAGGTCTCCGATGCCGGCGGCGGGCTGATCCGTCTCACGGTGCCGCAGGCCGCGATTACCGAACGCATCCGGCAGACCATCGAACAATCGATCCAGATCGTCGAGCGCCGCATCAACCAGCTCGGCACGGTCGAGCCGTTGATCCAGCGGCAGGGCACCGATCGTATCCTGGTTCAGGTGCCGGGATTGCAGGATCCGACCGAGCTGAAGCGCATCCTTGGCCAGACCGCCAAGATGGAATTCCGCATGGTCGATCCGTCGATCTCGCCGGATCAGGCGCAGCGCGGCAGCGTGCCGGCCGACTTCGGAAATCCTGATGAGTGAGGCGTCGCCGAAGGTGCCTTACGTCGTCAAGAAGCAGGTCCTGGTTTCCGGCGGCGACCTTACCGACGCGCAGCCGGGCTTCGACCAGCGCACCAACGAGCCGATCGTCAACTTCAAGTTCAACAGTTCGGGCTCGCGCAAATTCGCGCAGGCGACGTCGGAGAATGTCGGGGTGCCGTTTGCGATCATCCTCGACAACAAGGTGATCTCGGCACCCGTGATCCGCGAACCGATCACCGGCGGGCAGGGGCAGATTTCCGGCAGCTTCACGGTGCAGGCGGCTAACGAGCTTGCGCTGCTGCTGCGGGCCGGCGCACTGCCGGCGCCGCTGACCGTGATCGAGGAGCGCACGGTCGGTCCCGGGCCTCGGCCAGGACTCGATCGAGAAGGGCAAGCTTGCCGCTTACATCGGCTCGATCATGGTCATCGTGTTCATGCTGGTGACCTACCGCCTGTTCGGCGTGTTCGCCAACATCGCGGTCGCCATCAACGTCGCGATGATCTTCGGCATCCTGTCGCTGCTCAACGCCACGCTGACGCTGCCCGGCATCGCCGGCGTCGTGCTGACGGTCGGCATCGCGGTCGACTCCAACGTGCTGATCTATGAGCGCATCCGCGAGGAACTGCGCGGCGGACGCAATGCGATTTCGGCGATCGACGCCGGCTTCAGGCGGGCGCTGTCGACCATTCTGGACTCCAACATCACCACCTTCATCGCCGCCGCGGTGCTGTTCTATATCGGCACCGGCCCGGTCCGCGGCTTCGCCGTTACGCTCGGCATTGGCATCATCACTACAGTCTTCACCGCCTTTACCCTCACCAGCCTGATCGTCGCCGGCTGGGTGCGATGGAAACGGCCGAAGACCGTGCCGATCTAGGAATCTCACTCGTGACTCAATTCGTTCTTATCGGGCTTGGCATTCTGGTTGCCGTGCTGACCGTGGTCGCCGTGCTCGATCTGCTGCCGCCGCTGCGCATCGTTCCCGACGATACGCATTTCGACTTCACACGCTTTCGGCGCATCAGCTTTCCGATCTCGGCGGCGCTTTCGATTCTGGCGATCGTGCTGTTCTTCACCCACGGGCTGAATTTCGGCATCGACTTCCGGGGCGGCACGCTGCTGGAAGTGCAGAACAAGTCCGGCCCCGCCGATATCGGCGCGATGCGCGCGACGCTGAGCACGCTCGGGCTCGGCGACATTCAGCTGCAGCAGTTCGGCGGTCCGAACGACGTCCTGATCCGGGTCGCCGAACAGCCCGGCGGCGATGCCGCGCAGCAGGCCGCCGTGCAGAAGGTCCGCGGCGCACTCGGCGACAGCGTCGATTACCGCCGCGTCGAAGTGGTGGGTCCGCGCGTGTCCGGCGAATTGCTGGCCTATGGCATGCTGGGCCTGATGCTCGCGATTTTCTCGATCCTGATCTATCTCTGGTTCCGGTTCGAATGGCAGTTCGCCTTGGGCGCCATGATCGCCAACGTCCACGACATCGTGCTGACCATCGGCTTCATGTCGATCTCGCAGGTCGACTTCGACCTCACCAGTATCGCGGCGCTGTTGACCATTCTCGGCTACTCGCTGAACGACACCGTCGTGATCTACGACCGGATCCGGGAAATGCTGCGGCGCTACAAGAAAATGCCGATGCCGCAGCTTTTGAACGAATCCATCAATTCGACATTGTCGCGCTCGATCATCACCCACGTCACGGTGACGCTGGCCTTGCTGGCACTGCTGCTGTTCGGCGGCCATGCGATCCACAGCTTCACGGCGGTCATGATGTTCGGCGTGGTGCTGGTCGGCACCTACACCTCGATCTTCATTGCCGCGCCGATCCTGATCTATCTCGGCGTCGGCGAGCACCGCGACGCGCCGGATAAGCCTGCGAAGAAATAAATGATGGCCACATCCTCGGACGCTCTCCATCTTCCGAGGTCGGCGCCGATCGAAGCCTACGGCAAGGGTGGCTTCGCCTTCGCCGACATGTCGCATCGCGGCTCGCTGCTGTGCCTGCCGGACGCGATCTGGGCCTGGCCGGTGAGCAAGCCTGCCGAGATCGACGAACATTCGCTGGCGCGCGTCTTCAATGCCGCCAATTCCATCGATACGCTGATCGTCGGCACCGGCACTGAGGTCTGGCTGCCGCCGCGGGGCCTTCGCGAGGCGCTGCGCGCCGTGCGCGTGGTGCTCGATGCGATGCAGACGGGGCCGGCGATCCGCACCTACAACATCATGCTGGGCGAGCGCCGGCGGGTCGCGGCGGCGCTGATCGCGGTGCCATGAGCGGGGCGGCGACGTCGAAGGAGTCGCCGCGTTCTGCGCCGACCTGGTGCGCACGCACGACTTTACCCGCTATGCCTCGACGCTGTTCCTGCCACAGGTCCAGCGCCGCGCGCTGCTGTCGGTCTATGCCTTCAATGTCGAGATATCGCGCGTGCGCGAGCAGGTCAGCCAGCCATTGCCGGGCGAAATGCGGCTGCAATGGTGGACCGACATGCTGGAAGGCGCCGGCCATGGCGGCGTCGAGGGCAATCCGGTCGCGGCCGAGTTGTTGCAGACCATCGCCGAATTCCGCCTGCCGGTCGCGCCGCTGTCGCGGTTGATCGAGGAGCATCAGTTCGACCTCTACAACGATCCGATGCCGTCGATGGCGGCGCTGGAGGGCTATGTCACCGACACCTCCTCGGCGCTGCTCTCGCTCGGCGCGCGGGTCGCGGTGCAGCCGTCGGCCGCGATCGACCATCTCGCGCGCCATGCCGGGCTGGCGCAAGGCATGGCGCAGGTAATCGCGGCGCTGCCGCTCGACACCGCGCGGCGTCAGCTATTCCTGCCGCTGCAGTTGCTGCAGCAACACGGCAGCGGGATGGAAGAGGTCTTTTCGGGCAAGCAGACGCCGCGGGCGCGTGCCGCGATCGATCAGTTGGCGGGGGATGCCCGAAAGCATCTCGGCACCGCCTTCGAGCTGCTCACACACGTGCCGCCGCCGGCGCGCCCGGTGTTCCTGCCACTGGCGCTGGTACGCCGCGAGCTAACGCGCATGTCACGCGCTGACTTCGATCCGTTCTTGCCCCAGACGACGTCGCGGTTGCGGACTTTGTGGACGCTGTGGCGGGCATCACGGACGCGGGAATTTGGCGGGTAGGTGCCCGCGCAAATCCAAACCTGTCGTACCCCGCGAAGGCGGGGTACCCAGTACGCTGCGGCCTCTCGATTGGTCTCTAAAGCCTCTGGAATACTGGGTCACCCGCCTTCGCGGGTGACGACAATCGAAATCAATTCGACGGCCTGTCCATATCGGCGGACTCGAAATTGAACCGGTCCCGCAAATTCTTCCGGCTCTCCAGAATGTCCTTCAGGAATGCGCGGTCGACCTCGTTCTTGATCAACGGTTCGATCAGGTCGACCTGGTTCATCGCGACGAGCTGCAATATCTCGGTGCGCGGTTTGCCGGCGGCGTCGCGCGGCAGGGCATGCACCACCTGGATATGCTCCGGCGGCTTGACGCCCTTGGCGGCGGACAATTCGCTGCGCAACTGCTTTTCCAGCGCGACCTTGTCGGCCTCGACAAAGGCGTAGAGCCCGACGCCGGTGCGGCGGTCGGCGAACGCGACAATGGCGGTGTCGCGCACATCCGGGTTCTTCCTGATCAGCTCGATCAGGACGGGCGCGTCGTTGACCAGCCGGCGGCCGCCCCCTTCGCGGTCGGTGAAGTTGAACAGGCCGCGGGTGATCGCCTGGTAGACCTTCTTGCCGGTCTTGAGCCAGATACTGGCGACAAAGGATTTGCGCGCGAGAATCTTGCGCTCCATCGGCGTCAGCGCCTGCGGCGCATAGCTGCGCTTGTGCTTCAGCAGATGGCGCAGATCCTCGTAGGCCGCGATCCGGAACAGGCGGCTTCTGGTCTTGAAGCAGACGGCCAGTTGAAAATCGGTCACATAGGCGCGGCCGTCGCTACCACGGAGCCAGTTCTGCTCCTTGGCGAGATCATTATGGCAGATGCCGGCGCGGTGCAGCTTGCGCAGGGCGAGCTTGGCGGACCGGAAATAGGCGAGGTCGCCATGAGGCTTGGCCAGATGCAGCGCCACGCCGTCGATGAATCCCCGCACCAGCGCTTGCCGGCCAGCCCAAAGCAGCTTCGGGCCGACGTCGAGATCGCGCGCCAGCGTCAGCGCGCGGCGTTCGCGGGCGAACAAATGGCGGGCGAGCGGATAGGACCACAGCGGCACCTGGTCGAGCCGGCGCAGCACCGCGTCAACCTCGCCCGAATCGTCACGGAAACGGCCGCGTTCGACGGTGGAGAACACGTCGCGCTTCAGCAGCACGCCTTCGGTCCAGCGCGCCGACAGGGTGGCGGCGTCGTCTTTCGGCAAGCCCATGATGTTACGCCGCTGCCGCTATGCGCAGGTGATCGGCGATCCAGCGGTCGAGATCGGCGAGGGCGCGAGCGCTGAGCGCCTGCTTTTTTGCTACCGTCTTTTCGTTGCCGCGCAGCCTTGTTCCGTCGGGCTTCTTGGTCGGCGGACTGGCCAGCGGCGGAAACAGCCCGAAATTGATGTTCATCGGCTGGAATGAGCGCGTTCCGGCCTCGATGGTCTCGATGTGGCCCCCGGTGATGTGGCCGAGCAGCGAACCCAGCGCCGTAGTGACGGGCGGCGGCTCCAGCCGCTGCGCGCGTGCATCCGCCGCGGCATAGAGACCTGCGATCAGGCCGATGCTGGCGGATTCCACGTAACCCTCGCAGCCGGTCATCTGGCCGGCGAAGCGCAGTCTTGGCTGTGCGCGCAGCCGCAACTGGCCATCGAGAAGCTTTGGCGAATTCAGGAAGGTGTTGCGATGCAGGCCGCCGAGCCGGGCGAACTCGGCGTTCTCGAGGCCCGGAATGGTGCGGAACACGCGCTGTTGTGCGCCGTAGTTCAGCTTGGTCTGGAAGCCGACGATGTTGTAGAGCGTGCCGAGCTTGTTGTCCTGCCGCAGCTGGACGATGGCATAGGCCTTGACGGTGGGGTCGTGCGGATTGGTGAGCCCGACCGGCTTCATCGGCCCGTGGCGCAGCGTCTCGTGGCCGCGCTCGGCCATCACTTCGACCGGCAGGCAGCCGTCGAAATAGGGCGTGTTGGTCTCCCAGTCCTTGAAATCGACCTTCTCGCCGGCCAGCAGCGCCGCAACGAAGGCGTCGTATTGCTCCTTGGTCATCGGGCAGTTGATGTAGTCGGCGCCGGTGCCGCCGGGCCCGACCTTGTCGTAACGCGACTGGAACCAGGCCACCGACATGTCGATGGAATCCTTGTGTACGATCGGCGCGATCGCATCGAAGAACGCCAGCGCGCTCTCGTCGGTCAACTCGCGAATCGCCTCGGCCAGCGGTGCGGAGGTAAGGGGGCCGGTCGCGACGATCACGTTGCCCCATTCGGCCGGCGGCAGACCGGCGATTTCGGTGCGGTCGATCTCGATCAGGGGATGCTCGTGCAGGGCCTTGGTGACGGCTGCGGAAAACCCGTCGCGGTCGACCGCCAGCGCCCCGCCGGCCGGCACCTGGTTGGCGTCGGCGCAGCGCATGATCAGGGAGCCCAGCCGGCGCATCTCGGCATGCAGCAGGCCGACAGCGTTGTTGGCGGCGTCGTCGGAGCGGAACGAGTTGGAGCAGACGAGCTCGGCGAGGCCTTCGGTGCGGTGGGCCTCGGTCATCCGCGACGGGCGCATCTCGTGCAGAACGACGCGAACGCCTGCGTTGGCGAGTTGCCAGGCGGCTTCGGAGCCGGCAAGGCCGCCGCCAATCACGTGAGCGGTGTCAGTTTGGGAAGTGGAGGAAATCATGCGCGCAGAGTTAGCGCGTTTTCCAAGGAAGCGCACCGGTTTGCGTGAAGAAAACGCGTCAAACCAAGGCCAGACACGACAACGCCCGCAGCGGGGCGGGCGTTATCCGTTCGTCAGGCGGCTGAACAGAAAATCAGCTGGCGTAGTTTCCGGCGGCAACGCGCGGAATGTCCGCACGATCGAGGCCGATATCGGCCAGTTCGCGATCGCTGAGCTGGGACAGTTCGCTGACATTGCGCTGATAATCCCGGAAAGCCTGGATCATGCGGATGAGCGAGAGTAGCATTGTAGTCTCCTTGAAGTTTCGATTCAGCCTTTGATGTCGGCCTCATCGTTGAAATGAATATAGCTCAGATTCCGCAGTGCAGAAGTTCCAATGTTGCGGTGCAGCTAATCATGAAACGCATGGCAACGGTAAGGTCAGTTTAACCTTTGCGCATGCCTGCCGGATCAGCATGCTTTCGTGCCTGGCAGGACGGCCCACACACGCAAGTAATGCCGTAAAATTGCGGGTTTGTTGAATTCGCGTGATGACTTTTGCCTTGTAGCCGAGCGGCGATGGTGCGCTCCGAATTGATGTCGCTGGGCCTGCTCGGTGGGCAAAACGTGCAAAATGATTAGGTTTTTTGGAAGTTTCTTATGCACGAATTGCATGAACCATTTTGGCTATAAATGAATTTATATTCATTTCATTAGTGGCGAAACTGCATCTGCCTTGGTGGCCTCGACACTGCGTGGCCAAGCCTGCATGACGGAGCATTTCGTCCAACCACAACCGCGCGCGCGACGATTGATGATGGCGGCCGTATGATAAGCGCCGGCGTTCCGGCGCTTGCCCCTGTCGGATCGAGCAGGCTCGTCTCAGTTGTCTCTTGTCGTCGGCATCGACCCGAACTCATGCCTGAGGTGCTGACTATCTTGCCGTGGACCGTATTGCAGCACGACTAAAACCATTGCCGCAAAGCCGCGCGTGCCGTCCTTACCGGAACGTAATGAAAAAGCTGGATTTCGCATAAGGCCTCTGCGCGCTGCGCTGACAACCTCGCGCGAAGTTCATTCTGAAGTTTTCACACTTCAGCGAACAATCGTTTTTGCAGACGGCAATGACGCCGTCTGTGCAAAAACAATAAGGGAGTTACCATGCTCAACAAACTACTCGCAGCCACGGCGGTGGCAGTCTTGGCGTACGCCGTCTCTCCTGCCGACGCCGCGCGAGTCAAAGCGGGCTGCAGCGGCGACAATCTGAGCAAGACTGAAACAATGATCGAGAACATGGCGGACGGCGAGGGGAAGATGGCCGCCCAGAAGGAAATCGCGGCTGCCCAGGATGCACTGCTGAGCGGCAAGGCGGGCGCCTGCGCGGCGCATCTAAGCAAGGCGATGCAAGCGAACACAGCGAAGTAGACCGGCTGACAAAGGGCCGGCCGCTGTGGCCGGCCCTTTGAATTGTTGCCGTTTGATTCTGCCGTTTGATTTCTTGCTACGGCGCGCGCGAAAGCTGCGTCGCGAAATGGGCGATGGTCTTGGCGTAGACCTCGCTCTTGTTCCACTCCTTGATTGCCGCGAAATTGGCGCTGCCTGGCTCCCAGTCCTTGCCGCGTTGCCAGCCATGGTTGGCGAGGAAGTTGGCGGTCGAGGCCAGCACATCCGCCGGGCTGCGCAGGAGATCGCGACGGCCGTTGCTGTCGAAATCGACCGCGAACTTGATGTAGGACGACGGCATGAACTGGGTCTGGCCGATTTCGCCGGCCCATGCGCCGCGCAAATCCTGTGGCGCGATATCGCCGCGCTCGACGATGCGCAGCGCATCCATCAGTTCGGCCTTGAACAGGTCGGTGCGGCGGCAATCATAGGCCAGCGTCGCCAGCGCGCGCAGCGTCGGAAATTTTCCGATGTTGACGCCGAAATCGGTTTCCAGGCCCCAGATCGCCACCAGCACTTCGCCGGGCACGCCATAAGCCTGCTCAACGCGTCCGAGCACCGAACCGTATTGCTTGAGCATATTGGCGCCGCGGGTCAGCCGGGGCGGAACCATGCGCCCGGAGAATTCCTCAAAGGTCTGGCTGAACACCTTCTGCGAAGAGTCCCGGGCCAGCACGCTCTTGTCGAGTGTGACGCCGGTCAGACCAGCCTGTATGGCGGAGGCCGAAATGCCTTTGGCGGCGGCTTCCTTCTTGAAATCTTCCAGCCAGGTTTCGAACGGGCCGGTGCCGCAGGGCGCCGCGAACGCCGGCGCCACAGAGGTCAGCAACAGAGCGCCCAGGGTCAGGGCGCGCAGAGAAAGGCGGGAGATCATCGTGCCGTTCGCTCCTCGACGATGCGTCATTGACGGTATAGCGTTTTCGAGCGAAGTGGGTACCGGTTCGCGTAACGAAAACGCGTCAAAACAGGAATCAAGAGCTTCGGTTCTGATTCAATCAGAACCGAAGCTCTTGTGTCCATGTCACGTCGAATGTTCGAAGGAAGATCGGCCAAAACAAGGCTGATGCCGTCGCCAACGATGCCTTTCCGTCGAAGATGCTCAATTCATTGTTAGCAAGCAGTGAACGACGACACCGCCGGTCGGTTCGGCCGGCGGTGTGATCGATCAGGTTCCGTCCAGACCTATGCGCTGTCCTTGCGCCGCCAGGGGAACAGATTGGCCGGGAAATCGGCGGCAGGCTTGCGCTCGCGGTGCGCGCGGGGCGGAAGCGGCTGCGGATTGAGTTCCGGCTCGATCGTCTCCCGATAGAGATGCCAGGTGGCGTGCCCGAGCAGGGGGATGACGACGGCAAGGCCGAGGAAGGCCGGCAACGATCCCGCCACCAGGAGCGCCGCGACGATCAGTCCCCAAACCGCCATCGGCACGGGATTGCGTGCGACAGCGCGCAGCGAGGTCACCATCGCATCGCCGGCGCCGGCATGACGGTCGAGCATCAACGGGAACGACACCACGCTGATGCAGAGCGCGACGAGGGCGAACAGGAATCCGACACCGCAGCCGACCACGATCAGCCACCAGCCTTGCGACGTCGTCAGCACGCGTTCGGCAAAATCGGCAAAGCCGGTCGCACCGGCATAGCCGAACGCGGCGATATAGATCGCCTGCGCGGTAGCCACCCAGGTCACGAACAGCGCCAGCAACAGCGCGCCGAGCCCGAGCATCGCGCCGAACGACGGCGAGCGTACGACCTCGAGCGCGTCCCAGGCGGTTGCCTGTTCGCCGCGTTCGCGGCGACGGCTCATTTCGTAGAGGCCGAGCGCGGCAAACGGGCCGAGCAGGGCAAAGCCGGCGGCGAGCGGAAACAGCAGCGGCAGCACCGAATAGCCGAGCACGGCGCGCGCCAGCATCAACCCGAGCACGGGATAGATGATGCACAGGATGATGGCGTGGCTTGGCACGGCTTTGAAGTCTTCCCAGCCGCGCTGCAGTGCCCGATGCAATTCCGGTAGGCCGATGGTTCGGATAACGGGCGCGGCGGCGGTCTCTGGTCCACCCTGCGCCATCGATGTGACATTGCCGTGATACGTCGCCATGGTCGCTGTCTCCCTCGCGGTCGCATTGCGCCAACGAAAGACGCAAACGCGCCGTTTTATAGAATGATCACGATCAGGCCAGACGCGAAGACGGATGGAACTGGCCATGTCGCGAACTGAACCGGCAGCGTACTCCCAAACAGCGACAAACGCACTCACGCTTCAGTGAATGTTTCATTGGCAAGCCTCGCCCGTCTGGCTAGACTTGCCGGCGATCCGGCGTGGCGCTGCCGGTCAGACAGTGCCGCCAGAGACTCACCCCATCCTCAATTCATTTGGGAGCTATCAATGAGCATTTTCGGAAAAATCATGGGCGCGATCTTCGGCACCAAGGCGGACGCCGCGCCGGCAGGCGGTGGTGCGTCCGCAGGCGCTGGATCGTCCGGCGGGGCCGCTGCACCGGCCGCCGCGACCGTCGATGTCGCGCCCATCCTCGACCAGGCGGTGAAGGCCAAGGGCGAGAAGCTGGAGTGGCGCACCTCGATCGTCGACTTGATGAAGGCGCTCGACATCGATTCCAGCTTCGCGGCACGCAAGGAGCTCGCAAAGGAACTCGGCTATACCGGCGACAGCAACGATTCCGCCAGCATGAACATCTGGCTGCACAAGCAGGTCATGTCCAAGCTGGCCGCCAATGGCGGCAAACTGCCGCCTGAGATCAAACACTGACGCTTCGTCAGCTTCACGGACTGCGAAGGCCCGCGGCGACGCGGGCCTTTCTTTTTGCTGCGATTGCAATGCAGCAACGCGCAAAGCGTATCCACTTTGCGGCGAAAACGCTGTAGATACGGGCGGACAAAAAGACCAACAAAACAAGGAGGACGCCAATGAGCAATGTCGATCGCAGGACCATCCTGGCAACCGGCGCGCTGGCGCTGGCCGGTACGGCCGTGCAGGGCGGCGCGGCCGCAGCGCAGGCCGGCCCGAAATCGATTTTCCCGGTTGGCACGACGACCATCCCGATCGTGGGTGAGACCGATGTGTTTCCGGTGCGACGGATCTATTGCATCGGGCGGAACTATGCCGCGCATGCGCGCGAAATGGGATCGGATCCCAATCGCGAGCCGCCGTTCTTCTTTCAGAAGCCGACCGATGCGATCCAGAATGTCGCCGTCGGTAGTGTCGGCGATCATCCCTATCCCTCGCTCACCAAGAACTATCATTACGAGGTCGAACTGGTGGCGGCGCTGAAATCGGGCGGCAGCAATATTCCGGCGGAGCAGGCGCTCGACCACGTCTACGGCTACGCGCTCGGCCTCGACATGACGCGGCGCGATCTGCAGCGGGCGATGGGCGACGAGAAGAAGCCATGGGAAATCGGCAAGAGCTTTGACCGCTCCGCCGTGCTCGGGCCGATACATCCGGCAACCAAGACCGGACATTTCACCAAGGGCGCGATTTCGCTGGCGGTGAACGGCACGGTCAAGCAGAACTCCGATCTGCGCAACATGATCTGGAGCGTGGCAGAGCAGATCGCCAAGCTGTCGGAAGCCTTCGAGCTCAAGCCGGGCGACATCATCTATTCGGGCACGCCGGAAAATGTCGGCCCGGTCGTGAAGGGCGATGTGCTGCTGTGCAAGCTCGAAGGCCTGCCGGACATGTCGATCCGGATTACGTGACGGCGCGTGACTCGTCGCCCGGATGGAGCGCAGCGAATCGGGATGCCTTGCGAGCGAGAGACTTTCCCGGATTGCGCTGCGCTCCATCCGGGCTACGGCGTTATCCCGTCAGATCGGCAAATTCCGGGTTCTTGCGCAGATAGTCCACGACGAACCCGCAGCCGGCGATGACCTTGCGGCCGTCGGCGCGGATCAGTTCGAGCGCGCCCCTGACCAGTTCGGAAGCGAGGCCGCGGCCGCGCAGCGCGCGGGGCGTTTCCGTATGGGTGATGATGACCGCCGCGGGCGTGATGCGATAATTCGCAAACGCCACATCGCCGTCGACGTCGAGTTCGAAACGGTTTTGAGCCTTGTTGTCTCGGACGGCGGCCATATAGCGATTCCCGAATGATTCACCGTTTCATGTAGGGACATGAACCCGCCGATGCAAACCGGCGGCAACGCGGGCGCAATTGCGGATTTCCGCAAGGTGCTGGAGATCAGGTTGGGCCTGAGCGAGAGCCTGCAGCGGCTCGGCGCAACGCAACAAGGGGCGCTGCCGGCGGTTCACGCGCAAGATCTTTGCAGGCGGGCCTTGCAACGGCTTGTGCGGTTCCTACGTCTTTAGAATGACATACGCCGCCGAAGCGGCCGCGTCTGCTCAATATCGAAAAATACTGTGATCGCGGCCGCCGACGTATGCCTCTTTTCAAGGGGAGGTTTGCAATGTCGGGCTTTGGTTTCTTCAACAAACATCGCACGTGGGAAGACTGGTTCGGCATGCTGCTTGGCGTGCTGATCGTGGTATCGCCGTGGTTTCCGTTCTCCAGCCAAGACGTGATGGACTCCGAACGCAGCACCATGATTCTCAACACGTTCGTGGTCGGCATGCTGGTGTTCGGTCTGGCCCAGCTCGAATATGTCGCACTGCAGCGCTGGGAGGAGATAGCCGAGATCGCGCTCGGCCTCTGGCTGATGGCCGCACCGTTCGTCCTCGGCTACTCCGGCGATGACCTGCTTCGGGCCTGGCATGTCGCCCTCGGCGCAATCGTCGTCCTGCTGGGTGCGCTCCAGCTTTGGCAGGATTGGCGTTTGAGCGATCAGGATCTGGCCAACCATCCGCAGTAGTCCCGGGAAGGAGCCCGGCGGCACCTCCGTGACCGGCGGGCTCGATTTCCTTACTTGAGTGAAGCGGCGAGCAGGGCGCGAACCGACCACGGGCTGCCGTCGACGGCTCCCTTGATGTCGTCGATCTTCCATTCGCCGGCCTCCCGGACAAAGTCGTAGCGGATGGTCTTGTCGGCCGCGTTGGCGCGGGCCTCGCGCTGATGACTTTCGATGCGTGACGGCGACGGTCGCCTTGTCGGCATCCTGCTTCTCGGCAGCCACCTTGAACGACTTCACGTCGGGATCCTGCGAATTGGTGACGGGATCGAAATCCACCGGTCCGCTGTCGCCCTTGCGCGTGCGGGCGTCTGCCTTGGCCCAGAGTGCGATCAGCGATTTCGACAGGTATTTTGCCTTTGCCGCCTTGTTCTCGATCACAAACCCGCCGCCACCATCGCCCTTGCCCTTGGCGGCACGGGTGTAGATGGCGGTCACGATGCTCACGGGATCGTCCGGGGCCGCCAGCGCCGCCGGCGGCACGGTGGCCGCCAGCAGGCCAGCTGCGCCGGACAATATCAGCTTTCGACGGGAAACCATGGTGATCCCTTAAATCGTTGGTGCGGGCTTATGGACGGGAGTGCGGGGCTGGTTATGGTGATGCGTGCAACGCTTGCCGGGAGATTACCATGGCCAATGAAAAAGGCCCCAACATCAAGAAGAAGCAGAAATGCAAGAACTGCGAGGGCAAGGGCCTGCTGAAGAAGGGCGACAAGGTCGTCAAGTGCCAGCGTTGCAAGGGCACCGGCGTGCGGTGACGCCGGCCCACGGATTTGAGCTGGCGCAAGGCTTTCTGCCGACGAGGCTTTCTGCTATCGTTGCGATGAGGTGTTCCATGTCTGTTTTTTCGAAGCGTAGGTTGATTCCCTGTGACTGAAACCGTGACCAATTCCACCCCGCGCGGCGGCCTGGCGCGGATGTCGCGCCGGGTGATGAATCTCGCGCATATGCTGACCCAGAACGCGCGCCGCCATGGCGACCGCACGGGCTTCATCTGGGGCGACAGATCCTGGACCTGGCGCGAGATCGATGGCCACGTCTCCGCGCTGGCGGCGGGCCTCGCCGCGCGCGGTATCGTCAAGGGCGACCGCGTCCTGGTGCATTCCAAAAATTGCGACGAGATGTTCTGGTCGATGTTCGCGGCCTTTCGGCTCGGCGCGGTCTGGGTGCCGACCAATTTCCGCCTGATGCCGGACGAGGTCGCCTATCTCGCCACCGCCTCCGGCGCCAAGGCTTTTCTGTGCCATGGCGATTTTCCGGATCACGCCAGGGCGGCCGCCAATCCCGCGCTGGAATTCATCTGGCGGATCGGCGAGGGGACGTTCGGCGAAAAATCCGTCGGCGGCGTGATCGCCGATCATGCGGGCGCCAAGGTCGATAACGCAGCGGTCGATTACGACGATCCCTGCTGGTTCTTCTTCACCTCCGGCACCACCGGCCGCTCCAAGGCGGCGGTGCTGACCCACGGCCAGATGGCCTTTGTGGTGACAAATCATCTCGCCGACCTGATGCCGGGCACGACGGAGACGGATGCCTCGCTGGTGGTCGCGCCGCTGTCGCACGGCGCCGGCGTGCACCAGCTCGTGCAGGCCGCGCGCGGCGTGCCGACCATCCTGCTGCCCTCGGAAAAATTCGACATCGCCGAAGCGTTCCGGCTGATCGAGGCGCACCGCGTCAGCAACATTTTTACCGTGCCGACCATTTTGAAGATGATGGTCGAGCATCCCGCGGTCGATAAATTCGATCACTCCTCGCTGCGCTTCGTGATCTATGCCGGCGCACCGATGTACCGCGAGGACCAGAAGGCGGCGCTGGCCAAGCTGGGCCCGGTGCTGGTGCAGTATTTCGGGCTTGGCGAGGTCACCGGCAACATCACGGTGATGCCGGCCAATCTGCACGATCCCGAGGACGGCCCGCAGGCCCGCATCGGCACCTGCGGCTTCGAGCGCACGGGCATGCAGGTCTCGATCCAGGGCGATGACGGGCGCGAGCTCAAACCGTTCGAGACCGGCGAGATCTGCGTGATCGGTCCCGCCGTGTTCGCCGGCTATTACGACAACCCCGAGGCCAACGCGAAGGCGTTTCGCGACGGCTGGTTTCGTACCGGCGATCTCGGCCACATGGACGAGGAAGGTTTTGTCTACATCACCGGCCGCGCCTCGGACATGTACATCTCCGGCGGCTCCAACATCTATCCGCGCGAGGTCGAGGAGAAGATCCTCACCCATCCTGCGATCGGCGAGGTCGCCGTGCTCGGCGTGCCCGACCCGTTCTGGGGCGAGGTCGGCGTTGCCGTCTGCGTCGCGCGCGAGGGTGCGGCCGCAGTGAGCGAGGCGGAGCTGGCGGCGTTCCTGGCGCCGAAGGTGCCGCGCTACAAGATGCCGAAGCGCTTCTTCTTCTGGGAGGCGCTGCCCAAATCCGGTTACGGCAAGATTCCGAAGCGGCTGGTCCGCGATGAACTCGAAGCGCGGGGTCTGCTCGAACTCGTTGCGAAGTCGACGGGCACCTGAGCGATGCGCAGTATCGACCAGCCCGGCGCTGCGGTGGCTGAACGCATTCAATGGGTCGAGGCGCGGGGCCGGGCGTTTTCATTCACGCTTGCCGCCGGCCTGCCGCTCCTGGAGGCCACGCGCCGTGGCTTTGCCGAAGCCGGCTTTACCGGCGGCGTGCTGAGCACGCGGGGAGGGGCGCTCGGGCCGTTTGCCTATGTGATGCCGGCGCTGTCGAAGACCGGCGCCAATGCGGCGTTCTACAGCGACACCTTTCGCCCCTCCGGCATCACGCGGCTGAAGCTCGGCGCGATGACGCTAGGCGAGCGTGATGGCGCGCCGTTTTTCCATTGCCACGGGCTGTGGACTGAGACCGACGGTCGTCTGCACGGCGGCCACATTCTGCCCGAGGAGAGCATCGTTGCCGAATCATTCGTGGTGGAAGCGTTCGGAATCGACGGCGCCATGTTCACGGCCGAGCCTGATCCCGAGACCAATTTCAAATTGTTCGGTCCCGTCGCGCGCGCCGGCACGAATGTGAAGGCGGACAGCCGCGCCTTTGCGCTGCGGCTGCGGCCGAATCAGGATTTTGCCGCGGCGCTGGAGACCTTCTGCCGGCAGCACGGAATCCTGCGCGCGCGGATTCACGGCGGCGTCGGCTCCACCATCGGCGCGCATTTCAGCGATGGCCGCACCGTCGTGCCGTTTGCGACCGAGCTTGCGATCAAGGCAGGCAGCGTCGCGCCCGGCGCCGACGGCACGCTGCAGGCGGAGCTCGATATCGCGCTGGTCGATTATCTCGGCGGCATCGCCGAGGGCCGGCTGATGCGCGGCGACAATCCGGTGCTGATGACGATGGAGCTGGTGCTCGAGGTGATCTGAGTTTTCATAAACGCAGTAGGGTGGGCAAAGGCGCACTCGCGCCGTGCCCACCATCTTCTTTGACGAACTGAATGGTGGGCACGCTACGCTTTGCCCACCCTGCAGTTCTCGACCTTCACCGGAAGTGATAGTTCACCCCGACCTTGATGGTGTGGAAGTCGATATTGCCGGAAGCCAGCTGCTCGCCTAACAGATTATAGTTCTCGCTGCCGAGGCTGGTGTACATGTACTCGGCCTTGGCCGACCAGCTCGGCGTGAACAAATATTCGAGACCGCCGCCGAGCGTATAGCCGGTATGAGTGTGGCTATCCGAAATCGATACGCCGAACTCTGGTAGCGTAAAGGTGGTCTTGTTGTTGGCCCACGCAAAACCGCCCTTGGCGTAGAGCAGCACCGCATCCATCGCGAAGCCGGCACGGCCGGTCACGCTTCCGAATGCATTGATCTTGGAGTCCTGCCGGTGGGGTCAGGACACCAACATCCACTTCCTCGGTGAAGCTGTCCTTGATGCTGGCGCCGGCGGCGTCGACTTCGATGCCGAACACGAACTGGCTGCCGGGGAATTGCCAGTTGTAGCCGACCGTGCCACCGCCGAAGCCACCGCTGCCCGCATTGGTTCCCCAACCATAGCCGCCCATCGCGCCGACATAGAAGCCGGACCAGTTATACGCCGGAGACACGATTGCTGGGGGAGGAGCCTTGGTGTAAGGCCGCGCCTGCATGTCGGCGGCCGAGGCCGCGGTCGCGACCGAAAGGGCCACACCAGCTAAAAGTAGTTGTTTCATTTCTTGTCCCCTAAAGTTGAACACTCGTATAACCCCCCCTGCGGGTTCGATAGCGAACCGATCGCACCGGCATGGTGACGTATCGTTGTGAAAGCGGGCGCGAACGCGCCCCCAATGAACCGTCTGCAAGCGACGTCCGCGTATATGAGAACGTTCGCTTGCCGGTTAACCATACGATTTGTATGCCGGCAAAAATTGGACCGAAGCGCGACCGTGCATTGGCGCGGACAGGTTGCCATTTCGACGGCGGTGCGGCGACGTGTGGCGTGAATGCGTTGGCGATTTGCGGAGAGCGTGGCATTTGTCTTCGTTCGACGTGATTGTGCGTGCAGGAGTTGGATTCCGCGTCCCGTCCGTGTGATTGTGAGCGCAGAACGATGAAGCGATCCATGGTGCCGCAAGTGAATTATGGATGGCGTCGCAGCGCTCGCAATGAGGGACACATTGTCGCACTATCGCGGACCCGTGTATCCGAGCGTTGCCCTCTGAATTCTGAACGCGACGGCGTTCGCGCCTCATCGCCGCTTGCGAACGTGAACGTTGATTTCGAGATCGATATCGCTCACGCAGGTCTGCGTTGTCCGGTGCGAGCCGCCTTCATGCCAGCGGCCTTCGCGCGGGCGCGCTGTGCTGACATTGGTGAGCTTGAGGCATCGCCACTGCGGCAGCGGCCCCGAGCTTTCGCCACCGAACTGCCAGGCGAGCACGACCTCTTCGCCACGCTTATTGACGCCGATGATGTGCGGGCACAATTCGCGGAAGCGGCCGCCGTAGACGCAGACAATCTGCTGCTCGCCGAGAATGGCGTTGCGGAAGAGAGCGTAAGTGGTGGAAGTCATGTCCGTTTCTTGTCAGGGCCAGATGCGATCTGGGGTTGCATGACGATGGGGATATATGCAGAGAATGCAATGTTGTTCATCGGATCCCGCGCACATGGCTTCACGACGCAATCGCCCGATCAACCTGCCGGCGCCGTACCTCAAGCGCATCTGGCTCGAGCCGTCGCGGATCGCCAACCGCGAAGCCTATCCGTTCTGCCTTCCCTTGCTGCGCGACGATTTCGAACTGAGTTTTGTGCGTTCGATCACGATAATTGTGGGCGAGAATGGCACGGGCAAATCGACCCTTCTGGAAGGCATCGCCGTACTCGTCGGATTTGACGATGCAGGGGGCGGCAAGGGCTATACGCCGGTCGACCATTCGGAAGCTCTTGAGATCACGGGCGGCAATCTCTCCGCCGCCTTGCGCGCGAGCTGGTTGCCCAAGATCACCAACGGATGGTTCTTCCGCGCAGAAAGCTTCTTTTCCGTGGCGCGATACTTGGACAAGGTCAATGCCGAAGACATTGCGAACGTGCGCCCCGGAATCCCGCCGGATTTTCTTTCGCACTCGCATGGCGAAGGCTTTCTGCGCTTCTTCAGCGAGCGCTGCCAGAAGCAGGGCATCTTCATCTTCGACGAACCGGAATCCGCGCTGTCGCCCTGCGCGACAGATCGAGTTTTTGAAGCTGATGCGGCGGATGGAGAATATCGGCCATTGCCAGATCATCATGGCCACGCACTCGCCGATGCTGATGGCCTACCCGAACGCGACGCTGCTGCGGCTGACGAAATACGGGCTGGAGCCGGTGACGGTGAAGGAGACCGATCACTACAAGGTCATGCGCGAGTTCTGCGAGGACCCGAAGGGATTTGTGGACGCGGCAATCGTGGAGTGAGGGGCGAGGTGCTGTAGGGTGGGTAGAGCGAAGCGATACCCATCATCTGTGCAGCGACGAGTAATGAGTATCGCTTTGCTCCACCCATCCAACGGAGCCCCTTGCTGCATACTTTGTCGCAGGTTGCGTCACCCATGCCGGGGTCGTTGTGCTATGATGTCCGCTGAACAGGGGAAAGCAGGGAGGACGCCATGCCTCATACCCTCGTGCCAAGTGATCGCGTTGAGCACGTGAGCGTGTACGGCCGCGACGGCACAAAGCTCGGCTCGATCGAACGCCTGATGCTGGACAAGGCAAGCGGAACGGTCGCCTACGCCGTCATCAAGACCGGAGGGGTGCTCGGTAGCCACCATCATTGTCCGATCCGGTGGGACGCCCTCCACTTTGACCCCGCGCGGCAGGTCTACCAGACCGATGTGACGCCGGAAGACCTGCGCGCCGGTCCGTCCGAACTCGATGAAGAAGCCTTCGACTGGGGCGATCGCTCGCGACCACATCCGCATTACTGGACGGTGTGAACGCCGGCGACCGCTGAAAGCGTGATCCGTGCTGACGGGGAATGCTTCGATAATCCGCGCTACGCTTACCGGCCTTGACGGCCTCAGCGCAAATATCCACGCGCGAGCGAATAGCGATAATCCGGGGGATGGAGCGGGCGAATGGACATTCGATCGACACTGACGGAGCTATGTGAAGCCTTCAACGCGCACGATCTTGATCGCATCATGGCGTTCTTTTCGGACGATTGTATCCTTGAAATGCCAAGGGGAAAAAACCCTTGGGGCTCTCGTTTCGAGGGCAAACGCAACGTACGAGAAGCTTTGGCGACCCGATTTGCAGGTCTGCCTGATGTCCATTACGGCAACGATGAACATTTTGTAGATTCGGCTGCCTATACCGGCATCTCAAAATGGACCCTCACAGGCACCACGCGCGAGGGAGCGAGAAGAGAGGTCCAAGGTTGCGACTTCTATACGTTTTGCAACGGCAAGGTGATCCGCAAGGATTCGTATTGGAAGATCGTGGAGGAATAGTCCGAGGTCAGTTCGCGAGATCGCAGCGTGTGGGGCTGGTGGAGGATACCGGCGTGGATGCCGTGACTAAATCCCGCGGATGCTCACTAGCCGCCACCATTATCCGGTGCGGTGGGACGCACTCAGGTTCGATCCCGCGCGTCAGGCCTTCGTGGTCGAGCTGACGCTGGAGGACCTGCGCGCCGGCCCGTCCGAGTTCGATGAAGACGACTTCGACTGGGGCGATCGCTCGCGATCCTACCCGCACCCGCATTATTGGACGGTGTAGGGCGACGGCGGGGTTAGCTGAAGGCGTAGCCTTTCGGCTGATACAAGCCGTGATCGTGGCATGAACATGCCAACAAAAAGCCCCGGAAAACCGGGGCCCAGTTTGCTTGAGTGTGGTTGTCCGTCGCCGACCGGCTCGGGACAACCACGGTAGCATCTCATTTGAAATGATAGTTGACGCCAACCTTGACGGAGCTGAATTCGGCGGTACCGGAATCGAAGTTGATACCAGCCACGGTATAATTCTGGCTTCCGAGGTGCGTGAACATGTACTCGGCCTTGGCGGACCAGTTCGGCGCAAACATGTATTCGATGCCGCCGCCGACGGTATATCCGGAATGGACATGGCTGTCCGAAGAGGTAAGGCCGAGAGCCGAAAGGGACGCCTCGTTGTTAGCCCAGGCATAGCCGCCCTTGGCGTAGAACAGCGCCGCATCCATCGCGACGCCGACACGGCCGGTAACGCTTCCAAGTGCGTTGATCTTGTCTTCCGCCGTGAATAGCACGTTGCCGAATACGAACGACTGACTATCCTTGATGCTGGCGCCGGCGGCATCGATCTCGATACCGAACACGAACTGGCTGCCCGGGGCCTGCCAGTTGTAGCCGATCGTGCCACCCCCGAACCCGCCGCCGTCACTGCTGTCAAAGGCATAGCCGCCCATCGCGCCGATGTAGAAGCCGGACCAGTTGTATCCCGGAGACAGCGGCGGCGCCTTGGTGTAGGGCCGCGCCGCGAGATCAGCGGCCGAGGCAGCGGTCATCAGCGAAAGGAAAGCCGCGCCTGCGAGAAGTAGTCTTTTCATTACTTATCCCCTGTAGTTGAGGATCTAGAAAAAACATCCCGCGGCCCGGTTTTCAAGCCTTACACCATAGTGAGGTACCGTTTTGGTCAAAGCTGCGACAGTAGTGCCACACCTATGTACCGCATGAGTTGAGTAGTGCACGCGGGAGTTGAGCGCTCCGAGAGGACGGGTAGCGGATTGCGCCGGCATGGGGCGGGAGGGAGACGTGGCAGAAGAAGTGATGGGTATCGTTCCGCTCCACCCATCCTACGATACTGATCCGCTCAACCGCCCAAGTTGACTTAGCTCTTCGGAAAATCCTTACGATATTTTTTACGCGCCTTACGCAAGTCGCGACGCGGCGCCCAATGTATACGACCAAAGCCATCAGCTACGCCGACCTGTGAAAAGTTGTCTTTCAAAAATAACTCATTGTTGTAGGGAAATACAAAATTTGCTTGGTCGCCAATCTCTAGGCGCGTCGATGCCTTGGTCGTCGCCCAATGGTGATAATCTGGATAAAGCATAGCGCTACCATGCCTGCGGTCCAGAATTCGACGCCTAATCCAATTCTTGCGTAGAAATGTAAGGCCAATTCTGTTCGGAATCGGCCCAAGATTTCAAAGCCTCGACGAAAACATAAGGGCCATCATGATCGTGCCCTGCCTGGACGATTTTCTTTACCGCTATATCGATTCGAAATTTCGGCTTTCTGATCGCGTCGCGATAAATAGTCCATCCGAGTGTCAGGGACGATATTGCTATAGCTAAAACGCTCGTAATCGTCGGAATGTAACTTTGCAATCCGACGGAATCGGACATTTCCTACTCCGCCGCCTCGCTCGCTCCCGTGCTCTTCCTCGGCTTGCCCGCCGCCTTCTTCAGCACCGGCGCCAGGAATTTCCCCGTATAGCTCCGCGGCGCTTTCACGATGTCTTCCGGCGGACCCCAGGCGACGATTTCGCCGCCGCCGTCGCCGCCTTCGGGGCCGAGGTCGATCACCCAGTCGGCGGTCTTGATGACCTCGAGATTGTGTTCGATCACGACCACCGTGTTGCCCTGCGAGACCAGCTCGTGCAGCACTTCCAGAAGTTTTGCGACGTCGTGGAAGTGAAGGCCCGTGGTCGGCTCGTCCAGGATGTAGAGCGTGCGTCCCGTCGCGCGCTTTGACAATTCCTTCGCCAGCTTGACGCGCTGGGCTTCGCCGCCGGAAAGCGTCGTCGCCTGCTGGCCGACGTGGATGTAGTCGAGGCCGACGCGGTGCAGCGTCTTGAACGTCTCGCGGACGCGCGGGACGGCCTTGAAGAACTCGGCGGCTTCCTCGACCGTCATGTCGAGCACGTCGGCGATGCTCTTGCCCTTGAACAGGACTTCCAGCGTCTCGCGGTTGTAGCGCTTGCCCTTGCAGGTGTCGCAGGTGACGTAGACGTCGGGCAGGAAGTGCATCTCGATCTTGATGACGCCGTCGCCCTGGCAGGCCTCGCAGCGGCCGCCCTTGACGTTGAAGGAGAAGCGGCCGGGCTCGTAGCCGCGCGCTTTCGCCTCGGGCAGGCCGGCGAACCATTCGCGGATCGGCGTGAAGGCGCCGGTATAGGTCGCGGGGTTCGAACGCGGGGTGCGGCCGATCGGCGACTGGTCGATGTCGATGATCTTGTCGATATGCTCCAGCCCCTCGATGCGGTCATGGGGCGCGGCGCCTTCGCTGGCATTGTTCAGCTTGCGGGCGATCGCCTTGTAGAGCGTGTCGATCAGGAGCGTCGACTTGCCGCCGCCGGAAACGCCGGTGACGCAGGTGAACAGCCCGAGCGGAATTTCCGCCGAGACATTCTTCAAATTGTTGCCGCGGGCGTTGACGACCTTGATGGTTCGCCGATGGTTCGGCGGCTTGCGCTCGGGGATCGCCACTGACATTTCGCCGGTGAGGTATTTGCCGGTCAGCGATTTCGGGTTCTTCATGATCTCTGCTGGCGTGCCCTGCGCCACGATGTGGCCGCCATGCGTGCCGGCGCCGGGCCCGATGTCGAGCACGTAATCGGCGAGCCGGATCGCGTCCTCGTCATGCTCGACCACGATCACGGTATTGCCGAGATCGCGCAGCCGCTTCAGCGTCTCCAGCAGACGCGCGTTGTCGCGCTGGTGCAGGCCGATCGAGGGCTCGTCCAGCACGTAGAGCACGCCGGTCAGCCCCGAGCCGATCTGCGAGGCGAGGCGGATGCGCTGGCTTTCGCCGCCGGACAGTGTGCCGGAGGCGCGCGCGAGCGTCAGGTAGTTCAGGCCGACGTCGAGCAGGAAGGACAGCCGCTCGCGGATTTCCTTCAGCACGCGTCCGGCAATCTCGTTCTGCTGCGCGGTGAGCGCCTTCGGCACGGTCTCGAACCATTCGCCGGCGCCCTTCACCGAGAGTTCGGAAATCTCGCCGATATGCTTGCCGCCGATCTTGACGCACAGCGACTCGGGCTTGAGGCGATGGCCGTTGCAGCCCGCGCAGGGAATGTCGGAGAAATACTTTGCCAGCTCCTCGCGCGCCCATTCGCTCTCGGTCTCGCGGTAGCGGCGCTCGAGATTGGTGATGACGCCCTCGAACGGTTTCTTGGTGTCGTAGGAGCGCACCCCGTCCTCGTAGGAGAACTTGATCTCGTCATCGCCGGAGCCGTGCAGCAATGCGGCCTGCGTTTTCTTCGGCAGGTCCTTCCACTTGGTGTCGAGCGTGAACTTGTAGAATTTGCCGAGCGCCGTCAGCGTCTGGATGTAATAGGGCGAGGACGACTTGGCCCACGGCGCGATCGCGCCCTTGCGCAGGGTCGTCTCCTTGTCGGGGATGACGAGGTCCTCGTCGATATGCTGCTCGACGCCGAGGCCGCCGCAGGCCGGACACGCGCCATAGGGATTGTTGAAGGAAAACAGCCGCGGCTCGATCTCGGGGATGGTGAAGCCGGAAACCGGGCAGGCGAATTTTTCCGAAAACAGAATCCGTTCCGGGCCGCTCTTGTTGTGGATCTTTGCGGTCTTCTTGTCGGACTTCTTCTCTTCCGCAGCACCCGCCGGCGCGTCGGCGTATTCGACCACAGCCAAGCCCTCGGCGAGCTTCAGCGCGGTCTCAAAACTTTCGGCGAGGCGCTGGCCGATGTCGGGGCGGACCACGATGCGGTCGACCACCACGTCGATGTCGTGCGGGAATTTCTTGTCCAGCGTCGGCGCTTCCGACAGCTCATGGAAGGTGCCGTCGATCTTGACGCGCTGAAAGCCCTTCTTGAGCCATTCGGCGAGTTCCTTCTTGTACTCGCCCTTGCGGCCGCGCACGACCGGCGCCAGCAGATAGAGCCGGGTGCCTTCGGGCAGCGCCAGCACGCGGTCGACCATCTGCGACACGATCTGGCTTTCGATCGGCAACCCCGTCGCGGGCGAATAGGGCACGCCGACGCGCGCCCATAGCAGGCGCATGTAGTCGTAGATCTCGGTGACGGTACCGACGGTGGAGCGCGGATTCTTCGAGGTGGTCTTCTGCTCGATCGAGATCGCGGGCGACAGGCCGTCGATCTGGTCGACATCCGGCTTCTGCATCATCTCCAGGAACTGGCGCGCATAGGCCGACAGCGATTCGACGTAGCGGCGCTGGCCTTCGGCATAGATGGTGTCAAAGGCCAGCGAGGATTTGCCGGAGCCGGAGAGGCCGGTGAACACGACGAGCTTGTCTCTGGGAATCTCGAGATCGACGTTCTTGAGATTGTGCTCGCGCGCGCCGCGGATGGTTATCGCGCGCGATGCGGAGCCGGCGTTGGGTTGGCGCTTGGCCCTGAGCACTTCATCCATATCGGCAGTTCCAGGCGCGTCGGAAACGCGCCACGTTGGGCGCGCATTGCCGGGCAAGTCCGGGATCAGGCGCCGATGACTGAAAGTCGGAACGTAGGAAGAACGAGGGTGAATTTCCAGTGCCGCGTGCGAATCATCAACGGATTGTTTGCGTTGTCCCTGTGTTGGCAGCAGTAGTCAGCATCGTCGGTTGGACCCCCAAAGCCAAACAAAAAGGCCGGCGCGAGGCCGGCCTTTCGGTATCCAGTAGGCTAAAAAGCGAAGCTCAGTATTTGGCGACGACGGGGCCGGCCCAGTTGAAGTGGTAGTTGACGCCGGCCTTGACGGTGTTGACCGTGAGGCTCGAACTGATGATATCGCCGATGACACCGGCAGGAGAGACCAGTGCTCGTGGTCTTGCTGCCGAAGTCGTAATAATCGTACTCGACCTTGGCGCTCCAGTTCGGGGCGAACATGTATTCAAGGCCGGCGCCGACCGTCCAGCCTTCGCGGTTCGCGCTGCCGCTTTCGACCAGCGCGCCGCCGGCAACGGTTGTCACCGAGTAGTTGTTCTTGGTCCAGGCGCCACCGCCCTTGACGTAGAGAAGCGCGGAGTTGAAGGCGTAGCCGAGGCGACCGGTCGCCGTGAACATCGAATCGAGCTGGGACCGGCAGTTCAGCGTTACGTTGGTGATGCAGACCGAGCTGCCATTGATGTCAGCCCAGCCGAGATTGCCCTCGACGCCGATCACGATGTTGGAGGCCGACTGCCAGTTGAAGCCGATCACGCCGCCGGCCGTTCCGCCGCTGATATCGGTCCGGGACGCGAGGATGTTCCCAACGTTCGGCAACCTCCAGTCGTCCTTGCCCCAGCCATAGCCACCCTCGGCGCCGATGTAGAACCCGGTCCAGCTCATCACGGGAGCGACCGCCACGGGCGCTTTAGCGTACGGGCGGGCCGCGATGTCAGCCGCCGAGGCGCCAGACGTCAGCAAGGCGGAAATCCCAATCACTCCCAACAACAGCCTCTTCACTGCATTCTCCCACTGCGATTCCAACTGGTTGCACTGCAGGGAACCTACAGAATCCCGCGCCAAATGCTGTCCCACAATTGTCACAGCGATGGCCAAAAGGGGGAGGCCGCCAGCAAACAAAAAGGCCGGCGCGAGGCCGGCCTTTCGATCGTTTGCTGAAGCGAAGATCAGTACTTCGCGATCACAGGGCCACCCCAGCGGTAGTTGACGCGAACGGTGACCAGATCGACGTCCTGGCTGATCCGGCTGTTGAGTATGCCGACGAGGCGCTGATCGACCACGGCGAAGGTGTTGTTGGCATTCCCCATCCACAAATGGTCGTATTCAAGGCCGACCGACCAGTTCGGTGCGAACCCGTACTCAAAGCCGACACCCACTATGCCGCCCCAGCGCGTGTTACTTGCCGAGACCAGACCGATCCCGGTTAACGTATCGAATATATCGAGGCGATTGCTGGTCACGGCCGCGCCGCCCTTCACATAGAGCAGCGCCGCGTTCCACGCCCAACCGATCTGGCCCGTGAAGAGGCCGATGCCGTCAGTTTTCACCCGGGTTGAGAGTGTCGGATCAAACAGGCTGACGCGCGAGTTGCTGAGGTCGGCCCAATCGCCTTGTGCTTCCAATCCGAACACGAACTGATTGGCTTGCCAGCGATACCCGATCTGCCCGCCGACAACGCCTCCGGAACGATCACGGCAACCGCTTGCGACTGTTCCTGCAAGGGTGATGAAATCCACGCAATTATGGCTTTGGCCCCAGCCGCCATTGGCGCCGATGTAGAAGCCGCTCCAGTCGTACACGACGGCGATCGGGGCCGGTGGGGCCTTGACGTAAGGACGCGCCGCGAGGTCGGCGGCCGCCGCGGGCGCGGCGAAGGCGATGAGGGCAACCGTACTCAACAGAACCTTCTTCATGATCAATCTCCAGGTTTTGTCCGCTTCCGTTGGTCCCGAAGCGTTCTCGAAATGACGCGAGCGCCCGCGCCGTTGGATAATTCTATATCGTGACTCGCCCGGAAATTGCGTCTCCCAATTACAACACTCGTAAACCAATATGTCTTGAGCAAGATGATGATATGTCTAGGTTATTTACGTATTTTGACGGAACTTTCGGTTCCATTTTGGCGTTTTCCGGACTCAATTGCGGCGAATCTGGGTCGACGTATGGTTGAGTAACGCGATCGGCGCTTGGCGGCGTTGATTTGTGGAACAAACCTGGAACGTCGGCCGGGGCGATGCTATATGTGGATAACCGCGGACTTGCCGAGGGATCGCTAAGTCGGCGGGCGTTGCGAGCGTATAGGGTCGCGCCAGATGTCCGGAAACGGACGCGGAATGTGGACCAGCGACAGGTCAAGAATTGAAGGCGGCCGCACGAAAGCGGCGGGACCAGTGATTTTTGCCGGCAATATCGAGTGGAGAGCGGCGATGGCGGGAAGCGTGAACAAGGTGATTCTGGTCGGCAACCTCGGCAAGGATCCTGAAATCCGGCGGACACAGGACGGGCGGCCGATTGCCAATCTGAGCATCGCGACGTCGGAAACCTGGCGCGACAAGGGCACCGGCGAGCGCAAGGAAAAGACCGAGTGGCATCGCGTCGTGATCTTCTCCGAACCGCTTTGCAAGATTGTCGAGCAGTACCTGAAGAAGGGCGCCAAGGTTTACATTGAGGGTGCGCTGCAGACCCGCAAATGGACCGACCAGAGCGGCGTCGAGAAGTACTCGACCGAAGTCGTGCTGCAGGGTTTTAACTCGACCCTGACCATGCTCGACGGCCGCAGCGGCGGCGGTGGCGGCAGCTTCGGCTCCGACGATCGGCGGCGATTTCGGCTCCAGCAGTCCGGCCAGCTCCGCGCCGCGGCGGGCGGTGGCGGCCGGCGGCGGTCGTAACAGCGACATGGACGACGATATCCCGTTCTGAGAAAGGTGGTGGTGCGGGAGGATCTTGGAGCCCCACGATGAGCCTCGCACCGCTGCTGGAGGCCCCCGGGACGATCCCGCTGCACGCCTTCGCGGCCATGGCGGCGTTCGTGCTCGGCATCGTGCAGTTCGCGGCACCCAAGGGAACGTTGCCGCACCGGACCATCGGCTGGATCTGGGTGCTGCTGATGTTTGCGGTCGCGGTCAGCTCGTTCTGGATCCATGAGATCCGCCTGGTCGGGCCATTCAGCCCGATCCATCTGCTCTCGATCTTTGCGCCGATCATGCTGGTGCTCGCGGTCGTGCACGCCCGCCGGCACAATGTCAGCGGTCACCGCAAGGCGATGACCTCGATCTTCTTCGGTGCGCTCATCGTCGCCGGCCTGTTCACCTTCCTGCCGGGCCGGATCATGCATGCGGTGGTTTTCGGCCAGTAGGATGATGCCGGACACGGCGTTCCAGTGCCTGCTTTCAGGCCCTGAAATACCCCCTCCCGGGACACCCCGGTGATCCCTGTAAGTCCATGAAAAAACGAGCGGAAAAACGACCTCTCCGGCTCGCTTCGGGGTGGTTATCGGAGGCCCGATGCGCTATATGATTCTCAGCTGAGAATTGACCGGATTCCCCCTTTGTCTGACCCTGAAGATAACACGCCCGGCGAGCCGCCGGAGCCCTCCGATATCCGTCCCGTTTCCATCCTCGACGAGATGAAGCGCTCCTACCTCGATTACGCCATGAGCGTGATCGTGGCCCGCGCGCTGCCGGACGCGCGCGACGGATTGAAGCCCGTGCATCGCCGCATCCTCTACGCGATGCACGAGAACGGCTTCGAGTGGAACAAGTCGTACAACAAGTCGGCGCGCACCGTCGGCGACGTCATCGGTAAATACCATCCCCACGGCGATCAGTCGGTCTATGACGCGCTGGTGCGTCTGGCGCAGGATTTCTCCATGCGCGTGCCGCTGATCGACGGCCAGGGCAATTTCGGCTCGGTGGACGGCGATACGGCGGCCGCCATGCGGTACACCGAATCCCGGCTGACCAAGATCGCGCAGACGCTGCTCGACGACATCGACAAGGACACCGTCGATTTCCAGGCCAATTACGACAGCCGCGACCGCGAACCGACGGTGCTGCCGGCCAAATTCCCGAACCTTCTGGTCAACGGCGCCGGCGGTATCGCCGTCGGCATGGCGACCAATATCCCGCCGCACAATCTCGGCGAAGTCATCGACGCCTGCGTCGCGCTGATCGACAATCCGGCGCTGACGATCGACGACCTCATCAACATCGTGCCGGGCCCGGATTTCCCGACCGGCGGCATCATTCTCGGACGGCAGGGCATCCGCTCGGCCTATCATCTCGGCCGCGGCTCGATCGTGATGCGCGGCAAGGTGACGATCGACACCATCCGCAAGGATCGCGAAGCGATCATCGTCACCGAAATTCCGTTCCAGGTGAACAAGGCCACCATGGTCGAGCGCATCGCCGAACTGGTGCGCGAGAAGAAGATCGAAGGCATCTCCGACCTGCGCGACGAATCCGACCGCGACGGTTTCCGCGTCGTCGTCGAGCTGAAGCGTGATGCGGTGCCCGACGTGGTGCTTGAACCAGCTCTATCGCTTCACGCCGCTGCAGACGAATTTCCCGGCCAACATGGTGGCGCTCGACGCCGGCCGGCCGCAGACGATGAACCTGAAGGACTTTCTGACGCTGTTCATCGCCTTCCGCGAACAGGTGGTGACACGGCGTACCAAATTCCTGCTCAACAAGGCCCGCGACCGCGCCCATATCTTGGTCGGCCTCGCGATTGCGGTCGCCAATATCGACGAGATCATTCGCGTCATCCGTACCTCGCCCGATCCGAACACCGCGCGCGACACGTTGATGTCGCGCGACTGGCCGGCGCGGGATGTGGAAGCGATGATCACGCTGATCGACGATCCCCGGCACCGGATGGCGCCCGACGGCACCGCGCGGCTGTCGCTGGAGCAGGCCAAGGCCATTCTCGAGCTGCGCCTGCAGCGGCTGACGGCGCTCGGCCGCGAGGAGATTTCCGAAGAGCTCGACAAGCTGGCGGTGGAAATCGCCGACTATCTCGACATCCTGCGCTCGCGCGCGCGCGTGCAGGCGATCATCAAGGAAGAGCTTGCGGCGGTGAAGGGCGAATTCGCCACCCCGCGCAAGACCGTCATCATCGAGCAGGAAGGCGAGGTCGAGGACGAGGACCTGATCCAGCGCGAGGACATGGTGGTCACGGTCTCGCACGCCGGCTACGTCAAGCGCGTGCCGCTCTCGACCTATCGGGCGCAGCGCCGCGGCGGCAAGGGCCGGGCAGGGATGCAGACCCGCGACGAGGATTTTGTCTCCCGTCTGTTCGTGGCCTCGACCCATACGCCGGTGCTGTTCTTCTCCTCGAAGGGCCAGGTCTACAAGGAGAAGGTCTGGCGGCTGCCGGTGGCGGCGCCCAACGCGCGCGGCAAGGCGCTGATCAACATCCTGCCGCTGGAGCAGGGCGAGCGCATCACCACCATCATGCCGCTGCCGGAGGATGAATCCTCCTGGGGCAATCTCGACGTGATGTTCGCCACGACCGGCGGCACCGTCCGCCGCAACAAGCTGTCCGACTTCGTCGATGTCCGCCGCTCCGGCATCATCGCCATGAAGCTCGGGGAGGGCGAGGCGATCGTCGACGTGCAGATCTGCACCGAGCGCGACGACGTGCTGCTGACGGCGGCCGGCGGGCAGTGCATCCGCTTCCCCGTCACCGACGTGCGCGTCTTCACCGGCCGCACCTCGATGGGCGTGCGCGGCATTGCGCTGGCCAAGAACGACACGCTGATCTCGCTGGCGATCCTGCGCCATGTCGAGGCCACCTCGGACGAACGGTCGGCGTATCTCAAGATGCGCCGCGCGGTCGCCGGCGAAGCCGCAGCCGAAGAACCGTCGAGGCGGAGAGCGAGGAGGCGTCGACCGCGATCCAGCTCTCTTCCGAACGCTATGTCGAGATGTCGGCGCAGGAGCAGGTGGTGCTGACGGTCTCCGTCAACGGCTATGGCAAGCGCACCTCGTCCTACGAATACCGCACCACCGGCCGCGGCGGCAAAGGCATCGTCGCGATGAGCGTCAACAACCGCAACGGCAAGCTGGTGGCATCCTTCCCCGTCGAGCACAGCGACCAGATCATGCTGGTCACCGACAAGGGCCAACTGATCCGCTGCCCGGTCGAGGACATCCGCATCGCCGGCCGCTCGACGCAAGGCGTCATCGTGTTCGATACGGCCGAGGACGAACACGTGGTGTCGGTCGAGCATATCGGCGACGACGGAGAAAACGGCGAGAACGGCAACGGCGGCTAAACCAACAGGGCGCGGGCTTGCGGCATAGACAAGAAACTCAGCCATGAGACTTGAGTATCTCGCGGACTGCGCTTCTCATTTGCCGCAACTGGCCCAATGGCATCATGCGGAGTTCGGATATCTGAAATCCGGCGAACACGGCAGAGCACTATGTGGACCGGCTGACGGCTTCGCTCCAAAAGTCGGATTTGCCGATCACCTTCATCGCGCTGCAGGACGACACATTGCTTGGATCGGCCTCCCTGGTGCGCCAAACGATTACGCATCAGCATCTCTCGCCCTGGCTCTCGAGCGTCTATGTCGATCCGCAACATCGTGGCCGCGGAATTGCCTCGGCCTTGGTAGGCCGCGTTGAGCAAGCCGCCGCCGTGATGGGATCCGAGAGGATATTCTGTTCACGCCAAGCAGCGAACAGCTCTACGCGATTTTGGGTTGGCAGCTGATCGAATATGCCACGCACAACGACTTGAACATCGCGATCATGTCCAAAGCGTTGATGGCGTAGGCCGTAGCCGGAATCGATGAGGTCCGCGGGGGGCATCCCGCGGACCTCAAAGCCAGAGCAACCTGGCAGCTAATTGAAGTAATGGACGGGCAGCCGCTACGGCGTACGGTCGGCGGTCACCAGGCGCGCTTCCCGAACCACCGGTTTGGAGCCGGCGGTGCGAAGGCAGGACGCCTCGAAATTCGGCCAGGCCTGCTGCGAGCAATCCTTGCCGACGGTGCGGATATCCAGGCGGTCGCCCTTGGCAAGCGCCTGCGGAACACTGGCTTCGACCTGGGGGGCAAAGCCGGGCAATACGGTCAGCGCGGCGGCGATGAACCCGGCAGCAGCGATTGCGGAAAAAGCCTTGATCATGACGGTCCCCTGTCATGGGCCTTGGCGGCCCCGTCGTTTCGTTGGATGAACTTATAGTTAGCGCTAGTTTCCGGCTGTCTTCGCCGGCTCCGAAAATGGTTTCGTCGGGTCCGAGTTTTGTTTCGTCGTCCATTGGCCGATGAAACATTCCCGTCCGCCCGGGGGAGACGCCCAGACCCGGGTAGTGGTTCATTGGCCGAGCGGAAATATAAAGCCGTGCCAGGCGGGGAACCTTGTCCGGCTTGCCGGGCCGCCCGGGGCGGGGTAGGACGGGCCTATGCCCCGTATCGCGCTCTACCCCGGCTCATTCGATCCCGTCACCAACGGCCATCTGGACGTGGTCCGGCAACGCCGTCGGGCTGTGCGACCGCCTGATCGTCGCCATCGGCGTCCATCCCGGCAAAAAGCCGCTGTTTTCGACCGAAGAGCGCCTGGAGATGGTCCGGGCGGTATTCGCACCCCTAGCCGCCAAGGCCGGCTGCGACTTCGACTGCACCACCTATGACAACCTGACGGTCACGGCGGCCCAAAAGGCCGGCGCCACCATCATGATCCGCGGCCTGCGCGACGGCACCGACCTCGACTACGAGATGCAGATCGCCGGCATGAACGAAACCATGGCGCCGGAGGTGCATACGGTATTCCTGCCGGCCTCGGTCGGCCGTTCGCCCGATCACCGCCACACTGGTGCGCCAAATCGCGGCCATGGGCGGCGATGTATCGGCCTTCGTGCCGCCATCGGTCGCAGCCAGCCTGAAGACCAAGTTCGCGAGCTAAGGCGCCGATACGCGATACCACGTTTTCCAGTTTTCACATGACCGGAGCTTTCATGATCCGAATTCTCGCCGTTCTCGCCGCGCTGTTCCTTGTGGCTCCCGCGATCGCCCAGCCGCTGCCGGCCAATCTCGACAAGGCGAACGCGATCGTGATCGACACCACCAAGGGCCGCATCGTGATCAAGCTGCGGACCGACATCGCGCCCCAGCATGCCGAGCGCATCAAACTGCTGGCGCGCGAGGGCTATTACAACAACGTGCCGTTCCATCGCGTGATCGAGGGTTTCATGGCGCAGACCGGCGACGGCAAGAATTTCAACGGCACCGGCGGTTCGAAATATCCGAACCTGGCGGCCGAGTTCTCCAACGTGCCGTTCAAGCGCGGCATCGTCGGCATGGCGCGCGCGGCAAGCAACAATTCCGCCAATTCGCAGTTCTTCATCATGTTCGCGGAAGGCGCCTCGCTGAACGGCAAGTACACCGTGATCGGCGAAGTGGTGTCGGGCATGGACGTGGTCGACAAGATCAAGCGTGGCGAGCCGGTCGCCGATCCCGACAAGATGGTGAAGGTGCAGGTCGCATCCGACGTCAAGTGAGGCCATGACGTCGGCGCGCAGCAAGCCATTCGTCTGGTTTGCCGCCGCTGCTGGTCTGGCTTGCGATCGGCTGAGCATGCGTCGGCTCAGCCGCAGCAACTCGACACCATCAAGGACGTCTTTGCCAAATTGTATTCCTGCTGGCGGCCGCCGCCTGCCTCGCGCGCCAACCCGATGGACATCACGGTCATTGTCAGTTTCAACCGCGAAGGCGCCATTCTCGGTCAACCCAGGATTACCTATGAATCCGCAAACGCCGGCGATAACGACCGGATCGCGTACCGGATTGCCGTAATGGAGACATTGCAACGCTGTGCGCCGTTGCCATTTACCGAGGGACTGGGCGGTGCGGTTGCCGGCCGGCCTTTCGCGGTCACTTTCAGATCCCGCAAACGTCCACCCAAACCGGAAGAGAAAAGAGCATGGCTGATACAGAAAATACTTTGATTCTTGAAACCACCCAGGGCCCCGTCACCATCGAAATGCGCCCCGACCTGGCGCCGGGCCATGTCGCCCGGATCAAGGAACTGGTGCGCGAGGGATTTTACGACGGCATCGTGTTCCACCGCGTGATCGAAGGTTTTATGGCGCAGACCGGCTGCCCGCACGGCACCGGCACCGGCGGTTCCGGCAAGAAGCTGAAGGCCGAATTCAACAAGGAACCGCATGTCCGCGGCACCACCTCGATGGCCCGCGCCGCGAGCCCGGATTCCGGCGACAGCCAGTTCTTCATCTGCTTCGACGATGCCTCCTTCCTCAACGGCCAGTACACGGTCTGGGGCAAGGTCACGTCCGGCATGGAGAACGTCGACAAGATCAAGCGCGGCGAGCCGGTGCAGAATCCCGACAAGATCGTCAAGGCGCACATGGCCGTCGACGCGGCGTGAGCTGACCCTCATTCCGGGGCGCATCGAAGATGCGAACCCGGAATCTCGAATTCCGGGTTCACGCTTCGCGTGCCCCGGAATGACGCCAAGTGAGGGAGGCGTACCGGCGCCATGCGCACCGATCTCTTCGACTTCGAACTTCCCGCCACCAGCATCGCGCTGCGGCCCGCGAGCCCGCGCGATGCTGCGCGGATGCTCGTGGTGCAGCCCGACGGCGTGCTGCGTGATCGCACCGTCGCCGATCTGCCGCAATGGCTGGAGCCCGGCGACCAGCTCGTCGTCAACGACACCAAGGTGATTTCCGCCCAGCTCAAAGGCCGCCGCATCGGCCGCGAGACCGAGCCCAAGATCGAGGCGACGCTGATCAAGCGGCTCGACGGCTCGCGCTGGCGCGCGCTGGTCAAGCCTGCGAAGAAGCTCGCGCCCGGCGACATCGTTCGCTTCGGCAATGAAGGCAAGGTCTGCCTGCTCGGCCATCTCGACGCCGAGGTCGAGGCCAAGGGCGAAGAGGGCGAGATTACGCTGTCGTTTTCGTTTCACGGGCCGGCGCTCGATCAGGCCATCGCCGATCTCGGCACGCCGCCGCTGCCGCCCTACATCGCCTCCAAGCGCACGCCCGACGATCGCGATGCCGCCGACTACCAGACCATGTTCGCGGCGAATGAAGGCGCCGTCGCCGCGCCGACGGCGGGACTGCATTTCACGCCCGAGCTGGAAGCGGCGCTGCGCGGCCGCGGCGTCGAACTGCACCGGCTGACCTTGCATGTCGGGGCAGGGACCTTCCTGCCGGTCAAGGTGGAGGAGACCTCCGAGCACAGGATGCATGCCGAGTGGGGTTCGATATCGGCCGGTACCGCGCAGCGCCCTGAACGCCGCGCGCGCCAAGGGCGGGCGCATCATAGCTGTCGGCACCACGTCGCTGCGGCTGTTGGAGAGCGCCGCGACCGAAGACGGCACCATCCAGCCGTTCGACGGCGAGACCTCGATCTTCATCACGCCGGGCTATCGCTTTCGCGCGGTCGATATCCTCATGACCAATTTCCATCTGCCGCGCTCGACGCTGTTCATGCTGGTGTCGGCCTTCTCCGGGCTCGACACGATGAAGCAGGCCTATGCGCATGCGATTGCGGCGGGGTACCGGTTCTATTCCTACGGCGATGCCTGCCTGCTGTTTCGCGCGCGCGATTGAGGCAAAGCCGGGCGTCTTCGCCGCCGTGCCGGCGGACACGGACAACCGCCGCATCCTGAAAAAGAAGCCCGCCAGTGCGGCGGGCTAAAGGTTCAGGGAGGAAGCGCTCTGACAAAAAAGCGCCACTATCTGTCTCCTCGATTCGGCCGCTACCGCCAAGATCGTATAACTACCGGCTTCCAAGCATCTCGCGTGCGCTGTTGCACCGTTGCAACCATGCGGGTGCGCGGCATGCGCCGGCGCTTTCGCGCCTCGACGATGAGGTTCCAACGCTTCCCGCCGTCGGATAGGGTGCGCGCGATCATCTGGAGAACTTCATGAACATGTCGGGTATTTTTGCGCGCATCGTCGCGCTGATCGGCGCCGTTGCGCTGCTGTGGCGCCGTCTGCAGGGATCTGCGCCTGCACCGGCCTGGGGCAACGCGCCGGCGATTCCGGAGGCGAAGCCGCAAGGCGCCATCCCGACGCTCAAGATGCCGTCGGCGCAGGGCTGGAGCGACGGGCAAAAGCCAACCGCTGCACCTGGGCTCAAGGTCAATGCGTTTGCGAAAGATCTGGACCACCCGCGCTGGATCAACGTGCTGCCCAATGGCGACGTGCTCATTGCCGAGTCGAACCAGATCGCCGGACCGCCCAGGAGCGTGTTCCACTATGCGATGCAGGCGACGATGCGGCGTGCCGCGGCGCTCGGCGTCAGCGCCAACCGCATCACCTTGTTGCGCGACCGCGACGGTGACGGCGTTGCCGAAGGACGCGGGGCTTTCATGGAAGGGCTGAGCCAGCCGTTCGGCATGGCGCTGGTCGGCGACACCTTCTATGTCGGCAACACCGACGGCGTGGTCGCCTTTCCCTACGTCGCGGGCGCGGACCGCATCACCGCCGAGGGGCGGAAGCTCGTGGCGTTCAAGCCCAATGGGCACTGGACGCGGAGCCTGCTGCCGAGCGCGGACGGCAAAAAACTCTATGCCGGCGTCGGCTCGCTCAGCAACATCGCCGAGAACGGCATGGAGGTCGAGGAGGGCCGCGCCGCGATCTACGAGCTCGATCTGGCCGGCGGCACCAGCCGCATCTTCGCCGGCGGCCTGCGCAACGCCGTGGGCCTCGCATGGGAGCCCAACACAAGCGTGCTCTGGACCGTCGTCAACGAGCGCGACGGCCTCGGCGACGAGACGCCGCCGGACTATCTGACCTCGGTGCGCGACGGCGGCTTCTACGGCTGGCCCTATTGCTACTGGGGCCAGACGGTGGACGACCGCGTGCCGCAGGATCCGGCCATGGTCGCGAAGGCGATTCAACCGGACTATGCGCTCGGCGGCCACACCGCCTCGCTCGGCCTGTGCTGGATGCCGGCAGGCACGCTGCCGGGCTTTCCGGACGGCATGGTGATCGGCCAGCACGGCTCCTGGAATCGCAGCACGCTGAGCGGCTACGCGGTCGTCTTCGTGCCGTTCGAGAACGGGCGCCCCTCCGGCCCGCCGCGGGATATTCTGACGGGGTTTCTCGCACCCGACGAGAAGGTCTCCTACGGACGGCCGGTCGGCGTCACGCTCGGCCCCGACGGCTCGCTGCTGGTGGCTGACGATGTCGGCAACGTCATCTGGCGCGTGACGGGCGCGTAGCTGCGTGGCTGCTGTAGGGTGGGCAAAGCGAAGCGTGCCCACCATCTCGCAGCGAGATCGGTGATAGATGGTGGGCACGTCGCTTGCGCTCCTTTGCCCACCCTACAGCCGCCTCACGCCATCGCACGCTGCGGCAGCAACTCCGCGATCTGGATCGCATTCAGCGCCGCGCCCTTCAGGAGCTGGTCGGCCGACACGAACATCGAGATCGAGTGGCCGGAGGCATCGCTGAGATCCTTGCGGATACGGCCGACCAGAACGTCGTCCTGGCCTGACGCGTCGATCGGCATCGGGAAGTAGTTCTTCGCCCGGTCGTCGACGATCTTGACGCCCGGCGCCTTCGGCCAGGATGGCGCGCACGTCAGCTTCCGTGATCGGCCTTTCGCATTCGAAGGTGATCGCCTCGCAATGGGCGCGCAGCACCGGCACGCGCACGCAGGTGACGCCGATGGCGATCTGATCGTCCTCGAAGATCTTGCGGGTCTCCTTGATCACCTTGGTCTCTTCGTCGTTGTAGCCGGTCTCGGGATCGATCGCCGTGTTGTGGCTGAAGACGTTGAAGGCGTAGGGGAGCGGGATCACCTTGGGCGTGAAAGGCCGGCCGTCGAGATAGGCGCGGGTCGACTCCACCAGTTCTTCCATCGCGGCCGCGCCTGCGCCGCTCGCCGCCTGATAGGTCGACAGGATCACGCGCTTGATGCGGTTCTGCCGGTGGATCGGCCACAGCGGCACCAGCGCCGTGATCGCCGAGCAGTTCGGATCGGCGATGATGCCCTTGTGGTCGCGGATACGGCCCGCGTTGATCTCGGGGATCACCAGCGGCACGTTCGGGTCCATCCGGAAGGCCGAGGAATTGTCGACCACGACCGCACCGGCCTTGACGGCCGCGGGCGCGAACTTCCGGGAGATGCCGCCACCGGCCGAGAACAGCGCGATGTCGACGCCCTCGAACGACTTTTCGGTGAGCTCCTCGATCACGATCCTCTCGCCGCGGAAGTCGATGGTCTTGCCGGCCGAGCGGGCGCTGGCCAGCGCCTTGAGCTTGCGGACCGGAAAGGCGCGCCTGTCCATGGTGGCGATGAATTCGGCGCCGACCGCGCCGGTCACGCCGGCGATGGCAACAACGGGTTCGTAGCTCACGGGTCTGTCCTCTGTTTGAGCATCAATGCTGCGGGCAATAAAAAAGCCCCGGTCCTTTTCAGGCGGGGCTTCGGTTCAGATAATGCGATCGTTCGACTACGCGCGCACGGCTCCCGAGCCCCCGGAGGGTGCTTTGGTTTTCGCGGTCGCTTTGGTCGAGATCGTCATGGCGCGGACTTATGCGGCAGAGTTCGGGCCGCCGTCAACGGGTTTTGGGCGGAAAATCGCTCCAAACCGGGTTGAACGGAGTGGCTTTGTCACGCCATAAGCTCACCCATGAGCCTTCCCAACCATTTCGAACTGCTCGCCACCGACGGTGCCGCCCGCACCGGCCGCCTGACCACGCCGCATGGCGTGGTGCGGACGCCGGCCTTCATGCCGGTCGGCACCGCCGGTGCGATGAAGGGCATGCACTGGCGCGAGGTGCGCGATGCCGGCGCCGACATCGTGCTCGGCAACACCTATCATCTGATGCTGCGGCCGGGCGCCGAACGGATCGCCGCGCTCGGGGGCCTGCAGACCTTCACCGGCTGGAACGGCCCGATGCTGACGGACTCCGGCGGCTTCCAGGTGATGTCGCTGTCGGACCTGCGCAAGGTGAGCGAGAAGGCCGTGACCTTCCGCTCGCATATCGACGGCGCCAAGGTCGAGCTGTCGCCGGAGCGTTCGATCGAGGTGCAGCGGCTGCTCGGCGCCGACATCGCCATGCAGATGGACGAGTGCGTGCGGCTGCCGGCCGGGCGCGACGACATCGAGCGCGCGATGCGGCTGTCGCTGCGCTGGGCGGAGCGCAGCAAGCGCGCGTTCGAGACCGCGCCTGACGGCTACATGCTGTTCGGCATCGTGCAGGGCGGCGACATTCCCGAGATGCGCCATGTCAGCGCGCGCGGACTGGTCGAGATCGGCTTCCACGGCTACGCGATCGGCGGACTTGCGGTCGGCGAGCCGCAGGCGGTGATGCTGGCGATGATCGAGGAAACCGCGCCGGCGCTGCCTGCTGATCGCCCGCGCTACCTGATGGGTGTCGGCACGCCCGAGGATCTGCTGGAGGCGGTGGCGCGCGGCATCGACATGTTCGACTGCGTGATGCCGACCCGCAACGGGCGTCACGGCATGGCGTTCACCCGCTTCGGCCAGATCAACCTGCGCAACGCCCGCCATGCCGACGATCCGCGGCCGCTCGATGAGGAAAGCGAATGGCCCTCGGCGCGCAACATCTCGCGCGCCTATCTGCATCATCTGGTCCGCTCGGGAGAGACGCTCGGCGCGATGCTGCTGTCGGAAATCAACGTCGCCTATTACCAGCACCTGATGCGGGGCATGCGCGAAGCGATCGCTGGCGGCACGTTCGAGACGTTCCAAAAGAAAACGCGCGCCGAATGGGCGCGCGGTGACATTGCTCCACGATAGTTTAAGTCAATTACAGGCGAACCTCTTGACCGAATGTTTGGTCACGAATCCGTAACCGCAGGTGTCGCAGGTCCAGAGATAGCTGATCACGTGGTCGTTGAGGTAGGCGGAAGCTTCCGCAGCCACCATGGTGTCGGCGCACACAGGGCACGTCGGCAAATCACAGCCACGCGGATCGGGCCTAAACGCTACGGTCGACAGGATTTCAGCAATAGCTGGCATCGTGGACCTCCTTGCGATCTGAACCTCTGGCTTCAGCTCACGACGAAAGTATACTCCGAAATCTTTGACGATGTCGCAACACAAATGCGTTGATTTCAGCGATATTAGCGAGTTCTTGTTTTGCAATGCAGCGAACTCTTCGCCGCCGGCAATTCCGGCTTGCGCATCGGCGCTGGCCGCCTCCTAAGTAGGGAGAGCCGCCAATTCCCGCACGATGATCGTCACAGGAGCGTTGAGATGGATGCGTCGTCAGCCACGAGTGCAGTGCAACGTCCGGGGCGGGGCCGGGTTTTCGACTCCATCGTCGATGCGATCGGCGACACCCCGATCGTCCGCTTGCGCAAATTGCCGGAGGCGCATGGTGTTAGCGCAACCATCCTGGCCAAGCTCGAATATTTCAATCCCGCCGCCAGCGTCAAAGACCGCATTGGCGCGGCGATGGTGATCGCGATGGAGAAGGCCGGCGTGATCAATGCCGACACCGTGCTGATCGAGCCGACATCGGGCAATACCGGCATCGCGCTGGCCTTTGTCGCGGCCTCGCGCGGCTACCGGCTGAAACTGGTGATGCCGGAATCGATGTCGATCGAGCGGCGCAAGATGCTGGCCTTCCTCGGCGCCGAGATCATCCTGACGCCGGCAGCCCAGGGCATGAAGGGCTCGATCGCGACCGCCGAGGAACTGGTGCGGACCACGCCGAACGCGGTAATGCCGCAACAGTTCAAGAACCTCGCCAACCCCGAAATTCACCGCCGCACCACGGCCGAGGAAATCTGGAACGACACCGGCGGCAACATCGATTTCTTCGTCGCCGGCGTCGGCACCGGCGGCACCATCACCGGCGTCGGACAGGTGCTGAAGCCGCGCAAGCCGTCTTTGCGGGTGGTCGCCGTCGAGCCGGAGGAAAGCCCGGTGCTGTCGGGCGGCCAGCATACGCCGCACAAGATTCAGGGTATCGGCGCCGGCTTCGTTCCGGACATCCTGGATCGATCGGTCATCGACGAGATCGTCAAGGTCAACGGCCCGACGGCGATCGAAACCTCGCGCGCGCTGGCGCGCATGGAAGGCATTCCCGGCGGCATTTCCTCGGGCGCCGCGATCGCGGCGGCACTCGAGATTGGCAAACGGCCCGAGAGCGCCGGCAAGACCATCCTCGCGATCGTGCCGTCATTCTCCGAGCGCTATTTGTCAACCGCACTGTTTGAAGGAATCTAGCGATGGCGGATCAGCCGCGGCGGCCGAGAACCCTGAACGACGCGCGCACCGAGGCCGAGGCCGCGTTCAAGCGCACCACCACCAAGGTGGCGGAAGCGCCGCCGAAGCCGCCCCGGCTTCCCGGCGTGAGGGAACTGGTCTCGCTGCGCATCGATCAGGATGTGCTGGAATATTTCCAGGAAGGCGGCCCCGGCTGGCAGGACCGCATCAACGAGGCCTTGCGAAAGGCCGCGGGCAAATAGATCGCCGCCAGCACGCATTTTGATTTGGCGAAGCGCACAATGAAAAAGGCCCGGGATGAACCCGGGCCTTTTTGTAAATGGGTCGCTTGCGCCTTAGCGCAGCATGCCGCCCACGACGCCGCCGATGAAGCGCCCGGCGCCGGCGGGGTCGGGACCGCGGTTGCTGTGCTGCCGCTGCGGCTGGGGTTGGGGCTGTGATTGTGCCTGACCGGCGCTGGGGGCGCGGCGCTTCGGCCGCTCCTCGTCGGAACTCGCGGTCGGCGCGGCCGCGACGATCTCGGTCAGCAGCGCCTTGTGCTGCAGCTTGTTGAGGTAGCCGCTCTTGGGATAGCCGCGGGCGGCCTGCCAGCGCGTGATCACGCCGCGGGTGGCCTGATCGAACTGGCCGGTGGCCTTGGTGTCGAAGCCGAGCCCGGTGAGGCGGCGCTGCACGTCGCGGCGCTGGCCCTTGTCGAGGCCGATCTGGTCCTCGGTGGTCTGGTTCGCTTCCTCCTTGAAGGTCGCGGGATCGATGCCCGTGCTCAGGTTGCGGGTGGCATCGGGTTTGGGACCCGACTCAAGCGAGGCAATGCGCGACAAGGCCAGCGAGCGGAACTGACCGTTGGGATAGTTGCTCAGATAGGCGTTGAGTTCTTCCGGCTTGTTGGATTCCTTGATCGAGCGCCAGAACTCCAGTTCCACGTCCGAGGCCTGCGAAGCTCCCGCTGCCGGCGTTGCAGCCGCCATGGCGCCGGGCGCGGGCGCGCCGTTCAGATAGACCGAACCGATCAGGTTGGTGTGACCCCAGGGCAATTGTCCCTTGTTGGTCTCTTCGTTGACCTGGGCGCGGACCTTGGTCATCGCCTGCTGGATCTCCATGCCGGGCTGGGTGAGGTTGGCGAGCAGCGCGCGCGTGAACGGGCTGTTGGCGCCTTCCTGGCCGTCGAGCGCGGTCTGGCCCGGGCCGGTCGCGAACGCGATCAGCGTGCCTTCGCCGGATTTCATTTCGGCCAGACCGGTCTGCACATTGACGCTGCGGGTCGCGGAGTTCGACTTGATCTTGGCCGCGAACGGGTTGTCGCGGCAGGCGTCGAGGAACACCAGCTTGACCTTGGCGTCGCCCATGGTCTGCTCGAGCGTGAGGTCGATATTGATCGCGGCGCCGAGCTTGACGTCCATTTCGGATTTGATGTCGGCGTCGATCGGCAACAGATAGTTGGTGCCGGAGATGGCGATGCCGTGACCGGCGTAGAAGAACAGCGCGACGTCGGCGCCTTGCGCCTTCTTGCCGAAGTCGAGCAGCCGCTCGGTCATCTTGTCGCGCGTGAGATTGGAGCCCTCGACCACTTCGAAACCGACATTGCGCAGCGTCGCGGCGATCGCCTTGGCATCGACCGACGGGTTCGGCAGCGGCGCGACGTTCTTGTAGGCGCCGTTACCGACGACGAAGGCAACCCGCTTCTCGGCGCTGGCGGCGCCGGCCGTAAGGACCATGCAGATGGCGGACAAGATGAGGGTTGGGTAGCGCATAAGGAAATCCCCCTGCAGAATCGATAAAAGGCTTTGGCTGTAACGCTGGCTGGACACTACAGAATACCGCCCGCTTCGCGCCACAAAAAAGCGGTCCGGCAACCAAATCCGGTGCCATCCGTTACCGTCGCGCCACGCGTCGACGCGTGATCTAGATCACAGCCAGACCAATAAAATTCAGCTTGGGGCGGACGCCTTAGTCGAAGGATTCGGTTTCAGGTTCAACAGATTGCCGGTGAGGATCAACGCGGCGCCGAGCACGGTGAACAGGTCCAGCCGTTCCGAATAGATCAGCCAGCCGGCGGCGGCGCTGAGTGGAACCCGCAGAAAATCCATCGGGAGCACCACGGTGGCATCGGCATGCATCAGCGCCCGCGCCATGCAGTAGTGCGAGAACGTGCCGCAAAACGCGATCACCACGACCCAGCCCCAGAGATGGGTGGGCGGCCACGTCCAGACGTAGAGTGCGGGAAGCAGGCCTGCCGCAGATTGCACCACCAGCATCCAGAACATGATCGCGAGCGTCTGCTCGGTGCGGGTGAGCGACTTGACCATCGCGACCGACACGCCGAACCCGACGGCCGCGGCCAGCGCGATCAACTGGCCCGGATTGACCTCGCTGGCGGCGGGGCGAACGATCACGACGACGCCGATAATTCCGAGCACGATCGCGGCAGTCTTCCAGATCGTCATGCGCTCGCCGAGAAAGCTCGCGGCCAGGATCGCGGTCCAGATCGGCATGGTGAATTCGATCGCCACCACCTGGCCGATCGGGATCAATGTGAGTGCGAAGAACCAGCCGAGCTGCGCGCCGTAGTGGATCAGGTTGCGCGCAATGTGCTGCGGCAGTCGCGTGGTCTTCATCGCGGCAAATCCACCCGCGGCGCGGATCAGCGGATACAGCATCAGGAAGCCGAGGATCGAGCGCATCTCCATGAGCTGGAACACGTTGATCTCGCGCGCCGCTTCGCGGCCGGCGATCGTGATGATCAGCATCAGGGAGAGCCAGCCGGCCATCCACAGCGCGGCCAGGGTTTTGGATTGTGTGCGGTCCATTCCGGGGAAGCCGAGGGGGTTGGGGCAGGCCGGTATCGGCGAGGGCGCCACAATTTGCAATGCGCATCTGCGGCGGGGCAGCGATGCGCGGTGACGCAATTTCGCTGTGGGAGCGGCTGCCGGTTCAGTGCTAAGGAGCGGCGGTCTCAAGGAGGACTTACGCATGCGTATCTTGCAACCGGCCGAATGGTCGAAACCCCGCGGCTTCTCGCATGGTGTCGAGGTCGACGGTCCCGGCAAATGGATCGTGCTGGCCGGCCAGACCGGCGGCGACGAGAAGGGCGATTATGCCCCCGACATGGCCGCCCAGGTCGGCACGGCGCTGAAGCGCATCATCAAGCTGCTTGGCGAAGCCGGCGCCGGACCCGAGCACATTGTCCGCCTGACCTGGTATCTGACCAGCCGCAGCGAATACGAAGCCGCAGGTCCGGGCATCGGCGCCGCCTGGAAGGAAACACTCGGGCGCAATTTCCCGCCATCGACGCTGCTCTACATCGAAGGGCTGGTCGACTACCGGGCGAAAGTCGAGATCGAAGTAACCGCCTTCGTGCCCAAGGCCTAGTCGCAAGGCCTGGTGCAAGGCGCAGCCGGACATCACAAGGACCGGGCGCTGCCTGCTTCAACAGGCGCACCGGAAAAGACAAAAGGATATCGCGAGCCAATGACCAATCGATCGACCTCTGCAGACTTCGTCACCGCCTTCGCGACCGGCTGGCCCGAGCACCAGCCCGACATCATGGTGCTGTCGCTGACCACGCAGCGCGGCGTGCAGGATTTTGCGTTCAACAAGGAGCAGGCCTTGTTGATCGCCAAGACGATCAAGGAGACCGCGGCGAAACTCGAGAAGCCGAAGACGAGTTAGTGCGACGGCACAACTGTCATCGCCCGCCTTGTGCGCAATTGCGCACTGGAGCGGGCGATCCAGTTTTCCAGAGATGTCATGGCTTGAAACGACAGGGCGCGGCGTACTGGGTACCCCGCTTTCGCGGGGCACGACATCCGGGCTACTTCGACAGCGAGATATTGGCAGCGCGGAACTGGCTGTCGGCCTTCATAGAGATCTGCTGCTTGTTGCCGGCGGTCTTCAGCGAGATGCTGGAACTGAAACCGGCCGCCTGGGCGATCACCTGGAAGCTGCCGTTGGCGCCGCGTCCCTGGATGTCGCCGCCGACATTACGGCTGGTTTCGCTCCAACGGCCGGAGACCTCGCCGCCTTGGGCGGCCACCGCTGCCAACAGATTGAACTTGTAGGCGTCGCTGGCGCAGGTGAGGTTCATGTCCATGCTGGCGCCGCTCACCTTGTAGGTCGCCCGGCAGCGGATCCGCTCGCTCGAACCGTCATCCAGCGACACCGTGCCGCCGCCGTGCCAATTGCCGGCCATGCCGGCGAACGCACTGGACTGGGCGTAGCTGGTAGAGGCCGCAAAAGCCGTCAAAAAAAATGCGACGGCTGCGAATGTCAGCCGCCGCGCTTTGGCGAAGAATTCTGAAGTCTGGACAGCCTTACTGACGGGATGCTTCCCATCGACCGCTGCACGCGACACCAGCTGAAGCGCCATTCCATTTCCCCGATCCGGAGTTGCCACTGAGTTGACCGTTCGCATATGCACCATTGATCGAGACTTTCACAAGCCCCCCGCTGCCGACGCTGCCGGAAACCGGGCCGCCCGAAATCTTGCCGTCGGCGACATTCACCGTTGAAGTGGTTTGCGCATCGCAACTGCCGGTTTTTGTGACAACGGTAACCTGCCAAAGGCCGTCATACGGCGACTGGGCGGAGGCCGGAGCGGCCGCAAGAGCCGCGGCGGAGGCAAGAAACGAAGCAAACAAAATGTCGCTGATGCGATTGGCGCGCATGGATCAAATCCCTGAGATGTGTGTGATGACGCGCTTTATCTGGTCACAATGTGGCCAAACTGGGGTGCGCCGCAGCACGGTGAAATGTTCCAGTGAACTCAAACACATCAAGGTGAATCCGGTTCCGGCCGGGGAACGACGCAATTTGAATTATTTGCCACTGATTCGCCAGGAGAAGACCGTCGGAGGTATTTAGGTAGAGTTCAATGTTTACCATCGGATAGACTCGGTGCCTTGGTGGCGAACTCCTCATCCTGCGGCGTGGCGGGGAGGCTGTGGTGGGTCTTGGCGTGAAAGATCACGTCGGCCAGCAGTTTCTGACCGAGCGGGGCCAAGGCGCGCTCCCAGAGCTCGCGGGCGGTCTCGCCTTTCTTGACGAACACCCATTCCTGCGCGGCGATGGCGCCGGCATCCATCCGGTCCGCCAAGTGATAGATGGTGCCGCCGGCGATCGGGTCGCCCTCCTTGATGGTCCATTCGACCGCGGCGATGCCGCGATGCCGGGGCAGCAGCGAGGGGTGATAGCCGATGCCGCCGAGCTTGGCGGCGGCCAGTGCTTCCCGGGTGACGCGGGCATGGCTGTGCGCCGTTACAATCAGGTCGGTATTCGGCGCGATCTCGGACGCGACCACGCGTTTCGGATCGGCCTGCACCACGACCTCGATCCCGGCGGCCCGCGCGGTGGCGGCAAGCCGGTCCTCGCCGTCATGGACGACGACGCGGGCGATATCGACCCCGTGTTGGCGCAGCGTGTTGAATGTCGTCACGCCGAAATGGCGGGAACCGACCAGGGTGATCCGCATGTTTTCCGTCCGTCGTTAGTCAGGCCGGTATGCCGATAGCACACCATGGCAGCCTGTTTCGACGCTGGACCGAGGGCATTTGGGTTATCAACAGGGCCAGCTCACGCAGCTAACCCGTGGCGGCGCAGTTCGGATAGGGCGCGGCCTTCACAGGGCAAGACCGGGCAGGCACGATTGGCCCGCCCAGCGCCGCTCGGGCAGGGCTCGGCACCCGTCATTACAGATTTCCGCGCATGCGCGTCCGGCCAGCGTGGCGCCGGCCAGCGTGCGTGGCGTCACAGCGGCGGCGAACGACACGGCGCTACGGTTGGGCCCAGGATTAGCAGCCAAGGACCACCAGCATGAACCGCTTTCTGATCTTTGCCGCCATGGCGCCGCCGCTCGGCTTCGTCGTCGCGTTCTGGGTGATGCTGCAGATTGCCAATCGGCTTGCGGGCAGTCCGATCACGTTCGATGTCGCGCAAGTCATGATGCTGCCGACGATCTATCTGGTCGGGTTGATCCCCGCGCTGTGGGCCGCCGGGTTCGACCATGCGCTGGCAAAGCGCAACGTCCCGTATCGCATCGCGTTCACGGCGCTGTTTGGCTACACGATCAGCTACCTGCCGCTGGCAGTGGCGTATCTGGGTGGGCTTTGCCCACGGGCCGGAAGTCCTGCTGTTCGGTCTCATCGGCGCGGTGCCGTCGGCGGTGTGTTCGTGGCTGGCGGCGGAGCGGCGACGCGACCCGACCTTGTTCCGTCACCATGACAGGATGCGCAGTTCCGGCCGGGAGTAGGGCGGGACGGGCTGCTGGAGCGGCCCGGCCTGTTGCTCGGCCACCATCTGCAGCCGCTCCCGCAGGTCGGCGCTGCACTGCTTCATCTGGTTGCGCAACTCGCGCCGGCTGAAGGTGGTGAGGGAGCGATCGCCGAGCTGCTGCCAGGCAGCGCGCAGCCACTGCTGCATGGCGCGGATATCGGAATCGAGGATCTCAGGCTGGTTCATTCCGCCGGAATCTCAAAACGGGGTCGCGCCACAATTAAGTCTGATTCTCGCGCCGCCGCCTACTCCGCGACAGAGCGGACGGCAGGTAAAAACCGCTCAACATGACAGCAGCGACCTGGGAGCAGGGGAACCGCGCGCACCACATGATCGTTGCATGGGTGCCTCCTGGAGAGATCTCGATGTCCAGCAATCCGACGCTTGTTCTCTTCATGGCGCTCGCCTTGATCGTCCCCGCCAAGGCATTCGCCCAATTGACGCCGCCAGCCGGCTCGGCCGGCGCCGGCAATTCCGCGATATCAGGCGTGCCGTTCGGCCCGGCCAATCCCAGATCGCTCTCGGATCCGAGCGGCATCGGCAACGCCTCGAGTACCCCGCCGCTTCGCCCCAACCCGCCGGCGCCGGTAACCTCCTATGGCTCGGTCGACACGCCGGCGCCGCGTGCGCGGCTCGCGCCGTCGCCCTATACCGGCGCATCGCAGCGGATCATCAGCGCGCGCCAAGGTTACCCGCGAAAACCGCCGGCTCGGCGTCGGGCGCGACCGGAAGTGAGCAGTTTTACGGGGATCTGCCGGGGCTGTTAGAACTTCGATTTCGATTGCATCAGAACGAACGTGTCAATGTCCGGCTTTCGCGGGGAACAATTTTCTATTGCCGGACTTATGCAAGGTTAGCTCAGCGGTCGCGCGTGTTGAGTCTTGCATCTGCTGATGCCGGGTACCGCGTGACGAATTTTGCCCTTTGGGCAGGGATGGCGGGGAATGAACATCCAGCACCGGACAGCCATGCCCCTCTCCCTGCCAGGCCTGTCCACCACTCCGGAACTCGCCCGAACGGCTCGCAATGAAGGGCAGGGTACGCGCGAAGAGCTGCTGGCCGTCACCTACGAGCACGTGGGCGTGGGCATCGTCGAGGTCGACGAGGCCGGACGGATGCTGCGCGTCAATCAGAAGGTCTGCGAGCTGATGGGACACGACGCGACCGACCTGCTCGGCCGCAGCATCTTTGACGAGACCTTCCCGCAGGACGTCGCGCAGGATCTTGGGCAGTTCAGGCGGCAGGTCGCGGGCGAAATCGATCGCTACACCATTGAAAAGCGTCTCGCCCGCAAGGGCGGCTCATACTTCTGGGCGGAGGTGACGTCCGCGAGCGTTCGCGATGCGGCGGGAAATTTCCTGTATGCGGTGCGCGTTCAGCATGACATCAGCGCCCGCAAGCAGGCCGAACAGGCGCTGGCGCGCCGCAGCGAAGAGCAGGCGGCGCTGTTCCGCTTCTCCGAAAAGCTCCAATACGCGACGTCACTTCCAGACGTTTACGACGCCGGCCTGGACGCCATCCTCGCCGCGCTGGCCTGCGAGCGCGCCGCCATTCTCTTGTTTGACGACAGCGACGTGATGCGTTTCGTCGGATGGCGAGACCTGTCGGATGGGTACCGGAAGGCCGTCGAGGGCCATTCGCCATGGGACAGGGACGAAGAAAATCCGCGTCCGGTCCATTTCGAGGACGTTGGCCAGTCCGAGCTTTCCGATGCCCTGAAGGAAACGGTTGCGCGCGAACACATCGCAGCCGTCGCTTTCATTCCGATCCTGATCGGCGGCCGGCTCGCCGGAAAATTCATGGCTTATTACGACAGGCCGCATCACTTCGCCGAAACGGAGATCGACGTCGCGCTGACGCTTGCGCGGCAACTCGGCTTTGGCATCACGAGATTGAGGGCGGAAGAGGCGCGTCGCGTCGCCGAAGACCGAGCGCAGCAGCTCGTGTTCATCGTGGAATCCTCCGACGACGCGATCATCAGCAAGGATCTCGACGGGATCATCCGGACCTGGAATTCGGGAGCGGAGCGGCTGTTCGGCTATACCGCCGGCGAGGCCATCGGCAAGCCGGTGACCATTCTTTTCCCGCCGGGCCTCGAAGACGAGGAGCCCGGGATCCTCGCACGCATCCGGCGCGGCGAGCGCATCCGGCATTATGAAACCGTCCGCCGGCGGAAGGACGGCAGTCTTCTGGACCTTTCGCTGACCGTCTCGCCGGTGCGCGACGGCGACGGGTCGCATCGTCGGCGCGTCAAAGATCGCCCGCGACATCACCGATCGCAAGGAAGCCGAACGCAAGCTCCGGGAGAGCGAGCAGCGTCTCACCGAATTGTTCGCGGCGATACCGGCCGCGATCTACACGACCGACGCGCAGGGCAAAATTACCTACTTCAACCAGGCGGCGGTCGAATTCTCGGGCCGGACGCCCGTGCTCGGCAGCGACGAATGGTGCGTCACCTGGAAATTGTTCATGCCGGACGGCACGCCGCTTCCGCACGACCAGTGCCCGATGGCGGTTGCGCTCAGGGAAGGGCGCGCCGTGCGTGGCGCCGAAGCGGTCGCGGAGCGGCCGGACGGGACGCGGGTTCCCTTCATTCCGTTCCCGACGCCGCTGCGGGACCCTTCCGGCAGGATCACCGGCGCGATCAACATGCTGGTGGATATCAGCGAGCGACGTCAGGCCGAGACGCAGCAGCGGCTCCTGCTCGACGAACTCAGCCACCGCACCAAGAACAACATGCAGATGCTGCAGGCGCTGCTGTTCTCCGCGGCCAGAACCGCGCACAGCGAGGAGGCGCGGAAGGTCCTCAACGAGGCCAGCGCGCGGATCGCGGCCATGGCGGCGGCGCAGCGCGTGCTGTACGGCCGCAGCGACGCCAGCCGGTTTGCGGCGGCGGAATTCCTGCCCGCGGTCTGTGAAACCATCCGGCAATTGCTGCCGCCGCAGGCGCGAATCGAATGCGGCGCGGCGCACGGCGTGCTTTCCAACGACGTGGCGATGCCGCTCGCGCTGATATTGAACGAGCTTGTGACAAACGCCGTGAAGCACGGCATCAAGGACCATGCGAGGCAGGGCGTTCGGATCAGCTTGACCGATCAGGATGGACGGTTGGCGCTCAGCGTCGAGGATGACGGCGAGGGGTTCGATCTTGAAGAGGTACGCAAGACCTCATCCGGGCTCCAGCTCGTGCTCGGCCTCGCCCGCCAACTGCATGGCACGCTTTCCGTCACGAAAAACCCCTCGCGGGCGAGCCTCGATTTTCCCGCCGCGAAAATCTAGGGCTGTCATCGATGACGCCGCAGCAGCGCGCGGGACATTTTTCATCGCAGTCCGGGCCGGACCGGAACTCGCCGCCACCGGCGGAAGAGGCCCGACGGATGGAAGACAAGCAGGGCCCGCCGCGCATTCTCGTCGTCGAGGATGATTTTCTGATCGCCATGCAAACCGAAATCGCGCTGACGACCGCCGGCTTCGAGGTGGTCGGCCCGGCCACGACCGCGGAGGAAGCCGTCGCGCTGGCGGGCGAGGCGCAACCGACGCTCGCCGTGATGGACATCCGTCTCGCCAGCACCCGCGATGGCATCGACGCCGCACGGCAAATATATCAGGACTTCGCCATTCGCTGCATCTTTGCGACCGCGCATGACGATGCGCACACCCGCGGCCGCGCCGAGCCCTATGCCCCGCTCGGATGGTTGCCGAAGCCGTACACCATGGCTTCGCTGGTCGCGGTGGTGGCCGAAGCTGTCGCAGAACTGCGCCGGCCGTAGCGTTGCGGCCAGCGCACATTGCGTCCGCTTCAGTCGAGTGAAAGGCAGGAGTCGCCCAAGGGAACCTTCCGCTTTTTCCCGATTTAAAGTTGGGAGCGAGGAGGGGCGACAAGCATGGCCAAGCGCTGGAGTGCCGAGGACATCAGAGACCTCAAGACTCTTGTTCAGAGGTATTCCGTTCAAGCAATTGCTGAAAAAATGGACCGGAGCGTGGGTGGGGTGTCGTTCAAGGCCTACCAACTAGGGCTGCCGCTTAAAGCGCGCTCGCAGGCCACTGATCCGGAGCCCGCGGACTTCAATTAGACCGGGAGCGACAACAGTCGCCTGCGTCCGACCAATCCCACTGAGCTGACGCCGCGCGGTCTTCGAGGAGAGACTGGCTAAAATGCGGTCTCCCTGCAGCCTAGCCGGTGCGGTAGGCATCCAGCGCATGGGCGGCGAAGATGGCCACACTGACCAGGGCGAGGATCAGTTGCTGAGAGCTCGATCATTGCTCCGTCTCCTGCTCACCGATCGTGGCGAGGAATCTGTTGCGTGACTGGTTCCAAATGAGATCGAAGATGAATTGCATGTCGGCCGTCCCTGTTTTGTTACCAACCAGGTAAGCAGCCCTTTGTTTCAGGATGTTTTCGTCGCCCCGGAAAATGGTTTCGTCCGGGCGCTGGCGCCAACTGAATGATGACAAAATTGCGACAGGCGCGCATGCTTTTGCGTCACCAGCGGAGTGATTCGATCATGCTGGAAGCAATCGTATTGTTGCTGGGCGTGAGCACGTGCGCCCTGATCCTCATCGCCTTCTGGGGCCTCGACCTGCTCGGGATGCGCCGTCGCAGAGGATAAGGTGGTTGTGGTTTTCAAGCGCGGACCGTTGCCGCGAGCAGCGCTCGGCACGAGGTCGCCACGCGTCGCCCGAGGTGAACCCTCCCCGCGCCCACGGTAAACCAACGCTTAACCATGAATCGGTACCATTCGCTTGCGTCCGGGTGGTGATCGTCCGGCTAAGCGGGAGCGAATACTATGCCCGTCGAAATGCTGACGTACGCCGACCTGGGCGAACGGCTCAAAATTTCCCCCGAGGCTGCCCGGGCCCTGGTAAAAAGGCACCGATGGCCGCGTTCCCGTTCGAACGACGGCAAAACGCTGGTGCAGGTCGACCTCACCGAAATCAGCCATTCCCCGATTTCCCGTCCGCCGCAAGTGCCGGCCGGTCAACAGCAGATCAACGCCCTGAAGCAGAAAATCGAGAGCCTTGCAGGCCGAACTGCTCGAGGCGAAGGCTATCGCCAGCGGCCATCGGGCCGACTTCGAGAGAGAATGCGAGCGTACCAACAAGCTGCTGGCCGAATTGCTCAAGGCCACCTCGGAAGGCATGGGCGCCCGGGAAAGGGCGGCGCTGCTCGAAGGCAAGCTATCGATGCTGACGCAACCCTGGCGACGTCGGCTGATCGATGCTTTCAGCCTTGCCCTGCCACAAGTCGCCGCGCGCGAGAGCGGTGGAAGCATCGCCCAATCGCATAGTTGAACCCGCGTTGCCTGCTAGTTCCGGCTGTTCTTAGCCTAGGTAGAGTCTGGACAGGCTCGCTCGCCGGCGTCAGTGCCAATGGCGGCGGTGATGGCGATGGCCCCCGTAGTGACGATGTCCGGCTCGCTGCCAACCATAGCTCGTGTAGGGGTTTCCGCGCCCGTAGTTCTGGCAATTTGCGTTCGGATAGAACTGGGCGCACCAGCCCGGATTGGTAATGACGTGCTGCGCCAACGCCGGGCCGCCAAAAGCGGGCAGGATTAAGAAAGCCACCGCGGCAAGCAAGATCGTTGGTCTCGTCATCGCAGCCTCGCCGGTTTGCTGTTCGCGACTTTAACGGCGATCGGCCGCAAGGGTTCCCGTTCCCGTCGGTCGTGAAACCAGCGAGCGAACTGATATCAAAATTCCGGATGCTTGCGTGGCTTGGCGAGGTCCACAGGATGGCAATAGCGGCGGCGAAAATCGACCTGCCGACGGCTCTCTGTCAGCAGGAGCTATTGGATCCTGAAGTCGTCGATGCTTCTTCCGTCTGCAATCATTTCGATCATCCAGCGCGGGGTTTTGCCGCGGCCTGACCACGTCTCTGAGGGGTCGTTCGGGTTGCGAAATTTCGGCTCGACTTTGGGGTAAGGCCGACGTTGCGGAATGTCTTTGGGAGAGCCGCCGAACCTGCGACCAAGTTCATCGAGTTGGTCTTCAAGCTTGCGCTTTTGGTTCTCCAGTTTTCGATCCAGGACGTCAATGATCCTCTGGTGCAAATTCCAGAGGTCATCAAGCTCCATCTTCTCCAGTACTCGGTCCTTCATAGCCGGCCCCAGGCAACGATGCGATTCAACATGCAACGGAAAACTTAACAAAGGAAAAGCTGCGAGGAGGTGGCCTTTCAAAAGGACTCATCGCGGCGTGATGCGAGAGTAATTGTTTGGCGCTGCCGCCGATAGCGAGTATTCGACCGTACTTCTACGGACCACGTGCACGCAGCCTGACCTAATTTGCGTAAGAGATAAGCGTCGCGGTCGGTGCGCTGTTGAGCGTGGTCTGATCTCTGGTCACCGGCGCGCCACGATCCAGGTTCTGCATCTGCCGGCGCAATCACGCGCCTGGTGAAACAGGGATGCGCGTGTGTCAAAAAAATACGCCGCCGGGCTCGAAATGGGTTGTCCCGGCGGCGTGCTGTCTCAGACTGAGGCCCTGAAATCCCAGTCTCCGGATATTTAGCAATGCCCGTGCCAAATGGGGGGCGGGGCCGCCTCTAGGGCACGAAGCGACCCCTGGTCGCGCAGTACTCAGGCGGGGACTAATCGCCATCTGCAGCGACCTGCCGTCACGCTAGACTTGTCTCGATCGGCTGCAACGAGACTCGCGTGTTAAGCTTGATGTCCGCGTTGCCGGTTAATTCTGGAACGCAGGAAAATCCCGTTAATTCCGGAACCTCACAGGCATCACCATCATCGGGTGTCGCTGAGGCTGCGACGCCACCAATCCTTAACTTGCGACCTCTAAGATCACACCAATCGCGGAAGCCCCCAAGGCCCCGCGGGAGTAGCGTAACCGCGTAGGGAGCCCGCCGACTTAACCCGGCGGGCTTCTTTGGTTGAACCAACCTGGTTTGATTGCGGAACGAATGTGCGGTTGGGTACTTGGGAACCTCATCACAGTGAGGTTAGTCGTAAGCGACCAACGGGAAATTCCGGCCCGTCCCCAGCCGCCGCATTGTCGCAAGTGCGCCTGTGATGGCTTCATGCTGCAGATCCCAAATCTTCCGGGCGGCGTAGAGGATGTGGTGCATCAGCTGGTGCCGGAGCTGCAGCGCCACGGGCTGTTTCGAAAGGAATACGACGCCCGACCTTGCGCGACTCGCTTGGACGATGGCGGTGATATGGGGTCATGCCTGCTTTTCGGGACTCTCTTGTCGATCCCTGGACGAAGGATCTGAAAACAAAAGACCGCCCGAGGGCGGTCTTTTTGTTGTGAACCCATTTGACGAGTTGTGGGACTGCGCCAGATCTGGCTTCAATCAATCCTCCGGATCGTACTTGGCGAGATTTTTGTAAATCCATCTCCGCCCGTTATGGCGACGCAACACCAGACCGTACACAAGGCGGCCGGTGATAGATCGCCTGGGGATGATGACTTTCCATACGTGCCAGACGTATGCCCAGGCTGGCTTTGAGCTTAATTTCTGAGGGCGCGCATGGTTCTGCGAATTCATTTTGGACGCCGGTTCTCATTTGCACCGCGCGGTTCGAGCGGCTGGCCATTCTTCGTTGCAGATTGTTCGAGATCTTGGACAAGCCTGCGCAATTGTTGCAAAGCGTGAAACTGCTCTGCCAATTCGCTGGGCGATGTGGGTGGCCTTCGCGGCCCGCGTTTTTCTTTCGTAGCGTTCATTGGGTCGACCGCCGCAAGCCCCGATTTCAACAAAGCCGTCAAGCGGGGGCTTGATCGCCTGACGGCTTCGCTGGTGTGCCGGACATTGTGGGGGCAACTCGTCCGGTGAGGCGAGCATAGGCAGCCCTATCGCCTTCGCAACGAAAGTCGCTCATTAACCTGAATGTTCGCGCTGCAAGTTAATTCTGGAACCACAAACAAAAGACCGCCGTGAAGGCGGCCTTGTGTTACGGTCCGAACAACCCGGAAGGTTGTTTGAGATGCACATCGTAGCGGTCATATTGATTATCCTGGCGAGTAGTGGATCTAGCCTGGCTGAGCCCAAATCGACTTACGTCCCGCCCTTCCCCTATTTGGAATTTGATTGTCCTCGATTGGTGCAGGAAGCGCGTGACCTGTCATCACGATCAGCCAAGGTCGCCGGCCTGCAACAGAGCGATCCGATCGTGCATGGCAATGACAACAGCAGCACAACCATCCGTTGGCCGAAGGTATTCTCCCTGGTCGGCGATAGCAGCATCGCAGACCAGCTGGCGCTTATGCGCGGTCAGATGATCGCTATCGAAGAGGCCAGCATTCGACGCCAGTGCAGCATCCAGTTTCAGCGCGGCCCGGCTTAAGCTCTGGCCCGGTGACAAGCTCGCGAGATCACTGATCCCGCTTCAGCTTCCGTTTGCCCCAGTGGTGTTCTTTGGCATCAGTGTTGAACACCCGCTCCACATGAACGTTGAGTGCCTTCATGACCCCGATGCGGGCAAGCATGGTGTCGCCGCCGCGACTGCACAGCATCAGCGCTTCGATCGCCGTTTGCCATTCCGGCAAGTCGGATTCCTTTTTCGGCAGCTTCGTGACGTAGTCTGCCGCATCCTTCAGCGTGAGCAGCTTCCGGCCGTCCGGCAAAATGATGGGATCCTCAAACGAGGTCGACCAGGGCACGCAAAAAGCTTTTCTCAAAATGGGGGCGGGGCCGCCCGTGGGGACAAGCGGCCCCTAGTCGCGCAGTACGCAGGCCGAAACAGTTAGCCATCTGCGCGACCTGCCGTCACGCTAGACCTGTTTGGACCGGCCGCAACAAAACTCACGAATTAAGCTTGATGCCCGTCGGAAAGGTTAAATCTGGAACCGGCGCTGAAGGGAAGTCTCGTCGTTTCCAGTGCTTGGTGAAATGCACGACCGGCTCTGTCGTGCCAAACGGAAAAACCATGCGGGTAGAGGCGGGCGATGACCCCGGCCCATTGCCGCAACGTTGAAGCGTTCAACGATACAGCAGCAAAGCGATTTCACCCGCGCAATTCACTACCCCCCTTCGCGCGTTGCCTAAGCAGGGGCGCCCCCGCCGCAACTTGGAGAAGACGACGGGGGCGAACAGGGTATGGAGCGAGGGCAGTCTGTGACCTGGACCGATGTCGCTCGCAATGGCCTGCATGCGAAGTCAAGCGAAGTGGATGAAGCGAGACAAGACGAAGTTTTGAGCAAGGCGCGAGGTTCCTATGCAAGTGGAACCGTGCGTCTCAGCCGAAAGGTACGATGATGATTGAAGGGAGATGCGTGAGGTGGTGACGCCGCTGCGGGCTCACACACCGCTGAACGAGCGCACCGAGCAAGAGAGCTTTGAGGTAGTCGCTTGGGCGGAAGCTCACCTTGTGCGAGATCCAGGCGAGGCCGTGGCGAAAGAGGCTGGTGGTCTGGTTGAGTGGCCGCGCATCCGAGCTAAGGTGGGCCAACAATAGCAAGAGCCGTCCGGGCGGTCACCGGACGGCTCGTTACCGCAATTGCCGGTTCGCGACCGGTTCCATTGCTTGATTTCGGCGAGGCCGTGAAGACCGGGTGGTCTTCGGACTGGCCTCTGATCGTTCGGATATTGAGCCCCGCGCGACTGACGATGAGACTAATCGATAAAATTTTATCGACAATCGAAACAGAAAGTTAAGGTTACTTTCCCGGCGAACTGCGAGCTTCTACGCCACGCTCATAGCGAGAGGCAGCATCAGGGCTCGTACGTCGACGTGAGGTGCACTATCAGTTTCAGAAGCTAAGTCTAAAAGTTTTTGGGAGCTTTTCTCCGGCAATTCGGTGGATCTGCCTCCGCATCAAGACACTGTGAGACGTGACGTAGTTCACATCTGAAAATCCCGCGTTGATCTAACGCCATCGCAGCCCCATTCCGGGAGGCGAGCGATGTTCAATAGCCATGGAGCAGGTACCACGGCGGCGGTCGGGCTTCTCGCCGCGATCGCACTGGCGTTCGCGGCTTCTGCTTACTCGAACCGGTCATCGGACGCTGCTTGGTACGAATTTATGAGCGCAAGCTCGGCGTCTGATCAGGATCGTCCCAACGCGTCTTCAACGGTCCAGCAGGGGCCAACGGGTTGCCCTGTAGGAAAGCGAAAGCTGCCAACCGAACTCAAACCGTTGCCGTAATCGCAAACGCGATCATGCCGGACCGGTCCCTCTCGAACGGGGGAGGTCTTACGACCCCCGTCGGGAAAATGCTGATCGAAGCTAAAGCACAGCTTATGCACGGCGAAAGGCAAGTCGCGCGACCGCTGCGGGTGCTGGTGCCGCTTATCAAGGATGAGTTGGCAGCTACCGACGTGATACGCCAGTAGTAATGCCTTCGCGGGAATCGCCGCTTGTTCTAATCGGGCCGGGAATCCCTACGCAGGTAGTCGTGCCGTCGGTGCCTCGGGCAGCCGTGCTGCAAGGAACGGCTTTAACTACTTTGGTTGCTCCGTCCGGGCCCACTACGTTCAAGCCTGGACCCAAATTCACCTCTGGCACGGGGCCTCCGAACGGTCGATTTGGGTCGTCAGGCCCGTAAGCGCCGACGTAACCCTTGGGCGCGTCGGTCTGTGCGACCGCAGCCGACCCTAACAGGGCGAGCACAGCAGCAATGGGCAATATCCGCATTGAAGCCTCCTTACGAAGATACTTCGACACAAGTGTTGATACCTGCGGCGTGAGCCGGTGACAGCCATTCTGGGCAGTGCCGCCACGACGGGATTGATGTGGATCAAGCTGCCCTGGGCGCAAGGTCGCGTGGCGATGCGCTGCGGAGCCGGGACCCATAACGCCTGTGCGGCGGGTCCGGTTCAGCCGCGTTGCGATTTGCACGACCGAGTTGATCGGCCGGTGGCTGCGTGATGCACCCCTTCAAGGCAGGAGCGGCGGTGGTAAATTTTCAAATGCATTTTTGCTACAGCGAAACGGCAACAAAAGACCCGCGACCGATCTGCGATTCAAGCGAAACAGGTCCTAATCGACGCTATATCCCTGCCCAGCTTTCAAAAGCCCCGTAAAATTACGGTTTGAATATCGCATAACGCAACGCCGAAAGGGTCACGGGTAGGTCAGCATGGCTTTCGTTATATTGCGGCTGCAATGCAAGAACGTTGGTTCACAGTGATGGTGGTTTGCATGGGCGCCTTGTCAGTGGCGATGACGATGGCTGCGCTGTTCTGGCATTAGGGCCAGGCTCGCGCACAACACCGAGGCTGAGCGGCAAGCCGGCGAAATCCGACCGCACCATCGCCGACGACATCGGGGTGAGCCATACGCGAATTTGGGTCGTCGCCGGCGCGGTCCATGACTGAACAAAAACGCTCGGCGGTGACAGGCGTTGCGTTCCGCGCATTTCCCTGACCTATGGGTCAATATCCATCCGGCGCGGCTGCGCTAAAATCTGGCGATGAGTCGCGAAGTTTTTCTTTTCGGCGCATCGCTGATCTGGGTCCTCGGCCTGATGGCCGGCTGCCTCTGGATGCTGTTCGTGTAAGAGCCGCCGATGGTCCATAAGGGCGCGGTCAAATGCGCCGCAAGCTTGGCAGTTCTCGCTTTTGCGGCACGGTAGTCGAACCGCCGGCAACCCGGCAGCGCCTATGACTGATCGGAGTTCATCGCACCCGCCAGCGCATATCGATTTTCTCGCGGCGTCGTGCCGAGGCGATCGAGCGCACTGCGCCAGGCCGGCATACCGATCACGACGGTGAGTTCTGGCTTGGCAATCAAATAGACTGGGCTGCCGGCGTCGCGAAATGCCATTTCGATTTCAAGTAGGTTCGTTTCCGAATTTGAAGTCAGGACGTCATTCACCGCGGCTTCGATTACACCGGCATCGCGTGATCGCTCGGCGAGCAACAGGGAATGACACTGGTTGAGCGATAGGGTCATGGCCGTAAGCGTAGCTCCTTTCCACGCCTTAAAGCTCCGCAATAGAGCGTGAAAAGGCGCGGTAGCGGGTTTCACCAGCCGTAATAGCGCGCACCGGGTAGCCGCGCGCCATCCGCCAATGATGGCCGCAATAGGCGCGACCTGGCACCGCATCGCCGCCAAGATTGCGGGCTCCGAACGCGGGAGGTTGATGTAGATCAACGGAATTCGTGGGCTGGGCAGCCGTCCTTGCGTCCGTCCCACCATCGGGAGCAAAACCCACAGGCGCGCGATAATTTGGCCGATCAAATCATCGCCATCGACGCCGCCAGCAATGCAGAGCCTATGCTGCGGAACATAAAATCCTCGGTGCTGATCGGAGGAATGAGCCCGCCGATCTACCGTACGGATGAATATTTCACGTGGCTGGACAGCACTCGCGCACCAGCTTGAAAGCCTTGCGGTCATCGCGAAATCGGAAGAAGGGTAAAGTCCGCCAGCTTGGGGAATGGGGCGGTGGCTCCTTCAAACCAGACCGTTCGCTGTGCGAGCGCCGCTTTGATCGACAAACTTGACGCCGCAGGTATTTCCGTTCCGCCACACCACACGACAATGCTTTGTCGTTTTGAAGCCATCCAATGACAGATCAAATTTGAAGGCGGCAGTGTGATGCGTAGATGAATGAAGCATGGCTCCGTCACGGTGGAAATTCCCCACCAGGCAGGGATGACAGCCGCGAATACCGTCAACGTGAAGCAGCGCCGGCTGTTTGATTGTAATGCGTTCCAGGGATCGACGTTCAAACATCGCAACACCCCCAAACTGTTCTAAATGATCAAGCAGCAACCGGCGCAGATTAGACCGTTGTGGTATCTTTAAAAGTCAGGCGTACTAACTTTCTAAAATTGTAGGCAATAGCGATAACGAGCCGCTCGCCGCCTATTGCTTGCCAAGGATATGATCGAGTTCGGCCTCGGCGCTGCTGCGGCCAGGCGGGGCTATTCCCTGGCATTGTCGCCTCCGGTGCCGTGTTGCGAGGGCACATTCCGTTTCCGTAGCTCCCGGTGTGTCCACGTGGCGACTTGGGCGACGTACCTGAATTCGAGAGCTATGGCTGAAGTCGCAGCTGACAGCGCTGAGGAAATTCTATTCGTCTACCTGGTGGATCTCGATCGCGAATAGTTGTCAAAACCTTTCTTTGACATCTCCCACGACCATGCTCCTCGGTTCCGCGGCCTTCGAACAGATCGCCATTCCGTATAGTCGTAACGACCGGACCATAAATACACCTCGTCGCCACAGAATCCGCAGGCGAAAGTGCCCTCTGCCGGCCGAGGGATCTGAGTTGCCTCAAAGGGCGCGCTGCACCCCCTGCAAGCGAAAACGACGCGGACGATCGGCGCAGCTTTGTTTCCAAGCATAAAGCAACCTCAGCGCAGCAGGGAGCGACAGCACTACCTTGCGGCTGATTCTGCAAGCTGTAACCTCCGCCCCCTGAAGTGCGCTCGGTCGGGCCAATATTTTGATTAGAAGAAGACACGCCTCCGTTCATCGCGGGCTGTAACGGCATATGTTTCGGAGAGAAGTCCGCAATTTACAGGGTTTTTTAAACTATTGTGAACCGTTGCGGAGCGGTTTCTGACGGAGCAGGAGTCCGTTACAGTTAGGGAAGCGGCAGATGACAGTTGGCGGACCCACGAGGTCTGGTCCAATGGACCATGGAGAGGAAGCCGGTTCATGCCGCTGACGCGAGGTGAGGCTGTGGGGTATGATGCTGACTTGATGGCGTTCGGCTTCACGATGAAGAATGGCCAGCAAATTGTGCAATGCCAAATCAGTAGGGCCGCACTTGTTGACTTGGTCGGTCGGTCAACCGGCGGCGCGGCGCGGGATTTGCCGGCTCAGTTTGAGGCGCATCGCGATCTCATCGAAGCGATAGCGTCAGCAGAGTTCGACCGAATATCAAATGAGGAAACGAGGTTGGTCCGCATTTTTGCGAAACACATTCCGAGCAACCCCACGCAAAAGTAACGACGCGTATTAGGATACCGATTCAGCCGATGCGTCAGGAGGTTAAGACGGACGGATGGGCGTTTTTGCTTTTCGGATAGCTCGTTTGCTGTCCAATGAGGCTGGGTTTCAAAAAAAGTAAATGAATCATCAACTTACGGTGCCCTCACTTAGGGCTCGGGTGTTGCACTTCGGATACAGCCCTCGCGACGAGTTGCCGCTAGAATATCCCCAAGATTCGATGGGCTCTCCCGCCGGAGTGGCCGCTTCAACGAAATACATGACAATTGGGGATTGAGTTATGAAGAAGTTTTTGCTGGGAACAGTTGGCTTGCTTGCTCTCGGGATGGCCGCTCCCGCTTCCGCTGCGGATCTGGCTGCGCGTCCGTATACCAAGGCACCGCCTCCGATGGTGGCCCCGATTTACGACTGGACCGGCTTCTACATCGGCGGCAACGGCGGCTGGGGTCAGAGCCGCAACTGCTTTGATTTCGTTAATGCGGTTGGCGTATTCGTCGGTGACGGTTGCCGTGAGCGCTCCGGGGGCCTCGTCGGTGGCCAGATCGGTTATCGTTGGCAAGCCAGTCAGTGGGTGTTTGGTGTGGAAGCCCAGGGCGATTGGGCGGATCTCAGCAGCCAGCGCATCAGCCTGATCAATCCTCTGTTCTCCACGCGCACCAAAACCGATGGCATCGGCCTCTTTACCGGCCAGATCGGCTACGCCTGGAATCAAGCGCTGTTTTACGTAAAGGGCGGCGCGGCGGTGACGAGCAACCGTTTTAGCGTCCTCGAGAACGTTTTCGGCACTGAACTGGCCGCGGCAAGCTCGACCCGCTGGGGCGGCACTGTCGGTGTTGGATTTGAATACGGCTTCACACCAAACTGGTCGTTCGGTGTTGAGTACAACCATCTGTTCATGGGCGATGCCAACAATTCGTTCACCGGTCCTGCTGTTCCTGCCGCTTTTGTTAACAACCGGATCACTCAGGACGTGGACATGGTCACCGCGCGCATCAACTACCGCTTCGGCGGTTACGGTGCACCGATCGCGGCGAGCTACTGATCAACCGCTTGTCTCAGCAAGCAAAGTCTTAAAGCCCCGGCATCGTGCCGGGGCTTTCGTTTTGCGCGGGAGACTTCCTGCAGATGGCGCAAGCACGTGCGGGATCGTTTCTTGTCCAAATGAATGGCCACCGGACGTCAGCGAAGATGTCGTCAATCCCGCCCAGGCGGCCGGCTTGGTTTCGGCCATCCAGATCTCCTGCAAGGCGCGTTTGGCCTTCGGCTGCTGGCTCTTCGGCAACTTGGCGAGCACGTTGGCGGCCTTGTGCACCCAGCAGCGCTGCTCGCGCGTTTTCGGCCAGACCTCGCCGGCCGCCTTCCAGAACCCGAGTGCGCCGTCGGCGATGACGAGCTGCGGCGGCACGTCGAATTGCGCCGCTTCAGATCGAGCAGCAGATCGCGCCAGTCGTGCGCGCTCTCGCGGGCGCCATCGGTAAATCCGACCAGTTCCTTGCGGCCTTCCGGCGTCGCGCCGATCAGCACCAGGATGCACTGCTTTTCGTCCTCGAGGCGGGCTTCGAGATGGATGCCGTCGGCCCAGATGTAGACGTAGCGCTTCGCCGACAGATCGCGCTTCTGCCAGGCGGCGTGCTCGTCGAACCGCCGTCCTTCAGGCGGCCGACGGCGGATGCCGACAGCCCGGCAGCATCCTTGCCGAGCAGCGCCGCCAGCTGTGTGGACTGCTGGAGAGTTCATTAACAGAACGTAGTTGATGCATTAGCGCCCGTCGCCAGCTATGGACGGTCCATCATGCCGCTGTGCAGCCGGTAGGAACCAAACGGAGCTTCCGCCATTTCGAGGGTTGGAAAGCGCTGATCGAAGCGATCAAGTGACGGTGGGCCGCAAATTGGCTTGCGTGCCGCTTGCGCATGAAGCGGTATTCTGATCGTCGCGCTGGTCCTCCTCCTTAGCTTTGGCAGTAATCAGTTCCTTCTCGTAGCGAATGGCCAACTGGATGAGACGGCGCTTGATGAAGGGGTCAGCAATCCTCGTCAGCTCCCTGATCGTCTTGAGTTTCTCTATGTAGAATTGCTCGTCCATTGGAATCCCGCTAAAAATCTGACCTTAGTATGTACCGCTGAATTGTGTATGCCCAAGCTTTCGAAGTCCCCGTTATCCCCATGCCCAGATAGCACTTCAACGTCCATCGCGAAGAAGGTGCCGTGTCATGGTCGAACCTGTCCCGCCGACACACCCTGCCGTGAGCTTTCCGGCAACCCGCCTCCTTTAGGCCGACCAATTGAAATCGCGCGGCGCATGGGGCTCAGGCACGGGTGCACCGGCGCCAAATTCCAAAATGACAGAGTCGAACGATAACTGGTGCTGGTCGCTGCAAAGCATGGCCGATGATTTCGTAGCCGACGGAGTTGCGCAATTATCGATCCGTTGTGGATTGGAACAGCGGCGGGCTACCGTTCGTCGCAGGTGCGAGAAGCTCAAAGAAAACTAGGAGCCGTGCAAGTTCGGCGACGGTCTCTCCCGCCATCACCTCTGCCACCAATGGTGGCTGGGGCGCGGTATGAATCTCATACAGGTGGCGCGTGGTAGCGGCGTAAGCCGTCAACTTTCGGAGACATTCATCCAGTGTACCGTCAAGCACCAGATACGGATTGGCGGCTTCGCCCCTTCGCTGATTTCCAAGGGAAGGCCATTTTCGAAGTGAGGCCGGCGCGCTGAAGTTGACGTGATCGCTGGAGCGTGCCGTCGGCGCATCGTTATCCATCAGTTGCCTTCCCCTTCAGCGCCAGCTCTACCAGCCTGCGGATGGCTCTATACAGGGGACCGCATCGCCTTAAGTCCCGCCTCTGTAAGCCTGACTACAGTATTATGGTCCTTGCCTTGGATCTCGATCCAGCCCTGGCTAACAAGGCGGCTCAGCATCATTTCCCCTGCCGGGATTGGAAGGCGGTTGGCCGACTTCCAGTCGGTCATGCTCATATGTTGCATGACTGCTCGTTGGGACATGTTTGCGCCTTTGCTTGGATCGATGGTCATTTCCCCTTTGCCTTTAGTCCAGCTCTACAAGTCGGCGGGTTGCCTAAAAATCGCCTGCTGGTGCATGGATCCTGTAATGTCCGAATGGCGATCATCAGAGGCACGCCATGCTGCCGCTCCGAAATAAGCGGTGAGGGTAAGGCTCGCAGCTACGATGAGGCCAATGGTGAACCGGCTCATGCCTCACTCCCAGGAGTGTAACACCCGCTTTGGAGCATTTTCCGCTGAGTTGGGGAATGATGGAATGATGAGCCCCTAGCTGGAATGAAAACCGGCCCCAGCCACGGGGGTGAAAGCTGGGGCCGCCATTCTATGCGCCATTGGGGCGACGGCGCCTGCGTCAACACGCGCAGTTGCTTCCCGTTCCTCAGAGGATCCGGCTTCTGCTCGATACCGGTTCAAGCTTTATCCGAGGCGAGACTGCGCTGTTAGCTTTGCAGTGATCCTCCCGATGGGGATCGCCGTAGAACACGCAAACTCAGCCCCGCCATCCCCGGCGGGGCTTTTTCGTGCCGCGACGCAACGCGGGAACTTTTGGTAAATTTCGGATTTGAGGTGTTTTTAAAGGGAGCGTTGCGTATGCCCAGGTCTTAACGAGCGTGGAGGGAAGATGACATAGCCAAGCTGAAGGCAATGGCTGGCAAGGAACCCCCGGAACGGATAGCCGCGAAGCTCAGCCGAACCCTTGGAGCGACAGCGGTACAAGCCTCGAAGCGAGGGCTTTCGTTGCGCATCAAACGTCCCAGCCGCGATACCAAGCGAGACGAGGTCGGTGCACCAGCGGGAAGCGTTCTTTAACTTGTTAGGAATAGCATGATCATCAATCGCGGAGGTCATCGCTGCGCGAGAGTAATTGCGTAGAGCCGTCGTTGTCTCAACCCAGCGGCGGCTTTTTCGTGCCCGCCGGCGCTGACATTCCTAACCTGGATAGCTTGCAGGCGGATGCTTGCGGGCCTGGTTACTCTTACGACGTGAACCAAAGGCTCCTGTTAGAGAGCAAAGAGAAGATGCGCTCGCGTGGCATTCGATCTCCCGATGCATGGGACGCTATTGCATTGATGTTTGCCGAACCTGTGCATGATACTGTGGCCCGTCTGCCACGCAAACGGCCGCCGCTTTACGGTCGAGGTCCTAACGCTTGGCTGGGTGCGTAAGGGGGCGCGGCGAAACCGTCCGGGTGTTGCCCATCAAAACCGCACGGATGTACTGCGGTGGCAATGCTCGGCGGTTGCCTCACCCCGATTATGTTCGCAATGAACAAAAGTTTGGCGCGAAGTAACAAGCCCTCGCCATGACATAGCCACCGTTCGCGCGCCTGTGCTGGCTGGGGCTCACGGAGGGACTGAAGTTGATCAAGCAAGGGGACAATGTAAAGCTTAACGCACGCGCCGCAGCCGCTTTCAGCAAGGGGTGCAGGGGCAAGTCTGTCTGGACGGGTCGGCGCGGCGTGGTCTTGCGCATCACCACTAACAAAGCCAACGCGGTCGTGCTGTGGGACGGTCGGACGTCGAGGGAATACTTGCCGATCCGCGCTATCGAATTCGCGGCTTCGTTGTCTACCGGGGACTCACACCGGCCTTCAGGCCGCATCTCGGCTTCGGCGGATCAATCGCACTAGTTCAATTCTACCGCACAAGTCGCAACGGTATTGGACAAGGTCGCTGCCATTCTCGTCGGGGTCGCTTTTCGCAATCTTCATCGTCACCTTACATTCAATGCAGGTAAGGAGATCGATCAGCGGGCTCTTGTCGTCGTTGGCGTTGCTCATTGCATAGCCCTCCGCTCGACGCGTCATATAGAGTCCATCACCCTGTTCATTGCTGGATTGCTTGCGGTTCTTTACCTTGACCCAGTGCGGCGACACCGGCCGGCGCGGCGCGGTAGGGTCGATCCTTAATTAGATAGGGCGCCTGGCCAGAAGCGGGAGTCTAGACGAGCCGCAATGTTAATTGCCGCCTCAAGGGTTTTGCTGGAAGGCGTCGCAATCGTCAGGCGTGCTTTCCCTTGGCACTCAGTCCTACTCTGCGGGCGCCAATCCGGACGGCGCTTAGCGGGAAGTTTCAGGTACCGTAGTAACCGGTGTTCCTGGCGCTAGCGGTCGCGGCGGACCGCCGACAACCATACCGCCCGGATCCTTCTCGACAATTCTTGGACTCCACGGTCCTGAAAGCAACATGAGCGCTATCACGGCCATAACAACGACGGCCGGCCATCATCGGCCAGCTCATCCTGCTCATTATAGTTCTCCCCTGGCCAGAAATCCTAACCCGGTTGAACGTTACTTCGCGAAAGACTACTTCGAATTCAGCGCTGACGTCGATCGGAGTTATCGCTTCTTCCGCCGATCGACCGCTTTCCCCGCAAGTTCCGCTGCGCGAGCTGCACTCTCTGTGCTCGTCGATAGAACGCGCGGTTGGTCAGATGGTTTAGACAAGCCGAGCTCTACAAGCCGGCGGATGGCTTCGGAGCGGCCCGTTAATGCTGTAGGATAGCGGCAAGATGCTTTAGGAGCGATTTGGCCGTTGATGCGTTCAGCCGGAGCAGAGCCGTCGTTCCATCGATCAGGATAACGCTCTCAAGCCGGCGGATGGCTTCGGAGCGCCTAGTTGGTGCTCGCAATCTCCGTCAGACAAGCTCAGCATCCGCGGCAGATGGTCTTTAATCTCGCGTCCAATTTTGAATTCTCGGCAGCCAGCATGTCGACGACCTGACCCTGGTCGGGAGGTGACGTGGACGCTGCGACCGGCGAAACTGGGGATTTGGGTTTTACCGGCTTTGCCGCGATTGGAGGCGTGGCTCTATCATAGCACGCAAGCCGATCGGATGCCTTGGGCACAGCCGAGCATTCGGAGGCGTGGGCGATCGCACCTTGGCCGACCAAAATGAACAACACTGCTAGCGGAAATAACTTCATTTGAATCTTCTCCGGACGCGCTACCCTGTTGTAACACAGACGCCGGCGATCACGTACAGCGGACGTACACCATGTAGCCATAGCGCTTGGCTGCATCCGGATCGACAAATCGCGTTATCAGCAACCGACTATCAACGGAAACGACTTCGCGATCCTTTTCTCCACCAGCAGGTCCGGGTGGACCGATATAGTTTTTCCCGCCTGGACTGCCTTTTAGCCGCAGATCTTGTGGCGCTGCCTCGTCGGCAAGGTGCATCACCACGCCGCCCGACGCGCCCGCCGTAATCACATAGGGCAGTTTGCACTGTGCTTTAGCCGCAGCTTCAACCCGTGTCCGGTCTTTGGGATCCTGATAGGACGCCACGCCCCAGCGGCCGACAATTTGATCAGCCCGGACTGTCGCCGGCATCTCCGGGGCAACCCCAGGCTCCTGTACGGTGGCCTGCTGCGACCCGGCGCATGCACCCAGCACCACGGCGAAGGCGGTTGCGATTGATAGATTGAGTGCTGGCCGTCCTCTTTCGTCGGTCATTTCTTCGCTTTCAGGCCGATCTCTACAAGCCGGCGGATGGCTTCAGGGCGCCCGGGGAGATCATCTTGCTTACGGCGCCATTCGTCGATCGTGCCTAGAAGTCACGGTCGACATCCGCACGTTGACAGCATCGCTGTCTACCGAAGGACGACCTCGTTTGGATTTTTTAGCGCTATAAATTTTTGACTTCATGGTTTTATGATGCCATAAATGGGCGAGCCGAGCAAGTGCTGGAACGCTTGCCCGGCCCTAACCCGAGCCACAAAGGACGCGAATCCAATGACCCAGGCTGAACGCGTGCTTAGCACGCCACCCACAAACACGCCTATCGATACGACGCGACGCGGCTTTCTAGGCGGCACAGCAGCCGCGCTGGCGGCCAGCACCGCTGTCAATGTCGCTGGCAACCATTCGACCAGCTGTTGCGGCATCTGACCCGATCCTGGCGGCCATTGAAGCGCACAAGGCCGCGTTCGCGGCGCTGGAGAATGTCCAGCAACGGTTTTCCGAGTTCGAAACCGAGCTGCACGCCAACGGGCGGCTGCGGTACGAACCCTGAGCGCCTTTGAAGGTGCAATCGTCTCGCGGAGCCTATTGCTGACTTCGGACAGTGCCGCGCTCAACCAACTCGGTGTTGGCCTTTAACTGCTCCTTCAGGTCCTCGAAGTCCTGTTTGGTGGTGAGATTTGCCCTTTGTTTTAAAGTACTCTCCGAAAAATGCCCCGACGGCTGCGGCGATTGCGAACAAGGCGGTTTGAACCACGATCAGCCCTATGCTGGGGCGGGGAGTTGGCCCGCAATTGCGGACGCAGTTTGCTTGATGGTCGCTTCGTCCATGGGGCTCCGCCCGTGCCGCGCACAGGTAGCCCGTCAAAGGCTACGCAACCAGGGGGGTGGAATTCCTTCCACCGAAGACTCGACGCCGCCCTTGCAGAAATCTCGCAGCAGGGTCCCTTTTTCGCGATGGCTCCCGGGTTTACGACGACCCGGACAAGCAGCAAAATCCTAGCCGTGGGGCAGGTGTAGTTGCGTAACGGGGGATTACTCCGAATGACTACGCTGCAAGCTATGTGGGCGGGGGCGATGCTCGCCTGGACGCCAAGTATCCTGATGATGATTTTGTTATTTTGGCCACGCCGTTCCCAGCGCCGACCCGGCCCCTGGGATATGTGAGGCTCCAACACTTCCGAACACGACAGAGAGCCCCTGCGAGGGGGCTTTTTGCTGGGCGCGTAGATCACGAGCGGCACGCACCGGCATGTCAGTTTGCCAGGGGCAACCCGAGATTTCCAACGTTCGTGATCGGCAAATTTGAACCTTTTCCCTGCCCGAGCACGTCTAATCTGCATTGGACAAGAGCGGGACATGTTGGCAATCGAAGAGAAGCTGGCGCGGTGCCGCGAGCTCCAACGCGAAGCCGAGTGCGACTTCACGATCGCGCATCTCCGGCAACTGGCGGCCGAACTGCAGGCCCAGCTTCATCGCCTGGATGATCAGCGCCGCCCGCGTCCGTGGGAATAGGCTGGACCCGGTCACTTCCCAGTACGACAGAGCCCCCAGCAAGGGGGCTTTTTGCTGGGCGCGTGGATTGTGAGCGGGAGTCACCGGCGCGTCTGAATGCCAAGGGGGCATGAGCAATAGCCCTGCAGGGTGAACGCCTGTCCACCGGCTCTACACGTGATCCTGAAAAAAGTCCTGCACCTTGTGCCCCTGCTGTGCCCCTGAAAGCATTTTTATTCAGAGTAGGGGAGGGGAGTTAAGTAGTAAGTAATTGTTTTTGCTGGAGTTCGCTCGTGCGGGTTGAGAGGATTGAACTCCCGACCTTCGGTTTACAAAACCGGTGAATACGCTGCTCTGGTGGTGCGGTCCGGCGTCAACGCAAAAGCCCCCGCGTTCGGGCCGGGCGATTGCAAGCATCAATAATTGAACGACCGGATGTAAGTTATTGACTGACTGATAGGGCAGACACGTTGGCCGACGGTGAGCTATCTAGCGCGCCGACGGCGTCAACCGGTACGATAGGCGTCCAGGGCGTGAGCCGCGAAGATCGCCAGGCTAACCAACGCGAGAATAGCTGCTGAAGCTTCAATCATAGCTCGACCTCCTGCTGACCCATCGAGGCGAGGTATCGGCTGCAAGACTGCGTCCAGATCAGATCGAAAAAGAACTGCATTTTCGCCATCCCCTGTTTGTTGAAAGTAGGATGGCAGGCCTTCTGTTTCGGGATGATTTCGCCGGTTCAGGAAAACGGTTTCGTCTCAACTCCCACTGCGCCTCTTTAATGACAAAATTCAAACCCGCGCGCATGCTTCGGCACCGCCGGAGATGATTCGATCATGCTGGAAGCAATTCTATTGCTGTTGAGCATCGGCAGTTGCGCACTGCTCCTTATCGCTTTCTGGGGCACCAACTTGTTTGGCAACGGGTAGCGTCGACGGAGCCGGCGGTCCTGATGCGGGCCTACTCAAAAGAGACTTGGCATCGGCCGACCGATGGCCACCTTGTGCGCGAGCCGTTCGACGCGTCTGGTTAGTGTTGGGCTTTCCAAATCCCGTGCCGGCGATGACAAGCGGGGCGGGCGCCATCTCCTCCGACAACTACGCGGACGCGGCGCTGGCTAGTTTTGCCGCAATAGGTAGAGAAAACGCCGCGATCGCCCAATGTTTTGATCTGCACCCAAAAATGCACCCAAATGCCTTTTTGGAGGATTTTTGTCGAGTAGAATCAGTCCGGCGAAATCCCAACAACCCATTGATGTACTTGAGGATCGCTTGGTGAGCGCGGAGGGACTCGAACCCTCGACCCCATGATTAAAAGTCACGTGCTCTACCACCTGAGCTACGCGCTCACTTGCCGCGCTGTGTAGGGGGCGGGCCCCTGCGGGTCAATAGTGCCGGCGCGACAAAAGCGGCACTCGCGCAATCCGAATTTTCCTTGTGCCCGCGACGGTTAGCCAGGCTTGTTGAAGCGGGCGTAGGCCTGTCCGTCCGCCGTCAGTTGGCCTCGCGGCGGATTTCCGACGCCACCGGCTGGGACTGGCTGGTGACCGCCGGCAGGCGGACCGGGCGCAGCCCGATCAGTTCCGCCGTCCGCACCGCGCTGTTGCGCCAGAAGGCGAAGGAATTGGTGCGGGAGTTTTCCAACAGCGCGATCGCGACCGCGGCGAGGAACGGCAGGCTTTGCAGCACCAGCACGCCGGCGAAGATGTAGATCTCGCGCACCTGCTTGTAGCCGTTGGTCACGACCAGCACGGTGGCGCCGACCAGCAGCAGCACGCCGATCACGGCCTCCCAGAACGCCTGGAATTCGATCGACATCCGCGACAGCCCGCCCTTGGAGGTGCGGGCGAAGGCGATGTGCTCGGTGATCAGGCCCTGCGCCACCGCGCGCGACACCGTCCACTGCACACTCATGGCCGCGATCATGGCGCCGAGCATCTGGCCGGCCTTGATCTTCACCCGAAGACGATAGAGCGCGAGGAAGTGCGCCAGCGAGACGACGAAGGAGGCGATGATCGGCAGCGTCAGGATCTTGTCGGGAACCGCGATGTCGGCAAACGCCACGATCGGCACCCAGATCAGGTTGAGGATCGCGACCACCACGCCGAGGCTTTCGGCCCCCAGCCAGTTCAGCCAGCCCAGCGAGAATTCGCGGCGCTGGTCCGGTGTCAGCCGGCTCGCGCCGGGCAGAAAGCGCCGCCAGTGCTTTTTGACGATCTGCAGACCGCCATAGGCCCAGCGGTGACGCTGCTTCTTGAACGCCTCGTAGGTGTCGGGCAGCAGGCCCTCGCCATAGCGCACGTTGGTGTAATGCGTCAGCCAGCCCTGCTGCTGGATGGTCAGGCCGAGATCGGTGTCCTCGCAGATGGTGTCGCTGGACCAGCCGCCGGCCATGTCCATCGCCGCGCGGCGGATCAGGCACATCGTGCCGTGCACGATGATGGCGTTATGCTCGTTGCGCTGGACCATGCCGATGTCGAAGAACCCGGCATATTCGCCGTTCATGATGTAGTGCATCAGCGAGAGGTCGCCGTCGCGATGCTCCTGCGGCGCCTGCACCAGGCCGACGCGCGGGTCGGCGAACACAGGAACCAGATCCTTCAGCCAGTCCGGATGCACGACATAGTCGGCGTCGATGATGCCGATGATCTCGGCGTCGGCTGCCGTGCGCTCCATGGCGATGCGCAGCGCACCGGCCTTGAAGCCCTGCACCTTCTCGGCGTTGATGAACTTGAAGCGCTCACCAAGCGCGCGGCAGTGGTCCTGAATGGGCTGCCAGAACTCCGGGTCGGGCGTGTTGTTGATGATGCAGACGCATTCGAAGTTCGGATAGTCGAGCCGCGACACCGCATCCAGCGTCTGCTTGAGCATCTCGACCGGCTCGAAATAGGCGGGAATGTGGATCGAGACTTTTGGGAAGGCGACGTTTTCGCCGATGGTGGCGGGCGCCAGCGGCGCGCCCTTGGTGATCAGGCGGCGCGGACCGTGGCCGAAGGCCACGGCTGCGATTTCGTCGATGCGCGCCATCGCGATCAGAACCAGCGGCACCAGCAGGGTCAGGCCGAGCGTCAGCGCGAACGCCGAGCCGAACACGAAATAATGCCCGGTCCAGTAGGCGAACACGGTGGAAGCCCAGGCGCCGACGCCGTTCGCCGCCGCCGACAGCACCAGCGCCTGCATGACGGTCGGCTGCTCGATCCGCAGGATCGGCAGCGACATCAGGATGCCGACCAGAAGCGCGATCGCCGCCAGCTTCCAGTAGTTCTCGTTCACGATCGGGCCGGTCCACGAAAATTTCGGCTCGCGCGACGCATCGAGAACGCCCCAATAGGGTCCGACGCCGCCTTCGAAGAATTTCCAGGGCTGATCGATCGCCTCGACGATATTGTAGTCCATGCCGATGGCTTCGGCGCGGGTGACGAAATTGCGCAGCACCGAGGCCTGCTCGAATGGTCCGGGGTCGGCGTTCCGCAAATTATAGCCGGCGCTCGGCCAGCCGAATTCGGCGATGACGATTCGTTTTCCCGGAAACTGGTCGCGCAGCAGCTGGAACATCGCCACCGCCTGATCGACGGCCTGCTTGGAGGTGAAGTTTTCCCAATAGGGCAGCACGTGCGCGGCGATGAAATCGACGGACGACGCCAGTTCCGGATTGTCGCGCCAGATGTTCCAGATCTCGCCTGTCGTCACGGGGACATTGACCGACTTCTTCACCTGCTTGATCAGCTCGATCAGGTCGTCGATCTTCTGCTCGCCGCGGAAAATGGTTTCGTTGCCGACAACGATGCCGTTGACGTTGCTGTTGCGCTTGGCGAGCGTGATCGCGGCCTCGATCTCGCGCTTGTTGCGATCGGCATTCTTGTCGATCCAGGCGCCCACTGTGACCTTGAGGCCGAACTCGGCGGCGATCGGCGGCACCAGTTCGACGCCACCGGTCGAGGAGTAAAGGCGAATCGCGCGCGTGATCGTCGACAGCTTCTTCAGGTCGGCGCGAATCTTCTCGACTTGCGGAATATTGTCGACGTCGGGATGGGCGCTGCCCTCGAACGGCGCGTAGGAGACGCTCGGCAAAATGCCCCTGAAATCGGGGGCCGGCTGCTTTTCCTGGAACAGGCCCCACAGCCCGGCGTGAGCTGCGGTGACAAACAGCAGAACGGCGACGACGGCACGCATCGGGGGCTAAACCATACGGGGCTGCGATCTAAGGTAAGCGCGAACCTGTCCCCTAGGTTCGACCGACACGGCGGCATTATAAGGATAGTCCTGCCCTGCGATTCCACAACTGGTATGACGCCGTGGCCTTTTTAAGGTTGGACCTTTGCCAGGACGGCGTTTTCAGGGCGCGGCCAACCCACAACGCCGGTCAAAATAGGATCGTTCCGCTGAACGTATCCTGAATGCCGGGTGGCTATTTTGCCGGCGGGGCGGGGCTGGCGCTTGGGGCCGGGGCGGGCGAAGCGGCCGGCGCCGGCGCAGCGTTGCCGGCAGTCGCGGGCGCCGGGCTGGCAGCCGCGGCGGCCTGGGGCTGGGCGCCCGGATTGATCCAGCAGACGTGGATGCGGCTGTCGAGGGTTTCGGCCACCTTGGGATCGATCTGTCCGCCAAAGCGGGTCAGGCAGCGGAAGGCCGCCTGGACATGGCCGCCGGGGCAGCCGAACCGGTCGTAGAGATCGAGGTGCCGGAACGCGGTGTCGAGGTCGTCGCGCCACATCAGGCGAACCACCCGGCGGCCGAGCCAGACGCATTCGGGGTTCCCGCCCGGGCCGTTGATGGCTTGGGCCGCCTCGACGAATTCGTCGGACTTGCGCTGGTTGTCCTTGTTGACGTCGGCGGCACTGGCGGCCGGCTGCTTGGACTGATCCTGGGGATTGGGGGCGCCGCTCTGGGCAAATGCGCCAGCCGATCCGATTAGAAGGGCCAGGCCGGCAGCGGCGAAGCGCCGCAAAACCGCAACTCTTGGATCACGCACCCGACGACGCATACATTCCCCGATTAGTTTCCGGCGCACACAAGGCCGGTGTGATGGTCTGGCTTGTTGCCGCCCAAATTGGTCTCCAATGCGGCGGACACGCTCAGCGATTCAAATGACGGGTATTTCGGATTTTGTCCAGCAAAGTCACAACTTTATCATGGTGGTGGTAAAACTGCCGCAGGCGCAGCGGCGGAATAGGGCTACCGTGCATCTTGGCAGGACGCCGATGAACGGGTAATCGACGGTCCCCGCCCGGAGGATGGAACCGATTTCTCTTCGTACGCCGCTGGCGCTTCTCCTTTCATCGCTAGGTATGATCGCCGCCCTTTGGTGGTGGCTGGCCACGCCAATTTCGCTGGCGCGCGCGCCGATCGATCCCGATGCCAAGCTGCAATGCGTCTCCTACGCTCCGTTCCGTGGCGCCCAGACCCCCCTGGTCCCGACCACGCAGATCTCCCCCGAACAGATCGCGCAGGATCTGGCGCAACTCGCCAAGATCACCGACTGCGTGCGGACCTATTCGATCGAGAACGGGCTCGATCAGGTTCCGGCGCTGGCCGCCAAGGTCGGCCTGAAGGTGATCCAGGGCATCTGGCTGTCCAGCAACCGGATCAAGAACCTCGCCCAGATCGCGGTCGCGGTCGAACTGACCAAGGAACACCCGGGCGTCATCACCGCGCTGGTGGTCGGCAACGAGGTGCTGCTACGCGGCGAGATGACGACGTCGGATCTCGCGGCCAATATCCGCTCGGTCAAGTCGCGGGTCACCGTGCCCGTGACCTATGCCGACGTCTGGGAGTTCTGGCTGCGCAACCGCGAAGTCTATGAGGCCGTCGACTTCGTCACGATCCACATCCTGCCGTACTGGGAAGACATCCCGGTGCGCGCGAAATTCGCCGCCGGCCATGTCGACGACATCCGCAAGCGGATGGCGGTGGCGTTCCCGAACAAGGAAATCCTGATCGGCGAGACCGGCTGGCCGAGCGCGGGCCGGATGCGCGATGGCGCGCTGCCGTCGCGCACCAACCAGGCGCGCGTGGTGTCCGAAATCCTCGACCTCGCCAAACGCGAAAAGTTTCGGGTCAATTTGATCGAGGCCTACGACCAGCCGTGGAAGCGTCAGCTCGAAGGCACCGTCGGCGGCTATTGGGGCTTGATCGACGACGCGCATCGCGCGGTGAAATATCCGCCCGGTGAGCCGATCAGCAATTACCCGTCCTGGAAACTGCAGATGGGATGCGGGATGGCGCTCAGCGCCTTGGTGTTCCTGGCCGGCTGGCTGACGCTGCGGCGGCGGCCGTGGAAACCGGGCGTGGCGGCGTGGATTGCGGTCGGGACATCGGCGACATCAGCCGGCATGCTGCTCGGGATCGCCGCGGACAAGATGTATTACGAGAGCTACGGGGCCGGCGGCTGGCTGCAATGGGGCGCGCTGCTGGCGGTCGGCATCGCCTCGCCCTTGCTGTGCGCGAACGCTGCGATGTCGGGACGGCCGCTGCCGACATTCCTCGAACTGCTCGGACCGCGCGATTACCGCGCCAGCGGGGTGCTGCCGGCGCTGCTCGGTCTCGTGCTTGTCGTCACCACGCTGATCGCGGCGGGAACCGCGCTCGGCTTTACGTTCGATCCGCGCTACCGCGATTTTCCGTTCGCCTCGTTGACCATGGCGGTGGTGCCGTTCGCGGCCCTGATGCTGCTCAACCGGCCGAAAGACGGCGTGCGTCCGATCGCTGAATCCACGTTTGCCGGCCTCTTGCTCGCAGCTGCACCGTTCGTGGCCATCAACGAGGGCAACCAGAACTGGCAGTCGATGTGGACCTGTGCGGTCTATTTGCTGCTGGCGTTCACGCTGTGGCGGGCGCGGGCCGTGCAAATCCCAAAATGAGCAGGCCGATCGCAAGTCCCGACAGCACGATATTGTAGAGCACGATCCCTAGTCCCGCCGCGATCAGCCCGCCGGTCAAAAGCACGATCGACGGCCGCATGACGTGAAGCGTCGCAATGATCACCGCGACGATGCCGAAGACCGAATTCTTGAACAGATAGGTGGCGAGCGTCCGCGACTTGCACAGCGTGCTTTGCAGGCCGGCGTCGCAGGCCAGCGCCACGGTCGAGAACTCGACCGCGAGATAGCGCAAATAAAGCGCGTAACCGACGGTGACGAAGCCGACCACCAGCAGGAATTGCACTTGGTACGGCGTGAGCCGGAACGGGGATTTTTTCATGGGGGCAATATGGTCGGGTTTGGCTGCCGGGACAAGCGCCCGGCGAGCCTTGCTGTGTCGCTAGACCCTCATGGTGAGGAGCGCGGAACGCGCGTCTCGAACCATGTGGCCCGTCTGTGGCCGTCATCCTTCGAGACGCCCGCTCCGCGGGCTCCTCAGGATGAAGATCGATCAATAGATTATTGCGAGCTTTTCCGGTTGAAGAAGGACGACAGGGTCGCCTGCGTCGTCACTGGCGGCGCTTCCGGCTTTTTCGCCGCTTCCTCGACGACAACAGCCGCCCGCTTGGCGATGCCGCGCCGGCGAGAGATCGGCTTGGCGGCGGCGGGCGAGGGATCATCTGGCTTCAGCGACAGCCGCTGGCCGTCGAAGATCGTGGTTTCGCAGGGCCGCTTGTTTTCGGTCAGCACGGCGCAGATCCTGGCGGCGGCGCCGGCGTCGTTCAGGGGACCGGCGACCAGGCGAAGCTGCATGCCGAGCCCGTTGGTGCTCTCCTTGATGACGATGATCGGGCGCAACGCGGTCAGGGGGGCGTTCGATCGCGATTTGAGCAGCCCGAGCCACAGCATGCGCAGGCCGTTCAGCGAATTGGCGGTGCCGAGATCGACCCCGAACTCGGTTCGCCGCAGTGACACTTTTGGCAAAGCGTCATCGTCGGCCTCCGCATCGCCTGCCGATGGCGCCGACGCCACGACGTCAGGGATCGGGCTCGCAACGACCGGGCTTTGCGCCTTGCCCGGCTCGATCAGCTTGCTGGCCGAGGGATCGGGTGGGGCCATCATCGACTGCGCCGCCATCAGCGGCGTGGCGGGCGAAGGTTTTGCGGGCTCCACCTTGGCGGCGTCCGCTTTTGCCACCTCGGCCTTTACCATCTCCGCCTTTGCCGCTTCCAGCCTGGCGCTGTCAGCTTTGGTCGCGTCGGTCTTCGCGGCGTCCTTTGCGGCGGAGTAGACCGGCGTCGCCGGAGCGGGCTCCGCGGTGGCGACGGTGGATTTGTCCGCAGTGGGCGCCGTGGCTGGAGCGGTCGCCACCGGCGCGACGGGTGGGGACGGCGGCGGGTTTGGGGCGGGCGACGGCTCCACATTCGTGACGGGCGGCGGGACGGAACCCTGCCGGGCGATCGCCCCGGTGACGGAGTCGAGGCCCTGTTCCAGACCTGTGACCCGCAAATACAGCCTGTCGCGATCGCCGTTGAGCGTATCGATGGCGGCGGCGAGCCGCCGCGCCTCGCTGTGGGTTTCCCTGGCAACCTGCTGGATCTGCTGCGCCTGCCGGCTCAAATCGGCGGCGGCGACCTGATCGCGCTTGATCCCCAGCGACGACTGGTTGGCCATCACGGCCAGAACCACCGCGCCGGTGGCGCCGACACCCCAGGATCCGATCCGCCACAGCGCGCGGCGGTCGAGCGCGTCCTCGTCGGCCAGCAGCTTGCCCAGCACGCCACCGGTGTCATCGGCCTCGAAGTCCCGGAGATGGTCTGGTTTCTTGGCCAAGCGCCCTCGGCCCTCCTCAAGGCCCCTGCCGAATCACAGGCCAAACATTAACAGGAAAAGCGCCCATCACTTTAATCCGGACGTTTTCAGGGCAGCGAATCGGTTTGATATCCGGGGGAAAACAATTCAGACGAGTGGAAAACCGTATCACCCGATACTTCCGTCATGGCCGGGCTTGTCCCGGCCATCCACGTCTGTCTTCAATGCGAGGAAAGACGTGGATGCCCGGCACAAGGCCGGGCATGACGAGCTAACCGAAGTGCCTGATTCATTTGGTGCTTTTGAGTAAGACTCCGAGGACCAGAATGACCGCTCGATCCAGCCTGACTGTCGTGCTTGCGGCCGGCGAGGGCACGCGCATGCGATCCTCGTTGCCGAAGGTGCTGCATCCCATCGCCGGCCAGTCGCTGCTGGCGCATGTGCTGGACGCCGCCCCGCAGGGAGCAGGCGCTGACCTGGCGGTCGTGATCGGGCCGGACCACAAGGCGGTGGCCGACGAGGTCAGGCGTATCCGCACCGATGCGGCGACCTTCGTTCAGGCCGAGCGCCTCGGCACCGCCCATGCCGTGCTGGCCGCCCGCGAAGCGATCGCCCGCGGCGCCGACGATCTGCTGGTGGCGTTCGGCGACACGCCGCTGATTTCGCCTCAGACATTTGCGCGGCTCCGCGCGCCGCTGGCGCAGGGCGCAGCCCTGGCCGTGCTCGGCTTCCGTGCCGCCGACCCCACCGGCTACGGCCGGCTGCTGCTCGAGGGCGGTCACTTGGTGGCGATCCGCGAGCAAGCCGACGCGACGGAACAGGAGCGCAAGGTGACGCTGTGCAATGCCGGCGTGATGGCGTTCGACGGCGCCCTGGCGCTTGAAATTCTCGACCGGATCGGCAACGCCAACAGCAAGGGCGAGTATTATCTGGTCGATGCCGTTACCATCGTCAGGGAAATGGGACTGGAGGCCGTCGTGATCGAAACCAGCGAGGACGAAGTGCGCGGCATCAACACCAAGAGCCAGCTCGCCGAAGCCGAAGCGGTGATGCAGGCGCGGCTGCGCAAGGCCGCCCTCGATGCCGGCGTGACGCTGATCGCGCCGGAGACGGTGCATCTGGCCGCCGACACCCAATTCGGCAACGACGTCACCATCGAGCCGTTCGTGGTGATCGGTCCCGGCGTCACCATCGCCGACGGCGCGGTGATCCATTCTTTCTCGCACATCGTGCAGGCCTCGATCGGCAAGAACGCCTCCGTCGGCCCCTATGCGCGCCTGCGCCCCGGCACCTCGCTCGGCGAGGGCGTCCGGATCGGCAATTTCGTGGAGACCAAGGCTGCGACGCTGGAGGCGGGCGCCAAGGTGAACCATCTCTCCTATGTCGGCGACGCCCATGTCGGCGCCAACGCCAACCTCGGCGCAGGAACGATCACCTGCAACTACGACGGCTTCTTCAAGCACAAGACCACGATCGGCGAGGGCGCGTTCGTCGGCACCAACTCGTCGCTGGTGGCGCCGGTGAAGATCGGCAAGGGCGCGTATATCGGTTCGGGCTCGGTCATCACCAAGGACGTGCCTGACGATGCGATGGCGGTGGAGCGCAGCCCGCAGAACAATCGCGACGGCGGGGCGAAGCGGTATCGCGAGATGAAGATGCGGGCGAAGGCTGAGAAGAAGGGTTAAGCGCAGGGGCTGGAGCGTTTTCGAGCGAAGTGGACACCGGTTCGCGTGAAGAAAACGCGTCAAAACAAAAGACCAGAGCCCCGTTCTGATTTCAATCAGAACGGACAAGGCTCTAGGGAGCAATCCCGATCCCTATGCCGATCCCGATAATCGCCAGTGATATGACGATCACCAGCACATCAACCGTCAGCCATGTGGGTATGCGCTTTGCAGGTTGTGTCATAGCGTGTCCCTCCGCGGCCACGTTATGTATCGGAAGCGCGCAAGCGGCTGTGAACGGGTTCACATCTGCGACCAACCGCCGCCATCATCACGAGAATAGCGTGTGAATTTGCGATTACGCTGGTCGCGGGATACCGGAATCGCCGTCGTCTTTCGGCGGTGGCCGCGCTTGCAGCGACAGCCGCGCTGCTCCGAGCATGGCCTGCAGCGCATTCGTTTTTCTAGCAAGCGTAGCCCGGATGAGCGCAGCGACATCCGGGGTTGTGGTTCATCCCCGCAATAGTTGTCTTAACAGCGAGGCAAACGTATCGTCGCCGTCATCGGGGGCGAAAATGCCGAGAGCTATGTTGGCTGTGCTGGCTGTGGTCTTGAGCGCGCACGGTGCTCAGGCGGAAATGTGCAGCCGCGTGGGGACATACAAGCTGTCGCATGACGCCGACTGGCCGATGTACATTTCCATCACGGCTGGCGCTACCTGTGAAGCGACGTTCGGAAGTTTCGGTGGCGCCAACCTGACGTTCAAGCGATTGTTGCTTGTTACGCCGCCGGCGCGCGGGAAGATCAAGCTCAGGGAAGGCGGCTATTACATTTACACCGCGCCTTCCAGCCAGGGCTCCGACAAGTTCACGCTTCGGGTTTGCGGCTCACAAAACAACAGCCCTGGCTGCGCCACGCTCAACTACTCGGTGACCGTGAGGTGAGGCGTATCGAAGAGTCATCGACAGCACGACACCCAGGAAATTTCGGCAGAAGGCATCCTGCGATGCCTGCCGGTTTGCGAAGTGGCGAGCAAATTTCGTAGTCATATACCTACCGGGTCGGGCGGCTGTATTAGAGTTGTGGAACGGAGAGCCTGCCGATGAAAAAGTTGCTGCTCATATTCCTGCTAACGATGTCGCCGGCTTGGGCGCAGACGCAACCGGTGCCTGCACCCAAGACCCAGAAGAGCACAGCAGCGCGCGTCGACCCCTGCACACCGATCGGCAAGACGGCCAAGGGTGAACTTGTCTATTCCCTGAAGTGCGAGAACCTTCCGGCGCCAGTCGCACCGCCTCCCGCGCCGCAGGCGGAAGTAAAGCCAGCGCCGCCGGCCGAGCCGGAGTCTCACAGGAGCGGCTTGTTCGGCTGGTCCTATGATCGCCGTAAGCCGGAAGATTAGCGTAGAAGGATACTAAACGGACCAGCAGGCTGGCGCAGGACTCATAGCGGCTTTCAAGCCAGCTGTTGCGCCGGGTCGGCGCCGTACAGGTTCGGCCCCTTGGTGCCCGGCAGAATGCCGAGCTCGACGATGCCCCATAGCGCGGGCGGAAGGCTCGCAAGAACCAGGGTCAAGCCGGTCGAGAAATCTCCGCTCCGGCCGGTTCGGGGGTCGTCAAAGAGGGCGATGCTGAAGCCGCCAACCAACAGGGCGAAGGGCAGCAGCCAGAACACCAGCAGCCACCAGCCGTTCTTGTTGCGGTCGTGCAATCGTTTGCTGCCCACGGCCAGCAGCGGCCACAGGCTCAAGAGCCATATGAATTGCGAGGTCAAGGCGAGCATCAGGACGCCTGCGTCTTCGCTGTCGAGGAGAAAGGGCGCGAAGGTCAAGACCTGCCCCGCGACGATCAAAGCGAGGATCGCCAGCCAATAGGTGCGGCGGCCGATCCGACCGTCGAAGCTGAAAAGGATTTTCTGCAGTTTCATCGCGTCCTCGGCAGGGGCGTCCTCTCGGGTGCTTTGATCGGTCGGTACGGCGGCGGATTTGGTTCGATTTACAGCGGATCGGGTAACGGGTTTGGCGGCTTGAACTGGCAGCCATCCGGCCGCAAACCCGGCGGCGCCTATGACCGATCGATATCCACCATGGGCTCCGGATCGGATCGAAATGTCCCAATTCGCTGGAAGCCCGACCCTTGATCCATCTCAAAGGGCTTTGCCCGCTGTGAGCGCTTGCTGAACGCCATATCTGCATCTGGAAGCGGTCCGTATTCGGAGGTTGTGATGCCCAGCACGTAATCTCTGCCGCGGGGGCAGTCTGGCCTTGATCGTATTGTTCGGTATCGGAGTTGCGGCAGAGGCTGCCTCATCGTCTACTCGGAGGTTTCAGATGAAATCGATGTTCCGAATCGCAGCCTTGTCGACGACCTGTCTCTTGTTCGCGGTGGGGAGCAGCCACGCAGCGTGCTATGGCTCGGCGTTCAAACTTGAGAAGGACAAGAAGGAAAAAAACATCGATCAGATTTTGGCTTATGGCCAGTGCGTCAAGGCGGAACAGCGCGCCCGTGTCGGCAAATGGGTCTGCCAGGTCAGCAGCACAGCCGGGATGAAAGTCGACGAACAGAGGCGAGTGATCAGCGATCGAATTAGTCCGGCTCATGAAAGGTTTTTCGTCACGATCAAAGAAGTAAGTGATGCCGAAAAGCGCATCAGGTGTGACGGGAGTGAGTACGGTCTAATTGATAACCTTGATGGTTCTCATGCAAACAGGTGCCTGATAAACTACGATGTAGAATTCTCTCCTTCGATGGGAAAGTTTCTCGGTTCGACCGACACGTACAGCTTTCAGCACGAACATGGGATGTTTACGCTGTACGGCTCAAACCATTTCTCGCTCTTTCAGGGCGAAACAGGAGAGTTCCTTGTCTCGCTGGGAGCTTGTGAAAAATCGAACTGATCCCGGTGATTTGCCAGTACGACAGGCAAGGCGTTTCGAGTTGGCCATCAACAATAGGCGGCGCGTTGCGCGCTGGTCCTCGCGGCGACCATAAAAGTCATGGCTGGCCTACGGGTGTGGAGAAAGCGAGCGACGTCACGCGGAGAGAGCACTGCGCGACAGGAAACTGAGCAAGCGTACCCCGGATGAGCGCAGCGACATCCGGGTTGTGGTTTATCCCGCATACCGCTGCGCTGCCGCGATTACGGCTGTGCGAAGCTCATCTCCAGGGGACAGTAACGAACGCGAGCTATTGCTCTGACGACAGGCGGATCATCTGGCGCCCGTCATTCATCGCCTTGAGATTGTTGACATAGTTCTCAGGACGCTGCCAGCGGTGAGGAACTTTCAATCCCATGAATTCTGCGATGCTGCCGATAAACGAAGTGCAATTCGTTGTTTCGGCGTTCCAGACCGGTGAACTCGCCTGCAATTTCTTGATGTATGCGAAAACCCTCTTTGCATCCGGCTCATTCAAGTAGACGCGGTAATTGGCGGTCAGGTACTGCGGATCAAGATCGCCATAGCTTGCCTTGGTCTCGGACGGCACCCACGTCAGATGACCAAGTACATAAGGCACGTTGTCTCCCGCAGGGGTGAGGCCCGCGACTTCAACGGCGCGCTCGCTTGTCTTCCCGAACCAGACGAAAGCATGTCCCCAGCTCGCCGCCGTTCTGGCTCTGAAATCGACGTAGTACGGGCCCTTTGCTGAGCTCGACCCTGGCTTTCGGGTCGACGCCTCACCGGAAACAAGCGCGCTCGCGTTGGCGGCGCGCTTGTCGACTTCCTGTTTGGGGGAAATGAGACGTTCCAGGCCCGCGAGAATGTCAATCTCGCGTGCAGAAGCAGGATGGATTTCGCACTGGAGCAGGACAGCGAGTCCCGCAAGCAAGCATAGTCCTGATCTCTTCGGCCTGTTTGCCACGGTTCGCCCTTCAACTGTCGACGCTAAAGCTCAGACTTAACGAGGATCTGAATCAATACCGCGCATAGGGCCGGGGCGTCTTGCCGATCGGGGTCTTCCCGATGGGGGTCTTGCCAATCGGCATCTTGCCGAACTGGGCCTGCTGATAGACGGGCTGTGGGCGCGGGATGTCGGCAGCACCAGCAGCAGTCACGAGGGCAAGCGTCGCACCTGCTACAATCACGATCTTCATCACAGTATTTATTCCTCTACGTTCGAGAAAGCCGGGCAGTCAGCCGCGCCCCCCTCAGCCACGCCGTGAGCATGAATGCCCGAATGCGCCTACAGTGCGGCAGGTCGGTCACATCTAAGCGATAGGTTTGCAGTGCGGCAGATATGAGACAGGCGGAACCTGAATGTGCGCTGGGGATCAAAGCGGACCTTGGGCGGAGGCTCGATCCAAGCAAGCGCAGCCTGGATGAGCGGAGCGACATCCGCAATTACGGCGACAGTGCACTCAACTGTACTTCTTCAGCGGCAGATTACTGTCACCGTAGTTCGGGCTAAGTAAGTGTCGGCTTCTTCCCGGTCCTAAGAAATTCGCGAACCCCCTTGATGAATGGTTCAATGCGCCGGTAGGCCAGCTTGGTCTGTTCTAATTCGTACTGGATTTGCCTACTCACAGCATTCTCAAGGTGCATGCCGTTTCGTAGTCGGAAGAATTCGCTTATTTCACTGCCTAACTTTCTATGCACAAACCCAATTTGAACGGCGGCGGCGACCTTGTCATCAAACTTGATCGAGTGCGATGACGTTACCTCTTTCCGGTGAACGCAGAGGGAGAGCTTTTCATCCGGCGAGGTTATAATCCTGACATTGGCAGGCAAGTCATCTATTGGCTTGTACGCCAGATGTGTCGAGATTTTTAGAACCGCCTCCTCGGCAGCGTACTTGCCCCACAATAGATGCGTTATGATCGCCTCGTAAATGGACGCATACTGCATAATCTGAAATTTGTTGTGCGCATGCATACGCTCCCCGTCGACAGCCAGCGCTTCGCCGAGCTTGTAGATGTACCGAGCGGAGTAGAATTCTAGGGCAAGGCGAGCTGCCAGCGCTTTATCTTCGATAAAGTCAAATTGTTCGTCAAACCACTCTCTTTTTGCAAGATGTAAGTCACAATACTTCAGCACGACCCCGCGCTGGTCCGCCTTCATTGCCATCACTTTCCCCATTGCGGCCCGTAATATTCAACAACTTAGCCTGTCGGAGCCGCAACTTGCAATTGCGGCTCTGGGCAGATTGCGTCGGTAGGCTCGAGCGGTCACAGCTATCGGCATGACGGTGTCGGCGGCGCGACGGTGATCGACAGAAGGCATCCCAGTCGGCCAGCGCGGCCCGCTGGTGCGCCGGTGGCGCATCACCTCGACACGATGGCGTCAGGGCGAAGTCTCGTAGATCGCCCGCCCGGTGCGCATCATGCGCGCGTCGCCCACGACCTCGATCGCTCGACGCGCGATCGTGAAGATCGCATCAACGTCAGCGCCGTTGAACTGATCGGCGTGCAGCGATGCATCCGTCAGCCAGTCGTCACGGTAAAGGCCAAGCTGCTTGGTCTTGTCGAGCGCGCCGACGTGCACCTGAGACATGAACCGGCCTTCGTCGCTCAGCCTGAAGGCCGCAGCGACGCGCTGGACAAGCTCCTCGTTCGCATCATCGACGACGGCGCCGAACTCTCTGACCGCGAACGAAGCAAGAAGCAGCGAGCTGACGGCGGCCTGCTTTCGGAGGTGCGCGCTACGCCGAAGCACGGGCTTCGAGAGCGGCGCCGCGCTCCCCCAAATATCGAGGATCACCTTTCCGATCTCTTCGACAGCAAGCACGGCCAGAGCAAAGGCGCTGGCGAAGCGGGTGTGATCGACCAAAAGCTTTGCATCCCGCAACAGCCGCGCAGCATTGGCAATCACCGCAGTGCGTTCGGTTTGTTCCATGACGCAATATCGCAGCACATCAGGCGCCCGGCCACGCGAACCCGCCCGGTCTGGGCGTCTTTTCCACCGCCTTGGTGGTCAAATCTCGTAGTGACACCACGGTGGACACATCAGCATCACATCGTTGATATATCGTGGTTTTTGTCCCCATACTCTCCCTTGCGCAGGGAATGCCGGAGTGCCTCCGCTGAACCTGTATGCTCGTGTGCGCTTCCTTCTACCCATTGCACGCGAGACCGCGGGTGCAGCGCGCATCCGGCATTCCCTGCTCCCTCTCTTCGGGGAGAACCAAGGTCAAAGCTCGGGCAGGTCATGCCGCGAGATCGCGGAGCTGTATTCGTCGGCTCCGGCCGTCTTGACTGCGCCATGCCGTCGAACCTCATCCTGAGGAGCCCGCGCAGCGGGCGTCTCGAAGGATGAAAGCCACGGTCGTGCCAGATGGTTCGAGACGCCCGCTGCGCGGGCTCCTCACCATGAGGGAGGGGTGCTAGGTTAAGCGTTGTTAAGCTTTCCACTTAAGACTGTCTCAATACGCAACAATTATTGAGTACCTGTCGGCCCGGACTTGCCGCTAAGAGAGTCGCGGGTTGCGACGCACCTCGCGTCGATTTGGGGATATCAACCGCATGTGCGGCATTGTCGGCATTTTGGGACGCGCTCCGGTCGCGGAGCGGCTGGTGGATTCACTCAAGCGGCTTGAATATCGCGGCTATGATTCCGCCGGCGTCGCCACGCTGGAAGGCGGCCGCCTGGCGCGCCGCCGCGCCGAGGGCAAGCTGAAGAACCTCGAAAAGCGGCTCGATGCCGAACCGCTCCAGGGCCACACCGGCATCGGCCACACCCGCTGGGCCACCCACGGCAAGCCGACCGAGAACAACGCGCATCCGCACGCCACCGAACGCGTCGCCGTGGTTCACAACGGCATCATCGAGAATTTTCGCGAGCTGCGCGAGAAGCTCGAGAAGAAGGGGACGGTGTTCAAGACCGAAACCGATACCGAGATCGTTCTGCACCTGGTCGACAATCTGCTGCAGCAGGGCATCAAGCCGGTCGAGGCGGTGAGGGCGGCGCTGTCGGAACTGCGCGGCGCGTTCGCGCTCGGCTTCATCTTCGCCGGCGACGACGATCTGTTGATCGGCGCCCGCAATGGCCCGCCGCTGGCGATCGGTTACGGCGACGGCGAAATGTATCTGGGGTCGGACGCGATTGCGCTAGGTCCCTTCACCGATACGATCAGCTATCTCGAAGACGGCGACTGGGTGGTGCTGACGCACAAGGGCGCCACCATCTACGACAAGAACAACGCGATCGTGCAGCGCGAGGCGGTCAAGCACTCAGCCTCGACCTCGCTGGTCGACAAGGCAAACTACCGCCACTTCATGGCCAAGGAAATCCACGAGCAGCCGGAAGTGGTCGGCCACACCCTGGCGCGCTACGTCGACATGGCGAGCGACCGCGTCGCGCTGCCGGTCACGCTGCCGTTCGACTTCAAGGACATCCAGCGCATTTCGATCACGGCCTGCGGCACCGCGAGCTATGCCGGCTATGTCGCCAAGTACTGGTTCGAGCGGTTCGCGCGCGTGCCGGTCGAGGTCGATGTCGCCTCCGAATTCCGCTACCGCGAGGCGCCGCTGCGCAAGGGGGATCTGGCGATCTTCATTTCGCAGTCCGGCGAGACCGCCGACACGCTGGCCGCCTTGCGCTACGCCAAGGGCGAGGGCGTCCACACGCTATCGGTGGTGAACGTGCCGACCTCGACAATCGCGCGCGAAAGCGAAACCGTGCTGCAGACGCTGGCCGGTCCCGAAATCGGCGTCGCCTCGACCAAGGCGTTCACCTGCCAGTTGATGGTGCTGGCCGCGCTCGCGATCGCCGCCGGCAAGGCGCGCGGGGAATTGTCTGACGATGACGAGACCAAACTCGTCCACGGCCTGGTCGAGGTCCCGCGGCTGATGGCGGCGGCGCTGACGTCGGAGCCGCAGATCGAAAAGCTGGCGCGCGACCTCTCGAAATCGAAAGACGTGCTCTATCTCGGCCGCGGCACCAGCTATCCGCTGGCGCTGGAGGGCGCGCTGAAGCTGAAGGAAATTTCCTACATTCACGCCGAGGGCTATGCCGCCGGCGAACTCAAGCACGGGCCGATCGCGCTGATCGACGAGAACATGCCGGTCGTCGTCATCGCGCCGCACGACCGGGTGTTCGAGAAGACCGTCTCCAACATGCAGGAAGTCGCGGCCCGCGGCGGCAACATCATCCTGATGACCGACGCCAAGGGGGCGGCGGAAGCCACCATCGAATCCCTGGTCACCATCGTGATGCCCGACATGGCATCGGCGTTCACCCCGCTGGTCTACGCCGTCCCGGTGCAGTTGCTCGCCTATCACACCGCCGTGGTGATGGGCACCGACGTGGATCAGCCGCGAAATCTCGCCAAATCGGTCACGGTCGAATAGTCAAGGGTCTTGGCTGTCACGCGGGGTCTTCAAAAACCTGCTAGGATGGCTTAGCTGCATCAAGCCGGCTGTCCCGACCTGGAACCAAGATGAACCGCGAAGAACTGCCCCCGACCGCGCCTCCGGACGAAGCCCCGCCGGATCACCCCCGCGGGCTGATGGCCCGTTTCCGGAACTATTTTCTGACCGGACTGATTGTCGCAGGGCCGGTCGCGATTACGTTTTACCTGACCTGGTGGTTCGTGAACTGGGTGGACGGCATCGTCCGTCCGTTCGTGCCCTTGGCCTACCGGCCCGAAACCTATTTGCCGTTCGGGCTGCCCGGCTCGGGCCTGATCGTCGCCGTGGTCGCGCTGACGCTGCTCGGCTTCCTCGCCGCCAATTTGATCGGGCGGACGCTGGTCGATCTCGGCGAGCGGCTGCTCGGCCGCATGCCCGTCGTGCGCGCGATCTATCGCGGCCTCAAGCAGGTGTTCGAGACGCTGTTCTCGGGCAAGGGCTCGAGCTTCCGCAAGGTCGGCCTGGTCGAATTTCCCTCGCCCGGCATGTGGTCGATCGTCCTGATCTCGCAGTCGCCGAGCGTGAACATCGCGGCCAAACTGCCCGGCGAGGAGGAGCACATCTCGGTGTTCCTGCCCTGCGCGCCGAACCCGACCACGGGTTTCTTCTTCTACGTCCCCCGCAGCAAGATCATCGAAGTCGAGATGAGCACCGAAGACGCCGCGACCCTGATCATGTCGGCCGGCGTGGTACAGCCCGGCGCCGACGCCCAGAAGCGCACCGCCGCCCTGGCCGGCATGGCGAACGCCGCGCGCGTGGCGAATTCGGCAACCGCGCTGCAGCCGGCGACCGTGAAAGTGAAGACGGAATGACGGTGTGTAAATTCATCCCGCCCCGATCAGCGGCACGGCCTCATCGCGCTCATACAGATAAAGCAGACAGCGCAGCGCCTCGCCGCGCTCGCCCTTGAGCTTCGGATTGTCTTTCATGATTCGCAGCGCCTCGTCGCGGGCCTGCGTGATCAGCTGGGCGTGCACGTCGGAGCGGGCGATGCGATAGCCGGGCAGGCCGCTCTGGCGGATGCCGAGCACGTCGCCTTCGCCGCGCAGCTTCAGGTCCTCCTCGGCGATCCGAAACCCGTCGGTGGTCTCGCGGATCACCTTCAGCCGCGCCTTCGACATCTCGCCGAGCGGCTCCCTGTAGAGCAGCAGGCAGGTCGACGCCTCCGAGCCGCGTCCGATGCGGCCGCGCAACTGGTGCAATTGCGCCAGGCCGAAGCGTTCGGCGTTCTCGATCACCATGATGGTCGCGGCGGGGACGTCGACGCCGACCTCGACCACCGTGGTCGCCACCAATAGCCCGATCTCGTGGGCGGCGAATTGCGCCATCACGCGGTCTTTCTCCGTCCCCTTCATCTGGCCGTGGACGAGACCGACCCTGTCGCCAAAGCGCTGCCGCAGTTTTTCAAACCGCTCCGTCGCGTTGGTGAGGTGCTCGGTACCTTCGGCTTCGGATTCCTCGACCAGCGGGCAGATCCAGTACACCAGCTTGCCGGCCTGCAGCGCGCGGCCGACGCCGTCCGTCACCTCGTCGAGGCGGCTCATCGATATGGTGCGGGTTTCGATCGGCTGGCGGCCGGCCGGCTTTTCGCGCAGCTCGGAGACGTCCATGTCGCCAAAGTAGGTCAGCACCAGCGTGCGCGGGATCGGTGTCGCGCTCAGCACCAGCACGTCGACCGCTTCGCCCTTGTTGGTCAGCGCGAGGCGTTCGCGCACGCCAAAACGGTGCTGTTCGTCGACCACCGCCAGCGCCAGCGCCTTGAAGATCACGTCGTCCTGGATCAGCGCGTGGGTGCCGACCAGCAAATCGATTTCGCCGGTTTCCAGCCGCGCCAGAATTTCGCGTCGCTCCTTGCCCTTCTCGCGGCCGGTCAGGATCGCCACCCGCATGCCGGCGCACTCGGCCAGCGGCGCGATGGTCTTGATGTGCTGCCGCGCGAGCAGTTCCGTCGGCGCCATCAGCGCTGCCTGCTTGCCGACCTCCGTGACCGCGGCGGCGGCGAGCAGCGCCACCACCGTCTTGCCGGACCCGACGTCGCCCTGCAGCAGCCGCAGCATCCTGCACCGGCTGCCGCAGATCCTCGGCGATGGCGGCGGCCGCCTCGCGCTGCGAGGATGTGAGCGCGTAAGGAAGGGCGTCGATGATCTTGTGGCGGAGGTGGCCGTCGCCGGCGTTGCGGTCGCCGGCCGGACGCCGCAGCTGCGCGCGCACCAGCGCCAGCGCCAGTTGGCCGGCCAGCAGTTCGTCGAAGGCGAGCCGCGACCAGAACGGGCCATCAGGCAAAATGTCGGTAAGTTCGACCGGCACGTGCACGCGGTTCAGCGCCTCGCTGATCGGCGGAAAGCTGCAGCGGCGGATGACCTCCGGGCTGATCCACTCGGGCAGGTCAGGCAGTTTCTGCAGCGCCTGCGCAATCGCGCGGCGCAACGAACCCAGCGCCAGACCTTCCGTGAGGGGATAGACCGGATCGATGCCGCTGAGCTTTGCAAATCCGGCCTCGTCCACGACGCGGTCGGGATGCACGATCTGCGGAATGCCGTCATACATCTGCAGCGTGCCCGACACGTAGCGCTTCTCGCCGACCGGCAGCAACTTCTCGACATAACCGGGCTTGGCGCGGAAGAACGTCAGCACCACGTCGCCGGTATCGTCCGAGGCATAGACGAGGTAGGGCGCGCGGGAATTGCGCGGTGGCGGCGGGCGGTGGCGATCCACGGTGACCTCCAGCGTCACCATCGTCCCCTGCACCGCCTCGCGGATTTTCGGCTGCGCCCGGCGGTCGATCACGCTGGCTGGCAAATGCAGCAGCAGATCGACCAGCCGAGGCGTCTCGTCGCGCGACAGCAGATAGCGCAACAGCTTGTCCTGCTTCGGCCCCACACCCGGAAGGGTCGTGACCGGCGCAAACAGTGGATTGAGCAGGGTAGGGCGCATCAGGAGACTTAAATCCGTTTTCGGTCGTCATGCCCGGGCTTGTCCCGGGCATCCACGTCTTTTTTGTCCTCGTGTTGAGATCAAGACGTGGGTGGCCGGGCAAAGGCGAGCGGAAGCGACGCCGTCCTTCAGACGGCTATGCCCGGCCATGACGCGCATTTACCCAAGTAACACAGAGACAAGGGCTGACATTGGCGATCCTTGTCGCTATATCAACCCCGCCCGGCACGTCCGGGCTTTTGGCGTTCGAAATGGAATGGGACAATGACGGGTACGACACGATCAAGCGGTGGCCTCGACGACCGCCGCAAGCGGCTTTTGTTCCGCTGCTGGCATCGCGGTACCCGCGAGATGGATCTCATCCTCGGCCGCTTTGCGGACGCCGAGATAGTGACCATGCGCGATGACGAACTGACCGAACTCGAGCGCCTGATCGAGCTACCCGATCCCGATCTCTATGCCGCGCTGATCGGCGACACGCCGCTCGATCCGGAATATGCGACCGCGCTGTTCGACCGCATCAAGGCGTTTCGCGCCGTGGATCACGACGCATGAAGGCGCCTGTCAAATCGCCTGCCGCGCTGCTGGCTCCCGGCCGCGCGCTGACCTTTGCCAACGTTGCCGAAGGCGCCGAGGGGCTGGTCGTCTCCGATCTTGCCCGTGCGGTGGCGGCACGGCCGAAACCGCCCGCCGTGAGCCTGGCCGTGGTCTGCCGCGACGGTGCGCGCATGCAGCAGATCGCGCGGGCGCTGGAATTTTTTGCGCCCGATCTGCCGGTGATGCAGTTTCCGGCTTGGGACTGCCAGCCCTATGACCGGGTGTCGCCGCATGGCGGCATCCTGGCACAACGCCTGACCACGCTGGCCCGGCTGTCGCGCCTTACGGGCAGCGACAAGCCGCTGATCGTACTCACCACCGTCAACGCCATCGTGCAGCGTGTGCCGGCGCGCGAAGTCGTCGCCGCGCAGGCGCTGTCGGTGGCGCCCGGCCATGTCGTGCCGATGGACTCGATCGTGGCCTGGCTGGAGCACAATGGCTACAACCGCTCCTCGACCGTGCGCGAGCCCGGCGAATACGCCGTGCGCGGCGGCATCCTCGATCTGTTTCCGGCCGGTCTCGACCAGCCCGTGCGGTTCGACTTCTTCGGCGACAGCCTCGAATCAATCCGCACCTTCGACGCGGAAACCCAGCGAACGCTGCTCGACATGCGCGCGCTCGACCTGGTTCCGGTCTCGGAATTCCAGCTCGTCACCGAAACCATCCGCCGCTTTCGCATGGGCTATGTCGCGACCTTCGGGGCGCCGCAGCGCGACGATCTGCTCTATGAAGCCGTCAGCGAGGGCCGCCGCCATCCCGGCATGGAGCATTGGCTGCCGTTGTTCCAGGAGCGGATGGACACGTTGTTCGACTATCTCGACGGCGCGCCGGTCGCGATCGAGCCGCAGGGCGAGGATGCCGCCCGCGAGCGCTTCAAGCAGATCGCCGACTATTATGAAGCGAGGCGCGAGGCGCTGGAACATCCCGGCGGCGGTGCGATCTACAAGCCGTTGCCGCCGGACCGGCTCTATCTGACGGAAGCCGAGTGGACCGAGCGCCTGAATGAGGCCGCGCTGGCGCGGCTGACGCCATTTGCGGTGCCCGAGGGCAGCGCCGATGTGTTCGACGCCGGGGCGCGGCAGGGCCGCAATTTCACGCCCGAGCGCTCCGACGGTTCGGTCAACGTGTTCGAAGCCGTGGTGGCGCACGTGCTGGCGTTGCAGGCGCAGCGCAAGAAGGTGGTGATCACGCTGTGGAGCGATGGTTCGCGGGACCGCATGGACAGCATGCTGCGCGACCACAAGCTCGCCAACCTTACCAGCGTCAATGCCTGGCGCACGGTGCAGGCGACGCCGCGCAACCAGGCCATGCTGGCCGTCGTCGGCATGGAGAGCGGTTTCGAGACCGATGAATTCGCCGTCATCACCGAGCAGGACATTCTTGGCGATCGCCTGGTGCGGCCGCGCAAGTCGAGCCGCAAGCTCGATAACTTCATCTCGGAGGTCACGAGCCTTTCGACCGGCGATCTCGTGGTGCACGTGGAGCACGGCATCGGCCGCTTCGTCGGATTGCAGACCATCGAGGTCGGCGGCGCGCCGCATGACTGTCTCGAACTGCATTATGCCGCCGAAACAAAGCTGTTCCTGCCGGTCGAAAACATCGAACTGCTGTCGCGCTACGGTTCCGACCACGCCAATGTCGAACTGGATAGATTGGGCGGTGGCGGCTGGCAGGCGCGCAAGGCAAAGCTCAAGAACCGCATCCGCGAGATTGCCGGCGAACTGATCAAGATCGCGGCCGAGCGGCATCTGCATGAAGCGCCGAAAATGCCGGTGCAGCCGCATGTCTATGACGAGTTCTGCGCGCGCTTCCCCTATGAGGAGACGGAGGACCAGCTAGGCGCGATCACGGCCACGCTGAAGGACCTCGAAAGCGGCCGGCCGATGGACCGGTTGATCTGCGGCGATGTCGGCTTCGGCAAGACCGAGGTGGCGCTGCGTGCGGCATTTGCGGTCGCGCTCGACGGCAAGCAGGTTGCCGTCGTGGTGCCGACCACGCTCCTGGCCCGTCAGCACAGCAAGAATTTTGCCGAGCGCTTTCGCGGTTTTCCGGTCAATGTCGCGCAGGCCTCGCGCCTGATCCCGGCCAAGGAGCTGGCGCAGGTCAAGAAGGGGCTGACCGATGGCAATGTCGATATCGTGGTCGGCACCCATGCGCTGCTCGGCAAGTCGATCAAGTTCAGGGATCTGGGTCTGCTGATCGTCGACGAGGAACAGCACTTTGGCGTCAGCCACAAGGAGCGGCTGAAGCAATTGCGCGCCCAGGTGCATGTGCTGACGCTGAGCGCCACCCCGATCCCGCGTACGCTGCAACTGGCGCTGACCGGCGTGCGCGATCTCTCGATCATAGCGTCGCCGCCGGTCGACCGCCTCGCGGTACGCACTTTCGTGGCGCCGCATGACCCTCTGATGATCCGCGAGGCGCTGCTGCGCGAACGTTACCGCGGCGGACAAGCGTTTTATGTGGTGCCGCGGATCGAGGACCTCGCCGGCGTCAAGGATTTCCTCGACAAGAACGTGCCGGAGATGAAGGTCGCCGTCGCCCACGGCCAGATGCCGCCGACCGTGATCGAAGACATCATGTCGGCGTTCTACGACGGCAAGTACGACATACTGCTCTCGACCACGATCATCGAGTCCGGCCTCGATATCCCGACCGCCAACACGCTGATCGTGCACCGTGCCGACATGTTCGGGCTGGCGCAGCTCTATCAGCTGCGCGGCCGGGTGGGGCGCTCGAAGCTGCGGGCGTATGCGCTGTTCACGCTGCCGGCACAGCAGAAGATCACCGCCCAGGCCGAGCGGCGGCTGAAAGTGCTGCAGTCGCTGGAAACGCTGGGCGCGGGCTTTCAGTTGGCCTCGCACGACCTCGACATCCGCGGCGCCGGCAATCTTTTGGGCGAGGAGCAGTCCGGCCACATCAAGGAAGTCGGCTTCGAGCTCTATCAATCGATGCTGGAGGAGGCGATCCTCAACCTCAAGGCCGGCGTGTCGGAGCCGGCCGCCGACCGCTGGTCGCCGCAGATCACCATCGGCATGCCGGTCCTGATCCCCGAGGACTACGTCAACGACCTCGCGGTGCGGCTATCGCTGTACCGGCGGCTCGCCGATCTCGAGACCGACGAGGAGATCGACAATTTCGCCGCCGAAATGCGCGACCGCTTCGGCGTGCTGCCGGACGAAGTGCGCTATCTCTTCAAGGTTGCGGCGATCAAGGCCTATTGCCGGCGTGCCAACGTCGAGAAGGTCGATGCCGGACCGAAGGGCGCTGTGATCTCGTTCCGCGACAACAAGTTCGCGCAGCCGGATCGGCTGGTGTTTTTCATCCGCCAGCACGGCCAGGCCGCCAAGGTGCGGCCGGACATGAAGGTGGTGTTCCTGCAGACATGGAAGACGCCGGAGGAGCGGTTGATGGGCACGACCGAGATCTTGCGGCAACTCGCCAATCTCGCGGAGAACAAGAAGGCGGCGTAGCGATACAAATTCGTAGGGTGGGCAGAGCGAAGCGTGCCCACCACTTCTCGCAAAAAGAAAAAGGTGGGCACGGCGCTTGCGCGCCTTTGCCCACCCTACGAGATTAGCGATTGCCGCTACTTACTTCGGATACTTGAATTCCGGAGCAGCCTTCAGCGCTTCCTTGGTGGTGTTCATCGTCGCCACCCATTTGTCGTTCTTGGTGTCGCGCTTGACGTTGACGGAGGCCGGCGACACCGCGACGTAGTGCTCGCCCATGCCGAGGAATCCGCCGACCGACAGGATCAGCGCGTCGACCTGGCTGCCCTTGATGGCGATGTCGGTGATTTCGCCGACCGACTCGTCCTTCTGGTTATAGACGTTGAGGCCCTTCAATTTCGAAGAGAACATCTCGTCTTTAGACACTGTCGAGAATTTAGCTTCCGCCGGTGCCGCGCCGACGGTCTTGCTCTCGGCGAAAGCCGGGCTTGCGAGCAGGGCCAGCGAAGCGGTGATCAGTGCAATTTTCTTCATATTGTCCTCCAGTGCAGACTTGATGACCTACAATGCAGGATGAGAATGGTTGTTCCCGTCAGATCGCACGGAACATTTACGACGCGGCGCGATGCGCGTGCTCCTGGAGCCGCGACCGCAGCGACTTCGCGGAATCGTTCGGCATCAGCGTTGCGGCCGTGACAGCCGGCTCGGATCGTGCGTCGCGGTGGCCGTGGCTGGTATGGCGCATCACGCTCGACAGTCGCCGCGCGATGGTGTGCGCTGTCTTCAGGTCGGCTTCGGCGAAGACCACGACAACCGAGCCGTCTTCCTGGGCGGCGCCGAAGTCCATTTGCCGCATCAGGCGGCTGATGATCCGCGCGCCGTCGAATTGCGCGCGGGGATGTTCGGGATCGAACGCAAAGCGGGCGACCGACAATCCGCCGCCGCGCTGCTGCGTCTGGTAGATGGCGCTGGCAAAGTCGCGTTCGAAAGCCTCCGGGGTGAGCAGGCCGGTCCGCGCATCGATCAGTCCATCGGCGTCGATGGCCTTCAGCGTGCGGCTCAGATGCGCTTCGAAGGCATGCTGGCGGATCAGCGGCAGCGCCGTCGCAACAACCTGGGCGGCGACGCCGGAGACGACCTCGAGGTTCGGCAAATCGTAGGCCGGCACCAGATCGCCTCCCGTCAAGACGATGGGCAGGTTGCGGAAACGGGCGTCCTCCGTCAGCACGGTGAGGAAGGCGTCGATCACGCGCGGGCTGAAGCCTTCGCCGAGCACGATGCCGTCGATGTCTCGGACGCTGAGATGCTTCGCAGCGGCCTCGATCGAAAGCGCGCCGACCACGCCGGTGCGCTCGCCAAGCGCGACCGACAATGTCGGATAGGCGCCGCCGCGGCCGATCAGCAGCACGGTGGCGTCGCGCGCCGGATCGATATGCGACAGCCCCATCGGCGTTGCCGGCACCAGCCGGCGCATGACGGTCGCGTGCAACGACCGTACGCGCAGCGCGGCACGCAGCCGGGCCGTCAGACGGTCGGAGCCGCCTTGAGTTTGCAAGGGTTGGGTTGGCAAGGGTTGGGTTGGCGAACCCTGGGGCTGCGGGATCTGGTTCTGAAAGAAGGGAATCACGTTGTCTGGATGCGCGACCCGCGGATCGATCGAGATCAGCGGCAGATAAGGCTGGCGTGCCGCAACCCGCGCTGCCAACTGCGCCAGCCCGGCTGCATCGGTGTCGGAGGTTGCAGCGAGCACGGCGGCTGGTTGCACCTGCTCGACGGCGCGCACCGCGTCCGCCCACTCGGTCTCGACCACCGGAAACAGCCTGCCGATGTCGAGCGTGGTGGCAAAGGACGGCCGCCTCGCGGTCGACACGACGAGGATCGGACCTTGCTGGGACATTTATGACTCGGGTCTGGCGCGCATCTGGACCAGCGAGTTTAGTTTGAGCCGCTTAATGCGGCGTCAACGCCGGCCTGGAGAAGGCTCTCAGGCCGCGTTGCTCTTATCGCGAAATGCTTCCACCATCAACGGGTTAAGGCCGAGCTCTGTCAACGCGTCCCGGGCGCGCGCATTGTCGAGCGCGCGGCCGGCGAGCCGGTGGCCGCTGAGGCGGTCTGGCAATGCGGTCAGCAGCGCGCCCTGGCCGAGCCGCCGTGCCCATTCCTGCAGGTCCTGCGCCAGGAACCGGTAACCGCCGACGGCCATGACACCGGACGGCGGCGCCGTGATGTTGATCGCGCCGGTCACGCGGTCGAGCCGCGCCGCGTAATCCGTATCGACGTAGTCGCGCGGCGGCGAGGCGATCAGGGAGTCGCTCGGCGGCGGAGGCGGTGCATAGGCCGCGACCGGCACCATCGGTCCGCGCAGTCCCAGCGTGCCACGCGGCGTCAGCAGGATCTCCCCCGCGATCGACGATCCCGGCAAATCGCGCGGCGCGCCGTGGACGCCAGGCTTGATCCGGGCCGGCGAACCGTCCTCCGCGATCCGGCGCGCGCCGAACAACCCGGCCTCGCCGAACAGATAGACATCCGTCAGCGTCGCCTGTTTCGCGGCCCAGTATGCGCTGGAGCCAACCTGTTCCGGCGTGCGCCACAGCCCGACGACATTGCGCAGGCTTGGCATCCGGGCGGCAAGGTCCATCTCGTCCAGCCGCAGCGCCAGTTGAGTCGGTGCAATCAGCGTATCGCAGGCCTGTTCGTTGATCTGTTGTTCCAGCGCCTCATCGTCGAACGGATGGTGCAGCACCAGCGTGCCGCCCGACAGGAGCCAGACCGCCAGCGACGAGGCGAGGCCGGCAAACGACATCGGCGAGAAGGCCGACAGGACGGTTGCGCCCTGCGGCACGTCGCTTTCGAGCGACATCGCAAGGCCGCCGGCAATCAGACCGAGATGGGCACGCGGGACCGGCCGGAAGCCGTCCGAGGTGACGTCGAAGGAAATCAGCGCCGCCTTGCGGCCGTCCTGGATCACGGCGCGCGTGGTCAGGGATTCCCGGAAAATCGCGTTGTCGAGCGAGGCCATGCCTTCGGGCAGGTCGCTGCCGAAGCCGCAGACATGGCGGATCGAGAACGCTTCGGCGGCGGCGTTCATGGCGATGTCGGCATAGATCACGCCGTCGATCTTGCCTGATGTCACGATTCCCCGCGCCGCGGTGCGATTGAGCGCCATGGTCAATTCCGACTGCCGCCACAGCAGCGGCAGCACCGCGACGACGAGGCCGGCGCGGAAGGCGGCGAGCACGGTGAGCGCGAATTCGATGGTATTGGGCAGCTGAACCGCGATCACCGAATTGGACGGCAGGCCGGATTCGATGAAATGGGCTGATAGCGACGAGATCATGCGGTCGGCCTGCGCGAAGGTAAGACGCTTCGGCGGCTGGCCGGTGATGCGCTGCTTGTTCGGGGGATCGACCAGCGCCAGCGCATCCGGCTGTCGCGCCAGGTTGCGTTTGAACAACGTATCGAGCGTTGGCGAAGCGGTGGGTTGGGTCACGGGGTTACTTCGGCTCTGTCAGGGGTTGGATCGCTTCGCGGGTTCACTTCGTTTCCGGCTTCTGCCACCAGGTTTCAGGCAGGTAGCCCGTCAGCGCGGTGGCTGTAGGATGTTCTATCCGATTCCACCGCGCAATCCATTGCTCCTGCATGTTAAAGACGGGGATAGCGTAGAAGCCCGACATCAGGGCGCGGTCGAGCGCCCGCACCGCGGAGACGAAGGCCGCCCGCTCGCGCGCCTCGAGCAGCACCGCAATCAGGGCGTCGATGGCGGGCTCCTTCGCCCCCATGTAGTTCCGCGTCCCGGGAATGTCGGCGGCCTGGCTGCCGAAGTAGAAGGACTGCTCGTTGCCGGGGGACAGCGATTGATCCCAGCGGTTCTGCAGCATGTCGAACTCGTAGCCGAGCCGGCGCTGGTCGAACTGCACGGGATCGACCGCGCGAACGCTGGCCTCGATGCCGGCGCGCTTGAGGTCGCGCTGATAAGCCAGCGCGATCCGCTCCTGATCGCGCGTCGTCACCAGGATTTCGAAGGTGAAGGGGGTTTTGGTCGCGCGCTGCCGCAACACGGTTCCGTCGAGCTCGTAACCGGCTTCCGACAGCAATTTGAGTGCGCTACGCAGCGTGTTGCGATCGCGCCCCGATCCGTCGGTGACGGGAAGGCGGTAGCTGCCGTCGAGAATATCCGGCCGGATGCTGCTCAGTGAACGGCTTCAACAGCTCGCGCTCGCGCTCGTCGGCCGGACGGCCGTAGGCGGACAATTCGGATCCTGCGAAGAAGCCTGCAGCGCGCGCATAGAGTCCGAAAAAGTAGTTGCGGTTGATCCACTCGAAATCGAACAGCAACGTCAGCGCCTGCCGGACGCGGATGTCCGAAAACACCGGACGCCGCGTGTTGAACACCAGGAACTCCGACGGCTGCGGCATCCCGGTCTTGATGGTATCGCGGATCACCTCGCCGCTGCGGGCCGCCGGAAAATCGTAACCGTCGTGCCAGCGCAGCGGTTCGGACTCGACGCGAAAGTCATAGAGGCCGCGCTTGAACGCTTCGAACTGGCCGTTGGACTCGCGATAGAAGTCGAGCCTGATCTCGTCGAAGTTCCACAACCCGCGATTGGCCGGCAGGTCGCGGCCCCAGTAATCGGGATTGCGGGTCAGCGTGACGCTGGCCCCCGGCCTGACGGCGGTGACGCGATAGGGGCCGGAACCGACCGGTCCGGTCATTGTGGTTTCCTCGAACATCGCGGGGTCGACCGCATGCCGCGGCAAGACCGGCATCAGGCCGAGGATCAGCGGCAGCTCGCGGTCATTGGCGCCGCCGAAATCGAATCGCACGGTAAGCGGATCGGGCGCCTCGGCCTTTGCGACCTTGGAATAATACTGCCGGTGATTGGGGCGGCCCCGGTCGCGCAGCAGCTCCCACGAAAACAGCACGTCCTCCGCCGTGACCGGCTTGCCGTCGGCGAAGCGCGCTCTGGGGTCGAGGTGGAAGGTGACATAGCTGCGGGTGTCGTCGGTCTCGACGCTTTTGGCCAGCAAGCCATAGAGCGTGAAAGCCTCGTCATTGCCGCGCGCCATCAGGCTCTCGACCACGAACCCCCGGATCTGCTGGACGGCGATGCCGCGGACGATCAGGGGATTGAGGCTGTCGAAGGTTCCGAGGATGCCCCAGACCAGCCGGCCGCCCTTCGGCGCCTCGGGATTGGCGTAGGGCATATGCGTGAAGCCGGGGGAAAGGGCCGGTGCGCCGTGCATCGCCAGCGCGTGGCTTTCGGCCGCCTTTGCTTCGCCGAATGGCGCCAACGGCGCTACACCCAGCGCGAGGGCGACACACGCCAACACACGCAGACGGATACGCCCGCAGACGGTCATAGGCGGGCAGGGATTTGATTCGGAAATGCGCACCCGAAAGCTTTACCATAGGCTTCTGCATGGACCTTCGGGGAATGCCAAATATGCCTGTCGGCATTGATCTTTCCGCCTGCCGCTGTATTGAAGGCGGGCAATTGATGACGGCGGGAACACCTGTCACGTATCCGCCTCAATTGCCAACGAGACAGCCGCCTCAGCGCGGCTAGGTGTCGGTGCCTGTAGCGGTTCGGGCGCTGCGGTTCAGAAAGGGTTTTCCGCAATGAATTTCCGTATCTTGGCCGGGTCGATCCGGCCGCGTGGGCAGCTCTTGGCCCTGTTGGCGGCCTCGGCACTGTCGGCAAATTTGATCGCTTCGGGCGCGCAAGCCCAGGCTCCCGCGCCGGCCGCTCCGAAAGCGGCTCCGAAGGCTGCTCCCAAGGCTCCGGCTCCCGCCGCTCCCCCGGCTGCGCAAGCCCCTCCGGCTGGCGCTCCTGCCGCCCAGCCGCCGGAACAGCAGGTCCAGCTGATCTACGCGCCCTGGACCAAGTTCTGCCTCAAGGGCCAGGAAGCCGGCGCCAAGCAGGTCTGCTTCACCGGCAAGGACGGCCGCATCGAGTCCGGCCAGCCCGTCATCGCCGCCGTCATCATCGAGCCGGAAGGCGAGCCGAAGAAGCTGCTGCGCGTGACCCTGCCGCTCGGCATGCAGCTCGTGCACGGAACCCGGATCATCGTCGACAACAACGCGCCGCTGCAGGGCCCCTACGTCATCTGCTTCCAGAACGGTTGCATGTCCGACTACGAAGCAACGCCCGAGCTGATCGCCAGCCTGAAGAAGGGCCAGAACCTCGTTGTTCAGGCGATCAATTCCAACGGCGCGCCGCTGACGCTGCCGCTGCCGCTCGCGGGTGAATTCGCCAAGGCGTATGACGGTCCGCCGACCGATCCGAAGCAGTTCGAGGAAAACCAGAAGAAGCTGCAGGAAGAGCTGCAGAAGAAGGCTGAAGAGCAGCGCAAGAAGCTCGAAGGAGCGGGCGCCGCCAATCCGGCAGCGAAGTAGCCGCCGCATCCTCCGGCAAACGCAAAAGGCGCCCGTGCGGGGCGCCTTTTTTGTTGCGGGTGCAGATCGTTTGTTGCGGATGAAGCTGGGCTAGTTCAGCGACGGATTGCGCGGACGATAGCCGCCCGCCTTGTCCTTCACGAAGATCTCGGCGACCTGCGAATGGCGGATCGGCTCGCCGGAATCGTCCGGCAGCAGGTTCTGCTCGGAGACATAGGCGACGTATTCGGATTCCGAATTTTCCGCGAGCAGGTGATAGAACGGCTGATCCTTGTGAGGCCGAACCTCCTCGGGGATCGACAACCACCACTCCTCGGTATTGTTGAATTCCGGATCGATATCGAAAATCACGCCCCGGAATGAAAACACCCGGTGGCGGACAATCTGCCCGATCTGAAATTTGGCGGTGCGCGCTTTGATCATAACCCGTCGAATAGACCATGATTGTGGCCGATGCTAGGGGCATTAGGACGAATTAACCTTTACGCATGGTGGCCACGTCCGGCGCCATGCCCCCGGAATCACTGACGAAAAGACGTTTTCGAGATGGCCGATATTCTCAACCTCGCGCTTCCCTATTTTGGATTGATTTTCATCGGCTTTGCCTGCGGCAAGACCAGGGGCTTGCCGGAATCCGGCCTCGCCTGGATGAACTTTTTCCTGTTGTACGTTTCTCTGCCGGCGTTGCTGTTCCGCATCATGTCGGACACACCATTTTCCGAACTGAACAACCCGCCATTCCTGATCGCAACCACGCTGGCGACCGTGAGCGCCTTCGTTCTTGCCATGGTGCTGGGCCGGATCATCGGCGATTTGTCGCTGCGCAAGGCGACTATGGCGGGCCTTGCCGGCGCTTACGGCAATATCGGCTATATGGGCCCCGGGCTGGCGCTGGCGGTGCTTGGCGCCAAGGCGGCGGCGCCGACCGCGCTGATCTTCTGCTGCGACAGCATTTTTCTGTTCACGATCGTGCCGCTGCTAATGGCGCTGACCGATCGCGAGCACAAGTCGTTCCTGCATGCGATCGGCCTCGCCGCGCGGCAGATCGCGCTGAACCCGCTGATCATGTCGGCCGTTCTGGGAGCTCTCGTTGCAGCCTTCCATATTCCGTTGCCGACGGCGCTCGACCGGACGCTGCTGTTTCTTCAAAACGCCGCCGCGCCGACCGCGCTGTTCGTGCTCGGCGTCACCGTGGCGCTGCGCCCGTTCGATCGCGTGCCCTGGGAAGTGCCCGGCGTGATCGCGATCAAGCTGCTGATCCATCCCTTGATCGTGTTCGGCTTGATGCTGCTGTTCGGGCCGTTCGCACAGCCCTGGGCGGCGACCGCCGTCCTGATGGCCGCGCTGCCGCCGGCGCTGAATGTTTTCGTGATCGCCCGGCAGAACAATACCTGGATCGAGCCGGCGTCCGTCGCCGTGCTGATCGGGACCTTTGCGTCCGTGGTCACGCTGACCAGCGTGATGTGGTTCATCCAGAGCGGTCGGCTGGTGTTTCCGTAAGGGGGCGCAGGACTAAACACAAAAATCGAAAACAACCCCATGCAAAGTAGAAAATCAGGTCGCGTAGCCCGGGCGAGCGAAGCGACCCCGGGGACCGGTCCCGGGGTCGCTTCGCTTGCCCGGGCTACGGCAGTATGGTCAGCTCACGCGCTTCCAGGTCGGCGCCAGCCCCTCGCGCATCGCGAGCCGCCGCAGCGGGCCGAACGAACCAAGCAGGTGCATGCCTACAGCGCGCAGCGATTGCATCCCTACGAAATCGCTGAGCAGGGAGCGGTTGGCGACATCGATGGCAATCAGCCGGCTCGCGACGTCGGCGCGGCGGGCGGACTGATAGCGCGCCAGCACCGCCGGCGAACCCGGATCCTCCCCGAGCGAGATCGCGCTGCCTGCGATGTCGGCGATATCGGCCGCATCGCGCAATCCCATGTTGAGTCCCTGCGCGCCGATCGGCGGCACGACGTGGGCGGATTCGCCGACCAGCGCGACACGATGGCTGGCGAACTGGTCGGGACGCTCGATCGTCAGCGGAAAAACGTTGCGCCCGGCTTCAACCTGGACGCGGCCGAGAATGGAGTGCGACTGCCTCTCCGCGGCTTCCGACAATTCGTCGTCGCCGAGCGACATCAGCCGCTCGGCTTCCCGGGTTTGCGAGACCCACACCACGCTGCAGCGGTTGCCGGGCAGGGGCACGAACACGCACGGACCTTGCGCGGTGTGAAACTCGGTGGAGATGCCGTTGTGGGGCCGCGAATGGGTGATGTTGAACGTCAGCGCCGATTGATGCAGGTCGCGGCGGCTGATCCCGATTCCGGCCGCCGTGCGGGACGGCGACTGCCGCCCGTCGGCGCCGATCACCAGCCGCGCGGCAAGCTGCTCGCCCTTGCCGGTATGGACGATGACGGTCGCATCCTGCGGGTCGATCGTTGCGGCCTCATCGTCGAACCGAACGAGATTCGAAAGCTCGGCGGCGCGCGCTTCGAGGGCAACCATTAACGATCTGTTGTCGATGTTGTAGCCGAACTGTTCGAGACCGATCTCGTCCGAGGTGAAGCGCACCTCGGGCGCGCGGATCAGCCGGCCGGTGTCGTCGACCAGGCGCATGGTCCGCAATGCGGCGGCCTTGTCACTGCAGCGGGACCAGACGTCCAGGCGTTCGAGCAAATCGGTGGAAGCCCCCAACAGTGCCGTGGTGCGGTTGTCGGCATAGGGGACACGGCGGGCGAGCAGGGCGGTTTTTGCGCCGGTTGCGGCCAGCGCGATGGCCGCGGTCAACCCCGCCGGCCCGCCACCGATCACAGCGGCGTCATAAATTTGCGATGCATTGTCCATGACAGGACAATTGACGGTCGGAGCGACATTTTCAAGCCATCAACCGGCCGAAATGTTTCCACCCCATCGCGCGGCGGAACGCCGCAAGCGGCGATATGCAAATCGCAGCGATTCCTGATAGCACTGCCGAAGCAATGGACCAGATTACCGAGCCAGATTCCGCACCAGCGACCAGCCGAATGCGGACCGCAGCGTTCGCCGTGCATATCTTCACGGCGATGGGCGCCGGCATCGCGCTGCTGGCGATGCTGGAGGCCGTGCGCGAGCATTGGGCCAATATGTTCGGCTGGCTCGGCGTCGCCCTGGTCATCGATGCGATCGACGGCCCGATAGCGCGCCGGCTGGATGTCGTGCGGCTGCAGCCGAACTGGTCGGGCGAGGTGCTCGATCTCGTCGTCGATTTCGTGACTTATGTGTTCGTTCCGGCCTATGCCATCACCGCCAGCGGGATGCTGCTGCCGGTGGCGGCGCCCATTCTCGGCATCGGCATCATGGTGTCGGGTGCGCTTTATTTCGCGGACCGGCGCATGAAGGCGTCAGACAATCACTTCCGCGGCTTCCCGGCGCTGTGGAACGCGGCGGCGTTTTATTTGTTCTTGCTGCACCTGCCGCCGGTCCTGTCGACGCTCGGAATAGCTGTCTTGATCTCGCTGACATTCGCGCCGTTTCATGTGCTGCATCCGATCCGGGTGGTGCGTCTGCGCTGGCTGACCCTGTGGCTCATGGCCGTTGGCGCCGTGCTTGCGATCTATACGCTCGTCTGCGATTTCAACGTGGGCGCTCCCATCGTCGCCGGGCTTTGCGCGATTGCGGCTTATGTCATCGGGAGTGATGCGGTGATCCGCCAAATAAGATCGTTCAGAGCATGATGGAATTACTGGCAAGCCCGGAAGCATGGATCGCGCTGTTGACCTTGACGGCGCTGGAGATCGTCCTTGGCATCGACAACGTCATCTTCATTTCGGTGATCGTCTCGCGCATCCCGGCAGCAGCAGGCGAAGCGTGCGCGCCAGATCGGCCTGCTGCTGGCGCTGGTGTTCCGCATCATCCTGCTCAGCGTGCTGGTGTGGCTGATCGGTCTCACCGAACCGGTCATTGCGGTGCGAGGCACCGAACTGTCCTGGCGCGATATCATCCTGATCGCCGGCGGCGCCTTCCTGATCGCGAAGGCAACGCATGAAATTCATGCCGAAGTCGAGGCGAGCCATGGCGAGCCCGATACCGAATCCAAAGCCAGCGTGTTCTTCTGGGCGATCATGCAGATCATCGTCATCGATATCGTGTTCTCGCTGGACTCCATCATCACCGCGATCGGCATGGCGCAGGATATCGAAATCATGGTCGCAGCCGTCGTGATCGCCTGCGTGATCATGTATGTCTCATCGGGACCGGTGGCGAAGTTCGTGGCCGATCATCCGACCACCAAGATGCTGGCGCTGGCGTTCCTGGTGCTGATCGGGGTGGCGCTGGTGGCGGACGGATTCAAATTCCACATCCCGCGCGGCTATATCTACTTTGCCATCGTGTTTGCGGCGGCGGTCGAGTTGTTCAATGTGCTCGCCGGGCGCAACCGCAGGAAGGCCGCCAGATAGCCTGTTTTGACCGCGCGAGTTGACAACTCCGCGGCGATGGCTTTCGGTTCGCATCCAAGTTGGGCGCCTGCGCCGATACCAAGGGAGAGACTGTCATGACCAAGGCCGTGCGCGTGCACAAGGTGGGGGGTCCGGAAGCCCTGGTGTATGAGGACGTGGACGTGCCGGCACCCGGACCGGGCGAGGTCCGCATCCGTCAGCATGCCGTCGGCGTGAATTTCATCGACGTCTATTTCCGCACCGGGCTCTACAAGGCGCCGGGACTGCCGTTCATTGCCGGCAATGAGGCGGCCGGCGAGGTCGTGGCCGTCGGCCCGGGCGTCACCAATTTTCACCCCGGCGACCGCGTCGCCTATTATTTCACGCTTGGCGGCTACGCCAGCGAGCGGGTGATCCCGGCCGACAAGCTGGTCAAGCTGCCCGACCACATTACCTACGAGCAGGGCGCCGTGCTGATGCTCAAGGGGCTGACGGTCTGGTACCTGCTGCACAAGACCTTCAAGGTCGAACCCGGCCATCGCGTGCTGATCCATGCCGCCGCCGGCGGCATCGGGCTGCTGGCCTGCCAGTGGGCCAAGGCGCTCGGCGCGCACGTGATCGGCACGGTCGGCTCCAAGGCGAAAGCCGACCTCGCGCTCTCCAATGGCTGCGACCATGTCATCCTCTACAACGAGGAAGATTTTGTCGCACGGGTCAAACAGATCAGCCGCAACGAGCTCTGCGACGTGGTCTATGACGGCGTCGGCAAGACCACGTTCCCGGGCTCGCTGTCGTGCCTGCGGCCCCGCGGCCTGTTCGTGAGTTTCGGCAACGCCTCCGGCCCGGTGCCGCCGTTCGCGCTCGCCGAGCTCAACAACCACGGCTCGCTGTTCGCGACGCGGCCGAAACTCAACGACTACGTCTCCACCCGCAAGGAACTGCTCGAAGGCGCCGACACGCTGTTCGCCGCCGTCATCAACGGCAAGCTCCATGTGCCGATCAACCACGCCTATGCGCTGAAGGACGCGGCGAAGGCGCATACGGAGCTAGAGAGCAGGGCGACGACGGGGGCGGCGATCTTGCGGCCGTAGTCTGCTCGCGTCGTACGTCAGCTTCGCGATGCCCGGCCTTAGCGCCAGCATCCGCGTCTCGCGGTACGGAAGATAGACGTGGATGGCTGCGACAGCTCGCCCCTGACGAAATTGACAGGCTGAGGTCACGCCACCCTTCGTGCCGCACCTGCCTTGACCAAAATCGCGTCGAGGCAATCGATCATCAGCGATATCTCCTCACGCGTGACGTTGAGCGCCGGCATAAAACGCAGCGCGTCGGGCTGCGGCGAGTTGATGAGCACGCCGTCGGCCAGCGCCTCGGCCACGATCGAAGGGCCGAGCGGCAGTTTGAGGTCGAGCGCCAGCAACAGACCCCGGCCGCGCACCTCGCCGAGACCATGCCGCGCCGACAATTTCTGCAACTCGCTTTCCAGGAACAGGCCGGCGTCCGCCACCGTTTTCAGGAATTCCGGCTTTGAAACCTCCTCGAGCACGGCAAGTCCTGCGGCGCACATCAAGGGATTGCCGTTGAAGGTGCCGCCCTGGTCGCCGTGCTCGAAGCACGAAGCATCCCTGGTCGCGAGCAGGGCCGCCAGCGGTACGCCGCCGCCGATGCCCTTGCCGAGCGTCATGATGTCGGGCTCGATGCCGGCATGTTCGTAATGAAACAGCCTTCCGGTCCGCCCCATGCCGGTCTGGATCTCGTCGACGATCAAGAGCAGGCCGTGCTCTTTCGTCAGCGCGCGCAACTCCTTCAGGAATTGATCGGTTGCAGGCCACACGCCGGCTTCACCCTGGATCGGCTCCAGCATCACGGCGACCGTGTTGTCCGAGATCAGCGCCTTCACCGATTCCAGATCGTTCAGCTTGGCCTTCTTGAAGCCGGATACTTTCGGCTCGAACAGCGGTTCAAAGGCCTTCTTGCCCGACGCCGACATGGTGGCGAGCGTGCGGCCATGGAAACCGCCTTCGAAGGTGATGATTTCGAACGCGCCGTTCTTGTGTTTTGCGCCGTACTTCCGCGCGAGCTTGATGGCGCCTTCATTGGCCTCTGCGCCTGAATTGGCGAAGAATACCTGATCGAAGCAGCTGTTCTCGACCAGCGCTTTCGCAAGCTTCAGGCTGGGACCGTTGTAGAACGCGGGGCTCGGCGTCAGCAGCAGCTTGGCCTGTGCCGCGAGCGCTTCGGCGACCACCGGCGGCGAATGGCCGAGCGCGTTGACGGCCCAGCCTTGCACGAAGTCGAGATAACGCTTGCGGGAATCGTCCCAGAGATAGGAGCCCGCACCGCGGACGAACACCACCGGCGGGCGAGCGGTTATCTCCATCAGCGCGTCGAACGGATGGGTAGTGTCAGTCATGTCGATCTCCTCTTGATGTGCTGGGGTTGAAAGGGCAGGCCGAAACGCAAGAAGGCCGCACTTTTGAGGGTGCGGCCTTCTCGAAAACGTTGCTGAAACTAGCTGATCAGCGTTGTCGTCGGACACGGCGCAACCCATCGTCGCTGGAGCGACGACGCAGGCAGGCGCGGCGGTTGGTCCGGTTCAGTTTCATGGCGCAGGGCCATACAGCCAGATGGCACGGCGGTGTCAAGCGCCGTCGTTTGGTTCAGAATCCGGCGACGCTGCCGTGCAGATCGTACTGATCGGCGCGCTCGATCTTGGCGGTGACGATCTCGCCGACCTTCAGCGGGCGGCGGCTGGACAGATAGACCGCGCCGTCGATCTGCGGGGCGTCAGCCTTTGAGCGGCCCTTCGAGACCGTCGGCCCGACTTCGTCGACGATGACCTGCTGTCTGGTGCCGACCTTGCGCTTCAGACGCCGCGCGGAGATTTTCTGCTGCCGCGCCATCAGCGCATTCCAGCGTTCCTGCTTGATGTCGTCGGGCACGGCGACTGCCGATCGCGTTCGACGAAGCACCTGCGACCGGCTCGTATTTGAAACAACCGAGACGATCGATCTCGGCCTCTTCGAGCCAGTCGAGCAAATAGGCAAAATCGGAATCGGTCTCGCCGGGGAAGCCGACGATGAAGGTCGAACGCAGCGTCAGTTCGGGACATTCCGCGCGCCACTTCTGGATCCGCGCCAGCGTCTTTTCCTGCGCGGCGGGGCGCTTCATCGCCTTCAGGACATCCGGGCTGGCGTGCTGAAAGGGGATATCGAGATAGGGCAGAATCTTGCCCTCGGTCATCAGCCCGATGACTTCGTCGACATGCGGATAGGGGTAGACATATTGCAGCCGGACCCAGGCGCCGAGCTCGCCGAGTTCTTTCGCGAGGTCGAAGAACCTCGCGCGGACCTGGCGGTCCTTCCACGGGCTGTCGGCATATTTGATGTCGACGCCATAGGCTGAGGTATCCTGCGAAATGACCAGCAATTCCTTGACGCCGGCGGCAACGAGTTTTTCTGCCTCGCGCAGCACGTCATTGGCCGGGCGCGACACCAGGTCGCCACGCAGCTTTGGGATGATGCAGAAGCTGCAGCGGTTGTTGCAGCCTTCGGAAATCTTCAAGTACGCGTAGTGCCGCGGCGTCAGCTTGATGCCCTGCGGCGGCACCAGATCCAGATGCGGGTTGTGAACCGGCGGCAGCGCGCGGTGCACGGCCTCCAGCACGCTCTCATATTGCTGCGGGCCCGTGATCGACAGCACGCCGGGATAGGCCGCCTCGATCTGCTCGGGTTCGGCGCCCATGCAGCCGGTGACGATGACCTTGCCGTTCTCGGCCATGGCCTCGCCGATGGCGCCGAGCGATTCCTGCTTGGCGCTGTCGAGGAAGCCGCAGGTGTTGACGATGACGATATCGGCGCCGTCGTGCTTGCGCGCCAGCTCATAGCCCTCGGCGCGCAGCCGGGTGATGATGCGCTCGGAATCCACCAGTGCCTTGGGGCACCCAAGCGAAACAAAGCTGACTTTGGGCGCAGCGGCCTGTTGCATATCTAATTTGCCTGATTGATCAGCACGAACTAGTCCCAATTGCCCACAATTACAAGGCTTTGCGCGGGCTTCTGACGTGCTATGGATGCCCGTCCGGGTCGAGAGTTGATCGATGAGCGCTGAGTCATCGCCGAAAATCGTCATTGTCGACGAGAGCCCGATCCGGGCCGCAATCCTGGAAGAGGGGTTGCGGGAAGCCGGCTTTACCGGCGTCGTGCATATCAGCGAAATGCAGAGCCTTTTGGCGCGGATTTACGCGCTCGATCCTGACGTCATCCTGATCGATCTGGAAAACCCCAGCCGTGACGTTCTCGAGCAGATGTTCCAGGTCAGCCGCGCGGTGCGGCGGCCGATCGCCATGTTCGTGGACCAGAGCGATGCGGCCTCGATCCAGGCCTCCGTCGATGCCGGCGTCTCCGCCTATATCGTCGATGGCCTGAAGAAGGAGCGGATCAAGCCGATCCTCGACCTCTGCATCTCCCGCTTCAATGCCTTCTCGAAGCTGCAGGACGAACTCGACCGCACCAAATCCGCGCTCGAGGAACGCAAGGTCATCGACCGTGCCAAGGGCATCCTGATGAAGGTGAAGGGCCTCACCGAAGACGAGGCCTACGTACTGATGCGCTCCACGGCGATGCGCGAGAAAAAGAAGATCGGTGAGATCGCGCAGTCGATCCTCACCGCCTCGGAGCTGTTGAAATGACGACACCACTGCATATCGGTTTCATCCCGCTGGTCGACGCCGCCGCGCTGATCATCGCCGTCGACAAGGGTTTTGCGGCCGCCGAAGGGCTCAATGTCACGCTGGTGCGGGAAGTGTCGTGGTCCAATGTCCGCGACAAGCTCAATATCGGCATGTTCGACGCGGCGCATTTGCTGGCGCCGGTGGCGATTGCGTCGAGCCTCGGGCTCGGACACGTCAAGGTGCCAATCGTGGCGCCATTCAATCTGGGCCTCAACGGCAACGCGATTACGGTATCGCCGGCGCTGCATGCGGCCATCATGGGCGAGATCGAGGGCGATGCCTTCGATCCCATGGCGACCGCACTGGCGCTCGCGCGCGTCGTGGCCATCAGGCGCAAGAGCGGCGCGGAACCGCTGACCTTTGGCATGACGTTCCCGTTCTCCACCCACAATTACCAGCTTCGGTTCTGGATGGCGGCTGGCGGGGTCGATCCCGACGAGGACGTTCGCCTGGTGGTGCTGCCGCCGCCCTACATGGTGGACAGCCTTGCCAATGGCCATGTCGATGCGTTCTGCGTCGGTGCGCCCTGGAATTCGGTCGCGGTCGATCTCGGCGTCGGCCACATCCTGCATTTCGTCTCCGACATCCTGGTGCGCGCGGCAGAGAAGGTTTTGGCGGTCAGGCAAAGCTGGTCGGAAAAGAATGCGGACGTGCTGGCTGCCCTGGTCCGGGCGGCGTCCCATGCCGCCGAATATATCGAGGATCCCGGAAACCGCGCCGAGACCGCGGATGTCCTGTCGCGGCCCGACCGGATCGGCGTCGGCGCCGAGGTGATCCAGCGCACCCTCGACGGCCGGCTGAAGATTTCGCCCGACGGCCAGCGGCGCGAAAGCGGCCGTTATCTCCTGGTCGGGCGCGAGGGCGCGGCCCGGCCCGATCCCGCGCAGGCCGCCTGGCTATACGCGCAGATGGTGCGCTGGGGGCAGACGGCGATGCGGCCGGACGCGCTCAAGACCGCCATGGGCGTCTTCAGGCCGGACCTCTACGATGCCGCCATGGGGCATCAGGGCAAGCCTCCCGGCGCTTCCGACGCCATCGGCGCCTTTGCCGGGCCTGCGTTTGACCCCGGCGACATCGCCGGCCATCTGGCGGCATTTCAGATCGGCCGCTGGAAGCCCTGACAGCTCCCGGATGGAGAAATATTGGGCGCCTGTCTCCATTGCCTCGATTTCTAGGCAATTTGCTGCGCCAGCAGCAGTGAAGCCAGCTTCATAATTTCGGGGCTGACTTCATAACCATCTGAAATAAAACAATATTCTTAGCGATTGGGCGTGGCACGCAACTTGTATGTTGCAGTGCGGCCGGTCGTCGTAGATGCCTGCTGGCCTAGATCCAAGATGGATTTCCGCAGCAACGAAGCTGTTCGGACCGCTTACCCGAACCAACCCGGCTCTAAGGCCAGGCCGGTTCAGACGCGGTCACCCCGATTTCGTTGATGCCACCCCTCGTGGCCGCAGGAGCTTCGTCGCGCACCATGATGATCGAAACGCTTAAAGTCGATTTTACCGACGAGCAGAAGCGCTACCTCGAAGGCTTTACCACCGGCCTGCAGATCAGCCGGGTAGGGCGCGGCCTTGGCGGTGGCGCCGGTAAGGCGGGCACTGAGCCGAGCGGGCCGGACGCCGCGCACATCAAGGCGCAGGACAAGCTCACAGCCTCCGGCAAGAAACTCGCCGACCAGGAAAAGTTCAAGCGCGAGGAGCATCCATTCGATGCCTATCCGCGGCTGAAGCAGCAGGCACTCGACAATGCGCCGCCGAACCCTGCGGACAATTTTCGCTGGCGCTATTACGGCCTGTTTTATGTGGCGCCGGCGCAGGATTCCTACATGTGCCGCTTACGGATCCCGAACGGCATCCTGAAGCATTGGCAGTTCGCGGGCCTCGCCGATCTGATCGAAAAACTGTGCGGGCCGTTCTGCCACGTCACCACGCGGGCGAACCTGCAGGTGCGCGAGATTCCGCCGAAGCACGCGGTAGCATTGATCGAGGGTATTCAGGACCTCGGCCTGTGCTCGCGCGGTACCGGCGCCGACAACATCCGCAACGTCACGGGCACGCCGACCGCCGGGATCGATCCGCAGGAGCTACTGGATACCCGCGAATATGCGCGGGAGTGGCACTATCACATCCTCAACGATCGCTCGCTGTACGGGCTGCCGCGCAAGTTCAACGTCGCCTTCGACGGCGCCGGCAAGATCGCCGTGCTGGAGGACACCAACGACATCGCGTTTTCCGCGGTCGAGGTGAAAGACGGTTTTGGCGTCGAGCCCGGCGTCTGGTTCAGGCTGGGGCTCGGCGGCATCACCGGGCACAGGGATTTCGCCAAATACGGCGACATCATCGTCAAGCCGGCCGATGCGACGAAAGTGTCTGACGCCATCGTGCGTATCTTCATCGATCTCGGCGACCGCACCAACCGCAACAAGGCGCGGCTGAAATATGTGCTCGACGGCATGGGGCACGACAAGTTTCTCGCCCTCGTCGAGGAGCGGCTCGGCAAGCCCTTCTCCCGCGTGCCGCCGGAAGCGTTTTCCCCGCGGCCGGCTTTCGATCGCATGGCGCATATCGGCGTGCACAGGCAGAAGCAGGAGGGATTGAACTGGATCGGCGTCTCGTTGCCGCTCGGCAAGGTCACTTGCGATCAGATGCGTGGACTGGCCAGGATCGCGCAGGATCTCGGCGACGGCGATATCCGGCTGACGGTCTGGCAGAACCTGCTGATCCCCGGCGTGTCCGACCAGAACGTCGAGCTTGCGATTGCCGCGATCAAAAAGATCGGGCTTGCGGTCGAAGCCTCGCAAATCCGCGCCGGGCTGATCGCCTGCACCGGCAATGCCGGATGCCGGTTTGCGGCGTCGAACACCAAGCTTCATGCCGCCGAGATTGGCGACTGGTGCGAGCCACGCGTCAACATCGAGACGCCGCTCAACATCCACGTCACCGGCTGCCATCATTCCTGCGCGCAGCACTATATCAGCGATATCGGCCTGATCGCCGCGAAAGTGGATATCGGGGAGGATGCCGATCCCGTCGAGGGCTATCACCTGTTCACCGGCGGCGGCTTTGGTCCGGACGCCGATGTCGGGCAGGAGGTCTATCACGACCTCAAGGCCGAAGACGCGCCGCAGACCGTCGAGCGGCTGCTGAAGGCCTATCTCGCGCATCGCGTTTCGCCCGAAGAAACCTTCCTGACATTTGCGCGCCGCCACGACGGCGAGACGCTGCGCAAGCTGGCCGAATTCTCAGGTGTCCTCATGAACCAGATCACACCGCCGCCGAAGATCGAGATCATTCCGTCGAGCGCGCCGTTCTCGGAGGCACAGCGTTCATGGCTGAACGGGTTCTTTGCCGGATTGCTGTCGGATGCTCCGACGCCGCTGTCGGCGGAGCAGGGCGCGGCCGTCATGCAAGGCGCAGATGGCGATGACGGCGAGGCGCCGTGGCATGACCAGACCATGCCGATGGCCGACCGCATGAAGCTGGCCGAAGGCCGCCCGCTGCGGCGGCGGTTTATGGCGGCGATGGCGCAGCAGGATTGCGGCCAGTGCGGCTACGACTGCCACAACTATTCCGAAGCGATTGCGACCAAGAGCGAAGCGCGGCTCAACCTCTGCGTCCCCGGCGGCAAGGAAACCGCGCGGATGCTCAAATCGCTGTATGAGGAGATCGACACGGCGCCGGCCGTGCCGTCGTCGGCGCCATCAGCCGCGCCGGCTGCGGCAGGCCCCGCCGTTGTCGCGGAGCCCGGGCGTTCGCGCGACAATCCTGCGCCGGCAAAATTCGTCGGGCGCCGGCTGCTCAACAAGGGAAAATCGGAAAAGGAAACCTGGCATATCGACTTCGATCTGTCGGGCTGCGGCCTCGACTATGTCGTCGGCGATTCCTTCGGTATCTTCGCCCGCAACGATCTCGGCCATGTCGATCAGATCATTGCCTTGCTCGGGGCGTCGCATACCACCAAAGTCCGCGGCAAGACCTTGCGCGAAGTGTTGCTCGACGATGTCTCGCTCGCACCGGCGCCGGATTCCCTGTTTGAGCTGATTTCCTACCTCACAGGTGGCGCGCAGCGCGAAAAGGCGAGGGCGCTGGCGCAGGGCGAGGATCCCGACGGCGACGCGGCGACGCTCGACGTGATGGCCGTGCTGCAAAAATTCCCCAACGTGCGGCCGCATCCGGAAGCCTTCGTCGAGGCCCTGGAAGCTTTGCAGCCGCGGCTCTATTCGATCTCGTCGTCGCATAATGCGACGCCGGGAAAACTGTCGTTGACGGTGGATTGCGTGCGCTACGTCATCAACAAGCGCAAGCGCCTTGGCCTCGCCTCGACCTTCCTCGCCGAACGCATTCAACCCGGCGATGAGGTGAAGGTCTATGTGCAGAAAGCCCATGGCTTCGCGCTGCCGGAGGATCCAAAAGTCCCGATCATCATGATCGGGCCGGGCACCGGCATCGCGCCGTTCCGCGCCTTCCTGCACGATCGCCGCGCTACCGGCGCGCCCGGCAAGAACTGGCTGTTCTTCGGCCATCAGCGCAGCGACTGCGACTTCTTCTACGCGGATGAACTCAACGCCATGAAGACGTCAGGCCTGCTGACAAGGCTGTCGCTGGCGTGGTCGCGTGACGGTGACAAGAAGTTCTACGTACAGGACCGGATGCGCGAAGTCGGCCGCGAAGTCTGGACCTGGCTCGCCGAGGGCGCCAACATCTATATCTGCGGCGACGCCAAGCGAATGGCCAAGGACGTCGAGCGTGCGCTGGTCGATATCGTCGCCCAATTCGGCGCCCGCACGACCGATGAGGCCGTCCTGTTTGTCGCGGAACTCAAGAAGAGTGGCCGGTTCCAGCAGGACGTTTACTAATTCCGGACCCCAGCGGGCTCAAATCCGCACGAATAAAATTCTCGGCCCGGTCAGGAGAAAGGGAATTTTCCTCTCGAAATGATGCGCGCCGAAGCGCCCGTATCACTATTTTGGAAACTGTCTTGAATCCGCCCGCAAACGATATTCCATATGCAGCCCATGCTGCGTTGGAGATCGACCATGCGCGAATTATCGGCGGAAGCCCGCCTGCACCTTTACGCACGCTCGCTGTCCCGCCGTTCCGGCACCGGCTTGCATACCGTCGCACTCTACAGCGCGTTCGCGCTCATTGCCGCCATCGTGTTCGGCACGCTCTCGGTTCATCCGTTCTGAAATCCTGCTCAGGAGCGGAGGCCTGGCGCAACGGATCCTCACCTGGTCAGAGTGTTCTTGTAGATTTTTCCGTCCTTCATGATGACCTTGAAGTTGTTGGCGGGGTCGGCAATCAGGTTGATGTTGTCCAACGGATTTCCGTCGACAAGCAGCAAATCCGCCAGCGCCCCCTGTTCCACCACGCCGAGTTTTCCCGGATAGGGATTGCGCTTGCCGGATAGCGCCAGCAGTTCGGCGTTTGTCGATGTCGCCATGACCAGCGCCTCGGCGGGCGTGTACCAACGGACAAGCGAGGCCAGAATCGCCCCTTGCTGCTGCGCCAGCGCGCGGGAGAACAGCACATCGGTGCCCCACGCCGTCTTGATCTTGTACTTTTTCGCCAACTCGTAGGTCCTGGCGATGCCGGGCCAGACTTCGTCTGCCTTGGCGCGCTGGACAGAACCCACCGGAAATCCCAGCCTCAAGGCCTCGGGCAGCGGTTGCAGGCTCAGCCAGACGCCCTTGTCGGCGATCAGTTTGGCGGTGGCTTCGTCCATCAGGAAGCCGTGTTCGATACACTTCACGCCGGCCGCAAGGGCTCCCCGGATCGCGGCCGAGGTAAAGGCGTGCGCGGCGACGTACGTGCCCCAATTTTCGGCCGCCTCAACCGCGGCGCGCAGTTCGGCTTCTGTGAAGGTGGTCACGTCGATCGGACTGAAAGGTGACGATACGCCGCCACCCGCCGTCAATTTGACCTGGGAGGCGCCCTGCATGAGTTGTTCGCGCACGCGCACGCGTACCTCGTCGGGGCTGTCCGCAACCATGGCGCCGCCGATCTGTTCCATGCGGGTGAGCATGCCGCCGATCGTCCGCGGCAGATCGGTCAACTGCCGGAAGTCCCCATGCCCGCTGGTGATCGTGATCATGGCGCCGGACGGATAGATGCGCGGTCCTTTAACGATGCCCTCGTCGATGGCGCGTTTGAGACCGAACACCGGGCCGCCCACATCGCGAACGGTGGTGAAGCCGCGCATCAGCGTGTCGGTTGCTTCGTCGCCGGCCATGAGATTGTTGAAACCGACGTCACCGAACGAATCTGCCGGAGTCGTGCGCGCCAGCATCGCGTGCCAATGATTGTCGATCAGGCCGGGCATCAGCGTGCGGCCGCCGCCATCGACGATTGACGTGGTGGCGCTTCGATCGACTGGAATCGGCGTCGGGGAAATTCTTTCGATCAGGTTGCCTCGAACCAACACGTTGGTTGGTTCGGATAACGACGTGCCCTTGCCGTCGAATACCCTGACATTGTTGAACAGCGTTGTCGCGCCGCTGGTCTGCTGGGCTTGCGCCGCACTTGTTGAAAGAATCAGTGCGCAGACCGGTGTCGCCGATGCCAATCGGCGGAGATACATGGAGACCATTAGCCCTCCTTGTTTATTATTTGTCCGTGCCCCGATTCACTTTGAACGGGGCGACGTCGATCCCGGCATTCTTCAATGCCTGCCTGACCCCACGTCCGATCTCGACCGCGCCCGGCGTGTCACCGTGAATGCATACGGTGTCGGTGCGCATCTTGATCACCTTGCCGGTGACCGACACCACCGCGCCGTCCTGCACCATCCGCACCACGCGGTCGGCGATTTCTTTCACGTCGTGCAGCACGGCGCCCGGCTTCTTGCGCGACACCAGCGAGCCGTTGTCTTCATAGGCGCGGTCGGCAAACACCTCGTGCACCATCGGCAGGTTGGCGGCTTCGCCCGCCTGCACCAGTTTTGAATTGGCGAGCACCACGAAAATCAGATTGGGGTCGACGGCCTTGATGCCGTTGGCGATGGCCTTGGCGGTCATGTCGTCCTCGCAGGCGACGTTGGAGATGGCGCCATGCGCCTTGACATGAGTGACCTTGTAGCCCGCCGCGGTCGCGATCGCCTGCAGGGCGCCGATCTGGTAGGCGATCAGGTTCTCGATCTCCGATGATTTCAGGCCGGGCATCGGCCGCCGTCCAAAACCGTGCAGGTCGCGATATCCGGGGTGCGCGCCGACGCTGACGCCGCGCGCTTTCGCCAGTTCGACCGTATGGCGCATGATGTCGGCGTCGCCGGCATGAAAACCGCAGGCGACGTTCACCGACGTCGCAAGCTCGATCATCGCGGCGTCATTGCCCATTTCCCACGCGCCAAATCCTTCGCCGAGATCGCAATTGAGGTCGATGGTTGCCATGTTGTTGGTCCGCTTCTCGTGAGTGGATTGGTTGATCAGTCCGGGCCCGCCACGTCGGCCAGAGATTCGGCGTGCCAGGTTCCGGCATCGACGGCGCTGACGGCATGGCCCGCGACATTGGCATCGTGCAGCGCATCGATGTTGAGATCAACGCTTTCGATCGATCGCAGCCGCTCGGGCAGGGTGCGTAGCAACGCCGCAAATTTGCGCGCTTCCGCCTGGGCCTCCGTCATGCTGACGGCCTGAAAGCGAAAGGCGCGGCCGGCGGGGATCTGCGCAAACCGTCCGAAGTCGGCCGAAATCACGGTCGCGATCTTGGGATAGCCGCCGCTGGTGCCGCGGTCGGGCATCAGCACGATCGGCTGGCCATTACCGGGTACCTGCAGGCTGCCGTTGACGGTACCGTCGGAAACGATGTTGTGGCCGTGGAGATGCCTGAGCACGGGGCCTTCGAGCCGGTAGCCCATGCGGTCGCTGGTCGCCGAGACCTTCCATTCGCTGTCGAGAAACAGCTTTTTGGTCTCGTCGGCGAATTCGTCATCCTGCGGACCCCAGACCACGCGGATCGGCGCATCGGATGCCGCCGGCAACTCGATCCGCCGTTCCGGCGCGCCGCTGGCCGCCTTCGCCTGCAGTTCGTCGCCGGACTGCAGCGGGCGCGGATAGGGGCTGCCGAGGCCGGCACGGGCATTGACGGCGAGGCTGCCGAACATCGGCTCGCCGGCGATGCCGCCTTCGATGGCGAGATAGCTGAACGAGCCGCCGCGGGCAAAGCCGAGCGTCAGGGTCTCGCCATCGGCGAGGGTTGCTGATGTATCCGGTGCCATGGCGCGGCCGTCGATATCGGCATTGCGTGGGGCTCCGGCCAGCGCGACGCGCACCGCGCCGCCGCGCGCGGTGAATTTTGCGCCGAAGGGGCCGACTTCGACGGCCGCCGTGAACGGCTCGTTGCCGAGTAGCGTATTCGCGGCTGCCAGCGCCAGCCGGTCCATCGCGCCGCTTGGTACCAGGCCGTAGCGTTGGGCGCCGGGGCGTCCGGCGTCCTGTACCGAACTTGCCGGGCCGATTGATGCAATGACGAGCTTGCTCATGAGGCGATCTGCTCGGCGATGAATTCGCCGGCCTCGGCGGCGCGATCCTGCTCGGCGAAGGTTTTGGCATCGACTGACACAAAGGTGACGTTGTCGCCCGGCTCCAGCAGGAAGATCGGATCGCGATGAAGCTGGTAGGTGCGGACCGCCGTCTGTCCCAGAAGATGCCAGCCGCTCGGGCCGGCGAGGCACTGCACGCCGGTCTGTACCCCGCCGATCGAGACAGTCCCGGCCGGCGTCAGCAGGCGCGGGTTCTGCCGCCGCGGCATGTGCAGGGACTTCTCCAGCCCGCTCAGATAGGACCAGCCGGGCGTAAAGCCGATCATGGCGACCCGATAATCGCCGGCGACGTGCCGCGCCACGATCTCGTCAGGCGTGGTGTTGAGGGTTTTGGCGACGTCCTCGAGGTCGATGCCGTGCTTGCCGCCATAGACCACCGGAATGCGCCAGCGCCGGGTTTTTGTCGTTGCCGGTACCGGCCGCTGCGCGAGCGCGAGAATCTGTTCGCCAAGCCTGTCGAAATCGATTTGCTCGGGATCGTAATGGACCAGCAGCGAACGATAGGTCGGCACGGTCTCGGTGACGCCCGTAACCGGCTCCGCGGCCATGGCGCGGTCGAGCGCCAATACGCGCCGGTTGGCGGCATCATCGATGTTGCGGCTGAATTCCACCGTGATGGCGCTGTCGCCACTCGGCAAAAGGCGGGGCGGGGGAAGCGTCGCGGCCATGGCCTCTGAACTGTCTGGTGTGTCCTCCACCTCTAGCGCGTTTTGGGCCGGAGTGGAATTCGCTTCGCGCGAAATCAGCCTGTAAGTTCAATAAATTAATCTGCATTCCGATGATAAGATGTTGTGATCGCGCCGCTTTCCGCGAGCCCTTGACGCGGCACCCCCGCTTCGCAAGATGCGCTACCTTATCGATCACCCTCCGGAGCCTGCATTCCAGATGTCCCTGTCCCCCGAAGCCGTAGCAACCCTGTCCGGCGTGTCCACCGCCACCATCACCACCGTGCTGCTCAAGAAGGGCCTGCGAAACGTCTGGATGCGCGGCACCAAGCCGCTGCGGCCGGGACAGCCGCGGCTGGTCGGGCCGGCCTTTACGCTGCGCTTCGTGCCCGCGCGCGAGGATCTGGCAACGCCGGAGTCGTGGTCGTCGCCGATTTCCACCCGCACCGCGATTGAAGCGATGCCGAAAGGCTGCATTACCGTGGTCGACGCTATGGGCGTCACTGATGCCGGCATCTTCGGCGACATTCTCTGCGCGCGCATGGTCAAGCGCGGCGTTGCGGCGCTGATCACCGATGGCGTGGTGCGCGACGTCGAAGGCGTGCTCGGCACCAATTTGCCCGTGTGGTGCGACGGCTTTGCGGCGCCGCCTTCGGTGGCCGGGCTGACCTTCGTCGGCTGGGGCGAGCCGATCGGCTGCGGCGGGGTTGCGGTATTTCCCGAACGACATCGTCGTCGCCGACCAGGACGGCGCGGTGCTGATCCCGCAGGCGCTGCTCGACCACGTGTTGGCCGAGGGGCCGGAGCAGGAGCGGATGGAAGCCTGGATCGTCAACGAGGTGAACAACGGCGCAGCGCTGCCCGGCCTCTATCCAATGAACGCCGAGACCAAGGCGCGCTACGCCGCCAGCAAGAAATAGCGATATGTAGGGTGGGCTAAGCGAAGCGAGCCCACCGTCTATCGCAGCATACGGCTCGTGTTGTGGTGGGCACGGCGCAAAGAGCGCCTTTGCCCACCCTACAAGATCAAACACACAAGTTCAGAAAAAGGAGACAACTCCATGGAAATCCATCTCGCGGGCTCCCGGCCGACGCGCCGCGCGCCGGCTGAATACTTCACCGGCACGGTGCTGCAGGATCCGATCATCCAGACCGAGGCGCCGGCACGGCTGGCCTCAACGCGCGTCTCGTTTGAACCCGGCGCACGCACGGCGTGGCACACGCATCCGCTGGGCCAGACGCTCTATGTGATCTCGGGAGTCGGACGGGTGCAGGCCAAAGGCGGACCGATCAGGGAAATTCGCCCCGGTGACGTCGTCTGGATTCCGCCCGGTGAAAAACACTGGCATGGCGCTTCGCCGACCAACGCCATGACGCACATTGCCATGCAGGAAGCGGCCGACGGCAGCTACGTCACCTGGATGGAGCATGTGACCGACGCGGAGTATTCGGCGAAGCTGGGTTAGAGCGTTTTCCGGCGAAGGGGGGACCGGTTCGCGTCAAGAGTTCGGCGCGATGTGAAAGCCACCTGTCTGCGACGTCCCCTTGTCGGCGTTCATCGATAAGTCGGGCGCACCCGTAAACAGTAATTGGCGATGTTCCGTGTCCCGTGGCAAAACCGCAAGATCGGTCGAGCGCGTCATGTCCGCGTGCGCTCAATTCGTGCTGCCACGGAGCACAGAACGATGAAGGCGGCGCTTCAAAACCACCATGCCCGGATGCGGCGGGTGCTGGATCATATCGACCGGCATCTGGACGACGATCTGGACCTGAACGCCCTAAGCAGCGTCGCAGCCTATTCGAAATATCACTTCCATCGGCAGTTCACGGCGACCTTTGGGCTGTCTGTGCATCGCTATGTCCAGCTCGCCCGCATGAAGCGCGCTTCATACCGGCTGGCCTACAGGGATGCCCAAAGCGTAACGGACATAGCGATGGATGCCGGTTACGACGCACCGGATGCGTTCGCCCGCGCCTTTCGGCAACGGTTCGGGCAGTCGCCTTCGTCGTTTCGGACGTCTCCCGATTGGGAGCCGTGGCTTGCGGCCTTCGGGCCTCTCGACAAAGCAAGGAGCAAGCTCATGCAGATGACTTTTACCACTGACGACGTGACGATTCGCGATGTGGCTGCCACGCCGGTGGCGATCATGGAGCATCGGGGCGACCCGGCGACGCTCAGCGCCACCATCCAGCGGTTCGTCGCATGGCGCAGGGCCGCCGGCCTGCACCCAAAGACGAGTCCGACATTCAATGTTTGGCGTTCCGAGCGGCGTCCTTCGTCGCCTGCCGATTATAGCGTCGACCTCTGTGTCGGGACTGACCGACCGATTGAAGTGAGCGGCGAGCAGATCAAAGCCGGCGAGATCCCTGGGGGACGCTGTGCGGTGCTACGCATCGTTGGCAACACCGAAAATCTGGAACCTCCCGCGCTCTACCTTTATCGCGACTGGCTTCCGGCCAGTGGCGAGGAAGCACGCGACTTCCCGATCTATTGCCAGCGGTTGAGCTTCTTCCCGGAGGTGCCGGAACATGAGGCGGTTGCGGAACTGTTTCTGCCGCTCAAATAGCGCCTCTGACGGCTGCCTGTCGCTTCCAATCGCAGGAAACGGACAGGCCGCTAGCGATCAAACCCCGTCTTTCGGGCTTCACGGTGTTGCCTGCCTAGCTAGATTCGCTGCGCCGTCCAGGTGCCCGAGCAAAGGGCGGCGCGCCAGGTGCCCGAGCCCGACGTGCCCGAGAGGCGGCCGGTGCCGACCGCACGCTTTACGCCGTTTGCCAGCGTGACGTTGATATTGCCGGCGTCGGCGACGCGGCCCGATGCCGTGACGGCCGCGCTGTTCGAGGCAACCTGGCCGTTGTTGATTTCGATCGACACCGACGCCCCGCTGGGGCAGGCGGCGTTTGACGAGGTGATCTGGACATTCCAGTCACCGTCAAACGTCGCGGCAGCGGACGGTGCCGCAAAGCCCAGTGTGGCGGCAAACAGCGAAGCGGCGATCAGAGATTTCGAAGACGTGATCATGACGTGCCCCTTTGGTTTGGACACGATCAAGGTCTCACAATGGCTCCCGGACGACCGTGACTGTCATCACGCGTAAAAAGCCCCGCGTTTCGGCGGGGCTTTCGTTGATCTCGCAACCGTGCTCGACGTCACATGGCGGTCAGTTGACGCGGGTCCAGGTCTGGCCGCCGCAGAACATGCCGCCAAACGCGCAGCCCTGAACGCGCAGGCTGTCGGTGCCCTTGAGGGCGATCGTCGAATCGTAGGTGCTGCCGGAATTCGGATCGAAGATCCGGCCGCTCCACTTGTCCTTGCCGGGCTTCATGTTGATCAGGACCTGCTCGCCGTTCTGGTTCGACTTCTTGTCGACGGAATAGCCGCAGAGGTTGGGCCCGCACGCTTCGATCCGCACCTTGCCTTCCTTCTCCTCCGTCAGCCAGACGCCGAGCGGTGAGTTCGTAGACGGAAGTGTCGAAGCTGCCGGGGCGTTGGCCTGTTTCTGTTGCGGCGGGGGTGGCGCTGGTGCGGCAACGGGGGCAGGCGCGGGCGGCGCAGCCTGAGGAGGAGCGGGCGGTGCTGGCGCAGGTGTATCAGCGGGCGCAACGGCCACTGTCGCGGTCGACGGCTCGCCCCTTGAAGTGGTCGCTGGGGCAGCTGGAGCAGGGGCGGCCGGCACAGGAGCAGCCGCCGGAGCGGCAGCCTGTTCAGCCGGCGCTGGCGCCGCCGGGGTTGCCGCCTCGGGTGTGGCCTGCGGGGCGGACTTCGCCTGCTGCGGCGTCTTCCTGCCCGACCGATCAAGGTCGCCTTCCTCGCCACGGGGGCGTTTGGCCTTCTTGCCGGTATTGTCGTAGACGCCTGGAATCTGAACCGTGCCACGATCGGGATCGATGGTGATGGTGCGGCCGCCATACTCAAACGTGTACTGGGCCTGCGCGGCGGTGAGGCTGCCCGCCAGCAAGAGCACGGCGATAGCGAGACACTTCTTCATTGTTGCGACCTCCTCAGCAGGGAACCCGATTCCCCGAAGCTATTACGCAGCGATAGCTTCACTCAACGTGATCTAAATCACTTTCAAAGTATAAGTCGTGTACTAGCGGCCTTGGGTTCAAATGCGATCGCGCCAGTCTAAATAGCGTCCGAGGGACGGTCAATTTCCTACGAAAACAGGCTTCTTCATCGGCGAAATAGCTGACATCGTGTAAGCGATGGCGTCGGATGAGACCAGATGCCCACGCGGTCCCAGCCGGAGAAAATTCAAAACGTGACCATCTCGCTTCACGAAGCCTCCATCGGCGTGTTCGTGCCGTATCTTGGCAATTTGTCGGCGCTTCTCGACCACGCCTCGGCGCACGCCGAAGCCCGAAACATCGATCCCGCCGTGCTTCTGAACATGCGGCTCTCGCCCACCATGTACAGCCTCAAGCAGCAGGTGGGAGAAGCCAATCGGCATGCGACCGTCGCCGGCGCGCTGCTGGCTGGTCGTGCTCCCTGCACATTTTCAGACGCCGAGCCCGACATCGCCGAGCTCAAGGCGCGGATTTCAGCGGCGATCGATTTCGTGCAGGGCTTGCCGCGTGCCGAGATCGACGCTGCAGCCGACAAGGAAGTTGCTTTCACGTTCAAGAACGGTACCCAGCGAACATTCACCGGCAAATCGTTGCTGCTGACGTTGAGTGTTCCGCAGTTTTTCTTTCATGTCACGACGGCCTACGACATCCTGCGCCACGCTGGCGTCGATATTGCCAAGAAGGATTTTCTGGGACCGCCGAGATGATGCGATGGGCAAAATCCGAGAGGATGCCCGGCGGGGACCCGCGGGATGCTCAGGACCACATCGGCCGTTACGCCACTTTGGTGTCTTTGCGCAACGAATTGGCATCCGTGCTTCGTCCGGTCATCTCGCTCTTCAACTGCTCGAAGCGCCGGCGAGCTTCGCTTTCGCGATAATCGACAAGCTGGATCGCAGCATCACGGTCGAGCGGCCCGGTGACCAGCGGACTTGAATTCTCGCCGATGGTCTCATCGACATAGTAGTCGCCATGGTCGAGGCGCACCGTCCATTTGAAACGGATCGCGGCCATCGGTCCGGGACCGATCCTGGAATATCCATGCGCCTCGATGGGCGGATGGGCTACGGGAATGGGCGGAGGCGCAACGGGCCTTTGCTCCGTGACCGCGGGCTTTTGGCTCTCTCTGAAGGTCTCAGCGTTGTCGAGAATACTTGCAATCGCCGCCAGCGCATGATCGGTCGGGTCGCTTTGAGCCACGATTTGAGCCTCCGGAACGAGTTCTGTCTCCGGGAATCGGTGTCCCACTTCCGCCCGGTGCACTTTCCTCAGTGCCGATACGGCTGCGCTTTGTCAAATCTTGTCGTTTTTGCGGCGAAGGTTATGCACAAACCGGAGGTAGTTTGTTCTTCCAGGGCCGCTCCTGTTCGAGTTGCCCGGCCAACCGGAACAGCGTCGCCTCATCGCCGAACCTTGCCGAGAACATCATGCCGAGCGGCAAACCGGCCTTGTTCCACGCCAGTGGCACCGACATCGCCGGCTGGCCGGAGATATTGAACATCGAGGTGCCGGGCATATAGCGGCGGAGGATCGGCGCGATATGCGACAGGTCGTTCGACATCGTGTTGAGCTCACCGATTCGCAGTGGGGGCGAGCAGAGTGTTGGACACAGGAACACGTCGCAGGTCTCAAAGAAGCTCGCGAGACCGCGCGAAATCTGGAAAGCTGCAAGCTGAGCGGCGACATAGTCGGTCGCGCTGGTCTTTTGCGCGTTGGAGGCGCTCGCCAGCGTCAGTATCTCGAAATCGTTTTCCGTTGCGGCACGCCCGAGCCTTTGCTCGATCAGCCGAACCGTCAACGCGGTGTTAGCCCCGACGATAGTTGCCATGACTGCGGCCGGGTCAGCGGCAAGCACCGGCGCCCGTTCCTCGACGTGATGGCCGAGCCCCGCCACCAGGCTCGCGATCTCGCGTACGGCCGCCGCGATTTCCGGATCGATGGCGTCGCCATAGGGCGATTTGTCGGTGAAGGCGATGCGAAGCTGGCCGGGATCGCGGCCGACTTCCTGTGAAAACGGCCGTTCCGGCGGCGGCGCCATGTAGGGGCTCGACGGCTCCGGGCCGTGGATCGCGTCCATCATGACCGCGCTGTCGCGTACGCTGACGCTCACGACATGGCCGCAGGCGAAGCCGCCCCAGCCTTCGCCGCGATCGGGGCCGAGCGGATTGCGCGCCCGGGTCGGCTTCAGGCCGAACACGCCGGAGGCGGAGGCGGGGATGCGGATCGAACCGCCGCCATCGCTGGCATGCGCGACGGGGAGGATGCGGGCGGCAACCGCCGCCGCCGCGCCGCCCGATGAACCGCCGGAAGAATGCGCGAGATTCCAGGGATTGCGGGTCGGCCCGTGTAGGCGCGACTCCGTCGTCGGCATCAGGCCGAATTCAGGACTGGAGCTCTTGCCGAAGATCGAGACGCCGGTATCGAGAAAGCGCTGCACCAGCGTGCCGTTGTGGTCGGCGACAAAATCCTTCAGGACCGTGGCGCCGAAGGTCGTGCGCGTGCCCTCCAGCGGATCGAGATCCTTGAGCAGGAACGGTACGCCGGCAAAGGGGCCATCGGGCAGGCCGCGCTCGACCTGGCGTTCGGCATAGTCGTAGTGCTTGACGACGACTGCGTTGATCTGTGGATCGACCATCGCGGTGCGGGCGATGGCCTCGTCGAGCAATTCCCTGGCCGTGACGTCCTTCTTCCGAACCAGTTCCGCAAGGCCGACCGCGTCGTAATTGCCGTATTGCTTGAAGGCCATGCGGATACCTCATTTGCCGGCCGGTCGATGATGGACCGGCCGCCCAGCGTCGCTTGCGTTGGACGATTAGCCGAGCACATCCTGATTGATCACGTTCTGCCGCAGCGGATCGCCGTCGAGCACGCTCAGAATGTTGCGGGCGGTCTGTTCGCTCATGCGGTCGACGGCTTCCACCGTGACGCCGGCGACATGCGGCGCCATGATGACGTTCGGCAGCGCAAACAACGCGTGGCCGGCCGGCGGCGGCTCCTGCTCGAAGACATCGAGCCCCGCGCCGGCAAGCTTGCCCGATGAAAGCGCTGTGTGCAGCGCGGCCTCGTCGACGATGCCGCCGCGCGCCGTGTTGATCAGGAACGCCTTCGGCTTCATGCGCTTCAGCCGGTCGGCATTGAACATGCCGATCGTCTCCGGCGTCTTCGGGCAATGGATGCTGACAAAGTCGGCGCGCGGCAGCGCCGCGTCGAGGTCGGCAACCGGCTCGCAGCCGGCCGCCTTGATGTCGGCGGCGGGCTTGTAGGGATCGAACACCAGCACATTCATTTCCATCGCCAGGCACCGCTTGGCAGTGCGGCTGCCGATGCGGCCGAAGCCGATGATCAGGATCGTCTTGCCGTAGAGATCGAACGGCAGCATGCCGAGCCGCTCAGGCCATCTGTTGTCCCTGACCAGCGAATGCATTTCGGTCGCGCGCTTGGCGAGCGTCAGCATCATGAAAACAGCGCATTCGGCAACCGAGGGCGAATTGGCCGTGCCTGCGACCATCAGCGGGACCTTGCGGCGGCTGAGGGCAGGGACGTCGACGGCGTCGAAGCCAACGCCGATCCGGGTCACGACGAGCATGTCTTTCGAGGATTCAAGCTCGGGATCGCCAAAGCGAGTGCCGCCGAGTGCGACGCCATGGACCGGCGCATGCTCCTTCAGCCTGGCGTTGAAATCCGCCTGCGAGATCATGTTGGGAAATTCGATGAGATCGATGTCGTCCCGCGCGCTAAGCAGCGCTCTTCCCGGCTGCGACATCGATTCCGTGATGAAGATTTTCTTCTTGTTGGTAGCCATTTCCTGCCCTTGGGTCTCGCAATTGCGCCGTCAAAGGACGACGCCGGTGACCTCGTTTAGCAGGTGCATGTTATTGAGGTCCACAGCCAATCGGAGCGGGCCGCCATCCTGCGCGCCGGCATTGGGATTGACCCGGCCGCAAACCTGCGAGCCCTCCATCGTAAAATAGATCAGCGTCTCCATTCCCATCGGCTCGGTGACGTCGAGCACGGTGTCGAAGGTCTCCACGCCCGGCTCGGTATGCTGCTTGGCCTCGGTGATGTGCTCGGGCCGCAGCCCCAGCAGCAATTTGTCTGATCGCGGGACACCCTGATAGCGGGCAGCGCGGGCCGGCGGCAGCGGGAAGACGATGCGATCGGTCAGGCGGACGTGTAACTTGCCGGCGATATCCTCGAGCCGGCACGGAATGAAATTCATCGCCGGCGAGCCGATGAAGCTGGCGACGAATTTCGTCGCCGGCTTGTGATAAAGCTCGTTCGGCGTGCCGATCTGCTCGATCCGGCCGTGATTCATTACCACCACGCGATCCGCCAGTGTCATCGCCTCGACCTGGTCGTGGGTCACGTAGACCGTCGTGGTGCGGACCTTCTGGTGCACCTTCTTGATCTCGATCCGCATCTGCACGCGCAGCTTGGCGTCGAGGTTGGACAGCGGCTCGTCGAACAGGAAGACTTTCGGGTTGCGCACGATGGCGCGGCCCATGGCGACGCGCTGGCGCTGGCCGCCGGACAATTGCTTCGGCTTGCGATCGACCAGCTCGACGATATCGAGCATGCGCGCGGCCTCGTCGATGCGCGTCTTGATCTCGGCTTTCGGATATCGCTTCAGGCGCAAGCCGAACGACATGTTTTCGGCAACCGTCATGTGCGGATAGAGCGCGTAGTTCTGGAACACCATCGCGATATCGCGGTCCTTGGGCGGCACGTCATTGACGACGTCGCCGCCGATCATGATGTCGCCGTCGGTGATGTCCTCCAGTCCCGCGATCATCCGCAGCGTGGTCGACTTGCCGCAACCCGACGGTCCGACCAGCACGACAAATTCATGGTCGGCGATGTCGAGATCGATGCCGCGCACCGCCTCGACCTCGTCATAACGCTTCACCACCTTACGCAACGTGACGTCAGCCATTGAATCAACCCTTTGTCGCGCCGGCGGTCAGGCCGGCAATGTAATAGTCCATCAGGAACGCGTAGATGATGAGCGGCGGCGCGGCGCCAAGCAGGGCGCCGGTCATGATCTGGCCCCATGCGAACACGTCGCCTTTGATCAAGGTCGTGACGATACCGACCGGCAGCACCAACTGATCCGTCGATGTCGTGAACACCAGCGGATAGAGGAATTGCGCCCACGAGACCGTGAAGGCAAAGATGGTCGCGGCAATAATGCCGGGGAAGGCAACCGGAATGAAGATGCGCGTCAGCGTCTGGAACCATGACGCGCCGTCGATGATGGCGGCCTCGTCGAGTTCCTTGGGAATGGAAGCGAAGTAACCAATCATGATCCAGGTGCAGAACGGCACCGTGAGTGTCGGATAGATGACCAGCAGCACGTACCATTTGTTGATCAGCTGGATCCCGGTCAGGTCCCCGAACGCCACGAACATCTTGAACAGTGGGAGAAACAGCAGCGTTTCAGGGATCAGGTAAGTCAGGAAAACCCCGGTCGCGAGCGTTGCCGAGCCCCAGAATCGCATCCGCGCCAGCGCAAAAGCCGCAGGCACGCTGATCAGCATGGTGATCGTCACGACGAAGATCGAGACCAGTGCCGAATTGCGAAAGAAAGTCAGGAACTGGTTCGATGTCAGCAACTCGACGTAGTTGGACAATGTCGGATGGTAAACCCACCACGGGTTCGTCGCTGCCGAGATTTCAGCGCTGGTCTTTAGCGACGTGATCACCATGTAGAGCGGAGGAACCAGCGCGAAGACCGCGAACAGGGTGAGAAAAAAGTACGACCATCGCAGCGCCCATGTGCGGTCGCGGCTCATGCTGCGTAGTTTGACGGTGCGGGTCGGCGCGGCCTTGTCGATCACGACGGTGCTGGTCATCAGGATTCGTTCCCGCGTTTGTTGATGTCGCGCAGAATGAAGACCGCCGCGATTGCCAGTATCGGCACCATGAACAGCGAAACGCTGGCGCCGAGCGGAATGTCGCCACCCTCGATACCGATGCGGAATGCCCAGGTGGCGAACATGTGGGTACGGTCCAGCGGGCCGCCGGCGGTGAGGATACGCACGATATCGAAGTTGGCGAAGGTGACGATCAGGGAAAACAGCGTCGTGATCGCGATGATGTTGCGCATCATCGGCAGCGTTACGTACCAGATGCGCTGCCACCAGTTGGCGCCGTCGATGGCCGCGGCCTCATAGAGCTGATCGGGTACCGACTTCAGCGAAGCCAGATACATGATCATGAAGAACGGGGCACCAAACCAGATGTTCACCAGAATGACCGAAAACCGAGCCCAGCCGGTCTCGCCGGTCCATGGAATCCGGTCAACGCCGATACCAGCCAGCAAATAGTTGAAGGCGCTGTACGACGGATCGAACAGCCACAGCCACGCCAACGTACTCATGGCCGGCGGAATGACCCATGGCACCAGCAGCATGCCGCGCCATTTGCGCTGGCCTTTGGCCGGAATGTTGTGGACGAAGTGAGCCACGATGAAACCGATCAGCGCCTTGAAGACCACAGCCGTGATCGCGAAAATGCAGGATTGCTCGACGACCAGCCAGAAGGTTTCCCTTTTGAACAGGAACTGGAAGTTTCCGAGCCCGATGAAGCGCTGCATCGACTTGTTCAATGTGGCCAGATGCAGCGAGTAGAAGGCGGGATAGATGACGAGAAGCGCGATCAGCAGGATCAGCGGCAGCGTCATGAGGAAGGCCGCGGTCGATTTGCGCTTCAGGGCGGTTCGCAAACTGGCGCGCTTGCGCACCGTTCGCGAAGCGGCAGCGTTACGCTCAATCGCTACATCAGCCATGATGCATCTTCCTCGCGAGTTTCATTTCACAGCAGTGGTGGTTTCCGCGTCGAGAAGAGGCCGGCACGGCGCCGGCTCCCATCGTCTCGGCAGGCGCATGCACGCCGGCGCGACCCGTGATCCGACGGGCCGCGCCGGCGAAATCGCCTCAGCTTCGCATGAAGCCTTCGAGCTCGCCTTCCGCCCAGGCCAGCGTCTTCTCCATGGGCTCGCCCCGGTAGAAGCGCACGCACATCTTGGTGAGCGTTGCCTGGGTGTAGATCTGCTGGGCGACCTTCGGCGGGGCCGGCGATGCCGATATCGAAAGCAGCTGATGCTTGTGCGGATTCGGATAGTGGTAGAGCGTGCCTTTCGGCGGCCCTTCCTCGGCCCAAGTCTTCAGGGTTGTCAGTTTCTCGAACGCCGGCAGGTCGTAGCCGCCGCTCGCCGCCACCATTTTTTCCACGGCGGCCGGTTGCGACAGATGCGTCAGCACGCTCTTTGCCGCTTCCTTGTTCTTGGAGAAATTCCAGACGCTCCAGAAATACGGAAGGAACGGGGCAAAGCGGCCCTTCGGTCCGACCGGGAAGCCGTGGGTCCAGCACTGCTCCGCAACTTGCGGCGCATCGCGCTTGGCCACCGCCCACGCGCTCGGCGGATTCATGATCAGCGCGCCCTTGCCCGAGACCAGCCACCTGTTGTTGGAACCGTCGTCCCACGCCGGCGCATCCGACGGCAGGAATGCCATCAGCTTTTTGTAATATTCGAGAACCTGCCGCACGTTGTCGTTCTTCACGACGACGTTGCCCTTGGCGTCGACCACCTCGGCCCCGAAGGCGAGGAAGAACGCGCCGACCGTATCGACGGAGTCGCTGGTCTCACCAAGACCGATGCCGAAGGGAACGCCGCCCTTGTGACAGGCCTCGGCAGCCTTCAGGAAGGTATCCGTAGTCCAGCCCTCGGCCTTCGGCGCTGCGCCCGCCGGATACATCGCCTGAACATCAATGCCGGCGTGCTGCTTCATCAGATCGATGCGCGAGCAGGGACCCTTGATCTGGCTGCCAACGCAGGCCGGAACCGCTAGCCACTTGTTGCCGGCCTTGCCGAGGTACTGGACGGTGCCGTTGACTTCACCGTTCTGCTTGATGAGCGGTTCGACGACATCATTCATGGGCTCAAGCAAATCCGCCTGCGCGTGAGGCCACCATGTCGGCATCGCCAGAATGTCGTGGCCGGACTTGGCCTGGGCTTCGGCGGCGATGGTCAGGAGGTTCTTGTTACCCTGGCTGGGAATGTAGTCGATCGTGACTTCGACCTTCTCCTTGGCGGCCCATTCATTGACCAGATCGGTCGAGGCCTTGTTGGCGCCGGGCACCCAATGGTCCCAAAAACCGATCGAAAGCTTGCCTGCAGCGTAGGCGCCACGCACATAGGGCGCGGTGATGAGCGCTGCGGATGACAGCGCAGTGGCAGCAACAAATTGTCGGCGAGAAAGCTTCCTGCGTGACATGATGTCTCCCTCTTTGCTTTTTGTTGTCGTCTGGTCGTTCCTCTTTTGATTTTTTTCTTATTGGCATTCACGCGATCGCGCCGATGTGGGCCCCGCGAAAATTGGTTGCGCAATCAGAACAGAATTAAACGCGTCTGTCGAGAAATGACATCTGCGACATTCTAGAACTAACGTTGCGTATGAATTTCCAGCGCTCGGAATACTGCGACGTCTTCCTGCGCGGCATATTGCGTTGCACACGGCGTCATGAACACGAGAAGGTTTGGGGATTGCGATCGTGCGGTGGGGGGGCGATGCAGCGGTAACGGCCGGCACCGCGGCTAGACTTGCTTGCTGCTAAAACGATAAGATTCAGATTCGAGGACACCAGTCCTGGTTAACGACCACACGATCACGGAGACCAAAATGACTAGCCCGACATCCAAACTGCGCACGCGTTGGAAAGTGTGCGCGGCCGTGGGGTTGGCCGCCATCGTGCTTCTCAACGCGCCGTCCCTTACGGATGCGCAGGTGGTTCAGGGGGTCGAGAAGGGCGTCCGAGAGGGCAACAAGGCGGCAGGCCCGGTCGGCGGCGTGCTTGGCGGCGCCATTGGCGGCGTCGTGGGCGTCGTTACCGGCGTGACCGGCGTCCTGACCGGGGGCAATAATAACAAAGGCGGACAGGCGCCGGCGGCAAAGGATGCCAAGCAGGGAGAGGCTTCCAAGCAAGGCGAGCCTTCCAAGCAGGGTGAGCCGTCCAAACAGGGTGACACTTCGAAGCCGGCAAAGGGAAGCAAGGCCACGAAGACCGCCAAGCAGCAACAGCAGCAGCCGGCCGTCCTCACCCAGACCAGTGTGCCGCAAATGACGGCCGAACAGATCGTTAGCAACAGCGACGCCAATATCGAGCGGATCAAGAAGGAATTAAGTCTTACGCCCGAACAGGAGAAGCATTGGGCCGGGTTCAACAGTGCGATGCACTATCTCGGTCACAACGGCGCCGATCGCCTCAAACTGCGTGTGGCCCGCGCCAAGCGCGATCCCCCCGATGACATCATCGAGCAGATGCGAAATGAGGCCCAGTTCCTCAACGACCGCGCCGTCGATCAGCGCAATGTGGCCGACGCGGCCGAGCCTCTCTTTGCCAGTCTGGATGACAAGCAAAAGGCGGTCTTTATTCAGGAAATGGTCAATTTGAGCCACGAGCGCGGGCTCGATTAGCGGGCTCCGCCCGACGAATAGCCGGGTACGCATGCCCTGGGGTAGGTTGAAAGGCGCGGCACCCGGCTACTCTGCCGCAGCGGCGCGGCTGTTCCAATCTCATTGCAATGATGAAGATTCCCGGTCGAACTCGCGCCTTGATCGTGGCCGACTTGCGGCGTTGTCGGGAACCTCATTGTTTGCCGGGCAGTGTTGCCCTGCAACATCACATGTGCGCTGGCGCCACCGCACCGGACACCAGTCCGGCCGGCTCGGACGCAAATCGAGGCCGGCCATGCGATGGGGGCGCGGCCTCAGGTCTTCGGGAAATTCAGCTCGACGCCGACGCCGTCCGGATCGTAGAGAAAAAACTGCGTATCGCCGGTGCGCGGCACGATGCTCTCGCGGAATTTGACGCCTTTCGACTGCAGACGCTTGCGCATGCCATCGACGTCGGTCGCCGCAAAGGCGATGTGGTCAAGCCGCCCGGTATCCTCGTACTTTTTCTCGGTGCCGCGCACGACGATGCCCTCGCGCGGCTTGCGGGTGCCCATCAGATGCACCGTGGCGGTGCCGCCGGAATAGAGCCAGTAGCCGGGAAAATCGAGCGGCGGACGATCGCCGTTCTCCAGACCCAGCACGTCGCAGTAGAAATCCTTGGTTCGCTCGAGGTCAGATGGTTCGATGGTGTAGTGCTGCAGTCCGCCAAGTCCCATGGTCGTTCTCCCTAAACAAAACTGAGGTCGGTATCGACGCCCATCATCCAGGCGCCGACGGTTTCAAAATGCCTGAGCTGGCCTTGCAGCTGCTGGGTCACGGTATGGATGTCGCGGAAACGGCGCTCCAGCGGGTGGTTCTCGAAGATCGCGGTGGCGCCTGCGGCATTGTAGGCGAAATCGACCGCCTCGCGCGCCTTGTGAATGGCGTTGGTCGAGGCCATGCGGATGTTCATGCGCTGCGCAACCGTGATGGTCGCACCCGCGCTAAGGTCTTTCCAGGTATCGGCCATCGACTGCAGCACGTAGCCGCGCGCGGCGCGGAGATTGACCTCTGCCTGCGCGAGGTTGCTCTGAACCACGGCATTGTCCCGCAACGACTGCCTTGCGCCACGCGGCACCTTGTTGCGCATGGTCTCGACGAAGTTGTCGAGCGCGGTGCGGGCGATCCCGCAGGCGACGCCGGCAAAGCCGAACTGGTAACAGGTGTGGTTGCTCATGCGGTAGAGCGGACCGCGCTCGCGGCATTCCCGGTCGAACTCACGGGTAATCGAATGATCGGCGCGCACGAAGAAATCGTTGAGCGCGAACTGGTCGCTGGCGGTGCCGCGCAGGCCCACGGTGTTCCAGATGTCGGTCCACTCGACATCCTCGGCGCGTACCAGCATGGTGCGCTCGAGCGGCGCTCCGTTGGCGTCGTATCTGGGTGAGCCGTCGGCGGCATGGATCGGGCAGTGCGCGCCGAGCCAGGTCGCATGCCGGCCGCCGGATGCAAAGGACCACACGCCGGTCACCCTGTAGCCGCCGTCGCATTCGACCGCGCGAACCCTGGGGCCGGGCCCCCACGCCAGCACCGCGCGCGGATCGCCAAAGATCGCCTGTGCCACCGGCAGGTCGAGATAGGCTGCCGACATCGCGCAACCGCCAGCCTGGCTGAGGCACCAGGCGGTGGAAGCGTCAGCCTTGGCGATGGTTTCGATGACGTGGAAAAAAGTGACGGGATCGGTTTCGATCCCGTTGGTCGAGCGAGGCAACAACAGCCGGAACAATTGCGCGTCGTGCAGCCTGTCGAGCAGCGCGGGCGGCAGCCGGCGCGCGGTCTCGATGTCGTCGGAAGCCGTCGCGACATCAGGACGTATGGCCTCGGCCCGGGCAATCACCGCCTGGTCGCCGGCAAGATCGGCAGAATTTGCCATCGGTGTATTCAAGACCATGCCTGCCGGTCCATAACGTCCCCGTGCCCGTCATCCGTGGAAAAGCTATCGTGCCCTCGCCGCGATCGGCAAGTCCATGATGACGCGGAGCACATCTGCGATTGAGCGATTGGAGCTTCGTTCCGCTCTGCACAATGGAGCCCGAAGGCCATCGCATTGGCCGCAAGCCCCGCCTACGGTTTCCCGCGTACGCAGGCCGACTTGTTTAAGGTTTTGCGCTAGCCTTACGGTCTGGTTGGAGTCGGGATGGGACGACATGGAAGAGAAGCGAAAGTATCCGCGAACGGAGATCGAGGCGCCGGCCTTTGTTTCGTCGGGCGGTTCCGTCATGCCCTGCGTGGTGCGGAATATCTCGCCCGAGGGAGCGGCGATCGATGTCGACAATCCGGCCTTCGTTCCGCAGCATTTTCGCCTGGTCATGGCAACGGATCCCTCGGTCGTGCACGCGTGCCGGGTCGCCTGGATCCAGAAGAATCGTATCGGCCTGACCTTCATGAAGATCGCCGAACCATCGGCATCGTAACGCTCGGCACCGTTACTCGATCCGCAACTTTGCGTCGTGGACCACCTTGCCCCACTTGTCGATCTCCAGCCTGATACGCGCGCCGAACTGATCCGGCGTATTTGCTACCGGCTTGAAACCGAGCACCGTGAGGCGCTCCTTGACGTCCGGCTGAGCGACGATTTTGGCGATCTCGCGATAAAGCAGATCGACGATCTCTTTCGGCGTTCCCGCGGGCGCGACGATGCCCGTGAGCGTGTCGGCGTCCTGATCCTTCACGCCCTGTTCGGCAAAGGTCGGCACGTCGGGCATCCCGGCCGCACGGTCGGCCGATGCCACGCCCAGCGCGCGCAGTTGTCCGCTCTGCACCGCTGACAGGGCCGGCGGCAGCGCGGTGAAGGCGATCGGCGTGTGGCCGCCGACCGTGGCCTGGATCGCCGGCCCGGCACCTGTGAAAGGCACATGCACCAGGTCGAGCGTGAAGGCGAGCCGGAACAGCTCGCCGCCCAGATGCGGCGTCGATCCGACGCCGGGTCCAGCAAAACTGTATTTGCCGGGATTGTCCCGAATGAGCTGTATCAGCTCCGGAAGCGTCTTGGCGGGCACTTGCGGGTTGACCACCACGACATTCGGCGACACCGCAACCAGTGTCACCGGCGCGAAATCCTTGACCGGATCATACGGCACCTTGGCGTAGAGACTGGGATTGACGACGAAGCCGGTGCTGATGGCCATGATCGTGTAGCCGTCCGGCGTCACGCGCGCGACCTGACCGGCCGCGGTATTGCCGCCCGCGCCGCCGATGTTCTCGACGAAGAATTGCTGGCCGAGATTGTCGGTGAGCTTCTGGGCCACGATGCGGGCGATGGCGTCGGTCGGTCCGCCGGCGGGAAAGCCTACCACGACGCGCACCGGCCTGGTCGGATAGTTTTGCGCCGATGACGCCACGACGCCGGACAGCAGCCACGCCGCTGCCAACATTACGCGCAAAGCCGCGACCATGACGCTCTCCCCAATATGTTTGTTGGGGCCATCATCGGCGAGGTCGCGGCGCCAGACAAGGGGTGACTGCGAAGGCCCTGCGGCCGCTACTTTCTGAGCAGCGGCTTGATCCGCTCTTCCAGTTCCTCGAACGGCATCGAGCCCTGCAGCCGCACGCCGTTGAGAAAGAAGGTCGGTGTCGAGGTGACCTTCAACTCCCGGACGGCGTACTGCTGATCGGCGGTCAGCTTGTCGAACTGCGCCTGGTCTTTCTCGCAGGTCGCGACGTCCTGTTCGCTCATGCCGTACTGCTTGCCGATATAGAGCAGCGTATCCTTGGTTTGCGCCATCAGGCGCTCCTGCAGCTTGAACATGGTCTCGACCGCGCCAAGATATTTTTCGGAATCGCCGTTGCCGATGCAGCGCGCCAGTATCGAGGCGGCGGCGGCCTTGATGTCGAGCGGAAATTCACGAAACACGAAACGCACCTTGCCGGTATCGATATATTTCGACCGCAACATCGGGAACACATTCTGACCGAAGGCTGCGCAATGCGGGCAGCTCATCGACGAATATTCGGTGAGGGTGATCGGTGCCTTCGCGGACCCGATGGCAATGTCCGGCAGCGATACCGGCTTGCCGACCGCTGCAGCCATCGCGCTTTGCGCGATGGCTGCTCCTGAGAAAGCCAGCGATGCGAAAGCGAGCAGGACGGTGAAGGCGATGCGGTGACGAGCGTTCAACGGTTACTCCGAAACGAACGGGAGAGGTGGGCTGACAAGGCTCGCGGCATGCTGCCAATTCTAATGCTTCTGCGAACCAAAAGCCATCAGCCGGCGTCGGATGGCGTCAAGGCCGTCCGCGAACTGGAAGCGAGATCCAATCGATGAGTCATCGGCGTCGAACGGAGCCGACGGGGATCTGCAAGCCTCAATAAAAATGCCCCGCAACGCGGTCTTTGCGACCAGCGATGGCGGGGCAGTCTTAGGAGAAAACGGCGAGATCGCCGAATGATGATGCGGACATCGTCGTCGGAGCATCATGTAAATTGATATTCTGATCGTTCGGCGGCGTTCGCATTGAGCTGGATCAAAAGGCAGTACGCCGGGTCTGGGAACGCGCGACAGAACCGTCGGGCGCGCAGGCCCGGAGGCTTCCTTCGGCGTGGTCAGATCATCACGTCACGCGGTTCCACGTGTGCTTGCAGGGAGCGGGCGAATGGTCCGCCGAATGTTCGAGCTCGTGATGGCCGCTCAGGTGCATGACCTCGACGCAGTCGGCGTTCAGACGTTCGTTATCGACCAACCGTTCGGCCAATACCAGCGCCTGGGATGGTCCGACCGATTGGACGTCGATCTGGCGCTGCAGGCATTTGAAGCTGTGGCCGTCGGAGTTGCAGAGATCCTTGTAGAAGGAGACGCGATAATTGTTCATCTTGCCCTCCGGTCCTTCCGGTATTCTTGTGGCCCAGCTTACCCTCAGGCGTCCATGTCTGCCAGCCGCTGGCGGTTGCGCAGCACGATTTGACGGGCGCTCGAGAAAACCAGAACGCCCTGGTCGCTGAGTTGCGAAAGCGCGCGCGAAACGGTTTCCAGCGTCAGCCCAAGATAGTCGCCGATGTCGCGGCGGCACATCGGCAGGGCCATCATGCCGGCCTTGGCGAGCCGGCGGTCCATTTCCAGCAGGAAAGTGGCGACTTTTTCCATCGCGGTCTTGCGACCCAGCAGCAGCATGTGGTCTTCGGCGTGCCGGAGGCCGCATGCGGTCATGGTCCAGAGGTTATGGGCGACCTGGACGTTCGATCCCGCGGCGGCTTCCAGACTGCGGCGCTTCACCAGGCGGACCGTGGTGTCGGTGATCGCTTCGGCGGTCAGGCGATGGGTCGAGCCGGCATCGAGGCCGAACACGTCGCCGGGCAAATGGAACGCGCCGATCTGGCGCCGTCCGTCGTTGAGCAGCTTGTAGGTGCGAACCGCGCCGCGGACCACCTGATAGACATATTCGGAAGGCTCGCCCTCGCCGTAGATTTCCTCATCCTTCCGGTAGGAAAACTCGCTGGCAATCACCCCCGAGCAGGTCGCGATCACGCTGAACTGATCGACGGCCGGAACCGTCTGGGCGCGCGGGGCGGGGAGAACCTTGGCTGTCGAGACTGCCGGGGCGGTGATTGTCTGGGTGAGCATTTTGCCATCTCCTCGATGCGGGATGGCTTTGGTGTAACTGCGATTTTTGCCGCTCGATATCTGGGTCGATATCCTAAGGGAGAGCCCTTAAGGGGTCTTACGGAGGCGGGCCTACCGACCGTTTTGGGGCTGGGCTACCCGCGCCGGGCGTATCGATTGCGTTTCGAACGCAGTCGATCAGGTTATCCTCCAGATTGGGCTTCAAAAGTACGTGGAGTACACCGGCCGAGCTTGCTTTGGCCGAGATGTTTTCGTCCGGATAGCCTGTGATCAGAATGATCGGGGTGGAAACGTCGAGCCTTCGCAACCGGGTGGCCAGTTCCAAACCGTCGAGTTCCGCCATCTTGTAGTCAACGACAAGACAATCCGCGCCATTTCGGGTGGAAGACCCCAGCAACGCGCTCCCGCTGCGGAATGTGCGGACGTCGAATCCTTCCGTTTCCAGCAGAAATCGCAACGATGTCCGGACGTCGTAGTCGTCATCGACGACGTAAATCATCGATTTCCTTGGCGAAAGGCTGACGCTGGCGTCACCGCTGGCGTTGGTTCGGGTATCGATCATCCCGACAAAATAGACGTTTTGCCAGTTCCCGAATTGACTTGGCTCAATCTTCGACGATGCCCGCCCGGATCGCAAAGCGCACCAGCTCGGAAAGGTTACCGGCCTGCATCTTGGTCATCACGTTCGCCCGATAGACCTCCACCGTGCGCGGGCTGATGTCGTATTCCCGGGCGATGGCCTTGTTCGATTGCCCCGTCACCAGCCCCTGCATCACCTGGCGTTCGCGCTGGGTAAGGCTGGCGACGCGGGCAGCCATATCGGCCGACAACGCCTCGCTTTTCGAGCCGCTCTCGCTTTCCGCGAGCGCGGTCTCGATCATGCCGATCAGCCGGTCATCCTCGAACGGCTTTTCGAGAAAATCGAGCGCCCCAAGCTTCATCGCTTCGACGGCGAGGGGCACGTCGCCATGGCCGGTCATGACAATGACTGGAAGCTTCCGCGGGCCCGAACTCAACTGACGCAGCAACTCCATGCCGTCGATTCCAGGCATGCGCACGTCCGTGACGACACAGCCCGGCTCCAGGTTCGCAAGCTCGTGCAGAAAAGCCTGCGCGGAATCGAAAAGACGCACGCTGAAGCCGGCCGAGCCCAGCAGGAAATCCAGCGAGTCGCGCATCGCCGGATCGTCGTCGATGACATAAACTTTAGCGCTCGGCGGCATCGGTCATATCCTTGGCGTGCGCCGCGGGCAGGGTGAAACGGAAAGTCGCGCCACCGGACCCGTTGGTTTCGGCCCACATCCGGCCGCCGTGGGTTTCGATGATGGTGCGGCTGATGGAAAGGCCGACGCCCATGCCGGTCTCCTTCGTCGTGAAAAATGGCTGGAACAGGTTCGCAAGCGCATCCCCTGCAAAGCCGGACCCGCTGTCGGAAACGGCAATTTCGATCATGTCATCTGCGGCCTTGGTATTTGAGGCAATCAGTTCACGGTGCGTCGAGACAGCCATCGCTTCCAGCGCATTGCGGAACAGGTTGACCAGGACCTGCTGAATCTGGACCCTGTCGGCAAGCACCAGGTCGCATGTCGGATCCAGGTTGAAGCGCAGGAACACGCCCTGTTCGCGGGCGCCGCTGAGCCCGAGCGCGCCGGCCTCTTCGATCAATTTTGAAAGACTCTCGACGCGCTTCTCGGACGCGTCACGGGCGACGAAGTCGCGCAATCGCCGGATGATGTCGCCGGCGCGGATCGCCTGCTCGGCGGCGCGATCGAGCGCCGCTTCGATCTTGGGCGCGTTGGCGTCGTTGCTGCCGGCCAGCAGGCGGCGCGATCCCTTCATGTAATTGCTGATGGCCGACAGCGGCTGATTGAGTTCGTGGGCCAGGGCGGAAGCCATCTCGCCCATCGCGCTCAGGCGCGAGACGTGGACCAGTTCGGATTGCAGTTCCTGCAGCCGCGCCTGGGTCTGCTGCTGCTCGGTGAGATCGCGGACGAAGCCCGTAAAGAACGGCTTTCCCCCCGAATGCATCTCGCCGATGGTGAGGTGCATCGGAAACGTCGTGCCGTCCTTGCGCATGCCGGTGACGATACGCCCGATGCCGATGATGCGCCGTTCACCCGTCTTCAGGTAGCGCGCGAGGTAACCGTCGTGGCGGCTGCGATCCGGCTCCGGCATCAGCGCGCTGATGTTCTTTCCGATCGCCTCGGGTGCGCTGTATCCGAACTGACGCTCGGCGGCGCTGGAGAAGAACTGCATGATGCCATGCTCGTCGATCACGATCATCGCATCCGGGATCGTATCCAGAATCGAGCGAAAGTGCCTCTCGCGCGTCCTGACCGCGTCCTCAAGGCGTTTCTCGTGGTCGATGTCGATCACGATGCCGCTGAGCCGGGCAGGGGCGCCATCGGGATCATTGATGATCGTGCCGACCGCACGCACCCAGTGCCCGTCATCCGAATCCCGGTGCACTCGGTACTGAACGTCGAAATTGCGCCCGGTATCGATCGATTCTTGTACCGCCATTGCCGTGCGATCGCGATCCTGCGGATCGAGCAGGGAAAGAAAGAGGTCGTAGTCGACAGGCGCATCCGGTCCGACGCCGAAGAGCTTGCGGGTGGCGGTGGACCAGCTCAGCGTCCGGGTCGGCAGTTCGAGATCCCAGGCGCCGACGCCCGATCCCTCGGCGCCGCTGCGCGCGTTCTGGTCGAGCGGATCTTGATCTCTGAAAGGGCGGTCCGGGTCGATCATGCTTCGCCTTGCAGGCTACGGTTGCTTATCAGATACCGCATTAGATCGGGCGTGTGAAATAGCAGTGACACGAACTCAAAACTGGCATTTATCTAATTGATATAACAGCAATTTTATGAACTCGCCTGATCGGCGTCCTGCAGGTTGTTCGAGTGCCGATGCCTGGAAGGGATTCTTGATCTAGGTCAGCTTCAAAGCGGGGCGAAGCTCTAGGATGCTGCTGTGTGTGGCAAGGCCATACGGCTTTTCGTCCCAAGGTTTGGAGCTGGTTATGGACTACAAAACCGTCATGGTCGGTCTGGCGCTGGATCGGCCCAACGATGCCTGCCTTCGGGTAGCTGGAGATATGGCCGAACGATTCGGCGCGCGGATCATCGGCGTTGCCGCCTCGGACCTCAGGCCGCCAATGTATTTCGCCGATGGCGATTTTGCGCAAAAGCTCCTTGATCAGGAGACGGCCACCGTCGAGCGGCGATTGTCGGAGCTCGAAGCGGAGTTTCGCGCTTCGGTCGAGAAGCGCGCGACAGCCGTGGAGTGGCGTTCCGCCCGGTCGTTGCCGGTCCCCTACCTGCTGCAGCAGGCGCGAGCCGCCGATATCCTCGTGATCGGCGCGCGCACCGGAGGCCCTGGTGGATCCCTGCGCGGCTCCGGACCCGAGCGATCTGGTGATGCAGGCGGGCCGGCCGCTCATCGTGGTGCCGCCCACGGTGGAATGGCTCGATCTGCGAAGCGTTCTGGTCGCCTGGAAGGATGTGCGCGAAGCGCGCCGGGCCGTATTCGATGCGTTGCCGATTCTGGCTGCCGCCAAGGAAGTTACGATTGTGGAAATTCCCGAGAAAGACGGCGATCACGCGGAGGCGCTGGCCCATGTCGGCGACGTGGCGGCATGGCTGCGCGGCCACGGCATCACGGCGAACACCGTCGTTCCCGAAAAGGCCGGCAGCGTGACCGGGCAGCTTGAGAATATCGCCGCCCATGTCGGGGCGGGCGCCGTAATTGCCGGCGCCTATGGCCACTCGCGCTTCCGCGAATGGGTGCTCAGCGGCGTTACACGCCATCTTGCAACTGAATCGCGCCGCTGCGCGTTCCTGTCCCGTTAACGATTTAAAATGGCGAGGAACCCCCGTGCATAGATTTCTCGAAGCGACCGCCGGGCAATACATGACGCGCAAGGTGAAGACGGTTTCGCGCGACACCACCATGCGCGAGCTGCACAAAATGTTCGAGGCCGATGATTTCAACTGCTATCCGGTCCGCGAAGGCGATGACATCGTCGGCGTCGTGAGCAACTTCGATTTCCTGAAGTGCTTTGCGTTCAACCCCGGCCGCATGGTTCCGGCCTATGACGATTTGTTGTCGCGGATGGTGGCGGACGTGATGACGCCGGAATTCATCTATGTCGATCCGGCGACCAAACTGACCCGCGTCCTGCAGCTGATGGTGGACCACCGGATGAAGAGCCTCCCGGTGCTGGATGCCGAACAGCGGCTGGCCGGGATCATCGCGCGCGAGGACATCATGCGTGCGTTGACCGATAGCGCGCGCGGATAGGCCGATCCGCGCGCCGAAAGTTCCGGCGCCCGCCTAACCGGCCTTTGCCATCTCGGCGTCTTCGGGCGATTCCAGATACATCCCCGACATGGTGTCGACCCAGCACAGATGGTCGTGAATTTTTCGCACGCCGGCCACGTTCTGCGCGGCCACCATGGACGCTTGCCGTGAACGCTCCTCGTTGATGACGCCGCTGAGATGGACGATGCCGTCGCGCACGATGACATTGAGGCCGAACGGGCTCCAGTCGTTCTTCTCGATCGCAGCGATAACGCGGCTGCGAATGTGGTCATCGTCGGCGGTCGGATCGGGGATTTCGCGGGCGAGGCCTGCGACGGCCTGCAGCAGGTTGGCGCGCGATACGATGCCGACGAGCTTGTCGCCCGCCATCACCGGCAGGCGCTTGACGCCGTTGGTCTCCATCGCATTGACGATCTCTTCCAGGGTCGTGTCTTCGGTGACGGTGATCGGATCGCTGGTCATGACTTCTGAAACCTTGCGGCCATGCTCATGAACGTAATCGGTTGCGGCTGCGCCGGAGCCAAACAGGAATTTGAGCCAGCGGCCGCGCTTGCGCTGCGTGCCGATCTCGCTGCGGCGAATGAAATCGCCCTCCGAGACGACCCCGACCAGCTTGCCGGCGGCATCGACCACCGGGAGCCCGCTGACATGATGCTGCAGCATGGTTTTCGCGGCATCGAGGATGGTGGCGTCGGGCGCGATCGTGATGACGGACCGGGTCATGATTTGGTGGGCGCGCATGGCGATCTCCTGTTTTATGTCCTGATGGAGCGACGGAGCGCTGCGGTTGCTGCGCTCCGTCCGTTCCGCTCACGCGGCCGATTTGATCTCGATCTGCTTGGTCTGTTTCGGCGCCGGCTTCGGCACGGTGACCTTCAACACGCCATTGGCGATCTCGGCCGAAATGTCCTCGACCTTGACGCCGGATGGGAGTTCGACTGAACGCGAGAATGAGCCGTAGCTGCGCTCGACGAGGTGATAGTCCTTGTTCTTCTCCTCGCGCTCGTTCTTCTTCTCGCCGCGGATGGTGAGGAGATTGTCGGCGACGTTGAGCTCGACATCCTTCTTCTCCAATCCCGGGAGCTCGGCGGTAATTTCGATCGCCTTGTCGGTCTCGCTGATATCCATGCTCGGCATCGTCGTGGTGGCGAAGCCGGGAATATTACGCGTGACACCTTCGAACAGCCGGTCGATTTCCTGCTGCAGCAACGAGAATGGGTTGGTTTCGCGCCGGGCGACCGCACCCTGGGTTCCGACCGGGATCACGGATTTGGTATTCATGTGTACCTCCCTGGTGAAAAGCCGTATTGGCGATCGCATGCTAAAAGGTCGCGGACCATGGCCCTTTGACGGGGATCAAACTTGGGCCGGGTCGTTGCGGATAGATTGCACACGCTTGCGTGAGGATATCGGACGAAATGCACGCCATGGTCCTGTCGGCGCCCGGCGCGCCGCTTCGGTTTGAGCCGCGGGAAGATCCGGTCCCCGGTCCCGGCGATGTGCGCGTCAAGGTCGGCGCCTGCGGCGTGTGCCGGACCGATCTGCATGTCGTCGATGGAGAATTGCCTGATATCGCCTATCCGATCGTGCCCGGCCATGAGGTAGTCGGCCGGGTCGACGCGCTTGGGCCCGGTGTGACTTCGCTTCGTGTCGGCGAGCGGGTCGGCGTTCCCTGGCTCGGCTATACCTGCGGTGAATGTTCCTATTGCCGGAGCGGCCGGGAAAACCTCTGCGACCGCCCGCGCTTTACCGGCTACACGCGCGACGGCGGCTTTGCCACGCATCTCGTCGCGGACGCCCGCTATTGCTTTCCGCTCGGCGAGGCCGGCGACGATGTCGCCATCGCCCCTCTGCTGTGTGCGGGCCTGATCGGCTGGCGCTCGCTGGTGATGGCGGGCGACGGAAAGCATCTCGGAATCTTCGGCTTCGGTGCGGCCGGCCATATCATTGCGCAGGTGGCCCGCTGGCAGGGGCGCTCGGTCTATGCCTTCACCCGCAACGGCGATGTCGAGGCGCAGCGCCTGGCAAAATCGCTCGGCGCGGAATGGGCCGGGTCATCGGAGGACCAGCCTCCGGTGCCGCTTGACGCCGCGATTATCTTCGCGCCGGTGGGCGATCTCGTTCCGCTGGCGTTGCGCGCCGTGCGGAAGGGCGGGCGCGTGGTCTGCGCCGGCATTCACATGTCGGACATTCCCTCGTTCCCTTACCACATCCTCTGGGAGGAGCGGCAGCTGCTATCGGTCGCCAACCTGACGCGCGGCGACGGAATCGAATTTTTCAAGGTCGCGGCGCAAGCGGGCATCAGGACACACACCAGCGTGTTTCCGTTGCGCGAAGCAAATGAAGTCCTCGCAAAACTGCGCGCCGGGCAGATCACCGGCGCCGCCGTGCTGCAGCCATGACCGTTCGACCGCCCGCCGACACGATCGCAGCCGAGGCCGACCTGCAGCAGCAGGTACTCCATTTTCTCGACGGTTCCAGCTTCGGTCCGGCCCAGGGCGGCAAGCGGATCGACACCCATGCTTCCATGGTTTTTCTTGGCGCCGACCGGGCATTGAAGATCAAGCGGGCCGTGCGCCTACCGTTCCTCGACTATTCGACATTGGAGAAGCGCAAGCGTGCCTGCGAGGAAGAACTGAAGGTCAACGCCGGCAACGCCCCCGAGCTCTATCGGCGCGTTGTCGCCATCACGCGTAATTCCGACGGCGCCTTCGAAATCGACGGCGCGGGCACGCCCGTCGAATGGGCGGTCGAAATGACGCGGTTCGACGAGAAGCAGTCGCTCGATATTCTCGCGGCATCGAAGACGATCGATCCATCGCTTGCGACGGCTCTGGCCGACGCGATTTTGCGGTCCCATGACAAGGCGCCGCGCGCGGACGGCGAAAGCTGGCTTGCCTCCATCCCACCCATCATCGAACGCAATACCGCAAAGTTTCAGCACCGTGCGTGGACTTGATCCCGTTGCCGTCGATCAACTCGATGCCGCCAGCCGTGATGCTGCGACGATCTTGCAGCCGCTGCTCGGAGCGCGTGCCAGCCGCGGGTTCGTGCGCCGTTGTCACGGCGATCTGCATCTCGCCAATATCGCGTTGGTGGACGGCCGGCCGTTGCTGTTCGATGCCATCGAATTCGATCCCGTCATCGCCACGACGGATGTGCTCTACGATCTCGCCTTTACCCTGATGGATCTGGTTCATTTCAATCAGCCCGCGGCGGCGAACGAGGTGTTCAATCGCTACCTGGCGGGGGCAGGGGATGAAGGCCTCGACGGCCTGCGCCTGCTGCCGTTGTTTCTGTCGGTGCGGGCGGCGATCCGGGCGCATGTGCTGTTCATGAAGAGTGAACAGGCCGGAGGGGACGACACGGTCTGGCGGGAGGCCAAGCGCTACTTCGATCTGGCGGGACGCCTCATCGCGCCCAAGCCGCCGCTGCTGGTGGCGATCGGCGGCTTGTCGGGGACGGGAAAATCGGTCCTCGCGCGCGGGCTCGCGGGCCTGATCGAGCCTCCGCCCGGCGCGGTCATTATCCGCTCGGATGTCGTTCGCAAGCACCTGTTCGGCGTCGGTGAAACCACGGCCCTGCCGGAAACCGCCTATCGGAGCGATGTCACGGAGCGTGTCTACGGCGTGCTTTCGAGCACCGCGCAGCGTATCCTCGCCCAAGGCTGTTCGGTGGTGCTCGATGCCGCTTATCTGCAGGAAGCCGAACGGACGGAAATCGCACATCTTGCAGCCACTTGCGGCATTCGCTTCGTCGGCCTGTTCCTCACCGCGGATCTCGCGACGCGGCTGGCACGGATCGAACAGCGCAGGGGCGATGCGTCCGATGCAACGCGGAATGTTGCCCTGAAGCAGGAGACTTTCGCGATCGGCGCGGTAGACTGGCACATAATCGATGCCTCGGGGACGCCGGACCAGTCGCTCCGCAGCGCCCGTACTTCCTTGCTTGCGGCGCCGGACGAGCGTTGACGATGACAGCTCCATCCAATCGGGATCTCCAGCCGGCGCAAGGCCGCTGCAGCGGCGGGTCTTGATTGTGCAGCGGCATTCCAGAAAATTGCGCTCGACTGCGTCGCGGCCATCAAGGCCCATCACACGAACGCGTGCGCCGGCGATGCCGAGGCGGTGCACCAGATCCGGGTCGCGATCACGCGGTTGCGCGCCGCTGTGGCGTTCTTTGCGCCGATCGTGGTCGATGCGGAATGGCTGCGTTTGAAGAAGGAAATCGCCTGGCTGAACGGCTCGCTCGGGGCCGCGCGCGACAGCGATGTCGTCGTGGAATATGCGCGCCGCAAGCGATACTGCGCGTGGGCGCAGCGCATGATCGGCGAGCAGCTTGGCAAGAGCCAGATGCGAGATCACCGCCGCCTGGTTCGCTGCCTCCGCTCCGTCCGGACGCAACGCCTGATCGCAGCAATGGCAGGCTGGATCAGGCAGGGACCGTGGCTGGAACGCTACAAGCGAAGCAAGGATGCCGAAGCCTCTGCAAGCCTACTGCGCGCGCGAGCTTAACCGCTGGCACGAACGGCTGGTCCGCAAAGGACGGCACCTGAAGACGGCGGGCGGGTCCCGCCGTCACCAGCTGCGGATCAAGGTCAAACGCTTCCGCTACATGTGTGAAGCGCTTACGGAAACCGTCGACCTGTGGGGGCGGCGCGAACTACTTCATCTGCAGCGGCCGGCAAAACGGCTGCAGCGTGCATTGGGAGACCTCCGCGATCTCGAGCGCTTGGCCGGCCTTGCCCGTGGATCGCCGCAGGCCGAAAATGGCAAACGAGGCAAGAAGCATCCGCCGGGCTATCCCCATCGAAGGGAAAAGCTGCTCGGCGCCGCCATCGCGGCCCATCGCGACCTCAAACACGCCCGGCTATGCTGACGTCGCCGTCCGCATTGCCGCCCGACATCGTCCGAGCTTGATGTGAGTCAAGTTCAGCCATCCATCCATCGTTTACCTTTACCGTCAGCAACGGGGCCGAACGCCTCGCAAATGTGTGGGAGAAGGGCGATGTTCAGGAACATTCTGGTTCATATTCCTTCCGAGCGGCCGGTCAGGCCGGTGATCGACGTTGCAGTTGCGCTGACCATTGCGCGGCGGTCGCATCTCGATGCCATAGCCATCGGCTTTGAATCGATGAGCGCCGCCGGGATGATTGTCGAGGGCGGTGGCGCTGCCGTTGCCGCCGTGATGGGCGCCGAACAGGAACGCGCTCAGGAGAGGGCTGACGCCGCGATCGCCGTATTCGAAATCGAGGCCAAGCTGGCCAAAATCGCCTACGGCACCAGGACCTTGGCGATGATCCCCGCCGAGGCCGGCCAGACCATCGGGGCACTTTCCCGGCTTTACGACATGACGATCGTGCTGCAGCCGGAAGCCTCGAATGCCAGCTACGACAACGAAATTCCCCAGCACGATCCTGTTCGATTCCGGCGGGCCGATGCTGATGGTTCCCTATATCCACAAGGGACCGCTCGACGCCCACCATGTCGGCATCGCCTGGGACGGCAGCCGCCTTGCGGCCCGCGCGGTGCGTGATGCGATGCCGTTTCTGATGGGCGCGAAGGCCGTCACCGTGATTGCGATCAATGAGGAGGCGGGTGAAGCTTCCTCCGACCAGCTCGTTGCGCATCTGGGGCGGCGCGGCATTGCGGCCCGGGTGCAACGGCTGACGATGGATCGCGGCAATGTTCAGGGCGCCATTCTGTCGGTCGCGGCCGAAAGCAATATGGGCCTGCTTGTGATGGGCGGATACGGCCATTCGCGACTGCAGGAGCGAATTCTGGGCGGTGTCACGCGCAGCATGTTCGACTGCATGACCGTGCCGGTGCTGATGTCGCACTGATCTCCGGTGGTCAGGGGATCTGACCTTTCGTCCCGCTGCCTGCCTTGGACCTTCTTGGCGGCGGTCGCAATGACGCCAGTTTGATGCACCTCAATGTTCAGCCCGACGCCGCTCGATATCATCGAAAACCTAGAAATCGGAGAATGTCATGGCAAAACTGTCTGAGCGGGCCACTTCCGGTTCCTTTCCAGCAGTCGCAAATGCAGAAGCGGAAGCCACCAAGCTGAACCAGGGTGCGCTGGAGTTCATGCTTGGCGCCCAGAAGATGATGTTCGAGGAAATGGTGTTCCTCGGCGACGAAATGCTGGAGCGAACGCGGACAGAGATGCATCTGTTCACGGAATTCGTCGCGAAGATGGCGGGAGCGCATTCCGTAAAAGACGTCAAAACGATGTGCCAGGAATGCGGCCAGCATCAGCTCGACTTCCTCCGCCGCGACTCCGAACGGCTGTTCAAGCATGGCGAGCGGATCATCGCGACCACGTCGAAGCTGATCAATGGCAGCTCCTTGAACTGATCGGGCAGGGAACATGCACCAGAAATCGACCCTGCCGGCGGCGGAAGTTACCGTCTTGCCGGAGCGCGCCCGTGTCGCGGACCGGCAGCCGGCCGGACTGATCGAACCGCAGGTCTCACCGCAGGCGCAAGGAGTTGAGGGCGTCGAGACATATCAGGCCGACCGCGCTCTGCATGCCATGCTGGCTCGCCTGAGCGGCGGCATTTCGCCGGCTGCGTTGTTGCTGGCCTATACGGACTGGCTGTCGCATCTCGCAGCCTCACCTCAGCGGCAGATCGAGATCGCGCAGGAAGCCCTGGTCGATGCCAAGCGTTTCGGCGAGGCCTCGCAGCGTTTCTTCTCGCCCGGGCAGGGGCCGTGGTCGCTGATCAAACCGCAGCCGCAGGACAAGCGATTCGGCCGGCCGGAGTGGGAACAGCCGCCGTTCAATCTGATGGCACAGGCCTTTCTGCTAGGCGAACAATGGTGGCACAACGCGACCACGGGCGTGCGCGGCGTGGCGAAGCAGAACGAGGCGATCGTCGAGTTCTCGATCCGGCAGATGCTGGACGTGATGTCGCCCTCCAATTTTGCCGCGACCAATCCGGAAGTGCTGCGGCGATCGTTCGAGAGCGGCGGCGACAATTTCGTGCGCGGCTGGCAAAATTTCCGCAGCGACTGGCTGCGTCTGGTGTCGGCGGGACTTGGCCCGGTCACGACCGGCGACTTCGTCGTCGGCGAAACCGTCGCCACATCGCGCGGCAAGGTCGTATTCCGCAACGAATTGATCGAGCTGATCCAGTACGATGCAACCACCGAAAAGGTGCATCCGGAGCCCATTCTGATCGTACCGGCCTGGATCATGAAGTACTACATTCTCGATCTGTCGCCGCAGAACTCGCTGGTGAAATTTCTCATCGGCGAAGGCTTCACCGTCTTCATGATTTCGTGGCGCAACCCTGACGCCGCCGACCGCGAGATCGCGTTTGACGATTATCGAAAGCTCGGCGTTGAGGCATCCCTCGATACGATCGGCCATATCGTGCCGGGCCGTCAGGTGCATGCGTTGGGTTATTGCCTGGGTGGCACGCTGCTGTCGATCGCCGCCGCCACCATGGCGCGCGATGGCGACGACCGGCTGAAATCAATCAGCCTGCTAGCCGCGCAAACCGATTTCTCCGAGGCCGGCGAGCTGACGCTGTTCATCAACGAAAGCCAGGTCGCGTTCCTCGAAGACATGATGTGGGAGCGCGGTGTCCTCGACACCACGCAGATGGCGGGCGCATTCCAGTTGCTGCGCTCCAACGATCTGATCTGGTCGCGGCTTACCCGGGACTATTTGATGGGGGAGAGGGCGGCGCCGAGCGATCTGATGGCCTGGAATGCCGATGCGACCCGGCTGCCATACCGGATGCATTCGGAATATCTGCGCAAGCTGTTCCTCAACAACGATCTTGCCGGGGGCCGATACCTCGTCGAGGGCAAGCCGATCTCGCTGTCGGATATTCATACGCCGATGTTCGTGGTGGGCACCCTTCGCGATCACGTCGCGCCGTGGAAGTCCGTCTACAAGATCCACTACCAGGTCGATGCCGACGTGACCTTCCTTCTCACCAGCGGCGGCCACAATGCGGGGATCGTCGCGCCTCCCGGCGAACCGGGGCATACTTATCGGATCAAGACCGAGGTGGCGCATGCCACCTATACCGGTCCCGACGAGTGGCTGAACACGGTGCCGCCGGTCGAGGGATCGTGGTGGCCGGAATGGACGAAGTGGCTGGCCGCACGATCAGGCGAGCCATCCGCGCCGCCACGGATGGGAACCGAAGCTGACAAGGGAAAGAATCTGGCCGATGCGCCGGGCGACTACGTTCGCCACTGATCCCTTGGCTCCCGCAAACCGCCGATCTACTGGCGGACGGGGCAGCTTGAAATGCCCAAGGCGACATACAGCGGGCATTTCCTGAAGAAGGCCGTCACGAGCGGCACCACACCGAGCAGTCCGGCCCAGTGCCAGCCCTGGATGGCGAGGCCATCCTGGAAAGCGTAGGCGATCAGCGCCAATCCCAGAACGATCCGTACATATTGATCTAACGTTCCGATATTTACCGGCATTGCAGCCCCCTGAGCGAATGAGCTATAGCAATCCTCTCATGCGATGCCGTTACCGGCTTTGATCTTTCTCAACAAAGAGTTGGCTGGCAAAGCTAAGGAAGCGCCAGCAGAATTGTCATCGGACCGACGCCGTGTCCGGGTTAACATGCCGCGCCAAGAACACATTGCGCGCCATACCTGTTCACAGGGCACCCTTGCTCGCCGGATACGAAAGACCGATGTCGACTTACCGTCTGAAAAATCTGCTCGCGCCGCATTCCGTCGCGCTGGTCGGCGCCAGTCCGCGCCATGGCTCGGTCGGCCGCGCCATTCTCAACAATATTCGGAAAGCGCAATTCAAGGGCGAATTCGGCCTCGTCAATCCGCGCTATCACGAGATCGATGGTGTCGCGTCTGTCGGCAGCATCGCAAAACTGGCTTTTGAGCCGGAACTCGTTGTCCTCACCGCGCCGGCCCGCACCATTCCAGGCCTGATCGATGAAGCGGGCCGCCACGGCGCGGCGGGCGCCGTCATTGTCAGTGCCGGGCTTGGCCAGGGTCAGGGCTCGCTGGCGGATGCAGCGGAGCGGGCCGCGCAAAAATACGGCATGCGGCTGATCGGCCCCAATTGCCTGGGAATCATGATGCCGGGCGTCAGTCTCAATGCGAGCTTTTCCGCGCATATGCCGGCGGCGGGAAATCTGGCGCTGATCTCGCAGTCCGGCGCCATTGCCGCGGGCATGGTGGACTGGGCGGCACAGCGGGCCGTTGGCTTTTCCGGCATCGTCTCGATCGGCGATCAGCTCGATGTCGATATCGCCGATCTGCTCGATTACTTTGCGCTGGACGAAAAGACCCAAGCTATTCTGCTTTACATCGAGGCGATCAAGGATGCCCGCAAGTTCATGTCGGCGGCGCGTGCTGCCGCCCGAATCAAGCCGGTGGTGGTCGTCAAGTCAGGCCGGATGGCGCAAGGCGCCCGGGCGGCGGCAACCCATACCGGCGCGCTGGCCGGGGCTGATGCCGTCTACGACGCGGCGTTTCAGCGCGCCGGCATCCTGCGCGTCTCGGACTTGCGCGAATTGTTCGACTGCGCCGAGACGCTCGGCCGGCTCAAATCACCGCCGGGAAAACGGCTTGCGATCCTGACCAATGGCGGCGGCATCGGCGTGCTCGCGGTCGACCGGCTGGTCGAGCTCGGCGGCATTCCCGCCGACATCTCGCCTGCGACCCGCGACAAACTCGATGCGGTGTTGCCCCCGACATGGTCGAAATCGAACCCGGTCGATATCGTGGGCGACTCCGATCCTGCGCGCTATGCGGCGGCGCTCGAACTGCTGCTGGCCGACGCGAGCAATGACGCCGTGCTGGTGATGAATGTCCAGACGGCGATCGCGCGCGCCGACGACATTGCAGCGGCCGTCATCGGCGTGGTCGGGAAATATCGCGCCGAACACCGCATGTCGCCGAAGCCCGTGCTGGCGGTCTGGGTCGGGGCGGACCAGCCGATCAGCGACTTGCTGAGCGGCGCGGGAATTCCGAACTATCAGACCGGCGGCGACGCGGTCCTCGGCTTCATGCATCTGGTGCGCCATCGCGAGGCAGTGGCGGACCTGGCGCGGGTTCCACCCGCCATGCCGAGCGATTTTGCACCCGATGCCGACACCGCGCGGCAGATCGTTGCAGCAGCACTCGCGGATGGCCGTTCCTGGCTGGATCCGATCGAGGTCAAGCGGCTGTTCGATGCCTATGAGATCGCAGTCGTGCCGACCTTCGCCGCCGCCGATGCCGAAGAGGCCGTCGCGCATGCGAACGCAATCTTTGCGCAGGGCTCGACGGTCGTGCTCAAGATCATGTCGCGCGACATCGTGCACAAATCCGATGTCGGCGGCGTCGTGCTTAATCTCACCAATGCCGACGCGGTGCGCAAGGCGACGGCCGAGATTCTCGCGCGGGCAAGATCGTTGCGGCCGGAGGCCCGGATTTCGGGCGTGATGGTGCAGGCGATGGTGGTGCGGGCGAAGGCGCGCGAGCTCATTCTCGGCCTCGCCGACGATCCGACCTTCGGCACCGTCGTCGTGTTCGGCCGCGGCGGCACGGCGGTCGAGATCATCAACGACAAGGCGCTGGCGCTGCCGCCGCTCGACCTGCAACTGGCGCGCGGCCTGATCGAGCGTACCCGCGTCTCGCGGCTGTTGCGCGCCTATCGCGACGTGCCGGCGGTGAAGCCGGATGCCGTCGCGATGGTTCTGGTCAAGTTGGCGCAGATGGCCGCCGATATTCCCGAAATCCGCGGCCTCGATATCAACCCGCTGCTGGCCGACGAAGCCGGCGTGCTCGCCGTCGACGCACGCGTCGTGATCGGCCGTGTGGAGCGGAAGTTTCGCGGTTCGGGCCCCGCGAACTTCGCCGTGCGGCCCTATCCCTCGCAATGGCAGCGTCACATCGAAGTCAAGGACGGCTGGCGCGTATACGTCCGTCCGATCCGGCCTGAGGACGAGCCGCTGATCCACCAGATGCTGAAACACGTCACGATGCACGACCTGCGGCTGCGGTTTTTCGCGCCGATGAAGCAATTCTCCCATGAATTCATCGCCCGCCTGACCCAGCTCGATTATGCCCGGGCGATGGCCTTTGTCGCATTCGACGAGGCGACCAATGAGCTGGTCGGCGTGGTCCGGATTCATTCCGACTCGATCTATCGAGAGCGGCGAATATGCGATTCTGTTGCGGTCGGACCTCAAGGGCAGGGGGCTCGGCTGGGCGCTGATGCAGATGATCATCGAATATGCGAAATCCGAAGGATTGAAAGCCATCTCGGGCGACGTTCTGGCCGACAACACCGTGATGCTGGCGATGTGCCGCAGCCTTGGCTTCGAAGTGAAATCGGACCCGGAGGAGCACGACATCTGCAACGTCAGGCTGACGCTTTAACTTCTTGTTCTGACGCGAATCTTTTCACGCAGTGGCCCGAACCGGAAAGCACGCTTCGCTCGAAAACGCTATTCCTCGAGCGCTCGCCGCAGTCGCCGGATGATGACGCCGCGCGCGCGGTCGTCGGCGGCAGCCTCGATGCGGTCGTTGATATCGAGGACGAGCTTCGACATGTCGTTGTGCCAGTCGAGCGCAACCACCACCTCCGGTGCCAGCCGCCGGCGGCGGCCCGCGTCGAGCGGCGTCGGCACGGCCGCTGACAATTCGTAGATGTCGTCGAGCAGCGGCTGAAACAGCTGCGCTGCCGGAATGATGCGCTCGGAGACACGTTCGGCGAGGCCGGCGATCGCCGGCTCCTCGCCATGGACCAGAAAAAGCCCGCGCTGAATCGGGCGGCGAGCGGCGATCCATCGCGCCAGTTCCGATCCGTCGGCATGCCCGGAATAGTCGTCGATGGTACGGATGGTCGCCGCGACCTTGATCTCGTTGCCCTGGATACGGACGGCCTTGGCGCCGTCGACGAGAAACCGGCCGAGCGTCCCCTGCGCCTGGAAGCCGACCAGCAAGCACGGTGGCCCTGCTGTTCCACAGCCAGTTCCTGAGATGGTGCCGGATACGCCCGGCATCGCACATGCCGCTGGCGGCGATGACGATGTGAAAGCCGGTCAGCTTGGCGATCGCCTTGCTCTCATCGACCGTCTCGGTGAACCGCAGTTGCGGGGAGTTCAACAGCCGGCGCACGTCGACCGCGGGATCGAGGCTTTCGGCGTGCTTGCGAAACACCTCGGTGGCACGGATCGCCAGTGGAGAATCGAGAAAAATCGGCGCGGCAGGGATATCGCCGCGTTCCATCAGGTCGACCAGATCGACGATAAGTTCCTGCGTGCGCTCCACCGCAAAGGCCGGAATCAGCAGCGCGCCCTTGCGGCTTGCGGCGTCGCGGACCTCGGCGGCGAGACGCGCGCGACGCGCATCCGGCGTCGTCGGAGGACGCTCCCTGTCGCCATAGGTCGATTCCGAGATGACGTAGTCGAAGCCGGAGGGCGCCTCAGGATCGGGCTGCAGCAATTTGGCGTCCGGTCCGATATCGCCGGAGGCGAGAATGCGCAGGGGCTTTTCTCGTTCCACTGCGGTCAATGCATTCGATCTCGATCGAGGCCGAGCCGAGCAGATGCCCGGCATTCCAGTAGCGCGCGCGAACGCCGGGAATGACATCGACCCATCTTTCGTAATCGACCGGAGAGAACGATTGCAGGGCGGCGATCGCATCGGCCTGCGTATAGATCGGGCGTGACCTCGCCGCGTCCGCGCGCGGCATTGCGCCGGTTCAACGCCTGGACTTCCGATTCCTGAATGCTGCCGGCGTCGGGCAACATGTAGGAGCAGAGATCGATAGTGCCGCGTGTCGCCAGGATGCGGCCGGCAAATCCGCCGCGCACGAGCTTTGGCAACAGGCCGCTATGATCGATATGGGCATGGGTCAACAGCACGGCGTCGATATCGGCGGGACGAAACGGAAAGGCGCGGTAGTTCAGTTCCTTCAACGTCTTCTGTCCCTGAAACAGACCGCAATCGACCAGGAAACGCCCAGTGCTCATCTCAAAGAGATAGCAGGAGCCCGTGACGGTGCGCGATGCGCCGCAAAACCGGATGGTGACGCTCATTGAGATGCCTCCGCTAGCTCGCCCTTCAAGGCATCGGTGAACAGTTCATCGAGCACAATGGCATTGGTGAAGTGCGGTACGCTCTGCGTCGAACGGATCGAGCGAATTCCCGCTAAAAGCCATCTCGCTATAAGCTGCTTCCGGAAACAGGGCATGTGTCACGACGGCGTCGATCGCCGTCGCGCCGGCGGCGGTCAGCGCCTTGGCGCAGGCGATAATGGTGCCGCCGGACGAAACGATGTCGTCGACGATCAGGCGGGGCGGCCGGCGATGCGCGCCGTGTCCTGAAATTCGATCGCGACCGAGCGGTCGCCGCGGCGGGTCTTTCTCGCAACGGTAGAGGACAGGCCGAGCCGGCCGGCGAGGTCGCTGACCCAGGGCAGCGATTCCGCATCCGGTCCCGCCACGACGGTCGACGGGATCAAGCCCGGTCTTGCGCAGCGTGTCGGATATGGCCGGCATGGCCGAGAGATTGTCGGATTGGATGCCGGGAAATACCGCCGTGATGTCCGGCGTGCGATGCAGATGCGCGTCGACGGTGACGACGCGGTCGATGCATCGTGCGAGCAACGGACCGATGACCTTCTGGCTGATCGCTTCACCCTCGTGGAAGGCGGTATCCTGCCGCATGTAGCACAGATAGGGTGCGACGAGCACGAGGCGCTTGGCGCCTCCGCGCCGCAGCGCTTCGGCCGCAAACAACAGCGCGATGAGTTTGTCGTTTGGCCGGTCCAGCGAGGCGTAGATGATCGTCGTGGCCGACGCCGGGCCGGCCGTCACCCGCATCTCGCCGTCGGGAAAGGCATGGATGGCGATCTCGTGAAACGGCACGCCCAGTCGCGCGGCGAGACCGGCGGCGTCGCGCGAGGACGACGGCAGGCTTTGAATGGCAACGCTCATAGCGTCGTCTCGACAGGTGGATGCTGTCGAGCGCCGATGACGTATCCGCTGTTGCGTTTTGCAGCGGTAGCGGCCAGATCGAGTTCGGACTGGTCGTAGGCGTGAATTCGATAGAGCGGCTGGCCCTTCTCGACGCGATCGCCGATCTTGCTGAACAGCTTGATGCCTGCACCCTTGTCGATCGGCGCGCCTGCGGTTCGCGCCAGGCGGTTCAATTGCAGGCAGTCGATCTCGGAAATGGCGCCGTCATCGGCGGCGCGGACGTCGAAGGTCAGCTTGCCGATATCGTTGCGGCAGCTCGAAGGTCCCTGCGCATCGATGATTTCCTGCATTTTCTTCATGGCCGCGCCGCTGTCGAGCAATTCGCGGGCGCGCGCATAACCCGCGCCACCGCGCAATTGTGGATCGTATTCGAGAAGATGCGCCGCAAGCCGCAGGGATTTTTCCCGCAGATCTGCCGGGGCGTCCCGCTCGTTGGTCAGAACGGCCATGACGTCGTTCGGCCTCCAGTACCGGACCGATGCCGTTGCCGATCGGTTGACGGCCGTCGGTCGTGATCACCTCGACGGCAATGCCGAACTGGTCGCCGACGAATTCGAACAGCTTGCGCAACCGCATCGCTTCGCTGGCGTTGGCGAGCTTTGCCGTCGGGCCGACCGGCAGGTCGATCAGGAGATGGGTCGAGCCGGCCGCGAGCTTCTTCGAGATGATCGAGGCGACCATCTGCTCGCGGGTGTCGAGGCAGAGCGGGCGCTCGACGGAGATGAGGATGTCGTCCGCCGGCGACAGGTTGACGTGCCCGCCCCAGACCAGGCAGCCGCGGCATGCGGCGACCACTTCCTTCATCTCGTCGACGGAGACGTCGACCCGGGCCAATACCTCCATGGTGTCGGCGGTTCCGGCCGGCGAGGTGATCGCGCGCGAGGACGTCTTGGGGATGGTGAGGCCATGTGCCGCGACGATCGGGACGACGATCATGGAAGTGCGGTTTCCCGGAATGCCGCCGATGCAATGCTTGTCGACGACGATGGGGCTTGGCCATTTCAGTTGCGTCCCGGCCACCGCCATCGCGTGAACCAAGGCGAGCAGTTCGCGGCTGGTCATGAAGCTCGCCGAACTGATCAGGAACGCCGCGACCTCCATGTCCGAATAGCGGTAATGCGTGAGGTCCTTGATGATGGCGTCGATCTCGGCCGGCTCGAACGTTCGGCCCTGAATCTTGCCGCGAACGGCATCGAGGCTTTCAGGCGGCGCGGCGGGGCTGACCGTCACGAGACTGCCGACCGGTTCGGCGAAGCGGCGGAACGCCGGCTCGGAGAGCCCGATTTCATCGGACCCGACCAAGGCGTCGTCGTCCGTGATCAGGAGCGTGGCAAGCAACGCCTTCGAGCCACGCTGCAGTTCGACCCGGCTGAAGCCACGAAAAATATCCGGCCGCAACGCGCTCGAGTGACGCGAAATCACCACTACGTTTTCGCGTCCGGTGTCCAGGTTGACCCGGCGGACTTTCAGTGGCGGACGGGAATTATCCCGATTGGAGTTCTCGGCCATCTGAATTTCCCGGCGCGCCGAATTCCGAAACGGCCGTCAATGCGAGAACAGGATCGGAAGCGGCGGCTTCGACAGCAGGCTCTTGGTGGCGCCGCCGAGGATGAACTCGCGCCAGCGCGCGTGCCCATAGGCGCCCATCACGAGAACGTCGACCTGATGCGAAACGGTGTAGGCTTCGAGCACCTCGCCGATCCGCCGGCCGTTGGCATCGACCTTGTCCAGCACCACGTCGATGCCGTGGCGCGCCAGGTTCTTGGCCAGAGCTTCGGCGGAATGCTTGCTGTCCAGCTTCTTTTCGTTGGTAACGGTGACGATCCGCACCTTCTTGGCCTTTTCGAGCAGCGGCATGGCATCGGAAACCGCACGCGCCGCAGCGCGGCTGAAATCCCAGGCGACGGCGACGGTGCCCAGTTCGAAGGGGCGCGCCCGCGGAGCCTCGGGCAGAACGAGGACAGGCCGGCCCGATCCGAATATCACGGCTTCTGCGTACCACTGGTCGTAGCTTTCCGGCACCGGAACGATGGTGAGGTCGCGAAGCCGGGCGTGATCGACCAGCAGATCCGGCACGGCGTAGGTCGGGCATTTTTCGAGTTGGGTTTCGTGCAGAATGCCGGATTTCTCCGCCGCAGCGTCGAATGCGGCCAGCATGTCCCTGGCGCTCTTCCGGCTCTTTTCGGTTTCGCCCGCAATGATGCCGGGAATGTTGGCCGTCGAACCGGACAGGAAGTGCCCGGGCACTTCGACATGGACCTCGCAGGCCACCGCCGTCAGGTGAGCGCCGAAGGTTGCAGCGATCGCGATTGCATCCTCGGCGACCGTCGCCGGGGTAGGATCGGGATAGCTCGTCAATGTCAGCAGAATGTCCTTGAACGCCATGGGGCTCTCCTTTTTCTTGAACTAATTTAGCGTCCCGTCGGCTTGGGCGTTTGATCCATCGCAAGCGGGTGGCTTGGCCGGGTCTGCGGATGCAGCCGCGGGCGTAGCAACGGCTTCAGCATTTCCAGCACGACCAGCGCGATGAAGCCTGCACCGAGCGTCAGGGCGAGATCGTCGGCGTGGAGGGGGCCGAAGGCGAAGAGCTGGTTCGCAAATGGCCAAAGCAAGGTGAGGGCCAGGATGACGGCGACGGCGGCGAGCACCGCGGCCAGCGTCCAGGTTCGGCCGCCGCAGCGCGGTGAGCAGCGATGCGCTGAAGGAGCGGTTGACCAGAATCAGGCTGACGATGACGATGACGAGCGAAAAGAATGTCAGCGCCCGCACTTCCGGCACCGGCATGCCCCATCTCGAGCGCCACGACGTAAATGGCAGCGACGACCGCAAACGCCAACAGCCCCTGCAGCAGGCTCCAGGCGACCAGCGCCCGCGAGAACAGCGGCTCGTCGGGAGAACGCGGCGGACGCCGCATGACGTCGTCCTCCTCGGTTTCGGCCTCGAACACCAGCGAGCAGACGGGATCGATCACCATTTCGAGCAAGGCGATATGGATCGGCCCGAACAAGAGCGGCAGGCCGAACACCAGCGGCAGCAGCGCCAGGCCCGCAATGGGGACGTGAACGGCAAAGATGAAGCTCATGGCCTTGCGCAAATTGTCGTAGATGCGGCGTCCGAGACGGATCGCCTTGACGATGGAGCCGAAATCGTCGTCGAGCAGCACGATGGCGGAAGCTTCGCGCGCCACGTCGGTTCCGCGCCCGCCCATGGCGATGCCGATATGGGCGGCCTTCAGCGACGGCGCATCGTTGACGCCATCGCCGGTCATCGCGACAATCTCGCCATTACCCTTGTAGGCGTTGACGATACGCAGCTTCTGGTTCGGCGAGATCCGCGCGAACACGCCAGCCGTTTCCACCCGGCCGGCCAATTCCGCCTCGTTCAACTTCTCGAGCTGTTCGCCGGTCACGAGCTCGCCGCGTTCGAGCCCGGCCTGCTGCGCGATCGCGTTTGCGGTCGCCGGATAGTCGCCGGTGATCATGACAGCCTTGATGCCGGCGGACCGGCATTCGCGGACCGCCTCGACGACGCTGGCGCGCAGTGGATCGGCAAGGCCGACAAGTCCCAGGAACTCGAAGCCCAGTTCGCGCGGCGACGCCGGCCAAGGCGGCCCGGCATGGCTGGCGCGCGCAACGCCCAGCACGCGCAGGCCGGCGGAGGCCATCGCGTCGATGGATTGCGTCAGCGCCGCGCGCTCGGCCGTGCTCAGCCGGCAAAGACCTGCGATCGCTTCGGGAGCGCCCTTGGTGGCGACGAGGTATTCCTGCCGGTCGCCATCCGGTTGCCAGATGTGGGTTACGGCGAGGAGATCGGGCCGAAGACCGTAGGCGTGCACCAGCTTCCAGTGTGGATGCCGATACGCGGCCTCGGTCAGCCGCTCGCGCGCCAGGGTATGGAATGCCCGCTCCATCGGGTCGAACGGCTCGGGGGCGCTGGCGAGCAGGCCGAACTCGCTCAAGTCGTGGAACCGCGCCGGCATTTCCGTGCCGTCCTGCGGGCGGAAGACGTTCCCGTCCGTCAACCGCAGCTCGACGATCGTCATCCGGTTTTCGGTGAGGGTGCCGGTCTTGTCGGTGCACAGCACGGTGGCAGAGCCTAGCGTTTCGATGGCCGCCGCGCGCCGCGTCAGCACGCGCGCCAGCGAAATTCGCCATGCGCCCATCGCCATGAAGACGGTCAGGACGACCGGAAACTCTTCCGGCAGCATCGACATGCCCAGCGCAATTCCGGCCAGCACGGCGTCCAGCCATCCGCCGCGCATGATGCCGTAGAGCAGCACCGCGAGCACGCTGACCCCGCCGCCGAAAACGGCGAACAGCCTGACGACGCGCCGTGTTTGCATCTGCAGGCGCGGCGGTTCGGTTTCGAGGGTGGCCAGCGACTGGCCGATCTTGCCGATCTCGCTTTGCGCGCCGATGGCGGTTACTTCCGCCAGTCCCGAGCCGCGCACCACCAGCGAACCGGAGAAGACCTGCGGCAGGTCGTCGCCTCCCGGACGCTGCGGTCCAGATCCTGGGGCGATCGTCCCAGGCGACCTTGCGCACCGGCACGGATTCGCCGGTCAGGGTCGATTCGTCGGCCTGCAGATCCGTGCAATGCAGGAGAACGGCGTCGGCAGGCACCCGGTCGCCTTCGGAAAGAACGATGAGGTCGCCCCGCACGACGTCGCGGCCGGCGATTCGCTTGCGCTCGCCGTCGCGAATGACGAGCGCGCGGGGGCTCGTGAGGTCGCGCAGCGCCTCCAGCACGCGCTCGGTCCGCGTCTCCTGCACCACGGTGATCACGATCGACATGGTCGCGAAGGCGACCAGGATGATCGCCTCTTTCAGGTCGCCGAGCACCAGGTAAACGATGCCGCCGACCAGAAGCAGCGCCAGCATCGGTTCGCGCAGCACCTCGATGGCTATGCGAAACGGTGTGCGCCGATCCGCTTGAGGAAGCTCGTTGTGGCCCTCCGCCTGAAGCCGCGCCGCAGCGTCCGCTTCGGTGAGGCCGGAAAACGGTTTCATCTCTCAAAGATACGATGCCGCCGTCACCCGATAGGTGTGCATCTTGCCGCCTTCGTTGAGCGAGACATACTCGCCGACGAGGAAGCGTTCGTCCGCGAAGTGATAGCCGACTTCGTCAGGCAGGTTGGTCTCGCCGTCGTCATAGTGGAAAGCCCAGCCGCCGCCGGGCCGGTGAACCAGGTGGCCATGCTTGTCCTGCTCGTCCGGGCGCTGGCGCACGACCCGGCAGGCGTCGCGATGCTCGCGCCACAGCCCTGCATCGATGCGGTCCTCGGAATCGAGCGGCGCCACGATGATATAGGCCACCTCGGCATCGCCGTCGGGATGGCCGGGCTCGCGGGCCAGCGCGAGCCGGAATTGCCGGAATTGCGCGGGCAGGGAAGCATTCAGGATCGGCTTCGGCTGGGTGTCGGCTTTGGTCTTGGACATCTCGTACGGCTCCTTGGTTTTTCCGGCCTGAGGCTGCTGCCTCGACCGTGATCAGCTCGGCTCAGCGTCGGCCTTCGCCGCGGCGCTGCCCTGGATTTCTTCAGGCTCTTGACGATGATCGTGATCAGCGGCACCAGCACCAACGGCAGCGCGCTGTTCAGGGGATGGTGCACCATGCCGGTGAATTGCGATTGCAGCGCGCGGGCCTCGCCCTGCAAGGCTTCGATCGCGGAGCCGTGAATTTCCGTGGCGAGTTCGAGTTCGCGGCCTGCGGGCGGCCTTCCGCCAATCACGAACAGGACGGCCGCGATCACGAAATTGGCGACGCCAAGTATTGCGGCCGCAGAAATCGCGCTCCAGATCTGCACCAGCGCGAAATAGGCCGATAGCTCCAGCATCAACAGGCCGAAGGCCGCGATCAGCGCGGCAAACGCCCGCAGGCCCAATCCGACCAGCATGTGCCGCATCCGGATTTCCGCGATGATGCGGTCGGTGCGCCACAGCGCGCGCAGATGCTTGACGACGTTCTCGCTATTCACGTCAATGTCTCCTCAACATGAAACCGATGGCAAGGCCGAGCGCGAAGGCGGATGCCAGTGCCGCAATCGGCCGCTCTGCGATCAGCCGCTCGACATGCTCCTCTTCTTCGCTCAAGGTTTCCCCGAATTCGCTCAAGGTCGCCTTGATCTGCTCGGCGAGCGCTTCGGATTTGCTCCTGGCGGCGTTTAACATGTCGTCGGCAGGCGTATTCAAAAGGCGCGACATCTCGCTTTTGAGCGCCAGCAACTCGTCACCCAGCTCGCCTGATTTGAACATCGCGCGCACCTCGCCTTCCTTGCGCATCAAATTGTAGGTGAGACGCAAAAGCGCCACTTGATTTGGGTCAACTGTGATACGCAGGCGCATCTGCCGCCTTGAGGCAGGTCAACATGGATGCGGCGCCCGCAGCCTAGGAAAAACCGCTATCTAATTGAGGGAATATCATCTTGGCGACGGCACCCCTGCTAACGGCGACGTCATCGGGCGATGCGCTCGAACTGCGTCCGGCCGGCTCCTGGACGGCTTCGAATGCGGCGACGCTCGAACGGCTATCCAATGACATTGCGCCGCAGCTCGATCGCGCCGCCGCCGTCAAGCTCGATATGGCCGGGGTGCGCGAACTCGATACGCTCGGCGCCTGGCTACTGGAAAAAATGTCGCGGCGCGCCACGTCCGCCGGTCACCGTGCCGATATCGTCGGCATTGCCGACAATTACGCCGGCCTGATCGACGAGGTTCGTCAGGTCAACCGGCGAACGCCGGCGCCAGCCCCGGCACGCAATCCCGTCGTGGCGAAGCTCGGCGATATCGGCCGCGCCACCATCGATGCAAGGGAAGACGTTGCCGCATTCCTGCAGATGCTGGGCGCGCTATGCATCGCGATCCTGGGCATTCTGCGCCGGCCGCGATCGCTGCGGCTGACGTCGCTGACCTATCAGCTCTACCGCGTCGGCTGGCAGGCGATACCCATCGTCGTGCTGATCACCTTCCTGATCGGCGCCATCATCGCGCAGCAGGGCATTTTCCATTTCCGTAAATTCGGCGCGGATTCCTACGTCGTCGACATGGTCGGCATTCTCGTGCTGCGCGAACTCGGCGTGCTGATCGTCGCCATCATGGTCGCCGGGCGTTCGGGCAGCGCCTATACCGCCGAACTCGGCTCGATGAAGATGCGCGAGGAGATCGACGCGCTGTCGACCATGGGGCTGGACCCGATCGAAGTCCTGATGCTGCCGCGGATCCTGGCGCTGATCTGTGCGCTGCCGATCCTGAGCTTCATCGGCTCGATGGCGGCGCTTTACGGCGGCGGCCTCGTCGCCTGGTTCTACGGCGGCATGGGACCGGCGATCTTCCTGGCGCGGCTGCATGAGGCCGTCTCCGTCACCCATTTCGAGGTCGGCATCATCAAGGCGCCGTTCATGGCGCTGGTGATCGGCATCGTCGCCTGCAGCGAAGGCCTGCGCGTGAAAGGCAGCGCGGAGTCGCTCGGCAAGCAGACCACCACGTCGGTCGTCAAGTCGATCTTCCTGGTGATCGTGCTCGACGGGCTGTTCGCGGTGTTCTTTGCATCGATTGGAATGTAGCGATGCAGGAAGCCGCCGAGCCATTTGCCATTCGTGTGCGCGATCTCGTGGTCGGATTCCGCCGCCACGTCGTGATCGATCACCTCGCGCTGGACGTCCGCCGTGGCGAGATCCTCGGCCTGGTCGGCGCGTCCGGCGGCGGCAAGTCGGTGCTGATGCGGACCATCATCGGCCTGATCCCGCGGCAGGGCGGCGAGATCGAGGTGATGGGTTCGCCGATCAACCACGACCGCGCCACGCGAGCCGCGGCCGGGCGATGGGGCATCCTGTTTCAACAGGGCGCGCTGTTCTCGTCGCTGACGGTGCGGCAGAACATCCAGTTTCCGCTGCGCGAGAACCTCGAGCTCTCGGACGCCCTGATGGACGAGATCGCGACCGCCAAGCTCGAAATGGTCGGGCTCAAGGCGGAGGACGGTGACAAGTTTCCGTCCGAATTGTCCGGCGGCATGACCAAGCGCGTGGCGCTGGCGCGTGCGCTCGCGCTCGATCCGGCGATCGTGTTTCTCGACGAGCCGACCTCGGGGCTGGACCCGATCGCGGCCGGCGATTTCGACGCCTTGATCAAGACGCTGCAGAAGACGCTGGGATTGACCGTGTTCATGGTCACCCATGACCTCGCCAGCCTCAATACCGTCTGCGACCGCGTCGCGGCGCTGGCCGACGGCAAGATCGTCGCCATCGGACCGATGCGCGAATTGCTTCAATCCGAGCATCCCTGGGTGCGGGCCTATTTTCACGGCAAGCGCTCCCAGATGCTGCAACCCAAAGCAAGTTAAAAGGCTAGTTGAAAAATGGAAACCCGTGCTCCCTTCGTCATTGTCGGCGCCTTCGTGCTGGCGGCCATCGTGGCCGTATTCGGCTTCGTCTATTGGCTGCAGAACACCGGCGGGCTCGGCCCGCGCGCCAGCTATCGCGTGCAGTTCGAGGGCTCGGTGCCGGGGCTGCTGGTCGGCGCGGCCGTGCTGTTCAATGGCATCCGGGTCGGCGAAGTGACGGAGCTTGGCCTCGCTCCCGGTAACCCGCGCGGCGTCAATGCGACCATCTCGGTCGCCGCGACGACGCCGGTGCGTGCCGACACCAAGGTCGGCCTCGAGTTCCAGGGCCTGACCGGTGTGCCCGTGATCGCGCTCGAGGGCGGCACGCAGGTCGCACAGAGCGGCGAGGTGCCGACGCTGGTCGCGGAGCCGGGCGCAGGGCAGGGCATGACACAGGCCGCGCGCGATGCGCTGCGCAAGGTCGATACGGTATTGTCGGAGAATTCGGGGGCGTTGAAGGACACGATCGACAATTTGAAGGTGTTTTCGGAAGGCCTGGCGCGCAACACCGGCAAGCTGGACGGCATCGTCGCCGGCCTCGAACGCATGACCGGGGTCACCAGCCCGCCGCCGAAGATCACCTATGATCTGCGCGCGCTGCAAAATCCGGGACCGCTGGGCAAGGCGATCAACGTGCAATGGGCGATCCCGGAGCCGACGGCGGTTGCGATGCTGGAGACGCAGCGCTTCCTGTTTTCGCCGGCGCAGGAATATCCCGGGATTCGCGGAGGCGATGTGGGCCGATGCGCTGCCGAAACTGATCCAGGCGCGGCTGATCGAAAGTTTCGAGAATTACGACATCGCGCATGCGCCGCTGCGCATGGCCGATATCGGGCAGACCGAATTCCAGTTGCTGATCGACGTCAGGCGGTTCCGCATCGCGATCGACTCCGAGCCGGTAGCCGAGATCGGCTTGTCGGCCAGGATCGTCGACAAGAACGGCAAGGTCGTCGCCTCACGGCTGTTCGAAGAACGCGAGAAATTTGCCAACGTCGCACCGGCCGAGGCAATCGCCGCGTTCAGCGAAGCGTTCGGCCGAATTGCGAAGAACGTAATCGCCTGGACGGTCCAGGCGTATTAGGTGAGGCAGGGGGCTATCCCGGCGCTCGTCGCCGGCCGGCTTGAGGTGCGTCTATTCGAGCGTCTTCAGATACGCCAGCAGATCACCGATCTGGTCCGGATCGAGCTGGAAGGCCGGCATCGTCGGATGCCCGGTGTAGATGCCTTCGGCCAGCGCTTCTCCGATGGTTTCGATCGGGTAACGCTTGTGCAGCGTCCGGAACGGCGGCGCGATCTTGAGTGGGCTTGGCGAAACCTTGTCGATCGAATGGCACTTCGCGCAATTGTTCAGCGCGAAGGTCTTGCCGCGCTGCTCTTGAGGCGAAGCCGCCGTAGCCGGCGTCAGGGTGATGAGCGTAAACGCCAGCGGCATCAGAATTCGTCCGATCATTGCAACTTCAACTCCATGGAAAGTGCGGCTTTCCAGCCCCCAGTCGTACTGTGAAGGTTTAATCGCCGGCCAGTTTGATCTGGATCAACCAGCGAACGGTGGATCCGCTAGAATGAAATATATCTCCGGCGGGTCTGTCATGACCGGCAGACAGCGCGTCAATCCGGCGCTTGAACGGGCGGGGCAATGATACGAACCATCTCTCCGAATTGGGCAAGTTTCGGCCGCTGCTCGGCCTGTGCCGTGCGCTCGCTCAGCATCTGCGGCGCGCTTGATCAGGCCGACCTTGCGGAGTTTGAGCGGATCGCCCGCCAGGTTCAGTTTCGCGCCCAATGAGGCGCTGTTCACGGCGGGCCAGGTCGCAAGTTCCGTGCACAGTCTGACCGCGGGCGTCGCGCGTCTGTACAAGCTGCTGCCGGATGGGCGGCGTCAGGTGATCGGTTTCGCGCTGCCGGGTGATTTTCTCGGCACGGCGCCGTCCGACCGCTACAGCTTCTCGGCCGACGCCATCGATTCCGTGACAGTGTGCCGCCTCTCCAGAGAAGCGTTCACGCATTTCATCGAACGGAGGCCGCATTTTCTGATTCGGATCAACGAGTTCGCGGCGCGGGAACTGATGCTGGCACAGGAGCAAATGCTGCTGCTGGGCCGGCGCACCGCGGAGGAGAAGGTCGCGTCCTTCCTCGTCGGCTGGCGGGAGCGCCTGGCCCAGATCGGCGACGACCGGCAAACCATTACGCTGCCGATGAGCCGGCAGGACATCGCGGATTATCTGGGGTTGACGATCGAAACCGTCAGCCGAACGCTGACCCGGTTCGAGCGCGAAAAGATGCTCATCATCGTCGCGGGTGGTGTCCGTCTGCTGGACGCGAGCCGGGCTGCGGCCATGGCCGCAGCGTAAGAAACCGCAGGGACATTTCCCAAGTCTCGTGCAAGCGCGGTGCAATTTGATTCAGGTCAAAGCCGCGATCAAGGCGCGCAGGCATGCTTCCTCCATCACAGGAGATCAGCCACATGCCAACCGATTCCTTGCTCGTTTCCGTCTGCGTCGTTGCGATGTTCGTGGTGTTTGGTGCGGTGCTGTATCTGGGGTGACCTGCAGACCCGCTCCAAGGACTGGCCGACTCGTCCCACGGCAAGCGCCGCGCCTTCTGACAGGGCCGAGCCCTCGGCGGGAGTTCGATCTGCAGGACAAGCGCGGCTAACCGGCTGCTGCTCTCTGACGAACCCGATCTCGCTTGATGCACGTCAATACGCCGGGCGCCTGTCTGCGCTTTGGTTAGGCTTGCTCCTGTGAGGTTTCGTTTGAGTCATGTCCACCGATACGGAAAGATTGACTGCCGTCATCGGCCGCCGATCGGCGATCCGCGAGGTTCGATTGTCGCGCGCGCAGAGTTCGAGCGTCGCGCGACCTCGACCTCGCATCCGGAACTTTACGGGCTTCTGACCGGACGCATTGTCTCTGCCGGCTCGTGGAAGAGCATCTGAACAAACTCGATGCTCTGGCAGTTCGCGGAAGCGCATGCCGCAGGCAACGCAGGCTTACCTGCCAATTGGCCCATCCTGTTGCTGACTTCGGCCCCATCGATGCTTTTCCCCATTGTGCAAAACGAGCAGAATTGACTTCGATCAAATTCCCGGTCGCGAAGCTGTGATCATTGAGACCGGCATTCGCAGAAGAGAATCTCACCCATGACCCAATCTTCAATCGCAAAATCGATGACACATGGCGAAGCCGGTCTGGTGCTGGTCTTTTCGCTATCCGCGTTTCTGTGCCTGTTCGCGGCGGCCAACGCGCTGGACACGGCGTTTGCCTTTCATGCCATGCTGTCGAGTGCCGCCAGCCTGGCGGCCGTCATTGTAATCGGGAATCGGTATTTTGCGCGTACGTCGCTGCCGCCGCAGGAAATCAACGGCCGGCCCAACTACAATATGGGCCCGATCAAGTTCTCGGCCGTCATGTCGGTCATCTGGGGCATCGCCGGATTTGCCGTCGGACTTCTGATCGCCTCGCAGCTCGCGTGGCCCGCGCTCAATCTCGACCTGCCGTGGACCAGCTTCGGCCGCCTGCGGCCGCTGCATACGTCGGCGGTGATCTTCGCCTTCGGCGGCAACGTGCTGATCGCAACCTCGTTCTATGTCGTGCAAAAGACCTGCCGCGCGCGGCTGGCGGGCGATCTCGCACCCTGGTTCGTCGTGGTCGGCTACAATTTCTTCATCCTGGTCGCAGGCACCGGCTACCTGCTCGGCGTCACCCAGTCCAAGGAATATGCCGAACCGGAATGGTACGCGGATCTGTGGCTGACCATCGTCTGGGTGGTGTACCTGCTGGTCTTCCTGATGACCATCATCAAGCGAAAAGAGCCGCATATCTTCGTCGCCAACTGGTTCTATCTCGCCTTCATCGTCACCATCGCCGTGCTCCATCTCGGCAACAATCCTGCGCTGCCGGTCTCGGTGTTCGGCTCCAAATCCTACGTCGCCTGGGCCGGCGTTCAGGACGCGATGTTCCAGTGGTGGTACGGGCATAACGCGGTCGGCTTCTTCCTGACCGCCGGCTTCCTCGCCATCATGTACTACTTCATTCCGAAGCGCGCCGAGCGGCCGATCTATTCCTACCGACTGTCGATCATCCACTTCTGGGCGCTGATCTTCCTCTACATCTGGGCCGGCCCGCACCATCTGCACTACACGGCACTGCCGGACTGGGCGCAGACGCTCGGCATGACGTTCTCGATCATGCTGTGGATGCCGTCATGGGGCGGCATGATCAACGGCCTGATGACGCTGTCGGGGGCCTGGGACAAGCTCCGCACCGATCCCGTGCTGCGCATGCTGGTCGTGTCGGTCGCCTTCTACGGCATGTCGACCTTCGAAGGCCCGATGATGTCGATCAAGGTCGTGAACTCGCTCAGCCACTACACCGACTGGACCATCGGCCACGTGCACTCCGGTGCGCTGGGCTGGGTCGGCTTCGTTTCCTTCGGCGCGCTGTACTGCCTCGTTCCCTGGCTGTGGGATCGCAAGGGGCTCTACAGCCTGAAACTGGTGAACTGGCACTTCTGGATCGCGACCATCGGCATCGTACTCTACATCTCCGCGATGTGGGTGTCGGGAATCCTGCAGGGCCTGATGTGGCGCGCGTACACCTCGCTCGGCTTCCTCGAATATTCCTTCATCGAAACCGTGGAAGCGATGCATCCCTTCTACATCATCCGCGCCGCGGGCGGCGCGCTGTTCCTGATCGGTTCGTTGATCATGGCCTATAATCTCTGGATGACGGTGCGCGTCGGCGAAGCGGAAGTGCAGTCGCCCGTCGCTCTCCAGCCGGCGGAATGAGGAGCGCACAAATGTCTTTCTGGACACGGCACCAAATCTTCGAAAAGAACTCGATCGTCCTGATCGCGGGAATCCTCGTGGTGATCGCGATCGGCGGTCTCGTCGAGATCACTCCGCTGTTCTACCTCAAGAGCACGATCGAGAAGGTCGACGGCATCAGGCCGTACACGCCGCTCGAGCTTGCCGGACGTAACGTCTATGTCCGCGAGGGTTGCTACCTCTGTCACTCGCAGATGGTCCGGCCGCTGCGCGATGAAGTCGAGCGCTACGGCCATTACTCGCTCGCGGCCGAGAGCATGTACGACCATCCGTTCCAGTGGGGTTCCAAGCGCACCGGTCCCGATCTGGCGCGCGTCGGCGGCAAATATTCCGACGAATGGCATGTCACGCATCTGACCAATCCGCGCGCGATCGTGCCGCAATCGGTCATGCCGGGTTACGCGTTCCTGTCGCGGACCGAAGTCGACGAGACCAGCGTCGCGGCCCATCTGCGCACCAACCGTACCGTCGGCGTGCCCTATTCGGACGAACAGGTTGCCAATGCCGTCGCCGATCTCAAGGCGCAGGCCGATCCCGACAATGCCGGCGTGGATGCGTTCACCAAGCGCTACCCGAAGGCGGTTGCCCGCAATTTCGACGGCAAGTCGGGTGCGCCGACCGAGATGGATGCGCTGGTCGCGTATCTCGCAGATGCTCGGCACGCTGGTCGACTTCAAGCTTTACAACGAAAAAGCAAATCTTCGCTGAGCAAATCTTCGCTGGGAAAGCAGAACGATGAAAGCAATTCTCACTGTCCATAACATTGCGTCAGATCTCGTCACGACGTTCTGGACGCCCGTCTTCGTCGGAATCTTCATCGCAATTCTGACGCTACGCCCTTTGGCCGCGCAACCAGGCCGCCTTCGATGAAGCGGCGAAAATGCCTTTGCGCGAGGAGTGAGCCGATCATGACCGAACACAGCGATATCGATCACGTTTCCGGAAGGTCGACCACCGGTCACGAGTGGGACGGCATCAAGGAACTCAACACGCCGCTGCCGCGCTGGTGGGTGATCACCTTCTATCTGACCATTGTCTGGGCGATCGGCTACTGGATCGTGTATCCGGCATGGCCGCTGCTCTGGAGCCATACGACCGGCATCTGGAACTACTCCACGCGCGCCGAGGTCGCCACCGAACTCGCCAATCTGGAAAAGATCCGCGGCGACAAGATGGTGGCGCTGGGCGCCGCCCCGCTGGAGGAGATCGAGAAGAACCCCGCACTGCTGGCGCTGGCCCGCGCGCGCGGCAAGACGGTGTTCGGCGACAATTGTGCGCCATGCCACGGCAGCGGCGGCGCCGGCGCCAAGGGGTATCCCAACCTGAACGATGACGAATGGCTGTGGGGCGGCAGCCTCGACCAGATCATGCAGACGATCCAGTTCGGCGCCCGTTCCGGGCATCCGAAGGCCCACGAGAGCGCCATGCTGGCCTTCGGCAAGGAGGGGGTCCTCAAGAAGGACCAGATCGTGACCGTCGCCAACTATGTCCGGTCCTTGTCCGGCCTGCCGACGGCTGCGGGATATGACGCGGCTGCCGGCAAGAAGATCTTCGCCGATAACTGCACGTCGTGCCACGGCGATAACGCCAAGGGCAACCAGGAACTCGGCGCGCCCGACCTGACCGACAAGATCTGGCTCTACGGCTCGGACGAGGCGACGCTGGTCGAGACCATCAGCAACGGCCGTGCCGGCGTCATGCCCGCCTGGGCCGGCCGGCTCGATCCCTCCACGATCAAGGCGCTGACGGTCTATGTCCACTCGCTCGGCGGAGGCAAATAGCCGCCGGGCAGGGCAGGCCTCCTTCCTCATTGAGGTGGATCAAACGCCCTCGCCGAGCTGGGTCTACAGTGAACTCCCGAGACGAGATCAACCCAGCGATGAACAAGCCCGTGAACCCGACCGACCTGCAGCTTGACGGCGATGGGCCGCTATATGTGGCCCAGAAGAAGGTCTATCCGCAGAGCGTCTCCGGAACCTTCCGCCGGACCAAATGGGGGCTGATGGCGGTCTGCCTCGGCGTCTATTACCTGCTGCCGTTCGTACGATGGAACCGCGGCCTGGGTGCGCCGGACCAGGCGGTGCTGGTCGATCTGCCGAACAGCCGCTTCTATTTCTTCTTCATCGAGCTCTGGCCGCAGGAAGTCTATTACTTCACCGGCCTGTTGATCGCGGCCGCGCTGACGCTGTTCCTGATGAACGCCGTCGGCGGGCGCGTCTGGTGCGGCTATCTCTGCCCGCAGACGGTCTGGACCGATCTGTTCTATGCCGTCGAGCGCCTGATCGAAGGCGACCGCCGCGAGCGGATGCGGAAAGACGCCGCCAAGGGCACGATGAAGCTCGAACGCTTCGCCGAACTCCTGCTGAAGCATTCGATCTGGCTGATGATCGCCTGGTGGACCGGCGGCGCCTGGGTGCTCTATTTCAACGACGCGCCGACGCTGGTGAAACAGCTCGTCACCTTCCAGGCGCCGATGATCGCCTATATCTGGATCGGGATCCTGACGGCGACGACCTATATCTTCGCCGGCTGGATGCGCGAGCAGGTCTGCGTCTACATGTGCCCGTGGCCGCGCATTCAGGCCGCGCTGACCGACGAGTGGGCGCTCAACGTCACCTACAAATACGATCGCGGCGAAGCGCGCACATCGCTGAAGAAGGCCAACGAGCTGCGCGCGCTCGGCCAGCCGGTCGGCGACTGCATCGATTGCTATCAGTGCGTGGCCGTGTGCCCGACCGGCATCGATATCCGCGACGGGTCGCAACTCGACTGCATCCAGTGCGGCCTGTGCATCGATGCCTGCGACACCGTGATGACCAAGATCGGCCGGGAAACCAGGCTGATCGGCTACGACAACGACATCAACATTCACCGGCGCGAGGCCGGCAAGCCGCCGATCTACCGCATCGTGCGACCGCGCACCATCACCTATGCCGCGATGATCGCTGGCCGTCGGTGCGATCATGCTCTACGCGATGCTGACGCGGACGCTGCTCGACATCAACGTGCTGCATGACCGCAACCCGGTCGCGGTGAAGCTCTCCGACGGATCGATCCGCAATGCCTATACCGTCCGCCTCCTGAACAAGCGCGGCTTCGACCGCGTGATCGCGATCGACGTGGATGGTCCGGTCAATGCCACGCTCCATGTCGTCGGCGCCGATTCGGTGACCCAGGACCGGCCCATGATCATCCTGGCGCGGGATACCACCACCGAACTGCGGCTGCTGGTAACGGCGCCTGCAGAGAACAATCCCGAGAAATCCGTCCCGGTGCGTTTCCGCGTTACCGATATCGGGCTCGGCGAAGTTACCGCCGCCACCGATCATTTCGTGTCGCCATGATACCCTCGAGGAGTGTTCACATGAGCCAGGCGCGACCGCCAAGACCCATCACCGGGCGCATGGTGCTCTTCATGATGGTCGCCTTCTTCGGCGTCGTGATCGGGGTCAATCTCGTCATGATGCGGCTTGCGATCCAGACCTTGCCCGGCACCGAGGTCGATAGCGCCTACAGCGCCAGCCTCGCCTACGAGAAGGAAATCGCGACCGCCCGCGCCCAGAGCGCGCGCAACTGGAAGGTCGACGCCCATGTCGAGCGCAGCGGGCAGGGCGGCGCGACGCTGCGGGTCGAGGCGCGCGACAATGATGGCCGGCCGATGTCCGGGCTGACGTTTCACGGCCGGTTCGAGCGGCCGACTGACCGGCGCGCCGATCTGCCGGTAGCGCTCGCCGAAGTCGGGATCGGCATCTATCGCGGGAGCGCGGAGACAATCGCGCCGGGCCAATGGGATCTGGTGCTCGAAGGCGTCGCGGCGGGACAGCGGCTGTTTCTGTCCAAGAACCGCGTGTTGCTGAACTAGAGCATGATCCGGAAAAGTGGGAACCGGTTTTCCGAAGAGATCATGCTCAAACAAAGAGACCGGAATCATGCAGGCGACGCGAGACTTTTCACATTATGTCCGGCATCTCGAATCGGGGCTGTCGCATATCGATCTGGCGGTCGAGGGCGTCAGTTGCGCCGGCTGCATGTCGAAGATCGAGCGCGGGCTTTCCGCGCTTCCCGACGTGACGCTGGCGCGTGTCAACCTGACCGACCGCCGCGTGGCGCTGGAATGGAAGGAGGGCACGCTGGACCCGGCCCGTTTCATCGACCGGCTGGCAGAGCTCGGCTACAAGGCCTATCCGTTCGAGCCGGTCCGCGCCGAAGCTGACGAGACCGAGCAGGCGAGCTTCCTGCTGCGCTGCCTCGGCGTCGCCGCCTTTGCCGCGATGAACATCATGATGCTGTCGATCCCGGTGTGGTCCGGCAATGTCAGCGACATGATCCCGGAGCAGCGTGATTTCTTCCACTGGCTGTCGGCGCTGATTGCCTTGCCCGCGGCGGCCTATTCGGGGCAGCCGTTCTTCAGGTCCGCATGGCGCGCCTTGCGGGTGCGTCGCACCAACATGGACGTGCCGATCTCGATCGGCATCGTGCTGGCGCTGGCGATGTCGGTGGCTGAGACGATTCACCACGCCGAACATGCCTATTTCGACGCTGCGCTGATGCTGCTCGCCTTCCTGCTGGCCGGCCGCTATCTCGATCAGAGCATGCGTCGCAAGACGCGGGCGGTGGCCGGAAACCTCGCCGCGCTCAGGGGAGAAACCGCAACCAGGTTCGTCGGCGCCGATGAAATCAGCGTCGTGCCGATTGCCGCGGTGCAGGCCGGCGACATCGTGCTGCTGCGTCCGGGCGAGCGCTCCGCTGTCGACGGCTCCGTGATCGAGGGGCAGTCCAAGATCGACCAGAGCCTGATCACCGGCGAAACATTACCGGTGAAGGCGGGACCGGGCACGGCCGTCTACGCCGGCACGCTCAACCTGTCGGGCGCCTTGCGGGTGCGGGTGTCGGCGGCGTCCGAAGGCACGCTGCTGGCGGAGATCAGCCGGCTGCTCGACAACGCCGTGCAGGCGCGCTCCCGCTACGTGCAGCTCGCCGACCGCGCGTCGCGGCTCTATGCCCCCGTCGTGCATGCGGCGGCGCTTCTGACCATGCTGGGCTGGGCGGCCTACGGCGCAACCTGGCACGATGCCATCGTCACCGCGATCTCCGTTCTCATCATCACCTGTCCCTGTGCGCTTGGACTGGCGATCCCGGCGGTGCAGACCGTCGTCGCGGGCGCCATGTTCCGGACCGGCGTGCTGCTCAATTCCGGCGATGCCATCGAGCGGCTGGCCGACGTCGATCGTGTCGTGTTCGACAAGACGGGCACGCTGACCTTGCCGGAGCTCGATGTCACGAATGCCGCCGATGTTCCGAAAGACGTGTTCGAACTCGCCGGGCGGCTCGCACTTGCCAGCCATCATCCCGTCGCCGCCGCGGTGGCGCGGGCCTCCGGCGCAAGGACGCCGTTGGTCGGCGTCGAGGAGATAGCAGGCCAGGGCGTGCGTGGCCTCGTCGACGGGCTCGAAGTCCGGCTGGGCAGGCCGTCGTTCTGCGGCGCGGACCAGATCGCCAACGAGATCCTGTGCCGGGATCCCGAGGCTTCCGTCGTCGCCTTCCGTCATGGCGAAACGCAGCATGTCTTTGCGGTGCGGCAGCGCCTGCGCGCCGACGCGGCCGGCGCCATTGCCACGCTTCTCAAGGCCGGGATCGAAGTCGAGATATCTATCGGGCGATCGCGAGCCTGCCGTGCGCCATGCGGCCGCGACGATCGGCATTCATGAATGGCGCGCGGGCGTGACGCCGGCGGACAAGATTGCCCGCATCGAGGAATTGAAGCGGCGGGGCGTCAAGGTCCTGATGGTCGGCGATGGCATGAACGACGCGCCGGCGCTTGCTGCCGCGCACGTCTCGATGTCGCCGGTCAGCGCCACCCATCTGAGCCAGGCGACCGCCGATCTGGTGTTCCTGGGCGATCGCCTCGCGCCCGTCGTCACGGCCATCGGCTTCTCGCGGAAGGCGCTGCGGCTGATGCGGCAAAACCTGTGGCTGGCTGCGGGCTACAACCTGCTTGCCGTGCCGCTCGCGATTGCAGGCCTCGCGACGCCGCTGGTCGCCGCCGCCGCGATGTCGGGTTCGTCGCTGCTGGTGATCCTGAACGCGTTGCGCGCGCATCGCGGCGCGAGGGAGTTCGGCTGATGGAAGTTCTGGTGTTTCTGGTGCCGCTGGCGCTGACGCTCGGCGCCATCGGCCTGATGGGTTTTCTCTGGTCGCTCAAGAACGGCCAGTACGACGACCTCGAGGGAGCGGGCTGGCGCGCGATTGCCGATGACGAGCCTGTTCCGCAGAACCATGCCGCGGGGCAGGGGCCGGACACCGCGCGAGCGCCGTAGGTCCGGGGTCGACAACGGCGTGACGTTCACCCCACGAGTAGGGTTGGCGGAGCATGGCGCCAAATTCCGCCAAGAATCAGACCCAGCGTGAATAAGCCATTTCGGGGGTGAAACCCGTGGTGGTTATGGCCCGGCACATGTCGTCCGGAACCCGTCGTGCGCCGGGCCAACTACAAGCGCGCGCGGGGGCCGAAGCATTCGGCAGCGCCAGGGACCTGCGAATTTTTGCCTTTTGGCGGAAGGGGTGGGATTCGAACCCACGGTACCCTTGCAGGCACGCCGGTTTTCAAGACCGGTGCCTTAAACCACTCGGCCACCCTTCCGGTCTTTGGAATTTCAATCGCTTAGCGTAGGGCTGGCTCGAACGCAATGCGAGCGTGGCCTCGATGTGCGCCCATCTCGTTATTTTGGAAGAAACCCGGCAACGAGGCGTCCCGGGGCAGTGCCCGTTCTGGTCGGGACCGTATCGTCCCGGCGTCAAAGACCCGCAATCGGAGCGGGCGCTTGTCTAGCCGAACGCCGACAGCCAGCAGGCTCGAGCACAGGAGCACGAAGCTGGCCGTGGTCAGGGCAAGAAATCCGTTGGAGACAATGTCGTGGTTGCGCATGATACACCTACCACTCAGATGCTCGTCCGAATTTATTAAAGCTTTCGGAATTCCTGGTCGGAACTGCCAAGCTATTTCTCTGTCTGACGCCCGGGCCAATGCCCGACCGCCCGCCGTTCAAAACTCAAGCTCTGGAACGATAGCCTTCAAATGCATGGGCAAGAAAAATGCCTGCGCTCACCAGGCCCATCACCGCTGTAACCGTCTCGATCATCGCACAAATCCTTTGCGCCCCCGCAATCCACAGAACGACTCCATCGTTGCACAGTCAAAAAGATTCACAGGCCGGAATCGCAGATCGGTCGTGAGTGATGATTTGCTGCAACAGATTGTCTGAATGCGGCACAGGAAGGCCACGACGAACGGCGCATACACAGTGAATCGAAGCGCCGGGCCCCGTAAATCAACGGATGCGCAAAGCAACCATTCGTTCACCACGCGGGAGCAGATCATTCACCACGCGAGAGCACACCCCATTTCCGCCGTGTTCCGGTTGCGATATCTTCACGACGTGATGCGGAGGTGGGCCGCATCGTGGGGTAAGGCCGCAACGCTTCAACGTAGGCAGTCGGCCGCTGAAAATGGTAATTGGGGCGATGGGGATTCGACGGCCAAAAACGATCGTCCTGGCGGCGCGTGGTACCGCTGCCGTGGCAACGTGCCTTCTCCTTGCCAACTGCGCCTCGTCGGACAAATTCGCCAGCCGCGTCGATCCCAAATACGGCGTCTCTTCGAGCCCTCGCGTGGTGGGGTTCGGGGAGGCCGTGCCGAAGGGCGGCGGAACCTACCGCATCGGCAAGCCCTACACCGTCGCAGGCCGGGTCTACGTGCCGGAAGAGGATCCGAACTACCGCGCCGAGGGCATGGCCTCCTGGTATGGCGATGATTTCCATGGCCGGCTGACCGCCAATGGCGAGGTCTTCGACATGACCTCGCTGACCGCTGCCCATCCGACGCTGCCGATCCCGAGCTACGCCCGCGTCACCAATGTCCGGAACGGCAAGTCGCTGATCGTGCGGGTCAACGACCGCGGCCCCTACCACGGCAACCGGCTCATCGACGTCTCCAACAAGGCCGCGGAACTCCTTGAATTCAAAGCAAATGGCGTCGCCAAGGTCCGCGTCGAATATGTCGGCCGGGCGCCGCTGGAGGGTTCCGACGACCGCCAGTTGCTGGCAACGCTCCGGACCGGCGAGCCCGCGCCGTCCCCGTCCACGGTCCGGGTCGCTTCGGCCCGTCCGTTTGTGCCCGAAATGTCGTCGTCCGCGGGCCGAATCCGGGGCGAGGTTCCGATGCCGGAAGGGCGGCCCTATAGCCTCGGCAACAGCTCGGCCGACTACGCCTCGATCAATGCGACCTCGGAAATGTCGGCCTCCAGCCGCTCGCGCGGACGCGCCGCGGAAAACCCGCGCGCCGTGTCCTACGAGAATGACGCCAGCTATGCGGCTCCGAGCCAGGCTTACCTGCCGGTCGATCCGCGGGGCCCGAGCGAAGTCCTCAGCGGTCGCGGGCTGTACTAGCCCTTCAGGAACGCGATCAGGGCGGCGTTGACCTCGTCGGGCCGCTCCTGCTGGATCCAGTGACCGGCGCCGTCGAGAATGAGCTTCTGCCGCAAATTCGGCAGCACGCGCTCCATCTCGTTGACCAGTTTGGCGCCGATCAGCCCGGTAATGACGCCATCCTTCGATCCCGCGATGAACAGCGACGGCTGGTGGATTTGCGCGCCCTGCCACGGCGCGGTCAGCTCCCAGTTGCGGTCGATGTTGCGATACCAGTTGAGCCCGCCGCGAAAGCCGGAATCCCGGTAGACGGCCGCGAAATAGGCGAGGTCGGCCTCGGTCAGCCAGTTCGGCAACGGCCGATTCGGATCGGCGCCGGCGAGGAAGCCCTTGCCCTCCTGAACATATTGATGGGCCGTCGGATCGGAGAACCCGCGCCCGCCCAGCACGATTCGCATGGTCGCGGCGACATCGCGCTCGAACTCGGCCTCGGCCACGCCAGGCGGCTGAAAATACTGCCAGTAGAAATTGGTGATGCCGTTCTGCCGCAGGGTCTCGAGCGGCAGGCCGCGTCCGCGAGAGGGGGGCGGTACGCTGAGGCCCGCGACCTTGGTGAAGACATCGGGCCGGAACATCGCCGCGTGCCAGGCGACCGGCGCGCCCCAGTCATGGCCGACAATGACGGCCTGCTTTTCGCCAAGCGCCGCCACCAGCGCGACCATGTCGCCGACATTGTGGAAGATGGTGTAGGCGCCGACATCGGCGGGCGCGCTGGTCCGGCCGAACCCGCGCATATCGGGGGCGACGACATGGAAACCGGCTTCCGCGATGGCTCCGATCTGGTGCCGCCAGGAATAGGATAGTTCGGGCCAGCCATGGCAGAGCAGCACCAGCGGTCCCTGTCCTTCCTCGACGACAAAGAAGTCCAGCCCGTTGGCGGAAATGGTGCGTGAGGATGGCATCGCGTTTCCGCCCTGTTTTTCGTATTTTGTCGAGAAGTTGCAGCGTCGCCACGATACGTTCCTTCGTTCGGCGCCGCAATCCGATCGACACGGCTGCGGGTCCGGAAGCCACGTCCAAACCCTGTGTTGTTTGCGCATACTTCCAACTGTTAGAACGCAGGGATTCAGGACATCGCCGATGGCAGCCGAGACTTCCGTTTCCCGCAAATCCGACGCCGCGGCCATCATCCCGTGGCGCGGCCTGATGGCTGCCGTCATAGCGCTCGCGGTCGGTTGGGGCGGGATCGTGTACGCCGCCAACAACAGCGTGCAGGGCGCGCCGAAGAAGGAAGAGGGCGGTTTTGACGGCGACGCGCCGACCGCGATCCTGATCGAGGCGTCCAGCGGCAGCGTGCTGTTCGAGAAGAGCGCCGACGAATTGCGGGCGCCGTCCAGCATGATGAAGCTGATGACGGTCGAGGTGGTCTTCAACGCCATCAAGGAAGGCAAGGTCAAGCTGACGGACGAATACCGGATCAGCGAGAACGCCTGGCGCAAGGGCGGCGCGCCGGCCGGCGGCTCGACCATGTTTGCCATTCTCAACAGCAAGGTGTCGGTGGACGATCTGTTGAAGGGCGCGATCATCCAGAGCGGCAATGATTCCTGCATTGCGCTGGCCGAGGGCATGGCCGGCAACGAGCGGATTTTTGCCGCCGACTTCATGACCAAGCGCGCCCGCGAGCTCGGCCTGACGAAGTCGACCTTCGGAAACTCCAACGGGTTGCCGGACCCTGCCAACAGGATGACGGTGCGGGAACTGGGAAAACTCGCCCGCCACCTGATCCTGACCTATCCCGACATGTACAAATTGTTCGGCGAGAAGGAGTTCACCTGGAACAAGATCCGGCAGCAGAACCGCAATCCGCTTCTGAACACGCTCAACGGCGCCGACGGGCTGAAGACCGGCTACACCAAGGAGGGCGGCTACGGCATGGTCGGCTCCGCCGTGCAGAACGACACGCGGCTGATCGTCGTGATCAACGGGCTCGAGGATCCCGACGATCGCGCCTCCGAGGCCAAGAAGATGCTGGAATGGGGCTTTCGCAATTTCGAGACGCGCACGCTGTTCGCGGCCAACCAGCAGGTCGGCTATGCCAAGGTGTTTGGCGGCGAAAGCCGCTCGGTGAAGCTTGCAAGCCCCCAACCCATCAAGGTGATGGTGCCGAAGAACGGCAGCGAGAAGCTGATTGCGCGCATCGTCTACAACGGTCCGGTTCGGGCGCCGGTTCAGGCCGGCCAGCCGGTCGGTGTCGTCAAGGTGTGGCGCGGCGCCAATATCGCGGTGGAGTCGCCGGTCTATGCCGCGGAAGCGGTCGGCACCGGCTCGACCATGCGCCGCGCGATCGACGGGGCCAGCGAGCTCGTCATCGGCATGTTCCGCGCGAGCGCAGAGAAGCTCTGAGCATGAACCAGGCAACGCTGCAGCGGCCCTCCGGACGCGGGAAGTTCATCACGTTTGAGGGCGGCGAGGGCTCCGGAAAGTCCACGCAGATCAAGAAGCTCGCCGAGCGTCTTGCGGCGGCAAAGCTGCGCGCCATCGTTACCCGCGAGCCCGGCGGCTCGCCGGGCGCGGAAATCATGCGGCACCTCGTGCTGTCGGGAATGGGCAAGCTGCTTGGACCCGATGCCGAGACGTTGCTGTTCGCTGCCGCCCGCGACGATCACGTTCGCACCGTCATCCAGCCCGCGCTCGGCCAGGGAACATGGGTGCTGTGCGACCGCTTCTCGGATTCGACCCGCGCCTATCAGGGCCGGCTGGGGCAGGTCGCGCCGGGCGTGCTCAACGCCATGCAGCGCGTCACCATCGGCGATCTCAAGCCGGACCTGACCATCATTCTGGACATCCCGGTGGAAGTCGGCCTGCAGCGGGCCGCGGCGCGCCGTGGCAGCGGCGTGCCTGACCGGTTCGAGTCCGAAGACCTCCAATTCCATCAAGACCTGCGCGACGCCTATCGGCAGATCGCCGCTGAAGACCCGCAGCGCTGCGTGCTGATCGACGCCAATGCCGATGCCGACACGGTCGCTGCCCGCGTCTGGACGGCGTTGCGCGATCATGTGTTCACGGTCCCGAGCCCGGCGGATACGGCATGAGCGCACGCAAGACCGAGCAGGAAACGGCGGTCAGGCATCCCCGCGAAACGGCCGATCTGTTCGGCCACCGCGAGGCCGAGACGGCGTTGCTCAATGCCTATCGCAGCGGGCGCATTCCGCATGCCTGGCTGATCGGCGGTCCGCAGGGCATCGGCAAGGCGACGCTGGCCTATCGCATGGCCCGCTTCGTGCTCGCGAATTCCAAGCCCATGGCGCCTTCGGTGCAGCGCGCCGAGACGCTTGCGCTCGATCCGGACGATCCCGTCGCGCGTCAGATCACCGCCGGCGCGCATGGCGGGCTGCTGGTGCTGGAACGCGGCCTCAACGATCGCGGCGTGATGCGGACCGTGATTACCGTCGACGAGACGCGCGAGACGATTTCGTTCTTCGGCTCGACCGCGGCGGTGGACGGCTGGCGCGTCTGCATCGTCGACACCGTCGACGAGCTCAATCCGAACGCCGCCAACGCGCTGCTCAAGATCCTCGAAGAGCCGCCGCAACGATCGCTGTTCCTGCTCGTCAGCCATTCGCCGGCGCGGGCGTTGCCGACGATCCTGTCCCGCTGCCGCAAGCTGCCGCTGCGGCCGCTCGCGACCGACGACGTCATTCGCGCGGCCTCAAAGGCCGCCGACATCGCAGCCGATGATCCGGCGCTGGCGGAGGCGGCCGATGCCGCGGAGGGGAGCGTGTCCCGCGCGCTGACGTTGCTCGGCGGCGACGCGCTGAAGCTGCAGCAGCGGACCGCGGCGCTGCTGGCGACGCTGCCGCAGGTCGACCCGCGCGAACTGCATGCGCTGGGCGAGGCGCTGGGCACCAGCGACCGGGTGGCGCTGGCGGCTTTCATCGACGGCATCGATCGCTGGATCGGCGAAAAGCTGCGCACCGACGATGCCAACGCGAATCTGCCCCGCCTTGCACGGCTGGCTGAGGTATGGGAAAAGATCGTCCGCGCCGCGCGCGACACCGAATCCTATAATCTGGAACGAAAACCGCTTGTTTTCTCGGTGTTTGGGATGCTCGCGGAAGCGACGCGGTAACCCACTGCCTGACAATAATCTCTGATATCGTTGAGTTGAAAAGGAATTCGTGGTGGCGAAGGCTGGAAAGAAAGCTTCGAAAAAGCGCAAGGCGAAGAAGGTCCGCAAATCGCCGCCCGCTGCTCGTGCCGGCAAGAAGGCCGCGAAGAAGCGTGTCGCCAAGAAGGGGGCGGCCAAGCGCAGCCGCATCGTGAAGAAGGCCGGCAAGGCTTCGAAGAAGGCTGCAAAGAAAGTCGCGCCGAAGGCACCCAAAAAGGCTGCGAAGAAAGCGACCTCGAAACCTGCCAAGACATCGGCGAAGAAATCCGCGAACAAGACCGCAAAGTCTCGTGCGGTAACGTCGCAAGAAACCACCCCCGTCGTACCGGCAGCCCCCGTAGCTAAACGTGCGAAGCCAGCGACGCCGCGCGCGAAGCCGGCTCCCGCGGCGCAGCCAACGGTGGCTGCCGAGCGCAACACCTACTTCATCACCACCGCGATCGCCTATCCCAACGGGATTCCGCATATCGGTCACGCCTACGAGGCGATTGCGACCGATGCGCTGGCGCGGTTTCAGCGGCTCAACGGCAAGGATGTGTTCTTCCTGACCGGCACCGACGAGCACGGCCTGAAGATGGTGCAGACCGCCGAGAGCGAGGGAATGGGGGTCGCCGAACTTGCCGCGCGCAATGCCCTCCGGTTCAAGGACATGGACGAGCGGCTCAACGTGTCGTTCGACCGCTTCATCCGCACCACGGAGCCCGACCATCATCGCTCGGTCCAGGTGGTCTGGAACCGGATGCAGCAGAACGGCGACATCTATATCGACACTTATGCCGGCTGGTATTCGGTGCGCGACGAGGCCTATTACGCCGAGGAGGAAACCGTCCTCGGCGAGGACCAGGTGCGCCGCGGCCCGCAGGGCTCGCCGGTCGAATGGGTCGAGGAGAAGAGCTACTTCTTCAAGCTGTCGGCCTATCAGGACCGGCTGCTGAAGCTTTACGAGAGCCAGCCGGACTTCATCGGGCCGGATTCACGTCGCAACGAAGTCATCAGCTTCGTCAAGGGCGGGCTGAAGGATCTCTCGATCTCGCGCACGACGTTCGATTGGGGCGTCAAGGTGCCGAACGACCCTGAACACGTGATGTATGTCTGGGTCGATGCGCTGACCAACTACATCACCGGCGTCGGCTTCCCCGACGAAAGCGCTGCGAACTGGCGCTACTGGCCCGCGGACGTGCACATCATCGGCAAGGACATCATCCGTTTCCACGCGGTGTACTGGCCGGCGTTCCTGATGTCGGCAGGCATTCCCGTGCAGAAGCGGGTCTATGCGCACGGCTTCCTGTTCAACAGGGGCGAGAAAATGTCGAAGTCGGTCGGCAACGTCGTCGATCCCTTCAATCTTGCCGATCAGTATGGCGTCGACCAGATGCGCTATTTCTTCCTGCGCGAGGTGCCGTTCGGACAGGACGGCAACTACAACCATGAAGCCATCGTCGCGCGCATCAATGCCGACCTCGCCAACGACCTCGGCAATCTGGCGCAGCGCTCGCTGTCGATGATCGCCAAGCAACTCGGCGGCGTGCTGCCCGAGCCCGGCGAGTTCACGGACAACGACAGGGAGATCCTGGCGGAGGCCGATGCCATGCTGGCGGCGTCGCGGACGGCGATGGCGACCCAGCAGATCCATCAATGGCTGAACGTGGTGTGGTCGGTGGTCGCGGAAGCCAACCGCTATTTCGCGGGCGAGGCGCCGTGGGCGCTGGCCAAGACCGATCCGGCACGGCAGAAGACCGTCTTGTACGTGACGGCGGAAGTCGTGCGGCAGGTCGCCATCCTGACCCAGCCGGTGATGCCGGATGCCTCGAGCAAGCTGCTCGACAGTCTCGGCGTTCCCCAGGACGAACGTGACTTCGCAGCGCTCGGCACGCGGATCAAGGCCGGCGGGACCCTGCCGCCGCCGGTCGGCGTGTTTCCGCGCTACGTCGAACCAAAGGCGGATTGAGCCGTTTGCAAACCATGCTCGTTGACAGCCACTGCCACCTCGACTTTCCGGATTTTGCCGATGATCTCGACGCGCTTGTCGCGCGCGCCGAGACGGCCGGCATCGGCCGGATCGTCACGATCTCGACCCGGGTGAAGCGGCTCGGCGGGCTGCTGGCCATCGCCGAGCGATTTCCCAACGTCTATTGCTCGGTCGGCACCCATCCGCATCACGCCGATGAGGAAGACGGCATTTCCGCCGGCGAACTGATCGAGCTGACCGGGCATCCGAAGGTCGTGGCGCTGGGCGAGGCGGGGCTGGATTACTTCTACCAGCACGGTTCGCGCGAGGCGCAGGAGCGCGGCTTTCGTGCGCATATCGCGGCGGCGCGGGCGACCGGCCTGCCGCTGGTGATCCACACCCGCGAAGCCGACGAGGACTGCGGGCGCATCCTCGAAGACGAGATCGCCAAGGGACCGTTCCGCGCGGTGCTGCATTGCTACACCGGCGGGCGTGACCTCGCGATGAAGGCGATTGGTCTCGGCCTGTCGATTTCTTTCACGGGTATCCTGACGTTCAAGAAGTCGGAAGCGTTGCGTGAACTTGCGGCCGAGCTCCCGGCCGACCGCATCATGGTCGAAACCGACGCGCCGTATCTCGCGCCCGGCAAGTTCCGCGGCAAGCGCAACGAGCCGTCCTACGTGGTCGAAGTCGCAAAGGTGCTGGCGGAGACGCGCGGCGTCTCGCTGGAGGAAATCTCGCGGCAGACGACGGAAAACTTCTTCCGGCTGTTTTCGAAAGTGCCGGCGCCGAAGGCTGCCGCATGACGGTGACGCTGACGATCCTCGGCTGCGGCTCCTCTGCAGGCGTACCGCGCCCGGCGCTCGGCTGGGGCGCCTGCGACCCCAAGAATCCAAAGAACCGCCGCCGCCGCTGTTCGCTGCTGGTCGAACGTACGGGCACGCACGGCACCACGCGGATCGTGATCGACACCTCGCCCGATCTGCGCGAGCAGTTGATCGACGCCGAGGTCGATCACATCGATTCGGTGTTTCTGACCCACGAGCACGCCGACCAGACCCACGGCATCGACGATCTGCGTTCGGTCGTAATGCACCAGCGCCGGCGCATTCCGGTCTATTTCAACCAGTCGACCGCCAAAGACATCATGGCGCGGTTCTCCTATTGCTTCATCTCGCCGGAGGGCAGCGACTATCCGCCGATCCTGACGCGCCATTCGATCGAAGCGGGCGAGAGTCATGAGACCGAAGGGAAGGGCGGTCCGGTAAAACTTTCCGCCTTTCTGGTTCACCACGGCAGGATCCCTGCGCTCGGCTTCCGCGTCGGAGATGCCGCCTACACGCCCGACCTCCACGACATTCCCGAGGAGAGCTGGCCGGCGCTGGAAAACCTCGACCTCTGGATCGTCGACGGGCTGCGCTATGCCGGCCACCCCAGCCATTTCAGCGTCAGCGATGCGCTGTCATGGATCGAGCGCTTCAAGCCGAAGCGCGCCGTCATCACCAACATGCATTCCGATCTCGATTACGAGGTGCTGCGCCAGAGCCTGCCGGCCGGCGTGATCCCGGCCTATGACGGGATGCGGCTGGAAGTCGGCTGAGAGCCACAGGCGGGATCGCAGAGGAATTTCGATGATTGGCCTGTTCTTTGAAGTTCAGACGAAGCCCGGGCACCGCGATCAATATCTCGATCTCGCTGCTTCGCTGAAGCCCGATCTTGAAGCGATGGGCGGCTGCCGCTTCATCGATCGCTTCAAGAGCTTGACGCGGGAGAACCTGCTGCTGTCCTACCAGATCTGGCAGGACGAGGGGGCTCTGACGGCGTGGCGCGCCCATGCCCACCATCATGACGTCCAGACCCTCGGCCGCGAGCGGGTCTTTTCGGATTACCGCATCCGCGTCGCCCAGGTCATTCACGAAGAAAGGCCCGGACAGCCGCCCTGGCAGCCCGAGCGGCGCACGCCCTATAACGATCCCGCACGGCGCAAGCCGACCTATATCCTCGCCTCGGAATCGAAAAATGCCGTGCTGGCGGCGGAAACCGAATGGCGCCGTGATTCTTTCGCGAGCGTCTATCGCGACGAGCATTTTGCGCATCTGGTCGATTTGCCGGACGATCGAGCCGGCATCGAGTTCGGCCGGCGCCTGTTTGCCGATCCGACAACGCAGTACTTTCGAATCTTCGAAGTGATGCGCGACTACGGGATGTACGAGCGCACCGAAGCGCCGCAGTATTATCCGCCGGTGAGGCGAGAGCAGGCGTAGGTCCGTAGGGTGGGCAAAGGCGCGTAAGCGCCGTGCCCACCATCGTGCGTCAAGCTTAGTCGAAGATGGTGGGCACGCTTCGCTTTGCCCACCCTACAGAATCTACGCCGTAATCGCCTTCGCCGAATCCACCTGATTGCGCAGCATGAATTTCTGGATCTTCCCGGTGGACGTCTTCGGGATGGCGCCGAACACCACCGACTTCGGCGTCTTGAAGCCCGACATGTGGCTGCGGCAGAAGGCGATGATGTCGGCTTCCGTCGCCTTGGCGCCTTCCTTCAGCTCGACGAAGGCGCAGGGCACCTCGCCCCATTTGGAATCGGGTTTTGCCACCACGGCTGCGAACAGCACCGCGGGGTGCTTGTAGAGGATATCCTCGACCTCGACGGAAGAGATGTTCTCGCCGCCGGATATGATGATGTCCTTGGAGCGGTCCTTGATGATGACGTAGCCGTGCTCGTCGAGCACGCCGAGGTCGCCGGTGTGAAACCAGCCGCCGGCGAAAGCTTCCTGCGTGGCCTTCTCGTTCTTCAGGTAGCCCTTCATCACGATATTGCCGCGGAACATCACCTCGCCGATGGTTTCGCCATCGCGCGGCACCTCCTGCATGGTCACGGGATCGAGCACGGTGACGGCTTCCTCCAGCGGGTAGGGCACGCCCTGCCGGCGCTTCAGCTGGGCGCGCTGGTCGGCGGGCAGTTCGTCCCAGCCCGGCTGCTCGGCGCAGACGGAGGCGGGGCCATAGACCTCGGTCAGCCCGTAGACATGCGTCAGCTTGATGCCGATGCTTTCGGCGCCTTCGAGCACGGCGACCGGCGGCGCTGCGCCCGCGATCAAGCCGACCACGGGGCGCGCGGCTTTGCCCTTCGGGGCGCTGGGGGCGTTGATCAGCGTGTTGTAGACGATCGGCGCGCCGCACATGTGGGTGACGCCGTGCTTCGGGATCAGCTCGAAGATTTTGGCCGGATCGACCTTGCGCAGGCAGACATTGATGCCGGCCGAGGCCGCCATCGTCCACGGGAAGCACCAGCCGTTGCAGTGGAACATCGGCAGCGTCCACAAATACACCGGATGCTGGCCGAGATTGCCGGCCAGGATATTGCTGACGGCATTGAGGTAGGCGCCGCGGTGATGGGTCACGACGCCCTTGGGATTGCCCGTGGTGCCTGACGTATAGCTCAGCGCAATCGCGTCCCATTCGTCGCCGGGCGGTCTTGCGACGAAGCCGGGATCGCCCGCGGCGACCGCCGCCTCGTATTCGATTTCACCGATCCGCTTGCCGCCTGCAAAGGCTGCATCGTCGACGTCGACGACAAACGGCTTTGGTCCCTTCATCAGCGTCAGCGCTTCCGCGATCACGCCGGAAAATTCCGGATCGACCAGAATGATCTTGGCGCCGCCATGGTCGAGCTGGAAGGCGATCGAGGGCGCATCGAGCCGGATGTTCAGCGCGTTCAGCACGGCGCCCGCCATCGGGACGGCAAAGTGCACCTCGTTCATGGCCGGGATATTCGGCAGCATCGCCGCGACCGTATCGCCGTGACCGATACCGCGGCCGGCGAGCCAGGATGCAAAGCGCTTGCAGCGCTCGTGGGTCTGCGCCCAGGTGAAACTGCGGCCTTCATAGACCGTGCTGACGTGATCGGGGTAAACGGCGGCGCTGCGCGCGAGGAAGCTGAGCGGCGTCAGCGGCACGTAGTTCGCCGGCGTCTTGTCCAATCCGATCGAATACTGGTTCTGGGCTGCGCTCATTGGCTGTGTCCCATCTGAAAAATTTACAAGAACCCGATGGAAATCCACGGGAAGATCGCCACGATAATCAGGCCGACCATCAGCGCCAACAGGTAGCCCCAGATCGGCCGGATACCCTCGGCCGGATCGACGCGTCCGATGGCGCAGGCGGCATAATAGCCTACTCCGAAGGGCGGCGCGAATAGCCCGATACCCATCGCGAGGATAACGATCATCGCATAGTGGACCTCATGCACGCCCACGGCGCGGGCGATCGGAAACAGCAGCGGCCCGAACAGCACGATCGCCGGAATACCCTCGAGCACGCTGCCCAGGATCGTGAACGCCACGATCGACACCGCGATGAACGTCGCCGAGCCGCCGGGCAGGCCGGTCATGGCGGCGGCCAGCGTCCGCGAAAAGCCTGACTGCGTGAGGCCCCAGGCCATGCCGGTGGCGCAGCCGATGATCAGCAGGATCGCGCCCGACAGGCACGCGGTCTCGACCAACATTGGCACGATCCGCCGCCAGTCGAAATTGCGGTAGATCAACAGCCCGTAAATCAGGTAGCCGACGATGAAGGCATAGACGATGCCGATGGTGGAAACCTCGGTCGCGGTCGCGATGCCCTCGACCACGGCGTAGCGGATCACGAACGGCAGCGCGATGGCGGGCAGGGCGATGGCAAACGCACGCGCGATCTCGCCGCCGCTCGCCCGCGTGACGTGCCGCAGGTCCTCGGCCCGGTAACGCCACCACACCAGCGCCGACAGCGTGATCGCCAGCACCAGGCCCGGCAACAGGCCGCCGGTGAACAGCGCCGCAATCGAGACGCCGGTCACCGAGCCGATGGTGATCAGCACGAGGCTCGGCGGAATGGTCTCGGTTTGCGCGCCTGTAGCAGAGAGGAGGGCGACCAGATCGCCCGGCTTGGCGCCCCGCGCCTTCATCTCGGGAAACAGCACCGGCGCCACGGCCGCCATGTCGGCGGCCTTCGAGCCCGAAATGCCCGACACCAGATACATCGCGCCGACCAGCACGTAATGCAGCCCGCCGCGGACATGGCCGAGCAGGCTCGCCAGGAACGCCACCATGGCGCGCGCCATGCCGGTCATCTCGATCAGCAAGCCCAGAAAGACGAACAGCGGCACCGACAGCAGGATGAGGTGGCTCATGCCCTCGTCCATGCGGCCGACCAGCACCATCAGCGGCGTGCCCGTGGTCAGCGCCAGATAGCCGTAGGTCGCAAGCCCGAACCCGAACGCGATCGGCACGCCTGCAAACACGCAGAAGCCGGCTACGCCGACAAAGAAGATGATCAGGTTGAGATTGCCAAGCGGCTTCAGCGAGCCCCTGAGCAGCCAGAAGATCGCGATGACAAGGGCGACCGACAGGATCGCCGCCACCATGGTCCGAACGTTGCCCGATCGGGCCAGCCGCAGCAGCGCAAACAGCGCCATCAGCGCGATGCCGACCGGCAGCGCCGCGGCACGCCAGACGTTGGCGATCTGCAGCGCCGGCGTGGTGATGTAGCTTTCCTCGTAGGCGTATTCGTAAGCCGGCCAGGCAATCAGGATCAGAAACGCCAATGCGGCCGAAGTCGCCACCAGATCGAGATAGGCGCGCATGGCGGGCTTCGCGCTGGCGACCACCGCCGTCATCCGCATGTGCTCGGCGCGGCGGAATGCGACCGCGGCGCCCAGCATGGCGAGCCACAGGAACAGGATCGACGCCAACTCGTCCGACCAGATCAGCGGCCGATGGAGCGCATAGCGCGCCACCACGCCGGCAAACAGGATGACGATTTCGGCGACGACCAGGAACGCGGCCGGAATCTCGACCAGCATTCCCAGGGCATGTTCGATCGACGCGAGACGCGATCGGCGGCGAGGGGGCTGACCCACCTCACCGCCAACGGCTTCGCTCAACTCGGCATGAGCCATAATGGCCCCCAGCACTTAAGGCTCATGTTTTCATGCGTTTTCTTCACGCGAACCGGAATCCAACTACGGATCAAGTCCTTCGTTCGAAAACGCGATGCATTACGACAGCTTGCCGACCGACTTTTCAAGCAGCTCCCAGGCCTGGTCGCCGTATTTACCTTTCCATTCCGCGTAGAAGCCGGCGGAACGGAGTTTTTCGCGGAACGGCGTCACGTTGGGCTGGTTGAAGGTGAGGCCCTTGCCGGCCAATTCCTGCTGCAGCCCGGCATTCAGCTTGGCGACATCCTCGCGCTCCTTGACGCCCGCCGCGTTGATGTTCTTGGCCACGATCGTCCGCACATCCTCCGGCAGCTTTTCCCAAGCGCGGCGGTTCGCCAGGAACCAGAAGCCGTCCCACATATGGTTGGTCAGCGAGCAGAACTTCTGCACTTCATACAGCTTCGCCGTCGAGATGATCGCCAGCGGATTTTCCTGGCCCTCGACGATCTTGGTCTGCAGCGCGGAGTAAACCTCGCTGAAATTGATCGAGGCGGGGGCTGCATCGAACGCCTTGAACATCGAGGTCCACAGCGGCGACACCGGCACGCGGATCTTGAAGCCCTTGAGGTCGTCAGGGCCGTTGATCGGCTTGGTCGACGACGTGGTCTGGCGGAAGCCGTTGTCCCAGATCTTGTCCATCACCACGAGGTTCGCCTTGGTGATCTCGCCGCGGATATGGGCGCCCAGGCCCCCGTCCATGGCCTTCCAGACCGTGTCGTAGTCCGGGAACGCAAAGCCGATGCCGCTGATCGACGCCGCCGGCACCAGCGTCGCCAAAATCAGGCCCGACAGCGTGAAAAACTCGACGCCGCCCGAACGAATTTGGCTCAGCATGTCGGTATCGGAACCGAGCTGGTTGTTCGGGAAAATCTGCAGGTCGAACCGGCCATTGGTCTCGGCCTTGATCGCCGCCGCCATTTCCTTGGCGCGGGCGTTCATGGGATGGCCATCAGGAAGATTGTTGGCGTACTTGTAGGTAAATTCGGCGGTCTGGGCCCGCGCCACCAGCGGCGCGCCAATGCCGCCCAACACCGCTGACGCAGCGGATGCCTTCAGAAGCGTGCGTCGTGAAAAACTCATTGGGTTCTCCCTTTAGGGTTATTGTTCTTGCGATGACCCGATGTCGCCAGTCATCCGCATACTCGCGCGCTTATTGCAGCGTCCGCACGCGACGGCAACAGAAGGCTTTGGCGGATCAGGATTGCTTCAGGATTGCTTGGGCCAAACGAACGCTGCTATAGCCGCCGGGCTGGCCTGATTTGCCAGAATATCCGTCTAAATATCTGATCTAATTGTACATATAGATATTCCATAATATACCTTATGCGAATTACAGGCATCCGGATCCCGGTGCGGTCTAGGACCGCCCGCTGCCCTTTGCGGTCAAGCTCTGCTCCTGGAGACTCGCGCCTGCATACGGCCTCAGCTCAACGGCAGCGGCAGCCAGGCGCCGGTACAGATCACGCCGGCGCGCCAGCGGCCACCAGTCGTAGAGAAAGATCTCCAGCGGCCGCCAATTCGCGACCCAGCCAAGGATAAGCAGGCTCTCTTCGACCAGCCGCTGAACCGGATTTTGAAGCAGGTATCCGGCGGCAAATCGTGCAGCGACGAAGCATGCGACGAGGATCGGAATTCCGATGGCCAGCGAGCGCCGGCCAATCCGGAACAGCTCATTGAGGTCGTTCTGGACGGCAACAGCGCGGCCCTCGAAATAGTGATGAAATGCCGCGTTCAGCTCGTCGGAATTCGCCGCGCGCGCATCGCCGTCCCGGACGTGCACGGCGATCCTGATCGGACGCTTGTCCGGCAGTTCGCGTGCCCAGCCGACGATGTAGTCTTCGGCCTCCTGATCGAGATCCTTTTCCCAGAACGGAAACGGATCGAGCGTATGAAAAAGCTGTGCGAGCCGATCGACGCGGATTTCGATCAAATGCTCCGCATTTTCCGTTGCCATGGCGTCGTGATTCCAGACATGCGGCCTGCCCCTGCACGCAGCATTTCTGCTGATCTCAGCCCGCCATCTTGCGCCACGTCAAGGCGAGCGCCGTCTGGACGCCGATCAGGCCTTTTCCACGTCTCCGCCCGCCTCCAGCCAGCCCTTGAAGCCGCCGAGATTGCGCACGTTGGAATAACCCATTTCCTTGAGGGTCTTGCCGACAAGCGCTGAGCGTCCACCTGAGGCGCAGTACGCGATCACTGTCTTGGCGCGGTCGAAGGCCGCATCGTGCAACGCCGAGGCGGGATCGGCGCGGAACTCGACAAGGCCACGCGGCACGGCAAGGGCGCCGGGCACCTTGCCCGAGGTCGCCACCTCCGCAGGCTCACGAACGTCGAGGAACAACACGTCGGCCCTGCCCAGCAATCCCTTGGCTTCGTCCGGGCTGATGCGTGGCACTGCGGCCTCCGCTTCAGCCAGCATCGCTTGTACTGTTTTCATTCTGTTTCCTCCCTGCAATCTCGATCTATAGCGCGCGGCTCGACCGCGCAACGTCAACTCATCTGCCTGTGAAATGTGGCTTTCGGCGGCCAAGAAACGCCTCGACGCCCTCCTTGTGGTCCTCATTCATGCTGGCCAGCGCAAACTGGTCGACGTCCATGTGGCCTTCCGGATCCTTCCTGCCCTTTGATTTCCCGAAACCTTAGCTCAGAAATCGGCCGTCGTGGTGGCGTGATGTCTTCCCGGCGTGCCTCGCTGCGCTCCATCGTGAAGTCAGGACCCAGCGCGATCTCGGGTGGCATCGGGCCGCGGCGGGCGGGCGCGCACCAAGGGGGCTGTTGTTCGCCGCGACGCAAGTATGCACGACCGGCGGTGGCACACTCTACGAGCTTACGGAAGCGCCTGTCACTACTCAGAGAGCACGTGCCACGGCGGCTCGAAGTGCCAAAAACTGAATGGGATTGAAGAGTGCGCGCGTTACCAAAGCAGCGCTGCTCTTGCTCAAGTAATATACACAAAACATAGTTTCGATCAAGAATTGTTCTTTCGTTCTTCCTTCGCCAGTTTCCCGAAACCAAACGGTTCTCGCATCCATTCGAACGCCCTCTGAGCAGTGCGACGTTGTCGCGCTGGGATCATGATTGATCTCGGCGCGAGCGCTGCAACGAGGACGCATGTCCTCCAGGCACAAGGTGATTTCATGAACGAACGACAGCCAAGCCGGACCGCTCTCGGCGCAGCAGGATATCGTGCAGCCCATCAGCAATTGGAGGGCGGCAAGGTGTTCTCCGACCCCCTCGCCCGCACCATTCTTGGTGACGGCGCCGACACCATCATCGCGGGGTTATCCGCCGACCCGGCCCAGCAACGCACACGCATCTTCATGGCGGCGCGCAGCCGTTTCGCCGAGGATTATCTTGGCGCAGCCGTATCGCGCGGTGTGCGGCAAGCGGTGGTTCTCGGAGCCGGCTTCGATACATTTGCGCTGCGCAATCCCTATTCGGACCTGGGGTTGCGGGTCTTCGAGGTCGACCATGCCGCGACCCAGGCCTGGAAACGAAGGCGCCTGTCGGAGGTCGGCCTCGCAATTCCGGCGTCGTTGACCTTCGCGGCCGTCGACTTCGAAACCGATGATCTCGGTCGGGGGCTACGTGACGCCGGGTTCGATCCGGATCGTCCCGCGTTCTTCATCTGGCTTGGCGTCGTACCCTATCTTGGTCGAGCAGCCATCGCGGCCACGTTGCGTTACATCGCCAGTGTCCCGAAATCCGAGGTGGTGTTCGATTACAGCGAGCCTCTGGAGAACTACCCTCCGGAGTGGCGAGCCACGATCGTTGAACTCGGGGCCCTCACGGCCGCAATCGGCGAACCCTGGCTCAGTCATTTCGATCCCGACGAGATCGCGCAGGAGCTTCGTGGGCACGGCTTCGGGGAGCTCGATGACGTCGGTATGTCTGAGATGGCCGTACGCTATCTGGGGGCGCCCGCCGGCGGCCCCGACGCTGGTGCCGGGCCGCATATGATCCGCGCAGCCCGTACGCCGTAATCGTCGGGTCGATGGCCTGGTGCGCTCAACCTGCGCACCGGGCAGCCGGCATCGAGCTACCGGCCCCTGAACCTCGGCTTGCGCCGCTCCAGAAACGCCGCGACGCCCTCCTTGTGATCTTCGCTCATGCTCGCCAGCGCAAACTGGTCGACGTCCATGTGGCTGGCGAGATCGTCGAGCGCGTGCGCCAGGCGATTGACCGTCAGCTTGGTCATCGCGACCGACAGCGGCGGCTGGGCGGCGACCTTGGCGGCGAGCGCCATCGCGGCGTCGAAGGCCTTGCCGGGATCGGCCACCTCCTCCACCAGCCGCCACTCGTAGGCCTCGGCGGCTGAAATGCGCTGGTCGGCCAGGATCACGGCCTGCTTGGTGCGGGCCGGTCCCATCAGGTGCAGCATCCGCGGCACGCTCTGCCAGCTCATGTTCATGCCGAGCCCGATCTCGGGCACGCGCATATGGGCGTCTCTGGCCATCACGCGAAAGTCCAGCGCGACCGCCAGCGCCACGCCGCCGCCGACGCAAAAACCTTCGATGGCGCCGATGGTGATCTGCTCCATTTCCTGCCACGCCCGCGTCAGCCGCGGTCCGAGTTTCAGATGCCGGCGCAGCGTGCCGAGATCCATGGATTTGCGGGAGCGGCCTTCCGGATCCTTGAGGTCAAAACCGGCGGTGAACGATTTGGCGCCGCCGGTCAGCACCACGACCGAGGTCGCGTCGTCATCCTCAAAACTTCGCGCGGCGTCCGTGAGCTGGCGCATCGCCTCCGGCGACATCGCATTGATCCCGTCGCCGCGGTCGAAACGCACCACCGCGATGCGGCCTTCCGGTCCGAGGCCCTTCTCGATCTTTACAAAATCAGCCAACGCACGGCCTCCCTGCCCTTTGATTTCCCGAAACCTTAGCGCAGAAATCGGCCGTGTTGGGAAGCGCCGCACGCATTTGAAGGTAGCTTAGAGATGGCCCGTGCGGTGGTGCTCAGGCTTGCCGCCGGGCACCGGGAAACGGATCGTGGTGCCGAGCGTGATCCAGTTGGCGTTTTCGCCCGTGATGTTGCGGCCGTAGATCAGGTCGACCGAAAAGATCTCGTTCGGCCGGTAGCGCACGCCGGTCTGAAACCGCGGCTGGACCACGCTTGGCGTATCCGATTGGCCCGCCTGCCCAAAGGCTTCGATGGTCCACTGCAAGGTTTCCGTGAACTTCCAATCGAAGCCGATGCCGTAAGTGAAATAATGGCGATCGACGCTGCGGTCCCACAGCCAGCCGCCGTTGAGGTTGATGCGCGTGTTTTCGCTGAGCCGGAACGTCGCCGGTACGACCGCAAAGGCGGTGAGATTTTCTCCGGTCAAGGCATCGAAGGAACCGCCGGCGTAAATGGAATAACCGAGCTTGCCGACGCCGGTCGGCGCGATGTTCATCTTGGCCTTCGGCTGGATCGAAGTGCTCCATTCGCCATCGCTGCGCGCGCGGTTGGTGAGCATGCTCAGTTCGACCGGCTTGAACGGATTGACCACGCAGGACGGGTTGGCCACGGCCGAAAAATCGGTGTTGGACGCGGCCGACAGCCAGCTCTCGACCTTGCACGAGCCGGCCTCGCCAATGTCGGCGGCATCGACCGCATAGGCGCCGTTGGCCGCCCGCGCCGCTCCGGCCGGAAGCCAGGCCAAAATAGCCGCCGCGACCGCTATTGCCGTGCACCCTGCCCTGATCCCCATCGGCAAATGCTAGCAAAGTCTCTGCCTCGACATAGCCCGGATTTTGCGCCTATCCTGACGCCATGAGCGACCATGATCACGATCACCACGACCATCATCACCATCACGATCACGACCATTCCGAGTTGTCGGAGACCGAGCTGCGCGTGCGCGCGCTGGAGACGATCCTGACCGAGAAAGGCTATGTCGATCCGGCTGCGCTGGATGCCATCATCCAGGCCTACGAGACCCGGATCGGCCCGCATAATGGCGCGCAGGTTGTCGCCAAGGCCTGGACAGATCCGGCCTTCAAGCAGGCCTTGCTGAACGACGCCACCGCGGCCGTCAGCACGCTCGGCCACGTCAGCCGGGTTGGCGACCACCTCGTCGCCGTCGAGAACACGCCGCAGCGCCATAACATGGTCGTTTGCACGCTGTGCTCCTGTTATCCCTGGGAGATGCTGGGGCTTCCTCCGGTCTGGTACAAGGCCGCGCCCTATCGGTCGCGCGCGGTGAAGGATCCGCGCGGCGTGCTTGCCGATTTCGGCGTCAGCCTGCCGAAGGAAATCGAGATCCGCGTCTGGGATTCGACCGCCGAGACGCGCTTCCTGGTGCTGCCGATGCGTCCCGAGGGTACCGAGGGATGGAGCGAACAGCAGCTGGCCGAACTCGTCACGCGCGACTCCATGATCGGCACCGGATTTCCGAAAACGCCGGGAGCGCCGTCGTGAACGGCGTCCACGACATGGGCGGCATGGACGGCTTTGGCAAGGTCGAGCCCGAGCCGAACGAACCGATGTTCCACACCGAGTGGGAAGCGCGCGTGCTGGCAATGGTCCGGGCGATGGGCGCCGCCGGCGCCTTCAACATCGATACGTCGCGCTTTTACCGGGAGATGCTGCCGCCGCACGTGTATCTCGCGAGTTCGTATTACAAGAAGTGGTTTCTCGGTCTCGAAGACATGCTGGTCGACAAGGGCTTCATCGGCGTCGAGGAAATTGCAGCCGGGCACGCAGTGCAGCCGCCGAAGCCGCTCAAGCATGGCAAGTTCGCGTTGAATGATGTCGAGCGCGTCATGGTGCGCGGAAAGTTCGGTCGCCCGGCCGCCGCTGCCGCACGATTTAGGCCAGGCGATCGCGTGCGCGCCAAAAACATTCACCCGGCGACCCACACGAGGCTGCCGCGTTATGTGCGCGGCCATGTCGGCGTGGTGGAGCGCGATCACGGCTGCCATGTATTTCCGGATACGGCCGCGATGGAGGCCGGTGAGAATCCGCAGTGGCTCTACACGGTCGTGTTCGATGGCGCCGAACTATGGGGCCCGGACGCCGATCCGACCGTGAAGATTTCCATCGACGCGTTTGAACCATATCTGGAGGCGGTCTGATGGACTCTGCCGCCGAGCGAGCGACCGCCGCCGTACCGGGCATCCCGCGTGACGACGCCGGCCCGGTGTTTCGCGAACCCTGGGAGGCGCAGGCATTCGCGATGGCGCTGGCCCTGCACGAGCGCGGCCTGTTCAGCTGGACCGAGTGGGCCGCGGCCCTCGCCGACCAAATCAAACGCGCTCAGGCTGCCGGCGATCCGGATACCGGCGAAACCTATTACCGGCACTGGCTGGCGACGCTGGAACATCTGGTTGCCGCCAAGGGCGTCGCCACCACCGAAACGCTGCACCGCTACCGCGACGCCTGGGACCACGCCGCCGACCGCACGCCGCATGGCATGCCGATCGAACTGACGCCTGGGGATTTCGGGTAGTAGCTCGGCGTCCCCAGTCGTCATACCCGCGCACGCGGGTATCCAGTACGCCGCGGCCCATCGGCTCGAATATCGGTCTCTGGAATACTGGATCGCCCGCCCCAGTGCGCAATTGCGCACAAGGCGGGCGACGACGACGTAAACTTGCGGCGTGCTACGCGCCCGCATATTCCCGCCAGCCCTTCGCCCGCAACGCGCAGGCTGGACACTCCCCGCACCCATAGCCCCACTCATGCTGCGCGCCGCGCTCGCCGAGGTAACAGGTGTGGGAGTGCTCGCGGATCAGGTCGACCAGCCCTGCCCCGCCGAGCTCATGCGCCAGCTTCCAGGTGGACGCCTTGTCGAGCCACATCAGCGGCGTATGGAGTTCGAAGTTCTTCGCCATGCCGAGATTGAGCGCGGACTGCAGCGCCTTGATGGTCTCGTCGCGGCAGTCCGGATAGCCGGAATAATCAGTCTCGCACATGCCGCCGATGATGTGGCGGATGCCGCGCCGGTACGCCAGCGCCGCCGCGAAGGTGAGAAACACCAGGTTGCGGCCGGGCACGAACGTATTGGGCAGGCCGTCCGCGCCCATTTCGATCGCGACGTCGCGTGTCAGCGCGGTATCGGAAATCTCGGCCAGTGTCGGGATTTCCAGCGTGTGGTTCTCGCCGAGTTTTGCCGCCCAATCCGGCCGCAGCGATGTGATGCCCGACAGCAGCCGGTCACGGCATTCAAGCTCGATGGCGTGGCGCTGGCCATAGCTGAAGCCGAGCATTTCGACGCGGGCAAAGCGCCGCAAGGCCCAGGCCAGGCAGGTGGTGGAATCCTGCCCGCCGGAAAACAGCACCAGCGCGGTTTCGGACGATGATTGGTCGCTCATGTGGGGCCCATTAGCATTCCCGGGCCGTGAGGCCAATCGGTGGAAACTGGCTCTATTTCGGCTCGTTCCGCTGGGATCGGTCCACCGCTTGCGGCATAAAGCGGCTCGTTCTCCCAAGCGACGGAAATCCCATGACCCCTTCCCGCGATATTGACCGCCTCATTGAGATCATGGCGGCGCTGCGCACGCCCGTAACCGGCTGCCCGTGGGACCTCGAGCAGAATTTTGCGACGATCGTGCCCTACACCATCGAAGAGGCCTATGAGGTTGCCGACGCGATCACGCGCGGCGATTTCGATGACCTCCGCGAGGAACTCGGCGATCTCCTGCTGCAGGTGGTCTATCACGCCCGCATGGCGGAAGAGCAAAACGCCTTCGGTTTCGGCGACGTGGTCGAGGCGATCACACGAAAGATGATCCGCCGCCATCCGCATGTGTTCGCCGACAAGGACGGCAATATCGCCCCCGCCGGCGTCAAGAGCGCCTGGGAACGCATCAAGGCCGAAGAAAAGGCCGAGCGCGCGGCGCGGCGGCCGCCGGAAGAGACGACGCACAAATCGCTGCTGTCGGGCATCAAGGCCGGCCAGCCGGCGCTGACGCGGGCGATGGAATTGCAGCGCAAGGCGTCCACCGTCGGCTTCGACTGGAACGATCCCCGCGCGGTGCTAGCCAAGATCCGCGAAGAGGCTGACGAGATCGAAGCGGCCCTGGACAGCGGCAATCCTGAAGAGCTCGCTGACGAAACCGGCGACCTCCTGTTCGCGCTGGTCAACCTGGCCCGCCATGTCGGCGCCGATCCGGAAAGCGCGCTGCGCGGCACCAACGCCAAGTTCGAGCGCCGTTTCGCCTATATCGAGCGCGCGCTCGCGGCGAAGGGGCGTTCACTCGAAGACGCAACGCTGGAGGAGATGGACGCGCTGTGGAACGAGGCGAAGGGTGAGCAGTCCGGCGGCGGCGCCGATCCGGGCAGAAGGTACGCCGTTGAATTCGAACTCACGCCACGTGCGGCACGGCATCGAACCGCGACACCACGATGTCGCGCTTGGTCTCGTCGACGCGCACGGTCATGTCGAAGCGCCCGTCGTGGAGCTCCTTGTTGAGCACTTCGGCATTGCGATGCAGCCAGCTGATGCCGGCGCCGTCGGAAGCGTCGATCGACAGATCGAGCGTCGTGCGCGTCGCCGCCAGCCGGTCCTCGATCGCGGTCAGCAGCTCGTTCACGCCCTCGCCTGACACGGCGGACACCAGGAAACACGGCCGCTCCGGCGGACGGCGCGCGGCGATGTTGCGCAGGTTCTCGCGTTCCTCGGGATCGAAGCGATCGATCTTGTTCCAGACTTCGAGGATGCCCGCACCAGAGTCGGGATCGATGCCGAGCTGACGCAGCACGGTGTCGACATCGCGCTCCTGCGCCTCCGCGTCCTCGTGCGAGATATCGCGGACGTGGAGAATGATATCGGCCTCCAGCACCTCTTCCAGCGTGGCGCGAAACGCGGCGACGAGCTGCGTCGGCAGGTTGGAAATGAATCCGACGGTGTCGGACAGCATCGCCTTGCCGCCATGCGGCAGGCTCAGCGCACGCAGCGTCGGGTCGAGCGTCGCAAACAGCATGTCGGCCGCCTGCACGTCGGCGCGCGTGAGCCGGTTGAACAGCGTCGACTTGCCGGCGTTGGTGTAGCCGACCAGCGCCACCACGCGATACGGCACCCGCTGACGGCCGGCGCGATGCAGCCGCCGCGTCGCCTGCACCTTCTTGAGTTCGTTCTCCAGCCGCGTGATGCGGTCGCCGATCAGGCGGCGGTCGGCTTCGATCTGGGTCTCGCCGGGGCCGCCCATGAATCCGAAATCCGCCGCGCTGGCGCTCCAGATGGGTCCATGACCGTACCAGCCGGCTGCGCTGGTAATTGAGATGCGCAAGCTCGACCTGCAGCGCGCCCTCCTTGGTCTTGGCGCGGCGGCCGAAGATTTCCAGGATCAGGCCGGTGCGGTCGAGAACCTTGGTGTTCCACGCCTTCTCGAGATTGCGCTGCTGGATCGGCGACAGCGCGCAATCCATCACCACGAGTTCGATGTCGTGGCCCGCGATCAGGCCGGTGATCTCCTCGACCTTGCCCTTGCCGAGATAGGTCGCAGGCCTGATCTGGCTGATCGGCGCAATCAGCGTGTCGGCGACCGTGAGATCGATGGCGCGCGCCAGGCCCGTCGCTTCCTCGAGCCGGGCCTCGGAATCGCGCACGACATCATGCGCCTGCGCCTCGGCGTCGCCGCGGCGCATGCGCAGATACGGGCCGATGACGATCACCCGCCCGCTTTGCTTACCCCCCGCCGACCGCGGACGATCGGCGTTCCCTTCACGGTTGAGGGGTTCCAATCAGTTTACTCTCAAGCCGGAGCATCCTCGCCGCCTTCGAACAACTGAATCGGAGCCCCCGGCATGATGGTCGAGATCGCATGCTTGTAGACAAGCTGCGAATGACCGTCGCGCCGAAGCAACAAGCAGAAGTTGTCAAACCAGGTAACAATCCCCTGCAGCTTCACTCCGTTGACCAGAAAGATCGTCAGTGGCGTTTTTGTTTTACGAACGTGATTCAGGAAGGTGTCTTGTAGATTTTGTGCGCGGTCTGCCGCCATTGTTTTTGTCCCGCAGTTTGTTTCTTTTTATTAAGCCGGCTGTTGCTCTCTCATGGAGCCTGCCCCCGACTTGCCGGCGTCCCCTGAGATCCCCCTCTGGTCGGCTCGGCAGTTCGATTAGAGGGCACGCACGCTTTTAAGGCAAGCCGGTTCGGGCCTCGCCTAGCCGGAACCCAGTGGCCATTCTCCCTAAAAGCGCGGAAAGAGATAAATATTCCAAAGCAAGTGCATGGATCGGCTCAACGCGAGCGCGATGAGCCGCTGATTGCGGAACGTACGATTCACTCAAGTCTCAGCCGACTCCGAGCGCCTTGAGCTTGCGGTGCAGCGCCGAACGCTCCATGCCGACGAATTCGGCGGTGCGCGAAATATTGCCCGAAAACCGGCTGATCTGCGCGATCAGGTAGTCCCGTTCGAACACTTCCCGCGCCTCGCGCAACGGCAGCCCCATGATGTGCTCGCCATTGTTGCTGGTCGGCATCGCCGGTACCATGGAACCCACATCCTGCGGCAACATGTCCGCGGTGATGATCGCTTCAGGGCCGCCGCCGGCCAGAATCATGACGCGCTCGACATTGTTGCGGAGCTGGCGGACGTTGCCGGGCCAGACATGCGACTGCAGGACCGCCATTGCGTCCTGGCCGATCTGCCGCTTCGGCAGGCCGGTCGCCGCCGAAATCTGATCCATGAAATAGTCGATCAATTCGGGAATGTCCTCGCGGCGTTCCGACAGCGGGGGGACTCGGATCGGCACCACCGACAGCCGGTGATAGAGATCCTCGCGGAATCGCCCTTCGGCAATCTCTTCCTCCAGGTTGCGCGCGGTCGAGGAGATGATGCGGACATCGACATGAACCTTGGCGGTGCCGCCCGAGCGCTGAAAGGTCTGGTCGACCAGCACGCGCAAGATCTTGTTCTGGGTCTCGCGCGGCATGTCGGCGATTTCGTCGATGAACAGCGTGCCGCCGTGGGCCTCTTCCAGCGCGCCCGGCTTGCGCGCCTGTTCGCCGTTCGACTGCTCGATGCCGAACAATTCGACTTCCATTCGCTCCGGCGTGATCGCCGCGGCGTTGATGACGACGAACGGTCCTTCTGCACGGCCCGATGCATTGTGCAGCGTGCGCGCGGCCAGTTCCTTGCCCGAACCGGAGGGGCCGACGATCAGGATGCGGCTGTTGGCCTTGGCTGCGCGGTCGATGGTCTGGCGCAACTGGTTCATGCAGGCGGAGCGGCCGGTGAGAACGCTCGCGGCGGGAGCCAGTTGCTTGAGTTCCTTCACCTCGCGCTTGAGACGCGAGGTCTCCAGCGCCCGCGTCGCCACCAGGATCAGCCGGTCGGACTTGAACGGCTTTTCGATGAAGTCATAGGCGCCGCGCTTGATCGCAGCCACCGCGGTCTCGATGTTGCCGTGGCCGGAGATCATCACCACGGGAACGTCGGCGTGATCCTTCTTGATCTGCTCGAGCAATTGCAGGCCGTCGAGTTTGGAGCCCTGCAGCCAGATGTCGAGAAACACCAGATGCGGACGGCGGTTGGCAATCTCGCCAAGGGCGGAATCGCTGTCGCGCGCGGTCCGGGTACTGAAACCTTCGTCATCCAGGATGCCCGCAACGAGGTCACGAATATCGGCTTCGTCATCGACAATCAGAATGTCACTGGCCATGGGTTACACCTGTCTTGTCAGCTGCCTGTCGCGGCTTCGGTTTTTGTTTGATCATTGGTCGCGGTTGCCGCCTCGTTGGTTCCGCCTGACGGCGCTTTTGTTTCGTCAACCTGTGGTTTTGCGTCCCGAGCCGGCGGCTTCGCTTCCGCTTTCGGCGCCTGGCCTGACACGGCAAACCGCAGCCGCATCCAGGCGCCGCGTTGCCCGGGCCGGAAATCGGAGGCATCCTTGAGTTCGATGCGGCCGCCATGGTCTTCCAGCACGCGGCCGACGATGGCGAGTCCGAGCCCGGTGCCCTTTTGGCGCGTCGTCACATAGGGCTCCAGCAACCGCGCACGGCTCACCTTCGGCAGGCCGATACCGTTGTCGATCACGTCGATCACGATGTCGTCGTTTTCGCGCGCGGCAATCACATCGATGCGGCCCCTGCCGAGCTCTTCCGGCGGCACCTGCTCGATAGCCTCCGTCGCGTTCTTGATGATGTTGGTGAGCGCCTGCGAAATCAGCCGGCGGTCGAACTGCGCGCGGATCGGATCCTGCTTGATATCGGTCTCGATATCGAGATCGGGATGGCCGACCTTCATCAGGAATACCGCCTGCCGCACGGTGTCGGCGACATCCTCGCCTTCCATGACCGGCTTTGGCATCCGTGCGAAGCGAGAGAATTCATCAACCATCCGCCTGATGTCGTCGACCTGCCGCACGATGGTGTCGGTACATTGTTCGAAGATGCCCTTGTCTTCGATGATGACCTTGCCGAATTTGCGGCGGATGCGTTCGGCCGAAAGCTGGATCGGCGTCAGCGGGTTCTTGATTTCGTGCGCGATGCGGCGCGCGACATCGCCCCATGCCGATGTCCGCTGCGCGGAGACGAGCTCGGTGATGTCGTCGAGCGTGATGATGTAGCTGTCGCGCGACTGGCTGGTCTGCTCGGCGCTGACGCGAACCGACAGGTTGCGCTCATGCCCGTCGCGCGTGATCGTGATCTGGCCCTGCACCAGCCGCTGCGTGCCTTCGCGCGCGGTCTTCATCATGTCGTCGAGCTCGGGCAGCACGTCCGACAGCGGATGGTCCAGCGTCTCCAACTCCGCGTGGCCGATGAGTTTTTCGGCAGAACGGTTGAGGATGCCGACGCTGCCGGAGCCATCGACGCCGATGATGCCGGCGCTGGCCGAGGACAGCACCGCCTCGATGAATCGCCGGCGGCTGTCGATCAGGTCCGAGGCGTTCACCAGTTCGTCACGCTGGGTGCGCAATTCGGCCGTCATCTTGTTGAAGGTTTCGCCGAGCTGCGCGAGGTCGCCTTCGGACTTGTGCACCGGCACCTGGACATGCAGATCGCCGGTCGAAACGATGTTGGCCGCACTCATCAGATTGCGGATCGGCGATACCAGCCAGTTGGCGAAGTTCAACCCGATCAGCACCGACGCCATCAGGATGGTCAGCGCGATCACCGCAAACATCAGCGCGAAGGCGACCTGAATGCCGAGCCTGCGCGACTCGATCTGGGCGTATTCGGCAACGCTGGCCTGGGTCTGCTTCAACTGGCTGACCACCCGCGGGTCGAGCAGACGGGCAACGTAGAGAAAAGTGTCGGTGAAGCCGCGAAGGCGAATGATCGCTGCGACGTAGTTCTCCTCCGGGAATACCGCGATCTCCGGTTTGCTTTCGTCGATGTTGTTGAGGAAATCCTGCGGCGGCGTCGAGAATTGCTGCTTGATACCGGTTTGCGCCGTCACCAGGATGTTGCGATCCTTGTCGATCAGCATCGCGCCCGGCAAATTGCGGGCGGTCGCGTTGTTCGTCAGCAATTCGAAAAACGACTGCCGGTCCTGGTCGAATAGTGGCCGCGCGTTGGAGAGGTCGTTGGCCATCCCCAGAATGTCGCCATTGATCAGATAGGCGTGCTCATTGACGTAGGCGTGGGCGATGTTCAGCGAGTTCTCGATCGCCGCGCGCGTCGGCCCGGAAAACAGCCTGTCGAGGCCGCGGTCGAGCGTGATGTTGGCGACAATGGCGACCACCACGGCCGGCAGCACGGCAATCACGGAGAACAGGCTGACGATCTGGACGTGCAGCCTGGCCGCGGCCCGGCCGCGCCGCCGTGCCTGGATCACTTGCCAGACTTCGCGGATGATGATGCCGACCAGCAGCAGGATCGTCGCCGCATTGATCAGCAGGAACGAATAGACCACCTGGCGGGTCGGCTCGATCGGGGTCAGTCCGCTCAGGACCACAAAGGTCAGAAACGCCGACAGCAGCGCGATCGCGACCGCAAACGGCGCCACCCACTTCCGCAGGATCCCCCCTCCGGATTCGGCAAGCGACGGGTCGAACGATGGTGCCGAGGTCGTCTCTGCGGTGGTCATTCCGGCAATCGGTGATGTGAAAGAGCTTGGGCCCGCCTGCCGCGGACTGATGCATTCATATCACAATGTTGCCGAATTGCGACAATTCCGCGACCGTCCGATCGCAAAGTGATCGATCCCCAGCCGTCGTCCACCCGTCTTTACCTGAGGAAGCCAGATTGCGAGGGAAAGCGCGCGCAATCCCTAGCCGCCGCTCCGGTAGACCTGAATGTCGAGATCCCTGATCTTCTTCCGCAGCGTGTTGCGGTTGAGGCCGAGCAGGTCGGCCGCGCGGATCTGGTTGCCGCGCGTGGCCGCCAGCGCCGCGGTGAGCAGCGGCACCTCGATCTCCTTGAGGATGCGGTGGTAAAGCCCCGGCGGCGGCACGCCGTTCGGGAAGCCGGAGAAGTGCGAGGACAAGTAGGCTTCGACCGCGCCCCCGAGATTCTCCACGCCCATCGGGGCGCTGCCGTTCGAGGTGACCGCCGGCGGCGCCAGTTCGCCATCGATGACCGAGGCCGTAATGACGTCCTGCGGATAAAGCGCAGCCAGCCGGCGTGCCAGATTTTCGAGCTCGCGCACGTTGCCGGGCCAGCGGTGCTGCTTGAGCCGCTCCAGCGCCAGCGTATCGAGTTTTTTGGGCGGCAAGCCGTCCTTTTCGGCGAGCGAGAAGAAATGCCGGATCAGATCGGGCAAATCCTCGATCCGCTCCCGCAGCGGCGGCAGGCGCAGCGGCACGACGTTGAGGCGGAAGAACAAATCTTCCCGGAACAGCCCCTGCTGGATCAGGATACGCAAATCCTTGTTGCTCGCCGCCACGATCCGGACGTCGGTCTTGATCGGGGTACGCCCGCCGACGGTGGTGTATTCGCCCTGCTGCAGCACGCGCAGCAACCGCGTCTGCGCCTCCATCGGCATGTCGCCGATTTCGTCGAGAAACAGCGTGCCGCCTTCGGCCTGTTCGAACCGGCCGGAAGCGCGGGTATTGGCGCCGGTGAACGCGCCGCGCTCATGGCCGAACAATTCGGATTCGATCAGGTCGCGCGGGATCGCCGCCATGTTGACGGCGACGAACGGGCCGTTGCGGCGCTTGCCGTAGTCATGGAGCGCGCGCGCGACCAGTTCCTTGCCGGTGCCGGACTCGCCGGAGATCATCACCGTGAGGTCGGTCTGCATCAGCCGCGCCAGCACCCGGTAGATTTCCTGCATCGCCGGCGAGCGGCCGACCAGCGGGATCGAATCGAATTCGCCCTCGTCGGCCGAGCTTGCCACCCGCTCCTTGGGTTCGGCCAGCGCACGTCCGACGATGGTGATGAGCTCCTTCAGGTCGAACGGTTTTGGCAGATATTCGTAGGCGCCGCGCTCCGAGGCCCGGATCGCCGTCATGAAGGTGTTCTGCGCGCTCATGACGATGACGGGAAGATTCGGCCGCATCTTCTTGATCCGCGGCAGCAAATCGAACGCGTTCTCGTCAGGCATCACCACGTCGGTGATGACGAGATCGCCCTCGCCCTGGCTTACCCAGCGCCACAGCGTCGCGGCGTTCCCGGTCAGGCGAACTTCATATCCGGCACGCGAAAGCGCCTGGTTCAGAACCGTGCGGATGGCGGTATCGTCATCGGCAACGAGAATGCTACCTGCGGGCATCATTATTCCTCATCTTGCGTTCTGTGAGGCAGGCGGCAGCGTACCCGGAACGCCGTCGCGGTTGCTTTGGTCGAACTGTTTGGTGGGATTGAACATCGGCATCAGCACGCGGAAGGTGGTCTTCCGCGGCTGGGATTCGCATTCGATGATGCCGCCGTGATCGCCGACGATCTTGGCAACCAGCGCCAGGCCGAGCCCGCTGCCGGTTTGCTTCGTCGTCACGAAGGGATCGAACAGGTTCGGCAGCAGGTCTTCCGGCACGCCGGCACCGTTGTCCTTGACGCAGAACTCGAGCGGCAGCGACACCCGCGATTTCTTGCCCGGCACCGACAGGCGAACGCCGGGACGGAACGCGGTGGTGAGCTGGATTTCTGCGTCCGAGCCGAGATCGGCCACCGCTTCGGCGGCGTTCTTCACGAGATTGAGGAACACCTGAATCAGCTGATCCTGATTGGCCAGCACCGGCGGCAGCGACGGATCGTAGTCTTCGACGAAGCGGATGTTGCGGGCGAAGCCGGACTGCGCCAGCCGTTTGACGTGGTCGAGCACGGAATGGATGTTGACCGGCCCGCGCGCCACCGGACGGTCGTCGCCGAACACTTCCATGCGGTCGACCAGGGTCACGATGCGGTCGGCCTCGTCGCAGATCAGCCGCGTCAGCATGCGGTCTTCGGATGAGGCCGCCTGCTCCAGCAATTGCGCCGCGCCACGGATTCCGGACAGCGGATTCTTGATTTCATGCGCCAGCATCGCGGCCAGCGCGATCACCGAGCGCGCCGCGCTGCGATGCGTCAACTGCCGGTCCATCTTGTCGGCGATGGTGCGCTCCTGCAGCATCACGACGATATGGCCGGGCCGTTCGGTGAGCGGGGCGACGTGCAGATCGACCTGGCGGTCGCCGCCGATCCGGGGCGTGCCCAGATCGACCTTGTATTCGTTGACCGGCGAGCCGCTCGAGCGCACCTGGTCGATCAGCGCCAGCAGCGGACTGCCGAACGGCACCAGCTCCTTCAGCGACTGCCGCCGCAAAAATTGCGTCGAAATCTCGAAGAAGGATTCGGCGGCGATGTTGGCGTCGACGATGCGGCCGTCGGGCGCCACCAGCAGCACCGGATTGGGCAACGCGTTGAGAATGGCCTCGCTATCGGTGGGCACGGCGCGGCGATGTTCTAAGGCTGACGTCATGCGGCAGCACTCCATGAAAAATCGTCGAACGCGTCCTGCAGCGATCGGTGCACCCGGTGCGGATCCTCCGACGTCAGGATCTTTTGCCGCCAGCCCTTCAGTGTCTCTGCCGGCGCGCGGCTGTACTGGGCCGCGATCTCCAGCGCCCAGCCGAGATGTTTTCGCGCGTGCTTCAGTCCGATACGCAGGCCGTAATGGCTGCAGACTTCGTCGTAGAGGGTGCGCACATGCGCGAGCTGTTCGGCGAGCGAGGGTGCCGTCTCCGCCTGTCCGGTTTCGAGCCGGCGGCCGATCTGCCCCGGCAGCCAGGGCTGGCCCTGCGCGCCGCGCCCGATCATCACGGCGTCCGCTCCCGACACTTCCAGCGCCTGGACCGCCTTCTCGAATGAAGTGATGTCGCCGTTGACGACGAGCGGCACGGAGACCGCGTCCCTGACCGCGCGCACGGCACTCCAATCAGCCGAGCCCTTGTAGAACTGGCAACGCGTCCGACCATGCACGGTAATCATCTGCACGCCCGCCTGCTCGGCGCGGCGCGCCAGTTCGGGCGCGTTGAGCGAGCGATCGTCCCAGCCGAGCCGCATCTTCAGCGTCACCGGCACCTTCACCGCCGCGATCGTGGCTTCGATCAGCGTGAGCGCATGATCGAGATCGCGCATCAGCGCCGAGCCGGATTGACCGCCGGTGACATGGCGCGCCGGACAGCCCATATTGATGTCGATAATGTCGGCGCCGGCCGCTTCCGCAACCCGTGCCCCCTCCGCCATCCAGTGCGCCTCGCAACCTGCGAGCTGGACGACATGCGCGCCGACACCGGCTGTCTCGCAGCGCAGAAGCGACATCGGCCTGCCGTGCACGAGTTCGTCGCTGGCGGTCATCTCCGAGACGACCAGTCCGGCGCCGAGCGTGGCGGCAAGCCGTCGAAAAGGGGCATCGGTGACGCCGGACATCGGCGCCAGGAGAACCCGGTTGGCGACAGCAATCGCGCCTATTTTCAACGGCTTAGAGCGTGAAATTTCCGGGCCGGTCACGTCATTCTCATGGTTAGGGCGGCGGCTTCATTGCAACCGTCGGCGCATATTGTGAGCACAAATCTTGGGCAGTCAAGCTTCTTGCCTACACTTTAGACAGATCTATCATTTGTGCAAGTGCACTGCAACAAAAACCGCTTTTCCCACAGGTGATGGGAATCACTCTGTTTTCCGTATTCGGCATGGTAGGGCTGTGCGCCAGCGCGCCCGCCCCCCTTTCAACCCCGATCCGTTCCCATTTGAGTCCAGATGCCCAGACCTGAGCGTACCGCAGCCATCCTCGTCGCAGCCGGACGCGGGCTTCGCGCCGGTGCCGGGGGACCCAAGCAATATCGCGAGATCGGCGGACAGCCCGTGATCTTCCGCGCCATGCAGGCGTTCTGCCGGCATCCGGACGTCTTCGCCGTGCAGCCGGTGGTGAACCCCGATGACACCGCGATCTTCAACCAGGCTGTCGCGGGACTGCGCTACCAGCCGCCCACCAGTGGCGGCGCAACGCGTCAGGCATCGGTGCATGCCGGGCTCGAGGCGCTGGCGGCGCAAAAGCCCGACATTGTGCTGATCCACGACGCCGCGCGGCCCTTCGTGACCCCTGCGGTAATTTCACGCGCGATCGACGCCGCCGGCCGCACCGGCGCGGCGGTCCCTGCGATCCCGGTCACGGACACGATCAAGCAGATCGGCGAAACCGGTGATGTCGTGGCGACACCCGAGCGCGCAGGCTTGCGAATCGCGCAGACGCCGCAAGCGTTTCGCTTCGATGTGATTCTCGATGCCCATCGCCGCGCCGCGCGCGATGGCCGCAGCGATTTCACGGATGATGCGGCGCTCGCGGAATGGGCGGGATTGACGGTAGCGACATTTGAAGGCGATCTTGCAAACATGAAACTGACAACGCCTGAAGATTTCATTCGCGAGGAAGCCCGCCTCGCCGCCCAGCTCGGCGACATCAGGACCGGCACCGGCTATGACGTGCACGCCTTCGGCGACGGCGATCATCTGATGCTCTGCGGCGTACGCGTGCCGCACACAAGCGGCTTTCTCGCCCATTCCGACGGCGACGTCGGCCTGCATGCGCTGGTCGACGCCATCCTCGGCGCGCTGGCGGACGGCGACATCGGTTCGCACTTTCCGCCGACCGACCCGCAGTGGAAGGGCGCCGCGTCCGATAAGTTTCTCAAATATGCCGTCGACCGCGTCACCGCGCGCGGCGGCCGGATCGCCAATCTCGAAGTCACGATGATCTGCGAGCGCCCGAAGATCGGCCCGCTGCGCGATATCATGCGCGCCCGCATTGCCGAGATCACCGGGCTCAACATCTCGCGCGTCGCGGTCAAGGCAACGACCAGCGAACGGCTCGGCTTTACCGGCCGCGAGGAAGGCATCGCCGCGACCGCGAGCGCCACCATTCGTCTGCCCTGGAGCGAGTAAGCATGAGCGGCAGCGATGCGCGCGCCCTCTCCCGCTCGCTGCTCGATCTATGCCGGATGCGCAAGCTGACGATCGCAACGGCGGAGTCCTGCACGGGCGGCCTGGTCGCCGGCGCGCTCACCGACATTCCCGGCTCGTCAGACGTGATCGACCGCGGCTTCGTCACCTATTCCAACGACGCCAAGCGCGCGATGCTCGGTGTCAAGGCCACGACGCTTGCGACCTTTGGTGCGGTCAGCAAGGAAACCGCGACCGCCATGGCGGTCGGCGCCCTGGAAAAGGCCGGCGTCGATCTCGCGGTCTCCATTACCGGCATTGCCGGTCCTGGCGGCGCCACGCCGGGCAAGCCGGTCGGTCTGGTCCATTTCGCGGTCGCCTCGCGCGACGGCAAGATCCTGCACCGCGAATTCCGTTTCGGCGCCATTGGCCGCACCACCGTGCGCCAGCGCTCCGTGGTGGAGGCGCTGCGCATGCTGATGGAGCTGGCGCGCGGCCCGCAGCCGCCGGTCAAAACACCCCGCCAGACCATGAGCCGCCTGCGTCCCCGGGTGGCGCGAACGCCGCGCCGCGCAGCGCGTCAAGCGACGCCGGCCGACGCGGAGTTAAGCGTCAGCCCCGGCCCTGCGCGGCCAACGCCTTGGCGCGCGTTTCGCTGAGTGAAGCTGCCGGCGTCAAGGCTTCCGGGCTGATCGAAAGCTCGATGATGGCCGGAAGTCCGCTTGCCACGGCTTCGTCGAAAGCGCGGGCAAAGTCTTCGGTCCGCTCGACATGGGCGCCGAAGCCGCCGCAGGCGCGCGCAAGCGCCGCGAAGTCGGGGTTGGCGAGATCGGTGCCGGAGACGCGGCCGGGATACTTCCGTTCCTGATGCATCCGGATCGTGCCGTACATGCCGTTGTTGCAGACGATCACAATCAGCGGCAGCCGGTTTTCGACCGCGGTCATGAACTCCATTCCGGTCATCTGGAAACAGCCGTCGCCGGCAAACGCAGATGACCGTGCGCTCGGGATGCTGCAGCTTGGCGGCGACGGCCGCAGGCAGGCCGTAGCCCATCGAACCCGAGGTCGGCGCCAGTTCGGTGCGATATTGCCGATAGCGCCAGAACCGGTGCACCCAGACGGCATAATTGCCGGCGCCGTTGCAGATGATGGTGTCACGGGGCAAGCGATCGCTCAAACCGCGCACGATCTGCGAGAGCTGGACGTCGCCGGGCGAGCGCGTCGGCTCGGCAAATCCGAGATAGTCGGCATGCGCCGCCTTGACATGGTCGGCGCGCGATCGATGCTTCGGCTCCAGCCGCTTGATCGCCGCCGCAAAGGCCGCGCTGCTCGCGACCACGCCGAGCGTCGGCGAATAGACGCGGCCGATCTCCTCGGGGTCGGGATAGACGTGAACCAGCGGCTGCCTTGGCTTTGGAATATCGAACAGCGTGTAGCCGCCTGTGGTCGCCTCCCCCAGCCGCGCGCCGAGCGCGATCACCATATCGCTGGTGCGGATCCGCTCGGCGATCTTTGCGTCGAGCCCGATGCCGATATGGCCGCCATAGCAGGGATGCAGATTGTCGAAATAATCCTGGCAGCGGAACGAGACGCCAACGGGCACTTCATGCGCCGATGCAAACGCCTCGAGATCGCCGCGTGCCTGATCGCTCCATCCGCCGCCGCCAACGATCACAAACGGCTTCTTCGCTTCCGAAAGCAGCGCATGGAACTGCCGCAGCGTGCCGTCGTCCGGCGCGATCGGAAGCGGGGTATAAGGCGGCGCATCCGGCACCTCGGCGGTGTCGGTAAGCATGTCCTCCGGCAGCGCCAGCACGACGGGGCCGGGACGGCCCGAGGTCGCGGTGAAAAAGGCGCGCGAGATGAACTCCGGAATCCGCCGCGCGTCGTCGATCTGGGCGACCCATTTCGACATCGGCCCGAACATCTGGCGATAGTCGATTTCCTGGAACGCCTCGCGCTCCATCATGTCGCGCCCGACCTGCCCCAGCAGCAGGATCATCGGCGTCGAATCCTGAAACGCGACATGAACGCCGGCCGACGCATTGGTGGCGCCGGGCCCGCGCGTGGCGAAGGCGATACCCGGACGGCCCGTCAGCTTGCCATAGGCATCCGCCATCATGGCGGCCCCGCCCTCATGCCGGGCGTTGATGAACCGCACGCGCTGGCTCTGGTACATGCCGTCGAGCGCAGCGAGGAAGCTCTCGCCGGGCACGCCGAACACGGTGTCGGCGTTGTGCAGCGCAAGCTGCTCGATCAGAATATGGCCACCGGTTCGAAGATTTGCGTCCATTGCCTCGTCCTTCCGCCAGGGATCATCGATTTGGACCCGGCTTAGAGAATGCCGTCGGTGCCAGCAACCGGTTTTCCGGCGCGATCAGGTCATTTTCTCTCTGGTTGCTGGTCTTTCGGCGCGACCCGTGCATCCACGCCGGTCACGGCTTCATAGGCCTTGATGACGGCGGTGCAGGACTCGCCGTCGTGCCCGAGCAGCGCTGCCTGCCGGTAGGTCTGGTGCACGGCCTCCGCCATGAACCCGGGCAGGCCTGCATCTTCCAGCCAGCGCGCGTAGTAGCGGACGTCCTTGCGGGCGTTCGCCAGCGACATCAGCGGGGTGAAGTCGCCATCGAGGGTGGCCTGGCCATAGAGATCGAGCATGCCGCTTTTGGCTCCGGCCGCCGAGATGATGCCGATCACCTGCGAGAGATCGAGCCCGTCCTTCGCAGCGAGCGCAAACCCTTCGCACCACGCCGCCACATTGGCAAAGGCGATATAGTTGTGAATGAGCTTGAGGCGGATGGCGTGGCCGAGCGGGCCGATGTGGAAGATGTTTTCGGCATAGAGCTCGAAATAGGGCCTGAGGTCGTCGAGCAGGTCGCCTTCGCCGCCGAACAGCACGTTGACCTTGCCGATGTCGGCATGTTTCGGGGTCCGTGTCATCGGCGCTTCGGCGTAGCGTCCGCCGGCCTCACGCACCATCCGGTCGAGCTTCGCGACCATTTGCGGGCTGCCGGTGGTGTGGTCGACGATGATGAATCCCGGCGCCGGGCCGGCAAGCAGCCCGTCGCGAGCGATCATCAGCGCTTCAACGTCCTCGGCCTCGTTGACGCAAATCATGATGATGCGGCAATTGTCGCGGATCTCCTGAACGCCGCCGGCGGCGGCGGTCGCGCCGAACGATTTGGCGGCGGCCACGGCGGCCGGGTTGAGATCATAGGCGGTGACCGCCACGCCCTTGGCGACGAGGTTCTTCACCAACCCGCGTCCCATTCCACCGAGGCCGATGAAGCCAACGCGTTCGAATGTCGTCATCTGCGGCCTTCCGATCTGGGCTAGCGGTCTCTTGTAGGCTTGCGGGCATTCGCCTGGCAGCTTTGCTGCGCTGCGTTCTTTTTCCGCCCGGCTACCACGCTCTCAGGCTGTCTGACAACCTCATTGATCCAATTTGCGCCGCGCGCCTTGTTTCGATATGCCTGTACACGGGTATGGATCGCGATTGCGGGTTGAGGGCGGCGCCGCAATCAGGACAGGACCAATCAGGTGAAGTTCAAATCCCTCGGGCGCACCCCTTCATTGCCACAGGAGATTGTCGCCAGCCTGACCGGCGCCCTGCACGCGGGCGAACTTCGGCCCGGTGATCGCCTGCCGTCCGAACAGGCGCTGGCGACCGAATTCGGCGTGGCGCGGACGGTCGTGCGAGAGGCGATCTCGCAGCTCAAATACGACGGCATCGTCCAGAGCCGCGTCGGCGTCGGCGCCTTCATCTCCCAACCGCAGGAACGGACGGCGTTCCGGATCAGCCCGGAGTGCTTCAGGAAACGCAAGGAACTGTTGAAGCTGTTGCGTTTGCGGAACGGCGTCGTCATCGAGGCCGCGGCGGACGCGGCGCAGGCGCGATCCAGCCGCGACATCGTCCGCATGGAAGCCATTCTCAAGGAAATGCGGGACGCGATCAGCGACAGCGATCACGGCGCCGAGCGCCACTTCGAAGCCGAGCGTCAGCTGATCCATGCCATCGCCAAGGTCGCCGACAACGAACACGCCCTCAATTTCATCGTGATGATCGACAGCCAGATTGCCGAAAACCTTCGATCGGTCGCCGTCAAAAATACCAAGGCAACCGAACTCGCCGCGGTCGCGATCGAGGAGCAGGTGCGGCTGGTCGAAGCCATCAAGCGCGGTGACCCGGTCGCAGCGCGGGATAAGGCCCGCAAGCACTATGACAATGCCGCGCAGCGGCTGGCCGATCGCGCCGACTTCGTCGATGTCTAGCCAACCTTGCCCGGTACTGCCCCGCCCTTCCCGTAGACCGCATCCGCCCGCTTTTCGAACGCGGCGGCAAAGCGCTGGAACGCGGTGTCGAACATCGTTCCCATCAGCATCGCCAGCATCCGGCTCCTGAATTCGTAGGACAGGAAGAATCCGACGTCGCAGTCGGTTTCGGATTTCGGCTCGAAGGTCCAGCGGTTTTCGAGGTTGCTGAACGGGCCCTTCAGATACTCGACCAGGATCTTGAGGTTCGGCCGGTCCAGCGTCACCCGGCTGGTGAAGGTTTCCCGCACCAGCTTGAACGACACGGTCATGTCGGCGACGATGATTTCGGTGCCGTCTGCATTCGGCGTGCGCTGGCGTATCTTCAGCGACTGGCACAGCGGCACGAATTCCGGATAGCGCTCGACGTCGGCGACCAGATCGAACATCTGCGACGCGGTGTGATGGACCCGGCGCTTGCTGGAAAAGCGCGGCATCAGTGCATACTCGCCCGGTTCTGCCTGCAGCGCGATTTGCTTCAGATAGTCGTTCGCCTGCGTCCGGTCGGTGAAGCAGACCAGCGATTGATCGGCGCGCAGCCCCTGAAAATAGTCCAGCAGTTTCGGCCGCTGTTGGCGGCGGTAGGTCCAGACATAGCGAAAAAATTCGAAGTCGAATTTCTCCGGGCAGCCTTCGGCCATTTCCGGGCGAACGCGGCCATAGCTGCCGGCGATCCGCCTCATGATGCCGAGCATGCAGCTCCGGCGCGGCAGGTCGAACCAGATCACGGTGTCGCTGGCCTGGCGGCGCAATTCGCCCGCGCCGTGGTTGGTGAAGTTGCCGTCCATGACCCATTGCGGCTGGCGCGCGATTTCGGCCACGCGCTGTCCGAACTCGGTGTTGTCGGAGGCGACCCAACCGGGTTTCCAGTACAGCGCATCCAGCGAAACAAAGGGAATGCCTGTCATCTCCGACAGCCGTCGCGCAAATGTCGACTTGCCGGACCCCGACGATCCCATGACGAGAACGCGTTGCATCGGTCCGATCCGGCGCTAGCGGGCTCGCGCGATGCGCGCCGCCTGCAGCTTGGCAAAATCCTCGCCGGCGTGATGCGACGAGCGGGTCAAGGGGCTCGCCGACACCATCAGAAAGCCCTTGGTGTAGGCGACCTTCTCATACCCTGCGAATTCATCCGGGGTCACGTAGCGCATGACGGCGTGATGCTTGCGGGTCGGCTGCAGATACTGCCCGATGGTCAGGAAATCGACGTCCGCCGAGCGCAGATCGTCCATCACCTGCAGCACCTCGTGCCGCTCCTCGCCGAGGCCCACCATGATGCCCGACTTGGTGAAGATGGTCGGATCGATCTCCTTGACCCGCTGCAACAGCCGGATCGAATGGAAATAGCGCGCGCCGGGGCGCACCGTGAGATAGCGCGACGGCACGGTTTCCAGATTGTGGTTGAACACATCGGGCTTGGCCGCCGCGACCACTTCCAGCGCGCCTTCCTTGCGCAGGAAGTCGGGGGTGAGGATCTCGATGGTCGTGGTCGGGCAGCGCGCGCGGATGGCGCGAATGGTCTGCGCAAAATGCTCGGCGCCGCCGTCGGCGAGATCGTCGCGATCGACCGAGGTCACCACGACATGGGCGAGCCCGAGCTTGAAGGTCGCCTCCGCGACATGTTCCGGTTCGGCGGGGTCGAGCGCGCCGGGCATGCCGGTCTTGACGTTGCAGAACGCGCAGGCCCGGGTGCAGGTGTCCCCCATGATCATGAAGGTGGCGTGCTTCTTGTCCCAGCACTCGCCGATGTTCGGGCAGCCGGCCTCCTCGCACACCGTGACGAGGCCGTTCTCCTTCACGATCTTTCGGGTGTCCGCATAGCCCCGGGTGTTCGGCGCGCGCACCCTGATCCAGTTCGGCTTCGGCGGCGACAGCGCATCCGGACGGTTCACCTTTTCGGGGTGACGCGGGCGCACCTGGGTAGCGGAGACGGTATCGACGAGGACGACCATTTTAAGTCCGGATATGGCGAGAACACTTAGCTAATCCGTGTCGCTGGTGGCTGCAACCCGGATGACCGCAATCCATTGCGGAAAACTCGCCGAGGCTAGCAGAAACGTGCAACATATTGGCAGTTTTCATCTGTTCCGCCGTGATTCCCACCTGATAATGGCTCAAAATCCAGATAGCGGCCGATGCCGCCGCCCCTCGCCTCGGCAAGCCGCTGAAACGCTCGTTTTTTAACCGCAGCGTACATGAGGTGGCGCCCGACCTGATCGGCGCGACGCTGCTGGTCGACGGCGTCGGCGGCGTCATCACCGAGGTCGAGGCCTATCACCACAGCGAGCCGGCCGCGCATTCCTTCAACGGGCCGACGCCGCGCAACCTCGTGATGTTCGGCCCGCCGGGCTTTGCCTATGTCTACCGCTCCTACGGCATCCACTGGTGCGTGAATTTCGTCTGCGAGAAAGCAGGCTCGGCCAGCGCCGTGCTGATCCGCGCGCTGCAGCCGACCCACGGCCTGCCCGCGATGCGCCGCCGCCGCGGCGTGCCGGAGGAACGCGCGCTGTGTTCCGGGCCCGGCAAGCTCTGCGAGGCGCTCGGCATCACCATCAAGCACAGCGAGCTGCCGCTCGATCAGCCGCCCTTCGCACTGCATGCGCGGTCCGGAAAACCCGACATCGTCGCCGGCGTGCGGATCGGAATTACCAAAGCGGCCGATCTGCCGTGGCGATATGGTTTGAAGGGATCGAGGTTCTCTGAGCAAGCCGTTTTGAGGGCTGAACTGTGTCCACATCAATAGCTGTCATCACCCGCGAAGGCGGGTGATCCAGTACGCCGCGGCTTTTCGGTTCAATCATTGACGTCTCTGGAATACTGGATCGTCCGCTTTCGCGGACGATGACAACGGAATGTGAGGCGGCGATCTCGCGGCGCTTTGCACCCGAGGCATGCTCGAAGTTGTCCCTCCAGAAATCAGAGGGCGCAGGGAATGCCGGGCGCCGGCTGGCACCCGCGGTCTCGTGTGCAAGATGCACTCAGGAATGCGCACACGAGCATACAGGTACAGCCGGAGCAGCCCGGCATTCCCCGCGCAATGGTGTTACGGCTTATGCCGAGCTCTCCCTGGAGACGAATTCCTCTTGCCTCCGTCGCCAGCGAATTGACGGCTCGCATCGCCCGGTCGAGCTTTGCAAACCTCCGCCGGCTTCACGCCAGCCACGGGCGCCAGGACCACACGGTTTTGCCGTACGCAGCTTCCTTCGCCACCAACTCCGACCAGCCAAGTGCATGCCGACCGAAGCAATGTCGAAAGCGTTTAAGCGCCGTTCGTCTGCGCGCGATGTCTCGCTCACGGATGACCGCCCTGCGAAACACCTCTCGCGCCTGACGCTGCCGCGTCCACCGCAACCCGCCCCAACGTTCGTGACGATGGCCAACGCCCCTCTTCTCGGGACGGGATGGCCGGAGTTGTAGGGGTGATTTGGGTCTCGCGCGAAGCGGAATATTTTTGCCGGCAAGGCTGGACGGGACAAATCACATTGAAATCGCTCTAGAAAATCATGCGAACGCGCAGCGCGAACTTTCCCGACGAGCGCGGGACTTCAGCCTGGTGCACGCGCGTTGCTAGGACGCATCAACCTCGCCGACCCGGAAACGGGATAAGCATGGCCGCGCGCTGGCGGTAGCGACGATACTGGTCGCCGAACTGCTTGACCAGATCGCGCTCTTCCAACTGGATGCCGATCAGAATGTAGCCGGTTATCATCCCGGCGAAGAGCAGATGGCCAACGGTCATCGAAGGCGTTGCCCAGACAGCAAGCAAGACCCCAAGATAGATCGGGTGGCGGACGTACCGGTAAAGTAAGGGAGTGCGGAATTTCGCGTCCGACAGTTGTTTGCCGAACAATCGCGCGAACACCTGGCTCAACCCGAACAGCTCGAAATGATTGAGCAGAAACGTGCTGGCCACCAACACGACCCAGCCCAGCCAGAAGATGCCGTCAAGCACGCCTGCGGCAACCGAGTTGTGAACGGTCCAGACCGATGCGGGGATCGGCCGCCACTGCCAGTACAGCAGCAACAGCGCGAGACTGGTGAACAGCACGTAGGTGCTGCGCTCGACCGAAGCCGGCACCACCCGTGTCCACCAGCGCTTGAAGCCCTGGCGCGCCATCACGCTGTGCTGGATTGCGAACAGCGCAATCAGCGTCGTATCGACGATCACGCTCTGGAGCAGCGGTCCTGTCGCCCCGGAATCGATCGACTTCGGAACGACGATATTACCGACGAAGCCGATGAGATAGAGGAGCGCGACGAGCGTGAAGCTGTAAGCAACTACGCCGTATAGAACGGCAACAAGACCTGCCATGAAGTTCTCCTGGCTGTTTCAAACTTTGTATTTGCGGTGCGGGGTTGGTGGGCGGTCAGCGGTCAACCGGGATTTTGCGCGGTCACCATCCAGGAGCTCGAATTCATCATCACGCCTTCGGGGCGGACGAATTCTTTCAACTCATCCTTCAGCGCCGCCACCAACTTGCCATGGTGGCGCTCTGCCAGCTTGCCGGCCTCGCGATAGACCTCACCGGCGGGTCCGATCGCGAGCTGGAACGCGACCGCTTCGTCGAGGTCGCGACCGACCAGAACCTCAGCATCAATTCGCTCGAACCGGGCATCGGTGTAGCCGGCGATCTGCAACTGACGGGTCACGGCCTCGGGTTCGGTCATCGAGAACGGCCCGGGTCCGCAGGTCGCTGCGTCCTCCTTCACCGCAGGCAGGTAACGCAGCAAAACCTCCTTTGACAGCGTGAGCCACGGATTATCTGCCCGGGCGCGCCACACGATCATCGTCATCAAGCCACCCGGCCTGAGCGCCGACCGCATGTTGCGCAGACCGGCCACCGGATTTTCGAAGAACTGAGTTCCAAAGCGAGAAAAGCAAAAGTCGTGCACTGGCTTGAACGGATAGGTTTGAACGTCCGCTTTGCGGAACGTCAGGTTTGCCAATCCCGCTTGCGCCGCGTCCGCGCAGCCGGCGTCAAGAAAGGCGCCACAGCAGTCGAGACCAACGACCGACCCGGTTGGGCCGACCCGTCGCGCAAGTTCAATCGCTGTATCACCCCAACCGCATCCGACATCCAGCACGTTATCGCCGCTATGGAGAGGCAGCGCAGGAAACACTTTTGCGCTATGCAAATGGAGGCCGCCGGCCAGGATGTGCCGCCAAGAATTGAATTTTGGAACCAGCACGGCGTTCCAGAATTCGATGTATTGATTACTGGTTTCGATAACCCGCATGGTGTTCATAATCAGGATGCCCGTTTTCTGAAGGTGGCGTTCATGAACGCAATCGCGGTCTCGGTGACTTATTTAGCCGCCGTTAGCGATGCAATTGTTTCGGAGATGGGTTTTCCGCCGCTGTCCTGGTTGGGGCATGACCCCCGACACGACACAATCTGCTCCAGTGTGACGTGACGACAAGCGGCGGTCGATTGGCAGTTCATCCATGGGCGCGGTATACAGCGTGAGCCTGACCGGGCGAATGATCGTCCAACCGGATCACCTGATCGTTCGTCCAAATCTGAGATTGGCCATAATGATTGATCCGCTTTCAGACATGCTTCATTCGGTTCGGCTGAAGGGAGGCATTTTCCTTGACGCGCGCTTTACGGCGCCGTGGTGCGTGCACACGAATATCCTTGCCGAGGACTGCGGAGCCTTCCCGGTCAAGCCGCCCCTCTTGATCGCCTACCACTTCGTCATCGCAGGAAAATTGCTTGTCAGCGTGAACGGTGAGCCCACCATCGAAGTGCGCGCCGGCGAGATCGTGCTCTTGCCACGAAATGACGTTCACACGCTGGCCAGCGCGACCGGTCTGGTGCCGACAAGCGCGCGTCACCTGATCCAACCGTCAGCAGATGGCGGACTGGCAAAAATATCGCATGGCGGCGGCGGCGAGGCAGCGCAGATTGTGTGCGGCTTTCTTGGCAGCGACGAATCCTACAATCCGCTGATCGCGACATTGCCAAGAATCCTGAAGCTTGACGTCCGTGAGGGCGTGTCGCGCGATTGGGTCGAGGCCTCCGTGCGGTATGCCGCTGGCGAACTGACGGCGGGCCGATTTGCCTCGTCCAGCCTGATGGCGCGGCTTTCCGAACTGCTTTTCGTCGAGGCGATGCGTCAATATTCGGTGACGTTCACCGATCAGGATGCAGGATGGTTAAAGGGCGTCGCGGATCCGCAGATCGGCCGTGCCCTCGCCGCCATTCATCACAACATCGGCTCGCCGTGGTCGGCCAACTCCCTCGCAAGAGAAGTATCGATGTCGCGCAGCGCATTCGTAGATCGCTTCACGACCCTCGTCGGCATGCCGCCGATCCGCTATCTGACCATCTGGCGGCTCCAGGTCGCCAAGCGCAGTCTGCGAGAAACCCGCAAGACAATTGCGCAGGTGGCCCAGGATGTCGGTTACGGTTCTGACGAGGCATTCAGCCGGGCGTTCAAGCGAGAGCTCGGTTTGTCGCCCGCACGGTGGCGAGATCAACAGACGGCCGATTGATGCTGTTGATTGTGTCGTAGCAAGTAGCCCGCATGAGCGCAGCGATATGCGGGGATGACCAAAACCCGGATATCGCTTCGCTCATCCGGGCTACGATTTCTTCTTGCGCGATTGCGGTGACTGCTGGACTTACAACTCATTAGCGCGTTTCTCAGTGCCACCGGCTCTGCGGCCGAAACTGTTCAGTAATTAGCCGCATGAGCGAGGCGATATCCAACGTGCTACATTTCGGCTCGACCGCGGCAACTAAGGAGCCGGGTTTACGGCTTGAACGCTTTCCTTGTGCGTCCTTGCTGTCCGGGTCATCGTAATAAGTGCGGCCTCTTGGTTTGGTCGCTGCTAATCTAAACGCTCCGGAAGAAGCCCCAGCACGTGAGTTCAAGGGCTTTTTGTGATATAGGCCAGTTGATGGCATATGACCCCGTAGAACTCACGCAGCGAGCGGCAACGCGTCGGGCTTGGAATCCCGACAGCACGCCGTTGTACGGTTGCCTGACCGCTTTGGAGTTGCCGGAAGAGGCCTACGGCTTGGGGCCGGGCGTTGTCCTTCGCCGAGTGTATGGGCACGTCTCATCCGACGCCATGGGTCGCAGTTCGCGGCGGATTTGCCTTCAAAAGCAGGGTTGAGCTTTGCATCCAAGCTGAGGGTGTTGTCGATACGCTGACCCCGACACTGACCGCTTGGCTTGTAGCTGCACTTTTCAGGATCAAGGTTGACGCGCCGGTACGAATGGCTGTCGTTGGCAGCATGCCGTTTATGGAAATGGGTGCACAGTGGCGGACAGCACTCGCGCATGCTTTCGAGGACGCGCCGCAGCACTTGGGTGTCTTTAGAACCGACGTATGGAAAGCAACTGAGGACGATCTGTCTTTTGTCCGGGACCTCCTTCCCAAGGCAGGAAGGCTATATCATCAGGACCGCTTCTATCGAGCTTTTGGCTTATTCGACGCAGCATCCTGAGTCCCATCAGAACGGCAAAGCATGACGCTCGTTTGGACGGCGATGGAAGTTCTATTCGGCATCAGTTCTGTTCAGCAAAAGTCGAAGACGATCGCTACCGCGCTATCGGACTATGTAGGCACTTCTTCGGAAGACAAAGCTCATGCATACGAGGTAGTGGATGAGATGTATCGTTGGCGGAATAAGGTCGTGCACGCCGCCCGCCAGCTTGATCCAAACGCCTTTATGCAGTCTGCCTCTTTAGCTCGGTGCGCCTTCGAGCGGATACTGATAGACGGCGAACTGCCGCCTCTGCCGAAATAATCGTCAGCTTTTGCTTACGTAGGCCTGGAAGCGCGAGGAGGCACCCTAACCTGTCAGTAATTCCCGCGAACCGGCAACGTCCAATTGAATGCACCGCAATCCCTCCCCATCCCGAAGAATTCACGATGCCAGCGCGATCCGGATCATCCGCGCGAGATCGGAGCTGAGGTATGGCTTCGGCAGCAGCAGCACGCCGGCGTCGAGCCGGCCATGATGGACGATGGCGTTCTCGGTATAACCGGACGTATAGAGCACCTTGAGTTCCGGGCGGCGTTTCAGCGCCTCGGTCGCGAGCTGACGGCCGTTTAGTCCGCCGGGCATGATCACGTCGGTGAACAGCAGATCGAAGCGTTCGGGACCGTCAATGATTGCCAGCGCCTCGGCGGCATTGCCGGCGGCCATGGTGCGGTACCCGAAACGGCTGATCTGCGTCATGACATATTCGCGGACCAGCGCGTCGTCCTCGACAATCAGAATGGATTCGTCACCGTGGTCGCCCCCCGGGGAGCCGGCTTCGGCGGCCAGCGCGTCCGGGACGCCGGTCGCCGCCGGCAAATAAAGCTTCACGGTGGTGCCGTGGCTTTCTTCGCTGTAGATCTTGATGTGGCCGTTCGACTGTTTGACGAAGCCGTAGACCATGCTGAGACCGAGCCCCGATCCCTTTCCGACCTCCTTGGTGGTGAAGAACGGTTCAAACACCTTGTCGAGTAGGCTACCGGGGATGCCCTCCCCCGTGTCGCTCACCGCGATCATGACGTAGTTGCCCGGCTTGAGCTCGCTGGTCATTCCGGGGTAGGTCTCGTCGAGCACGACATTCCTGGTTTCGAGCGTCAGCTTGCCGCCATCAGGCATGGCGTCACGCGCATTCAGTGCGAGGTTGAGGATCGCCGTCGAGAGCTGACTGGGATCGATCAGAGCCGGCGCGGAATCGTGCGCCAGCATCGATTCGATTTCGATCTGTTCGCCGAGGGTCGGCCGCAGCAACCTCGCGGCATCGACAACCAGGGCGTTGACGTCGGTGTTGCGCGGCTGCAGCGGCTGCCGACGGCCGAAGGCCAGCAGGTGCCGCGTCAGGTCGGCCCCCCTTGCTGCGGCGGCGCTGATCATATCGGTGATCTGGACCAGCTGCGGCCGATCCTTGACCGCCTCGCCGAGGATTTCGATGGTTCCGGTGATCACGGTCAGAATGTTGTTGAAGTCGTGCGCAACGCCCCCGGTGAGTTGGCCGATCGCTTCCATCTTCTGCGCCTGCCGGACCTGGGCCTCGTTGGCCTCGATCTCCTGAAAACGTTTGACCATGGCCTCGGCCTTGCGCCGGTGCTGGATTTCCTCCGCAAGCGCCGCATTGGCTTGCGCGAGTTGCGTGCGTGACGGCGCCGTCAGGATCCGCGGCAACTGCAGCAGCAGCCCCGCCGTAATCCCGGCCGATATCAACGCCAGCAAGCCTTTGGTGAGGCCCTCGATATCGTAGGCCGGCACCCACAGAGTGAGGATCGACAGCAGGCGGGCAATCCCGCAGACCGCGGCGAAGATGGCGAATGTCGCGAACACGCCGCGGAACGTCAGATCGCGGCGGCGCCACAAGAAGAACCCGAGGACGAACGCGGTGGCAAAGAAGGCTATGGCGAGCATGGCGTCGGAAACGGCATTCAGCCAGATCAATTCCGGCTTCCACAGCAAGCAGGCGCCATGCGGGGTCAGCGTCGACATGTTGAGAATATCCTATCCGTCCCGGGCTGAGGCCGATATTTCGATACCTGGAACGATAGCACGCGAGGTTCCGCGGCGTGGGAGATAATCCGTGGCACGTCCGCCGACCGGCCCGAATTCGTGGATTCGCGCGCCAACCATCGAGCCGCCAAAGCCCGGATGTCGCTTCCGCCTTCGCTCGTTGAGCTACGGCGGACAGATCGCTCATCCGGGCTACGCTTCCTGCTCCTGCTGCTGCCCCCGGTGACAAACCGCCTCGACCTTGTTGCGGTCGGGATCGCGCAAGAACGCGCCGTAATGGGCGGCGTGGTAGGGGCGCAGGCCGTGAGATACACCGGAAACGCTGCGCGCAGGCCAGTTCGGTCTGCGCGCTTCTCGCCCGAGGGCGGGATCAGTCACTCTTCGCCTTTTCCTGCATCGCTGTCTGAAGTCTCTTGATGTCGGCTGGCGACAGTTGCGGGCGGTCCACCTTGATCGTCAATTTGTTGAGTTTGGCGGTCAGCGCGAACGGTGGCTTGTAGTCGGCGTCGTTGACGCCGGTCAGCGTGTCGGAGCCGACATCGAAGCTCTCGTCCCACTGCAGGATCATCGGCAGCGTTTTCTCCATCCGCTTGGTGGCGACCTCCTTGCCGTCCACCTTCAGCGTGCCGGTGCCGGGCTGGCCGAGGCCGCTGAAGTTGTTGAACGCGAGCGTACCGGCACCGATCCCTTCGTACTTGAAATCGAACTCGACGGTGTGGCGGCCCGGCGTCAGCGGATCCGCGCCCTCCCACTTGATGCGCTGAAGATCGACCATGTTCCACAGGAACACCGGCTTGCCCTGCAGCAAATAGAAGCCATAGCCCGCAAACCGTCCACCCGAGGTCAGGATCATCCCCTCGGCGCCGCCCTGCGGCACCTCGATGTCGGCGGTGATCGTATAGGAGGTGTTCAGCAGCAGCGGGGAGTCGCCCTGCGGCAGGCCAACCATCGGCCGCGTGTAGATGAATTCCGAGCGACCCGCGGTGATGTTCGGGCGCGGCGCGACGATGCGGGCCGCCACCGACGCGTCCATCGGGAAGACCTGGTATTTCTTCGCCTCGGCGATGAACTTGTCCTTCAGCTCCTTCAGCTTCTGCGGGTTCTTCGCAGCGAGATCGGTGGTCTGATTGAAGTCTGACATTGAGGTTGAAAAGCTCAAGCACCTGCTTGTTCAACGGGTCTGGGTTGGCCGGTCCAAAGGCCTCCCAGGGTGCACGGTTGACCTTCGTGCTCAGGAACCAGCCGTCGTCGTATAGCGCCCACTGGCCCATCATCTCGAAGTATTGGGTCTTGTGCCGCGATGGCGCCTTGGCATTGTTTGCATCGAAAGTATAGGCAAAGCTGGTCCCTTCGATCGGCTTTTGCTTGATGCCGTCCACCATCTCCGGCGCAGGAATGCCCGCGGCCTCCAGAATCGTGGGAACGACGTCGATCACATGAACGAACTGCTCGCGCAATGCTCCCTTGTCCTTGATGCGTGCCGGCCATGACACCACCATGTTCTGATTGACGCCGCCAAGCTGGGAGGCGTTCTGCTTGAACCAGCGGAACGGCGTGTCGAACGTCCACGACCAGCCGGCCGACATGTGGTTGTAGGTCTGCTCGGTGCCCCACACGTCGTAGAACTTCATCTGTACTTCGGCAGGCAGGTCATTGACGCCGTTGAACCACGCCACCTCGTTCGGCGTACCCATCGGGCCACCCTCCGCGCTCGTTCCGTTGTCGCCGTTGATGTAGATGATCAGCGTGTTGTCGAGCTTGCCTAAATTCTCGAAAGCCTGAACCACGCGTCCGATCTCGTGGTCGCTGTAGGCGGCGTAGGCAGCGAAGACCTCGACCTGTCGGATAAACAGCTTCTGCTCTTCCGCGGAGAGCGTGTCCCATTCTTTCAGCACGTCCTTCGGCCAGGGTGGCAGCTTCGCGTCCCGCGGAACGACGCCGAGCCGCTTCTGGTTCTCGAAGATGCGCTCGCGCACCTTGTTCCAGCCCTCGTCGAACAGTTTCATATTGCTGATCTTGTCCACCCACTCCTTGGTCGGATGGTGCGGCGCATGGGTGGCGCCGGGCGCGTATTTGATGAAGATCGGCTTGTCCGGTTGGATCTGATGCATCCGTGTCATGTAGTCGATGGCGTCGTCGGCCATGCCGGTGACGAGATTCCAGCCCGGCTTGCCTTCAAACGGATAAATCTGAGTGGTATTGCGGAACAGGTTCGGCTGCCACTGGTTAGCGTCGCCGCCGACGAAGCCGTAGAAATATTCGAAGCCCATGCCGGTGGGCCACTGATCGAACGGTCCCACCTGGCTGGCGGCAAAGGACGGCGTGTTGTGGTTCTTGCCGAACCACGAGGTCGCATAGCCGTTGTCGAGCAGGATACGCCCGATCGTCGCCTTGTCCCTGTCGATGATGCTGTTATAGCCGGGGAAACCGGTCGACTGTTCTGAAACCACGCCGAAGCCGGCGGAATGATGGTTGCGCCCGGTAATCAGCGCCGCCCGCGTCGGCGAGCACAGCGCGGTGGAGAATGTGCGATTATAGCGCAGGCCTTCGCTCGCGAGACGATCCATGGTCGGGGTCGGGATAACGCCACCAAAGGTGCTCGGCACTCCGAAGCCCGCGTCATCGGTGATGATGAGCAATACATTGGGCGCCCCCTTCGGCGGTACGACCCGCGGTGCCCACCATGGCGTCGACTGCAGCGCACCATCCTTGATCACGCCGCCGAACTTCGGATCGGGCGGTGGAAGCTGTTTCCCAGTGATGGTCGAACTGGCGCTCGGCGACCCAAGGGTGCCGCTGACCTGCTGTGCTGCGGCCTGGCTCGCCAAGGCGAGCGAGCTTACGAGGCAGAGCAACGTATTGGTGAAGGATCGAAGAGAAAACGCGCGCGAATTCGGCATGTTCCAGCTCCCTTGATCTCTTATGGTCAGCTACAATTTCAATTCGACCACCGCCGGCGCGCTCCTCGCTTGATCTGAATCAACTGATTTTGGCTGGCGGCTACGACGCCAGCTTCAGCCGCTCCAGCGCTTCCTGCAGCTTCGCTTTTCGCTCCACCGCCGCCTCGCGCTTTTCCTTTTCTTCCTCGACGATTTCTTCGGGCGCGTTCGCGACGAATTTCTCGTTGCCGAGCTTGGCGTCGACGCGCTTGATGTCGGCGTCGGCCTTGACGATCTCCTTGTCGAGGCGGGCCTTTTCGGCCGAGAGATCGATCACGCCCTTGAGCGGCAGCGCCACCACCTCGCCGCGCACGAGCAACTGCACGGCGCCCTCGGGCGGACGGTCGGCGAAGGAAATATCCGCCAGCCGCGCCAGGCGTTTCACGGTGTCATTCCAGCGCAGCGCGCGTCCTTGGGTCTCCGTGGACGCTCCCGACAGCACCAGCGGGATCAGCGTGGCCGGCGGAATGTTCATTTCCGATCGCAACGAACGGATGGCGGTGACGAGATCGACCACCCAGCCGATTTCGGCCTCGGCGGCGGGGTCGCTGAAATCGCCGGCGTCGAGCGCGGCCATGACCGGTGCGATCAGCGGATCGCCCGGCCCTGCCAGCGCCATCGCGGCGATCTGCTCTGCGGTCACGGAGCCTGCCTTGCGCGGCCATTCGGCCAGCACCAGCAGGCCGTCGCGCTTCGCCGTCACCGCCCACAGCTCTTCGGTAATGAAGGGCATGAACGGATGCAGCAGTTTGAGGATCTCATCGCGCGCCCAGGCGGTCATGGCGCGGGTCTCGGCCTTGGCCGCGCCCTCCTCGCCCATCAGCACGGGCTTTGCGAGTTCGACATACCAGTCGCAATAGACGTTCCAGACGAAGCGGTAGATCGCATTGGCCGCATCGTTGAAGCGATAGGACTTCGATGGCCTCCGAGACCTCACGCGTGGCGCGCGAGGTCTCATGCGCGATCCAGCGGTTCAAGGTTTCCTTTGCCGCCGTTGGATCGAATCCATCGGGCTTCTCGCAGCCGTTCATCTCGGCGAAGCGGCAGGCGTTCCACAGCTTGGTCGCGAAATTACGATTGGTTTCGACCAGTTGCGGCGACAGCTTGATGTCGTGGCTGTGCGCCGCGCCGCGCGCCAGCGCAAAGCGCAGCGCGTCCGCGCCAAAGTCGTCGATGACGCCCAAGGGATCGATGACGTTGCCTTTCGACTTCGACATCTTGGCGCCCTTCTCGTCGCGAACCAGGCGGTGGATGTAGACGGTCGAGAACGGCGCGTCCTTCATGAAGTGCAGGCCCATCATCATCATCCGGGCGACCCAGAAGAAGATGATGTCCCAGCCGGTGACGAGGACGTTGGTCGGGTAATAGCGCTTCACTTCCGGCGTCTCATCCGGCCAGCCGAGCGTCGAGAACGGCCACAGCCCGGAGGAAAACCATGTGTCGAGCACGTCCTCGTCGCGCGTGATGAAGCCCTCGCGCTTGGCAGGGTCCTGCGCCATCTCGCGCCCCTGCTCTTCCGTGATGACTTCCTGCTCGACGTAATAGCCAAGCGCGTTACCGACGGCTTCCTCTTCGGTCTCGGCGACGAACACCTTGCCGTCGGGGCCGTACCACGCGGGAATCTGATGGCCCCACCAGAGCTGGCGCGAAATGCACCAGGGCTGGATGTTCTCCATCCATTCGAAATAGGTCTTTTCCCAGTTCTTCGGCACGAAGGTCGTCGCGCCCGAGCGCACCGCCGCGATCGCCGGCTGCGCCATGGTCTTGGCGTCGACATACCACTGATCGGTCAGATAGGGCTCGATGACGACGTTGGAGCGATCGCCATGCGGCACCGCGTGCGTGTTGGGTTCGATCTTTTCCACGAAGCCGAAATCTTCCAGCCGCGCCACGATTTGCTTGCGCGCGGCGAAGCGGTCGACGCCGTGCAGTTCTTCCGCCAGCATCAGCGCGCCTTCGGGCAATCCGCGCAGGTAGTCCTCGTTCTCGTTGAGCGCCAGACAGCCCTCGCGATCGAACACGTTGATCTGCGGCAGGCCGTGCCGCTTGCCGACCTCGAAGTCGTTGAAGTCGTGCGCCGGCGTGATCTTGACGGCACCCGATCCCTTTTCGGGATCGGCGTAGTCGTCGCCGATAACCGGGATGCGGCGGCCGACCAGCGGCAGGATAACATGCTGGCCGATCAGGTGCCCGATCCGCTCGTTGTCCGGATGGATCGCGACGGCGGTGTCGCCGAGCATCGTCTCGGGCCGCGTCGTCGCCACCACGACAAACGTCGAGGGATCGTCGGGGCTGAAAGTCTTGCCCTCGATCGGATAGCGCAGATACCACAGACTGCCCTTGACCTCGACCTGCAGCACCTCGAGATCGGAGATCGCGGTCACCAGCTTCGGATCCCAGTTGACCAGCCGCTTGTCCTTGTAGATCAGGCCTTCGCGGTGCAACTGGACGAACACCTTCACGACCGCGCGCGACAGCCCCTCGTCCATCGTGAAGCGCTCGCGCGACCAGTCGCAGGAGGCGCCGAGCCGCTTCAACTGGTTGACGATGGTGCCGCCGCTCTCGGCCTTCCATTGCCAGATGCGTTCGAGGAATTTGGCGCGGCCGAGGTCGCGCCGGTGCTCCTGCCGCTCCATCAATTGCCGTTCGACCACCATCTGGGTCGCGATGCCGGCATGGTCGGTGCCCGGCTGCCACAGCACGTCGCGGCCGCGCATGCGCTCGAAGCGACAGAGGATGTCCTGCAGCGTGTTGTTGAGCGCGTGGCCCATATGCAGCGAGCCCGTCACGTTCGGCGGCGGGATCACGATGGTGAACGGCGCGGCGTCCTTTCGTTCCGGGCGGCCGGCCATGAACGCGCCGCTCTCCTCCCAGATCCGGGACATGCGGCTTTCGATATCGGCGGGCTGATAGTTTTTCTCGATCATGGCACTGCAGCTGGGATGGTGGGGGTGCTCTTAAGCAAACCGTCGCCGGGCCGCTCAAGGAATGTAAATCAAATCAACGTGGTAGTGGCCGGTTTGGATGTGATCGGCGCCGGGCGCGCCCCTAGAAAGCCGCCACAGCGGCTCAAGTCAACCTGACAACTCACTTCGGGGCAGCGGGCCAGCCGCGGTCACGCCGGTTTGAAGGCACGGATGGGTCCCGATCGTCGTCCGCCGAATCCCCTCGGGGCTAGCGCCCGCCGCGCGAAACCCGTTCGATTTCGGCCTTGACGATCCGCTCCACCAATCCCGGCAGATTGTCGTCGAGCCAGGATTTCAGCATCGGCCGCAGCATTTCCTTGACCAGATCTTCCAGCGTCCGCGCGTTGTTGCTCAGCACCGTGTTGGCCAGCGAATTGAAGGCGGATTCCACGGCCGAGACGGTCGAATGCGATAAAATCGGTCGTGCTGGCGCGCTCTCGAACGGCGGCTCATAGGCCGGCTGGCGGCGTGACGCCTTGGCTTCGGTGAATTCGATGTCGTCCTGCGGTTCGACCTTGTTGAACGTTGCCGCGGCGGGGGCCGGATTGGCGCCGGCTCCGGCAACGCCATCTCGTCGGTGAGTTCGAACACGTCGGGTTCGGGCTCAGGCTCGCGCTGCGCCGGTCTGATGTCGGCTTCGGGCGTCGCCGCATCGAGGCCCGCCAGCATCGCGTCGATGTCGTCCTGATTGTTGCTGGCAACGGCCGGTTCGGGTGCGGGCGGCGGCGGGGCCGGCTTCGGCGCGGGAGCCGGCTTCGGCGCCGGCGCAATCGCCGACGGCGGTATATCCTTCATCACGGCCGGCTTCGCGGCCGCCGCCGGGCTCGCCGGTTTTTCGGCAGCGCCAGGCTTCGCCTCGTCGTCGGCTATGATGCGACGGATCGACGCAAGAATCTCCTCCATAGAGGGCTCTTGGACCTTCGCAGGTTGCGTCATCTCCGACTCCACATCGAAACCATTTTATACCAAAGCCACGAAGGAATTGCCGGTTCCGGATATGAAGGCCGGGATTTTCATCGCACAAGCCCTACTTGTCCCCAGATCAAGCCCGCCCGCGGCACCGCGCGCGGGTCCTGTTCCCCTCAAGGCGTCCCCCAACCCGCGTCCGTGAGATGCAAAGACGCGGGCCACGAATCGCCAGCTCGCCCAAGAAACGCTACGTCATGGCCACAATCGATTGCAAGCAAAGCGCCCGGCGCTTTGGGCGCCGGGCGATGATTTCATCCCGCCTGTGCGGAAATGGACTCAGATATCAGCGGCCGTCGGGCGTGCGAACGCCGGCCCAGCTATCGCGCACCTGATGATAGTGCACGCTCGGATCGTAGACCGTGGTCGGCAGGTTGAGCACCTGCGGCGACAACCGTCCGATCGTGCTCAGCACGGAGTATGACGCCACCACGCGATCATGCTGCGCGGTGACGAGCGCGACGCGGGCATTCACCAGCGCCTGCTGGGCATTCAGCACGTCGAGCGTGGTGCGCTGTCCGGCCTTGGCTTCCTCGCGCACGCCGTTCAGCGCGATTTCCGACGCCGCCACCTGCGCCTGGGCGGACTGCACCTGCGCCTTGCCGGCGACAAGCTGGCCCCATGCCGTGACCACGTTGGCACGGGTCTGGTCGCGGGTCTGGTCGAGAACGAGGCGCTGCTGTGCCGCCGTTTCCTTGGACTGGCGGATCAGCGAATATTCGGCGCCGCCCTGATAGATGGGAACGTTGAGTTGCGTGATCGCGGACGCGCCGAACGACCTGTATTGGATCAGGCTCTGCTCATAGGTCTGCTGCACCGAGGCCTGCAGCGTGACCGTCGGCAACAGCGCGCCTTCGGCCACCTTGACCTGGAGATAGCTGACGTCGATGCCGAACATCGCCGCGGTGACGTTCGGATTTTGCGTCAGGCCGAGTTCGACGGCGGCCGGCAGCGTCGACGGCAGGAAGCGATCGACCGGCGAGCCCGGCGCGAGCGCTTGCGGCTCGTTGCCGATGATGCGGCGGAAGTTCGAGCGCGTCGTCGTCAGATTGGCTTCCGCGGTCAGGAGCTGCGTCCTGCCGGCGGCGAGCTGCGCCTCCGACTGCGCAACGTCGGTGCGGGTGACTTCGCCGACGTTGAAGCGGTCGCGCGTCTGCTTGAGCGTCTGCTCGAGCACGCGAACGTTGCTCTTCTGCACCTCGACGATCGCCGAATCGCGCAGATAGTCCATGTAGGTCGTGGCGGCGCTGAGCAAGACGGTCTGTTCGAGTGCACGCAAAGCTTCGCGCGCGCCGGAAACCTGCTGCTCGGCGGCTCTGGTTCTGTTGGCGGTCTGCTGGCCGTTGAACAGCGTCTGCGTGATCGTCGCGCCGACGCTGCGCGGCGCGTTGGCGCCGTTGATTGGAGGCGGCCTGCCGACATTGAGGTCGCCGGTCTGGGTAAGGCTGTCGGAGTATTGGTAGCCCGCGCTCGCGGTGACCGCGACCTTCGGGCGGTAGCCCGACAATGCCTGCGGCACGTTCTCGTCGGTGACGCGCACCTGCGAGCGCTGCGCATTGAGCTGCGGATTGTTCTGATAGGCGCGCACCAAGGCCGCCTCGATGGTGTCGGCCAAGACGGGCGTCGGGCCCATGCAAATCAATAGAAGGGCCGAAGCCGCGGCCCCGGCAAATGCCTTCACCCCACGCATCCCAAGCAATCCGATCATTCTGGTTCGCCCGGCCCACAACCATGATTGCACATGATCATTAACCGAACGTCGCTTCACTCGAAGTGAGTCCAGGCTCACCTTATTCCGCACGTAGGCCGGACGGAACCACCCCGCAAGCAAACGTTGTCGAAACTCTTCACGTGGGGCAATCGGGCCACACTTCTGATTTCGAAGAGGATTTAGCTGACGACGAAGGGCGAATATTGGGCGTGGAAACGGCCGAAACGCTAGAAAACGAAGGCCGGAACACGTTCCATGCCGGGCAGCACCGGGGCAGCGGCATCGAACAGCGTCCGGTGACCGAAATCGCCATGGGAAGCGGTCACGAGGGTGGCCCGCGCCGGCTGCGACGTCGCAAAAACGCCCACTAATCGGCCGCCGCTGCGCAATTGCCCGTAGAGCCGCTCCGGCACGATCTCGGTCGCGCCATTCAGCACGATGACATCGTAAGGCGCGCTTGCCGCCTCTCCATCGGCCGGCGCCGCTGGGCGGACCGTGACGTTTCCACAGCCATTGCTGGCCAGGTTGGCCTGCGCCTTCGCCGCCAGCGCCGAATCGCTCTCGGTCGCGGTCACCTGGGGGGCGAATTGGGCGATCACGGCGGCGGCGTATCCGGTGGCGCAGCCGACCACCAGAACGCGGTCGCTCTGCTTGATGTCGGCCGCCTGCAGCATCTTCGCCAGCACCACCGGCTTGATCAGGAACCGCTTGCCCGCGCCGCCTTCGCTGACATCGAGATCGAGGTCCAGATAGGCCAGTGCCTGCTTGTTTTGGGGAACGAAGGCCTCGCGCGGCACCGCCAGCATGGCATCGAGAATGCGGATATCGGTCACGTCGCTCGGACGCACCTGACCATCGACCATTTTCTGGCGCGCGGTCGCAAAACCGGACATGGCTTAAGACCCTGAGAGCATGCGGCGTGGCCGCAAGAAAACCGAAAGCTGAACCGCGTCATCTTTGGTACAGGCGTCGGCAAAACGCAACATGCTGGCGCCCCGTAGCCGAGCCGCCACCGGAGACGCGGGAAAGCCGCCCTATTCGATCGGCACGGCGAGCCGGGCGATCAGCCGCGCAACCTCGTCCAGGTGCTCGGTATCATGCGCTTCAATGGCTTGCGCGAGCCGAAGCAGGCATTCGTCGTCGCTCATGGCGGGAATGTCGCTTGGGACGATCGAAGGTACCGCGCGGATCAGGTCGGTCACATTGGCTGGCATCGAATCAGCTCCCATGAAACCCGGCAGACCGAGCCTTTTGGCCGATTGAGTCGAATTGGCGGCCCGGTCCATCACACCTGTGTATGACGAAATGGCACGGCCTTCGGTTCCAGCTGCCGTGACCCGGGAGGCGAAAAATCCACGACAAATCGTTGTAGCGCAGGGGCTTGCCGGCCCGGCCTGACGCCGGCGCGCCGCCGATGATTTGGTCCTTTGCAAGCCCGAAAGGCTTTGTTATACGCTGCCCGCTCGCGAACCTTTGTTTCGCCTGTTCCTCGGTAGCTCAGCGGTAGAGCATTCGACTGTTAATCGAATGGTCGCTGGTTCGAATCCAGCCCGGGGAGCCAAATCAAATCAAATACTTACATAGAAAATCCCAACTGTCGAAGCTCACCGAAAAATCATCGGGATAACGCAGGGATAACAATTTCCCGCTTTCCTGAGAACGCTGGCGAACGATGGTTGCGGGACGTTAGCCGCCGTCACCGAGCTACAGTGTTCGCATGACCACCTACCCAGCACGCCTCAGGCGTCCGCATCGTGAATGGGCCGACAGACTGACGGGTCCCGAGAACATAACTTTTAATCATGGGGTCGAGGGTTCGAGTCCCTCCGCGCTCACCAAAAATACCTAAATATTCAATAGCTTATCTGGTGGCTAAAAACGCATTTTGTACGTGACGCAACCAGAGATGCCAGTTAGATTGCATTTAGATTGCACCGTGGTCGACGGCCGGTCGTCCGCCGAAGAAATCGCCTGCGCTGAGCTACGCGCCCCTCTCCCGCTCCGCCCGCACCAATGCCTTGGCCGCCTCCAACGCGGCTTCCCGCGTCAGCATCTCCGGCCGTAGCCGGCGGCTCGGCAGATCGTCGAAATAGAAATATTGCGAGACCCGGCCGTCCGCGAAGCAGACCTCAAAGCTGCCACAGCCCAGCACCGCTTCGTGTTTGATGATGCGGATGCGGTCGGTCATGGCGGCCTTATGGCGCGCAAACAGTCCGAGCCGGACGGTTCTCAAGGCACCTCGGCACCCAATAACAAATAATTGGCGGGCCATAACAAGCGCCCCCCTAACCCGACTGCTACATCCGCCGCTTGCGTTTTGCTTTGGGGGACTTTGAACGTTGACTAACTGCAACTCGTTCGAAAGGACGTTGACTGAATTGAAAATTGCGAGAGCCTACGGCAAACTCTCGTCCATTCCGGGGAACGGTCCAGAAGCGTCGGTTTCGCTCGCCTCGATCGGCAGCTACGAGATCCGCATGTTTCGGGATCCGAAGGCCGATGTTGATGGCGCACCATTGTTTTGGCTGGAGCTGATCGATCACAGCCTCAAAACGTCCGTTGACAGCTGCGGTTGTCATGGGGTCAAAGACGCGGTCGCTATATTCGACGATTTCATCTCGCAGGCAAGCTGTCTGGACGAACCCGATGAAACGGGCGACCGATAGACGACACGGGGTCATGCGCCGCCATAAAGGGGTGTTAACATCGCCCTGCGCCTTTGGGCGCAAAGAGGAATTACTCCGGGAAGCCAGTGATACCCCAAAGGGACAACAGGACATAGACAATCAGAGCGACACTGAGAACGAGCGCCGTAATCGCGGGCCGCTTCGATGTTGAAAATATGTCTCAGGTGAAAAGACATGCGCCAACTTCCTCTAAAGCGCGCCCGTAAGAGGCTGGCTCGCTTGGTCGAGGCGGTCGCAGGCGCGTCGATTGCGCCCGCCGCCAAACCTACGTGAGAAGGTTGAGATCGTTCCCCACCACGGCGAGCGGCTCGCGCTTAATCCAGTTCGACCGGCGACTTCCACCGTGCGCGCGTGATTCAAGAGGTCGGCGGTGTCGGGTCACGTACAAGCTGGCCGCGCCGAGCAGCATCAGTACAGCCGACGCGATGATGGCGAGGTAGATACGATCCATGGGCCTTTACGCTGAACTAAAGTTGGGCACCTCGCGAGCGACCCCGGCTGCTGAGGATGTGGGCCGGGGTCCTCTGGACGGCACGGGACACAACATCTTGCCGTCACCAGACCCTACGCCTAAAGATTGGGATCGTTCCCTAAGCAGGCCCCGCGCTCTGTGGGCCTATGATTTCGGCGTCGATCTGTCGCCTACCGGGCAGACAGCACCGAGCAAGAGGTTTTTGATTACCGTCGGAACCTTCAATGCGCGTCGACGATGAACAGTTTCGACAGCTGTTTCCGGCTCCCGCTTCTTGCTACTCGGCGTAAGGCCGTGAGGTTAACCCCCGAGGTTGCCCATGCAGCGCCCGCTGACTTTTGAAGATCAAGTTGCCGCCGACAAGGCGCGACTAGAAGCACAAGTTGCCAAGCTCCCGCGGGTCGACAGAAGGATGAGTTGCTAAAAAAGATCAGGCAGCTTGAGACAGCATCTCACATCAGCGACTGGCTCTCGTCGCCCGGGCTTCAGCCACCTCACTAGTGCATGAAGAGCGCGATGACCGTTAGCAATAAGCGCACTCATCGCCGAAAGCGCCCCGGTTTAAGCCGGGGACAAGCCGCTCGCGTCGCTGGCCAATGCAAGGTCCGGCTGGCAGGGTAACGCATGGCGCGCGCCAAACCGCCTGAAGAGAACAGATGACCGATCTACAAACCCACCGCCAGCCGCGCCCCACCGCACCGCTGACCGCAGGCGCGCGCTTTATACGGGGCTTCACACGCATCGGCGCAATTGTCGCTATACTGGTGGCGCTGATCGGTGTTGTGACTTCCGTCTTTATTGCCGTCGACAGGTACAACTCTGCGGAGACGTCCTACCAAAGCGCAAAGTGCCTCGCAGGTCTCGCGCGCTCCGGCTACCGATTTCCCAAAGAAAGAATATAGCACATCCCTCGACTACAGCAGCGGCGGGTGTACCGGCTATTATCATCACTCCTACAGCGCGATCAGCGAGGTCACCGCCATCGCGGACGCGCCAGCGCCGACATTCTTCACGGGCGACGCACCTTCCGTGCTCGGCTGGGGTATCCTGGTCACCGGCCTTCTCGCCGTCGTCGCCTATCTCGCCTTCTGGGCGATCGGCTGGCTACGCGCGGGCTTCACAAGGGACGCTTAGAATGAAACGCGCGGAAGATTACGCTGGCGCTGCCTTTGGACTGGGAATATTGGCGACGTTGTCCGCGATCGCGTTAACAGTTGGCGGTCAAGTGCTCTCCTGGCTCAAGCACGGCGTCTGGCCGGGGTACTCAGTATCGCAGATGCTGACCGAATTGGGCTTTGCTCAACCAGCAGTGACTTGGGCCGGCGTTCAGCAGATCATCGATGCGCTGTTAGGCCTGCATGCCAGTTTTGCCATGCTCGCCATCGGCGTCGTGGTATCGGTCGTCGTGTTCTATGCGGTCTTGTCGTTAGCCCAGAGCCTTCAACGCCTGTTTAGCCCGCTTCCGCCTCGGCGGCCCTGAAGGAGTCGCGCTTGTCTGACAGTTGGCATGTCATCATTGACGGCGCGCAGCGTGGTCCGCTGTCTCGCGCTCAAGTTCTCGAACATCTGCATGACGGACAGCTTGTCGGAAGCGACCTGATATGGCGACCCGGTTTCAGCGACTGGAAGCCAGTGAGCGAGCTTGCTGACTTCTGCCAGCCACCAAGGCGCGGGCCTCCGCCGCCGCGTGTACACAGCGGACCCGATGTAAGGACGACGCCGTCAGAGTTTGAGGGAGTGCCCATCTCCCGCCTCATAGAGGCACGTCAGGAGCTGACGTTGCTGATCAAACAGAATCTTTATGGCGGGGGCTCAAAGCCGGAAGGGCAAGCGGCTCTGATCGCGCGAAATTCTTTAGATGAGTTTATTTTCGAGATGACGAACAATACGCTTGTGACAGGAAGCGTGGATGATCTCCGCCCTCTACAAGGCGGGATCATTCTTGAGACCTACGGAGAGCTACTGGAAATTCTTGACGACTACGCCCGCCGCTTTGGTAGCGGCGGAAAAGCCGTCAAGCAGGGAATGTCGGCCGTCGCCTGCGATCCAGACGTGCTCGGTCGATTCGATAACGTCCGTCAGGCCGAGATCCGGGCCATCGCCAGCCGGGTTGACCATGCTCGCGCAAGGCAAATTCGACAAGCTTCACCTGTCAATTCGCACGGAGGCGGGAAACTCTTGGGCGTGGCGCGAAAGAAAAACGCCGGAGAACTGACGCATGAAGCGTGCCATAACCATCACGGTCGCGATTATTCTGGTTGGCCTCGCTTCGTACGTGCCGCACTCTTAAAAAGAGGCCGTCAATGCGTGGTCGGTTCGAGGTAGCGAAGAAATGGGACAACGTGCTTGACAGCGCCTGCCTGTCCAAACGTGGTCGCCCTTCTATAACAAGGACGGCAAGAACTCCCTCCCGACTTGTGACGAAATGGCCTCAGCCGAGCGTGGCCACATGCGTCGGGGTCTCTCGATTCTCCATGGTGGCAGATGACTGCGCGTTCCACAGCGACTGCTATCGGCGGTCGATGCCACTCCAAATCTTTGACAGCATCGCCGAAAACGATCTCCACCGATGATTCCACCACCTCCCCATGGATGGGCTACCTCTGGAACAGCAAGGAGCAGCGCTATGAGTGGCTGCTAGGTGGATTCAAAACACTCAACGAGTGTCAATCGTCGCTCGAACGCAGCGTAGGAACTTTCCCCTATACCCTGCCGGTTGGTTGCGCTTACGCCGGTAATAATCTGCTTCGTGTCCGGATCATGAACGCTCTCTACGGCGGGGCGAATTTCACCTGTATAGGCCAAGTCTTCGACGCCCGCAACCGAAAAAATTGGCATGCGATACCAGCCCCGCAATCGGACTAGTACCGAATGATCCGAATTCGTGGCATTGCGTCGATGCTCCACGCAATTTCGAAACGATCAAAGGTCCAGCATACTCTGCAATGCCTTCGCGTCGTTCAGTCTCCTGTACTGGCAGCTTCAACCAAACGCATCCATCACCCGACTGAACGCCGGATGCTGCCGGTTCTTGACCTTGACCCAGCGCCGTAACCGGCCGCTGCGGTAGACGCTGTCGCGATGTTTCGACACCAGCCCTCCAGCCCCATCAGGCAGGCGTGGCGGAACAGGTCCGGCCGATCTCGCCCTGCTCGAAGTCGCTGACAGGAAGATGCCGTCGACGCGCCGCGCCAACAGCCGGGCCAGGTTGGCCTTGCGCATTCGACAGCCGCAGCCTGCGCAGATCCTCGCAGTCGCTCGCCAGCATGTCGAACGCGTAGAACTCGACCTCAGCATCGTGCTTCCGGAGTGCAGCCCGTTGAAGTCGGAGCCCGTCGACGCCGAGCAGCACAGCCTCGCCGTCGATCACGAACGAGCTGTTGCGATTGCGTAGCGCGGCCTCGGCGATGCGCGGGAATCGATCGCTCCAGTCATGGCCGTTGCGGGTCAACAGCCGCACGCGTTGGCCGTCGCGCTGAACGATCAGGCGGTAGCCGTCGTGCTTGACTTCGTGAAACCATTCCGGGCGGTCGGGCACTTGGTGCCTTTGGTGGGGATGCAGGGTTCAAACGGTTGCATGGCTTTTAGATAGGCGAAGGAATTGGATATGCGAATGCCCTAGAGGGAGCGCGATCAGCGCGCAGGCAACAAAGGTCCGGGCCGCAGTGATTACCGGACCTTGGCGCGAGGGATCGCGCGACTAAGTGCGCCTTTGCAATAATCGTCCAGTTTGGCGGCAGCAGACCTCAACAGAAACTCGAGGCGGCCCTGCCGGGTTCGACACCCCCACACTCCCCAGCTCATCGCTGTCTGCACGTCCTGTCAACCGCACTGAACCTAGCAAGCGCCAACAGGCAAGCATCTGAGAGTTCGTGAATGTGCTCACGAAAGCAAGCGCGGAGATTGTCTCGACCCGGCCGAATCCCGGCGCACAACCTCCACTCGTCAGTCGTGCAGGGTCCTACAGGCAACGTCTTTTCAGCGGTAGCACTCGATGCGAATAGCATAAGGGCGGCGCAAACCATCAGAGCGATCTTTATCATCAACTCTCGCCTCTTGGGCGGTATCACGGTCTCGATGCTCTCCTACGTACTACGAGAGCGACCAGATGCACAACGATTGTCTGGATGTCCGCTCCGCTTCGAAAGTCGGAAGTTTCCTGACTGCACCGCTATCGTCGAGGCAAGCCCCTGGCCAAAAATGCTACTCCCAAACCCGGCCCGGCACGGATAGCCTTTGGCCGTAACAGGCGGGCGTATGCCGTCCCATAATTCCTGGTACATCCGAAGACTATTTCATCGTCGTCAATCATTACGGCCGGTTCGGCACCGCGTTCGCCGAGACCGATCTCGACCGCGCCAACTATGAAGCGACCATAGGCCTGATGAGCGGGCAGCACTGCGATCCGCTGCGCGTGATCATGTTCAACCCGGACACCGACCGGTCCGAGGACGTTTCGCACGCGGTCGCGCAGGAAATCCTGCGACGCCTCGGTCTTGAGGGACGCAGTGTGCCGTTAGCACTGGAGGACTTCATGGATCGCCACGTGGTCCAGATCGTCAGCTGACGCTGCGGTTGGCTGTGACATAGCTTACTCGGCTGCCACCGCGCTCACAGCGTCCAGGCGCGCATTTG
>CAWIZF010000033.1:0-92398 GCA_963840465.1 uncultured Alphaproteobacteria bacterium | reverse complement strand
GAGGCAGCAAATTTCTATGACAGATATAATGATCTTGGAGGCTATGACGAAAAATAAGGAGCTTTTCGGAGTTAGTCCAAGCGAAGTTTAAGTAATTGAACCCACTGCGCGGACAACGTGTCAACTGACTGCATGAAATGTATGAAGTTGTTCTTATTCCCTGACACCAACCTTTTTTCTGCAATGCCGTGCCCTGCATGAGCTTGATTGGCAACGGTTCGGGTGCGACGAAATTCAGCTCATTGTATGTCGGCCAATTCAGTCAGAGATCAGTTAAAGGCAAGGGTGGCGACAGGCTCGCTCGACGCGCGAGAGATGCTTCCAGCCTATTTCGCGAAATCATTCTTAGCGACGCGGGCTACAAGATAATCAGGGATGACAACCCCTCGGTTGTAATGGTCATTGAGCCACGGCTGATGCCCGCCGAGGGCCTAAACATAGACTACTTGCTGGCAGATGATCAACTTGTCGGAATTGCAACTGAATACCAAAGACTGCACCCGGATGCGGACGTTCGCGTTTTGACGCATGATACAGGACCAATGGCAACAGCACGAACGGTTGGTGTTGGTCTAGCGCCAATTCCCGATGAATGGCTCCGACCTCCAGAGACCGTCGGAAGCAGACAAAATTATCAAGGGCCTTCGCGGCGAGGTTGCGCGCCTCAAATCAACGGAGCCAGTAGTCGATATTGTTCTTGCCGGCGCCAACAAGGTAGGCCCGACCATCGAGGGAGAGGTTGTTTTCTACAGCGCTCTAACGCGCCGGAGAGCTTGAGGAGCAAATGGAGAGAATTCGGCAGGCGTTTCCGATTGCTGACGATCTTCAGTACTCCCAAACCGCCCGAGCAACCGGGCGCATTCTTTGAAATCGCGTATGAAGCAGCTTCAGAGCTGGGTAAATCAGTGAATATCGCGCTAATTATTCCGCATGGCTCGTTGCTTGCGAGAAAGCCTCGAAAACGGGCTGAACACTTGGATGCAACAGCGTCGAACACCAGATGCGCAATACTCTGTTTCGAGGCAAATAATCGAGGCACACGCCCCGCCCGCGACGTGTTGGTTACGATATCGGCAAAAGGAAATTTCGATATTCTACCCATCCAGGAGTTACCCGAGGGCACGTTTTTATTACCGAGTTGTCCAACGCCGCCCCGCGGACTGTGGGGGCCCCCCCGGATACGCGCGCTTCTAGCTGGCGCGGCAGATTCGTCAGCCGAGCCTCATTGGTCCTAACGCAGACCTGCGACCGAACCTGCGTCCTCCACCTCAGCGTGATCCCAATAGATTTTACTGGGAAACGGAAGCCTTCGATTTCGACAGATAAATTCCTGTTCGAGTGCGCGCAGTGGCGGCATGGTGGCGTAGCGGAACCCTTCTCAGGCGAAATATGGTTCGATCCGAGCCAGACGAACGTCACGGGCGCTTTGGAATGCATCATCCAAGCTGAGAACCTGAGTTCCGCCGAGAGCCTTCTGGTCCCCGTCCGGATGGACGTTGTACGCAGGAGCATTCTGGACGTTGCGCGCGATGCTGTTGACTCGCCGATAGTGTCCCATCAGGCAGCGCTTTCCTGAGTTGATGGTGGTAGCAGTACGTGGTAGCGCTTGGCGAGTAGCGAAGCTGTTTTTGTGCCTGTTTTATAAGGGCTTCTGCAGTCGCCGCCCTTCGTTTCCCCCAGGGAGCGCCAGAACTGCCAGATCCCCAAAATCCGCTATACTCGCCAAGGTAGCATCACCTGATTCTCCCCGCGAGTCCCCCCATGCGCAATATCATCATCTGCTGCGACGGCACCGGCAACGAGATTTCCGAGAACATCTCCAATGTGCTCAAGCTCTATCGCTGCCTGCGCAAGACGGAGAAGACGTCCCCGCGGCAGCTCGTGTTTTACGATCCGGGGGTCGGCACGCTGGAGCGGCCGGACCCGTGGCACAAATTGAGGCAGGATTTCAACGCCATCCTGGGGCTCGCCACCGGCTATGGGCTCGATGACAACGTGCTCGCGGCCTATTCCTTCCTGGTCGACACCTATCAGGCCGGCGACCAGATCTATCTGTTCGGCTTTTCCCGCGGCGCCTATACCGTGCGGGTGCTGGCGGGGCTGATCCACAAGATCGGGCTGATCACGCCGGAGCAGGTCAATCTCGCCGGCTCGGGGCTGATCGCCTACAAGCAGTTCTCCTCCGACGAGGCGCCGAAGCTGCGGGCGAAGTTCAAGTCGGCCGTCGATGCCGCCGCCGCGGAAGACACGCTGCCGCAGACGGCGTTCGACAACGCCGCGCAATTCGCGCGCATCACCTCGACGCGCTGGCCCACCATCCGCTTCGTCGGCGTCTGGGATACGGTGGCGAGCGTGATCGTGCCGCGGCCCGATCGGTTCTATTGGCCGAGCCTGGAGGAGCTGGCGTTCACGATTGCGAACCCGAGCGTGCAGACATTCCGGCAGGCGATCTCGATCGACGAGCGGCGCTGCATGTTCCGCCTCAAGAAGTGGGACGACCCGCAGACCTACAAGCACAACCGCTTCAACGACGCGCATGCCGAGCCGCAGGATATTTTGCAGGTGTGGTTCGCAGGCGTGCATGCCGATATCGGCGGCGGCTATCCAGAAAAGCAAAGCGGGCTTTCGAAATATCCGCTGCTCTGGATGATCGACGAGGCGACAAGTGCGGACTGCGGGGTCAACCAGGCCACCGTCAACCAGCTCGCCTGGGGCATTCAGCGCAAGGGCAGCCCATACTCCTACGTGGTGCCCGACGTGCGCGGCGACCTGCACACCTCGCTGAAAGGGGCGTGGTGGATCCTCGAATATCTGCCGAAGAGTGCGACCTACAAGGAATGGCCGGCGCGCAAAGTCCATTTCGGCTATTACATCCCCGACGCCGAACCGCGCTTCATTCCCGACGGCGCCATCATCCACGAATCCGCCGTCCTGCGCATGGACGCGATGCCGAGCTACCGGCCGGTGAATTTGCCGAAGCATTTCGAGAAGTTTCCGATGCCGGTAGCGCCGGCGCATGCGAGCGCGGAGGCGGAGGAGGATGCGTAGGTTCGTAGGGTGGGCAAAGCGCAGCGTGCCCACCATTCGTGACGCGCTCCATCAATTCGTCATTGCGAGCGAAGCGCTTACTTCCCTTCTCCCCTTGTGGGAGAAGGTGGATCGACGCCGCGAAAGCGGCGGCGAGCCGGATGAGGGGTCTGTCTCCGCATGAAGGGTCTGTCGCCGCGGAGAGAACCCCTCATCCGGCTCCGCTTCGCTCCGCACCTTCTCCCACAAGGGGAGAAGGAAGAAAGCCGCCGCCTACATGCCTGTGTGATCCTCCTGTGTGACTGCCCGACGGGCAAATCACCAAAAACCTGTCCAGCCCTCGCGTAAAAAATATTCCGCTTCGCGCCGGCCCCAAATCACCCCTACAACTCCCGCCATCCCGCGCTCACAAGAGGGGCGTATCGCGATCGTCACGGACGTTGGGTGCGGGGAGCGGTGGCCGCGGCACGCCGGGCGCGCAACAAGTCTTTGCAGGGTGAGCTTGCTCATGAGCGAAGGCCGCGCGCCGACGAACGGCGTGAGTGCGGACGGCAAAGCCGTGTGGTTCTGGCGCCCGTTGCTGGCGTCAAGCCGGCGGAGGTTTTGCGAACCCAACCGGGTTTTGAAAAACCTTCAATCCGCCGGCGACGGAGGCAAGAGGAATTCGTCTCCGGGGAGAGCACGGTATAAGCCGTAAACCCATCGCGCAGGGAATGCCGGGCTGCTCCGGCTGTACCTGTATGCTCGTGTGCGCATCCACTGTGCACTTGCACACGAGACCGCGGGTGCTAGCCGGCACCCGGCATTCCCTGCGCCCTCTTGATCTGAGGGCGACAAGGTTGATGGAAAAGCTCGGGCGCAATGCGCCGCGAGAAGGCGAAGTCGTGTCTTCGTAGGATGGGTAGAGCGAAGCGAAACCCATCACCTACCCAAGTGAACGGAGGCGTTGATGGGTATCGCTTCGCTCCACCCATCCTACGGAAGCGTCGCATCACTCGGCCACTGGCCGACCACCCCCGCAATCTTACGGCCCCATTCCCGCCGCCCCGCGACCCAAATGGTTTACGGATCGTTCAACTCTACCCCCTATTCTCGCGCTCTACTGCCAGAACCGGCTTGAAACGCTCAGGACGAGCGATGTTGGAACGATCGATCGCCGACGAGGTCGAGGCGGCCATCAAGGCCGGCTCGACGGAAAAACATCTGGATACGCTGAGGCAGGTCACCGACCTGTTTCTGCTGTCCGCCGACGGCTATTCCGGCGAACAGATCGAGCTGTTCGGCGACGTGCTGGAACGGCTGATCCGGACCGTCGAGCTGCGCGCGCTGGCCGATGTCGCCGCGCGCATCGCGCTCGCCGAAATGAGCACGCAGCTCGCCTCCATCAAGCAGGCGCCGGCGGCCGTGGTCCGCCGCCTGGCGAACAATGACGAAATTTCGATCGCGCGACCGGTGCTGACCGAATCGGCGCGGCTGATCGGCCGACGATCTGGTCGAGCTCGCACAGACCAAGGGCGAGCAGCATCTGCTCGCGATCTCCGGGCGCTGGTGGCTGACCGAGATCGTCACCGACGCGCTGTTGAAGCGGCATTACCCTTCCGTCAGCCGGCGGCTCGTCACCAATCCCGGCGCGCGGATGTCGGCGAGCGGCTATGCCGATCGTGCTGAAGCAGGCGGAGAGCGATCCTCGAGCTCGCGGTCGAGACCGGCATCCGCGTCGACCTGCCGGCCGATCAGCGCCAGCAATTGTTGCGCAGCGCCACCGAGGCCGTGCGCACGCGGCTGTTGTCGCGCGCGCCGCCGCATCTGTTCGAGGAAATCAGGAACGCGATCGCGCTGGCCGCCGCCGGCGCCAACCGCGAAATGTCGCGCACGCGCGATTTCACCGCGGCCCGCCGCTTCGTCGCGGCGCTCGCCAAGCACGGCAAGCTCAGCGAGCCGGCGCTGCTGGCCTTTGCGAAAGAGCGGAAATACGCCGAGACGGTCGCAGCGCTTGCCGAGTTGTCAGGCTCGACCATCGAGTGATCCGCCCGGTCATGCAGAGCCTGCGCGACGACGGCGTGCTGATCCCCTGCCGCGTCGCCGGATTGAACTGGGAAACGGTCGCCGCCGTGCTCGACAGCCGCTTCGCTTCGGGGAGCATGGGCCGCCATGAACTGGCGAAAGCCAAAGAGCAATACGGCAAACTGACGGTCGAAAGCGCCCGCCGCCTCCTGAAATTCTGGCAAGTCCGCGCCGCCGACGCGCCGCCGAAGACGGGTTGAAGTGAGCGGAGCGCTTACTTCCCTTCTCCCCTTGTGGGAGAAGGTGGATCGCTGACGCGAAGCGGCAGCGAGACGGATGAGGGGTCTGTCTCCGCGGATGGAGAACCCCTCATCCGCCTTCGCTGTCGCGAAGGCACCTTCTCCCACAAGGGGAGAAGGAAGAACATCACGCCGCGCGGGTGAGGTCCGCGTTGAGATGCTTCAGCCGCGGCATCACTTCCTGCTTCAGCAGGCGCAGCGAATTGTGCCACGCCTCGGGCTTGTGCTTGTAGTCGAAGCCGAACACCAGCAGCGTGCCGAAGCCGCCGACCTCGTGATAGATTTTTTCGATCTTCTCGGTGACGGTCGCCGGCGAGCCCACGATCCAGTTGTTGCGGGCGCAGTAGTCGACGGTGACGTCGCTGTCGGGCGTGTCGGGCGTGGCCTTGAGGTAGTCCTTGAAGCCGAAATGCCCGAGCAGCGGCAAAAAGTATTCGCCCATCATCCGGCCCATCATGTCGCCGGTCGACAGCCGCCACGCCTCCTCGTCGGTGTCGGCGATGAACACCTCGCGCACCAGCCGCCAGTCGCTGCGCTTCGGCTTGCGTCCGGTCCTGGCGGCGCCGATCTCGACCGATTCCCAGTGGCTGCCGACATAGGCCGGGTTGAGGTTGAGGCTCATCGGGATGTAGCCGCGCTCGCCCGCGAGCTTGAGCGTGTCGGAGCCCTTGGAGAGGCCGGCGACGCCGATCGGCGGATGCGGCGCCTGCTTCGGCTTGAGGTGGGGCTTGAGGAAGTCGAACATGATGTCCGGCTTGTTCACCGTCCAGTACTTGCCCTTGTAGGTCCAGGGCGCGTCCTCGGTCCACATTTTCAGGATGATCTCCAGCGCCTCGCGCGTCATGTCGCGGTTCTGGCCGGACATGCCGTCGACGTTGAACATCGCCCAGTCGCTCGGCAGGCCCGATGCCGCGACGCCGAAATTCAGCCGTCCCTCGGAGAGGTGATCGAGCATCGCGACGCGGTTGGCGAGTTCGGCCGGGTGGTGATAGGGCAGCAGGAAGCCGCCGGGGCCGAGACGGATGTTCTTGGTCTGCAAGAACGCCTGCGCGAGCATGAGATCGGGCGAGGGATGCGGTTCCCAGGGCGCGGTGTGGTGCTCGCCGATCCAGGCCTCCTGATAGCCGAGTTCATCGAGCCACCGCAGCGTCTGCAAGTCCCAGTCGTGACCCTCCTTCAACCCGCACTCCGGCGGATGGGACGGCATCGTGAAATATCCGATCTCCATGGGGTGTCCTCGCTATGTGTTTTGTTGAAAGCGCGTCTGTCGCGCGCCAGCAAAAGCATAGCACGCCCCGGCGTGTGGCCGAGATATGACAAATCGGACGGGCAGAAGTTCGCGCGGCGGAGTGACGCGCGCGAAGCGAGAGGCGCGACGTATGCCGCTACCTCGTCCCGAACGTGGTGGCGCCGAACAGCGCCTTTTGCGTCGAGGGCTGCGAGCGCCAGTATTGCGGCGGGGCTTCGACATGGCCGCCGAGTTCGGCGGCGGCATGCCAGCCCCAGCGCGGGTCGTAGAGCATGCCGCGCGCCAGCGCGACCATGTCGGCCTTGCCGGAGGCCACGATCTCCTCGGCCTGCTTCGGCTCGGTGATCAGGCCGACGGCGATGGTCGTGAGGCCGGTGGCTTCCCTGATCGCCTGCGCGAACGGCACCTGGTAGCCGGGGCCGAGCGGGATTTTTTGCAGCGGCGAAACGCCGCCCGAGGACGCGTCGATCCAGTCGACGCCGCGGCCCTTCAGGGCCTGCGCGAATTCAATGGTCTGCGGCAGGTCCCAGCCGCCCTCGACCCAATCGGTGCAGGAGACGCGGATCCCGACCGGCTTGTCGTGCGGGAACGCCTCGCGCACGGCGTCGAACACTTCGAGCGGAAAGCGCATGCGATTCTGCAACGAGCCGCCATATTGGTCGGTGCGCTGGTTGGCGATCGGCGACAGGAACTGATGCAGCAGATAGCCGTGCGCGGCGTGCACCTCGATCGCGTCGATGCCGAGCCGCTCGGTGCGCTTGGCTGCCGCCACGAAGGCGTCGCGCACGCGCGCAAGTCCGGCCGCGTCGAACGCCAAAGGCGGGGTCTCGCCCTCCTTGTGCGGAATCGCCGAGGGGCCCTCCGGCCGCCAGCCGCCTTCGGCCACCGGGATCAGTTGCCCGCCGTCCCACGGCGTGTGGCTCGATGCCTTGCGGCCGGCGTGTGCGAGCTGGATCATCACGGCGGCCTTCGAGCGCTTGCGCACCGAGGCCAGGATCGGCTTCAGCGCGGCCTCGGTGGCGTCGTTCCACAGGCCGAGACAGCCGGGCGTGATGCGGCCGGTCGCCTCGACCGCGGTGGCCTCGATGCAGAAGATCGCAGCGCCCGACAGCGCCAGCGAATTGATGTGGGTGAAGTGCCAGTCATTGGCCTCGCCGTCCACGGACGAGTACTGGCACATCGGCGCCACCATGATGCGGTTGGCAAGGCTAAGGCCGCGCAGCTTGATCGGGGTAAACAGAGCGCTCATGGGGGATGTCCGGACCGGGAGGGAAAGCAACCCTTAATCTGTAGCGATCGGCTTCCCTCTCCTCAACCCGCCCCGGCTGCAACCCTCCCCTCCGGTTTGATGCGTTGCGGCGACAGGTCTCACGGCTTGATGCCCGCGGCCTTGATCAGCTCCATATTGGCCGCTATCTCGCGCTTGACGAGTTCGTCCATCTCGGCCGGCTTCATCGGCATCGGCTCGATGCCGAGCTTTTTCAGGCTCGCCTGCATCGCCGGATCGGCCAGCACCTTGTCGCCCGCCGCATGCAGCTTCTCGACGATGTCGCGCGGCGTCTTGGCCGGCACGAACACGCCGAACCAGATCTCGCTGTCGGCGTCCTTCAATCCGATCTCGACCGGCGTCGGCACGTCAGGCAGATCGGCGGCCCGTTTAGCCGTCGAGACCACCAGCGCGCGGACCTGCCCCTCGCGGATCAGCGGCAGCGCGGTCGCGAGCGGGCAGAAATACAGGTCGATCCGCCCGCCGAGGATGTCGGCGATCACTTCCGGGCCTGCGCGATAAGGCACATGCGTGGCCTCGATGCCGGCGGCAAAGCGGAATTTCTCGCTGCTGATATGCACGGCGCTGCCGATGCCGACCGAGCCGAACGAAATCGAGCCGGGTTTGGCCTTGGCGTCGGCGATGAAGTCCTGAATGGTCTTCCAGGGCCGCTCCTTCGGCACGATCATCACGTTGGCGCTGGATCCGATCATCAGCACCGAGGCCAGATCCCGGCTGACGTCGAAGCTCGCGCTCGGAAAAATCGCCGGCGCAATCGTCAGTGCCGACGATTGGGCGAGAATGCTGTAGCCATCGGGATCGGCTTTCGCGACCTGCGCCGAACCGAGCACGCCGCCGCCGCCGGCGCGGTTTTCGATCACGATCGACTGGCCGAGTTCGGCGGAGAGACGCTCGAACACCAGCCGCGGCACCACGTCGGCCGCGCTACCCGCGCCGAACGGAATGGTCGCCTTGATCAGCCGCGACGGCCAGCCCTGCGCCTGTGCGGCGGTGGCCGTCCAAATGCTGGCAAATACGCAAATAACGCGAAGGAACGTGTTCATCAAAAACTCCGGTTTGATCCCCTGAAGCGCTGCAAGAACCGTTCCGTTATTCACCCGCTAGTCCACCAGCGTGAATTGCAGCAGCAGATTGCGCTGGATCAGCGAGAAATTGTCATCGGAGACCAGCGTCAGCACGGTGTCGCCCTCCGGCGTGACGTGGGCGTCGATGCCTTCCATGTTGTCGATTTCGTCGCCGAGATCGGCCTCGAAGATCAAAGGCCCATCGATGACGGCACCCGGAACTATGGAGGCCAGCGCGACGCGCCGGATGCGGATGCCGATCCCGCCGAGCCATGAGAATTTGCGTTCCAGCAGCAACAGCCCGCCGGACGGCAGCAGCACCGCGTCGCTGATATCGAAATTCTCGGTGCGGCGGATCGAAAACTGCCCGGGCGTTTTGCCCCCAATCAGGAAGCCCAGGATATTACCCTGCGCGTCAAGGCCGCGTTCCGAGATCGCGATCAGCGTTCCCGCCAAGGGCAGCGTCTTCGGCACCGCCACCAGCGCCTCGATGCCCCTGTTGTAGGGCAGCTTGCGCGCTGCCGGCGGCAGCGGCACGACCTCGCCAAGAGCGCGCGTAAAACCTTTGGCGAAATCGAAGCGCAGCACCTGATGCACGCGCTCGATACCGACATAGGCCAGCGAGCCGTCGAGTGCGAGCGCCTCGGTATCGAACCAGCCGCGCGAGGTGATCGGCTTGCCGTCAGGACCGAGCATCGGCGAGGCCTCGACGTCGTCGAGCCCGATCATCTCGCGACCCTTGTAGACAATGCGGCCGGTGAACCAGCCGCCCTTGTCGCTGATCGCGATGAAGCGCTCGCCCTTTGCATCAAGGCGAAGACCCGACAATCCGCCGAAGCCGCGAAACCGCGAGGTCAGGATCAGCCCGCTGCGATATTCGAGTTCGCCGAACCGCACACGCGACCGGTCGCGGGTGTCGAACGAGGGCAGCGGCCGGGCATTGACCTCGATCGAGACCGGCGCGGTGACCGAGAATTCGTCAGGAACGGTCGGCTTCGGGGGTCGTTGAACGGCGGTTTGCGCCAGCGCCACCCCGGGGACAGCTGCCACCGAAAGCCCCGCCGCTGCATATTGCAAAAGGCGGCGGCGGCCTATCGGCGTGCGCATGCTCTCACGAATGCAACCGGCGCGGTCGACGATGACCCGTGGTGGGCGCGGCGCCCTGGGTCTCGCTGAACAGTTCGGCGAGTTTCTCGGTGATGGCGCCGCCGAGTTCCTCGGCATCGACGATGGTGACCGCACGGCGATAGTAGCGCGTGACGTCGTGACCGATGCCGATCGCGATCAGTTCGACCGGCGAGCGCGTCTCGATCTCCTCGATGATATGGCGCAGATGCCGCTCGAGATAATTGCCGGGATTGACCGACAGCGTGGAATCGTCGACCGGCGCACCGTCCGAGATCATCATCAGAATCTTGCGCTGCTCGGACCGGCCGAGCAGCCGCTTGTGCGCCCAGTCCAGCGCCTCGCCGTCGATGTTCTCCTTCAGCAGACCCTCGCGCATCATCAAGCCGAGATTCTTGCGCGAACGGCGCCAGGGCGCATCGGCAGACTTGTAGATGATGTGGCGGAGATCGTTGAGACGGCCGGGATTGGCCGGCTTGCCGGCCGCAAGCCACGCCTCACGCGACTGCCCGCCCTTCCAGGCGCGCGTGGTGAAGCCCAGAATCTCGACCTTGACGCCGCAGCGCTCCAGCGTGCGCGCGAGGATATCGGCGCAGGTCGCCGCCACCGTGATCGGACGGCCGCGCATCGAACCGGAATTGTCCAGGAGCAGCGTCACCACGGTATCGCGGAAGGTCGCTTCCTTCTCATGCATGAAGGACAGCGGATGATAGGGATCGGTAACCACGCGCGACAGCCGGGCGGGATCGAGAATGCCTTCCTCGAGATCGAACTCCCAGGCGCGGTTCTGCTGCGCCATCAGGCGGCGCTGCAGCCGGTTGGCGAGCCGCGCCACGATGCCCTGCAGATGCGCGAGTTGCTTGTCGAGATAGGAGCGCAAGCCGTTCCAGCTCGTCATGGTCGCAGAGATCTTCGGCCGCGATCACCTCGTCGAACTTCGGCGCGAAGGCATGATATTCCGGCCCGCGCGGCTCGTTGGCGCCGCGCGTATTCGGCCGCGTCGCCTCGCCCGGCGTCTCGTCGTCGCCGAGTTCGCCGTCGTCGAACGTATCTGATGTGGAGGCCTGCGCGCTCTCCATCGCGCTTTCCGACATTTCGTCGGTGGAAGCCTGCGCCTGGTCGGCGCTCATCTCCTGCGCGGCGTCGGAATCGGGCGAGCCCTCGGCGCCGGACTGGTCGTTCTCGCCGTCCTGGTTCTCGTCGTTCTCGTCGTCATCGGCGTCCGCATCGCGGTCCTCGCCGAGGTCGAGCGCCGACAGCAGGTCATGCACGAGATCGCCGAACTTGGCCTGGTCCTCGGTGACGCGGCTGAGCTTGTCGAGCCGGGCGCCGATCTTGTCTTCCAGCACCGGCCGCCAGAGATCGACCATTTTCTTCGCAGCCGCCGGCGGCGCAAGTCCCGTCAGCCGCTCGCGCACCAGCATCGCCAGCGCATCCGACAGCGGCGCATCGGCGCGGTCGGTGATCTCGTCGTACTTGCCGCGATGGAAATGATCGTCGAGCATCGCGGTCAGGTTCTTCGCCACGCCCGCCATCCGCCGCGAACCGATGGCCTCCACGCGCGCCTGCTCCACCGCCTCGAACACGCCGCGCGCCTGCGGATTTCCCGGCATCAGCTTGCGGTGCACCTTGGGATCGTGACAGGCGAGCTTGAGCGCGATCGAATCGGCGTGGCCGCGCACGATCGCCGCGTCGCGCTTGGTCATCTTGCGGGCGGGCTCCGGCAGCCGCGCCTTGCCGGGCGCGAGACCCGGGCGTTCGGCCGCGAACGTCACGTCCAGTTCGGGCGCCTTTGCGATCGCGCGCAGGCACGAGGTTACCGCGCGCTTGAACGGCTCGGTCGGCGCTTCCTTGGATCCGGTACGGAATTTGGAGTTGGATGTGCTCATAGCGCTTTCGTAAACCAATGCCGCGTGACGCCGCCGGGATAGCCTTCGATCGAACCGAATTCCTCGTAGCCGCAGGCGCGGTAGAAACCCGGCGCCTGAAAACTCATCGTGTCCAGATAGGACCGCGTGGCCCCAAACTTTCTTGCCTCGTCTTCAATCGCCTTGATCAGCCGCGTCCCGTAGTCCTTGCCGCGGAGTTTCTGCTCCATCCAGAAGAATTGGATAAACAGCACCGTGGTCCAGACTTCGCCGACAATCCCGCCAACGATCTTGTCGCCTTGGCGCAGCGAGATGGCGAAGCGCTTGTATTTCTGCTTCCCCATCTTCTCGGCGTTGTAGCCGAGGAGCCCGCCGAGCACCGCCTTCTTGGTCTTTCCAATGGTGCGCTCGACGGCAATTCTCGCCATGGCTAGCTGAGCGCCACGTTCACCGAACTCTCGGGCAGCTCCGCATTGAAGCAGCGCTGGTAGAATTCGGCCACCAGCGGCCGCTCCAGTTCGTCGCACTTGTTGAGGAAGGTGACGCGGAACGCAAAGCCGATATCTTTGAAGATGTCGGCGTTCTCGGCCCAGGTGATCACCGTGCGCGGGCTCATCACCGTCGAGAGATCGCCATTGGCAAACGCGTTGCGGGTGAGATCGGCGAGCCGCACCATCTTGTTGACGATGTCGCGGCCTTCCTGCGTGCGGTAGTGCTTGCGCCTTCGCCAGCACGATCTCGACTTCCTCGTCATGCGCCAGATAGTTCAGCGTGGTGACGATCGACCAGCGGTCCATCTGGCCCTGGTTGATCTGCTGGGTGCCGTGATAGAGGCCGGACGTATCGCCGAGACCGACCGTGTTGGCGGTCGAGAACAGCCGGAACGCCGGATGCGGCTTGATCACCTTGTTCTGGTCGAGCAGCGTCAGACGGCCGGAAACTTCCAGCACGCGCTGGATCACGAACATCACGTCGGGACGGCCGGCGTCATATTCGTCGAACACCAATGCGATGTTGTGCTGCAGCGCCCAGGGCAGGATGCCGTCGCGGAACTCGGTGACCTGCTTGCCGTCCCTGACGACGATCGAGTCCTTGCCGACGAGGTCGATACGGCTGATGTGGCTGTCGAGGTTGACGCGCACGCAGGGCCAATTCAGCCGCGCCGCGACCTGCTCGATATGGGTCGATTTGCCGGTGCCGTGATAGCCGGTGACCATGACGCGGCGGTTGTGGGCGAAACCGGCGAGGATCGCGAGCGTGGTGGCGCGGTCGAACCGGTAGTCCGAATCGACGTCCGGTACATGCGGGTCGACCTCGGAATAGGCCGGCACTTCGAGATCGGTATCGATTCCAAATACCTGCCGGACCGACACCTTCATGTCGGGCAATCCGGCGGGCTGCGTAACTTTGCTCATGGCGGCGGTCGTCATCAATCCTCCGAGATCCCGGGCGTTCCCGAAACCAGATCTGTTGAATGGCTGCGGATGGGGGCTAACGCCAACGTAGCAGAGAGCAACGGCCGGCAGAAGCCCGTGGCACAATCAAAGTTCCGTTGCCATATCATTGAGATAGGGTGTGTATCTGGTTTTTGGAGGGCTGCCCTGCGAATCACGCCGCACTTTTGCCGGCTAGGCTACCCGCCTGGCTCAAAACGCCGGGCTGACCGGCACTTTCAGCCCCTACCGGGACTTGGTAGCTCTGGTTCAAGCCCTGATTGAAAAGTGAGATTGTGACTTCATTCCTCGATCCCGTAATCGCATTCGTTTCCGCCCATCCGTGGCTGGCCTATCTGACGCTATTCCTTGCGGCTTTTTTGGAGGCGATCCCGGTGGTGGGGGCGCTGGTGCCGGGCTCGACCGTCATCCTTGCCCTTAGCGCGCTGGTGCCCGGCGGCGAACTGAAGCTGTGGGGCGTGCTGGCGGCAGCGATCGCCGGAGCCCTGATCGGCGACGGCTCGGCGTTCTGGGCCGGCCATCGCTCGCAACGCGAAATTCTCGGCGCCTGGCCGATGTCGAGATATCCGGCCGTGATGGCGCAGAGCGAGGCGTTCTTCCACCGCTGGGGAACGCTGGCGGTCTTTTTCGCACGCTTTCTGCCGCCGATCCGCGCCTTCGTGCCGGTGACGGCGGGCGCGCTCGGGATGCCGCCGGCCCGGTTCTACGGCGTCAACATTGCCGCGGTCCTGGCGTGGGCTTTGGCGCATGTGCTGCCGGGCGTGTTCGCGGTCTCGGCGCTGCATCACTATGCCGGCCTGCCGCATCACCAACACGTCGGCAAGCATCTTTGGATTTTGGCCGTATTCGCGGCGGCGATCATCGCGCTCGGCGTCTGGACGCTGCGCCGCCGTCAGGCCCGGCCGGGGCTGCGCCCGGGCGCCGGACCGACATAACGCGCGCGGGGCCGGATCAGCCGGCCATGCCGCAATTGTTCGCAGGCATGCGCGATCCATCCCACCGTGCGCGCCATCGAAAACAGCACCAGTTCATGGCCGGGCGGCAGGCCGAGCGTGTGCACCAGCACCGCAAGGGCATAGTCGATATTGACGAACTCGCCGGTGGCTTCGGCGATCCGCTCAGGGATTTCGTGGGTAAGCTTGCGATCGGCGCCGGAGCGCGCCAGCGCTTCCAATAGCGCCCGCGCGCGCGGATCGCCATGCTTGTAGACGCCATGGCCAAAGCCCGCGAAGCGTTCGCCGAGCGCGACGCGTTCGCGGATGACGGGGGCGACCTCGCCATTGGCGAGCGTCTTCAGGAGCTGCGCCGCCAGCACGCCGGCGCCGCCGTGCTTCGGACCCTTCAGCGCCACGAGACCGGCGATAACAGAGTCATAGAGATTCAAGCCGGTCGAAGCCGCGCAGCGCACGGTGAAGGTCGACGCATTCAATTCATGATCCGCCAGCAGCACCAGCGCACGGCGGATCAAATCGGCGGCGTGCTTGTGCTCCGGCGCCCAGACCCGCGCGATCTGCAAATGAAGCGGCTTTGCCGAGGATTTGGCATTCAGCATGGTCGCGACCACCAGCCGCATGATGCGGCCGCCGAGCATCGCGCGCCCTTCGTCGGCGCGGGTGAACGCCCGCGGATCGGCGCTGGCCGCCAGTGCCAGCACGGCGATGGTGCGATCGATCGCATTGGCCCCGCGCGCGGCCTCGGCCACGTTGCGCATTTCGTCCGACACCACGGGGCAATTGTCCTGTTCGAACGGATCGGCGCCGCTGACATCCCATAACAATGTCGCGGCATGTTCGAGCGTGTCGCGCTCGGCGAGGTCGACGCAGTTGACGCCGCGATAGATCGGCCCGTCCTCGGTAATGGTCGCGATTGCCGAATCCAGGACCGGCAGATCCGCATCGAAACTGCGCATGCCGCGCGGCTCGGGCGCCGGCGTGCGCCGCTCCTTCAGCGTACGGACGTCCTCGGCCCGGTAGCGGTGGCTGCGGGAATCCTGCGACGGCTCCGAGCGGATCAGCCCGCGGCTGACATAGGCGTAGAGCGTCGCCTGCGAGATCGCGAGTTCGGCGGAGGCCTCGCGGGCCGAGAGATAAAGGCCGGCGGATTTTTTCATATTGATTTACATAATCAAGATTGATCAATCTGTCGAGAGGCCCGACCTTTGGAACCGACAAAGGAGAGTCCTCATGAATATTCAGCTTTCGAAGACCCCGATCGGCCTGGACGGGATTCCCGCCGCCGAAACCGTGCTCAGCCATGTCGACGGCGAGCGCGGCGAACTGATCATCGCCGGCGAGCGGGTCGGCGACCTCGCCCGCAAGACCGGGTTTGAGGGCGTGACCGCCCGGCTGTGGAGCGGCGGAACCGGCCAGCCGATCGGCGAAGCCGCGGTACGCGCGGCCCTTGGTGCAGGCCGCGAACGCGCCTTCGCCCGGCTGCCGGATCTATTGGGCATCACGCGCGGGCTATCGATCGTCGACGGTTTCCGCGCGGCCATCGCGGGGCTGCGCGCGGAAGCGGGACTGGCGCACGAGGCCACCATCGTCGGCGCGTTTCCGGTCATCGCCGGCGCGCTGGTGCAGCGCGTGAAGGGCAACGATCCGATCGCGCCCGATCCGACCGCGAGCCATGCCGCCGACACGCTGTCGATGATGCTCGGCCGCAAGCCCGATGCGCGCGAGGCGGCGGCGCTCGACGCCTATTTCGTCACGGTGTGCGACCACGGCATGAACGCGTCGACCTTCACGACGCGCGTGGTGGCCTCGACACAGGCGGATTTGTTCGCCGCCGTCACCGCCGGCTATTGCGCGCTGACGGGGCCGCTGCATGGCGGCGCGCCGGAGCCGGTGCTGGAAATGCTGGACGCAATCGGCTCGACCGAGCGCATCAAGCCTTGGGTCGACAGTGCGCTGGCCCGCGGCGAGCGGCTGATGGGATTCGGGCACCGCGTCTATCGCGTCCGCGATCCCCGCGCCGATGTGCTGAAGGGTGCGATCGAGCGGCTTGCCGGTGATGGCACCGACCTGCCGTTCGCCGGCGAGGTCGAGGCCTATATCCGCAGCGCGTTGCGGATCAAGAATCCGGAGCGCCCGCTCGACACCAATGTGGAGTTCTTCACCGCGATCCTGCTCGACGCGCTGAAAATCCCGCGGCAGGCGTTTACGCCGATATTTGCGGTGGCGCGCGCCGCCGGCTGGACCGCGCATGCCCGCGAACAGCAGCGCGGCGGCAGGCTGATCCGGCCGAGTTCAGCGTATATTGGGCCGATGCCGGGGTGAGCAATGAACGTAGCCCGGACAGCGGAGCGCAGCGTACATCCGCTGTCGCTCGCCTGCGAACGCAGGGACCCATAACCACAGGCGTTTGTTGTTGCGCGAAAGCCGTCGACCAGCGGATGAAAATCGAGAAGCCGCGGCGTATGGGTCCCTGCGTTCGCAGGGACGACGTAAGCGACTGCTACGCGCCGCGCACCACCGTCTTCAGATAATTATACGCCTTGATGATCTCGATCAGGCGGTCCTCGGTGGAGCGGTCGCCGCCATTGGCGTCGGGATGGTGCTGCTTGACCAGCGCCTTGTACTTCGCCTTGACCTGCTCGAGGGTGGCTTCGGCGGTGAGGCCCATCACCTGCAGCGCCTTGCGCTCGGCGTTCATCACCTTGCGGGTTTCGACCTTGGCCTCGGCGCCCGGTCCGGGCCGCCAGCGGCCGCGGCCGTTGAGTTCGGAGAACATGCTGAAGGGATCGGCGGCGCCGTCAAAATCCTCGGCGGCCTGCTTGCCCTTCTTGCCGGCGGTGTTGGCGCCCATCTTCCAGGTCGGGCGATGGCCGGTCAGCGCATCCTTCTGGTAGCGCGCGACGGCGTCGGCATTCATGCCCTGGAAGAAATTGTAGTTCTGGTTGTACTCGCGGACGTGGTTGAGGCAGAAGTGAAAATACTCCCGCGAATTCTCCCGGCCCTTGGGCGCGCGGTGCGGGCCCTTGTTCTGGCAGCCCGCCCACTCGCACATGGCGGCTTCCTCGCGCGCCTGCGCCTGCTGCTTCGCGCTCAGCTTGTTGGGCTTGATGCGAATGGAGTCGAAGAATTTGGATGAATCAATTGCCATGACTGACTTTGACTACGCAATGCCCGAGGCTTCAAGTCTTGACATTGCGAATACCTCTGTTCGGATGCATCATTGACGGAAAGCGGACAACGGAATTATCTGCCGCCATCATGAGCACCAGGGACGCTATCATAAACAAGTTGCGTGAAGCTTTCTTGCCGGAAAGCCTCGACGTCACCGACGAATCTCATCTGCATGAGGGTCATGCGGGTCACCGGCCGGGCGGCGAAACGCATTTCAGGGTCTATATCGTATCTCCGGCCTTCGAAGGGAAGAGCCGGATCGAGCGCCATCGCATGGTAAACACGACGCTGGAGGCGGAACTCAGGGGCTCCGTTCACGCGCTCGCGATCAAGGCGCAGGCGCCGGGAGAAACCGCCGGCCGGTAATCTGGCAAACCTGCCGCAACAATATGAGCGTCCGATGATGATGTCGCAGAAGCTCATCATTTTGGCAGGGCTGCCGGGTTCCGGGAAGAGCACGCTGGCCGAAGGGCTTTCGCGGCATTTTTCGCTGCCGCTGTTCTCGGTCGATCCGATCGAGGCGGCGATGTGGCGCGGTGGCCTGCCCCGGGATCAAACGGGGATCGCCGCCTACATCATCGCACAAGCCCTGGCCGAGGAGCATCTGCGGCTGGGGCAGTCCGTCGTGATCGACGCCGTCAATCCGGTGGAGGCGCCGCGCGCCGCATGGCGAAACCTCGCCGCGAGATATCGCGCCGACCTCGCCATCATCGAATGCGTTTGCGTCGACGAGGCGACGCACCGCCGGCGGATCGAGGCGCGAATGCGTGGCATCGAGGGGATGGCCGAGATTACGTGGGCCAGGGTCGAGGAACGGCGCACCGGTTATGAAGCCTGGACCGATGCAAGGCTGATGCTGGATACGTCGGCGCATCCACCCGAACGGTTGCTCGCGGAAGCTATCGGCTATCTGGCATGAGGTGGTCCGGCAGCTTCCTGTGCAGATCGGCCGACGCGACATCGAATAGCTGATGTTCAGAACGACGTCCCTGCCCGCTTCGGCTTCGGGTCCTCGCCCTCGGCTTCGCGCGGCACCGGCGCGATCTTGAGCGCCGTGATGCGGTTGCGCTCACGCCGCAGCACGCGGAAGCGGAAGCCGTGGAAGGTAAAACTCTGGCCGCGATCGGGGATCGAGCGCGCTTCGTGAATTACGAGGCCTGCGACGGTGGTCGCCTCCTCGTCCGGCAGATGCCAGTTCATGGCGCGGTTGAGATCGCGGATCGGCACCGAGCCGTCCACCACCACGGAGCCATCGGGCTGGGCGCGGACGCCGGCCACCACGACGTCGTGCTCATCGGAGATGTCGCCGACGATTTCTTCCAGAATGTCTTCCAGCGTCACCATGCCCTCGACCTCGCCATACTCGTCGACGACGAGGGCAAAGTGGGTCTTGCGGCGGCGGAACGCTTTCAACTGTTCGGACAAAGGCCGCATCTCCGGCACGAACCAGGGCGGCAGCATGATGGCGGTGACGTTGATTCGCGACGTGTCGCCATCGGAGGCCCGGATCGCGCGCAGCAGATCCTTGGCGTGCAGCACGCCGATGATGTTTTCCGGCTTGTCGCGCCACAGCGGGATGCGGGTGTATTCGGTCGCCAACACCTCGCGGACCAGTTCGTCCGGCGGCAGGTCGGCATTGATCAGCACCATCGCGGTGCGGTGGACCATGACGTCGGAGACGGCGAGGTCGCCGAAGCGGAAGACGTTGTGGATGTACTCGGCCTCGCCGCTTTCGATGCCGCCATGCACGGCCGATTCTTCCACCAGCCCTTCGATCTCGGAATCGGTGAGGATTTCGTGCTGCGAGGATTCCTTGACGCCGAGCAGGCGCAAAATCCCGCGTGAGGCGCTGTTGAGCAGCCAGTTCAGCGGATAGAACACCAGATAGGACAGATAGAGCGGATAGGCGATCCATTGCGAGACCGGCATCGGCTGGCGGATCGCGAGCGTCTTCGGCACCTGCTCGCCGATCACGATATGCAGCGAGGAGAACACCAGAAAGCCCGCCGTGAACGACACGAAGTGCAGGGTGCGTTCCGACAATCCAAACGGGATCAGCACCGGTTCGAGCAGCGCCGAAACCGTGGGTTCGCCGACCCAGCCGAGACCGAGCGAAGCCATGGTGATGCCGAGTTGGCAGCAGGCGAGATAGGCCTCGATGTTGCCCATCATGTCGTGCAGCAGGCGCGCGCCGAACCGCTCCTGCTCGACCATCGCCTTGATGCGAAACCCGCGGCTCTTGACCAGCGCAAACTCGGCGGCCACGTAGAACGCGTTGGCGGCCAGCAGCAGGAACGCGAGCAGCAGATTGAACGCGGTCGAGCTCATATATGCCTCGTGACGGCCACGGCCCCGCTTGAGGCTTGCGCCATGCTGCGTCCCGGCAATCCCGTTCTCATCCCGACAACTTCTGTTGCAGGAAATCGCGCACCAGCGCCGGCTCGACGTCATTGGCGACCACCGCGCGGCCGACCGCCTGCAGCAGGATGAACGTCAGCTTGCCGCGCTTGACCTTCTTGTCCTGCGCCATCAGCGTCATCAGGGCGTCGGCGTCCGCCAACCCCTCCTGGGCGAAGCCTGCGATGTCCTGCAGATGGGTCGGCAGGCCGACGGAAGCAAGATGGCGTTCGACGCGGGCGGCATCGGCCGCGGAGATCATGCCGAGTTTGGCGGAAAACTCCGCCGCCAGCACCATGCCGACGGAGACGCCTTCGCCGTGGAACAGGCGATCGGAAAAGCCGGTCGCGGCCTCCAACGCATGGCCGAAGGTGTGGCCGAGATTGAGCAGCGCCCGCTCGCCGTTCTCGCGCTCGTCGCGAGCGACGATCGCGGCCTTGGCGCGGCAGGACGTCGCAATCGCGTGCTCGCGCGCGGCGCCGCCGGAGAAGATGTCGGCGTGGTTGGCCTCCAGCCAGCTGAAAAAGGCTTCGTCGCCGAGCACGCCGTATTTGGCGACTTCGGCGTAGCCGGCGCGAAACTGGCGCGGCGACAGCGTATCGAGCACCGACGTATCGGCGATCACCAGCACCGGTTGATGGAACGCGCCGAGCAGGTTCTTGCCTTGCGGCGAATTGATGCCGGTCTTGCCGCCGACCGAGGAATTGACCTGCGCCAGCAGCGAGGTCGGCACCTGCACGAAATCGACCCCACGCCTCAGGATCGCCGCGGCAAAGCCGGCGAGATCGCCGACTACGCCGCCGCCGAGCGCGATCACCAGATCGTTGCGCTCGATCCTGGCCGCGATCAGCGCTTCCGAGACCTTTTCGAGACCGGCATAGGTCTTCGACACCTCGCCTTCCTCGACGATGATTCGTGAGGTCGGAATGCCGGCCTCGGTGAGCGACCGCTCGGCGGGCTCCAGCCAGTGCTTGGCCACGGTGCGGTCGGTGACGATGGCGGTGCGAACGCCGGGGCGCAACGCGGCGACGCGCGCGCCGAGCGAGGCCAGCACGCCACGGCCGATGACGATGTCATAGGCGCGGTCGCCGAGCGCGACGTCGACCATGATATCGGCGGAATGTTTCAGTGGCGCAGTCATGGCGTAACGCTGATCCCGTCGGTTGTCGGCTGGGCGGAGGGCGCGTCGGCGCAGAGCCGGGCGCGCAGGGCATCGACACATTCGTCGACGACGCGGTCGTGCGGCACGTCGCGCGAACCGATTGTCAGGTCGGCGGTCGCGTAGACCGGCTCGCGCGCTTCGAGCAGGCGGCTGACGGTCGCAACCGGATCCTCGGTCTGCAGCAGCGGCCGGTCGGCGCGGCGCTTGACGCGCTTCATGATGATGTCGACATCCGCCTTGAGCCAGATCGAGACCGCCTTGTCGCGGACGCGGCTGCGGGTCTCCTCGCGCATGAAGGCGCCGCCGCCGGTGGCGATCACGGCCGGGCCGCTGTCGAGCAGCCGCGCGATCACCCGCGCCTCGCCGTCCCGGAAATGCGGCTCGCCATGGGTTTCGAAAATGTCGGGAATCGACATCCCGGCCGCCGCCTCGATCTCGATATCGGCATCGAGAAACGGCAGGCGCAGCCGGGCCGCCAGCCGCCGGCCGATCGTGGACTTGCCGGCGCCCATCATGCCGACCAGCACGACCGAACGCCTTCCCAGCGCCGACGTGATGTCGGCCTCCTGGGTGGGGCTCGGTTGTGCCGGCGCGGCGGTCTCGGACATCAAAAACTCTGCGGTTTTGCGGGACTTGCCCGCGGCTGCGACACCTATACTACCCCCACTGACGCCCCCGCCAGAGACTCTTGCCACGGGGATGGGAACATGTTGGATGATTTCATTGGTTAATTCGCCGCCCTGAGCCCCCCATGCCCAGTTTGTTCCGTTTTCTGATGGTCGTCGGCATCATTGCCGGGGTGATCTATGGCGTGATTTTTTCGCTGGCGAATTTCGTCACCCCAAAGCCCCGGGAAATGACGGTCACCATCCCCGCAGACAAGTTCCTCAAGAAATAGCCGCTATCGTCTGATTTGTGTGAGGCGAATTCGGGGGGCGGCATCTCGTGACGGGACGCCGGGGGCAATGCGTTCCAGCAAGACGGCCACAGACGCGAAACTGACCAACCTATTCCTCGACATGCTCGCGGCGGAACAGGGGGCGGGCGTCAACACGCTCGACGCCTATCGCCGCGACCTCACGGATTTTTCCGAATTTCTCGGCCGCAAGGGACAAAACTTTGCCGGCGCCGGAACGGATGTTCTGCGGGACTACCTCGCCGACCTCGACACCCGCGGCTTCAAATCCTCCAGCGTGGCGCGCCGGCTGTCGGCGATGCGGCATCTGTTCCGCTTCCTCCTGAACGAGCGCATCCGCAGCGAGGATCCGGCGGCGATCCTGTCCGGCCCGAAGCGTGGCCGCGGCTTGCCCAAGGTGCTGTCGATCGCGGACGTCGACCGCATGCTGACGCGGGCCAAGGAATTGACCGAGGCCGAGAACGCTTCGCCGCAGCAGCGGCTGCGCGCGATGCGGCTGTATTGCCTGCTGGAAGTGCTCTACGCCACCGGCCTGCGCGTCTCGGAACTGGTGGCGCTGCCGCTGTCGGCCTCGCGGCGCGACGCCCGCATGATCGTGGTGCGCGGCAAGGGCAACAAGGAACGGCTGGTGCCGCTCAACGAAGCGTCGCGGCAGGCGATGGCCGACTATCTCGCCGCGATGGCAGCGCTCAGACCTGAGAAGAAGAAAAACGATGTCGCGTCAAAGTGGCTGTTTCCCTCCTTCGGCGAGAGCGGCCATCTGACGCGGCAGCATTTCGCCCGCGACCTGAAGGAGCTCGCGGCCGCATCGGGCCTGGCGCCGCGGCTGGTCTCGCCGCACGTGCTGCGCCACGCCTTTGCCAGCCACCTGCTGCATAACGGCGCGGACCTGCGCATCGTGCAGACGCTGCTCGGCCATACCGACATCTCGACCACGCAGATCTATACCCATGTGGTCGAGGAGCGGCTGAAGAGCCTGGTGCGCGACCTGCACCCGCTGGCGGAGAAGTAAGTCGGCATAGCCAGCGTAGCCCGGATGGAGCGCAGCGAAATCCGGGTTCTTCCGGCCAGCAGTCATCCCGGATTGCGCGACGCTCCATCCGGGCTACGGGACTGCAAAACCGACTCCCGCTTGACTTCCGGACGATCTCCACCGAAACAGCCGTCTCCCGCCCCGCGGCCTTGTTTGGCGCGCTTTCGGCAACCGGCTCATCCGGACCGAGATGCACGCTAAATCATTGAAGATGCGTGCTTTCCTTAAGCGAATCGAAACTGCTTCGCCTCAAAGCACGTTGTTCCCTATATTATCTTGATGCCGGATCAGATGCGCAGCTATCTCGACTTTGAAAAACCAGTCGCCGAACTAGAGGCCAAGGTCGATGAACTGCGCGCGCTGGCAGCGTCCGGCAGCGACATCGGCGACGAGATCGCGCGCATAGAGGACAAGGCGCAGCAGGCGCTGGCCGACCTCTACGCCAATTTGACGCCGTGGCAGAAAACCCTGGTGGCGCGCCATCCGCAGCGCCCGCATTTCACCGATTTCGTCAGCGCGCTGATGACGGAATTCACGCCGATGGCCGGCGACCGCAAATTCGCCGAGGACGAGGCGCTGGTGGGCGGCTTCGGCCGCTTCCGCGGCGAGCCGATCTGCGTGATCGGCCAGGAGAAGGGCGCCACCACCGACGGCCGTATCAAGCATAATTTCGGCATGGCGCGGCCCGAAGGCTATCGCAAGGCCGTGCGGCTGATGGAGATGGCCGATCGTTTCGGCATCCCGGTGCTGTCGCTCGTCGATTCCGCCGGCGCCTATCCCGGCATCGGCGCCGAGGAGCGCGGCGTGGCGGAAGCGATCGCACGCTCGACGGACACATGCCTCTCGCTCGGCGTCCCCAATGTCGCGATCATCACCGGCGAAGGCATGTCGGGCGGCGCCATCGCCATCACCACCGCGAACAAGGTGCTGATGTTCGAACACGCGATCTACAGCGTGATCTCGCCGGAGGCAGCCTCCTCGATCCTGTGGCGCGACGGCACCAAGGCCCAGGAAGTCGCCAACGGCATGAAGATCACCGCCCAGGACATGCTGCGATTCGGCGTGATCGACCAGATCCTGAAGGAACCGTCCGGCGGCGCCCACCGCGATTCCGCCGCCATGATCTCGGCCACCGGCGATGCGATCGCCGAGGCCTTCAACGATTTCCGCAATCTGGACGCGGACGGTGTCCGCCGGCAGCGGCGGCAGAAATTCCTCGATATCGGCCGCAAGCTTAGCTGATTGGCCCTTGCCTCCCCTGGCGCGGCTGCCGGCCCGGCATCCCATTCGTTCCCCGCCTTAATGGCGCTTTATTTCGCCGGATCGCTTGATTCGGCCCTAATTAGGCCCAGACCCGGTCTTTAAACTCTATTGACCATGCCTGCCGGGAAGCGTCCGGCGCATCGCGTTCGGGTTGCGGCGCAGAGGGTCAAAGGGTACAATTTTATGCATTGGCTTCAGGGCATGTTCGCTGTGATTTGGGGTGCGAAAATGCCCGGTGGGTGTGGAGCTTAGCCTTTGATTAACCGTTCGCTGGTTCGCGCGCTCGTCACGTCGGCTGTCCTCGCGGGCGCAGGCGCGCTGTTGGCCGGTTGCAACGGCGAAGATATGTCGCTGGCCAACAACGCCAAAGCCAACCAGCCGGTCCCGCCAAAACTGATCGCCGACATGACGGCGAAAGACATGGACCTGCAGTCGCCGATTCTGGTCCGCCTTTATAAGCAGGAAGCCGAACTGGAGATCTGGAAGCAGGACCGCTCGGGCCGCTTCGCGCTGCTGAAGAGCTATCCAATCTGCCGCTGGTCCGGCGATCTCGGACCCAAGGTCCGCGAGGGCGACCGCCAGGCGCCGGAAGGCTTCTATACGATCTCGCCGGCGCAGATGAACCCGCAGTCGGCCTACTATCTCTCCTTCAACACCGGCTATCCGAACGCGTTCGACAAGGCGCTCGGCCGCACCGGCTCGCAGTTGATGGTGCATGGCGACTGTTCTTCACGCGGCTGCTACGCGATGACCGACGAGCAGATCGCGGAAATCTATTCGCTGGGCCGCGAATCCTTCTTCGGCGGCCAGAAATCGTTCCAGCTGCAGGCCTATCCGTTCAAGATGACGCCGGCCAACATGGCCAAGCACCGCAACAACCCGAACATGCCGTTCTGGAAGATGATCAAGGAAGGCAATGATCATTTCGAGGTGACGAAGCAGGAGCCGAAGGTCGATTTCTGCGAAAAGAAATACGTGTTCGACGCGATCAAAAAGCCGGGCGCCACGCGTGATCTCGTGTTCGACGCTTCGGCCAAATGCCCGGACTACGCGATTTCCGACGAGATCGCCGACGCCGTGCGCGAGAAGCAGGCTACCGACATCGCCGAGACCGCCCGGCTGATCGCCAAGGGAACGCCGGTCGCGCGGATCAACACCGGCATCGACGGCGGCATGCACCGGGTATTCGCCGCGCGCGTACCCGAGGGCAGCACCGGTCTTTCGGAGCCCGGCGATGGCTCGTTGTCGCTGATGGCGCGCGCCCCCGGCACCATTCCCTCCCACGTCAATCCGCCCAAGGCGCCGTCCGACAATCTGCTGATGGGTACGCCGGAACCGCCGAAGCTTGCTGCAGCCCCGGCGCCCACCCCTGCCGCGGCACCGACCCGCGTCGCCAATGCGGCGCCGCCGGCCGAGAATGACGGATGGTTCTCCAGCCTCGCCCGCAAGGTCGGGATCGGCGGCGCGGCTGACGCTACCGCGAGCACGCCGCCTTCGAAGCCGAAGGCGAGCGAGGCCAAGCGTCCGGAAGCGGCTGCGCCGAAGGCCGCGGCGCCGAAAGCCCGACGCCAAGCATGCCGCCGCCAGCCGCCCGCCGCTGAAGCCGTCGGTCGATAGCTCGGCCCCTGCCGCCAAGGACAATCAGGTCTCCGGCTCCGCACCGATCGTGCCGCCGAACTCGTTCGACAGCCGCTTCGGGGCGGTGAAGTAAGACGCGACGCGTCTTTCGCAGACTCCGGAACAACAAGAGCCGTCATGTGCCGCGAAAGCGGCATCCGCTGTTGGCGACGGTGATTTGGCGTGACAGCGCGGCATACTGGTTCGTCTGCTTTCGCGGATGATGAACGCCTGATCCCGTTACGCTGCTCAACGACGCGTCTTCATTGTCCCGCTGTACTTCGCAGCGCTCCAAACTTTTGAGTGTGTCACCGGCGCTTGTCACAGGCTGGCCTGCTGGTACCAGAGTGCTTCACCGCTCAGGTATGACTTCTTCCGCGTGATACGCAGTTGATGTAGGCTGAACGACAGGCCGCCAGCGGGTAGTGCCGAAGGCCCGTCGGAGTGTTAGCGGCCTCCTGCCCACGGCGAGGCTGAAGTCCTTTATCTCCAACTTTTGGGCCGGCTCGTTTTTCATTTGAGCCGGAAGCGAGGCTAACGCCTCATCGATCAAACACGCCCCAACAGGAGGACATCATGCATTTTTGTATGACCGGACAATACACGCCAAAAGCTCTCAACGGCATTCTGGAAAATCCCACCGTCAGTCGCTACGAAGCGGCAAAAAAGCTGGTCGAAGCGGCCGGCGGCAAATTGATCTCGATGTATAGCACTGCCACCAACGGGCCCGGCGTCCTCGTTATCTTCGATGTGCCCGATCCCAGCTCAGCACCGGCGATATCAGGCACTGTCGTCGCAGCCGGCGCGATCCACAATGTAAACCTCACGCGGCTGTGGACGCAGGACGAAATCACGAAAGTCCGGCAAAAGGCGGCCGAACTTCGTGGCTCGTACAGGCCGCCCGGTGGCTAAATGATCGGTGACGGCTCTGGCAATGGCGCTGACAGCCGTCGAACATGCTCAGCAAAACATTGGTGGCGGTCGATGGCCTGCCACCAATGTTGTCGCGGGGAATACGACAAGAGATTATTGAATGAGTGCCTAACCGTACTTGCCGTGGCAGTGCTTGTACTTCTTGCCGCTGCCGCAGGGGCAATCCTCGTTGCGGCCGACCTTGCCCCAGCTTGCGGGGTTTTTCGGATCGCGATCGGCGGCAATGGTATCGGGCACCAGCGAGGCGCTGGCGAACGCCATCTCGTCTTCGCCGGTGTTCGGATCGAACTTGTGCGCTTCCATCGGCGGCAGCACCGGCTGCTGCTCTTCCGGCGGCACGATCTCGACGCGCATCAATTGCGCCGTCACCGCCTCGCGCAGATGCGCGGTCATCGCCTCATACAGGCCGAAGGCTTCCGACTTGTACTCCTGCAACGGATCGCGCTGGCCGTAGCCGCGCAGGCCGATCACCTGACGCAGATGATCGAGCATGATCAGGTGCTCGCGCCAGAGGTGATCCAGCGTCTGCAAGCAGGATCGTCTTCTCGACGTAGCGCATCACGTCGGGGCCCCACTGCGCCACCTTGGCCGCCATGTGCTCGTCGACGCGCTGCTCGATCCGCGTCAGCAATTCCTCGTCGGCAATGCCCTCTTCCTTGGCCCATTCCTCGACCGGCAGGTCGACGTCGAGCACGCGCTTCAGTTCTTCCTTGAGGCCCGCGACATCCCACTGCTCGGCATAGGCATGTTCCGGCACATGCTTGACGACGATGTCGTCGATGAAGTCGTGACGCATGTCCGCGACCATTTCGGCCACGCTGTCGCTCTTCATCAGCTCGACGCGCTGGTCGAAGATCACCTTGCGCTGGTCGTTCTGCACGTTGTCGAACTTGAGCAGGTTCTTGCGGATGTCGAAGTTGCGGGCCTCGACCTTCTGCTGCGCCTTTTCCAGCGCCTTGTTGATCCAGGGATGGATGATGGCCTCGCCCTCTTGCAGGCCGAGCCGCTGCAGCATGCTGTCGAGCCGGTCGGACCCGAAGATCCGCATCAGATCGTCTTCCAGCGACAGGAAGAATTTCGAGCGTCCGGGATCGCCCTGACGGCCGGAACGGCCGCGCAGCTGGTTGTCGATGCGGCGGGATTCATGCCGCTCCGAGCCCATGATGTAGAGCCCGCCCGGCTTGGTGATGGTCTTGGCCGGCCTGCTGCCCTTGGCGGGCTCGACCTCGACCACGTCCTCGGCCTTCAGCACGATCTCGCGGAAGCGTTCGATGTCGGCCTTGATCTGCTCGATCTTTTTGGCCTTCTCGGCCTCGTCGGTAATGTCGGCGGTCTCCTGCTGGATCCGCATATCGAGCGAGCCGCCGAGCTTGATGTCGGTACCGCGGCCGGCCATGTTGGTCGCGATCGTGATCGCGCCGGGGACGCCGGCTTCGGCGACGATATAGGCTTCCTGTTCGTGGAAGCGCGCGTTCAGCACCGCAAACAGCTTTGCAGGCTTGCCCGCCCGCGCCGCGGCATAGAGCTTCTCCATCCCGTGATTCCGCGCCGAAATCGATCTGCTTGTAGCCGTGCTTCTTCAAATAATCGGCCAGCACCTCCGACTTCTCGATCGAGGCGGTGCCGACCAGCACCGGCTGCAGCCGCTTGTTGGCGCGTTCGATCTCAGCCAGGATCGCGGCATATTTCTCGTTCTGGGTGCGGTAGACTTCGTCGTCCTCGTCGAGACGCGCGACCTGCACGTTGGTCGGGATTTCCACGACCTCGAGCTTGTAGATGTCGAACAATTCGTCGGCTTCGGTCAGCGCCGTACCGGTCATGCCGGCGAGCTTTTCGTACATCCGGAAATAGTTCTGGAACGTGATCGAGGCCAGCGTCTGGTTTTCCGGCTGGACCTGGACGTGCTCCTTGGCTTCCAGCGCCTGGTGCAGGCCTTCGGAATAGCGGCGGCCCTGCATCATGCGGCCGGTGAACTCGTCGATGATGATGACTTCGCCGTCGCGGACGATGTAGTCCTTGTCGCGGGTGAACAGCGAGTGCGCCCGCAGCGCCTGGTTGATGTGGTGCACGACCGAGACGTTCTCGACGTCGTAGAGCGAATCGCCCTTGAGCTGGCCGGCGTCGCGCAGCAGCGTCTCGATCTTCTCCATGCCGGCTTCGGTCAGCGTCACCGTGCGCTGCTTCTCGTCGACGTCGTAGTCGGTCTTGTCGAGCTTGGGCAGGAAGGTGTCGATGGTGTTGTAGAATTCCGAGCGGTCGTCGAGCGGGCCGGAGATGATCAGCGGCGTGCGCGCCTCGTCGATCAGGATCGAGTTGACTTCGTCGACGATGGCGTAGAAATGGCCGCGCTGGACCATGTCCTCCAGCCGGTACTTCATGTTGTCGCGCAGATAGTCGAAGCCGTATTCGTTGTTGGTGCCGTAGGTGATGTCGCGCGAATAGGCTTCCTTGCGCTCGGAATCGTCGAGGCCGTGCACGATGACGCCGACGGTAAGCCCGAGGAAATTATAGATCTGGCCCATCCATTCGCGAGTCGCGGCGGGCGAGATAGTCGTTGACGGTGACGACATGGACGCCCTTGCTGGCCAGCGCGTTGAGATAGACCGCCAGCGTCGCCACCAGCGTCTTGCCTTCGCCGGTCTTCATCTCGGCGATGTCGCCCTCATGCAGCACCATGCCGCCGATCAGCTGGACGTCGAAATGGCGCTGGCCGAGGGTGCGCTTGGCGGCCTCGCGCACGGTGGCGAAGGCCGGAACCAGGATGTCGTCGAGCGTCTTGCCGTCGGCGAGCTGCTGGCGGAATTCGGCGGTGCGGGCTTTCAGCGCCTCGTCGGACAGCGCGGCGAGCTCGGGCTCGAGCGCGTTGATGGCGTTGACGCGGGACTGATATCCCTTCACCCGCCGGTCGTTGGCGGAGCCGAAAAACTTGCGGGCGAGCGCGCCGATCATGCCAATTCCTGCCTTTGCCGTTACTTGCGTTGCGAGCCGTGACGTGGTCCACCAAGTTGCCTATCAACTCACCGTGACGCATCGCGGCAAATACCCGTTCCGGGGCATCATCCGCCTAATGAGTGGGAATTAAGCAATCCAAGGTTCAACGGCAAAAAACGCAGCAAAATAAGCGCTATCGCCGCTGGAGGTTCCGGCACAGATATGGCTGGGTCGGGGCCTTGTCAACGTGGGTCCATCTGTCAAGGAATTCATCATTTTGACAGACTTTTCGCGTTGCCAAGGCCGTATGATTGGGCGAGTGTCCCGCCGCCTTTGCCGCCCCCTTCTTCAAGACAAGGATTTTCCATGACCACCTCGTTCCCGGAAACGAAAACCGGCCTGCGCTTCGGCCTCGCCTCCCTGGCCGCAACGGCCTGTCTGGCTGCGATTTTGGCCGCCGGCCTGCCGGTTCGTGCCCAGGACAACCCCGTTCTCGCCAAGGTCAACGGTGTCGAGATCCGCCAGAGCGACGTCGCCCTCGCGGAAGAGGAACTCGGCCCCAGCCTCGCGCAGATGGACCCGGCGACCAAGAAGGACAACGTGCTGGCCTTCCTGATCGACCTGAAAATCGTCGCCAAGGCCGCCGAGGACAAGAAGGTCGAGAATTCCGAAGACTTCAAGCGGCGCCTGGCCTTCACCCGCAGCCGCCTGCTGATGGACAGCCTGCTCGCCACCGAGGGCAAGGCTGCGACCACCGACGAGGCCATGAAGAAGGTCTATGAGGAGGCCTCCAAGCAGATCACCGGCGAAATGGAAGTCCACGCCCGGCACATCCTGGTCGAGACCGAGGACGAGGCCAAGGCGATCGCCGAAGAGCTGAAGAAGGGCGGCGACTTCGCCGAACTGGCGAAGAAGAAGTCCAAGGACCCCGGCGCCTCCGATGGCGGCGATCTCGGCTTCTTCACCAAGGAACAGATGGTGCCGGAATTCTCCGCCGTCGCCTTCACGCTCGAACCCGGCAAGATCTCCGACCCCGTCAAGTCGCAATTCGGCTGGCACATCATCAAGGTCGAGGAAAAGCGCGCCCGCAAGGCGCCCGACTTCGAGCAGGTCAAGGCCCAGATCGAGACCTATGTGACGCGCAAGGCCCAGGCCGAATACGTCGCCAAGCTGCGCGAAGCCGCCAAGGTCGAGCGCATGGACAAGCCGGCGGAAGCCGCCAAGACCGACGCCCCGAAGCCCGCGGATTCCAAGATGGCGCCGCCGGCGAAGAAGTAAAAAATCGCTGTCACTTCTTCCAGACCGATAGTATTGACCATCGTCATGGCCGGGCCGAAGCGCCCGGCCATTCCATGTCTGGGGTTCGTTGACAGGCCCTGAAGACGTCGATGGCCGGGGCTGGTCCGGCTATAGTTTGATCTGGCCGAACAGGTGCTCGCATGTCCACTGCCGTCTCCCCCCTCGCCCCGACCGATGTCCCCGAGATGCCCGCGATTGCGGGCGTCAAGCTCGCGACCGCCGCCGCCGGCATCCGCTACAAGGGCCGTACCGACGTGCTGCTCGCCGTCATGGACAAGGGCACCACGGTCGCCGGCGTCTTCACCAAATCGAAATGCCCGTCCGCGCCCGTCGAATGGTGCCGCGCCAAGCTCGGCCGCGGACAAGCCCGCGCGCTGGTGGTGAATTCCGGCAACGCCAACGCGTTCACCGGCAAGACCGGCAAGCAGTCGACGGCGCTGACCGCGCAAACCGCGGCGAAGGCGGTCGGCTGCACCACCTGCGACGTGTTCCTCGCCTCCACCGGCGTGATCGGCGAGCCGCTCGACGCCACCAAATTCGACGGCGTGCTGGCGACGCTGACGGAGGCCGCCACGCCCGACCACTGGATGGACGCGGCGAAGGCGATCATGACCACCGATACCTTCCCGAAGGTCGCGACCGCCACCGTCAAGCTCGGCAAGGCCAAGGTCACCATCAACGGCATGGCCAAGGGCGCCGGCATGATCATGCCCGACATGGCGACCATGCTGTCCTTTGTGTTCACCGACGCGCCGCTGTCGTCTTCCGTGCTGCAGTCGCTGCTCAAGAGCGGCGTCGATGATACCTTCAACGCCGTCACCATCGACAGCGACACCTCGACATCGGATACGCTGTTGGCCTTCGCCACCGGCGCGGCCGCCGCCAACGGCGCGCCGAAGATCAGCCGCGCCAGCGATCCCAGGCTGAAGGCTTTTGCCAAGGCCTTCCACGGCGTGCTGGCCGACCTCGCCGAGCAGGTGGCCCGCGACGGCGAAGGCGCGCGCAAGCTGGTCGAGGTGATCGTCGAAGGCGCGACCACCAAGACCTCGGCGCGCAAAATCGCGATGTCGATCGCGAATTCGCCGCTGGTGAAGACGGCGATCGCCGGCGAGGACGCCAATTGGGGCCGCGTGGTGATGGCGGTCGGCAAGGCCGGCGAGCCCGCCAACCGCGACAAGCTTTCGATCTCGTTCAACGGCATCCGCGTCGCCAAGAGCGGCGCGCGCGATCCGTCCTACAACGAGGCCGAGGTTTCCGAGGTGATGAAAAATCCGAAGATCCAGATCAAGGTCAGCTTGGCCTCGGCAAGGGCCGCGACCGCGTGCTGACCTGCGACCTCACCAAGGAATATGTCGCGATCAACGGCGACTACCGGTCGTAAGCGAGAGCGCGGCGCATGGCTGACATCAAGCTCACCCTCGTCGTCGCCTGCGCCCTGGTCGATGCCGACAAGCGCGTGCTGATCGCGCAGCGCCCGGAAGGCAAGGCGCTCGCCGGCCTGTGGGAATTTCCCGGCGGCAAGGTCGAGCCCGGCGAACGGCCGGAGCAGACGCTGATCCGCGAACTGCATGAAGAGATCGGCATCGACGTCAGCGAGCCGTGCCTGGCGCCGCTGACCTTTGCGAGCTACGCCTATGACAGCTTTCATCTGCTGATGCCGCTGTACATCTGCCGGCGCTGGGAAGGCCTGGCGATCGCGCGCGAGGGCCAGCAACTGGCCTGGGTCCGCGCCAACAAGCTGCGCGACTACCCGATGCCGCCCGCGGACATTCCGCTGATCCCGCATCTGATTGATTTGTTGATGTGATGTCTCCAACCTCATCCTGAGGAGGCGCGAAAGCGCCGTCTCGAAGGATGGCCGCAGCCCGGCTTCATGGTTCGAGACGCGCCTGCGGCGCTCCTCACCATGAGGTCAGGCATCAAGTCTTCTTCCCCTTCACCGCCGCCTCCAAACTCGCTTTCGCCGAGCCCGGCTTCAACGGCTTCTGCTGGCTCTCATGCGGCGCCCAGCCGGACAGCCAGATCACATCGAAGGTCGCGCGGATGCGGCCGTCCGCGTCGGCAAAACGTTCGCCGTAAATCTGCGCCATCCGCAACATGGTGGCGCGGCGGGTCGGCGTGCGCCGCCGCTCGATCAAGATATTGGTCGCGCCCATCCGCCTGAGATCGGCCATCAGCGCAAACGCGCTGTCGTAGCGCACCACGACGCGATCGACGTCGGTGACCGGCAGCGCCAGCCCCGCGCGTTGCAGCAGCGCGCCGATATCGCGCAGATCCGCGAACGGCGCGACGCGCGGCGATACCCCACCCTCGCATTCGGCTTCCGCCGCGGCAAAGGATTGCCTGAGCTCCGTCAGCGTATCGCCGCCGATCATCGCCGCCAGCAACAACCCGTCGGGTCTGAGCGCGCGGCGGATCTGCGCCAGCACGCCCGGGAGATCGTTGACGAACTGGAATGCGAGCGCCGAGACGGCGAGGTCGAGCGATCGCCGGTTGCAATGGAAGCGCTTCCGATTGATCGGGATCGATGCGGGTAATCGACTGGAAGCGATCAGCGACAGGCTTTTGCAGCAATTCGCCCGGCGTCCAGATATCGGCAACATCGGCAAAATTCCGCGTTACCGCCTGCAGCCGTTCTTCAAAATCCTCCCTGACGCGATCGAGCAGGAACGTCGCCGGTCCGCCACGCCGCGCGCGCTCCATCCGCGCGCGCAACAGTGCGCGGTCGAACAGGATGGGTGCGGCAGTCGGGTTCGAAGCCATGCCGGTTGGTACGCTGGCTGCCCTGTCTCTGGCAATCCTGCGCTTGAGCACGCTGCCCAGCAGCGCTAGCCTCGCCCCATGGACGCCGAGGCATCACCACCACGCTCCATCACCAGCCATCTGCGTGGCGCGCTTGAGCGCCTGCCGCGACGCGTTCGCGCATCTGCCGCGTCTCGCGCTCGACATCGCGCTGCCGACGCTGTGCGTTTCCTGCCGCGAGCCGGTCGATGGCGAGGGCGTCTGCGCGGCGTGCTGGGCCAAACTGTCGTTCATCGCGCCGCCGTTCTGCCCGCGGCTCGGCATTCCCTTTGTCTATGATCCCGGTCCGGAATTGCTGTCGATGGAGGCAATTGCCAGCCCACCCGCCTACCAGCGCGCCCGCGCCGCGGTGCGCTATGACGACGTCGCCCGCACGCTGGTTCATTCGCTGAAATACCAGGACCGCACCGATCTGGCGCCCGCGATGGGCCGCTGGATGGCCCGCGCCGGCCAGGAATTGCTCGCAGACGCCGATGTGCTGGTGCCGGTTCCGCTGCACTGGCGGCGTGGCTGGAGCCGCCGCTACAACCAGTCCGGTGCGCTGGCGCGGGTGATTTCGCGCCAAAGCGGCGTAAAGTTGGTCTCCGAGGCGCTCCGGCGCATCCGCCCGACCGAGCAGCAGATCGGGCTGTCCCGGCCGCAGCGCGCCGCCAATGTCCAGGGCGCCTTCAAGGTCGCTTCCGAGCGCATGGCTGATATCCAGGGCCGTCGCATCGTCCTGATCGACGATGTCCTCACCTCGGGCGCCACGACGGACGCCTGCGCCCGGGCGCTGCTGCGCGCCAAGGCCGCGCAGGTCGATGTGCTGGTATTCGCGCGGGTTGTGGACAGGCACCGGGCTCCCATATAGTTCAAGGACTTGCCAAATCAGAGCGCGCCATGACTGCCATTGAAATCTACACCCGCCCGGGCTGCGGCTATTGCACCGCCGCCAAATCGTTGCTGACGCGCAAGAACGCCGCGTTCACCGAATTGAACGTGGCGACCGACCCGGCCTATCGCGAGCAGATGTACGATCGCGCCGGCCACGGCTCGACCTTTCCCCAGATCTTCATCGGCACAACCCATGTCGGCGGCTGTGACGAGCTTTACGCGCTGGACCGCGCGGGCAAGCTCGATGGCCTGCTTGGCGGGAGAAAAGGCTTCCTCATGAGCGCTGGCTCCACCTTCTACGGCCGCCATGGTGCAGATGCGCACCGGATTGTTGCCCGAGCCGAGCCTTGAGCAAGGCACCAAACTGATCCGCGAGGCGGCCGCGCAAGGCGCGGACTACGTGCTCACCCCCGAGGTGAGCAACATGATGCAACTGAACCGCAAGGCGCTGTTCGAGCATCTCGCGTCCGAGGAAGACGACCTCTCGCTGAAAGCCTATCGCGAGCTCGCCGAAGGAACTGAAAATCCATCTCCACATCGGCTCGCTGGCGTTGCGTTTTTCACCCGAGAAGGCCGTCAACCGCTCGTTCCTGATCGGCCCCGACGGCATGGTGCTGGCCAGCTACGACAAGATCCATATGTTCGACATCGATCTGCCCGGCGGCGAGAGCTATCGCGAGTCCGCCAATTACCAGCCCGGCGAGACCGCGGTGATTTCCGATCTGCCGTGGGGCCGCATCGGGCTGACGATCTGCTACGACGTGCGGTTTCCGGCGCTGTATCGCGCCTTGGCCGAAGCCGGCGCGTCGTTCCTTACCGTGCCGTCGGCCTTCACGCGAAAGACCGGCGAGGCGCATTGGCACACGCTGCTGCGCGCCCGCGCGATCGAGACCGGTTGCTTCGTCTTCGCGGCGGCGCAATGCGGCATGCATGAGAACAAGCGCGAGACCTACGGCCATTCGCTGATCATCGCCCCCTGGGGCGAGATTCTCGCCGAGGGCGGCGTCGAGCCCGGCGTGTTCCTTGCCGAGATCGACACCTCAAAGGTCGAGACTGCGCGTAAAACCGTGCCGTCGCTGCAGCATGGACGGCGCTTCGGCATCGCCGATCCCAAGGCAGGGCCCGAGCATCTGCACCTCGTCCGGGGCTCGGCATGATCCGCTACAACCTTCGCTGCGAGAAGGGCCACGCGTTCGAAAGCTGGTTTCAAAGCTCCGCGGCCTATGAAAGCCAGGAGAAGCGCAAGCTGGTGAGCTGCCCTGCCTGCGGCTCGGTGAAGGTCGAGCGCGCCATCATGGCTCCGCAGATCGTGAGCAAGAAGGGCCGCGAGGCCGGTCCGCCCGCGCCGGTAGCACCTGCGGAAGTAACGGCGTCATCGGAATCGACGCCGCTGCTGATGGCGCAGGAGCGCGAGCTGCGCGCCAAGATCAAGGAATTGCGCGATCACATCGTCAAGAATGCCGACAATGTCGGCGAACGCTTCCCCAACGAAGCGCGCAAGATGCATTACGGCGATATCGAGCATCGCCCGATCTACGGCGAGGCCTCACCCGACGAAGCCCGCGCGCTGATCGACGAAGGCGTCGAGGTCTCCCCGCTGCCGGTGCTGCCGGACGACCGGAATTGATGCGGGACATGCTGTCGTAGGGTGGGCAAAGCGCAGCGTGCCCACCGCGTCTCAACAATGATACCTGTCGCTGAAGATGGTGGGCACGCGAGCGCGCCTTTGCCCACCCTACGATTCCCGCATCAAGCCGCCACCAGCAGCGCAACGCCCGCTACGATCAGCACGATGCCGGACAGTTCACGCGCCGATAATGGCTGCTTGAACGAATAATACGACACGGCCTGCGCGAACAGCACCTCGACCAGCGCCAGCGTGCGCACATTGGCGGCCGCCGTCAGCGCGAATGCCAGGAACCAGAATTGCGAGGCGAACGCGCCCATGAAGCCCGCCAGCATCGAGGGCTTCCACAATCCGAAGATCTTCTTGAGCACATCGGGCGCACGGGCGAACAGATAGATCGTCAGCACCAGCGTCTGCACGAACAGGCCGAACACCAGCGTGTAGGACGCCGCGGTGACGAAGGAGACGCCGGGTACCGTGATGATGGCGCCGCGAAAGCCGATCGCCGAAAGCGCGAAGCAGGCGGCGGCGACCAGGCCGATGATGGTCGGCTTCAACTCGGCAAAGCCTTTTTCGCCGCCCGGCCGCAGCGCCGTGATGACCACGCCGACGGTCGCGATCATGATCGCGATCACTTTCAGCACGGTCAAATGATCGCCGAGAAAGATGAAGCCGAAGATCGCGGTCTGGATCGCTTCGGTCTTCAGATACGCCGTGGTCACCACGAACGAGCGGTCGTTCATCGCCAGCAGCATCAAGCCCGTCGCGACGATCTGGCTGAGCGCGCCGAGCAGCAGCCACGGCCAGAAGGCCGCCGTCGGCCACGGAACGCTGTCACCGGTCACCGCGACCACGACCGACAAAGAAGATGATCGAGAACGGAAAGCCGAACAGGAAGCGGATATTGGTCGCGCCCCAGGTCCCAAGCGGTCCCGTCAACGATCGCTGCATCGCATTGCGGGCGACCTGGCCCAGCGCAGCGATGATGGTGAAGGGAATCCAGAGCGAGGCGACGGTGAACATGGGGAGGACCGGCAGGAAGCTGCCACACCGTGCCGGGCGGGATGCGTCAGGTCAACAGAACCGGCGTCATGACAGGATTGCGATGTAAGCACCAGAAATTCTCATCGTCGTCCCTGCGAACGCAGTGCGTTCGCAGGGACGACACCGGTTACGTGGCTTAGACGCGTCGGGCGATCACTACGCCCCCTCCGCCACCACCATGTAATTCACATCCATGTCGGACGAGATGCTCCATCGGTCGGCGAGCGGGTTATAGACCACGCCGGCCTGTTCGGTGATGGTGAGCTTGTTGTTGGCGAGATGTTGCGCGAGTTCGTCGGGCGTGACGAACTTGTCCCACTGGTGGGTGCCGCGCGGCAGCCAGCGCAGCACGTATTCCGCGCCGACGATCGCGAGCGCAAAGCTCTTCCAGTTGCGGTTCAGCGTCGAGACCACTAACAACCCGCCCGGCTTGACCATGGCCGCGCAGCGGGCGAGGAACGCGCCGACATCGGTGACATGCTCGATCACTTCCATCGCCAGCACGACGTCGAAGCGCTCGCGCACATCCATCTCCTCGACGGTGGTGCAGCGATAGTCGATCGACAGATGCCCCTTGTCGGCATGCAATCTGGCGGCGGCGATGTTGGTCGCGGACGGATCGATCCCGATCACCTGCGCGCCGAGCCGCGTGAACGGCTCGCACAACAGGCCCGCGCCGCAACCGATATCGAGAATGCGCAGGCCCGACAGGCAACTCAGGCTCCGCGCGTTGCGATCGAACTTGCGGCAGGCGGCGTCGCGGATATAGGCGAGCCGCAGCGGATTGATCTTGTGCAGCGGGGCCATCTTGCCCTTGGGGTCCCACCACTCGTCCGACAGCTTCGAGAATTTCGCGACTTCGGCCGGGTCGACCGAGCTGCCGGTGGAAAGACCAGCGGGTGAATTCTGCTGCATAGCCATGATTTACGTACCGGCCGGTCGTGCGGTGATGGCATTGCGAAACGACAGTGGCGAAGCGATCATATCGAGGGTTTTTCCACCCTCGCCGACCCCCAAGACCGTTACGTCGCCGTAGTTGAGGATGCGACCGAGGATGCTCTGGTCGACGTCAACGCTCTCGACCTTGTCGACACTCATCTCGAACGTCTGCCGTTTAATAAAGCCGGTCTTGTGGACGACGCGGAAATTGGTGACGTCGGTCTCGGTCGTCCAGCGATGGAACCAGGCGGTTACCGTCTTGTACAACGCAGCGACGGCTGAAATCGCCGCCAGCGACAGGCAGATCAGTACGGGCGGGCCCGCCGGCACCATGCCCGAGAGCACGAGGAATACGCCCACTAGAATCCAGCCGATGATCGCCGGCAGGAAAAATATCCAGTGCGCGTTGGTCGAATACAGCACCTTCTCGCCAGGTTGCAGGATGTCGTCGATATACCGGCCCATACGCCTGCCTTGAATTAACCCGCTACTACAGTCATTTGCGTCATTTTTGCGCCGAAAACGAAGCTGGTTGCTTGCTCCGGACCGCGCCGCTATGTATACGCCGCTTTCGGCCCGGGCGCTCCACTTTCCGCGCGGGTCACCTTACTTATCCTCACAGGGAATGCACGCGTCGTCATGGGCCGCCTCGTGATGAAATTCGGCGGCACGTCCGTCGCCAATATCGACCGAATCCGCAACGTCGCGCGTCACGTCAAGCGCGAGGTCGATGCCGGACACGATGTCGCCGTCGTCGTATCGGCCATGTCCGGCAAGACCAACGAGCTCGTGGACTGGTGCCGCGACGCCTCGCCGCTGCATGATGCACGCGAATATGACGCCGTGGTGGCATCCGGCGAACAGGTGACCTCGGGCCTGCTCGCGATCGTGCTGCAGGGCATCGGCATCCAGGCCCGCTCCTGGCAGGGCTGGCAGATCCCGATTCTGACCTCCGACGCCCACGCCTCGGCGCGGATTCTCGAAATCGACGGCACCGAGATCATCAACCGTTTCGCCGATCGCAAGGAAGTCGCCGTCATTGCCGGCTTCCAGGGCATCAATCCGCAGACCAACCGAATCACCACGCTCGGGCGCGGCGGCTCGGACACCTCGGCGGTGGCGATTGCGGCCGCGATTCGCGCCGACCGCTGCGACATCTATACCGACGTGGACGGCGTCTACACGACAGACCCGCGGGTGGTTCCCAAGGCGCGGCGGCTGGACAAGATCGCCTTCGAGGACATGCTGGAACTGGCCTCGCTGGGCGCCAAGGTCCTGCAGGTGCGCTCGGTGGAACTCGGCATGGTGCACAACATGCCCGTGTTCGTCCGTTCCAGCTTCGACAAGCCCGAGGATATCGACCCGCACGGCACGCCGCCGGGCACGCTGATCTGCAGCGAGGAGGAAATCATGGAAAGCCACGTCGTCACCGGCATCGCCTTCTCCAAGGACGAAGCCCAGATTTCGCTGCGCCAGATCGAGGACAAGCCCGGCGTGGCCGCCGCGATCTTCGGGCCGCTGGCGGACGCCAACATCAATGTCGATATGATCGTCCAGAACGTCTCCGAGGACGGCAAGACCACCGACCTCACCTTCACCGTCCCGGCCTCAGACTATAACCGCGCCCGCGACACCATCACGTCCTCGAAGGGCAAGATCGGCTACATCAGGCTCGACAGCGCCACCGACGTGTCCAAGGTCTCGGTGATCGGCAGCGGCATGCGCAGCCATGCCGGCGTCGCGGCAATGGCGTTCAAGGCGCTGTCCGAGCGCAATATCAACATCCGCGCCATTACCACCTCCGAGATCAAGTTTTCGGTGCTGATCGACGCCGCCTACACCGAGCTTGCGGTGCGCACGCTGCACACGCTCTACGGGCTCGACCGGACTTAGAACGATTTTCTCTCAAATTTGGCGCATGGCCTGATCGCCAGACCGGCGGCGTTCTGGCAGATCATGCGCTTCGCTGGCGCAGCATCGGCTCTGACACACACGTTATTGGTTCTGGCAGGCGTTTTGCTTGGCAAAACAAGCCTCGATTGGCTATACGGCCTGTGAGGTGGGTTGCCGCAAACTGCGCCACGGTTTTGGCGATCCCGATTCGGCCGGGATCAGGTGCCTGCGGCCGCGCCGAATGAATAAAATTGTAGTTGTTCATGCGTTTCACGCCAGCCGCCGGCCACCCGGCGGTCTGGATTCGCGGGGAGGATACCAGCACATGCGGAGCGCGTCGGGAGGCCCCCGCGTCTTGTTGAGACGGCTCCGCGAAACCATGGCGGAGCAGGTCTCGGCGCAGGAGCGCCTGGACAAGATCGTGGTGCTGATCGCGGCCAACATGGTGGCCGAGGTCTGCTCCTGCTACGTGCTGCGCATCGATAACACGCTCGAACTTTATGCCACCGAAGGTTTGAACCGCGACGCCGTCCACCGAACGGTGCTCAACGCGCATGAGGGCCTGGTCGGCCTGGTGTCCAGCGAGGCGAGCCCGCTCAACCTCTCGGATGCGCAAAGCCACCCGGCGTTCTCGTTCCGGCCCGAAACCGGCGAAGAAATCTACCATTCGTTCCTGGGCGTGCCGATCCTGAGGGCCGGCAACACGCTCGGCGTGCTGGTGGTGCAGAACCGCGCCAAGCGCACCTATGTCGAGGAAGAGGTCGAGGCGCTGCAGACCACCGCCATGGTGCTGGCGGAAATGATCGCCTCCGGCGAACTGGCGGCGCTGGCACAGCCCGGCGCGGAGCCGGCGGCGCGGCATTCCCTGCACAAGACCGGCGCGATCCTCTCCGACGGCATCGCGCTCGGCCATGTCGTGCTGCACGAGCCGCGCGTCGTCATCACCAACTACATCGCCGAAGACCTGCCGAAGGAAATCAAGAAACTGGACGCGGCGCTGACCAAGCTGCGCGCCGATCTCGACCGCATGCTGGAGCGCGGCGACGTCGCCGAGGGCGGCGAGCACCGCGACGTGCTGGAAGCCTACCGCATGTTCGCCAACGACCACGGCTGGTCGCACAAATTGCACGAGGCGGTCGCCACCGGCCTCACCGCCGAAGCGGCCGTCGAGCGCGTGCAGTCCGACACCCGCGCGCGCATGCTGCGCTCGACCGATCCCTATTTGCGCGACCGCCTGCACGATCTGGAAGACCTCGGCCATCGCCTGATGCGGCAGTTGGTGGGACAGGATCATGCGCCGTCGCGTGAGCAGCTTCCCGAGAACGCCATCCTGATCGCCCGCGCGATGGGCCCCGCAGCGCTGCTCGATTACGACCGCAAGCGGCTGCGCGGGCTGGTGCTGGAGGAAGGCACCGCCAACTCCCATGTCTCGATCGTGGCGCGCGCGCTCGGCATTCCCGCCGTCGGCGAAGTGCCGAACGCGCCCGGCATCGCCGATCCCGGCGACGCCATCATCGTCGACGGCACTTCGGGCTCGATCTATATCCGCCCCTCGGCCGAGATCGAATTGGCCTATGCCGAGCGGGTGCGGTTTCGTGCGCGGCGGCAGGCGCAGTATGCCGCGCTGCGCGACATGCCCTGCGTCACCAAGGACGGCCAGAAGGTCGAACTGATGATCAATGCGGGCCTCGTGATCGACCTGCCGCATATTGACGATACCGGCTGCGCCGGCATCGGACTGTTCCGCACCGAGTTGCAGTTCATGGTTGGCCAGAGCCTGCCACGCAGCTCCGACCAGCTCGCGCTCTATCGCACCGTGCTCGATGCCGCCGGCTCCAAGCCCGTGACGTTCCGCACCCTCGATATCGGCGGTGACAAGGCGCTGCCCTACATGGAGACCGTGGTCGAGGAAAATCCCGCGCTCGGCTGGCGGGCGATCCGGCTCGGGCTGGACCGGCCGGGCCTCTTGCGCGGCCAGATCCGCGCGCTGCTGCGGGCCGGCGGCGGCCGCGCGCTGAAGATCATGTTCCCGATGATTTCCGATGTCGCCGAATTCGACCAGGCCAAGGCGATCGTCGAGCGCGAGCTGACATACTTGCGCCAGCACGGCCATGCGCTGCCGGAACGGATCGACGTCGGCACCATGGTGGAGGTGCCCGCGCTGCTCTATCAGCTCGATGAGCTTCTCAAGAAGGTCGATTTCGTTTCGGTCGGATCGAACGACCTGTTCCAGTTCATGTTTGCGGTCGACCGCGGCAACGCCAAGGTTTCCGAACGGTTCGACACCATGTCGGCGCCGATCATGCGTGCGCTGCGCGACATCGTGCGCAAGGCCGATGCGGCCAAGAAAACGGCGTCGCTGTGCGGCGAGATGGCCTCAAAGCCGCTCGGCGCGCTGGCGCTGATCGCGCTCGGCTACCGCTCGCTGTCGCTGTCCGCCACCGGGCACGGCCCGGTGAAGGCGATGATCCTCGACCTCGACGCCAAGAAGGCCGAAGCCGTGATCATGCCGCTGATCGATGCGCCGGCCGGCAGCGTCTCGATCCGGAAGAAACTGACGGAATTCGCGGAAGCCGAGGGGCTGTCGTTGTAGCGAGGCTCTTTCCCGACAACGCCGCCTTCCCTTTCGGTCCTTGAGAATCACGCCATGCTACCCGAAGCCAAACTCGACATTCTGCTCGCCCACCACGCCTCGCTGGAGGCCGAACTGCTGGGCCAGGTGAATTCCGAAAAATACGTCCAGATCACGCGCGAGCTCGCCGAGCTCAATCCGCTGATCGACGCGGTGAAGGCCTATCGCGCGGCGCGGGCCGAGATTGCGGGCGCCGAGCAGCTGCTGGCGGATTCCGCCACCGATCCCGAAATGCGCAGCATGGCCGAAGCCGAGCTCGAAACGCTGCAGGCGCACACAGCCGAACTGGAGCAGAAGATTCGCGTGGCGCTGCTGCCCAAGGACGCCATGGACGACCGCAACGTCGTGCTGGAAATCCGCGCCGGCACCGGCGGCGACGAAGCCTCGCTGTTCGCCGGCGACCTGTTCCGGATGTATGAGCGGTTTGCCGCATTGCAGGGCTGGAAGGTCGAGGTGATCTCGGCCTCCGAAGGCACCATGGGCGGCTACAAGGAAATCGTCGCCGAAGTGCAGGGCCGCGGCGCGTTTGCAAAACTGAAATTCGAATCCGGCGTGCACCGCGTGCAGCGCGTGCCCGACACCGAGACGCAGGGACGCATTCACACTTCGGCGGCAACGGTGGCGGTGCTGCCCGAGGTCGAGGATGTCGATGTCGACATCAAGAACGACGATCTGCGGATCGAGACCATGCGCGCGCAGGGCGCCGGCGGCCAGCACGTCAACAAGACCGAATCGGCGATCCGGATCACCCACATCCCGACCGGCATCGTGGTCATGATGCAGGACAGCCGCTCGCAGCATAAAAACCGCGCCTCCGCGATGAACATCCTGCGCTCGCGCATCTACGACGCCGAGCAGCAGCGCGTCGATGCGGCGCGCTCCGCCGAGCGCAAGGAGAAGGTCGGCTCCGGCGACCGAAGCGAGCGCATCCGCACCTATAATTTCCCGCAAGGCCGCGTCACCGACCACCGCATCAACCTGACGCTCTACAAATTGCCGCAGGTGATTTCGGGCGAGGCGCTGGGCGAATTGACCGACGCGCTGACGACGGAGCATCAGGCCGCGCAACTGGCTGCGCAAGGTGCGGCGGCGTGAGGACCATCCCGGCTGTCGTCCCCGCGAACGCGGGGACCCATACGCCGCGGCCTCTCGATGTGGCGCGAGGCGGCGTTCGAGACCGCCCATCATCAACGAACATTCGGCGGCTATGGGTCCCTGCGTTCGCAGGGACGACGTGTGGAGATTGTGGCCAGGACGCCACATGAACGATTTCGCCGCACCGACCATCGAGGCCGCGCGGCGCGCGCTCGCAGCGAGGCTCAAATCCGCCGCCATCGAATCCGCCGAACTCGATGCGCGGATTCTGACGGGCCATGCCCTTGGCCTCGACCTGACCGGCTTGATATCGGCCGCGCAGCGCCAGCTCACACCGAACGAATCGGCGCGCCTCGAGGAATTCGCTTGCCGTCGCCTCGCGGGAGAACCGGTCGCCCGCATTCTCGGCGAGAAGGAGTTTTGGGGGCTGCCGCTGCAACTCTCGTCCGCGACGCTGGTGCCGCGGCCGGATACCGAAACGGTGGTCGAACTGGCGCTGGAACTGCTGCGCGCCGGCGGAGGCCTCGATCGTCCGTTGCGCATCGCCGATCTCGGCACCGGCTCCGGCGCAATCCTGCTCGCGCTGCTGTCCGAGTTGCCGGCGGCGCAAGGATTCGGGACCGACATTTCGCAAGCCGCGCTGCACGTCGCCGGCGCCAATGCGGCACGCGCGGGCCTGTCGAAACGTGCGACGTTCATCGCCTGCGATTATGCGAGCGGGCTAACCGGCCCGTTCGATCTGATCGTTTCGAACCCGCCCTATATCCGCACGGCTGATATCGACGGCCTGGCGGCGGAGGTGCGGAATCACGATCCCGTGGCCGCGCTCGACGGCGGCGCCGACGGGCTGGACGCCTACCGCGCGCTGATTCCCCAGGCGGCTGGCCTTCTGGCGCCGGGCGGATCCCTTGTCGTGGAGGCCGGGCAAGGCCAAAGCGGCCCAATTGAAGCTTTTATGACCAACGCGGGGTTAACGCCTGCAACCGCCCCAAAAGCCGATCTGGCGGGCATTCCGAGGGCCGTCGCGGGCCACAAAATAGTCCGATAAAGTCCCTTTGGAACGCAAAAAAACCCCTTGGAATATTCCCCGGGAGCGACTACGTTCCGCCCACAACATCGGTCCAGGGTTGCTGGCCCCGCAAGACGATGCGGGTGAGGCCAGAGTTCTCGAAACGAGAGCCCGCCGGATGAAAGGTTCCTGAAGCAGGTCGAATTGAGCGCAATAGCTGGAGCTGTGCTGCTCTCGACCGTAAAGCGAACGAAAGCCTGATATTGCGCTTGAAGACTTACGCAACAGCTGGTTCCGCGAAGCCGTCACGCAAGACGACTAGGCTGGTTTTGGCACGCTGAATGATTTGGTCCGGCGGGCGAATGTACGCCGCCGGTTGGGGAACGCGTCTTTGCTGAACGCGATGGTTGGCGAAATCGACGACATGAATCTGAACGGCATCGTGATTCGGTGCGCCTCAGCGCGCGCCGCGTCGGATCAGGCTACGACGGCAACTGCATAACTTCAGGGCTGGAATAAAGGCGAGACATGAGAAACGGTCAGAACAACAAGCGGATGCGTAACCGGAATAACAACAACAACAATAGCAGCAACAACAATAACCGGCGCGGTCAAAACCCGATGACCCGGGTGTTCGAATCGAACGGCCCGGATATCAAGATCCGCGGCACCGCCTCGCACGTCGCCGAGAAATACGTTCAGCTGGCGCGTGACGCGCGCTCTTCCGGCGACCCGGTCGCGGCCGAGAACTACTACCAGCACGCCGAACATTATTTCCGCCTGATCGCAGCCGCGCAGGAGCAGTTCCGGCAGAATCAGCCGCAGCCGCGCGTCGACAACGAGACGCAGCCGGCGGCGGAGGATGGCGACGACGAGGGCGAGAGCTTTTCGCATTTCGGCCAGGAGCCGGGCTTCGTCCCGCAGCAGCAGCAGCCTTACATCCGCGACAACAATCCGCGCGAGCAGCGCGGCGACGGTCAGCCCTACCACCAGCGCGACCAGCAGCCGCGCGAACATCATCGCGAACGCGAGCATCGTCCGCAGCCGCAATATCAGCCGCAACCCCAGCCGCAGCCGGTGATCGCCGACACCGGTGGTGTCGATCGCCTGCCCTCCTTCATCACCGGCCCGCAGCCGCAGGTGAATGGCGCGCCCGGCGGCTTTGAAGAGGGCCGCGGTGGCGATCGTTTCCCGCGCCGCCGCCGCCGGCCGCATGGCCCGCGTCCCGAGGGCATGGCCGCACCTGCCGCGCCCAGTGAAGATTTCAATCCGGGGAATGAGTAAGCGACCGATTTCGTAGGGTGGGCAAAGCGTAAGCGTGCCCACCGACTTTCTTGCAACGGTTACAGATGAAATGGTGGGCACGGCGCTAACGCGCCTTTGCCCACCCTACGATTCTCCCAACTTGCCTCTTGTCGCCGTCGACGACGGCACCAGCACCGGCTCCAGCGACGGAATCAACCGCGTGCGTTCGCGGCCCGCGGGGATCGCGCGATAGACCTGCTTGGTCGCCTCCACGATATGGACGCCCGCGAACGGCAGCGACAGCGCGGCTCCAACGCGCTCCCACGCCATCGCCGAGCGCAAAAACCAGCTATTGCCGACCGGCGGCAGGAACAGCGCCTCGCCCCACGACGCCGGCGTGAACCAGGTCTGCCGCAGCAATTGCGTGATCTGCGCGCGCGAATAGGGCCGGCCGTGACCGAACGGCGTCGCGTCGGTGCGCGTCCACACGCCGCGCCGGTTCGGGATCACCGCAATCAACCGCCCGGACGGCGCCAGCACCCGCCACACCTCGCGCAAGCAGGCGCTCCGGATCGTCGGACATTTCCAGCGCGTGGACCAGCAGGATCCGGTCCACCGCGGCGTCCGGCAGCGGCATTGAGAATTCGTCGATCAGGGTCGCCAGTGCCGGCCGCGCCGTCGGCCATTTCAAGACGCCCTGCGCCGCCGGCATGAAGGCGATGCAGCGTTCGGAATCCTCGCGAAACAGGCCGAGATAGGGCGTCGGGTAGCCGAGCCCGAGCACGCGCTGCCCCGCCGCATCGGGCCAGCGCGCCCGGATGCCGCGGTTGATCAACTGCCGCGCCACGATGCCGAGGCGCTGCGAATAGAAATCGCGGAGATCGATGACGTCGATGGTCATGAGCACAATCTACCACAGGGCGTGTGGCGACGGTGCGCCGAAATTGGCATTGCCGCGTGAGCGTTAACGCCATATTTCTTGATACCCAATGGGGCTGAAAGTCTTAATCACGGAGCGACCATGGCCGCGGAAATTCGTACCTTCACCTGCCTCAGCGACAATTTCGGCTATTTGATCCACGATCCCGCGACCAAGGCCACCGCATCGATCGACGCGCCGGAAGCCGGCCCGATCATCAAGGCGCTGGAGCGCGAGGGCTGGACGCTGACGGATATTCTCGTCACCCACCACCATCACGATCATGTCGGCGGCGTCGCCGAACTGAAGCAGAAGTATAATTGCCGGGTCGTTGCCCCCAACGACAAGTCCACCAAGATTGCCGATGTCGACCTGCGCGCCATCAATGGCGATGTGATCAAGGTGGGTAGCCTGCTGGCGCGGGTGCTGGAAACGCCAGGCCATACGCTCGACCACATCTCCTACGTGTTCGATACCGAAAAGGCGGTATTCGCCGCCGACACGCTGTTCTCGATCGGCTGCGGTCGGGTGTTCGAGGGCACCTATCCGATGATGTGGGATTCGCTGTTGAAGCTGCGCGCCCTGCCCGACGATTTCAAACTCTATTGCGGCCATGAATATACCGCGTCGAACGTCAAGTTCGCGCTGACCGTCGACGGCGACAACCCCGCGCTGAAGGCGCGCGCGGAAGAAGTGACGCGGCTGCGCGCGCAGAACAAGCCGACGATCCCGGTGCTGCTGGGCGAGGAGAAGAAAACCAACGTCTTCCTGCGCGCCGACGAACCGTCGGTGGCGGCGAAGCTGCACATGAAGGGCGCCGGCGCGGCCGAAATATTCGGCGAATTGCGCGAACGCAAGAACAAGTCCTGATGGCGTTGCCGAAAGCAGCTGCCGACGTCATCGCGCGGCTCGACCTGAAGCCGCATCCGGAAGGCGGGCATTATCGCGAGACGTTTCGCGACCAGAGCGTGGACGCCGACGGTCGCTCGCGATCGACCGCGATCTATTTCCTGCTGGCGCGCGGCGAACGCTCGCACTGGCATCGCATCGATGCCGTCGAGGTCTGGCATTATTACGCGGGCGCAGCGCTGACGCTGCAAATCGCTGACGCTAACGGGCAGCGCAGCGTGAAGCTCGGCGCCGATCTCGCAGCCGGCGAAGCGCCGCAGGCGATCGTGCCGCCGCACGCCTGGCAGGCCGCCGAGAGCAACGGCGACTGGACCTTGGTCGGCTGCACGGTGGCGCCCGGGATTCGAGTTTTCGAAATTCGAGCTGGCGCCGAAGGGTTGGGAGCCCTCTTCGTAGGATGGGTGGAGCGCAGCGATACCCATCAATTGCATCCGTGCAGGTAGATGATGATGGGTATCGCTGCGCTCCACCCATCCTACGGACTTTTTCTCCACACCATATCCTTCGCCGCGATCAAACCGCCGCCGGCGATCAGGATCGCGGCAATCGCAATCGTGGCGGTCGGCTGCGCAAAGCCGGCGAGGATCAGAAACGCCGTCGACAGCAACGGCGTCGCGTAGGACGCCGCGCCGAGCACGCGGATATCGCCGCGCTTCATGCCGATGTCCCAGACAAAGAACGCGGCCCCGACGGGACCTACGCCGAGTGCGATGATCGCAAGCCACTGCCCTACCGTCTCCGGCCACACCGTGGTCTCGACCATGCCATGCACGAGCGCGGCGAGCAGCGCGGTCGCGAGACAGAAGCCGGCCACCGCGTCGGTCGGCACCGCCTTCAGCTTGCGCGACATCACCGAATAGGCCGCCCACACAAAGGCGGCGACGAAGGCTGCGGCCAGTCCCGGGATCTGGCCGGGCGCGAAACCGCCGCGCCGTTGCCGGCGAACAGCAAAACCGTGCCGGCGAGCCCGAGCAGCGCGCCGATGATGTGATGCGGCGCCAGCCGCTCACCCGGCAGCAAGCGACGAAAACAGCACGATCAGCAGCGGCCAGAGATAATTCAACAGCCCAGCTTCCGCCGGCGGCGCAAGCGCAGCGCGAGGAAATACAGCGCGTGATAGCCGAACAATCCACCGACGCCGACGACCCAAGCAACCAGCGGCTGCTTCAATGCGCCGAAGGCTGAGGGCCGGAACATGAAGCTTGCGAATGCTACCGCCGCGCCGATCGCAAATGTCATGGCGGCGAGCTGGAATGCGGGGATTTTCCCGGTCGCGACCGTCAGGACCGACAGCAGCGACCACATCAGGATCGCGGTCAGTCCGATCAACGTGGCGGTACGGGGAGTCATGAGTCGAAACTTTCCGTCATGGCCGGGCTCGTCCCGGCCATCCACGTCTTTCTCGCCGCTGGTTGTAAAGACGTGGATGCCCGGGACAAGCCCGGGCATGACGACTTTTTACGGGCCGCTGCTGCACGCAACGGCTTCACGCAATGACGCGACTGTCATCACACCATGTACTGCCCACCATTGATCGTCATCGTCGAGCCGGTGATGCCTCCGGCCTCATCGGCGGCGAGGAACACGACCGCGCGGGCGATTTCCTCGGGCTCGCCGAGACGGTTGACCGGGATCAGCGGCAGGATGCTCTTCTCGAGCACTTCCTTCGGCACCGCCTGCACCATCTCGGTGTTGATGTAGCCGGGGCAGATCGCGTTCACGGTGATGCCGCCCTTGGCGTTCTCCAGCGCGAGCGCCTTGGTGAAGCCGATGTCGCCGGCCTTGGCCGCCGAATAATTGACCTGGCCGAACTGGCCCTTCTGGCCGTTGATCGAGGAGATGTTGATGATGCGGCCGAACTTGCGGGCGCGCATGCCTTCGATCACCGGGCGCGTCATGTTGAACAGCGAGCCGAGATTGGTGTTGATGACCGCGTTCCACTGCTCGAGCGTCATCTTGTGGAAGGCGCCGTCCTTGGTGATGCCGGCATTGTTGACAAGCACGTCGACCGGGCCGAGATCGGCCTCGACCTGCTTGATGCCGGCGGCGCAGGCGTCGAACGAGCTGACGTCCCATTTGTAGACGGGGATGCCGGTCTCGGATTTGAATTTCTCGGCGGCGGCGTCATTGCCGGCGTAGCTTGCCGCAACCTTGTAGCCCGCAGCCTTCAGCGACTTGCTGATCGCCGCGCCAATGCCTCGCGTACCCCCCGTTACCAATGCAACACGTGCCATGTCGTAGTCCTCCTTGGTGGTCTTCTTTATAAGCCGGAATTGTCCCGGTCTTTTGACGAAGCTCAGCCTGCAGGTTGGAAGCGTTCCTGAAAACGCTTCCGGAGATGAAAATGCCCGGCGCGAGACCGGGCATTTCATCTTTAGCAATTCGGGCTGCGGGTGACAGATGATCTTTTCATCATTCAACCAGTCACTCTGCCTCTAGATCAGTCGCGTGCGATGCACATGGCGATGCCCATGCCGCCGCCGATGCACAGCGTGGCGAGACCCTTCTTGGCATCGCGCTTCTGCATCTCGTGCAGCAGCGTCACCAGCACGCGCGCGCCGGACGCGCCGACCGGGTGGCCGATCGCGATCGCGCCGCCATTGACGTTGACCTTGCCGGTATCCCAGCCGAGGTCCTTGTTGACCGCACAGGCCTGCGCCGCGAATGCCTCGTTGGCCTCGATCAGGTCGAGGTCGGCGATGTTCCAGCCGGCCTTCTTCAGCGCGGCGCGCGAAGCCGGGATCGGCCCGGTGCCCATGATCTTGGGATCGACGCCGGCCTGGCCCCACGACACGATGCGGCCGAGCACCTTCTTGCCTTCCTTGGCGGCCTGCCTGGCGGTCATCAGCACCACCGCGCGCGGCGCCGTCATTGATGCCGGATGCGCTGCCGGCGGTAACGGTGCCGTCCTTCTCGAAGGCGGGCTTCAGCTTCGCCATCGCGTCGATCGTCGCGCCATGACGCGGATACTCGTCGGTATCTGACGATGATGTCGCCCTTGCGGGACTTGATGGTGACGGGGACGATCTCGTCCTTGAACTTGCCGGCCTTCTGCGCCGCCTCGGCCTTGTTCTGCGAGGCAACGGCGAACTCGTCCTGCTGCGCGCGGGTGATCTGGTACTGCCGGGCGACGTTCTCGGCGGTGTTGCCCATGTGGTAGCCGTTGAAGGCGTCCCACAGGCCGTCCTTGATCATGGTGTCGACCAACTCGATCGGGCCCATCTTGATGCCGCCGCGCAGATACTGCGCGTGCGGGGCCATGCTCATGGATTCCTGGCCGCCGGCGACCACGATTTCGGAATCGCCGTTGAGCAGCGCCTGATAGCCGAGCGCGACCGTGCGCAGGCCGCTTCCGCAGAGCTGGTTAACGCCCCAGGCCGGGCTTTCCACCGGAATGCCGGCGGCGATCGAGGCCTGGCGGGCCGGGTTCTGGCCCTGGGCTGCGGTCAGGATCTGACCCATGATGACTTCGGAGACGCGGCCCGGCTCGATGCCGGCCCGCTCCAGCGCGGCCTTGATGGCGATGGCGCCGAGGTCATGCGCCGGGGTGGTGGCGAACGCGCCGTTGAAGCTGCCGACCGGGGTGCGGGCGGCGCTGACGATGACGACATCGTCTGACATGGACATCTCCTATGGGGTTTCTTGGGCTTGAGGTTGCTTTGACGGCGGGCGGCCGGACGGCATGCCTGTCTCTCACCTTATCCTCTTAACCTCGTTGACCCATGTCAATCGGCCAAGGCCCAAATTCCTGCCGCGGCGCATTCAAATTGATCCCGGTGAGGGTTTCCATAGCAGCGTCCATGCCTTGGAATTAACCGTGCCGCACAAAACGGTAGCCGAACCGCATTGAAAATGCTTACTTTGCTGCGTTGCGTTGCTCGTCTGCCCGTCGGCGATGCCGTCGGGTTCCCGCTCTCGGTGTATTGTGTGAGCTTATGGCAAAGTCAGATCAACCTACGACCATCAAGAAATACGCCAACCGGCGGCTGTATAATACCGGCACCAGCACCTATGTGACGCTCGAGGATCTCGCGGCGATGGTGAAGGACGGCGAGGATTTTCTCGTCTACGACGCCAAGACCGGCGACGACATCACCCGCTCGGTGCTGGCGCAGATCATTTTCGAACAGGAAAACAAGGCGGGCCAGAATTTGCTGCCGACCACTTTCCTGCGGCAGCTGATCCGCTTCTACGGCGACAGCATGCAGATGGTGGTGCCGAAATATCTGGAGCAGTCGATCGACACGCTGACGCGCGAGCAGGAAAAATTCCGCAAGCAGCTCACCAACACGTTCAGCGGCACGCCGTTTGCGCCGCTCGAGGAACATGTCCGCCGCAACATGGAATTGTTTCAGCAGACGTTCTCGATGTTCAAGCCGTTCGTGCCGCCGCGCCCCGGCGCAGCCGCGACCGAGCCTGAGAAGGCGCCGGAGCCGGCGCCTGACGAAGCCAATATCGACGACCTTCGCCGCCAGATGAAGGACATGCAGGACCGCCTCGAGCGCATGTCGAAAGAGCCGAAGAAGGAAGAGTAGCCGCCCTTACGGCATCAACTGACGCCGCGCCGGCCCGGCTTCTTCCATTCCCCGTGCAACAATCGCCGCGGCTTTGGTCCCCGGGGTTGTAAAGAGATTTGTCTCTCCCGTTGACCTGAATCAAGCAGGAAAGCCGCTGCCGCGATGACAATGTCTATATGGACATGCGCGTTGCGGCTATCGACTCGACCGCAGCCTCAATGGGGCTGCCACCTGAAAAAACCCGGCGACTTTCGTGGACGCTTGCGGTTGCGATCCTGATCGCGGCTGCGGCGGCCGCCATTTCATGGTGGCTGCTGCGAGGACCTGAGATTGCGGTTGCGCGCGTCACGCGTGGCGCGGCCGCCGAAATCGTTTACGCGACCGGCTCGGTCGAGCCCGAGACATGGTCGCGTTCAACGCCGCTGGTTCGCGGCCGGATCATCGAGCGCTGCCGATGCGAGGGCAAGGCCGTCAAACGCGGCGATCTTCTTGCGCGTCTTGACGACAAGGAAGCGCTGGCGACGCTGAACGACCTGCATGCGCTGGAGGAGTTTCAGCATCGCGAATTCGACCGCCAGTCGCAACTGCTATCGCGTGGCGTGGCGACCTCGCAGGCGTTCCAGAAGGCCGAGAGCGACCTGGCGCGCATCAAGGCGCAGATCGCGGCCCAGGCGCAGCGGCTCGAATATTTCAAGCTGGTATCGCCGATGGACGGGATCGTTCTCAAGGAGGACGGTGAAGTCGGCGACATGGTGGAGCCCGGCACGATCCTTTACCGCGTCGGGCTGGAACGGCCGCTATGGGTCGTCGCCGACGTCAACGAGGAGGACATTCCCCGGGTCAAGGTCGACCAAAAGGTGCTGCTGCGTACCGACGCGTTCGCGGGTCAAATACTGCCGGGCACCGTCAAGCAGATCACGCCGGCCGGCGATCCCGTATCGAAGACGTTTCGCGTCAGAATCGGCCTGCCCGACGATACGCCGCTGCGGGTCGGCATGAGCGTCGAAGCCAACATCATCAGCCGCGAAAAACTTGACGCCGTTCTCGTTCCGGCCAACGCCGTGGTCAACAACGGCCTGTTCACGATCGAAGACAGCCGCGCGCGGCTGCGCAAGGTCGAGATCGGCATCCGCGGCACCGGCTTCGTTGAAATCCTGCAAGGCGTGAACGAGGGCGAATGGGTCGCCGCACCGGCGACCGCCAACATCAAGAACGGCTCCCGGGTCCGCGTGACGCCGAAGGAGTAGCCGCTGTCGTGAACTTGATCCTGACCATTGCCTGGACCCACGTCCGTCACCGCGCCCGCCAGACCCTGGTAGCGATTGCAGGCGTCATGACCGGGGTCGGTTTTTCCATCATGATGGCGGCCCTGATGGAAGGCTCGCAGGATGATTTCATCCGGACTCTGGTCAACGCCCTGCCGCATATTTCCGTGACGGACGAACTGCGCGAGCCAAACCGGCAACCGGCCGACATCCGTTACGCGGCGGCCGAATTCCACGGCCTGACACCGGAGGTGCGCCGCCCGGGCATCAAGAACCCGATGGCCACGATCGCCTCGCTGCAGACCTGGGTGCCCGGTGCGCTGACGCCTTCGGTACAATCAAAGGCCGTGCTGCGTTTCGCCGGCCGGAACCTCACCATCTCGATCATCGGCATCGATCCCCGCACCGAGGCGGACGTCTCCAATCTGACGGCTCACATGCGGCAGGGATCACTGCATTCGCTGTATCGGGCGTCTAACGCGATCCTGCTCGGCGACCGGCTGGCGAGCAAGATCGGCGCGCGCGTCAATTCCAACATCACGCTCGTCTCCGCCGAGGGCGCCAACATGAGCGCCACCGTGGTCGGCACGTTCCATTCCGGGTTCCGCATGACGGACGAAACCACGGGCTATGTCCTGCTGAAGACCGCGCAGGTTCTGGAAAAGCAGACCGGCGTCATCAACGAAATCCGCGTCCGCACGCGCGACCCGATGGAGGCGCGCCTGATCGGAGAACGTATCGGCGAACAAACCGGGTATCGGTCAATCTCCTGGCAGGAGGCCCAGGAGGATCTGCTCTCGGCCATCACGGTACGGAACGTGCTGATGTACACCATCGTCGGCGCCATCCTTCTGGTGGCGAGCTTCGGAACCTATAACATCATCTCCACCATCACCCATGAGAAGACGCGCGACATCGCCATCCTGAAATCGCTCGGCTTCCCGGACCGGACCATCCGGATGATATTCATCATCGAAGCGCTGCTGGTCGGACTCGTCGGCGCGGCGCTCGGATGGATCTTCGGTTATCTACTTACCCGCGGCATCGCCTCACTTGAGTTCATAACGCCGTTTTCCGACAACAATCATCTGCCGGTTATCTATTCGACAAAGCATTACCTGCTCGCCACCGCGGTGGCTCTGGCGTCGAGTTTCGTTGCTGGCTACTTCCCGGCACGCGCCGCGGCGCGCGTTCATCCGGTCGACATCATCAGGGGAGCGACATGAGCACACCTCTGATCGAAGCCCGGCGCGTAACCAAGATCCTCAGCGGCGTGGTGCCGGTAACGCTGGTCCGGGACATCAACCTCACCATCATGCCGCGGGAGTTCATTGCCATCACAGGTCCGTCCGGCTCCGGAAAGTCTTCACTGCTGTACCTGCTCGGACTGCTCGACCTGCCGACCGAAGGCGACGTTTTGATCGACGGACGCTCTACCACCACCATGACGGAGACCGAACGGGCCAAGGTGCGGCTCGCGCGGCTTGGCTTCGTATTTCAGTTCCACTTCCTGCTTCCGGAATTCAGCATCACCGAGAATGTCGCGCTGCCGATGCGCGCGTTGGGTCGCCTGTCCCCGCGGGCGATCCTGGCGCGCGCCGGGGAATTGCTGGACTCGCTCGGACTGGGCGACCATCGCCACAAGACGCCGGATCAACTATCCGGCGGTCAGCGCCAACGGGTCGCGGTCGCCAGAGCGCTCGCCAACGACCCGCCGGTCATTCTCGCGGACGAACCGACCGGGAGCCTCGATTCCGTTTCGACCGCGCAGGTGTTCGGCATTCTCCGCGACCTGGTGGCGCTGGACGGCAAGACCGTGGTCGCGGTCACTCACGACCTCAATCTCGCCGCGCAGATGCATCGCCGCATTCACGTGGTTGACGGCCAGGTGCAGAAGGATGTGCCTGCTGCGGCCGACGGCCCCGCCCCGGCCTGACGCGCGCCCGATCCCGCCGTGGTTTTGCCGGCGATCAGCCCGCCACCGGCAACACCGTCTCAGTCTGCACAGCCCACGGCCGATCCGGCGAGGCCAGCCCGATCAGGCGGCCCTGGATGTAATCGCAGCCCCATTCGCGCAGCATCACGGCGGCTTCCTCGTCCTGCACCCATTCCGCCACCGTCTTGATCTGCAGCCGGCGCGCCAGATCGATCAGCGTCTGCACGAAGGCGCGATCGTCCGCCGAGCGCGCGATGTTCTGCACGAAGGCGCCGTCGATCTTCACGATGTCGACGCCGAGCTTGCGCAAGTTTCGAAATGAAGTGTAGCCGGCGCCGAAATCGTCGATCGCGATCTGGCTGCCGAAATTCTTCAGGCGGGTGACGAAGCCGCGGACATCGTCGATATCCTGGATCGCGACCGTCTCGGTGATTTCGACGATCAGCCGCTCGCCGGCGCCGGGATAGGCCAGCATCAGCGATTCGATTCCGGTCCACCAATCCGGGTCCATGGTGGTGTCGGGCGAGATGTTGAGGCTGAGCCGCACGTTCGGCGACGCGGCAAGTTCGGCGACCGCGAGTTCGAGCACGCGGTGGTCGACCAGCCGGATCAGCCCCAATCGCTCGGCGACGGGGACGATATCGGGCGCCAGCAGCGCCTGCCCGTCCGCCTGCTCCATCCGCACCAGGCACTCGTAGAACGCCGGCTGCCGCGAGCGCGCTTCGACCACCGGCTCGTACGCCGCGACGATGCGGCGCTCGTTGAGCGCGGTGACGATCTCGTCGGTGACGCGGATGTTGACGCGGCGCTGGGCGTCGCGTTCGACATTCGGCTTCCACAGCGCGAACGATCCGGCGCGGCGGCGTTTGGCGCCGTCGAGCGTTTCCTGGGCGCGGTTGACGGCTTCATCGGCATTGCGCGCGTAGCGCGGGATGGTGATCGCGCCGATCGAGCCCGTCACCGAGACCGGGCCCGATTTGGTCGGGATCACCGTGTCGCGGATCCCTGCCAGAAAGCGTTCGGCCGCGGTATTGGTGTCGTCGACGGTGCAGTTCCTCAGGATCAGCCCGAACTTGTTGCCGGAGAACCGGCCGAGCACGTCGCCGCCGCGCAGCTTGGCGCGGATGCGTTTTCCGACTTCGGCGATCACGGCGTCGGCCACGTCGAAGCCAAAGGCGTCGTTGACGCGCGCCAGATGATCGATGCCGATCACCATGAAGGCGGAGGACGATCGCAAACGCATGGTTTCTTCGATCGTTTCCGCCAGCGCGGCGACGAGATGTGTGCGATTGAGTTCACCGGTCAGCGGATCGTGCCGCGAAAGCCGCATGAGCTGCTCGTCACGGGCGTGGCGCTCGTTGTTGACGCGGACGATGCCCTGCGCGCGCACCGGCTTGCCGTCGGGCCCTGCAAACCAGCAACCGGTCTCCTCGATCCAGATCAAGGGCGCGGAGGCCGCGGCCCGGACGCCATATTCGATCCGGTAGGCGACGCCTTCACCGCCCCGCGCCGGCCCCGATTGGGCGAGCGCCTCCGTCCGGACCGATTGGGAGGGCTCGATCAGCCTGGCGAACCCGGCGCCGCTGCCCAGCGCCTCCGCCGGAATATCGGTGAAGACCGCGCCGGCATTGTCGCTCCAGGCGATGGTGTCCGCCGTCAGGTCCCAGAGGAAGGCCGCCTGACCTAGCGAGGCAAGGATGCTGGAGACTTGCGGGACAGGGAGCATCAGGACGCCTCGATTCGGGACACTGGTGATTCCCGTCGTTTGAGGATAGTGGCTCTTTCCAGCGCCAGACTAGGTCAAGTTGATAAATAATCCGGAAACCATGTTTCACAGACTTTCCGGACCCGGCCGGAACGGAACGGAAGCAAGCGGCATAGGTCTTGCGAGGTCAGATCGCAGTGGGGGCGTTACGTCCCAAAACGTGACAGTTTAGGTTACGGTGTGCGATGCTGGATATCGATCGATCAGACGAAATCTTGGACGGCGAGTTCGTCAACCTCGACGAGCCGGTCTGTGCCGAGCTGGTGCCGGTAACCCAGTCCGTCCGCTGGTCGCCGAGACGCAGCGCCGCGACCCGATCCAACCTTCGTCGCTCAGTTGATTGCGACCGCCGACCAGGCGCCGCAAACCTGCCGCCTGCGGCGGGCTTCGCTTGCGGATGCGCAGATGGCCTATGGCGCCGGCCAGATCCGGCGCAGCGGCCTTGGCTTCAGGACGCGGCAAACCATCTAGATCAGTGCTGAGGCTTGTCCGGCGATGGCGGCGAACCCGAGCCCGGCTGCAGTCCCGGTGACGGGATCTCCGGTGACGAGGTTTCCGGTGACGATGCTTCCAGGGAAGGCGTTTTCGGCGCGGGTGCCTCGGGCACGACCGAAGCCGCCTCGGGCGTGATGGCGGGCTGTGCCGGCTTCGGTTCGGGGTGATCCTGCAGCACTGATTCGGCGACAGATGTTGCCGCCGGTACCGCCGAGGGCGCAGCGCATGGCGCTGCCGGCGCGGGATCGATGTGGGGCTCGGCGGCCGGCGCCTCGACCTTTTTGGCGGCTTTTGGCGGTGGCGCAGGCGCCGCCGCGACCGCACGCCGGCGCCGTGTCCGTAAGGCAAGGCCGGAGACGAAATCCACCAGCGATAGTGCCGTCATCAGGAAATAGGTCGAGGTAGCGAATTTCGGCCACATCACGAATTCGGCCGCCGCCGCGCCGAACACGATCAGCGACAGCAGATGGTCGGTGAGATATTTCGCGCCGGGACGCGCGCCCTTGATGACTTCGGCAAGCAGCAGCAGGATGGCGAGCGTCAGCAGCACGTCGCTCAGCGTCACCGTCCATTCCGCCCCCGACATCAACGTCAGCTTCACCAACGGATCGGTGAACGACACGTCGGGCATCAGGAAGACGATGATGTTGTAGATCGCGAGCGGAATCAGAAGCAGCGGAAAACCGACCATTGGGTATCGCGCCTTCACAGGATAACCGGAATGTCCCCGGGCGAAGCAGCGCTTCGCCCAATGGAACCGTTGGCCCACTCGTTGGCCAAATTCGGGCAGACACGAGTCGAAGCCGTGCCTTATTCCCGAACCCGATCAGGATTCCTTCTTTTTCAGCACCTGCCGGCCCTTATACATGCCGGTCTTGAGGTCGAGGTGGTGCGGACGGCGCAGTTCGCCGGAATCCTTGTCCTCGGCATAGGTCGGCTTCTTCAGTGCGTCCGCCGAGCGGCGCATGCCACGCCGCGAGGGCGATGTTTTTCTTCTGGGAACGGCCATAACGGTCCTCTAGGGGTGTTGTCGGAGGCATCGTCCGAAGCCGGACGGCCCAGCGCTGCGCGCGCGGGCTGCGATGCCGATAAGGCCGCGCTTATAGAGGATGGGATGGCGTAAAGCTAGGCCAGCTTGCGGTTAAAGAGGCCGAAAATTGGCTCAAAAAGCACGATTTTCGCTCCAGCAGCGCTGCACTGCGCCCGCCCGCGCCATATAGGTCCCGGCCAGGCGGCGTACCCCGGGGCCGGGGTTGCGGGCGCTTCGCCTGACGGGGTTGGGCAGGATCGCCGCCAGCAAGGCGGCCTCGCGCGCCGAAAGCGTGGCCGCCGAACGGCCGAACGCATACATCGCGCCGGCCTCGGCCCCGAACTGCCCGGACGGGCCGAGTTCGGCGATGTTGAGATAGATTTCCAGGATCCGCTGCTTGGGCAGCACGAAATCGATCCACATCGCCAGCGGCAGTTCCAGCGCCTTGCGGACCACGCTGCGGCCCGGCCACAGGAACAGGTTTTTCGCCACCTGCTGGGTGATGGTCGAGCCGCCGCGGGCAGGCTCGCCATCCTCCGCGTCGTCGATCGCGTCCTGCAACGCGCTCCAGTCGACGCCCCGATGGCTGCAGAATTTGGCGTCCTCGGAGCCCACCACCGAGCGCGGCAACGCGGGCGAAATCGCGTTGAAATCGATCCATTGCCGCGACACCGGCGCGCCCGTGAGCCAGCGCCAGGCCATCAGCGCCGACACCGGATGGCCGGTCCGGTAGAACGGCGTCACCAGGTAAGGCAGCAACAGCACCGCGAGCAGGATCAGCACTAAATTTCGCAGAATGCGCAAACTGGATGCTTCCGGTTCGGCCCAAGCCGGCCCCCGGGGCGATCAATAGGCCCCACCCACGTGACATCTCCATGATATCTAGTGCGTTTTCCAGCGCTTTTGTGACCTCCGTCATGGAATTGACGAAGCCCTTGGCATCAACGATTGTCCGGCCAAATTGATCTGGAGCTATTCTTAATGACGATCGCCACTGCCGATTTTGCCAAGCGACTGGACCAGACCGCGGACGATACCGAAGCCCTGCTGGCGAAGCTGTTGTCCGATACGCTGTTGCCCGACGAGATCACCCGGCCGAAGCGCCTGATGGACGCGATGCGCTATTCCAGCCTCGGCGGCGGAAAGCGGCTGCGGCCGTTTCTGGTGGTCGAAAGTTCCGCCGTGTTCGGCGTTCCGCGCGAGGCCGCCCTTCTGGTCGGCGCCGCGCTGGAATGCATCCATTGCTATTCCCTGATCCATGACGATCTGCCGGCGATGGACAACAGCGACCTGCGCCGTGGCCGCCCCACGCTGCACAAGCAGACCGACGACGCCACCGCGATCCTCGCCGGCGACGGGCTGCTGACGCTGGCATTCGACATCGTCACCCGCGACGAGATCCATAAGGACGCCACCGTGCGTCTGCTGCTGACGCGGGCGCTGGCGCGCGCCTCCGGCATCGGCGGCATGGTCGGCGGCCAGATCCTCGACCTCGCGGGCGAAGGCCGGTTCGGCGACCGCGAACCGGTCGACGTGGCGCGGCTGCAGCAGATGAAGACCGGCGCGCTGTTGCGCTATGGCTGCATCGCCGGTGCCATCCTCGGCCAGTCCACGGAGAAGGAATACCAGGCGCTCGACGATTACGGCCGCGCGCTCGGCGAGGCGTTCCAGATCGCCGACGACCTGCTCGACGTCGAGGGCGACGCCGCAGCGCTCGGCAAGCCGGCCGGCGCCGATGCGGCGCTCGGCAAGACCACCTTTGTTACCCAGCTCGGCATCGACGGCGCCAAGCAGCGCGTGCGCGATCTGCTGGCGCGCGCCGATTTCAGCACTTGTCGATCTTCGGAGCAAAGGGCGACGTATTGCGGGCGGCCGCACGCTTCGTCGCGGAGCGCAAGAACTAGCAGCGACAAAGGCGGCGGATGAACAAGGAATTCGAAAAGGACCTTGTTCGGTTCCGCAATCTGCCGCTGCCGGTCCGCGTGGTCTACGGCAGGCCGCGCACCTTCATCGCGCTCGCGGTCGGCGTCGTCGCGTTCCTGCTGCTGCCCGGTACCCTGCGGCTGCCGACGCGGCTTGTCGTCGGCTGGGACGTCTTCACCGCGCTGTATCTCGTGCTCGCCTATATCATGATGCTGCGCTGTGACGTCGCCCATATCAGGCGCAGCGCGGTGATGCAGGACGACGGGCGTTTCCTGCTGCTGCTGTTGACCGCGCTCGGCGCCTTCGCGAGCCTCGCGCGCCATCGTGATCGAGCTCGGCGCCTCGAAGGGCAACCCGGCCGGGCTGACCCTGGCCACGTGACGATCGTGCTGTCCTGGGCGATCGTTCATACCGCCTTCTCGCTGCACTACGCGCACGAATTCTACCGCGACAAAAAGCCCGGCGGCCTGCAGTTTCCGAGCGGCGACGCACATGCCGAGGCGGACTACTGGGACTTCGTCTACTTCTCGTTCGTGATCGGCATGACCGCGCAGGTTTCCGACGTCGGCATCACCGACAAGATCATCCGCCGCACCGCGACCGTGCACGGCATCATCTCGTTCGTGTTCAACACCGCGCTGATCGCGTTGATGGTCAATATCGCCGGGAGTGCGATCTGACGCCTGTCGTCCCGGCCTTGAATCGGGCCCCGGAGTTCGCTGCCGCTGCCGTCAACATAGAGTGGCCGCCGGACGCCTCGGCCGTCTTCGATCACGCCGCTGTTGCTTATGGGGCAAACTCCCGACATGATGGACTGGTACGAGTTGCAACCCACCGCGCGTTCATGGCCGGTAAGCGGCTGGCCTTCGGACCCCAGCCCCGCGACCACGCGGTGTTTGAGAACGCGTGATAGTAAACTCGCTTTGTTGCTTCCGGAACTTGCCTTGCTTCGGGAACGCGCCGTGATTCCGGCCTGTCGCGCGTTGCCACCGGCTTCCTGGCGCGACGCTTCTCGCATTCATTGTCGTCGTTGAGGAACGAGCCCTCGGCACAGATGATCCTGGTGCAGCGGTCGCCATCGGCCTGGAAGCCGTGTTCGCAGACCAGCGGGCACACCCGTGACGACTTCAGCTTGATGGTATCGAGCGTATCGACGCTGGCGACCTTGGTGTCGAGCCTGGTTCCGGCATAGCGGTTGAACTGCGTCAGCGACCGCTGCGAGGCGTTGTTCCAGTTGCCGTCGGCGTTGCCGGTCAGGCAGCCGACGCGGCGCAGTTCGGCCTGCACCGACTTGGTGACGTCGGCCTGCGGCGGTCCCGCGGCGAGGGCGGCAACGTTCACCGCCTTGTCGGCCGGGGCCGGGCGGACGCCTTGTCGGCGGCGGCGCTTTCGGTGGCGACGCGCTTCTGTTCGGCCGCAGCCGCCTGATCCTGCGCCACCTGCTTGGCCTTTTCAGCCGCGATGCGCGCCTGCTCGGCGGCTCTGGCTTCCGCTTCGGCCTTTGCCTGTTGCGACTTCTGGGCGCCCTCGGCGGCGAGCCGTGCCCGCTCCTGTTCGGCCAGCCGCGCCTTTTCGGTCGCGGCGACGCGCGTTTCCTCGGCGGCGATCTTGTCGAGCTGAAGCTTGGCAAGGCTGGCGTAGAAGCCATCGGGATATTGCGCGAGGAAGGCGTTGAGCGCGCTCTTGTTGCCGATCTGCAGCGCGAGTTCGTAATCGCGGCGGGCTTCGGCCTGCGCGCTGAGGGCGGGCGTCGCAGGGGCCGCCGCCGCGGGCGCCGGGCGGGCCGGCACCAGCGGCACGTCTTCACCGCCGAGCGAACCATACACAAAGGGTTCCTGCTTGTTGCCCGTGGTCTTGAGCACCTCGTCGCGGACGAAGCCGAACGCGCGCCGCACGTCGAGCCCGGGCTTCGTCAGATGGTGCGACAGCGCCGACGTGAACGGGCTGTTCTGGCCGTCGCCATCGGCCGCGGTGGAACCGGCCTTGGCCGAATAGGCGATCAGGACGTTCGGGCTGGTCGGCTCGACCTTGGCCAGGCCCTGCCCGATCGCGCGCGAAGCGACCGTGCGCTTCATGGTCCGGGAAAACGGATTGTCGCGGCAGGCGTCGAGAATCACCAGCCGCAGCTTCTTGGCCGGCTCGATCGCGATCAGGATGCGGTCGAGCGAGAGGCCTTCGTCATAGATGTCGGTGTCGCGTTCCAGCCGCGCGTCGACCGGAATCAGGTAGTTCGCGCCGTCCACCTCGATGCCGTGGCCGGCGTAATAGACCACCGCGATATCGGCATCGCGCGCGCGATCGGCGAAGTCGCGCAGCGCGCGACGGGTCTCGGCCGCCGGCAGGTCGCGGCGGGAATCGACGACGTCGAAGCCGGCGTCCTTCAGCGTCGACGCGATCCTGGCGCTGTCGTTAACGGGATTGGTCAGCGGTGCGACATTCTGGTAGGCGGAATTGCCCAGCACCAGCGCCACGCGCTTTTCGGCAAAGGCCGGCCCGCTCACCAGCAGGAAGGCGGCGGCTGCAAGTGCCCATCGGCACAATTTTAGCGATCCAGACATCATCATGACTCCTCCGGAGCCTTGTACTTTTTACCACACCGGCCTGCCTACCAGAAGCCACAGTCCGGCTTTGTGAGTTAAGTCACGATCCACGGCAGACGTGAATTGTGCCCTTGCCATATCCTTAGTCAGGCGAGCGGGCCGCGAGGTTCGGCCGTCGCCGATGCCGTTTCCGGCCGGGTTCCCGGGTCAAGGCCGCGGCCCTGAGGGCAGCCCCGCAGGACACGCGCATTCTTCCGCAGCGATGCGAGCGTTCGCCTTTTCTCAATAGCGCAACCAGCCGGTTCATGGCTTAATTCACCTCGAACAATTTTTCGTTTGCCGGGAGAAGGCCGTGAGTCACTGACCGATCGACCGTCGAAGCCGTGGTGAAGAACTATTTCGATGGCCTGTATGAGGGCGATGCCGACAAGCTCGGCGCGATCTTCGACACCACCGCCGATTTGCGCTGGCTGGAGAAGGGCGAGTTGCAGGTGCTGACCGTGCCGGACTGGCTCGATCGCGTGCGCAAGCGCCCCTCCGCCAAGGCCGAAGGCAAGCCGCGCGAGGATTTCATCGTCACGATCGACCGCTCCGACGATCAGACCGCCTTCATCAAGGTGCGCTGCCAGTTGCCGCCGCGCTATTTCACCGATTATCTGGTGGCGATGAAACTGAGCGACGGCTGGAAGATCGTCTCGAAATCCTACCGCTACGATCTGCGCGAGTAATATCCACTCAGGCTTGCGCGCCCGCCGGTGCGGTCTCCGTGCCGCCGCTGCGGCGGCCAAGATTGCCCCGGATCACGCGCATCACGACGGCCGGTTGCAGCAGCCGTGTCGGCGGCGCCTCCAGATTGGCGACCTCGAGAAAGGCGGTCGCCAGCTTTGCGTCGTAACGCGCGGCCATGTGCAGCTTGCCGATATACCAGTTGATGAAGCGCACCTTCGGCGGGCGCGGTCCCTCGACCTTCGGATGCCGCAAATCGTTGCCGACGGCGATGTCCCAGGGCGTATCGATCACGTCAGCGGCGCGCGCGAAGAAGCGCCGCGCCAGATCGGCCGCGCCGGCATCGAGGCATTCGCGCAACAGCATCGCTTCCTGCGCCGCCACCGTCATGCCCTGGCCGTAGACCGGATTGAAGCTGCACAAGGCGTCGCCGAACACCAGATAGCCTTTTGGAAATTCCGCCAGCCGCTCGTAGCGCCGCCTCAAGATTCGCCGGATAGCGATAGCGGACGAAATCGCCGAGCGGCTCGGCATGGGCAACGATGTCGTAGATGTCAGATGTCGGCAACGAGCCGGCATAGGCGGCGAACAACTGGTCGTCGTCGGGGGCATGGTCGCCGAAATAGCCGCCGATCGAGACGATCCAGCGATCCTCGGCCTGGTACAGGACCACGCCGTTGCGCCAGTTCGGCCCGCTGCCGGCGACGACGACCGCGAGCTTGCCGTCGAGATCGGTTGGACGGCGGCGATAGTGGCGCGTGGTGTAGCCGATCCCGATCTCGATCCGCTCTTCTTCCGGCTTGGCGAAACCAAGGCTCTCGAGCCAGGCCGGGCTCGACGAGCCGCGGCCGGACGCATCGACCACGAGATCGGCCGTGATGCGGTGCTCCTCGCCGTCGCCAATCCTGGCGCGCACGCCCTTGATCGTCGTCTTGCCATCCTCGGCGATCAGCCCCTGCACTGCGCAATTCTCGATCACGCGCACATTCGACAACGCCATCAGGCGGCGGCGCACATGGCCTTCCAGCACCGGGCGGGGGGCCAGCAATCCGACCAGATCGCTCGGGGCCGATTTGATCGTGACACCATGGCCGATCCAGCTCACGTCGCCGGCAATGTCGCCCCTGACACCGCCGCTGGCGACGACCTCATCGGTCCAGCCCGGAAAGAAATTCTCGATCACGTTGCGGCCGCGCGCCAGCAGGCCGTGCGCATGGCGCCCCTGCGGCACGCCCTTGCGCGGAATATCCGACTGCGGAAACGCATCGCGCTCCAGCACGGTGACGACGGCGTAGAAATCCGACAGCGCGCGCGCGGCCAACAGACCGCCCATGCTGGCGCCGATCACAATGGCATGCTGACCAATATGTTTCATCGCAATGCTCCCGCCTCTTCGCCTGCCAACGCAGGGTCTTCGCTGGTACGGGGCATCGATCGGGCGGGTTCGGCCGCAGAGGCTCACAAATTTGTCAGAGGCGGCCTGAAACCGCTTCGCCGTTCGTCCGTGAGTACGCGCGCTCGCGCATTGACCCCGCGGTTTTTCCCTGCGAAGGGGGGCGATCATGGAAGCCAAGTTTCAGATCTTTATGATCCTGCTCGCCGTGCTGGCAGGAACCGCGCTGCTGGCGCGCCGGATCAACATCGCGCCGGCCATCCTGCTGATGCTCGCCGGCATTGCGCTCGCCTTCGTGCCGGGCATGCCGGCCGTGGAACTGCCGCCGGATCTGGTGCTGCTGATGGTGCTGCCGCCGTTGATCTATTCGGCGAGCGTCGCCATGAGCTGGCGCGAATTCAAATCCAACCTGCGGCCGATCATCCTGCTCGTCGGTCGGCTGCGTGATCTTCACGGCGTTCACGGTTGCCGCCGCGACGCATTACCTGATCGGACTGCCCTGGAGCGTCGGCTTCCTGCTGGGGGCGATCGTTGCCCCGCCGGACGTGGTGGCGCCGCTCGCAATTGCGCGCAAACTGGGCATGCCGCGCCGTATCCTCGTCGTGCTCGAGGGCGAAGGGCTTGCCAACGACGCCACCGCGTTGATCCTCTACCGGTTCGCGGTCGCGGCCATTTCGACCGGGCTGTTCTCGCTGCCGAAGGCCACCGGCACCTTCGCGGCCATCGTCGTCTGCGAGATCCTGTTCGGCGCTGGCAATCGGCTGGCTCTCCCTGCGCGCACGACATCGCGCGCGGGATCCGCAGATCGAGATCACGCTGTCGCTGATCACCCCCTACATCGCCTTCTGGATCCCCGAGCATCTCGGCGGCTCCGGCGTGATCGCGACCGTCGCCTGCGGGCTCTACATGAGCTGGAACGGACCGCTGCTGATCTCCGTCGGCGACCCGCCTGCAGGGCATCTTCTTCTGGGACCTCGTGATCTTTCTGATCGAGGGCATGCTGTTCCTGCTTACGGGATCCCAGATGCGACTGCTGTCTACGAAAAATCCAAGGCGTTTCCGCTCCAGGAGATCGTGTTCACGACCGCGCTCGTCGTCGCCATCGTCATCATCGCCCGCTTTGCCTGGGTTTATCCTGCAGTCTACCTGCCGCGCATCCTCAGCAAGCGATTGCGTGAACGGGATCCGGCGCCATCCTGGCGGGTCACGTTCGTGTCTGCGCTTCACCGGCGTGCGCGGCGCCGTGTCGCTCGCCGCCGCGCTGGCGCTGCCGCTTGCGCTGCCCGGACGGCGAAGGCTTTCCCTATCGCGACATGATCCTGTTCGTCGCCTTCGGCGTCATCTTCATCACGCTGGTCGGGCTTGGGTCGGGATTGCCGCTGGTGGTGCGATGGCTCGGCGTCGCCAAGGACGGCCGCCAGGAGCATATCGCGGAACATGAATCCGAGATCGCGGCGCGGCGCGAGGCACTCGATGCCGCGCTCAAGTCGCTCGATGCCATCACCGACGACCGCGAACTCTCCGACGAGGTCGTCAAGCTGCTGCGCGCGCGGCACGAGATCCGGACCAATCAGCTACCGGCCTCGCTCGATCCCGCCGGCCACGACGTCTCGGCGGCCGGCACCGCGCTGACGCGGGAATTGATCGCGGCCGAACGGAAATTCATCCACGTCCTGCTGCGCGACGGCAAGATCACCGACGAAACCAGGCGGCGGATCGAACGCGACCTCGATCTGGAGGAAGCGAGTCTGAGCAACCGGGAGTATCGGAAGATGCCGTTATAGAAGCCGTCATTGCGAGATGCCGTAGGGTGGGCAAAGCGAAGCGTGCCCACCATCTCTCGCAGCTCGGTGACTGACGGATGGTGGGCACGTCGCTTCGCTCCTTTGCCCACCCTACGAATCGCTCACAATGACGATGGTGGGAGTTGAGCCTTACTCCGCCGCTGCGTTCCTGCCCGGCCTGCCGACATACCCCGCCGCGTCGCCGAACCGCTCGATCATGACCGCGGTGAGGTCCTTGGCCTTGCTGGTGACGCAGGCGCCGGAGCGCACCGCATAGCGATGCTGATGCTTCAGGTGCGGCGGCGCCTCGCCGTTCTGCAGCGCGCGGGCGGCATCCATCACCAGCTTGCGGAAATGCATGATGCCGAGATCGGTCGGACCGAGATGTTCGCGGGTGCGGTCGGCGATCGGCCCCTGGCTGTCCTGCACCGCGGCGTCCTGTTCGGACACGCCCTTGATGCCGGTGTAGCTACTCGTCTTCTGCAGCTTGCGATCGATCAGATAGTCGTTCGACTTGTTGCGCAGCGGCACGTAATTCTCGTCGACCACGGCCATCACGCCGTTGCCGCGGTCGTAACCGTCGCGCTCGGCCTGCGTCAGCGGGCGTTCCGGATTCCACGCATAGGTGTAGATCCAGCAATTGGTATCCGTCACCGGAACGAAGGTCTGGCCGAAAATATTCTCGCCCGGCATCGAGCTCGGCGCATAGGCATGCACCGGCATCAGGAACTGGGCGATACGCCAGTAGATATTGTCGGAGCCGGTCAACCGCCCGCCCGCGACGGTGAGCCCGGCCTCGTGCGGATTGATCTTGATCACCGGCCGCGGGTCCTCGGCGATCCATCGCATGTGGTCGGTCGCGACCCGGACAAGCGGATTCACAAAGTGCTTCTTGATGTCGAGGATTTCGTTCTCTTCCTTTTCGAAGGAGAGATGCGCGAAGGTGAAATGCGCGGTGTCGATCGAGCCTTCCAGCGCCTGCACCCAGTTGCAGTCCTGCCATTTCTTCGAGACGTAGCGATGCGAAGGCGGCAGCAGCGCCATTTCCAGATCGGGCAGTTCGGGCACCTGATCGACTGGACCCATATAGGCCCAGATCATGTCGCCCCATTCGCGCACCGGATACGACTTGATGCGGATCAGGTCTTTGGCGTTGAGGTCGGGATAGGAGGTCGGCATGTCGACGCAGCGGCCGTCGGTATCGAACTTCCAGCCGTGATAGACGCAGCGGATGCCGCATTCCTCGTTGCGCCCCAGCCAGAGATTGGCGCCGCGGTGCGGGCAATATTGATCGATGACGCCGACCACGCCGCGGGTATCGCGGAAGGCGAGCAGCTCCTCGCCCATGACCATGATCTTTTTCGGCGTGCCGTCGGCCTCGGGCAATTCTTCGGACAACAGCACGGGGATCCAGAAGCGGCGGAGCAATTCGCCCATGCCGGTGCCGGCACCGCTCTCGGTGAGGAATTTGTTGTCTTCGGCGCGGAGCATGGGGCGACCTCCGGATTGATTTTTGCTTTTGACCAAGACTGACGCAGGCGGAGCAATGCGTCAACTTAGCATCTTCGTAGGGCGGATTAGCGGAGCGTAATCCGCCGATTATCGCGAGAGATGGCGGATTACGCTTCGCTAATCCGCCCTACGAAATCATACCGGCCGCTCGCCCTTCACCGTCACGCGCGTGCCTGATCTTGTGTGCGGCCAGTAATCCCACATCGCGCGGTGCTGGGCGCAGCGGTTGTCCCAGAAGGCGATGGCGTTTTCCGTCCAGCGGAAGCGGCACTGGAACAGCGGGTTCTCCGCGTGCTGGTAGAGATAGGCCAGCATGGCGTCGCTCTCGTCGCGGGGGATGCCGATGATAAAGCGGGTGAAGCCGCGGTTGACGTAGAGCGCCTTCTTGCCCGTCACCGGGTGGGTGCGCACCACCGGGTGCTCGGCGCGCGGATATTCCGGCCGGTCGGCGACGCCGTAATTGGCGTAGAGCCCGCGATAGGTCTGCTCGCCGTCGTGCAGCGCGGTGAGCCCGTCGAGATAGGCCTTCATGCGGTCCGACAGCGCCTCGTAGGCGGCGTACATGTTGGCGAACAGCGTGTCGCCGCCGCGCGGCGGGCATTGCCTGATGTAGAGGATCGAGCCCATCGGCGGCTCGACGTCGCAGGAAACATCGCTGTGCCAGCCCTCGCCATTGGCGCGCGGGCAATCCTTGTCGGCATAGATCTTCATCAGCGCCGGGTCGCCCTCGTTGGGCGCCGCCGGATGCACATGCAATTCGCCGAACTTGCGGCCGAAGGCCAGATGCTGGGCCGGGCTGATGTGCTGGTCGCGGAAGAAGATCACGAGGTTTTCGGCGAGCGCGCGATGGATCTCGTCCATCTGGCGATTGGAGCGCGAATCGTCCGAGACGAGCTTGCCGATATCGACGCCGGAAATCTCCGCGCCGATGATCGGGGTGAGTTTTTCGACGCCGATGGTCTCGTAAGGGTCAGATTCGCCGGCGGCGTGGCGGTAGCGCGGGCCTTGTTTGCCGGACAACGAGCTCATGGGCGTTCTCCCAACCGTTCTTGATTGGGATCATCGTAGCCCGGATGGAGCGAAGCGCAATCCGGGATCGGGCCATCAGCGTGCGGGGAGCCCCCGGGTTTCGCTTCGCTTCACCCGGGCTACCACGCAGCGCTTACTCCGCCGCCGTCGTCTCCGGCGTCTTGGCGCCCGCGCCATAGCGCTGGTCGATATAATCGATCACCAGCGCCTTGAAGTCGGCGGCGATCGAAGGGCCACGCAGGGTGCGGAATTTCTTGCCGTCGACGAAGACCGGCGCCGCCGGGGCTTCGCCGGTGCCGGGCAAGGAGATGCCGATATTGGCGTGCTTGGATTCGCCGGGGCCGTTGACGATGCAGCCCATGACCGCGACGTTCAGCGTCTCGACGCCGGGATACTGCGTCTTCCAGCCCGGCATTTCGGTGCGGATGAAATCCTGGATCGAGCGCGCCAGTTCCTGGAACGTGGTCGAGGTGGTGCGGCCGCAGCCCGGGCAGGCCGCGACCAGCGGCACGAAGGTGCGGAAGCCCATGGTCTGCAGGAGTTCCTGCGCGACCTGAACTTCCAGCGTGCGGTCGCCGCCGGGTTCGGGCGTCAGCGAAATCCGGATGGTATCGCCGATGCCGTCCTGCAGCAGGATGCCGAGGGCTGCGGACGACGCCACGATGCCCTTTGATCCCATGCCGGCTTCGGTGAGGCCGAGATGGATCGCGTAGTCCGAACGCGAGGCCAGCGTCTGGTAGACCGCGATCAGGTCCTGCACGGCGGAAACCTTCGCCGACAGGATCATCTTGTTCTTGGGCATGCCGAGCTCTTGCGCCCGCGCCGCCGACAGCAAGGCCGACTGCACCATGGCTTCGCGAGTCACCGCGCGGGCATCGCGCGGGTTCGGCGAGGCCGTGTTCTCGTCCATCAGCTTGGTGAGCAGTTCCTGATCGAGCGAACCCCAGTTGGCGCCGATACGGACCGCCTTGTTGTTCTTGTTGGCGATCTCGATGATGTCGGCGAACTGCGTGTCGCGCTTGTTCTTGAAGCCGACATTGCCGGGATTGATGCGGTACTTGTCGAGCGCCTCGGCGCAGGCCGGATAGTCGGCGAGCAGCTTGTGGCCGATGTAATGGAAATCGCCGATCAATGGCGTGGTGATGCCGCGCTTGCGCAGGCCGTCGCGGATGTGCGGAACGGCGGCAGCCGCCTCGTCGCGATCGACGGTGATGCGCACCATTTCCGATCCGGCGCGCGACAGCGCCGCGACCTGCGCGATCGTGCCTTCGATATCGGCGGTGTCGGTATTGGTCATCGACTGCACGACGATCGGCGCACCGCCGCCGACGGCGACATTGCCGACCATGACCTGGGTGGTTTTATGCCGGGCACGGGGACCAGCGACGTCGTCTTGCGGAATAATTTCGGGCTTGTTCATGGGGCCTCGAATATCAGGTTTTGGTGACATTCACCAAGAGAGAGGCGAAAGCGCTGTGCGCGCCGTCACATAGGGATTTTTATGTTGTATCTTCAGTGGCTTAGATCGATCACAGCGATCAGAAGCAAGGCAAAAGACCTCGTCTTTCGTTAACCGCTATATTGGACAGGAATCGCCGAATTGAAAGGGCGAGCGCACTTCCCGGCCGCCTTTTCATGGCCCGATGCGGGCCCTAGCATCGGGCAAAATGAACAGGGAGGCCACCCAATGCCGGGGCGTAACGAGCTGATCTCTACCGCGGAACTCGCTGATATTCTGGGCCAGGCCGACCTGCGCCTGTTCGACTGCACCACCTATCTCGAACCCGCCCCCGAAGGCTCCAGCCAGCCCTATCTCGCCGTGCCCGGACGGCACACGTTCGAAGCCGGGCATATTCCAGGTGCGGACTTTCTGGATTTGCAGGGCGAGTTCTCCGATCCCAACACCGCGCTTCGCTTCATGATGCCGGATGTTGCGCTGCTAGAGCGAGCGTTCGGCCATCACGGCGTCTCCAATGACAGCCGGGTCGTGCTGTACAGCATCGGCACGCCGATGTGGGCAACGCGGTTCTGGTGGATGCTCACCTCGCTCGGCTTCGAGAATGCCGCGGTGCTCGACGGCGGGCTCGACAAATGGAAGCTCGAAGGCCGCCCGCTCGAAACCGGACCGGCCAAGGGATACAAGCCGGCCACCTTCACGGCCAAACCGAAGGACGGATTTTTCGTCGACAAGCACCAAACGCTTGCCGCCACCTCCGAGCGCGGCACCGTCGTCGTCAACGCGCTCGGTCCGCAATTCCATAAAGGGCTGGAGCCCAGCCGCTACGGCCGGCCCGGCCGCGTGCCCGGCAGTTGCAACGTGTCGGCGGCGACGCTGCTCGATCCCCAGACCAAGGCCTTCGTCCCGCTTGCAGAAGCCGAAGCGAAATTCAAGGCGCAGGGCATCACGAAGGACAAGCGCGTGGTCGCCTATTGCGGCGGCGGCATCTCGGCGACGGTCGATCTGTTCCTGCTGCACCGCCTCGGCTACGACAACCTCACGCTCTACGACGGCTCGATGGGCGAATGGGCCAAGGATGCGTCGTTGCCGATCGAGACGGGTTAGGCCGCTCTCTCCACGTCATCGCGACGGAAGTATCACGCCGGCAAGTTGGGATCCGGCGTGACCTTCGGATCCGGCTTGTTCACGAGATAAAGCCCCGCGATGACCAGCAGCGCCGCGGCGCCGAAGGCGATGGTCAAGGTATCGTGCATGATGAAGTAGGCGGCGACGACGCCGAACAGCGGCGTGATGAAGGTGAACGACGACAATTTGCTCGGCGAGTAAGTCTTTATCAATGCGAACCACAGCACGAAGGTGCAGCCCACCACCCAGATCGCCTGATAGGCCAACAGCGAGATCGACAGCGCGCTGGGCATGTGGGTGATCTTTTCGCCAAACAGCCACGATGCGAAGCCCAGGATCGGGATCGATATCGCGACCTGATAGCCGAGCGCCTTCTCCGGCGCCGCGTTGCGCAGCCGCGTGCCCTTGGCGATCAGCGTGGTCGCGCCCCACAACGCGCCGCCGGCGACAACCAGCAGGTCGCCGAGCAAAACCTTCGCATCGACATTCGGTTGCGGCACGCCGATCGCGAGCGCGACGCCCGCAAAGCTGAGCCCCAGGCCACTCCATTGCAGCATGCTCAGGCGTTCGCCGAGAAACTGGTAGGAGCCGAGCGCGACGAAGAACGGCGCGGTGTAGAGAAACACCGCCGCGCGCGACGCCGACGTAAACACCAGCCCGGTGAAAATCAGCACAAATTCGATGCCGAACAACGTCCCGGCCAACAGGCCGGGCAGCAGCGAGCCGTCGCGCTCGAAGAATTTCACCCCGCGCAGCCAGCCGGCGAACAGCATGACCGGCAACGCGCCGGCGGAACGGATCAGCGCCTGCAGCATCGGCGGCACGTCGGGCAGCGCGAGCTTTATCGCGATCTGGTTGAAGCCCCAGCTCAGGCACAGCATCAGCACCAAAGCGATGGCGCCGGGGGTGAGCGCACGCCCGGTGGAGGGAGACATCTTTTGGGCGGGCATTGTTCCTCGTGTCGCGGCTTGAACGCCGTGTTGTTATTATTTCTGGCAGTGCGCGCAGGTGCCGGCGATCTCGACCACGGAAAGTTTTGGCGCAAATCCGGAGGCCCGCGCCGCCGCATTGAGGCTTTGCGCCACCGGGGCTGCGGGAATTTCGCCGACCGAGCCGCAATGATCGCAGATCAGGAACGCCACCATCGAGGTTTCGTCATGGTCATGCGCGCAGGCCAGGAAGGCGTTGCGGCTCTCGATTCTGTGAACGAGGCCGTTCTCCATCAAAAAATCGAGAGCGCGGTACACCGTGATCGGCGCCGGCCGCGGCATCGATCTGGCGAGTTCGTCGATCACCTCGTAGGCGCCGAGCGGACGGTGGCTCGACAGCAGCGCCTGCAGCACCTGGCGGCGAATCGGAGTGAATTTCTGCGTCCGCCGCGCGCAGACCGCCTCCGCATGCGCCATCGCGTCCGCGGTGCAGCGGCCGTGATCGTGGTCGGGCGCGGGAAATGTCGGCTTTGTCAGGGTCATCTTAAGCTTTTGTAGCATTGTGACCGCCAATCCCAAAGCCCGGCCACCTCCGGTTCCCAGCCATGTGCTGGAAGCGGATCAGGCCATTGTTAACGCGCCATGCAGAATTCATAAGCAAGCTTATTATATCCCAAGCTTATGGAGGCGAGGCCCATGCGCGGTTCCGTGGATATGAACTTCCTGTTTACGCTCGGCGAGGTGCAGCGGATGATGCGCGCCTATGCCGACCGGCAGGCGGCGCGTTACGGCATTACCCGCGCGCAATGGGCGGTTCTGGCCAAGGTCGAGCGAACCGAGGGACTGAAGCAGTCGGAACTCGCCGAACAGATGGAGATGCAGCCGATCACGCTGACGCGGCTGATCGACAAGCTCTGCGACAATGGCTGGATCGAACGCCGCGGTGACGAGAAAGACCGCCGCGTCAACCGCCTCTATCTGCGCAAGGCCGCGCGTCCCTTGCTCGGCAAGCTCGCCGGGCTGCGCTCCGAACTCACCGCGACCGCGCTGGAAGGCATCAACCCCGCCGATGCCCACCGCCTGCTCGCCCAACTCGACCTGATCAAGGAAAACGTTCGCAACGCGATCCAGCATCCGGCGAACCAACCTCCGCGAAAGGAACAGCGCTATGGCTGATCCCGTGCTCAAATTCCCGCCCGAACAGAAGGGCAGTCCCGCATCGCCGGAGTCGCGGCCGAAAGTTTCGGCCGAACCGCGCCGCCGGCTGATGGCCGGCCTGCGCCGCTACCGCCGCTTCCTGCTGCTGGTGGTGCTGCCGCTGGTCGCGCTGGTGGCCGGCTTGACGTTCTATCTCAATGGCGGCCGCTACGTGACCACCGACGACGCCTATGTCGGCGCGCAGAAGGTCCTGATCACGCCCGACATCTCCGGCAAGATCGAGAAGGTCGTGGTGAAGGAGGGCCAGCAGGTCGGTCCCGGCGACGTGCTGTTCGAAATCGATCCCGTCCCGTTCCGCCTCGCCGTGGCGCAGGCCAAAGCGAGCCTCGCGCAGGCCAACGTGACCTATGACAATCTGATCGCCGACCTCAGGATCTACGGCCAGATGAGCGAGCTTTCGCAGCAGGGCATGGACCTGAAGAAGCGCGACGTCGACCGCAAGTCGGCGCTGGTGAAGAACAATTTCGGCTCGCAGCTCGACCTCGACAATGCGTCCACCGCCCTCGTCACCGCCAGCGCGCAGTACCAATTGCTGCAGCAGAAGATCGCGACCGCCAAGGCGCAACTGCTCGGCAATCCCGACCTGCCGCTCGCGGAATTTCCGCCCTATGCCCAGGCCAAGGCGGCGCTCGACCAGGCCCAGCGCAATCTCGACCACACCGTGATGCGCGCGCCGATGGCCGGCATCGCGACGCAGGTCGAACAGATCCAGCTCGGCCGCTTCGTGATGGCGGGCGCGCCGGTGTTCAGCATCATCGACACCTCGAATCCCTGGGTTGACGCCAACCCGAAGGAATCCGATTTCACCCATGTCGCGGTCGGCCAGACCGTCACGATCGAGGTCGATGCCTTCCCCAATCATCTGTTCAAGGGCACGGTCGGCTCGCTTTCACCCGGCACCGGCGCGCAATTCGCGATCCTGCCGCCGCAGAACGCGTCGGGCAATTTCGTCAAGGTAGTGCAGCGCGTGCCGGTGCGGATCTATTTCGACAAGAACGACAAGTTCGTCCGCAAGCTGAAGGCCGGCATGAGCGTGTACGCCACGATCGATACCAACCATCGCCGCTCGCTGCCGGCCCTGCTCGGCATGTCGCCGGCGGTGGCAAACCAGGAGCAAGAATAGCCGCCATGACGACGCCGGGCGCATCATCGGCCGCCGTTCCGGGCCTGCGCCGGAACATGGTGACGATCTGCGCCATGACGGCGACGATCATGCAGGCGCTCGACACCACCATCGCCAACGTCGCGCTGCCCTACATGCAGGGCACGCTGTCGGCCTCTCAGGACCAGATCAACTGGGTACTGACCTCCTATATCGTCGCCGCCGCGATCATGACCGCGCCGGTGGGATGGATCGCCAACCGCTTCGGCCGCAAGCGCATCTTCATTATCTGCTCGGCCGGCTTCACCATTGCTTCCGTGATGTGCGGGCTGGCACAGGACATCACCCAGATGGTGCTGTTCCGCCTGCTGCAGGGCGTGTTCGGCGCGGCGCTGGTGCCGCTGTCGCAGGCCGTGATGCTCGACTCCTACGCGCTGCACGAGCGGGCGAAGGCGATGGCGATCTGGGGCATGGGCGTGATGATGGGACCGATCATGGGCCCGTCACTCGGCGCCTGGCTGACCGAGACCTATTCCTGGCACTGGGTGTTCTTCGTCAACCTGCCGTTCGGCATCTTTACCGTGCTCGGCCTCATGATCTTCATGGACGAGACCAAGAAGGCCCTCGAACTGCGCTTCGACTGGTTCGGCTTTACCGCGCTGGCGATCGCCATCGGTGCGCTTCAGCTCGCGCTCGACCGCGGCGAGCAACTCGGCTGGCTGGAATCCAACGAGATCATCGCCGAGTTCATCATCTCCGCCGTCGGCTTCTACTACTTCCTGGCGCATTCGCTGACCACGCCGCGCCCGTTCATCCAGTTCGCGCTGTTCAAGGACAAGAATTTCGTCGGCGGCTGCGTGTTCATGGCCGTGATGGGGCTGGTGCTGTTCTCGACCATGGCGCTGTCATCGCCCTTCCTGCAGAACGTGATCGGCTATCCGATCATCACGGCGGGTCTTCTGCTGGCGAGCCGCGGCTGCGGAACGTTCGTGGCGATGATGCTGGTCGGCCGCCTGATGCGCCATATCGAGGCGCGGACGCTGATCATCTCGGGCCTCAGCATCACCTGCCTCTCGCTGTTCTACATGACCGGCTGGACCGACCAGACCGGCGGCACCGAGATCGTGGTCGTCAGCGTGGCCCAGGGCTTTGGCTTCGGCCTGGTGTTCGTGCCGCTTTCCACGGTAGCGTTCCTGACGCTGCCCAATCATCTGCGCACCGACGGCACCTCGATGCTGACCCTGATGCGCAACGTCGCCAGCTCGATCGGCATCTCGCTCGTCATCGCGCAACTGACGCAAGGTTCGCGCTACACCTACGCAATCCTCTCGGAGCACATCAATCCGTTCAATCACGCGCTCCAGATGCCGAACGTGCGCGGCATGATCGATCTGGCGACCGACCAGGGCCGCGCCGTGGCGGACATGCTGGTCAAGGTGCAGGCGCAGATCATCGCGTTCTCGCACGACTATCAGCTGGTGATGATCTTCACCGCCTGCGCGATCCCGCTCGCCATCATGATCGGCTCGACCAAGGCGACGCTGCGCGCACAGTCGGCCGCGCCGGATCATGCGGTGATCGAGTAGAATTCAGGGTTCGAGCAGCTGCTTGCTGAGCACCGTCCGCCACGCCGAGGGATCGGGGCTCGCCTCCGGGCCGACCGCATAGGACTCATAGAGGCCGTCGGCGGTGTTGTGTCCTGCCGCCTTGATGGCGCCGATGAACTCACCCCAGGCGTTGCCGAGGCCTTCAAAACCGCCATGATAGGTGGTCTGGGCGATCTTCATGGCGGACCACTGCCCCGGCTTCATGCGCCCGGTCGGCGCGACGGATGTCGCGACCGGCAGGCATATCTCGAAGTCGAAGACCTCACCGGGATTGCGAAAGTGGTGCGTGAACCACGGGCCTGTGATTGCAACGTTCTGCTCGGCGACGGCCGCCTTCAGCTCGGCAAGTCCGGGCCCCATGACGTGGCGAATCTCTTCCCGCGGGACCCTGAGCGGAATGGATGCCGTGAGCTGCGGCGTGGTTTGAAGGATACGAAGCGGTTCGATCACGGCGGTCTCCCGTTTTGGCGTGCAGCCGATGATTCAGAGGTTGAGCGTGCTCTCGAGCCGGACGTAGCTCGCTTCCATGCCGTGCTCCATGCCGGTCGACAGCATGGCGGCCCGCGTCGCGGCGTCGGGCAGCGTCATCCGCATGGTCATCAATGTACCGCTCCCCTCGGGCGCGAAGGTGGTTTCGACGTGGTTGTCCGGCGTTGCATCGGGCATGTGCATCCGCTCGACATGAACGAGCCGGCTGAACGGCACCAGTTCGATATACTCGCCGGTCACGTAAAATCCGGCGCCTTCGCCGTTGGTCCACTCGTAGCGGATCTTGCCGCCCGGCCGCGCCTCGTTGATGCAAACCGGCATTGTCCAGCCGTCCGGACCGAGCAGCCACTTCTGGATCAGCGCAGGCTCGGTGTGCGCGCGATACACCGCTTCCGGCGCGGCGGCGAAGCGCCTGGTGACAACGACATGGCGGTCGCCTTCGGTCTTCAGCGTCATCTTGCTCATCGGGTCAGCCTTTCACTCTTCGGTTTTCATGGCGGCCAGAACGTCGTCGAGCCGGTTGTAATTCGCGGAAAGGGCCTGCCGGAGCATGGCAAGCCATTGGTCGATCTCGTTGACGGCCGCCGGCGCCAGCCGGCAAGGACGCTTGGTGCCTTCGACGCGGCGGGTGATCAGGCCGGCGCCCTCGAGAACCTTGAGATGGCGGGAAATCGCGGGCTGCGTCATGTCGAACGGTTCGGCCAGCTCCATGACGGTGGCTTCGCCGAGCGCCAGACGCGCCAGAATCGCCCGGCGTGTCGGGTCGGCCAGCGCGGAAAAGGAGGCGTCGAGGTTCGGCATGGGACATCTCATATCGGTTATATAACAAGACTGCTATATAACCGATATCTTATCGTCAAGAGGCTTACTGTCCTCAACCGCCGATATCGCGTCAGCGCGACGACGCGCCCTGCTTGGCCTGCAGGCTCAACCACATGCCGCCGAGTGACAGCGCGCCACCGATCAGGTGGATCGCGGTCGGCGCCTCGCCGAGAAACAGGATCGACAGCACCGCACTGACGATCGGCCCGAGATAGAGACTCAGGGACGTCGACACCGCGCCGAACTTCGCGCCGAGCCAGGCATAGGCCGAATAGGCAAAGAGGCCGGGGACCAGGCCTGCGAAGAGATAAACCAGGGCCGCGCGCCCGCTGAACGCGGCTGATGGCGCGGACCACATTTCATGGATGGCGAAGGGCAGCGAGAACAGCGCGCCGGCCGCCGCGAACAGGCCGATCCGCGCCAGAAAGCTCACGCCGCTGCCAACGCGGTTCTGCAGCAAGGTGTATCCCGCCCAACCCAGCATCGCCATCAGCGCGAGCAAGTCCCCGATCGCGACACCTGAACCATGGGTGCCTTGCCCCCTGGTGATGATCAACCCGGCGCCGGCCAGCGAGAGCAACATGCCGATGATCTGGCTGCGATGGATGGCTTCCTGGCCCGATACGAAAGAGAACAGCAGCACCACGAGCGGCGCGAGCGCCATGATCAGCGAAAGATTAATCGCCGAGGTCGTAACACCGGCGACATAGACCGGGCCGCCGCAGACGAACATGCCGAGGAAACCGGCCAGGACGATGCCGGACGTCTGCCCCCGCAACACGCCGGGCTTTTCCCGCAACGCCATCACGACCGCCGGCAGCAGGCCGAGCGCCACAATGCTCCAGCGAAAAAAGGCGATCGAGAACGGCGGAACGCTGCCGGCAACACCGCGCGCCAGAATCATGTTGGAGACCTGCGCGGTCGCGACCAGCAGAAAGCCGAGCAGGCCTAGCATTTCGCGCGATCTGCGGGCGGCCCCCCTGGGTGGTTCGCTCATGCCGGATCCAATGCCTGCGAAGCGGTACGATGTTCGCTACGCGGCAGCGTATCGGCTTGCCATCACGGCGTCGAACGCATCCCCGATGGCGGCGACCGGCGGCTTTAGCCCGGTAAACAGCTCGAAAGCATCCGCGGCCTGGTAGATCGCAAGCTCGCGCCCGGTCATGACCTTGGCGCCCTTTGCCTTTGCTGCGGTCAGCAGCGGCGTCCAGAGCGGCGTATAGACCGCGTCGGCGACCCAGAGGTCGCGATGCAACAGCGCTTCCGGCACCGCCATGCCGCGATCCGGCAGCATGCCGACCGGCGTTGCGTTGACCACGCCGGCAGCGCCCTGCAGCGCGCTCGCAACATCATCGGCGACCCGCACTTGCAGACGGCCGCACAGTTGCATTGCCAGCGCTTCGGCCTTGGCGCGATCGGCATCGAAAATGCTGAGTTCGGCGACGCCGAGGTTCGCAAGCGCGAACGCAATCGCCTTGCCGACGCCGCCGGCCCCGATCAGCGCGACCGCGCCGCGGCCGGCGACAACGCCGACCTCGGCGATCGCGCGCTCAAAACCCGTGGTGTCGGTGTTATGTCCGATCAGCCGTCCGTCGCGCACGACGACGGTGTTGACCGCGCCGATATCACGGGCCCGCGCCGACATTTCATCGAGCAACGGGACCACGGCTTCCTTGTAGGGAAAGGTGACGTTGACGCCGGCAAAGCCAAGGCGCCTGACCCCGTCGAGTAGCGCGCGCAAGCCGGCCGTATCGGCGCCGGCGACTTCGATCAGTTGATAGTGGCAGCGCACGCCAAGGGCGTCGCCGGCCGCTTCGTGCATGGCCGGCGCGGCAGATTGCGCGATCGGCGCTCCGATCAGGCCGATCAGATATTTGGCACGCTTCGGGATCAAGGCAACGCTTTCGTAGCGTGGGCAGAGGAGCGCAGCGATGTGCCCAGTTTTATCAACGCGCAAACTTCACCCGCCCCTTGAGGGGGCGGGTCGGCCCGCATGGAGCGCAGCGAAATGCGGGACGGGGTGGGGTGACGGTCTTTCAACTCGGGCACTGTTGGACGTGGAGAGACCGTCACCCCACCTCGCCGCGCGTTGCACGCGCGTCGATCCTCCCCCTCCAGGGGAGGATAAGAAACAGCGGGGTCGCTCTCGCACCGAGGTCATCACGCTCGCACCGGTCAGACGTCGAAGAACACCGTCTCTTTGTCGCCCTGCAGATGGATATCGAAACGATAGACCGCGTTGCCGCTGCCCGGCTGGCGCGTCGCGATCAGCGTCGCGCGACGATCGGCCGGCACCAGCGCGAGCACCGGATCGGCGGCGTTGGCCGCTTCGCCGTCGAGATAAATCCGCGAATAGAGATGCAGCAGCATGCCGCGCGCATAGACCGCGACCACGATATGCGGCGCCTGCGGCTTGCCGTCGGGATCGGGCACCGTGCCCGGCTTGATGGTGTCGAAGGCGTAGCCGCCCTTGGCATCGGTGCCGACGCGGCCGAATCCCTTGAACGACGTATTGGGCTGCGCCCGCTTGTCCTGCGGGTCGGAGAAGCGACCCTGGGCGTCCGCCTGCCAGATCTCCAGCATGCAATCCGGCACGACCGCGCCATCGCCGTCGAACACCTGTCCTTCGATGCGAATGCGCTCGCCCGACGTATCTGACGTCACCAGATTGTTGTTGAACGCGTCGTTCCAGTCGTATTTGCCGTTCGGCGTCAGGCCATAGGCGAAATACGGACCGACGGTTTGCGACGGCGTGATCCCGTCCGGTTTGGCCTGTTGCACTTACTTGTTCTCCATCGGCGTGGCGTTGCGCCCGCGCAGCACAATGTCGAAGCGGTAGCACAGCGCCCAATCCGGCTTGGTGTTTTCCAGATCGAACGACGAGATCATCCGGTTGCGCGCCTTCTCGTCGGTGACCGAATTGAAGATCGGATCGAACGGAAACAGGGGATCGCCGGGGAAATACATCTGCGTGACGAGGCGCGACACGAACGAATGGCCGAACACCGAGAAGTGGATGTGAGCCGGCCGCCAGGCGTTGTGGTGATTGCCCCACGGGTAGGCGCCGGGCTTGATGGTGACGAAGCGGTAGTAGCCCTGCGCGTCCGACTGCGCGCGGCCGGCGCCGGTGAAATTCGGATCGAGCGGCGCGGGATGCTGATCGACGACATGGATGTAGCGGCCGCAGGAATTGGCCTGCCAGAGTTCGACCAGCGTATTCGGCACGCCGCGGCCGTCCTCATCGAGCACATGGCCGTGCACGATGATGCGTTCGCCGATCGGCTCAGCCTTGCCTTGAACGGTGAGATCGTGATCGTTCGCGCGCACCGTCTCGTGGCCGTAGACCGGCCCGGTCAATTCCGACAGCGTGTGCCGCATCGGGATCAGCGGCTTCGACGGCGAGCGCTTGACCGTGCTCTTGTAGGCGGGAGACAGCCGCGGCGGATGCGCCGCGAGACTTTGCACTGGATAGACCAATGTCATGACGTATCCCTCCCTCGCCTCGCGATCGTAAGCCGCGCCGCCGATCATTATAGGACATAACTAATTTGGGAAAGGCCGTTTTGCACTCTCCCAAATAGTTGTTTTAATTAAACTTCTCGATCGCAACCGCGACGCCCTGGCCGACGCCGACGCACATGGTTGCCAAGGCAAGCTTCCCGCCCCGCTTCTCCATGCCGTGCACCGCCGTCAACGCCAGCCGCGCGCCGCTCATGCCGAGCGGATGGCCGAGCGCGATCGCGCCGCCATGCGGGTTGACGAAGTCGGCGTCGTCCTTGACGCCCAGTTGCCGCAAGCAGGCTATCCCCTGCGAGGCGAAGGCTTCATTGAGCTCGATCAAATCGAAATCAGAGATCTTGATGCCGAGCCGCTCCATCAGCTTCTTCGTCGCCGGCACCGGGCCGATGCCCATGATGCGCGGCGGCACGGCAGCAGACGCCAGCCCGAGAATGCGCGCCCGCGGCGTCAGCCCGTGCTTCTTCACGGCGGCTTCGGAAGCCAGGATCATCGCCGCCGCGCCGTCATTGACGCCGGACGCATTGCCCGCCGTCACCGTGCCGGGATTGCGCACGATCGGCTTCAGTTTCGTCAGGCCCTCCAGGGTGGTCTCGGGGCGCGGATGCTCGTCCTTGTCGACGATCACAGGCCCCGCCTTGCCGCCGGGCACCGACACGGGCGTGATTTCCTCGGCGAAATAGCCTGATGCAATCGCCGCGCCCGCGCGCTGCTGCGAGCGGATCGCCATCGCATCCTGGTCGGCGCGCGACACCTGGAATTCCTCGGCGACGTTCTCGCCGGTCTCCGGCATGGCATCGACGCCGTACTGCGCCTTCATCAAGGGATTGATGAAGCGCCAGCCGATGGTGGTGTCGTAGATTTCCGCCGAGCGCGCGAACGCCTCCGGCGCCTTGCCCATCACGAACGGCGCGCGCGTCATCGATTCGACACCGCCGGCAATCGCGAAATCGATTTCGCCTGATCGAATCGCGCGGCCCGCGGCGCCGACCGCGTCGAGGCCCGACGCACACAGGCGATTGAGGGTCTGGCCGGGAACCGATTCCGGGATGCCTGCCAGCAACAGCGCCATCCGCGCCACGTTGCGGTTGTCCTCGCCGGCCTGGTTGGCGCAGCCGAAAAACACCTCGTCGACCTGGGACCAGTCGAGCCCGGGATGCTTCGCCATCAGCGCCTTGATCGGAACGGCGGCCAGATCGTCGGCGCGCACCTTGGCGAGCGAGCCGCCGAAACGGCCGATCGGGGTCCGGACGGCATCGCAAATGAATACATCACGCATCAAATCTCTCCCTGAATGCCGCGCTTTAGGCGTTGTTCCGCTGGGTTGATGGCGAGTTTTAGGAGCGTGCCCGCTGCAGGTCAATTGAGGCGTCGCTCCCGGGTGTGCTTTCGCGGGAGATCCGTCATGCCCTCAACGTGGCATGATCAATTCGCGGCGCGCGGGCGTGGAAAACTCTGACAATGGGGGTAAGGGAATAGGACCGGGCGGCGAAATTTTGTAGGTTGCGCTGCAATGACGATCCAGCAATCCATCCCCGCCCCCGCGCCGCCCGAAGCCACGCCGGCCGCTGACGCGAATTCGCGCGTCACGCCGATGATGGAACAGTACCTCGAGATCAAGGCCGCCCATCCCGGGCTATTGCTGTTCTACCGGATGGGCGATTTCTACGAGCTGTTCTTCGAGGACGCCGAAATCGCCTCCCGAACGCTCGGCATCGTGCTGACCAAGCGCGGCAAGCATCAGGGCATGGATATCCCGATGTGCGGCGTGCCGGTAGAGCGCTCCGAGGACTATCTGCATCGCCTGATCAACGCGGGCCACCGGGTCGCGGTGTGCGAGCAGACCGAGAATCCCGCCGCCGCCCGCGCCCGCGGCAACAAGAGCGTGGTGGCCCGCGGCGTGGTGCGGCTGGTGACGCCGGGCACGCTGACCGAAGACACGCTGCTGGATGCCCGCACCAACAATTACCTGCTGGCGATTGCGCGCGCCCGCGGCATCCAGCGGCGGCGACCGCATTGGCCTCGCCTGGATCGACATTTCCACGTCCGAGTTCATGGTCACGGAATGCGCGACCGCGGAACTGGCGGCGACGCTGGCGCGGATCAATCCCAACGAGGTGATCGTCACCGACGCGCTGTATGGCGATGCCGATCTCGGCCCGCTGCTGCGCGAACTGCCGTCGGTGACGCCATTGACCCGCGATGTGTTCGACGGCGCCACCGCCGAGCGGCGGCTGTGCGATTATTTCGCGGTTGCGACCATGGATGGCCTCGCCGCGATGTCGCGGCTGGAGGCGACCGCGGCGGCCGCCGCCGTCACCTATATCGACCGCACCCAGGTCGGGAAACGCCCGCCGCTGTCGCCGCCCTCGCGCGAAGCCGCCGGCACCACGATGGCGATCGACCCTGCCACCCGCGCCAATCTCGAACTGACCCGCACGTTATCGGGCGAGCGGCGCGGATCGCTGCTCGATGCGATCGATTGCACGGTCACCGCCGCCGGCTCGCGGCTGCTGGCGCAACGCCTCGCCGCCCCGCTCACCGACAGCGCGGGGATCGCACGGCGGCTGGATGCGATTGCGACTTTTGTCGCCGACAGCGCGGCGCGCGACGATGTCAGGACCACGCTGCGTGCCGCGCCCGACATGTCGCGCGCACTGGCGCGTTTGTCGGTCGGACGCGGCGGCCCGCGCGACCTTGCCGGCCTGCGCGACGGCATCCTCGCGGCAGATCAGGCGCTGGCGCGACTGGCGCAGCTCGAAGCGCCGCCATCGGAAATCATGCGCCGTGATGGAAGCGCTGCGCCGTCCCTCGCGCGACCTCGCCCGCGAGTTCGAACGCGCGCTCGCCGAACAACTGCCGCTGATCAAGCGCGACGGCGGCTTCATCCGCGAGAGTTATGAGCCCGCCCTCGACGAGAGCCGGAACCTGCGCGACGCCTCCCGCCTCGTCGTCGCCGCGATGCAGGCGCGCTATGCCGAGGACACCGGCATCAAGGCGCTCAAGATCCGGCACAACAACGTGCTCGGCTATTTCGTCGAGGTCACGGCGCAGCACGGCGACAAGCTGATGGCGCCGCCGTTGAATGCGACCTTCATCCATCGCCAGACGCTGGCGGGGCAGGTTCGCTTCACCACCTCCGAACTCGGCGAGATCGAGGCCAAGATCGCCAATGCCGGCGACCGCGCGCTCGGATTGGAGCTGGAAATCTTCGAGCGGCTCTGCGCGATGGCGCTCGCGGCCAGCGACGATCTGCGCGCCGCCGCGCATGCGTTTGCGCTGCTCGACGTCGCAACCGCTTTGGCGAAGCTCGCGGTCGACGACAATTACGTGCGGCCCGAGGTCGATGGCACGCTCGGCTTCGCCGTCGAGGGCGGCCGGCATCCCGTCGTCGAACAGGCGCTGAAGCGCGACGGCCAGCCGTTCATTGCCAACGCCTGCGACCTCTCGCCGGGGCCCGCGCAGAAATCCGGCCAGATCTGGCTGATCACCGGCCCCAACATGGCGGGCAAATCGACCTTCCTGCGCCAGAACGCGCTGATCGCGCTGATGGCGCAGATCGGCTCCTACGTGCCGGCGTCGCGGGCGCGGATCGGCGTCGTCGACCGCCTGTTCTCGCGCGTCGGCGCGGCGGATGATCTCGCGCGCGGACGATCGACCTTCATGGTCGAGATGGTCGAGACCGCCGTCATCCTCAACCAGGCCAGCGAACGCTCGCTGGTCATCCTCGATGAAATCGGCCGCGGCACCGCCACCTTCGACGGCCTGTCGATCGCCTGGGCCGCGATCGAGCATCTGCACGAAGCCAACCGCTGCCGCGCATTGTTCGCCACGCATTATCACGAGCTGACCGCGCTCTCCGCCAAACTGCCGCGGATGTTCAACGCCACCGTGCGCGTCAAGGAATGGCAGGGCGACGTCGTCTTCCTGCACGAGGTGCTGCCGGGTTCGGCCGACCGCTCCTACGGCATCCAGGTCGCGAAACTCGCAGGCCTCCCGCCGCCGGTGATCGCGCGCGCCAAGTCGGTGCTGGCGAAGCTCGAGGCCCAGGACCGCGGCCAGACGGCGCGCGCGCTCGCCGACGATCTGCCGCTGTTCGCCGTCCCCTCCCGCGCCGCCGCCGAAGCCGCGCCGCCGAGCGAGGCCGAGCAAGTGATGGAAGCCGTGAAGGCGCTGCATCCCGACGAGATGTCGCCGCGCGAGGCGCTGGAGGCGCTGTATGCGCTGAAGGCGAAGTTGCCGAAGGGGTAACGAGACCGTAGCCCGGATGGAGCGCAGCGCAATCCGGGAATCTCGCAAGCGGATCAGCCGGCCCCGGATTTCGCTGCGCTCCATCCGGGCTACGAAGCTGCGCGGCTCTCACCCGGCGAAGGGCTGGATCAATTTCAGCGTCGCCGCGAAGCGGATGCTGCGCTTGCCTGCCAGCGCCGTCGCCTCGATCTCGGCACCGTCGGCGCTGCAGCGGCCCGAGAAACCGATGCCGACCTCATGACCGCCGAACAGCGGATGCTCGTCCTTTGCCGGGGTGTGCTCCTGGTTGACGAACTCACCCTTCCAGCGGCCATTCGCGGAGGTGTAGGCGCCGAGATAATAGAAGAACGCGTCGCCGCCCAGGATGCGGCCGTCCTTCAGCAGCATCACGCCGGTTTGCCCGCCGGCGATGCCGTCCAGCATCCGGATGTCGATCGAGTAAAGCCCGCTGACGATGCCGCCTTCGCCGACCGGCCCAGGCGGCGGGATGTCGTCATTGCCGAGCGGCGTCATGACCGCGCGGAACACCGATCCGGCGTCTTCGATGACGGTGCCCGCGAAGTGCCAGACGTCGCCCTGCGGCTTGCCGCGTATGCTGATGTTGACTGAGTTGGCACTGACCAGGTTTCGCCGGTGCGGCGACGGGCTGTGGCGCCGGGTTCTGAGCCTGGCGACGATTTCGCCGTCCACATTTTCGTAGGTGCCGAAATGGGCGAAGGCCGTATTGCCGCCGAGCATTGTTCCGGCATGGGCGTAGAGCACGCTGCGGCCGGTGCCGCCGCTGATGTCGTATTCGACCTTGTATAACCCCTCCACCGCGCGCCCTCGTCCGTCCCGCCGCCAGTCTAGCGGGTCTCCTCGCGGTCGGTAACCATCAAACTTGCGGCTTGGTGCGTGCAGCCTTCCTGCGCCCGAGCCACCACAGGCCCAGGTTCCAGCCGACACACGTCGCCAGCGCGAGGCTGAGCCCCACCGCCGAGCCGAACTGCAGCGCCGCGACATGCAGCACCGCGATCGCGATGCCGAGGCCGATCAGGCCCCAGGCGCTGTTGGCGAGCACGGCGGCGGTCGGCGGGCCGCCGATGCGCGGGTGCAGGATCAGCATCATGGAGGTGAACACGATCGGGAACAGCGCGATGATGCCGCTGACCTTGGGGCCGACCCAGCTCGACATGGTGACCACCGTCGCCACCAGCATCGCGACCAGCGATGCGCGCAGCGGGATGTCGTACCAGCGGCGCCGGATCGGCGGCATCTTGGCGTGGCGGTAGCGGGCGAGCAGCGGGACGCAGATCGCGTAGGCGATGACATTGGCGATCAGCCCGCCGGCGAGCGACCATTGCACCGAGCGGATGATCGTGGCGAGCACCAGCCATACGGCGACCGCCGTGAGGCAACTGAGCAGCGCGCCATGGCGCTGCGCCAGCACGACATAGGTCAGCCCGAGGAAGATCGTCGCGGCGTTGATCGGCAGGCTCGCCAGCGCGCCCTCGGCGATGAAGGCGGCGTCATGATCGAGCGCGAGGAACACATAGGACGGCCCCGCCGAGATCGGCAGCGTCGCGATCAGCGCGCCGATCACCGGGACCCGAACGTTCGGTGACGATGGAAGCCGTCACCACGAACGCCGCGGCGAACGCCATGCGCAGCGCGAGCGTCAGGATGAAGGCGAGTTCGGGGGACATGTGCATTGCTCTTACCCTCCCCTGGAGGGGGCGGGTCGGCTCGCATGAGCGCAGCGAATGCGAGACGGGGTGGGGTGACAGTCTGTCAACTCGGTAACTGTCGGATGTGGAGAGACCGTCACCCCACCCCGCCGCGCGCGATGCGCGCGTCGACCCGCCCCCTCAAGGGGCGGGTGAAGCGAGCGATCACACCCGCTTCATCGACACCGAAACCTTCGGGCCGTTCTTGATGGTCTGATAGACCACGCAATAGCGTTCGGTGAGTTTCAGCAGCAGGTCGAGCTTGTCCTGCGGCGCGTCGGTGCCGACCTCGAAGCGCAGGCGGATTTCCTCGAAGCCGACCGGGGCTTCCTTGTCGACGCCGAGCGTGCCGCGAAAATCGAGATCGCCTTCGGCGATGACGTTGCCGGTCTTCAGGGGAACTTCGACGGCGGTGGCGACCGACTTCAGCGTGACGCCGGCGCAGGCGACCAGGGCTTCCAGCAGCATGTCGCCGGAGCACAGCTCGAGGCCGGAGCCGCCGGTGGCGGGGTGCAGGCCAGCGACCGCCAGCGCGCGGCCGGTCTCGACCTTGCAGGCGATGCCTTCATTGTCGATCGAGCCTCTGGCTTTCAGGGTAATGACCGCGGCCGAGGGGTCGGTCTTGTAGCGTTCCTTGATCGGGGCCTGCATCGCGCGAAGTTCGGCGGCGTCCATCTTCGTCTCCCGGTTGTTCTTTTTGCCACGCCGGATTTAGTGCGAAAATGCGCCGCTGTCACCACCACATCGCTTCGCCGGCCACGGTTTTTGGGTCGGCATCAGGCACATTGCGGTCGAGCGAGCGATCGAGCGAGGTCAGCACGTGACGCTTAAAATTTTCGAATAATGGTGCCTGTCCTGGCGCGGCGCGAGGTCGGCGATGGCGCGCAGCAGCGTCGACTTTCCGAAACCGGAGCCGCCGATGATGGCGACGATTTCACCGGGCTTGATCTCGGCGGAAAAGCCCGCGGTCGATCCGAAATCGATCGAGCCGGCGTTGAGGAATTCGAGCGCCTTGTTGGAACCGGCGGACTGCACCCAGACCACGCTGATGCCGTCCTTGGCGAATTCCTTCTCCAGCAATCCCTTTTGCTTGAGGACCATCGACACGGGATTGTAGGTCGCCCAGTCGATGCGAATCTCCTTGAGCGCGTCGGCGGCAAAGGCCGCGCCGGGCATCAAGGTCGAAACCGCTAACATTGCAGCCAGTGCGCGCCGTGAAATCCCGGACATGGCCCCTCCCTTGATGCCGTTAGAAACATGATTATTTCCAATAAGTTATCCGGCAACGCAACGAGAAAATATATGCCGGCAATGCCGTGCCGTGAGGATGGCTTTACCCAAACGGATCGAAATCCAGCATAGAACTGCTGTTGGCCGACAATCGTCAGTGACAGCCCCCGCGCCGTCCGATATCGGGATAGATCATGGATAGCGTCGTGACTGAGGACCGCTCCGGGGCGGATGAACGTTTCGATACCGCGCGGATCACCGCGGCGGTCGATGCGCTGGCCGAAAAACATGCCGGCCGCGAGGACGTGTTTCGCTCGGCGCTGGCGCAATTGCTCAAGGCCGAGATGATCGCGGCGCGCGCGACCGCGCAGGCCGTGCTGCTGAAGGATCGCCACGGCCGCCGCTGCGCGGAGCGGCTCTGCTTCATGCAGGACGAAATCATCCGCATCCTCTACTCGGCCGCGACACGGCATCTCTATCGCTCGCACGTGCCCTCCGGCGCCGAGCGCATGGCGGTTGTCGCCACCGGCGGCTATGGCCGCGGCCTGATGGCGCCGGAATCCGATATCGATCTGTTGTTCATCCTGCCCTACAAGCAGACCGCCTGGGGCGAACAGGTCGCCGAAGCCATTCTCTATTGCCTGTGGGACATGGGATTGAAGGTCGGCCACGCCACGCGCTCGGTCGACGAATGTATCCGCCAGGCGCGCGGCGACATGACGATCCGCACCGCGATCCTGGAGACGCGGTTTCTGACCGGCGACCAGCCGCTCTATGACGAACTGGTCGCCCGCTTCGACAAGGACGTCGTGCAGGGCACCGCTTCCGAATTCGTCACCGCCAAACTCGCCGAGCGCGAAGAACGCCACCGCCGCGCCGGGCAGTCGCGCTATCTGGTCGAGCCCAACGTCAAGGACGGCAAGGGCGGCTTGCGCGACCTGCACACCCTGTTCTGGATCGCCAAATACGTCTACCGCGTGCGCGAGACCGACGAACTGGTCGAGCGCGGCGTGTTCGACGCGCAGGAATACCGCACCTTCCGCCGCTGCGCCGACTTCCTGTGGTCGGTGCGCTGCAATCTGCATTTCGTCTCGGGGCGCGCCGAAGAGCGGCTGTCGTTCGACATGCAGCGCGAGATCGCGGTCCGGCTCGGCTATACCTCGCATCCCGGCATGCAGGATGTCGAACGCTTCATGAAGCACTACTTCCTGGTCGCCAAGGACGTCGGCGACCTGACCGCGATCCTGTGCGCCAAGCTGGAAGACGAGCAGGCCAAGCCCGCGCCGGTGCTGAGCCGCATGGTGGCGCGGCTGCGGCCGAGCGCCCAGCGGCGGCGGGTGCCCGACAGCGACGACTTCATCATCGACAACAACCGCATCAACCTCGCCGCGCCCGACGTCTTCAAGCACGACCCGGTCAATCTGATCCGGATCTTCCAGCTGGCGCAGAAGAACAACCTCGCCTTCCACCCCGACGCGATGCGCACGGTGACGCGCTCGCTGAAGCTGGTGAACGCCCAGCTTCGCGAAAATCCGGAAGCCAACCGGCTGTTCATGGAGATCCTGACGTCCGATAACGCCGAGATCGTGCTGCGGCGCATGAACGAGACCGGCGTGCTCGGTCACTTCATCCGCGCCTTCGGCAAGATCGTGTCGATGATGCAGTTCAACATGTACCACCATTATACGGTGGACGAGCATTTGATCCGCTGCATCGGCCACCTGCAGGAGATCGAGCGCGGCGGCAATGACGAATTCATCGTCGCCAGCGACCTGTTCCGCAAGATCCAGCCCGAACATCGCGCGGTGATCTACATCACCACCCTGCTGCACGACGTCGCCAAGGGCCGGCCGGAGGATCATTCGATTGCGGGCGCCAGGGTGGCGCGGCGGCTGTGCCCGCGGCTCGGCTTCAACGCCGCCGATACCGAGCTGGTGGCATGGCTGATCGAAGAGCACCTCACAATGTCGACGGTGGCGCAGTCGCGCGACCTTTCCGACCGCAAGACGATCGAGAATTTTGCCGCCGTCGTGCAATCCGTCGAGCAGATGAAGCTGTTGACCATCCTGACCACCGCCGACATCAGGGGCGTCGGCCCCGGCGTGTGGAACGGCTGGAAGGCGCAGTTGCTGCGCACGCTGTATTACGAGACCGAGCCGGTGCTGACCGGCGGCTTCTCGGAAGTGAACCGCGCGCAGCGCATCGCGGTGGCGCAACGCGAATTCCGCGCCGCCTTCACCGAATGGCCGGACGCCGAACTCAACGCCTATATCGGGCGGCATTATCCGGCCTACTGGCTCAAGGTCGACCTGCAACGCAAGATCCGCCAGGCGCGTTTCATCCGCGCCAGCGAGCAGGCCGGGCACCAGCTTGCGATCAATGTCGGCTTCGACGAGGCGCGCGCCGTCACCGAACTGACGATACTGGCGACCGACCATCCGTGGCTGCTGTCGATCATCGCGGGCGCCTGTGCGTCTGCCGGCGCCAACATCGTCGACGCGCAGATCTACACGACCACCGACGGCCGCGCGCTCGACACCATCGCGATCTCAAGGGAATACGACCGCGACGAGGACGAGGGACGGCGCGCCACCCGGATCGGCGAGATGATCGAGCAGGTGCTGGAAGGCAAGCTGCGGCTGCCCGAAGTGGTGGCGCGCAAGGCGGCCAACCGCGGCAAGGTGCGCGCTTTCGTGGTCGAGCCGGAGGTCACCATCAACAACCAGTGGTCGGACCGCTACACCGTGATCGAGGTCTCCGGCCTCGACCGCCCCGGCCTGTTGTATCAACTGACGACCGCGATCTCGAAGCTCAACCTCAACATTGCCTCCGCCCATGTCGCGACCTTCGGCGAACGCGCCCGCGACGTGTTCTACGTGACGGACCTGCTCGGCGCCCAGATCAACGCGCCGACCCGGCAGGCCGCGATCAAGAGCGCGCTGATTCATCTGCTCGCCAGCGAGGACAACGTCGCGCAGCCGGCGGCGTA
>CAWIZF010000032.1:0-106274 GCA_963840465.1 uncultured Alphaproteobacteria bacterium | reverse complement strand
CAGCCACGCCAGCACGTCGGCGGCGTTTCGGTCCGGCGGAAACACCGGATAGAACACGTGCGTGATACGGCCGCCATCGACGATCAGCGCCAGCCGCTTGATCAGCGTCAGGCCCGCCACCTCCATGGTCGGCAGCTTCAGGGCGCGGGTCAGCAAAAGCTTCTCGTCCGACAGGACCGGAAACGGCAGATGCAGCCGTGACGCCATCTCGGTCTGGTAGACGTTGTCCTGCGTCGAGAGGCCGAACACGTGGTTGGCGCCGGCGGCTTTCAGCTCCGCAAACAGGTCGCGGAACGAGCAGGTTTGCGGCGTGCAGCCGCGTGCGCCGGGGATCATGTCCCAATCGTCGACGAGGCTGATCTTGCCGGGCTCGCCGGTGCGGGGATAGGCGAATACGACCGTGCGGCCGGCAAGCGCGGACAACGTCACCGAATTGTCGTCGGTGGCAAGCAGCGTGACCGGCGGCATCGTCATGCCGACCAGATGCGCCGCGGCGCCGTCGTCCGTCGGCGCCGGGATCTTGCTCCAGTCGACTTCGAGCAGGTTCTTCTGGTTCATGGACACCTTCTCCATCAGCCGTCATGGTGAGCGGAGCGAAGCAACCCATCACCAGAAGCCCTGGTCTCATCGCAGCACGATGGAGCTTCGCTTCGCTCGCCAGATGACGGATAGATTTCTATCCCCGCGCCCGCATCAGGCGGCCTTTTTCCCGGCCCCAATCGCGTTTCTTTTCGGTCTCGCGCTTGTCGTGCAGCTTCTTGCCCTTGGCGATCGCCAGCAGGAGCTTGGCGCGGCCGCGCTCGTTGAAATAGAGTTTTAGCGGAATCAGCGTCATGCCTTCGCGATCGACCGCGCCCATCAGCTTGTTGATCTGCTTTCGGTGCAGCAGCAGCTTGCGCGGCCGTTTCGGCTCATGGTTGAAGCGGTTGGCCTGCAGATATTCCGGAATATTGGCGTTGATCAGCCAGATCTCGCCGTCCTTGGTATCCGCATAGGACTCCGCAATCGTGGTCTTGCCGTTGCGGATCGACTTCACTTCCGTGCCGGTCAGCGCAATGCCGGCCTCGACCGTGTCCTCGATCGCGTAGTTGAACCGGGCCTTGCGGTTTTCGGCGACAACCTTGATCGGGCGCTCGTTCTTCTCGGCCACGTCAGCCCTTCTTGAGGAGATCGCGGATCTCGGTCAGCAGTTCCACCTCGGGCGTCGGCTTCGGCGGCGCCGCGGGTGCCGCCTCGTCCTTGCGCTTTAGCTGGTTCATGGCGCGAATGACCATGAACAGCACGAAAGCGATGATGATGAAGTTCAGTGTCAGCGTCAGGAAACTGCCCCAAGCCAGTACGGCGCCCTGCTTTTTGGCGTCGGCCAGATTGGTCGCCGTCACCGACTTCGACAAGCCCGTGAAATAATTGGAGAAATCGAGACCGCCGGTAATCGCGCCGATGATCGGCATGATGATGTCGCCGACCAGCGAGGTCACGATCGCGCCGAAGGCCGCACCGATGATGACGCCGACGGCGAGGTCGACGACATTACCCTTCATCGCGAATTCGCGGAATTCCTTCAGCATGTTGAGGCCCCCTTCTCGTGGTTCAGACGAAACCCTTGCCGGCTTAGTTGATCAGGCCCGCATGCACCATGGCGTCGCGGATCACCTTGCCGGTTGGCGGCGTCACGTTCATCAACGGCAGGCGCACTTCTTCTTCGAGCCGCCCCAGCAGTTTGAGGCCATGCTTGGCTCCCGCGAGGCCGGGCTCCTTGAAGACGGCATCATGCAGCGGCGTCAGGCGGTCCTGGATCTTCAGTCCGGTAGCGTAATCACCCTGCATAACGGCTGACATCAGGTCGGCACACAGCTTCGGCGCCACGTTGGCGACCACCGAAATGCAACCATGTCCTCCCGCCGCCATATAGGCCAGTGCGGTCATGTCCTCGCCGGACAGCTGGATGAAATCCGGTCCCATCGCATGGCGTTGCTGCGACACCCGGGCAAGATTGGCGGTGGCGTCCTTGACGCCGGCGATGTTCTTCAACTCGAACAGCCGGGTCATGGTCTCGACCGACATATCGACGACGGAGCGCGGCGGGATGTTGTAAATGATGATCGGGATCCCGATCGCGTCATTCACCGCCTTGAAGTGCTGATACATCCCTTCCTGGGTCGGCTTGTTGTAGTACGGCGTCACCACCAGCACGGCATCGGCACCGGCCTTCTCGGCGTGAACAGCAAGGTCGACGGCTTCGCGCGTTGAGTTCGAGCCCGCGCCGGCGATGACAGGCACGCGTCCTTTCGCCTCATCGATGCACATCTCGACTACCCGATGATGCTCGGCATGGCTCAGCGTCGGGCTTTCGCCGGTGGTACCCACGGGAACGAGACCGTGTGACCCCTGCTCGATCTGCCAGCTCACGAGCCCGCGGAAGGCCGCCTCGTCGAGCGAGCCGTTCTTGAATGGCGTGACCAAGGCGGTGAGCGATCCCCGGAACTTTGTCTTGGCTGCCATGGACTTCCTCCAAACGCTTAAGAAACGGCACCACCGAAAAATTGGATTTCAATTCATATCGGGTCTGGCGATCAGGCGAAAGGGCTGTGCCGTATGGCGCTAGCGCTTTGTTTCGACGCTCTTTCTCAGGCTGGCCGAGCCGCCTCCCCGACAAGGCGATAGCCGCGATTTTGCCGCGGTGATGGCGCAAACAGGTCCGGCCGCGACGTTTTAGCATTTTGTCCACATATTCAATCAAATAGACCTAAGGCTGGACCGATTGAATGATTCGCCGCCGCAGAGGAACGCCGTGATCCCTTCCGCCCGCGCCACCGCCTTGCGATCGACCGCACTGGCCACGAGCCTGGCGCTGGCCGTCGGACTGGCGGCGTTCCCCTTGGATGCCTGGGCCAAGCCAAAAGTTCCCCTGCCGAAGCCGCGGCCGATCGCCCGCAACGTCGTTCCAAAGTCCGCGGCACAGACCAGCGCGCCCGCGCGCTGCCCACAGCCCCGCGGCGGCGGCCCCTGCGGCGGCGGCCGCGCCCGCTCCTGCGCCGCCGGTTCTCGCGCCTGCGACCCGCCAGCATGCCGCCTTGCCGCCCCCGCGCAAGCAGGTGGCGCCGGCAGCGGTAGCCGCGACGTCCTCGACGTCGCAGGCCGACAAGGACGCTCTGGAAAACGTCATCGAGCTGGTGCGCAAGCAGAAGCCTGGGGACGCCACCCAGGCGCAGGCCGCGATATCGGATCCGGTCGCCCGCAAGCTTGCGGAATGGCTGATCCTGCGCAGCGACAACAATAGCGCCTCCGTGGAGCGCTATCGTGCCTTTGTCTCGGCCAATCCGAGCTGGCCGTCGCAGACCTTCCTGCGCCGGCGCATCGAGGCCGCCCTGTGGGACGACCGCCGCGACGACGCCACGGTCTGGTCGTGGTTCGGAAACGAATCGCCGATTTCGGCCAAGGGCAAGTTCGCGCTGGCGAAGGCGATGATCGCGCGCGGCGATCGCACCAATGCCGAACGGCTGGTCCGCGAGGCCTGGCGCAATGATGGCATGTCGGAAGACACCGAGAGCGCGGCGCTCGATATGTTCGGCGCGTTGCTGACGGCGGGCGACCACAAGACGCGGATGGACACGCTGCTTTACGGCACCGAGCAGGAAGCCGGCGGCATGCGCGCCGCCAAGCGGCTCGGTTCGGGCCATGTCGCGCTGGCCAAGGCGCGCATCGCGGCCAACAAGAAATCCTCCAACCTCAAGACGCTGCTCGATGCGGTGCCGCACGAACTGCACAGCGATCCCGGCTACATGTTCGCCCGGATCCAGTGGCTGCGCCGCGAAGAGAAATTCCATGAGGCCGCGCAGCTCATGCTGGCGGTGCCGAAAGATCCGAACCGTCTGCACAATCTCAACGAATGGTGGATCGAGCGGCGCCTGCTGGCGCGCAAGATGCTGGACGTCGGCGAACACCGCAACGCCTATCTGATTGCGCGCGACGCAGCACTTCCCTCCCGCGACATCTACAAGACCGAGCAGGAATTCACCGCGGGCTGGATTGCGCTGCGGTTCCTGAAGGATCCGGCGGTCGCCGCCCAGCACTTCGCGCGCATCGGCGTCGGCAGCGCCAACCCGACCGCGCTGGCGCGCGCCGGCTACTGGCAGGGCCGCGCGGCGGAAGCCGCGGGCCGCACGCAGGAAGCCCGCGCGGCTTACGGCCGCGCCGCCGAGCAATCGACCAGCTATTACGGCCAGTTGGCGCGCGCCAAGCTCGGCATGCCGCAGCTCGAGCTGAACGGCGTCCCCCGTGGGCGCGGATCGGAGCGGCTGGAGATCGTCCGCGCCGTGCAGTTGCTCTATGAACTCGACGAGCGCGAGCTTGCGATCCCGATTTTCGGCGACATGGGCGAGAATGGCGATCCCGATGCCCTGGCCGGCCTCGGCGAACTCACCTCGCGCCACAGCGACGCCCGCGGCATGCTGCTGCTCGGCAAGGCCGCGCTCAACCGCGGCCTGCCGTTCGACCATTACGCCTATCCTGTCAACGGCATCCCGTCGTTCAAGCAGATCGGACCCGAGGTCGAGCCGAGCGTCGTCTATTCGATCGCGCGGCAGGAAAGCGCCTTCAACCCGGCCGTGGTCTCACCGGCGCAGGCCTACGGGCTGATGCAGGTGACGCCGGACGCCGGACGCTATGTCTGCAAGCGGGCCGGCGTCAGCTTCGACCTCAACCGGATGAAGACCGACTCGGTCTACAACGCCACGCTTGGCGCGGCCGAACTCGGCGGCCTGCTCGAAGACTACCGCGGCTCCTACATCCTGACCTTTGCCGGCTACAATGCCGGCCGCGGCAGCGTCAAGAAATGGATCGAGCGTTACGGCGATCCGCGCGATCCCAAGGTCGACGCGGTCGACTGGGTCGAGCAGATCCCGTTCTCCGAGACGCGCAACTACGTGCAGCGGATCATGGAGAACCTGCAGGTCTATCGCGCGCGGTTCGGCGGCGGGACCAAGCTCCAGATCGAAGCCGACCTGCACCGCGGCGCCAGCGTCCAATAGCGGAACGACGCATCTGCTACGCGGCCGCTTCGCGCCGCCCCGAGGCCATCCCCTTCGCCAGCACCCCTGTCCTTCGAGCCCGTGGAGGTCGTACCGCGCGGCGCGCATGCACGGTGAACCGGCCGGAAATAGCAGCGTAAGCACGCGACAAAGAAAAACCCCCGGCAGTTGCCTGCCGGGGGTTCTCCTTAGTGTTTCAAGTCTTTCGGGATCAGAAGTTACGCTGAGCGCGAACGTTCAGGAACACGGTGCTCTGGTCCCTGAACTCGTAGACGGTGGTCGGCTTCGGAGCCGCCGGAGCCAAGGTGGCCGCACCAGTGAACTTCTGGTCGAGGAAGAACGCGCCGACTTCAGCCGAGAACGTCAGGTTCTTGACGGGAGTCCAACGGGTGACCACACCAACCTGGGCAATGTTGTAGTCCGGGTTGCAGCTATAGTCTGCAGACACGGCCTTGCCGAAGTTGAAGCTCGCGCAGAACTGACCCTTGGCGGTGAGGATGTCGGTTGCGCTGCCATTATACCGCACGGCCGCGTAACTGCCCCAGAGGCTGGTCGACCAGTAGGGATCCCAGTTGTGGTTGAACGCACCACGGACACCATAGGCTTCCGTCAGCTTGATGTCGCCGGTAAGCACCGCCGGTAAGGAACCCGGGCAGGAAAACCGCATCAGACGTTTGGCCAAAGCCAATGCTCTGATAGGCACCCGCACGGCCCGTGTTACCGAACATCGCGAAGCTCGGCGAGCCACCGCTCGTGGAGATCACGGCCTTGGTGTCACCCTTGGCGTACGTTGCGTCGATCTTGAAATCGTCGCCCGCACCGGTCGGGAGGTTCTTGATCTGCAACGCAGCCATCACCGCACCGCCCCACTTGTCTTCGGGGTGACCGGAGATTTCCGACAGAGCGGTCGGAACGCCGCCAGCGCCGAGGATGTTGTAGGAAGCGTTCACGTGATGCAGCGATGCCCGAAATCTGGAACAGACCCCAAGCCTGGTCGACGCGGATGTTGCCGACGATGTCCGGAACATGGGTGCCGCCGTAAGCGTTGGCACCAGCGGCCGTGGCTTGGATAGCACCCGCTGCGAAACCCTGCGGGTGTGGCGGCCACGCCGAGGTTCAGCACGGCGGTGCGGTTGAACACGGTCGGATCATCGAGGCCGATGGTGGCCGACACGCCATTGCCGAACTGCGCGGTGTACTGGATGTTGTTGACGCCGGTGACGTAGTCAGGGCCGCCCATCAAGAACGAGTTGTTGTTGCCCGGATAACCGTTCCAAGGCGTCGCGTAGGCCGAAGCCGACTTACCGAAGGTGAAACCAGCGAACTGGATGAACACCATTTCAACCGCGACATAGCCGCCGCCCGCGATGTTGAGCGCGTTCGAAGCGCCGGCCGGGAACGCGGTGATCGCGCTCGGATTGCTCGATCCGAAGTTGTTGAACTGGAAGTCGCCCTGACCGAAGGTGCGGACAACGCCGTATTCGGTGGCGGTACGGGTATCAACCGTCAGCGCCATACGGGAACGGGAGTTGAAGTAATCGCGGTAGCGATTACCCTGGCCCTGGTCGCCGCTATACGCACGGTCTGACCGTAGATGCTGCCGTTGAACGTGGTGTCGACGCGCACGTAACCACCCAGCTTGATGCAGGTGTCGGTGCCCGGGATATAGAAGAAACCCGCGCCATACAGGGAGCAGATCCTCACGTACTCGACCGCTTTGGCCTTGACGGGAAGATCGGCCGCCTGTGCTCCACTCATAGCGACGAGACCCGCCGCTGAGCCGAGAATAAGGCTCTTAACCATCTTCATGTTAAACCTCCAAGTTGCTCTGTAGGGAAGGTTCCGGATCCGCCGGGTGCAGACACCCTAAGGTTGGTTCCCTTAATCCCCTGAAACCCGCTTAGTCGCTTCGCGCCTTCGGACACTCCCGCATGAACGCGAGGGACTTAAGCGAACCACCTAACGGGACGACCTCGGGATGCCCCCCTCCGTCGCGAGATCACAATTACCGAGGACTTCTGCACACGCAATAAAGGAACCGCTTCGAACCGCTCGACTACGCCCCTTTTCCAATGGGTGTTGCACAAATAACACGCGATCGTGATTGAAGTTTCGCTACAAGCGACTGTTTTTATTGGGTATTTTCGAATAGCCCCCATTGACGCCGCAACTGTCGGTGCACGCACCGCAACAAGCCGCTCGTGCCTGCCAGCACGCCTGTCTCGCACCGAATCGAAGGCGAGGTCGCCGAATCCGCAGCCGCCGATTTCACGCCTATTATAGAGACAACAGACGACGCGCATCGCATGCGGGCGCAGGCGCGACGGTGTCTCACCACCGCCGAGGGCTCCCGAGCAGGGCAAAAACCGGCGAAAGGTGATGGGAAGTCCGATTTTCCCGGGACCGAAATGCATCTACAGAGTGAGGCAGACCCCGGCGCTTGCGCGCGGCGGCCTGGAACCGTGATGGCGCCTGGAATCGAATCGGCCCGCCGGCGACATCGAATCAATTTCACGCGATTTCGATACGCGGCGCGTGGGGCAAACACACGGTGAAACTCCCCATAGGCCAGATCTCGTCTCGCGCACGCCGTGCCGATCGCTGAGCCCGTCCGCGCGTCGTCAAGACCGCCGAGCCCTGAAAGATGCGCCTAAACGCGCGATACGGGATATCGGCCGTTCGTGAGGAATGCGCGCAAAGCATCGGCGCCTCCAAATGGCCTCGGCGTAATCTGAATCTGCCGCTTGCGGCTGGCCGCCGCGTCAGGCATATCCGCGCTCATGGAGCTGTGGCCGAGTGGCTGAAGGCGGCGGTTTGCTAAACCGTTATAGGGTTGTAAAGCCCTATCGAGGGTTCGAATCCCTCCGGCTCCGCCAAAAAACAGCGTACCGCCTTGTTGTTGCTATATTTTCTGTATGCCTTCCCGAGCTACGCACAATCGAATGTACAATCTGCTTTCGACGATACAGACACCATCGGTCTCATCGCTTTTGCCGGTGCGCTGATAATTTTTTCATCGCAGCCAAGCTGTCACGATGCCGGAAATGCCCGCGCGCTAACCCACGCCGTAGGGCTTGTTGAGAAAGTAGTCGCGGTCGCCTAGCGCCTTCTCCGCGTACTGGTCGATCGCAACGGTGATCGCATGAGTTCGAGATTTCCGAACCGTCCTGACATCGACGGCTTGCGCGCGATTGCCGTGCTCAGCGTATTTCTATATCACCTCGAGGTGCCGCCGTTTGGGGGCGGCTTCGTGGGCGTCGACCTTTTCTTCGTGATCTCGGGTTATCTGATCTCGCGCATCGTGCTGGCCGATGTCGAACGCGGCCGCTTTTCAATGGCCCACTTTTACGAGCGTCGGATCCGGAGGCTGGCTCCAGCCGGCATTGTTACCATCCTCGGCACCCTCCTTATTGGCGCTCTCTGGTTCTCGCCGGAACATTTCAAGAAACTAGCTCAGGACGTTGTCGCGACCCTCGGCTCAGTCTCGAATTTCTACTTCTGGCGCGGCAGCCACGACTATTTCGCTAAGGCCATCGATCCGAGCCCCCTCCTGCATTTCTGGTCGCTGGCAGTAGAGGAACAATTTTACCTGGTGTGGCCGGTCTTTATCCTGGTCGGGCATCGGCTCGTGCGTAACGGCCTGCCTTGGCTTATCCTTGGCATCGGCGCCATTTCGCTCATCGGTGCGCAAATGAAGCTTGGAACCGATGCAGCAGGCGCGTTCTATCTTCCAATCTACCGCGCCTATGAATTCGCCCTCGGCGCGCTCGTTATCTTTGCCGAGCGATGGCAGTCGCGCTTCAGCGCGTTGCCTCTGTTGCTCGCCGTTGTTGGTTTTGGCCTGATCGCCTGGGCGATCGTGCTATTTGACGGCGCCACGGCTTTTCCAGGAGTGAACGCGCTGATTCCCTGTCTGGGTGCCGCCTGCCTGATCTGGGCAGGCCCGTCGCACCCGCTCGCTCGCCTGCTGACCAATCCACTGGCGGTGCGGATCGGGCTGATCTCCTACTCGCTCTATCTCGTGCACTGGCCGCTGATCGTGTACGCGGCCTATATCCTTGGTGATGCCGCACATGCGGTTGGCACAAAACTATGCGTTTTCGCCCTCGCTATCGCGCTGGCCGAGCTGATGTATCGCACCGTCGAGACACCGTTTCGCGCGCGGAGCTCATCGCTGATTTCGGTCACGGGTTTCGCCGGAGCCGCCATCGTCGCAATTGCATCCGTCGCGTTTATTGCCAACCGGCAGGACGGCTGGCCGTGGCGCCTGTCGCCGGAAGCGCGTCAGGTCGTGGATCTACAGCGTTTTGGGTTCTGGCCTTGCATCCGCAGTTCGCAGTCGAAATGCGCATTCGGTGCCGTGGGCGAACCGATCGGCGTCCAGTTGATTGGCGACTCCTTTGCCGAACAGTATGTCGCAGCGGTCGATCCTGTTGCCAGAGACGCGGGGGTTCGTGGGGAGGCCTTTACCGAGGAAGGTTGCCCGATGCTCGCCGGCCTTATCCGAACTGGATTCAACGGCACGACCAAATGCAAAGTCCAGCGCGACAAATATCTGGATACGATCAGAAAGAACAACTCTCCGCTCGTTCTCAGCCAATCCTGGTTGACCTATGGCGACTCGCTGCACAGCGAATTCAGCGGTTCCGCGCCCCGGGCTTCGTGGATCGAGCTCTGGCGTGGCGGCATTGAAGACACCATTCGGGATCTCGGCGCCAGCGGCAGACAATTCCTGATCATCGCGCCCGGGGTCGAGCCGGGTTGCCGGAGCCAGATGACGCGGTTCGCGCCTGGCCCGCTCTGGCATGCGCCGACCAAGTCCTGCCCCCGGTTTCGCCGCAGGAGGTCGAGGCCAGGAACAAGGATTTCAACACAATGCTGCTGGATGTACAGCAGCGCCACCGCGGCCAGGTGCGTATTCTGTTTCCCGAAAAATATCTGTGCGATGCCGTTTGCCGGATTGAAGCAGACGGACTGTGGTTCTATTGGGACGTCAATCACCTGACCGTGGCTGGCGCCCGGCGCGTGGGAGCTGGCGCCTGGGACCTCATTCGCAATTTCATCACAGATGGAAATCTTGCGCGCGACCAGCGGCAGTAAGCGCCCATACGGTCGCTGCTCATGCAGGTTGGCGACCCCGAGCACATCAAGCCTTCGCAAATGCCGACGCCGCGGAAGCCTGGTTTGCGGAAAGCGATCCCGACGGCGTGGCCTTTAAATACGAGGTTCTGTGACGCCGGCCGCCCGAGGGCTCAATGCGCGGTCATCCAGGCGCGGGCTTCGCGCTGCGCGGTGGCGATTTCCGCATCCGACATCATCGCAGCGACCTCGCGGCGCATCGAGATGGCATCCGCGCGTCCTTTCAGCGCGGCGAGATTGAACCATTTGTGAGCCGCGACGAGGTTCACCACCCCGGAACGGCCGCTCGCCCAGTACAGGCCGCGCTCGAACAGCACGTCCGGGATCGCCGTCGCCTCCACCGCAATGGCCGCGTCGAGATCGATCTGTCCCTGAAACATCCGCAACTCCCCTTTTTATCGTTGCCGCCCTCCCCCGAGCGCGGCCCCTGTCCACTGTTAAACCCTGTATCCCCAACGCCGTTTTCCGGTCTGTTGTTGGGATGATCATGGCCGATCAAATTTGAAGGGCAGTTTAAGGTTCGCGATGAACGGGGTGTAAATGCGCGCATTACGCCGCCGCGCACGAAATCGCAGAAATGCTTGCGGCACAGGGAGAAGTTACCAATCGTGAAATTCGGTTTACCCTGCGGTTTGGTGGATCGATAACCATTGCGGCAACGTCGGCATCATCGGCCGACGCAACGCGCCGCGCATTGCCGGGTTCCAGCAGGCGATCGGGCATCGTGCGGCTTCTGCGACCATTCGGGCGGATCGCGGCACGTCGGAACCCGAATCCGCTCGCGATGACGCGCCTGTTAGCCGAAGCGAAACCGCCAAGGCCTGCGAACGATCCATATTTAGTTTGGGAGATTTCAGCGCCGGACGCCTGTGCGGCGTCAGCTATCGGAGCGCTCCAGCAAAAGCGGGCGTTCCGGGGACCAATACGCGCCCCAAGGGAACGAGGGCGTCGGCGAACACGTCAGGACCAGATTTCATTCCGGGCTTTTGGCGCCGGTGAAACTGCGGATAGTTAAGGATACCCGCACCGAACGAAGAAAAGCTTGTTTCTTCTGCCGGACCGGTTTTGAAAGAGCTGCCTCTTTTGAAAGAACGCTCTTCCGAAATACGATCCAGCCGTTTGACCTGATGTCTCGCCGACACCCTCTTTCGTCGACCAGAGCCTTAGACTTTCATCCGGGGCTCGTGTGACGTGCCGGCATCAAGCCGCCGGCAATTCTTGAAAGAAGCGAAGTTACTTCTTCTTCTTCGCGACCTTGCGGGTCTTCTTCGCAGTCTTCTTCACTGCGCTCTTCGCCTTCTTTGCCTTCTTAGCTTTCTTGGCCATGTTGCCCTCCTAATGTAAGTGAGATGGCTTTAGTCGCTGCGTGCACTCGGGAATTGAAATGCACTACATCCCGAATACACCAACGCACTCAAAAAAACAGCTTCCCGCTTAAGGAAGTGTTGACAGAGAAATTGCGAGCGCGCGAACCGGCGACGCCGGCGACATCGCAACATGCTCGCGCGTCGATGCAGAAAATGGTGAAGCGATGCGCATCGTCGCGGGTCAGTACTGCAGAAATCATCTGTACAGTTGCGCATTTTTCAATTCGCGACGATGATGATCGATGAACGATCGGTGTCGCAGAGACTTAGCAATCGCGTCAAAAAGTCGCGCGCACGGACTTTGAGTCGCACCGTTTGGCAACAAAAAAATTTTCTTGGTCACAGCGCTGAAGTCTCGCCGACGCGCGCCAAAACGAACTTTTCGGACGAATCGCGATCGCCGATTTGGATGCGCGTCTGTCGTCGCAACGGTCAGGTTTGGGTCATGATCGACGATGGATGCATCCACGCACGCCTCGATCGCGATATCAAGAACGTTGCAGCGTGTCCCGTTACGGGACGCTTTCAGATGCCGAGCTTCGCCTTCAGGAGATCGTTCACCGCCTGCGGATTGGCCTTGCCGCCGGATTGCTTCATCACCTGACCGACGAACCAGCCGGCGAGTTGCGGCTTGGCTTTCGCCTGCGCGACCTTGTCCGGATTGGCCGCGATGATGTCGTCGACGACCTTTTCGATCGCGCCGAGATCCGTGACCTGCTTCATGCCGCGCGCTTCGACCAGCTCGCGCGGGTCGCCGCCTTCCGTCCAGACGATCTCGAACAGGTCCTTTGCGATCTTTCCGGAGATCGTGCCCTCGCCGATCAGGCCGACGATCGCCGCCAGTTGAGCGGCCGACACCGGCGAGCCGGTGATATCGCGGCCTTCCTTGTTGAGACGCCCGAACAGCTCGTTGATCACCCAGTTGGCCGCGAGCTTGCCGTCGCGCGCCTTGTCCGCAAGGCCCGCGAGCACGGTTTCGTAGAAATCCGCGCTCTCGCGCTCGGCCACCAGCACGCCGGCGTCGTAAGGCGACAGTCCGAAGCCTTCGATGAAGCGGGTCTTTTTCTGGTCCGGCAGTTCCGGCAGCTTCGACTTCAATTCGTCGACATAGGCTTGCGTGAATTCCAGCGGCAGCAGGTCGGGATCCGGGAAATAGCGATAGTCGTGCGCCTCTTCCTTGGAGCGCATCGAGCGCGTCTCGCCCTTGTTCGGGTCGAACAGCCGCGTTTCCTGGTCGATGGTGCCGCCATCCTCGATGATTTCGATCTGGCGCCGCGCCTCATACTCGATCGCCTGGCCGATGAAGGTGATCGAGTTCATGTTCTTGATTTCGCAGCGGGTGCCGAGCGGTCCGCCCGGCTTGCGCACGGAGACGTTGACGTCGGCGCGCAGCGAACCCTTCTCCATGTCGCCGTCGCAGGTGCCGAGATAGCGCAGGATCGAACGTAGTTTTGTTACATAGGCCTTGGCCTGCTCGGCGTCGCGGATGTCCGGTTTTGACACGATTTCCATCAGCGCCACGCCGCACCGGTTAAGGTCGACATAAGACATGGACGGGCTCTGGTCGTGTAGCAACTTGCCGGCGTCCTGCTCCAGATGCAGCCGCTCGATCCCGATCGTCGCGGTCTTGCCGCCGTCCAGTTCGACCTCGACCTCGCCCTCGCCCACGATCGGCGACTTGTACTGGCTGATCTGGTAGCCCTGCGGCGAGTCCGGATAGAAATAGTTCTTGCGGTCGAACACCGAGCGCAGGTTGATCTGCGCATTGAGGCCTAGACCGGTCGTGACAGCCTGCCTGACGCATTCCTCGTTGATGACAGGCAGCATGCCCGGCATCGCGGCGTCGACCAGCGACACGTGGCTGTTCGGCTCGCCGCCGAATTCAGTCGAGGCGCCGGAAAACAGTTTTGACTTCGAGGTGACCTGGGCGTGGATCTCCATCCCGATCACGACTTCCCAGTCGCCGGTCTGGCCCTTGATCAGTTTTCCCGGTTTGACTGTCGCGTTCATGCTTTTCCACTCCCGAGCAGCGCGGACACGATCCGCTCCCATTCGGCTTCCAGAGAATCCTTCGCCACCGGCTGGCCGGCCTGGCGGTACCAGTAACCGGCGTTGCCGAGATCGCCTTCCACCCGGTGCAGATAGGCATGCACCCACGCGGAGTTCGCGTCACTCTCGTCCTGCGCGATCTTGTGCGCCCGATCCCACTCGCCCTTGGCCGCCCACCACATTGCCGCGAGCGGCGGCGGCAGGCCGGTTCCGGCGCAGCGTCCGCGAGGCTGGCGCGGAAATCCGCCATCGCTCACCACCACCGTCGGCGGCGTGAACCGTCCGGCCGCCTGTTCCACCACTTCGCCGAGCGAGAACAGCGTCTCCTCGTCGAACGGACGGCCGATCAGTTGCAGCCCAAGCGGCAGGCCCTGTGCGTCCTTGCCGGCCGGCACGGCAATGCCGGGCAGTCCCGCCATGTTCACCGTCACCGTAAAAATGTCGTTGAGATACATCTCGACCGGATCGGCGCCGCCCTTCTCGCCGACGCCGAAGGCCGCCGACGGCGTCGCCGGCGTCAGGATCGCGTTGATGCCTTTTGCAAAACAGTCCTCAAAGTCCTTCTTGATCAGGGTGCGGACTTTCTGCGCGCGCAAATAATAGGCGTCGTAATAGCCGGCCGAGAGCACATATGTACCGATCATGACGCGGCGGCGGACTTCGTCGCCAAACCCCTCGGCGCGGGTCTGCTCGTACAATTCGCCGATACTGCGCCCCGGCACGCGCAGGCCGTAGCGCACGCCGTCATAGCGCGCGAGGTTGGACGAGGCCTCCGCCGGAGCCACGATATAATAGGCCGGCAGCGCGTATTTGGTATGCGGCAGCGATATCTCGACCAGTTCGGCGCCGGCCGCCTTCAGCCACGCCGCGCCTTCGGCCCAGAGTTTTTCGATTTCCGCCGGCATGCCGTCGAGGCGATACTCCTTGGGAATGCCGATCTTCATGCCCTTGACCGATTTTCCGATCGCGGCCTCGTAGTCCGGCACCGCGCGATCGACTGACGTCGTGTCCTTCGGATCGTGGCCCGCCATCGAGCGCATCAGGATCGCGGCATCGCGCGTGGTTCGCGCGATCGGGCCTGCCTGGTCGAGCGAGGACGCGAACGCGACGATGCCCCAGCGCGAGCAGCGGCCGTAGGTCGGCTTGACGCCGACGGTCGCGGTGAAGGCCGCCGGCTGGCGGATCGAACCGCCGGTGTCGGTCGCGGTCGCGCCCATGCAGAGCAGCGCCGCTACCGCGGACGCCGATCCACCGGACGAGCCGCCCGGCACCAGCGTGGTGTTGGAACCTTCGCGCCGCCACGGGTTGACCACCGGACCGAAGCACGAGGTCTCGTTCGAAGAGCCCATCGCGAATTCGTCGTTGTTGAGCTTGCCCAGCATCACGGCGCCATCGCGCCAGAGCTGCGAGGTGATGGTGGATTCGTAAGGCGGCACGAAATTGCCGAGAATCTTCGAGCACGCGGTGGTGCGCACGTCCTTGGTCGCGAACAGGTCCTTGATCCCGAGCGGAATGCCGGCCAGCGGCCCGCCCTCGCCCTTGGCGATCTTCGCGTCGATCGCGCGCGCCATATCGCGGGCCTTCTCCGGCGTTTCCAGCACGAAGGCATTGAGCGAACGCGCCGCCTCGATTGCGGCGAGATGCGCATCCGTCAGTTCAAGCGAGGTGAAAGACTTGCTCGCGAGGCCGGCTTTGGCCTCGGCGATCGTCATCGAAGTTAAATCGGTCATTTATTGATCGGGCTGCAGAAGAACGGAGAAAGCGTCTTGTCGTTGGCGGGATCGTTCGGCTTGGGCCGCGTCCGCTCATTGGCCTCGAGCTGATCGAGCACGGCATCCATCGCCTTGTCGGGATCGGCGGCCTTGCCCTGCCGCTCCATCGCGTCGAGGTAGTTCATGTAGGCCTGATAGGCCTTTTCATCGTCGCAGAGCAGACACATCGGACTTTCCGATCTCCAAGAAGAATTACTCGACCACCTTCGGCACCAGGAAGAAATGGTTTTGCGTTTCCGGCGCATTCCTGACGATGTCGTCGGGAATCTCGCCGTCATTGACCACGTCGGCACGCTTCTTCATTTCCATCGGGGTCACCGAGGTCATCGGTTCGACGCCGTCGACATTCACTTCCGAAAGCTGCTCCACGAAAGCCAGCATCGCGTTCAGCTCGCCCTGCAGATGGGGAACCTCGGCCTCGGTGACCGCAATTCGCGCCAGATGCGCGATGCGGCGGACGGTGGCGGCATCAACGGACATAAATATAGGCCTCGAATGGAGAATTCGCACCCGCCGTATAGCAGAGGCCGCTTTTGCACCGCAACCGCGGGAACAGGCGGAGCCGGCCCGGGAACGCCGAATACTCCCTTTTGGGGGGCAGAAGCCGACCCCGCCCCGACGCACGAGATTTTGAGCGCCAAGCGCCCCATTCCCCCCTCGCAAAAGCGCCCCGACGAAACCATTTTCCGGCCTCACGTAGTCGTCCTGAAACAGTCGGGGGATGTAGTCGCGGCCAGAACATCGGGAGGCCGTGTCATGTCGCCGATCGAAAATGACAGCGCCGGATCGGAAAGCTGGGATCCTGCCCTCTGGTCCATCGGAACCGTCCTTGGCGTCGCAATCGTCTACCTCGCCTGCCTAACCTGACGAACCGGAGGAGAGCCATGTCTCAGGCTAAGATCCTGCAGGAAAAGGCGGAAATGTTCGAGCGCCGCGCCGAAAGCGCGACCGATCCCATCTCCAAGCAGCACTACAAGGAGATGGCGGCGCATTACAGGTCGCTGGCGGTTGAGCATCTTGAGGTCCACCGCGACGAACCCGCACACTAGTCCGGAGGGGCGCCCGCACTTTCATGCGGTGCGAACGGCCAATTCAGCCGAGATCTGGCTGATCACGCCAAGCCGCAGGCTCCCTTGCGTCGTCAACCAACACCAAACCTCCCGCCCCACGCCTCAAGAATTTGAGATTTGTGCCGTCTCCGGTATCGTGACCTCGGATCTCGGGGCTGACCGGCAAGTCGCTCGCCGTGACAAACAAGAAGATCAAAAGAAAACGGGGGCGCTCAGGATGGATTTCATTGAAGCCAATGGCGCAGGCCTGCGCTGCGAGCTGAGCGGCGGCGGCGACCGCACGCTGGTGCTGGTTCACGAAATGGGCGGCTCGCTCGAAAGCTGGGACGACGTCGCGCCACGGTTCGCAAAATCGCGCCGCGTGCTGCGCTACGACACCCGCGGTGCCGGACTGTCGCAGAAGGTGCGCGGCGAGCTTACCCTCGACACGATGGCCGACGACATCGCGGCCCTGCTCGACAAGTTTGGGATCGCCGGCAAGGTCGCGCTCGCAGGCGTCGCCGTCGGCGGTGCCATCGCGCTGCACTTCGCGGCCCGATATCCTGCGCGCACCAGCGCGGTTGCAGTCGGCAGCCCGGCCACCGGCATCGCCGCGGAGCGCCGCGCGCCGGCGCTGGAGCGCCTTGCGCGGATCGAAGCCGCCGGCATGGCGTTCGCGGTCGAGGATTCGATGTTGAACGGCTATGCCCCGGAGCTTCGCGGCGACATCAAGCGGTTCGAGCGCTTCCGGACCCGATGGCTCGGCAACGATCCTTCAAGCTATGCCACGATCTGGCGCATGCTGGCCGCAGCCGACATGCAGGACGAACTCGCTCATCTTGCTTGTCCGGTCCTCGTGATCGGCGGCAGCCTCGACCGCGTGCGCCCGCCGGCGCTGGCGGAAGCCGTGGCCAAATCCATTCCCGGCGCCCGCTACGTCGAAATCCGCACCGGGCACTACATGTCGGTGCAAACCCCCGATCTGCTCTCCGACACCATCGAAGAATTCTTGAAATCGGTCGGCGCCTGAGCCGACCACCCCTTCAAGCCTCAAGGTCTACCCGTATGAACGCACAACCTGCAGCGCAGATTCCCGGCGTCTATCATCGCAGGATCGGCGATATCGTCGTCACCACCATCAGCGACGGCTATCTCGACGGCACCCTCGACGTGATGCGCAACGTCGATCTCGATAAAGCGCGGCAGATCCTGACCGACGCGTTCCGGCCGGCACGGCGCACCAGCGTCAACACCTTCCTGATCCATTCCAAGGGACGCATCGCGATCGTCGACACCGGATCGGGCAACTATCTGCAGCCCACCGCCGGCTTCGTTCAGCGCAACCTCGCATTGGCCGGGATCGATCCGAAGTCGATCGATACGGTGTTGCTGACCCATATGCATCCGGATCATTCCGCCGGCCTGACCGACATGTCGAACGGGCAGCTGCTGTTTCCGAACGCGGAACTGGTGATGCACGAGAACGAGCTGGCGCACTGGTTCGACGACGGCGCGATGGCCAAGGTCGACGAGCGGTCGGCCCAGCTCTATTTTCAGGCCGGCCGCGAACAGGTCGCGCCCTACAAGAACAGGACGCGATTGTTCAGGGAGGGTGAGGTGTTTCCCGGCGTCACCGCCGTCCCGAGCCTCGGGCATACGCCGGGCCACACCGCGTATCTGATCGCATCGGGCAACGATCAGTTGATGATCTGGGGCGACACGGTGCACGTGCCGGAGGTGCAGACCGCGTTTCCCGAAGCCGGCATGGCCTTCGACACCGATCTCGCCGCGGCCGCCGCCGCGCGAAAACGCATGTTCGATCGCGTCTCCGCCGACGGCATTCTCATTGCCGGGATGCATTTGCACTTCCCGGCGTTCTCGCGGCTGGCCCGGCGCGGCGATGCCTACGCGCTCTATCCCGAGGCCTGGGTGCACACGCTATAGCGGCTATCCGCTCAACGCACCCATCCGGGCCAGCGCAGCGCCCGCGAGCGAACGCGTCAGTTCCGCCGCCGGCATCTCGCGGCCCATCCGCACCGCCTGTCCGGCCCAGAGATTGGTGAAATCCACCTTGCCAAGCTTTTCGGCCGCCGCCTTCAACGGGCCGAGCGCCGTGGCGGCATGCGGGAAAGCCGGCGCATCCGGCGAGATCGGCCCGACCTCGCGCATCACACGATTGGCGACACCGCGGGCGGGACGTCCGGTCATGACATTGGTGATGACGGTAGAATCGTCGTGCGCCTGGGCCAACACCGCGCGCGCCGGCGCAGTCACCTTGGATTCCGGGCAGCGCAGATAGGCGCTGCCGATCTGCACGCCGGCTGCGCCGAGCGCAAACGCCGCCGCGATGCCGCGTCCGTCGGCGATACCGCCGGCCGCGATGACAGGCACCCTCACCGCATCGACTACCTGCGGCACCAGCGCAAACGTTCCGGGCTGCTGGGCGATATTATCGGTCAGGAACATGCCGCGGTGACCGCCCGCCTCCGCGCCCTGCGCGATGATGACGTCAGCGCCATTCTCCTCCAGCCAGATCGCTTCCTTCACGATGGTCGCCGACGACATCACGATGCAGCCGGCCGCCTTGACGCGCTTGACCAGCGCCGCATGTGGCAAGCCGAAATGGAAGCTCACCACTTCTGGCTTCAACTCTTCGACGACGGCGCACATCGCCTCATCGAACGGCGCGCGGTTAGCGGCGCTGATAGGCGCGGCGGGGTCGATCCCCAACTCCTTGTAGTAGGAGCCAAGCCTGGCCTTCCAGCCCGCCTCGCGCGCGGGATCGACATCGACCGGCGTGTGGCAGAAGAAGTTCATGTTGACCGGCGCCGAGACGCGCTGGCGGATGATGTTGACCTGCTCGCGCGCTTTCTCGGCCGTGATCATCGCGCAGGGCAGCGAGCCCAGCGCCCCGCCCTGCGCCGCCGCGATCACGAGGTCCGCGTCCATGATGCCGGCCATCGGCGCCAGCACGATCGGAAATTCGGTCTTGAAGAGGTCGATGATCCGGCGGTCTGGCCACATGGTTTCTGCTCGCTTCAGTTGGCTTGTTGCTGCCCCTCTCCCCTTGTGGGAGAGGGTGGATCGAATGAGCGCAAGCTCATTCGAGACGGGTGAGGGGTTTGTATCCGCGGAAAGAACCCCTCATCCGGCGCGGACGCTGTCCGCGCCACCTTCTCCCACAAGGGGAGAAGGGAAAGAAACACTAGCGACGGAATTTCGCCGCCCGTTCAATATCTGTCCGGCCTCGGTGACGATCCTGTCAACGATTTCGGCCGCCGGCGGGATATCATGGATCAACCCGACGGCTTCGCCTGCGATGACGGCGGCGATATCGAAATTGCCCGCGGCCCTCGCCGCTGCATATTCGGCCGCGACCGCCTGGACGTTTTGCATGAGTTCGACCTCGCGTCCGATCCAGCGCCGCGCATGATCGTTGATCAGGCAGCGGCCCGTGAACGGCGCCGGCCAGACATTGTTGCGCGAGAGATCGAAGATGATGCCGCGGACGCTGGTGCCGCTGGTCGCGGCGCAGATGCGCCGTTTCGCTTCCTCCGGGCCGTCGCATTCCTGACTGGCATAGAAGCGCGTGCCGAGCAGCACGCCGGAAGCACCCAGCATCATCATCGCGGCGAGCCCGCGGCCATCGCCGATACCGCCGGCGGCTGCGACCGGCACCCGGCCGGCCGCGAGATCGACGATCGCCGGCACGATGTCGATGGTGGTACGCGATGCGCCATGGCCGCCGGCCTCGGTGCCCTGCGCGATCAGGATATCGGCGCCGGCATCCAGCGCCTGCCGCGCCATGTCTTCGGTTTGCACCTGGCAGATCAGCAGCGCGCCGGACGATTTGATCCGCGCCGAGAACGGCCTGGGATCGCCGAACGAAAGCATGATCGCGCGCGGCCGCGCTTCAAGCGCGATATCCAGCAGCGCCGGCTGCTTGGCAAGGCTCCAGGTGATGAAGCCGATGCCGAAGGGATCGGATACGTCCGCAAGCTTGGCGGTCTCCTGCTTGAGCCACGCCTCGTCACCGTAGCCGCCACCAAGAATGCCAAACCCGCCGGCAGCGCTGACGGCCGCGGTGAGACGCGCCCCCGCGATGACGTCCATCGGCGCCGAGAGGATCGGATGCTGGATATCCAAACGGGCGGTCAACGGCGTGGAGATTGGCATGTCCATTCCCTGAAATCTCGACAGCGATACTAAGCCCGGCTATCATTCTCCAAAAATGAATACTAGAGAACTGCTGACATCTCTAAAATGAAACGGGGCGCACCATGGAGTTGAGCGATCTCCTGACCTTTTCGACGGTTGCCCGGCTGGGCGGCATCACCCGTGCCGCCGACGAGCTCAACACCGTGCAGTCCAACGTCACGCAGCGCGTGAAGGCGCTGGAAGCCGAGATCGGCACCGCGTTGTTCGAGCGGCACAGCCGCGGCATGACCTTGACCGGCGCCGGTCGCCGCCTGCTGCCCTACGCGCAGCGAATGGCCGCGCTGTCGCGTGAGGCGCTGCTGGCCGCGCGCGACGATGGCGAGCCGAAGGGACCGCTCGCGATCGGATCGATGGAAACGACGGCCGCCGTCCGCCTGCCTGCCCTGCTCGCCGAATTCCATCGCCGCTTCCCGCAGGTGCGATTGAGCTTGCGGACCTCGACCACGGCCGAGCTGGTGGCGGGCGTGCTCAACGGTACGTTCGACGGCGCGTTCGTCGCGGGTCCGATCGAGCATTCCGAACTCGATGCGACGGTCGCCTTCCGTGAAGAACTGGTGCTGGTGACCGCGCGGCGATGGGCGAACCTCGCCGCCTTGCGTGCCGGAACGCCGGAATCCGGGCCGACCGCGCTGGTGTTCCGCACCGGCTGCACCTACCGGCAGCGGCTCGAGCAGATCTTTTCGGAGTTCGGCTGGCCGTCTTCCGCGCGGTTCGAACTGGGCACGCTCGACGGCATGATCGGCTGCGTCGCCGCCGACATGGGCGTGACGCTATTGCCGCGCGCCGTGGTCGGTCGGAACGACACGGTGAGCATCCACACGCTCGCGCCCGCGCAGTCGGGGGTGGACACGCTGTTCATCACCCGCCGCAGTGCACATCGATACAGCGCGCTGCAGGGTTTTGCGTCGTGCCTGAGCAGCAACGGCGAGGTCATCGCCGCCTGACATGCCAGCGCCGCAACGCGATGCCGGCCCAGATCGCCTCGACCAGCCCAAACGGCCAGGCCCCCTGCAGAAATCCGTAGACCGATCCGAGCGCACAAGCGCCGGCGAAGGCGAGAATGAACCAATGGCTGCGGTCCTCCAGCGCGTATGCCACCAGCATCGCGGTCACCGCGAACAGACCGAACAGGCTCAAAGCGTCCATCGAATCATCCCGCGCGTTCCGCTGTGCGAAATTTTCTCTGCCATATTTTTGTAACAAACCAATTTGCAGCGTCTGTTGCGCTGCGGCTTTCCATCGCAACGCTCGCATCAACTCCAGAAATTTCTGGCCGCCGCGCACTACTACGTTAGTATGAGCCGCTAGCTACCAAAAACCATAACGTCAACTCTGGGAGGGACTGCGATGCGCACAGCGTTCGTATTGTGCTGTTCTGTTGCCTTGTTGGGTACGGTCGGAACGGCAAGCGCTCAAGACTGGACAAAATCGAAATGGGGACCGAACGACGAGATCGGCGCCGCCAATTACATGACACCTGAACTCGTCGTGAAGGCCGCTGGGCTGGTCAAGACCGGCAAGACCTACGCGCTCGGCATTCCCGTCGATTCCAAGACGCCCGCCTATCCGCCGCGCACGTTCAAGATCACCATCGTGCAGCCCGGACAGGCCGGCATCCCGGGTCTCGGCCCGACCAAGACCACCTATAATGACGACATCATCGACGGCTGGGTCGGCATCGGCAGCCAGATCGATGGCCTCGGCCATATCGGCGTCGAGCACGTCTACTACAACGGCAACAAGCTCGCCGACTTCGCCGATCCAACCGGGCTGAAGAAGCTCGGCATCGAGAAGGTGCCGCCGATGGTGACGCGCGGCGTGCTGCTCGACATGGCGGCGTACTACGGCACCGACGTGGTCAAGGAAGGCACCGCCTTCAACGTCAAGGAAATCGAGGAAGTCGCCAAGAAGCAGGGCGTCGAAATCCGCCAGGGCGACGTCGTGATCTTCCATACCGGCTGGCTCAGCCTGATCGGCAAGGACGACAAGCGCTACGCTGCCGGCGAACCCGGTCTCGGCGTCGAAGGCGCGAAATACCTCACCGGCAAGGGCGTCGTCGCCATCGGCGCCGACACCTGGGGCGTCGAAGTCGATTCCGTTCGAATCCAAGAACATCTTCGAGGTGCACCAGATCCTGTTGCCGATGAACGGCACCTACATCCTGGAAAACATGAACACCGCCGACCTGGCCAAGGACAAGGCCTACGAGTTCCTGTTCGTCCTCGGCCAGCCGCGCTTTCGGGGCGGCGTGCAGAGCATGATCAACCCGGTCGCGATCCGGTAGACCGATCTCGACAAATGGCGTGGCGTTCCCGCATGGACGCCACGCCATGATCGGCTTTGCGCCTGCGCCGCGCCGGTGTTATGCGGGACCATGCCCGCCCCCATCCTCCCCCTGATCGACGCCGTGACGCACTGGCCCGAGCGCGGCGCCCTGATCGGCCTCGACCTCGGCACCAAGACCATCGGCGTCGCGGTCTCCGATCCCGACCGCCGGCTGGCGACCGGCGTCGAAACGCTCCACCGCAAGGCGTTCAAGGCCGACGCGGCGCGGCTGCTGGCGATATCGGGCGAACGCAACGCGGTCGGCTTCGTGCTCGGCCTGCCCATCAACATGGACGGCAGCGAGGGACCGCGCGCGCAATCGACCCGTGCCTTTGCCCGCAATTTTTCCAACCTCACCGGCCTTGCCATCGGGCTCTGGGACGAGCGGCTGTCGACGGCGGCCGTCGAGCGCGAGCTGATCGGCATGGACGTCTCCCGCGCCCGCCGCGCCGAGGTGATCGACGAGCATGCCGCGATCTTCATCCTGCAGGGCGCGCTGGACCGGCTGACGAAGCTGCGCGCGGATCGCTGAACCATGCCGGTCGTCATCGCGGCGCTGCTGCCGGTGTTTTTGCTGATCGTGCTCGGCTTCATCCTGAAGCGAACCCTGATACGGCCCGAGACGCAGTGGCACGGGCTGGAACGGTTGACCTATTACGTGCTGCTCCCGGTCTTTTTGGTGCAGACGCTGGTCAAGGCCGATCTCAGCACCGTGCCGGTCGGCGGTGTCGGAGGCGCGCTGCTGTTGTCGGCGCTGGCGGTATCAATGGTCTGTCTTGCGCTGCGCCCCCTGCTCGCCCGCGCCGCCGTTGACGGTCCTGCCTTTACCTCGATGTTCCAGGGCGCGACCCGCTGGCAGACCTATGTCGCGCTCTCTGTCTCCGGCAGCCTGTTCGGCAATCTCGGACTGGCGATCGCATCGGTCGCGATGATCGCCATCGTCCCTGTTGTCAACGTGTTCAGCGTTGCGGTGCTGGCCCACTACGCCTCGCCGGAAAAGCGCTCGGCGGCTTCGATCGTCGTGACGGTAGCGAGCAATCCGCTGATCTGGGCCTGCGCGATCGGGCTGGCGCTCAACGTCACCCACATTCCGCTGCCCAGGCTCTGGCACGAGGTGGCGGACGCGCTCGGCCGTTCCTCGCTCGCCATCGGCCTATTGGTGACCGGCGCCGGCCTGCATCTCGAAGGCTTGTTCAGGCCCAGCCTCGCCGCCAGCGTGACGGTATTCCTCAAGCTGGTGCTGATGCCGGTGATCGCCGTCGCGCTGGCGGTGCAATTCGGGATCACCGGTTCCAACCTCGCCGTCGTGACGATCTGTTCGGCGGTCCCCACGGCATCGAGCGCCTACGTACTGGCGCGGCAGATGGGCGGCGACGCGCCGCTATTGGCGCAGATCATCACGCTGCAGACCATTCTGGCGGCCGTGACGATGCCGATCGCGATTGCGCTGGTGGCTTAGAACAGCCGCGGCGGATATTGTAGCGGCGCAAACTTGCCTCGTGCCAGCCCACTAGGTAGAAAATAGACAGCGCGCCTTGTCGATCACCACCCGATGCGCCCCACAGGCCCGAGCATGGTCACTCCACCTTGATCCCGCCATTGAGCAACGTCTGGCCAAGGCTTGTGATCGTCGAGGGGATCATGGGCTCCGGCAAGTCGACCGTCACAGTGAACATCGCTCGCCGGCTGGAGGCATCCGGCATCCCCGCCGCCGGGATAACCGAAGGGGTTGATCCGCATCCGATCCGCTTCGATTGGGACCTGCCCTGGAGCGCGATGCCGCCGGCAGAGCTTGCCAAATCGTGCATCGCCAAGTGGCGCGCCTTCGTTGACACTTCGCTGGCCGCCGACCGCATCCAGGCTGTCGACGGGCAACTGTTCCACGGCAATCTGACGTCGCTGCTGCTGCTCGAAGCCGACATGGAGTTGATCGCCGCCTATTGCCGGGAAGTTGTCGCGGTCATCAAGCCGTTGCGTCCGCTGCTGATCTATTTCCACCAGGACGACGTCGACAGCGCCATTCGCGCCGTCTCGGCGCAGCGAGGCGATAAATGGGTGAACTATCAGGTCAACTGGAAACTCGAATCGCCGTACGCCAGGAGCCGCGGGCTGGCCGGTCTTGACGGCCTGATCGCCCTCTATCATCAATACCGGGCGCTCACCGACCAATTGTTTGCGGATCTCGATATTCCGAAGATCAGCATCGAGAACTCGCGGCAGCAATGGGCGCTCTATGATGACATCATCGATCGCGCGTTGACTAACCCGAATACAACGTAGGCCCACACCCGTACATCGTACGGTTTGACCTACCCACTCCCCGCCAGCCAGATGCTCTGCAGCGTTGCCGCGAAATTGTTGAGACCGTGCAGGACCACCGTCAGCCAGGTCGAGTGATAGCGATAGCGCAGATATCCCAGCAGCAGGCCGATCGAAAACACCTCGCCGAAAAAGAACCAGTCGTACTGCAGATGCAGCGAGGTCCAGGCCAGCGACGACAGGAAGATCGCGCCGGCGACGCCGAGCTTCGATTCCGACCAACCGCGATAGAGGAAGCCGCGCGAAAATATCTCTTCCCACATCGGCGCGGCGACGCAGAACGCGATCACCAGCAGCCACAGCGCGCCATCGGCCTGTGCGGATTTCAGCACGTCGCCCATGAAGCCCGGCGTCACCTCGCGTCCGAGCGCCCGCGACAGCAGGTCCCAGCCGCCGACAAGGATGACCAGCGCCGCGACGCCGACGAATACGTTACGCCATGAAGTCCAGCGCAGCGCCAGATAGTCAGCAAAAGGTATCCGCGTCGGACGGATCGCGATCCACGTCGCCAGCAGCACGGCCGGCAATCCCAGGATGACCGAGAGCGAGATGGTCAGGCCGCTACCGACGACACGGATCGCTTCGGCGACATCGAACGACATGCCCTGCCGCAGCACAAAGTAGACGATGACTGCGACCTGGCCGAGGAACATCGCGGCGAAGATGAACAAGCCCCACAGCGTCGTACCCCAGAATTTCCAGACGTGCGGCGGCCGGTCGGGAATCGCGGGCGGGACTTCGACGGCACTTGCGGGAGTAAGGGAATCCATCAGATCGCTTTCTCGTTGTCGTCATGCCCGGGCTTGTCCCGGGCATCCACGTCTACGCACAGAGGCAAAGACGTGATGGCCGGGACAAGCCCGGCCATGACGGATAATACGTGTTCACGGCAGGGCTCGCTCCAGCAGTCCGCGGATATCGTCATGGGCCAGATCGACCGCGCCGTACATGGCGGCGTGATTCCCGGCAAGGCGCGTGGCGGCGAACAACTGCGCATGCGGCGGCGACACGGCATTGAGCGCGGCAGCAGCCGCCAGCAGCGCAAGCCTTTCGACCGCCAGCCGCGCCACACGCTCGCTGTCCGGCCGGCGGAACGCCTTGCCGATGAAGGCGGTAGCCTCGCCCGCGCCTGGCAATCCGAGCGTCTCGCCGGTCAGTTCATGCACGATGCTGGACGCGACTTCCGGCTCGCGCGACAGCGCACGGAGCACGTCGAGGCACATCACATTGCCGGAGCCTTCCCAGATCGCATTGACCGGCGACTCCCGGTAATGCCGCGCCAGAATGCCCTCCTCGACGTAACCATTGCCGCCGAGGCATTCCATCGCCTCATAGAGAAAGCCGGGCGCGCTCTTGCAGACCCAGTATTTGATGGCAGGCGTCAGCAGCCGCATATAGGCGGCCTCCTTGGCATCAACCGGCGCCCGGTCGAACGACCGGCACAGCCGCATCACCAATGCTACTGACGCCTCGACATGCAGCGCCATGTCCGACAGCACCGCCTGCATCAGTGGCTGATCGGCGAGATGTTTCTGGAACACGCTGCGATGCCGTGCATGGTGCAACGCGTGCGCCAGCCCCGATCGCATCAGGCCGGCGGAAGCAATCGCGCAATCCTGCCGCGTCAACTGCACCATCTGGATGATGGTACGGATGCCCTTGCCCTCGGCGCCGACACGCTCGGCATAGGCGCCGTGAAACTCGACTTCGGACGAGGCATTGGAGCGGTTGCCGAGCTTGTCCTTCAGCCGCTGGAACCGGATCGCGTTGATCGAGCCATCGGGCGCAAAGCGCGGCATCAGGAAACAGCTCAATCCCTCATCGGCCTGCGCCAGCACCAGGAAGGCGTCGCACATCGGCGCCGACATGAACCATTTGTGGCCGGTGATACGGTAGGCGCTCCCGTCGCGCTCCGCGCGGGTCATGTTGGAGCGCACGTCGGTGCCGCCCTGCTTCTCGGTCATGCCCATGCCGAGCGTCATGCCGCGCTTGGTCCACCACGGCGCAAACGCGGGATCGTAGCTCCGCGTGCCCAGCACCGGCATCACCTTGGCCAGCAGATCCGGCTGCTCAGCGAGCGCGGCGACGGAGGCCCGCGTCATGGTGATCGGGCAGAGATGCCCGGTCTCGACCTGCGCGGCCATGTAGAACTTTGCGGCGCGAACCACTTCGGACGCACTGCCGGCCGGCTTGCCTGCCGCGTTCCAAGTCGAATTGTGCACGCCGGCATGCGCGCTGTGCGCCATCAGTTCGTGGTAGGCCGGATGAAACTCGACCTCGTCGCGGCGATTGCCGCGTGAATCGAAGGTGCGCAGCTTTGGCGTATTCTCGTTGGCGACGCGGCCGCGCGCCGCCATCGCCGCCGAGCCCCAATGCTTGCCGAACTCCGACAACTCGCTCTGTGCCGACGCGCCGCCATTGGCGGCGACCGCCTCGACCAGCGGCCGGTCGACTGCATAGAGGTCGATATCTTCGAACGGCGGCGATTGATTGAAGACCTCGTGGGTCAAAAAGGTGGCCTGGCTCATGGCGGGTCCTGGAACCGTGATTCACTTCCGCGGTGCGATCGGGAAATCATAGGCCTGCCGGCCTGCTCCCGGCAGCGAAAAGTGCCACCACTCTTTCGAATAGTTTACAAATCCTCGCCGCGCCATCACCAGAACCAGCTTCTCCCGCCAGCGGCGCTGGGCTGCGGTAGTGGATTTTGCCGCCGTGTGCGACTTGACGTCGGAACAGTCGTAACCGGTGCCCATGTCGACGCTGCCGTCCGGCGCGCGAAGGTTTACGTTGGCGGTGCAGTCGCCATAGTCCCTGGCGGGATCGAAGGTGGCCGAATTGTCGGCCTTCAAATCGACCAAAGAGAGATCGAGCGCAGCGCCGGTAGAATGGCCCGAATGGGTCGCGATGTAGCCCAGGCGAAACAGATCGGCCTTGCTGAACGCCGGATTGTAACGCTTTCCGGCCACCGTCTCCTTGCCGTCGCGCGACCACGCCACCATGTCGGCCACCGCGCGCGTCGGCCGGTAGCAGTCGAACATCTTCAGCGACAGGTTCTGCGGCGCAAGTTCTTCCTGAACGCTCTTCAGCAGTGCGCCGACCTCGCGCTTCACCACGCATTCGGCGGCCTCATACCCTCGCAGCGGACGGCCAACAAAATTGTTCGAGCCGGCGTAGCGGATATCCTGGATGATGGTCGGATCGACGTCGCGCAGATAGACAAAACCGGCCGGCAGCTTTTGTGCCTGCGCGGCGGTGCTCGCGAGACAACTCACTGCACAGATCGCGGCAAGCACTATCCGCCCAAGGATGCTCGCGCCCGGCGTTGCACGGATCACTGCGCCGGCTCCGAATTGACCACCAGCTTCGTAATCGCGGTGTCCGGGTATTTGTTGCCGGCCCAGACTTCGTCGATGATGAACTTGACCCAGTAGGCTTTGACCGGCTTGGGCAGCATCAGGGATTCCGATCCGCTTCGATCCTGCAGCGTCAGTGTATGGGTTTCGCCTTGCGAGAACACCGCTCGCAAAAGCCGCACGCGGTTGTTCTTTCTGAAGATGTCGTTGGCTCTTCTGGTAACCGTTGCGCACGAGGATCGAACGCACGGTGCGCATCCCCTCGAATTCGACCGTAATCCACTCGCCCACGCCATTGCCTTGTTGGCCCTCGACCCATGCGCTGCTGGCTGGCCCCTTGAAAAGGTTTTCCGGGCCATAGGAATTGCCGAACTGCGGCTTAAGCATTGAGCTGACACAATAGGTCTCATTGCTGTTGCGAGCGCAGATTTCGCCTGGCGCAGACGGACGCTGGGGTCTCACCGCAGCCCGCTCGGCTACCGGTGGAATTGTCGGCGGCGGTACCGACATGGCGGCAAGCTCCGGCGGCCGACGGCCCGTCGATGGCCCCGCCAGATAGATGCGGCCGCCAAGTGTCTGGTCATAGTAAGCCGGCGTCTGCTCGTGCGGCGCCGGCTGGCCACGCTCGTCGGTCGCTTTCAGCGCGAGCTCAGCGACGCGTTCGCGCACCTCGACGGCGAGATCGCCGAGATGCAGTTCCGGCCGCTTCAGTTGCTCGGCGAATATCCGCGTGAAGACCGAATTGTGGGCGGTGTCGCTGCCGCCGAGCCGATCCAGCGCGGTCTGGCCGATGCCGGCGGAATACAGCGTGAAGATGCCGCGCGCCGGCCTGGCATCGGCGAGCCCCCGCGTGTTGCCGATCGAGCGGCCGGCGGCGCGCGGGAACGGATTGTCGCGGCAGGCATCGATCACCAGCAGCGCGACGCGAACCGATCGCGCCTGCAGTTCCGCGATCAGATCGGGCTCGGCCAGCGACGCGCCGCGCACGCGCGCTTCGGCGCCTTCGGTCACGGCCGGAACATCGCTCGGGACCAGGTAATTGACGCCCGCAATCGCCACGCCATGTCCGGCAAAGAACAGTGCCGCGGTGTCGCCCGGCTGCAGCCGCGCGGTGAACTCGGCGAGCTTGTCGATCATCGCCTGACGGCCAAGATTGGTGCCGACGATGACCTCGAAACCGAGGGACCTCAATGCTCCTGCGATCGTGGTGGCGTCGTTGGCGGCCTTCTTGAGCTGCCGATCGGCGGGCAGATTGGGATAGAGGTCGTTGCCGATGGCGAGCGCTATGCGCTTCTCGGCGAGGGCCGGCGTGGCTGCGAGCCCCACGGCTAGCAGACACGCCACGGCGCCAGCCAGCGTACGTAGACCGATCCCGACGGATTGAATGAAATGCCGCACGTTTTCCAAGGCCCGAAGCGCCGCGCGCCGATCATGCCATCCTAGCGGAAACAGAAGCCGCGGAATACCGGCAGGCACCGTTTACCCTGTCGCCGAAGCGCTAGTGGATAAGTCCGGACGCGGGATTTGACGCTTGCCCTACCCGGCATCTCTGCCTATAGCTCTGGCTTTAATGACCCCAGCATTAAAATCGACTTTCGTCCTCGGTCACCGGCATCTGCTGGGCATTGAGGGCCTTTCCGCCGACGACATCACCGGCCTGCTCGACCTCTCCGAGGAGTATGTCGAGCTCAACCGCCAGGTCGACAAGAAGCGGGCCTCGTTGCGCGGCCGCACCCAAATCAACCTGTTTTTCGAGGCCTCGACCCGAACCCAATCCTCGTTCGAACTGGCGGGGAAACGGCTTGGCGCCGACGTCATGAACATGTCGGTGTCCTCATCCTCGATCCGCAAGGGCGAGACGCTGATGGACACGGCGGTCACGCTCAACGCCATGCACCCGGACATCCTGGTGGTGCGGCACCACGCCTCCGGCGCGGTGGAACTTCTGGCGCGCAAGGTTGACGGTTCCGTGATCAATGCCGGCGACGGCGCCCACGAGCATCCGACCCAGGCGCTGCTGGACGCGCTGACCATCCGCCGCAACAAAGGCCGGCTGGAAGGCCTCGTGATCGCGATCTGCGGCGACGTGATGCATTCGCGCGTGGCGCGCTCCAATATCCTGCTGCTCAACACCATGGGCGCCCGCGTCCGCGTGGTGGCCCCCTCCACGCTGCTGCCGCGCGGCATCGAACGGATGGGCGTCGAGGTCGCGCGCGACATGCGCGAGGGCCTCAATGGCGCCGACATCGTTATGATGCTGCGGTTGCAGCGCGAGCGCATGAACGGCTCGTTCGTGCCGTCGAGCCAGGAGTACTTCCATTATTTCGGTCTCGACCAGAAAAAGCTTGCCTATGCCAAGCCGGACGCGCTGGTGATGCACCCGGGGCCGATGAACCGCGGTGTGGAGATCGACTCGATCGTGGCTGATGGCGCGCAATCGCTGATCCGCGAACAGGTGGAAATGGGAGTGGCGGTGCGGATGGCGGTGCTCGAAGCGCTCGCCCGCAACCTGCCGAACGCGTGAGACTATGCTGACTGACCGACGCCCAATATTGCTCGCGAACGCCCGCGTCGTCGATCCCTCCAGGGATTTCGACGGCCCCGGCGACGTCCTGATTGCCGACGGCACGATCCGCGACAGCAAGCGCGGCATCGGCGCGGCCGGCGTGCCCGAAGGCACCGACATCATCAATTGCGCCGGCAAGATCGTCGCCCCCGGCCTGATCGACATGCGCGCCTTTGTCGGCGAGCCCGGCGCCAGCCACCGCGAGACCTTTGCCTCCGCCAGCCAGGCGGCGGCCGCCGGTGGCATCACCACCATCATCTGTCAGCCGGATACTTCGCCTGTCATCGACAATTCGGCGACGGTGGACTTCGTGCTGCGCCGCGCCCGCGACACCGCGATCGTCAACATCCACCCGATGGCCGCGCTGACCAAGGGCATGCGCGGCGAGGAAATGACCGAGATCGGGCTGCTGAAGGCCGCCGGCGCGGTGGCCTTCACGGATGGCGACCGAAGCGTCACCAACGCGCAAGTGATGCGGCGAGCGCTGACCTATGCCCGCGATTTCGACGCGCTGATCGTGCATCACACCGAAGACCCCGATCTGGTCGGCGAAGGCGTGATGAACGAGGGCGAATTTGCAGCAAGGCTCGGTCTGGTCGGCATTCCCAACGCCGCCGAAGCCGTCATGCTGGAGCGCGACATGCGCCTCGTCGCGCTGACCGGCGGGCGCTATCACGCCGCCTCGCTGTCCTCGCTGGAATCGCTGGAAATCCTCAAGCGCGCCCGCGACGCCGGCCTCTACGTCAGTGCCTCGGTGTCGATCAACCACGTCACGCTGAACGAAAACGATATCGGCCCTTATCGTACCTTCCTAAAACTGTCGCCGCCGCTGCGTACCGAGGAGGATCGCCTCGCGCTGGTCGCGGCCGTCGCCTCCGGTTTGATCGACGTCGTGATGTCCGACCACAACCCGCAGGACGTCGAGGTCAAGCGGCTGCCGTTCGCCGAAGCGGCGGCCGGCGCGGTCGGGCTGCAGACCATGCTGCCGGCGGCGCTGCGGCTGATTCATAATGGCGAGATGGACTTCAAGACGCTGATCCGGGCGATGTCGACCCGGCCTGCGGAACTGCTCGGCCTGCCCGGCGGTTCGCTGCGCGCGGGTTCCCCGGCCGATGTCGTCGTGATCGATCCCGATACGCCCTGGGTGCTCGATCCCGCCGATCTCAAATCGCAGTGCAAGAACACGCCGTTCGACGAAGCCCGCTTCTCGGGGCGCGTCGTGCGTACTATCGTGGGCGGAAGAACCGTCTATGAACACGTCTGAGTCGCCCGACACAGGCGGTGGGAGCTACCGCAATGTCTGACGCATTCCTCATCGTCGCCTTCCTGCTCGGCTATCTCTTCGGCTCGATCCCGTTCGGCATGGTGCTGACCAAGCTTGCCGGCACGCAGGATCTGCGTTCGATCGGTTCCGGCAATATCGGCGCCACCAACGTGCTGCGCACCGGCCGCAAGGGCCTCGCCGCGGCGACGCTGATCGGCGACATGCTCAAGGGCACGATCGCGGTCATGATCGCCGGCTATTACGGCGGCGCCAACGCGGCAATGCTGGCCGCGCTCGGCGCCTTCCTTGGCCACCTGTTTCCGGTCTGGCTCAAATTCAACGGCGGCAAGGGCGTCGCGACCTATATCGGCGTGCTGATCGGGCTGTTCTGGCCGGCGGCTTTGATGTTCTGCCTGATCTGGCTGGCGACCGCCGTCACCACGCGCTACTCGTCGCTCTCGGCGCTGGTCGCAGCCTTCGTGACGCCGCTGTTCCTGTGGTGGTTCGGCCATCCGGCGCTGGCCTCGCTGTTCGTCGTGCTGACATTGCTGCTGTTCTGGAAGCACAGCGAAAATATCAAGCGGCTGCAGTCCGGCACCGAAGGGCGGATCGGGGCGTAGTAGGCGTGACTTTGTTGCGGACGCAAGCGGCCGATCAGGCCGCCTCGTCCTGCGGGTCGGACGGATCAGTATCTCGGCAGAAATCCCGAGTTGCTCGTGCAGCCGCCGGATCATATCGATTGACAGGCTGCGCCTGCGATTCATGACCTCGGCGACCCGCGCGCGAGTGCCAATCAAGGGTTCCAGATCTTTGCGGCTAAGACCTTCCTGTTCCATCCGGAATTCGATCGCTTCGATGGGATCCGGCGGATCCATGGGATATGCTTCGCTTCATAAGCGTCGATCAATGTCGCCAGCACATCGAGCCGGTCGCCCTTCGCAGTCCCGCTCTTTGCGCCCCAAAGGCGCTCGGCTTCGGCAAGTGCATTCTTGTAATCCGCCTCGGTGCGGATCGGTTTGAGTTGAATCGCCATGTCCCACCTCGGTCCTAACATTAGCGCTCGAGCGCTTGCTCGACAAACCGCGCCGCCGACAGCGCCTGCGCGTCCGCGCCATATCGCGCGATCACGGTGACACCGACCGGCAAGTTGCCTTCCGCGATCAGCGTGGGGACGTTGACGCACGGCACGCCCATCAGCGTCCAGAGCCGGTTGTAGCGGGGGTCGCCGGTCGAGCCCAATCCCTTCGGCGCCGCGCCCGGTGCCGACAAAGTCAGTATCACATCGACCTCATCGAATAATTTCGCAAGCGCATGTCGCGCGCGGCTTGCAACGGCTATCGCCGCGTCATAGGCGGCCGGAGTCTCGCCCTTGCTTTCGTCGAGGCGTCCGCGGAGGTTCGGCGCCAGCGCGTCGTAATTTTCGCGGTATTCCCAGGCGAGCGCCTGATGCGCCTCGAACTCCTGGATCACCGGATGCACGCGCCACGCCTCCGCAATGATTTCGGGCAAAGCCAGCGTCCGCACCGAAGCGCCGGCGCGTTCAGCGGCGTTGGTCGCCATCCGCAGCGCCTCCGCGCCTGCTGCTTCCGGCGCATCGGCAAAATCCTGCGTCACGATGCCGATGCGTGGCGTCGGAATGCCTGATGGCAGCAGCAATTCGGGCCGGCCGGTCATCGCGGCAAGCCCGCGCGCCACGTCGTCGACGCCGGCCGCGAACAGGCCGACGGTATCGAGCGTCCACGAATAGCATTTGACGCCGACCGTCGGCAGCAAGCGATAGGACGGCTTGATCGCAGCCACGCCGCAGAACGAGGCCGGCCGGATCACCGAGCCGCCGGTCTGCGTCCCCAGCGCGAGCGGGATCATGCCGGCGCCCACCGCTGCGGCCGATCCCGACGACGACCCGCCGGGCGTATGGCCATGATTATGCGGATTGAGCGTCGGCGTCGGATCCGAGGACGCGAATGCCGTGGTCGTGGTCTTGCCCACGATGGTCGCACCCGCCTGCTTCAGCAGCATCACCACGGCCGCATCGCCGCGCGAGCGGTGCCCCCGGTAGATCGGCGAGCCCATTTCGGTCGGAAAATCCGCCGTATCCATGATGTCCTTGATGCCGACCGCAATACCGCGCAACGGCCCGGCGCTTTGCGCGCGGGCGTTTGGATCGTGGCAGACGAACGCGCCGATGGACTTTTCATTCGCACGGGTTGCTTCGAGCGACTGCGCAATCGCGGCGTCTGCGGAAAGTTCGCCGGCATCGATGCGGCGCTGGAGGTCGGCAAGCGAGATCATGAAGGCATTCCTGTGTTGAGCCCGCACGTTACGAAGCGCCTTCGCATGGAGCAAGCGTAACGCCCATCACAATCAAACAGGTTGATCACAATCTCAGGTTGGGCAATGCTGCCGCCGCATGCATGACCGGACACAACTCACGCCTGACATCACCGAGACCGACCGGATCGACCGGCTGCGGCTGATCCGCAGCGACAATGTCGGCCCGCGTACCTTCAACTCGCTCATCGCCCATTTCGGCGATGCGCGCGCCGCGCTGGAACGGCTGCCCGATCTGGCGCGGCGCGGCGGAGCTTCCCGTTCGGGACGCATCTGCAGTGCGGACGAAGCGCGAGCTGAGATCGCCGCGAGCCAAAAGATCGGCGTCTCGCTGGTCGCTCCTGGCGAAGCGGCCTATCCGCCGCGGCTGGCGACACTCGAGGATGCGCCGCCCTTGCTCGGCGTTCGCGGGGCACCTGACGTGCTGACACGGCCGATGATCGCGATCGTCGGCTCGCGCAACGCCTCCGGCGCCGGACTGAAATTCGCCGGCCAGTTGGCGCGCGATCTCGGCGACGCCGGCTTTGTCGTCATCTCGGGGCTGGCGCGCGGCATCGATCAGGCGGCGCATCGCGCAACGATAGCAAGCGGCACGGTGGCGGTGCTGGCCGGCGGCCACGACCGGATCTATCCGCCCGAGCATGCAGACCTGCTCGCCGCCCTGCTCGATCAAGGCGGCGCGATTTCCGAAATGCCGCTCGGCCATGTGCCGCGCGCCCATGATTTTCCCCGGCGCAATCGCCTGATCTCGGGCGCGTCGCTCGGCGTCGTCGTGATCGAGGCCGCGCACCGTTCAGGCTCGCTGATCACAGCGCGGATGGCGGCCGAACAGGGCCGCGAGGTATTTGCGGTGCCGGGCTCACCGCTCGATCCGCGCGCCGCCGGCACCAACGATCTGATCAAGCAGGGCGCGGCGCTGGTCACCGACGCCAGCGACGTCATCAGCGCCATTCAGCCGATTCTGGAGCGGCCGATCGTGCTCGAGGCGCGTGAAGGCGATGACGAGCCACTCGACTTCGAGATCGATCCGAGCGTACGCGGCCGCATCGTCTCGCTGCTCGGGCCGAGCCCGGTCAGCCTCGACGATCTGATCCGGATGTCGGGTCTCTCGCCCACCCTCGTTCGCACGGTGCTGCTCGAACTCGAACTGGCCGGACGACTGGAGCGCCATGGCGGCGGGCTGGTGTCGCTGCTCTAGAAGCATGTTTGACATGCTTTCTTAACGCGCACCGGTCCCCACTTCGCTCGAAAACGCTATCCCTTCTCATTGCGCGAGTCGAAGCTGGTCCGCGCGCCCTCGATCGCCGGCAGGTGATCGAACGCCCATTGGCCGAGCGCCTTTACCGGCTGCGCCAACCCGCGGCCGAGATCGGTCAGTTCGTAGTCGACCCGCGGCGGGATGGTCGGAAAGATCGTGCGCGTCACCAGCCCGTCGCGCTCCAGCCCGCGCAAGGTGAGCGTCAGCATCCGCTGCGAGATGCCGCCGATCTTGCGCTTGAGTTCGTTGAAGCGCATCGGCCCGTCGATCAGCATCATGATGACAAGCACGCTCCATTTGTCGCCGACGCGGGCCAGCACGGAAGCCACCGCGCGGCAACTGCCCTCGGCATGCGGGCCCGGAGGCATGGCAGGCACTTTCTTGTGCTCGGGTCTCATCGATGTGCTCGGGTATGAAAAATGTGCGTTCTTGCGGGGTTTTGCCACGGTCACTCATATAGCGCCAGTTACAAACCTATACCAAAGGGTGACATCAACCATGAAACTTCTGCACATCGACTCCAGCGTTCTCGGCCCCCACTCCGTCAGCCGCCAGGTTTCCGCCGCCATCGTCGAACGGCTGCGCCAATCCACGCCCGGCCTCGACGTCAGCTATCGCGATCTGACGCTGACGCCGCTGGCGCATCTCACCGGTTCGCACCTCGCCGCTGGCCAGGGGGTCACCCCGGACGCGTCGCTGCGCGAGGATATCGCCGCGGGTCAGGCCGTACTGGAAGAGTTTCTGGCCGCCGACATCATCGTGCTCGGCGCGCCCATGTATAATTTTACGATTCCGAGCCAGCTCAAGGCCTGGATCGATCGCATCCTGGTCGCGGGCAAGACGTTCAAATACTCGGCGCAAGGCGTCGAAGGTCTGGCCGGCAACAAGCGCGTCATCGTCGCGATCTCGCGCGGCGGCTTTTATGGCCCCGGCACGCCGGCCGCGGTCGGCGAACATCTCGAAACTTACCTGCGCTGGGTGTTCGGCTTCATCGGCATCAAAAATCCGGAATTCATTTCCGCTGACGGCATCCAGGTCGGGCCCGAACATCGCGAAAAGGCGGTGGCTGGCGCACTGAAGGCGGCAGGTGATCTAACCGCCGCCTGATTTTGGGCGTGAGCGGCTGCCGTTACCGTACCTGACGGCAGCCGCTCAAATCAGAAAACGCCGTGCATGCGAAGCAGCACGACAACCAGGGAGCCCAGCAGACCGACACCGGAAAACTGTGCGATTGAGACAAATTGAGCGCTATCCGAATGTTGCGACGTCGACGAAGAGATGCCAGCGGTTTTCGGCATGACGGCGCTCCAGTTCTTTGTTGGCAAGAACTCCTGTGCTCAAAATGTCCTTTAGCTACACGCCGGGTTCAATGCGCGTTCTGGCTCAGCGCCAATCCGCCGCAGGTGCCGAAGCCGGCCGTCAACCGATGGTAGACGTCATCAGAACCTCCGGCCGCCTTCGACATGGTGGCAACCCGCCTCACCCCCGATAGATCGGCGCGCCGCTCGGAGACGCCGTGGCGCCACCATCGACGAACAGTTCCTGGCCCTGCACATGGGCCGCATCGTCCGACGCCAGGAACAGGACTGTCTTGGAAATATGGTCGGGTTCGCCGATGCGGCCGAGCGGCGTGGATAGCGCGATCCGCTTTTCAAAGGCCTTTTCGGCCTCCGGGGTTGCGATCGCCGCGCCCCAGATCGGCGTGCGGATCGCACCCGGCGCCACCACGTTGACGCGGATACCGCGCGGCGACAATTCCGAGGCCATGATGCGCGCCATGGCCCGCACGCCGGCCTTGGCCGCGCCATAGGCCGAATAGCCGGGGATGCCGAGCACGGAGATGACAGAGCCGTTGAGAATGATCGAGGCGTTGTCGTTGAGATGCGGCAACGCGGATTGCACGGTGAAGAACACGCCGGTGAGGTTTGTGCTGATGACCTTCTGGAACGCCTGGATATCAGTCGCACCCAGCGGCGTGCCGCCCGCGATGCCGGCATTGGCGAACAGGATGTCATACTTGCCGAACTTGTCGGCTCCCTTCCCGATCGCTGCTCCGGTCGCGGCGACGTCTGTCGCGTCGGCCACGACCGCGAACGCATTCGGGCCCAATTCAGCGGCGGCGGCATCGAGCGTCGCCTGATTTCGGCCTGTGATGACCACCTTAGCCCCCTCGGCGACGAACAGCCGTGCGGTCGCCAGTCCGATGCCGCTGTTACCGCCTGTGATCAACGCCGTCTTGTTCGCGAGCCGCATGGCCGTCTCCAATGGTTGCTTTATTAAACTAGATTGCCTACCTAGGGCACCTGGTTTAATATTGCAACTACACAAGGCCGTGATCGGTCTCAAACCCGATCGGAGACTTAAATGGTGAAACGGACGAGCTTTGAACGCGACGATTGCCCGATCGCACGCTCGCTGGATGCGATCGGCGACTGGTGGTCGATGCTGATCATCCGCGAGGCGCTGTTCGGCGTCAGCCGCTTCGGCGAATTCCAGAAGAGACTGGGACTGGCAAAGAACATTCTCACCGTGCGGCTGCGCGCGCTGGTCGATCAGGGCATCCTCAAGACCGCGCCCGCCTCCGACGGCAGCGCGTATCAGGAATACCTGCTGACGCCAAAGGGCCGCGGCGTATTTCCGATCCTGGTCGCGTTGCGGCAATGGAGCGAGGAATTCGACGAGCGCCCGGAAGAGATCGCCACCATTCTCGTCGACAGGGAAAAGGGCAAGCCGGTGCGCAAGCTCGAACTGTATTCGCAAGACGGGCGGCTATTGAATGCGGGCGATATCGCGCTGAAGCCGCGAACGGCAGGAAAGCAGGGCAAGCGCATCACGGCGTAGCGAAGCCGCGCTTGTCACGACAGCTTGTGTTTGCTCCGGGTGCGCAGCCGTTCTTCCGCCTCGAGCTGCGCCATGCCGAGCAAATGGCCGAGCACCTCGAGTCGATGACGCTCCGCCAGCTTGACCAGTTCGGCAACGGTCTCGGCAATGAAGGCCACGGCCTCGTCGGGGCCGCCCTCCTCGCCTCGTTCTGCTCGTTCTACGGTTGGCGATTTCGTTGTTTTGCCCGAAGCCTTCCGCTTCCGGCCGCCCGCACTGTTGCCCAAAAAATTTTCATCCCAACATCACAAAATATCGCCCAGAAGTAACCCCTTTGGCGGCGCAACTCTAGGGCGCATTTCGTAACCGCCTAGACACAAAGTCGATCCGTAAAGTTACGTGGTGGACATCTGCCGATTTGACAGGGGCCGCCTCACCACCCATGTTCGGGTCCAATCGGTGGGCCGCGAGTTCTCCGCGGAACCCGCCTTTAACTCTTCCCGTAAGCCATTGGAATGACATGAATATCGTCATCGTGGAGTTGCCGGCGAAAGCCAAGACTATCAATAAGTATTTGGGCGCCTCCTACGAGGTTCTGGCCTCGTTCGGCCATGTTCGCGACCTCCCCGCCAAAAATGGCTCCGTCGATCCGGAGGCCAATTTCCAGATGATCTGGGAAGTCGACCCCAAGGCGGCCGGCCGGCTCAACGATATCGCCAAGGCGCTGAAGGGCGCCGACCGCCTGATTCTCGCAACCGACCCTGATCGCGAGGGCGAAGCGATCTCCTGGCACGTGCTGGAGGTGATGAAAGAGAAGCGCGCGCTGAAAGATCAGAAGATCGAGCGCGTGGTGTTCAACGCCATCACCAAGCAGGCCGTGACCGACGCGATGAAGTCGCCGCGCCAGATCGACGGCGCGCTGGTCGACGCCTATATGGCGCGCCGCGCGCTGGACTATCTGGTCGGCTTCACGCTGTCGCCGGTGCTGTGGCGCAAACTGCCGGGCGCGCGCTCGGCCGGCCGCGTGCAGTCGGTGGCGCTGCGGCTGGTCTGCGACCGCGAACTCGAAATCGAAAAGTTCGTCCCCCGCGAATACTGGTCGCTGGTCGCAACCCTGACCACGCCGCGCGGCGACAGTTTTGAGGCGCGCCTCGTCGGCGCCGACGGCAAGAAGATCCAGCGGCTCGACATCGGCACCGGCGCGGAAGCCGAAGACCTCAAGAAAGCGATCGAGGCCGCGAACTTCACGGTTTCGACCGTGGAAGCAAAGCCCGCGCGCCGCAATCCGCAGGCGCCGTTCACCACCTCGACGCTGCAGCAGGAAGCCAGCCGCAAGCTCGGCTTTGCGCCCGCGCACACGATGCGGATCGCGCAGCGGCTCTATGAAGGTATCGATATCGGCGGCGAGACCACCGGCCTCATCACCTATATGCGAACCGACGGCGTGCAGATCGACGGCTCGGCAATCACGCAGGCCCGCAAGGTGATCGGCGAGGATTACGGCCAGGCCTACGTGCCGGACGCGCCGCGCCAGTACCAGACCAAGGCCAAGAACGCGCAGGAAGCGCATGAAGCGATCCGCCCGACCGACTTGTCGCGCCGGCCTGCCGAGATGCGCCGGCGTCTCGATGTCGATCAGGCCAAGCTCTATGAGCTGATCTGGATCCGCACCATCGCAAGCCAGATGGAATTGGCCGAACTCGAACGCACCACCGTCGACATCGCCGCGAAGGCCGGCGCCCGCACGCTGGAACTGCGCGCCTCGGGCCAAGTGATAAAATTCGACGGCTTCCTCGCGCTCTATCAGGAAGGCAAGGACGACGACGGCGACGACGAGGATTCGCGCCGCCTGCCCGCCATGAGCGCGGGCGAACCGCTGAAGCGGCAGGATCTCGCCGTCACGCAACACTTCACCGAACCGCCGCCGCGCTTCTCGGAAGCGTCGCTGGTCAAGCGGATGGAAGAGCTCGGCATCGGCCGTCCCTCGACCTACGCCTCGATCCTGCAGGTCCTCAAAGACCGCGGCTACGTCAAGCTCGAGAAGAAGCGGCTGCACGGCGAGGACAAGGGCCGCGTCGTGGTCGCGTTCCTCGAAAACTTCTTCGCGCGCTATGTGGAATACGACTTCACCGCCGAGCTGGAAGAGCAACTCGATCGCGTCTCGAACAACGAGATTTCCTGGCAGCAGGTGCTGAAGGAGTTCTGGACCGGCTTCATCGGCGCGGTCAACGACATCAAGGATCTGCGCGTCTCCGAGGTGCTCGACACGCTCGACGACATGCTGGGACCGCATATCTATCCGCCGCGCGCCGATGGCGGCGACGTCCGGCAGTGCCCGACCTGCGGCACCGGCAAGCTCAATTTGAAGGCCGGAAAGTTCGGCGCCTTCGTCGGCTGCTCGAACTATCCGGAATGTCGCCACACCCGCCCGCTGGCCGCCGACGGCGAAGCCAGCGCCGACCGCGTGCTCGGCAAGGACCCGGAAACCGATCTCGACGTGACGGTGAAGGCCGGACGCTTCGGGCCCTACATCCAGCTCGGCGAGCAGAAGGATTATGCCGAGGGCGAAAAGCCGCGGCGCGCCGGCATCCCGAAAAACATGTCGCCCGGCGACATGGAACTCGAACTGGCATTGAAGCTGCTTTCGCTGCCGCGCGAAATCGGAAAACATCCGGAGACCGGCGAGCCGATCACCGCCGGCATCGGCCGCTTCGGCCCGTTCGTGCGCCACGAAAAGACCTATGCGAGTCTCGAGGCCGGCGATGAGGTGTTCGACATCGGCCTCAATCGCGCGGTGACGCTGATCGCGGAAAAAATCGCAAAGGGCCCGAGCGGCCGCCGCTTCGGCGCCGATCCCGGCAAGCCGCTCGGCGAGCATCCGAGCCTGGGCGGCGTCGCGGTCAAGAACGGCCGCTACGGCGCCTACGTCACGGCCGGCGGCGTCAACGCCACGATCCCGAGCGACAAGACGCCCGAGACGATCACGCTCGCCGAGGCCATCGCGCTGATCGACGAGCGCGCCGCCAAGGGTGGCGGCAAGCCGAAACGCGGTGCCAAGAAAGCCGCGCCGAAGAAGGCCGCCGCCAAGAAGGCTGCCGACAAGGCGGCTGATCCGGACGCGCCAAAGCCTGCCAAGAAGGCGGCAGCAAAGAAAGCCGCGGCAAAGCCGAAATCGGAAGCGGTGAGCAAGGCGCGTGCGCCGGTCGCCTCCGCCGCCAAGACCTCGGCGGCGAAGCCGCCCACCGCACCCAAGACGCCTGCGAAGAAGAGCGCGGGCAAGGCCCGGGGATAAGTGAAGAGAAAACACGACAATGGTTTTCCAGGCCGGGACGCCATCGTTGCCTTCATCCGTGCGAATCCAGGCAAGATCGGCACGCGGGAGATCGCCCGCGAGTTCGGCCTGAAGAATGCCGACCGCGTCGAGCTGAAGCGCATCCTGCGCGAACTCGCCGACGAAGGCGCGATCGCCAAGCGCGGGCGGAAGATCGACGAGCCCGCGGCTTTGCCGCCTACCGTCATCGCCGACATTACCGGCCGCGACACCGACGGCGAACTGCTCGCCACCCCCACCGAATGGGACACCGAGGAAAGCGGCCCCGCGCCCAAAATCCGCATTCACGTGCCGCGCCGCCCGCAGCCGGGCACCGCCGCCGGCGTCGGTGACCGCGCCCTGATGCGCATCGAGAAGCTGGATGAGGGCGATGGCGCGCTGTATCGCGGCCGCGTCATCAAGGTGATCGATCATGCCCGGACGCGCCTGCTCGGCATCTTCCGGAAAGCTCCTGATGGCGGCGGACGGCTCGTACCCGTCGACAAGAAGCAGGCCGGCCGTGAATTGAACATCGCGCCGCCGGATACCGGCGGCGCCGAGGATGGCGACCTCGTCAGCGTCGATCTCGTGCGCACGCGCGGTTATGGCCTCGCCTCCGGCAAGGTGAAGGAGCGGCTGGGTTCGCTGTCGAGCGAAAAGGCGATCAGCCTGATCGCCATCCACGCCCACGAGATCCCGCAAGCGTTTTCGCCTGGCGCGTTGCGAGAAGCTGAGGAAGCACAGCCTGCAACACTGAAAGGCCGCGAGGACTGGCGCGAGCTGCCGCTCGTCACCATCGATCCGCCCGACGCCAAGGATCACGACGATGCGGTGCATGCCGCGCCCGATGACGATCCGAACAACAGAGGCGGCTACATCGTCCATGTCGCCATTGCCGACGTCGCCTTCTATGTGCGGCCGGGCTCGGCGCTGGACCGAGACGCGCTGACGCGCGGCAACTCGGTGTATTTCCCCGACCGCGTGGTGCCGATGCTGCCGGAGCGCATCTCCAACGATCTCTGCTCGCTGGTGCCGGGCCAGCCGCGCGGCGCGCTGGCGGTGCGGATGGTGATCGGCCCCGACGGCCGCAAGCGTTCGCACAGCTTTCACCGCGTGCTGATGCGCTCGGCCGCCAAGCTGAATTATGCGCAGGCGCAGGCCGCCATCGATGGCCGCCCCGACGACACCACCGGCCCGCTGCTTGAGCCGATCCTGAAACCGCTTTACACCGCCTATGCGCTGGTAAAGCTCGCGCGCGACGAGCGCGATCCGCTCGATCTCGATCTGCCCGAGCGAAAAATCCTGCTCAAAGCCGACGGGTCGGTCGATCGCGTCATCGTGCCCGAGCGGCTCGACGCGCATCGCTTGATCGAGGAGTTCATGATCCTCGCCAACGTCGCCGCGGCCGAAATGCTTGAAAAGAGGGCGTTGCCGCTTATCTATCGGGTGCACGATGAGCCGTCCCAGGAGAAGGTGCACAACCTTCAGGAGTTCCTGAAAACGCTCGATCTGCCGTTTGCGAAGGGTGGTGCCTTGCGCCCTTCCCTGTTCAATCGCGTTCTCGGTCAGGTCCGCGGCGAGGATTACGAACCGCTGGTCAACGAGGTGGTGCTGCGCTCGCAGGCGCAGGCGGAATATTCGGCGGAGAACTACGGCCATTTCGGCCTCAACCTGCGCCGCTACGCGCATTTCACTTCGCCGATCAGGCGATACGCAGACCTGATCGTGCATCGCGCGCTGATCCGCGCGCTCGGCCTCGGCGAAGGCGCGTTGCCGGAGACCGAGACGCTGGAGAGCTTAAGCGAGGTCGCGGCGCAGATTTCCGTGACCGAGCGGCGCGCCATGAAGGCGGAACGCGAGACCGCCGACCGGCTGATCGCGCATTTCCTCGCCGACCGCATCGGCGCGACGTTTCAGGGCCGTATTTCCGGCGTAACCCGCGCCGGCCTGTTCGTGAAGCTATCGGATACCGGCGCCGACGGGCTGATCCCGATCCGCACGCTCGGCACCGAATACTACAATTACGACGAGACGCGTCATGCGCTGGTCGGCTCACGCAGCGGTGCCATGCACCGGCTGGGTGACGTTGTCGACGTGCGTCTGGTAGAAGCGGCACCAGTGGCCGGCGCGTTGCGGTTCGAGCTGCTGTCGGAAGGCCAGGTCATTCCGCGCGGCAGAAAACACGACGGTTCGAAAGCGTCGACAAAGCCGTCGAAATCGCTTCCGGGCCGCAGCCCGCGCGAGAAGACTCGCAAGTCACACAAGGCAAAGTCCGGGAAAGCCAAGCCCGGAAAATCGAAGAAGGGCAAGTCATGGAAACGGTGAACACCGCGACGACAGTCTGGACCCGGGATACCGTGCAGGCCGAGAAGCGCGACCTCTGGACCGCGATGAAGCGCGGCTTTCGCTGCCGCTGCCCGCGCTGCGGCGAAGGCAAGCTGTTTCGCGCCTTCCTGAAGACCGCCAACAATTGCTCGGTCTGCGGCCTCGATTTCACCCCGCACCGCGCCGACGATTTGCCGGCCTATCTCGTCATCGTCGTCGTCGGCCACATCGTGGTACCGGCGGTGCTGTGGATCGAAACCAACTACTCGCCCGCCGTGTGGCTGCAACTGTCGATCTACCTGCCGCTGACCTTCATCCTTTCGCTGCTGCTGTTGCAGCCAGTCAAGGGCGGCGTGGTCGGCTTTCAATGGGCGTTGCGCATGCATGGCTTTGACGAGAATGCCCCTAGCGACATTCCGCCGGTCTAGCTAAACCGGGAGCGACAAAAGCAAAAAATGGGGATGGAATGACCGAAGCCGCGCCCGCCGTAATCGAAGGAAAAGAAGCCGACCACCATCCCTATTTCCGGCCCAAGGACGCGGCGACGCTGATCCTGATCGACCGCTCCGGCGACAAGCCGAAGGTTTTGGTCGGCAAGCGCCACGACAAGGTGGTGTTCATGCCGGGCAAATATGTTTTCCCGGGCGGCCGCGTCGATAAGGCCGACAACCGCATTCCCGTCGCCGCTCCCATTTCGGCCGAACTCGAGGCCAATCTGCTCAAGGGCAGCCCGAAGATCGCGCCATCGCGGGCGCGTGCGCTCGCGGTTGCCGCGATCCGCGAGGCCTGCGAGGAAACCGGGCTCTGCCTCGGCCGCAAGGTCGAGAAGCCCGTGAAGCTCGAAGGCGCCTGGCAAGCCGTTCACCGAAGCGGGCCTGCTGCCCGATCCGTCCAGCCTGTTCCTGATCGCGCGCGCGATCACCCCGCCCGGCCGCGTCCGCCGCTTCGATACGCGCTTCTTCACGGCCGATGCTTCCAGCATCGCCCATCGCGTCGAAGGCGTGATCCACGCCGATGCCGAACTGGTCGAACTGGTGTGGGTCGAGATCGGCTCCCAGCCGCTCGCCGACGCGCATGCCATGACCAAGAACGTGCTCGCCGAACTCGACCGCCGCCTCGCCACCGGTCCGCTGCGTCACGACGCACCGGTGCCGTTCTTCCATTTCTACGGCGGCAAGATGCAGAAGGACGTGCTGGGGGCGTAGCCCCCGCTCTCTCTCCGTCATTGCGAGCCAACGGGGCGCGCGAATGCGCGCCCGATGACAGCTCCGCGAAGCAATCCATCTATCCCCGGGCTGAGAAGTGGATCGCTTCGCTGCGCTCGCAATGACGGTACTGGCCTAATGGCAAATATCCTCCCCCGATCCCTTAAATTGCAAAATTCTTCTCGATGGCGCCTGATGGCGCTGCCCTGATCGCCTCCCTATCTGTTCCCCAACAATAACAGCTACGGAACGGGGCAATGGCACAGCGGCAACTCAAGCTCGGCGCGTTTATGCGGCCGGTCTCCATTCACACCGGCGCGTGGCGCTATCCGGGCGCCTGGCCCGACGCCAACTTCAATTTCCCGCATATCAAGAAGCTGATCCAGAAGCTCGAAGCCGGCAAGTTCGACGCCTTCTTCATGGCCGATCACCTGGCCGTGCTGAACATGCCGATCAATGCGCTCAAGCGCAGCCACACGGTGACCTCGTTCGAGCCGTTCACGCTGCTGTCGGCGCTGGCCGGCGCCACCGAACATATCGGCCTGATCGCGACAGGCTCGACCACATTCGATGAGCCCTATCACGTCGCCCGGCGCTTTGCTTCGCTCGACCACATCTCGGGCGGTCGTGCGGGCTGGAATATCGTCACCACCTCCAACCCGGACGCCGCGCTGAATTTCGGGCTCGACGACCACATGGAGCATGCCGAGCGCTACAAGCGGGCACGCGAATTCTATGACGTGGTCACGGGCCTGTGGGATTCCTTCGCCGACGACGCCTTCGTGCGCGACGTCGAAGCCGGGCTGTATTTCGACCCCGCAAAAATGCACGTGCTCAATCACAAGGGCAAATATCTCTCCGTGCGCGGGCCGCTCAACATCGCCCGCCCCGTCCAGGGCTGGCCGCTGATCGTGCAGGCCGGCGCGTCCGAGGACGGCAAGCAGCTCGCGGCCGAAACGGCGGAAGCCGTGTTCACCGGCGGCGGCCCCCTCGCCGACGGGCAGAAGCTTTATGCCGACATCAAGGGCCGCATGGAGAAGATCGGCCGCAACCCCGAGCATCTGAAAATCCTGCCCGGCGCCTTCGTCGTGGTCGGCGACAGCGTCGACGAAGCCAAGGAGAAGCGCGCCAAACTCGACAGCATGGTGCATTACGACTCAGCCATCGCCTCGCTCTCGGTGCAGCTCGGCACCGACGCCTCCGGCTTCGATCCCGACGGGCAGTTGCCGCCGATCCCCGAAACCAACGCCAGCAAGAGCGGCCGCCAGCGGCTGGTCGACGCCGCCGCGCGCGACAAGCTCACCGTGCGCCAGCTCGCCCAGCGCGTCGGCGGCTATGGCGGGCTGTCGTTCGTCGGCACGCCGGTGACGATTGCCGACCAGATGGAGGAATGGCTGACGAGCCGCGGCAGCGACGGCTTCAACATCATGTTCCCGTTCCTGCCCGCAGGCCTCGACGATTTCGTCGACAAGGTGGTGCCGGAACTGCAGAAGCGCGGGATTTTCCGCAAAGAATACGAGGGCAAGACGCTGCGGGAGAATTTGGGGCTGCCGAGGCCGAAAAACCGGTTCTTCGAGGGTTAATCACCCCGAATTCAAGCCGGTTTTTGCCCCGAAAACCTTGACTTTGGGCGATCAGAAGCTAGGTTGCGCGGCAAATGCAGGCCGGTTTGGCCGGCGCCTGATATCCCCTATTTGAGGTTCTGAACATGGCCAAAGCGGTCACCATCAAGGTCAAGCTCGTTTCCACGGCGGATACCGGCTTCTATTACGTCGCCAAGAAGAACTCGCGCACCATGACCGACAAGCTGGTCAAGAAGAAGTACGACCCGGTCGCGCGCAAGCACGTCGAGTTCAAGGAATCGAAGATCAAGTAACGTCGCTATACGTTACCGACTTCCGGACGGGGCCTCGCGGCCCCGTTTTTGTTTTGGCAACGGGCAAGCAAGCGTTATAATTCAGCCAAAGAATTCTCATATCCACTGACGTTCAATCGACGTGGAGAGCACAATGAGAATCGCATTGCTCACCTGCTCGCTTGTCGTGAGTACCGCCCTGGCTGCCACGGCCGAGCCGCTTGAAAAGCGTTTCGGACCTGACCGCGAACGAGGCTATCGTGGGGAACGCGGGTTCAGGGAGGCCCGCCCCGGTTTCGAGAATCGAGACCGGTCGAATTTCCTTGGTACCGACCGTCCAATGAATGACGAAAGCCGGCACCCTCCCGCGACCTTTGTCCGCCCCTGCCCCTCGGCTTGCAGCGATAGCTGAACGCGCTTCTCGCGTGAGCCAAGGGCCGATCGGGTGTTCGGGCAAGCAGCCGTCTATTCGGCGGGCGCCAGACGGCTGCGCGGCAGCGATTCCTTTTCCGAACCGTTGCCATCGACATCCGCGCCAAGATCCTCGCGCCACGGCCGCAGCCTCTCGATCACGATGAGGACGATGACGATGGCCACGGCGAGCGCCAGCGCGCCTTGCCAATAGGGAATGCCCGCCAGATTCCGTAAAGATCTGTTTGGGTCCCGTGCCGATGAGCGACCGGGCGAGCCAAGGCTGCGCGTAAGAGAACGCAACCGCGCCGACCAGGCCGCCGAGCAGCGTGAAAATGGCATCGCGATAGCCGACACCGATCTGCGCCAGCGTCGTACCCGGACACGCGCCCGCCAGCGCGATGCCGGCGCCGAGGATCAACCCGCCGACGATATCGGCGGCATACAGCGCCGCCTTGGGCTGCAGCTTGACGAACCCAAATCCGTTGAGGAACGCCAGCACCACCGCACCGGTCGCAACCGCGCTCAGAAACACCTTGAGCATGATCCAGTTGCGCAACTGCATCTGGCCGACGATCATTCCCGGCTCGAACACCCGCGATTTTTCCAGCGCGAAACCGAACACCATTCCCATCAGCACGCCGCTTAGAATTCCGACTGCAACCGATGACATGATTATCCCTCCCAAGGCTAAATCCGACGCAGCAGAAGCAGAGCGGTAGCGATGCCGCCTGCAAACATCGCGGCGACCGCAACCGTCGAACCAACCGACAATTGCGCCATCCCCGACAGGCCGTGGCCGCTGGTGCAGCCGTCGGCAATCCGTGCGCCGAACAGCATCAGAAAGCCGGCGGCAAACGCCACCGCATAGCGCAAACCCTTCGATGGCGAGCCGAGCGCTCTGGTCCAGATCGGCGAGATCGGCGCGCGGACCGCGCCGGACAGCTTCATCGACACGAATGCACCGAAGGCAATGCCGACGACCAGCGCGACCTGCCAGAGATTCTTGGCGTTTGCCGCAATGTGCCTGGCAACGTAGTCGATCTTGAGCAGCGAGGGATCGATCAGGCTGGCTATCCCCGCGCCGACCGTCACATAGGACGACGAAGCCCCGAGCGCAGTCTCGATAATCAGGAATGCCGGGATCTGCAGCAGGCCGATAAGGATACCGGCAGCGTAAGGCGACCACGCCTTGTCGAAAGGAGACATCGGCAACCTCCCTGTTTCATATATTAGTTTTTTATAATATAATGGAGACGCCGTCATTGATATGGATCAACCGGTCCCCGACGAGGCAGCCAATATCATGGAAGCGATTTGTTGCGGATCAATGCGGGTCATCGAGATGCGGCGAGAGTGCGTCTATCTCAAAATCGGAGAACACGCCAATGTTCAAGATCTCACTTCTCGTCTGGATGATATTGGGGACCGCGCTTGCAGGCAGTGCCGTGATCTCGGTCCTCGCCGTCCCTTCCCTCGCCGCTGAGGCGATGAAGAACATTCCGTTCGCGGTTCTGATCGGCTTTGCGGCGGCCATGCCGCTCTCATATCTGGTCGCGAGGAAAATCGGCGCATCAGCGGCCCGATAAGACGAAAGCAACAGCAGCATGGGTGAAACCATCATCGAGGGGCCGCTATATGCGCCCCGCAAGAAAGTTTATCCGCAAGCCGTCCATGGCCGGTTTCGCCGGATCAAATGGACGCTGCTGGTGGTTGGGCTGGCGGTCTACTATCTGCTGCCCTTCGTGCGCTGGGATCGCGGGCCCGGCATGCCCAACCAGGCGGTGCTGCTCGACCTGCCGCATCGCCGCTTCTACTTCTTCTTCATCGAGCTGTGGCCGCAGGAGGTCTATTACTTCACCGGCCTCCTGATCATCGCGGCGATGACGCTGTTCCTGATGAACGCGCTGGCGGGCCGCATCTGGTGCGGCTACCTCTGCCCGCAAACGATCTGGACCGACCTGTTCTATGCCGTCGAGCGCTGGGTCGAGGGCGACCGCCGCGAACGCATCCTGAAGGACAAGCACGCCTGGACCTTCCGCCACGTCCGCGAGGTCGCGACCAAGCACTTCCTGTGGCTGATGATCGCCTGGTGGACCGGCGGCGCCTGGGTGCTGTATTTCGCCGATGCGCCGACACTGGTGAAGGATCTCGCCACCTTCCAGGCGCCATTCATCGCCTATCTCTGGATCGGCATCCTGACAGCGACCACCTATGTCTTCGCCGGCCACGCGCGCGAACAGGTCTGCATCTACATGTGCCCGTGGCCGCGCATCCAGGCGGCGCTGACGGACGAGTGGGCGCTCAACGTCACCTACCGGCGCGACCGCGGCGAGCCCCGCACCTCCATCAAGAAGGCCGAGCAGCTGCGCCTCGCCGGCGAACCTGCCGGCGACTGTGTCGATTGCCATCAGTGCATCAATGTCTGTCCGACCGGCGTCGACATCCGCAACGGCATCCAGCTCGGCTGCATTCAATGCGGCCTGTGCATCGATGCCTGCGACACGATCATGCAGCAGATCAACCGCCCGACCGGACTGATCGCCTACGACACCGACATCAATGCCGAGCGCCGGCTTGCCGGCAAACCGCCGATCTACCGCCTGATCCGCGCGCGCACCGTGCTCTACGCCGCCATTATCGCCGTCGTCGGCGGCATCATGCTGTACACGCTGGCGACCCGCAGCTCGCATGAGCATCAGCGCGCTGCACGAACGCAGCCCGCTGTTCGTCACCTTGAGCGACGGCAGCGTCCGCAACGACTATACCGTGCGCTTTCTCAACAAGGCCGGCGTGTCCCGCTCCTTCGCGCTGGAAGTGCTCGGTCTTCCCGCCGCCGAGATTCGCGCGTCAGGGATCGAACGCTGGCGCGGACGGAAGACTGATCGTCGAGGTCGGGCCGGACCAGACCAGGGAAGTCAGGGTATCCGTGCAGGTGCCGGCGGCCAGCCTGCCGAAGGAAGCAACCGACATCGAGTTCAGGGCGACGGATATCGCAACCGGCCAGACCGCCTCGGTCCGCGATCACTTTGTTCCGGCCGCCAGGTAACCCGGTCTCAGCGATCTGATCGCCTGCCGGCCTATCGCGCCGCCACCATCGGCGGCGCGGACGGCCGGATCAGCGCGAACGCGACCTGGATGATGCCGCCGGCCAGGCCCAGCGCGACGCCGATCCGCCACGCCATGGTGTAGGAGCCGAGCGAGTCGTAAATCAGCCCGCCGCCATAAGCGCCGAGGAACGTGCCGAGCTGGTGGCTCATGAAGGCGAGGCCCTGGATCATCGCCTGCCATTTCAGGCCGAACATCTCGACGACGGCGCCCGCGACCAGCGGACCGACGCCCATCCAGAGGAAGCCCATGATCGCGCCGAACAACAGCGTGGTCGCCGGCGTCGCCGGCAGCATGAAGTACCAGGCCAGCGCGAGCGAGCGCAGGATGTAGATCGCCCCGAGCAGCGCCAGCTTGTTCCAGCGCTGGCCGGCCCAGCCGAAGAACAGGCTGCCCAGCACGTTGAAGCCGCCGATCATGCCGAGCGTCTGCGCGCTCAGCATCGGATCGAGGCCGCAGATCGACAGATAGGACGGCAGATGCGTGGTCAGGAACACGAGCTGCATGCCGCAGACGAAATAGGCGCAGCGTCATCACCACGAACGACGCGTTGCCGAAAGCGAGCTTCGCGGCTGTCGCCGGCCGAAGTGTCGCCGATGTCGTCGACGGCCTTCGGCGGCAGCGGAATCTTGTCGGCCCGGCCCGCGTACCAGGCGGCCGGCAGCATGAACAGCGACAGGATCACAAAGCCGGCGACGCCGACGCGCCAGCCAAAACCTTCATTCAACAATTGCCCGATCGGCGCCGACACCAATGCGCCGAGCGATCCCGCCGCCGAGACCATGCCCATCACGGTGCTGCGCACGGTGGCCGGCACCGCGCGCGCCGACACCGACATCGCAATCGCATTGGCCGTGCAGGCCAGCGAGGCACCGATCAGCACGCCCGCGCCGATCAGGATCGGGATCATCCCCTGCGCGCGTCGCCATCAGGGCGAGGCCCGACGATGTACATCAGCGAGCCCACGATCATGATCGGACGGAAGCCGTAGCGCACCGTCATGGCGCCGGCGACCGGCTGCAGGAATCCCCAGGCGAGGTTTTGCACGGCCAGCGCCAGCGTGAACTGCGACACCGAAATTCCGATGTCGTGCGTCAGCGGCTGCATGAAGATGCCGAAGCTTTGCCGCAGGCCCATGCTCAAGGTGAGCATCAGCGAGGCACCGATCAGGATGGGGAGCGTCGGCCGCAGGATTTGCAGCAGGGCCATTGTTTTTATTCTCCCGAGGGGGCGCGATTCGGATGCCGCGTCCTGCAATTGATATCTGAAATGGGTACACAGACCTGTGTAAGTAGGCTATAAGGAAGTCTTGCTGTCAAGCCAACGTGACCCGCGCATTCGCATGGCTACCCTGCCCACCAAACCCGACATGAAGGACCGGATTCTCGAAACCGCGGATAGGCTGTTCTATCTGCAGGGAATTCGCGCGGTCGGCGTCGACACCATCGCGGCCGAAATCGGCATCAGCAAGCGCACGCTCTACAACCATTTTCCGTCCAAGGACGCGCTGATCTCGGCCTATCTGGCGCGGCGCTTCGTGGCGCCGCGGCCGTCGGACAAGTCGCCGGTCGAGCAGATTCTCGGCACCTTCGATTCGCTGGAGCGGCGCTTCTCGGCAAAGGATTTTCGCGGCTGCCCGTTCGTCAATGCGGTTGCCGAACTCGGCGAAGACCGCTCGGTCCGAAAGGTTGCCATCGCCTTCAAGGAAAGCCGCCGTCTCTGGTTTCGCGACCTGCTGGTGCAGCTCGGCGTCGCCGACGCGGAAGCGCTGGCGACGCAGCTCGCTCTGCTGGTCGACGGCTCGATCGCGCAGGATCTCGTCCGCAACGATCCGGCGATGGCGCGCGCGGCAAAGGAAGCGGCGACGGTGCTGCTGAAGAATGCCGGGGTGAAGGTGGGTGGAAGCCCTGCCAAACGCGCGGCAAAGAGGCGACCTTCGGCCAATTGAATACCTCTCTATCGTCGTCCCTGCGAACGCAATGCGCACGCAGGGACCCATACGCCGTGGCTTTTCAGTAAGGCGATGTGGTAGTTACCTCCCAAGATAATGAGCATCGGTGGTTATGGGTCCCTGCGCCCGTGCGCAATCGCGCACTAGGCAGGGACGACGTAACGATAAAGCCGCGCAAGAACATGACGGCAAAAGGGAGCGACCATGGAAGATCTGAAAGTCACCGCCACCGGTTACGACTTCAAACCGGCACGCGCAGCCATGCAGCGTTATGTCGACAACAACCTGCTGTCAGGCATTTCCTGGGCAGTCATGGTCGGCCGCGACCTCGTCGACGTGAACTGCGTCGGGTGGGCCGACAAGGAAGCGCAGACGCCGCTCCGCACCGACCATATCTTCCGCGTCTTTTCCAACACCAAGCTGGTCACCTCCTGCGCGGCGCTGTTGCTGTTCGAGGAAGGCAAACTCGGGCTCGATGATCCCATCGAAAAATTCATTCCGCAGCTCGGAAATAGAAAGGTTCTGCGTCCGGGCGCCACCTCACTGGATGACACCGAGCCGGCGAAGAGCTCGATCACCATCCGTCAGCTTCTGAGCCACAGCTCGGGCCTGAGCTACGGCTTCTTCGATCCGGGCACCGCCATCTACAAGGCCCTCAACGAGCGCGGCGTCCACAATCCCATGACCACGCTGGCCGACATGGTGGACGTGCTGGCCGGCCTGCCGCTGATCTATCAGCCCGGCACGTCCTGGGAATATTCGCTCGCCACCGACGTCGTGTCCCGGCTGGTCGAAGTCATCAGCGGCCAGAGCTTTGACAAGTTCATCCAGGCGCGCATCCTCGATCCGCTCGGCATGGTCGACACCGGCTTTGTCGTGCCGGAAAAGGATCAGGGACGGCTGGTCGCCTATTACGCCGGCGCCGACCTGATGGAGCCGATGAAGCCGGGATTGACCCGCACCGACAACGCGCCGTTCCCCGGCGCCTATCTGCGTCCCATCGCGCGGCTCAATGGCGGCGGCGGCCTGGTTTCAACGCTGCCCGACATGGTCGCGCTGATCCGAAGCCTGCTGCCCGGCGGCAAGACCCTGCTCAAGCCGGAGACGATTGCGCAGATGATGACCAACCAGTTGCCGGAGGGACAGTGGATCCGCTTTGCCCTGATGGGCGAGCAGCCCGGCAAGACCTACAGCCTCGCCGGCGGATTGATCCAAAAACCCTCGCCGTTCGATCACCCGGACGCTGCAGGCGAACTCTATTGGGGCGGCGTCGCCGGCACGCAATGGTGGATCTCGCCGAAAAAGAACATGGCTGGCGTCATGATGGCGCAGCGCCAGATGTCGTTCGTCCATCCGTTCTCGTTCGAGTTCAAGCGGCTGGCCTATGACGCGGTGAAGCAAGGCGCCGAAGGGATGCGGGCGTCGGCGTAATTGTCGTCACCCGCGAAAGCGGGTGACCCAGTATCCCAGAGACGCGAATTTCAGGCTGATAGGCCGCGGCGTACTGGATCACCCGCTTTCGCGGGTGATGACGGCGCAGCAAATGACAAGAAGTCGGCAGCTCACGCCGCCGTCGAAACCACCCGGTTGCGTCCGTCGTGCTTCGCCTGATACAGCGCCATGTCGGCACGCTTGAGCGCGTCGGCGACCGGCTCGCCCTTGTGGTCCAGCGTCGCCAGTCCGATTGAAATCGTGACGTCGATCCGCTTGGTGCCCTTGTTGACCGCAAAGGTTTCGCCGGCGATCGAGCGGCGCAGGCGCTCGGCGATCATGCCGGCGACGGTCAGATCGGTTTCCGGCATCACGATCACGAATTCCTCGCCGCCATAGCGGCAGGCGAGATCGATGCCGCGGATCGACTTGCGAATCCGCACCGCGAATTCGCGCAGCACGTCGTCGCCGGCGTCGTGGCCATAGGTGTCGTTGATCGATTTGAAGAAGTCGATGTCGAGGATCATCAGCGCGAGCGGCTTGCCGCGGCTCGAGGCCTGCTCGGCCAGCGTGGCCAGATGGGTTTCCATATAGCGGCGGTTATGCAGGCCGGTCAGCGCGTCGAGGATCGCCATTTCGATCGAGTTCTGCACGTTGTCGCGCAGATGATCGGTGTAGCGCCGCTTGCGGATCTGGGTGCGCGCCCGCGCCAGCAATTCGTTCTTGTCGACGGGGCGCAACAGATAGTCGTTGACGCCGATCTCGAGCCCGCGCAGCAGCCGCGAATTGTTGTCGGCATCGGAGATGGCGAGGATCGGCAGCTGGCGCGTGCGCTCCAGCGAGCGCGCCTGGCTGCACAGCCGCAAGCCATCGTAATTTTCCAGGCTGAGCGAAACGATCAGCAGATCGTAATTGCCCTCGGCGGCGTGAAACAGCGCCTCGGCCGGATTGATTTCGACGTCGACGGTGTGCTCGGCGGAGAGGATCGGCGCCAGCCGCTCGTAGGACGATGGCCGGTCGTCGACCAGGAGGATCCGCCCGCCGACGCCCTTGTCGGCGATCGCGCTGCGCTCGGGCGCCTCCATGCCGATCTCGAGCGAGGTGATGGCGCGCATCCGCAGCTCATCGGTCATCATCTTCAGCCGCGTCAGCGAGCGGACGCGGGCGATCAGCACGATGTCGGACACCGGCTTGGTGAGAAAATCGTCGGCGCCGGCTTCCAGCCCGCGGACGCGATCCGACGGACTATCCAGCGCGGTGACGATCACGACGGGAATGAAGTGGGTAGCCGGGTTGGACTTCAGCCGGCGGCAAACCTCGAAACCGTCGAGGTCGGGCATCATGACGTCGAGCAGGATGATGTCGCATTCGGAGCGCGAACAGATGTCGAGCGCCTCGGCACCATTGGATGCCGTCAGCACATCGAAATATTCCGCCGACAGACGGGCTTCCAGCAGCTTGACGTTCGCTGGGACGTCATCGACGACGAGGATACGCGCAGACATCGAAACTCACTCCTACCCCTAGCCGATAAAGCGCCGCACGGTTTCGATAAACTTGCCGACGGAAATTGGCTTGGACAAATACGCCTCGCAGCCGCCCTCGCGGATGCGCTCTTCGTCGCCCTTCATCGCGAATGCCGTGACCGCAACCACCGGAATGGCGCGCAGCTCCGGATCGTCCTTGATCCAGCGCGTCACTTCGAGGCCGGACACTTGCGGAAGCTGGATATCCATCAGGATCAGATCGGGGCGCAGCTTGCGGACAAGATCGAGCGCCTCGAAACCATTGCTGGTGCCGGAGGTCTGATAGCCGTGCGCTTCCAGCAGGTCGCGAAAGAGCTTCATGTTGAGCTCGTTGTCCTCCACGATCAGGACGGTTTTTGCCATCCCGTCCCTCCCCTCTCTTCAGGAAACAAGTCCGGCCTTTCGGTACGATCCTGTACCGCCGCCGGGCTGTCGAAAAGTGAATTCAAACTACCGTCGGATTTCGCTCTAAGCCGTTAAATCGATGCGCCAACTTTTGCGGTGTGGTTTCCACTTGCTTGAACACACTGCGCAGACTCGGGCATGATGGTTCCAAACTAGACACCATAAGTTAACGGAAAGGCAAACCCACATATTGAAAAAGCCTGTTCACAACCCCCGCGAAGTGGCTGAAATCGTTGCAGTTCAGGCGCTGAGTTTTATTGCCGGCCGACCCCGAAAGGCTGGGCCTGTTCCTGGCCGAAAGCGGCATCGGCCCGGAGACGCTGCGGACGGCCGCGGCTGATCCGCAATTTCTGAGTTCCGTGCTCGATTTCGTGATGCGCGACGATGCAACCGTGAAGGCGTTTGCGAGCGCCTCGCAACTGCATCCGACCAATATCGCCGCCGCCCGCCAGGTGCTGGGCGACCCGGATTGGGAGCGCGACGTGCCGTGAGCGCGCCCGCGCCAGCCCTGGACGGTCCGCGCGCGTTTTGCCGGGATTGCCTCGGCGACCTCGATATCAAGGCCAGACGGTGCGGCGAATGCGGTTCCCCGCGGCTCGTCCGCCACCATGCCCTGCCCTCGCTGACGCTGGCGCACATCGATTGTGACGCGTTCTACGCCACCGTGGAAAAGCGCGACAATCCAGACCTTGCCGACAGGCCCGTGATCATCGGCGGCGGCAAGCGCGGCGTGGTGTCGGCCGCCTGCTACGTCTCGCGCACCTATGGCGTCCGCTCGGCGATGCCGATGTTCAAGGCGCTGGCGCTGTGCCCGCAGGCCGCCGTCATCCCGCCCGACATGGCGAAATATGTCCGGGTCGGCCGCGAGGTGCGGCACGCCATGCAGACGCTGACGCCGCTGGTGGAACCGCTGTCGATCGACGAAGCGTTCCTGGATCTCGCCGGCACCCAGCGCGTTCACGGCATGATTCCGGCAAAGGTGCTGGCGCGGTTTGCCCGCGACGTCGAGCGCGACATCGGGATCACGGTGTCGGTCGGCCTGTCCTGCAACAAGTTTTTGGCCAAGATCGCCTCCGATCTCGACAAGCCGCGCGGCTTTGCGGCGCTCGACCAGGACGAGGCCCGCGCGATGCTGGCGGACAGGCCGGTCGGCTTCATCTATGGCGTCGGCCCTGCGACCCAGGAGAAGCTGGTGCAGCGCGGTTTTCGCACCATTGCGGACCTGCAGCGCGCCGACGAGGTCGAACTGATGAAGCAGTTCGGTGGCGAAGGCCGCCGGCTGTGGCGGCTGGCGCGCGGCATCGACGACCGCAGCGTGGTGGCTGACCGCGGCGCCAAGACCATTTCCAACGAGACCACGTTCGAGACCGACATCAAGGATTTCGCCACGCTGGAAAAAGTGTTGTGGCGGCTGTCCGAAAAAGTCTCGTCGCGGCTGAAGAGCGGCGATCTGTCAGGCCTCACCATCACCCTGAAGCTGAAGACCGCGGATTTCAGGCAGCGCACCCGTTCGCAATCGATCCAGGCGCCGACCCAACTCGCCGCGAAGATTTTTGCGGTGTCGCGCGAAATGCTGGCGAAGGAAATCGACGGCACCGCCTTCCGCCTGATCGGCACCGGCGTCAGCGCGCTGCGCGAGGGATCGCTGGCCGACGACACCGACATGCTCGACCGCCGCTCGGCCCACGCCGAGCGCGCGATCGATGATTTGCGCAAGAAGTTCGGCAATGCCGCGGTGATCCGGGGCATTGCGTACAAGGGGCCGGCGAAGGAAGAGGACGAGGAATAGCGCGCCGACCTCTCCGCGTCATTGCCTGCGACAAACGCGAAGCGTTTGCGCAAGGGAGCATGCGACGAAGCAATCCATAGTGCCGCAAGCGGAGAAATGGATTGCTTCGCTGCTCTCGCAATGACGGAGACGGCGCAGCCGTCAATCGACCACAGCCACCGCCTCGATCTCGATCAACCACTCAGGGGCCGCGAGCGCCGTCACACCGACCAGCGTGCTCGCCGGCGGCTCCATGCCTTCAAAGAACACCGAGCGCGCCTTGCCGATGATGGGACGAAGCTCCGGCTTGTAGCCGACGACAAAGGTGGTGATCTTGACGATATTGGAATAGCTCGCACCCGCCGCCTTGAGTGCCAGGCCGAGATTGTGCATCACCTGGGTCGTCTGCGCGGCCAGATCACCCTCGCCGACCACTCGTCCCTCGTCGTCGGTGGACACTTGTCCCGAGATATAAATCGTGCGCGCGCCCGAAGCGACGACGACGTGCGAGTAAGCCGGATTGTGATGAAGGCCGCTTGGCCTGAGATGTTGCTTGCTCAATTTTGTGCCTCCCTGACGTGCATGAAGGGCGCAAGCCTATCCGGGTCCGGCGGGCATTTCCACGTCATTGCGAGCCCTCACTTGCAGGGCTTGGCATCCTTGACGTCGAACCGGCCCATCGCGCCTGAGATCACAAAATCATTGTAGTCCAACACCAGCGCGCGCGAGACGCCGTTCTCGAACAGCTCGAACGACATCGCGTAAACCGGCGTCTGTTCGCCTTCCTTGGTCTTGGCGTCGCGGTCGTAATAGCTCACGGTCACGGGCCAGCGGGTCAGCGTCTTCATCTGGTCGTTGGCGGTCGAGGGATCGGGGGAAGCAATGTCGCGGGTGCCCGGAATCGGCTGCCCGATCACCGACAGCGTGTTGTAGACCTTCTCGCCATTGTCGGAGCCGTCATAGACCGTCAGTTCCAGCACCGATTTGCCCTCGCGGGCGGCAGCGATGATGTGCTGGATCTGCTCGGTTGGGAACACGGTCTTGCCGTCGAGTTCGAACGTCTTGGCAACCGGCGCTTTCAGCTTGACCGTGATGCGGTCGCCGACCCGCTCCGCCATGCCGTCGACCGGCATGGCGTCGGTATCGTTCATGCGGGTGTCGATCTTGAAGCGGTAGCTCTTGCCCGCGGCGTCTTCCCAGGAATGCGAGCGCAGATCGCTCAGCGTCAGCTTGCCCTCGCCGCTGTCGAGTTCCGACACCTGGCGGAATTCGGACGTGTAGCCCTCGCAGGCGCTGCCCGAGAAATTGTAGAGGATGCGTCCGCGCGCCCCCGATATCGCGTTGCTCCCGCGCGACTTGACCAGCTTCAATTCATACAGCGCCTGATGGGAGAGGAACGGCCCGCCGGCGGCGGCCAGCGCCGGTCCGCTTGCGAAGCCTGAGAGCAGAGCGGCCGACAGCCGAAAACGCCAAAGCACGAACCGGAACCGGAAACGAGCAAGCCATGTGCTGTTTTTTCCTCGATGGAGATTCGTTACATTAGTGATGGCCCTATTGCGTCGCAACTAGGGCGACACCCTCATAACGCAGGAATTTGACGCCGGGGAGCCTTGCTTTTCGGCAATATTACGGGGGACGATTTGCGGCAACGCCTCCAGCCGTCGTCACCCGCCTTGTGCGCGATTGCGCACTGGAGCGGGTGACCCGGTATTCCAGAGACGGGAGTAATCTACGGAGAGGCCGCGGCGTACTGGGTCCCCCGCTTTCGCGGAGGACGACAGCGGGGGTGGTGTCTTGCAACCGGCCGCGCGATGCGCGAAACAGTGCGGCCTGATCGCGGATCAGGACAGTCACATCAATCAGGGCGAAACAAGATGGCGGGTACGGTCGAACAGAAGCTGGCGGCGCAAGGCATCGTCCTGACCGAGCCGCGCACCCCGATGGCGAATTACGTCGGCTTCGTACGATCAGGCAATTTGCTGTTCGTCTCCGGCCAGGTGTGCGCCAATGCGGAAGGCAAGCTGATCGCCAAGGGCAAGTTGGGCGCCGGCGTCAGCATCGAACAGGGCTACGCCGCGGCACAGGGTTGTGGCGTCAACCTGCTGGCCCAGGTCAAGGCTGCGCTCGGCGATCTCGACAAGGTGGTCCGCGTCGTCAGGCTCGGCGGCTTCATCAATTCCGCGCCTGATTTCCTCGACGGACCCAAGGTGCTCAACGGCACTTCCGACCTGATGGTCACCGCCTTCGGCGACAAGGGCCGGCATGCCCGCACCACCGTCGGCGTCGCTTCGCTGCCCTCGGATGCCGCCGTCGAGGTCGACGCCATCTTCGAGGTGTCCTGAGCGGAGCGCCCCCATGCGCGCGCCGGACTGGCTGACGGCCCGGCCGGTCGCCCACCGCGGCCTGCATGATATTTCGCGCGGCATCGTCGAGAACATGCCGGCGGCCGCGCAGGCCGCCATCGACGGCAATTTCGCCATCGAATGCGACATCCAGCTTTCCAGGGATGGCGAGGCGATGGTGCATCATGACAACGCGCTCGGCCGCCTCACCGAAGGTTCCGGCGCGCTGCTCGGCAAGACCGCGGCCGAACTGAAGGCGGTTGCGTTCAAGAACACGCCGGAGCGGATGATGACGCTCGGCGATCTCTGTTCGCTCGTCGCCGGTCGCGTGCCGCTGGTGATCGAGGTCAAAAGCCATTTCGACGGCGACCGCCGGCTGGTGAAGCGGATGGCGGAGGTGCTTGGCTCCTATTCCGGCCCTGCGGTCGGCATGTCCTTTGATCCGGACCAGGTGATGGCGCTGCGCGAACTGATCCCCGGACGTGCCCGCGGCATCGTGGCGGAGCGCGAATATACCGCCGAGGAGTGGCCGGAAGCCTCCGCCGAACAGCGCCGCGGCATGACCCATCTGCGCCACGCCTTCCGCACCCGGCCGCATTTCGTCGCTTACTGGGTGGATGAACTGCCGGCAGCCGCTCCCTGGATCGCCCGCAACATTTTTGGGCTGCCGCTGCTGACCTGGACCGTGCGCACGCCGGAGCAGCGCGCCCGCGCGGCGCAGAACGCCGATCAGATGATCTTCGAGGGGTTCCTGCCGGGAACCTGATCCGCGCAGTGCCACCTTGAACTCGCCCGCGCGATGCACGATCTTTGAAGTGTTGGCCACCCTGCGCGATGGCTGATCGCACGATGGGACCGGTCCGAATTTCTAGATGGCGTCATCCGAAATCACCCTCGAAGCCGTCCCCTCCGTCAGCGACATCAAGGCTGCGGATTGGGACGCCTGCGCCAATCCGAAGCCAAACCCGAACAGTCTCGAAAATCTCGACACGCTGGCCGCAAGCGGGTTCAAGCATCCTGCAAGCCCGCCTATAACCCCTTCGTTTCCCACGCATTTTTCAGCGCCGCCGAAGCCTCCGGCTCGGCCTGCGCCCGCACCGGCTGGGGTGGGCGGCATCTCCTGGCACGGCTCGACGGCGAGATCGCCGGCATCGTGCCCTGCTATCTGAAATCGCACTCGCAAGGCGAATACGTCTTCGACCGCGGCTGGGCGGATGCCTATGAGCGTGCCGGCGGACGCTATTATCCAAAGCTGCAGGCCTCGGTGCCGTTCACGCCCGCCACCGGCCCACGGCTGTTGATCCGCGACGGCGTCGATCGCGAGCGGATCGGAACCGCGCTCGCCAGCGGCCTGATGGCGCTGTGCAACGCGACCGATGCCTCCTCCGTGCACGTGACCTTCGCCCGCGAGGCGGAAGCGAAGTTTTTGGGCGAGCACGGCTTCCTGCAGCGCAACGACCAGCAGTTTCACTGGCGCAATGAAGGCTACGGGACATTCGACGATTTCCTGACCTCGCTGAACTCGCGCCACCGCAAGGCGATCAAGCGCGAACGGCGCGAGGCGGTCGCCGCCGGGATCACCATCCACCATCTGACCGGCAGTGACATCACCGAGGACGCGTGGGACGCGTTCTTCGCGTTCTACATGGAGACCGGCTCACGCAAATGGGGCCGGCCCTATCTGACCCGGAAATTCTTCTCGCTGATCGGCGAGAGCATGAGCCGCGACGTGCTGCTGGTGATGGCCAAGCGCAACGGCCGCTGGATCGCCGGCGCCATCAACTTCATCGGCTCGGACACGCTGTTCGGCCGCAACTGGGGCGCGGTCGAGCATCATCCCTTCCTGCATTTCGAGGTCTGCTATTATCAGGCGATCGATTTCGCGATCCAGCGCGGCCTCAAGATCGTCGAGGCCGGCGCGCAGGGCGAACACAAGCTGGCGCGCGGCTACCTGCCGCAAACCACCTATTCCGCGCACTACATCGCCGACCCCGATTTGCGCCGGGCGATCGCCGATTATCTGAAGCGCGAGCGCGCCTATGTCGCCGAGGTCGGACGTGAACTGGCGGAATCCGGTCCGTTCCGCAAGGCCGCCGACGAGGCTTGACCTCGCGCGGCGGCCGACATGAAATTGAAAACGAACCTTGAGGGAACAACCATGCCCGCCTATGACACCAACAACCCCTTCGCAAAAATCCTGCGCGGCGAGTTTCCCTGCCACAAGGTCTACGAGGACGACCACGTGCTGGCGTTCCTCGACATCATGCCGCGTTCGCCGGGCCATACGCTGGTGATCCCGAAAGCCCCTGCCCGCAACATCCTCGACATCACGCCCGACGATTACGCCCACGTCGCGCGCGCCGCTCACAAGATCGCTGCCGCTGCCATGAAGGCGTTCAACGCCGACGGCATCACCGTGCAGCAATTCAACGAGCCCGCCGGCGGGCAAGTCGTGTTTCATCTGCACATGCACGTCATGCCGCGCCACGACGGCGTTGCGCTATTGCCGCCCGCGAGCCGCAAGGAAGATGTGAAGGTGCTGGAAGACAACGCGACGAAACTGGTTGCGGCGCTGGGGTAGATTCGTAGCCCGGATGGAGCGAAGCGCAATCCGGGGAAAGATCGACGGCGCAACACCGGCCCCGGATTTCGCTTCGCTCCATCCGGGCTACGTGCACCTACTCCGTCTCGAAATCCCCAGCTTGCGGCGACGCCAGCGGGGTGAACTCGCAGCGATCGGGCTTGATGTCGAGCAACGGCGTTTCGTCGAGGCAGTCGAGGCCGCGCACCAGAATGACGTTGCCCTCGATCTTGACGAACTTCACGATCGAGGTGCCGATCGGATTGGGCCGCACCGGCGAGCGCAGCGAAAACGTGCCGCGGGTTTTCTGGTTGTTCTTCGGGCTCTGCAGCACCAGATCGCGGCGCGACTGATGCAGCCAGTAGATCACTTCGAGGCTCTCGTAAAAGTCCACGCCCTTGATCGCGGGCACCCAGGGCTCAAAGATCTCCAGCCGGCAGACCGGGCCGTCGAGACGGCCCTGCCGCGGCGTTTCCAGCCGCGATTTCCAGGGCGTGCGGATGCGGCCGACGAACACCAGCCCGGCATCGCGGGCCGGCGGCATGTCGACGGTCAATTCGCCCTCGCGGACTTCGCTTTCTCTGACCATCATCTAATCCAGTGAAATGTTGAGCGCCTTTATCACGCCCGTCCACAATTTGCGATCGGCGTCGATGAACTTGTCGATGTCGGCGAGACTCTTCGGGCGCAGCGGCGCAAAGCCGGACTTGTCGAGTGAGGCGCGGAAGGTATCGTCGCTCAGGGCGCGATCGAGGCTGGCCTTGAGCTTCTGCGTGATCTCATCGGGCAGTTTCGACTGTGCGGCAACACCGTACCAGACGCTGACCGCATATTGGGGATAGCCGGCTTCGGCCATGGTCGGCACGTCGGGCAGATCGGGAATCCGCTGCGCCGAGCTGACCGCAAGCGGCCGCAGCAACCCGGCCTTGACCGGCGGCAGCGCAGTTCCGAGCGTGTCGAACATCAGCTGGATGTTGCCCGACAGCAGGTCGGTCAGCGCCGGCCCTGCCCCCTTGTAGGCAACGTGGACCATGTCGATGCCGGCCATCTGCCGGAACATCTCGCCGGCCAGGTGCGTCGTGCCGCCGGTACCGGCCGATCCGAAATTGAGCTTGCCCGGGTTCTGCTTGGCGTAAGCCACGAACTCCGCGACGGTCTTCGCGGGTACGGAAGGGTGGACTTCCATCAGCACCGGCAGATCGGTGATAATCGCCAACATCCGGAAATCCTTCACCGGATCATATGGCAGCTTCTTGTAGAGCTGCGGGTTGAGCACGACGATCGAGGCCGCGGTGAAGAACAGCGTGTAGCCGTCGGGCTCGGCGCGCGCCACCACTTCAGCGCCGATCGCGCCCTGCGCGCCGGCCTTGTTCTCGACCACGACAGTCTGCTTGAGATCGCGGGAAAGATAATCGCCGACCATGCGACCGAGCACATCGGTCGGACCGCCCGCAGCATACGGCACCACCAGCTTGATCGGGCGCGTCGGATAGTCGGCCGCATGGCCCTGCGTTGCGACGAAAACGAGGCTGCACGCCAAGCCGAAGAATGTCCGCCAGTTCATTTTGTTTTTCCTTGGGGTTTCCAAGGCGAACAGTAGCGGATTATCCGCCGCCTGCAATCAACCGAGCCACCATTTGCCGGCCACCAGCAGGACCTCGCCCACCACCACGCCGGCAAAGATCGAGCGCCGCGTCAGCATGAACACGACAAAGCCCGCTGCAACCGCGCTGTAGCGCAGCCAGTCCGGCACATCGGCCAGCGCGCCCGGCGGCTGCACCAGGATCTGGGCGATGACGCCGGCGAGGATCGCGGTCGCCACCGCCCTCACCCACACCAGAATTTCCGAGCCCTCGTCGACGCCGGCGCCGAACCACAGCCCGGCCATGCGCCAGACCTCGTTGGGCAGGAAGCCCGCGAGCACCAGAACCAGCAGCGCATGGGGGCTGCCGAAAAATTCGCTCATGCGCGCTCCCTCTCCCGCCACCAATGCACGCCATAGGCGATGCTGCCGGCGGTTAGGCCGCTGATCAGGATATCGACGCCGGTGTGCAGCATCGACATCAGCGGAAACAGCGCGATGCCCAGCACCAGCGCCAGTATGTCGGATATCTGCCGGCAGTTGCGCGCGGTCGACAGCAGGAACGCCAGCGGCGTCAGCAGCAGGATCGCCGCCGCAAACAGCGGTGGCAGGTTGGCGGCGAGGCCGTAACCGAGCGTGGTCGCAACCATGCAAACCGTGAGAAGCCCGCAGCCGAGCCCATGCGTGAACGCAATCCGCCGCTCGCGCGGCACTTTTGGCAACAGCCGGTAGCATTCGACCCACAGGGTGACGGCAATGAAATGCGTCGCCAGCACGAGGTGGCGGCGCTTCGTCTGCGGCGTCCGCATCAGCGGCAACACCGACACCACCATCGGAAACAGCCTGATGGCGCTGACGGTCACCGCGATTGCGGCCTGTACTGCGGTCGCGCCGGAGCCCAGCGTCGAAATCAGGATGATCTGCGCCGGGCCCGCCCAGACCAGCAGCGTAGAGCCGAGCACCCAGCCCAGGCTGAAGTGGCTGTCATGTGCCAGCGCGCCGATGCCGACATAGGTCGCAAACAGCACCAGCGTCAGCACCGTGGACGCGACCGAGCTCATGCCCCATGCGAACGCGCGGATGGGGCTTTTCCATTGGGAGGAGTCGAGCTGAGGTAGCGGCACGGGACCGGACGAGGATTTGAGTCGTTGCAGGCATAGGGCTGGCCAAAGCGGTCCGCGTCAAGCAAGCGAGGGCTCAGGGCGGCTATGCAGTGGGTCCGGTAGCCCGGATGGAGCGCAGCGCAATCCGGAGAATCTCACGAGCGGACATGCCGGCCCCGGATTGCGCTTCGCTCCATCCGGGCTACGAAGCTCACCCCGGCACGCCCCTGTTCTTCAATACGAAGCACGCCCCGCCTGCCTTGCGGATACGGTTGCAGAGGTCATCCGCGGCGGGCCGTGTGTCGGCGCCGATACGCACCTGGTAGAACGCGCGCGTGCCGCGGCTGCGCATCACCGAGGAGAGCAGGCTCGGATCCTGATCGCCGATCACGGCGCTGAGCCGCTTCATGGCACGGGCATACATCGCCAGCGCCTTGTCGCGGCTGAAGCCGGCCGCGAGCTGCACGCCCCATAATTTGGCGGCACTGAGCGTGATGCGTTGTTCGAGTTCGGTGATGAAGGGACTGGGCGCCTGCTTCAGCAGCGCCATCAATTCGCGGCAGCTCGACGTCGGCATCCGCTCCGGCGTCCTGCCACCCTTCTGCGCCTTCGCCCAGTCCTCGACAACGGCGCCCGTGATGGCGAGAACATAGCTCCGCGTCTCCTGCGGCATCGGACCGCTGCCCGCGAGCCACTCCTGAACCCGGCGCGGTCCGGCATTGTAGGCGGCGGCCGCCAGTCCGAGATTGCCGAACTGGTCGCGCAGCTCGGCCAAAAACTCCGCCGATTTCGGCAGCGCCTGCACGGGACTGAAGGGATCGAGCAGGCCGCGCTCGTTCGCGGTGCCGGGCATGAACTGCGCAATTCCCTGTGCCCGCCGACCGCTGCGCGTCACCGGCCCGATCGCGTCGGAGCGGAAGCGGCTCTCCTGCCAGATCACGCGGGCGAAGAATTCGAGCGGCAGGTTTGAGGCTTTCGCGGCCAACTCGATCATCAGGCACATCGCCTCGCGCGCGTCGCTCTCCCGCGCGCCATCAGCCGGCTTTGGGGCCGGTATCTCGCGGTTGCTTGAGGCTCGACTGGTTAGCCTCATCCGCGTCCTCGGCGCCGGCAGGCGCAACCGCGGACAACAGCGACACCGTGCAGCATAGGGCGCGAAGAAATCGGGCTCTTTGCATGGCCGTTGCAATCCGAGAACGTGCATGGCGCTGAAAACGTTAATCAAACAATCAGGGCTGGCAAGGTGGATCCGCGGTTCTAGCCGCCGTTTTTGCACTGCGATTGTCCCGAAATCCGCGCCATCGGAACCCCCGTTAATTTACGTTAATGCCGCATTTTGCGGCAGCCGGGTTTTTGCGGGGAACAAAGCGGGGTAAAAGACTCCCTCTTTGTTGGGAGACTTTCAATGCGGGACCGGCGCGAGATCGTGCGCGACAAGGTGATGTATGGCGGCGTCGCCGAGATCGGTGACCACGGCGCGACGCGTGAATGCATCGTCCGCAACATCTCCGACAACGGCGCGAACATCGAATTCAGCGATGATTTCCAGTTGCCGAAAGAGCAGCTCTCGCTGCGCATCGCGCGCAAGGGCCGCTCCTTCCTGGCCAAGGTGATCTGGTGGCGCGACAATTTCGTCGGCGTCGCCTTCAGGGCGGAAAGCCCGGCCGAGCCGGTCTCCGACCTCGAGGAGCGGCTGCGCAAAAGCGAGATCAAGAAGCGCCAGCTGCAGCGAAAGATCGACGAACTGCTCAACGAGCGCTGAACGCTGGCGGGCAAGGCGTCAGGTCCGCAACAACGCCCGTAATGTCGAGGCCCAGCATGTCTCAAAACCGCCAGATGGCCTGCCCGTCTATCGCCTGTTGACCGGCAAGGACGACGCCGCGTTCTGCCGGCGCGTTTCCGAGGCCATCGAACTCGGCTATGCGCTGTACGGCTCGCCTGCCCTGACGTTCAACGGGGAATACGTCGTGGCCGCCCAGGCGCTGGTCTGGCCCGGTAACTAGCAAGCAAAAAGCCGGCGGTCCTGCGACACGCCGGCTCTTCGTTTCAGATTGAGGCCGCTTACGCCTTGACCAGCGGTCCCTTTGACGCCGGCCCCTTCGAGCCGCCGCTCCATTGGGGCCGCCCGATTTCGGCTTGCGCTTGCGCGCGCCGGGCAGCTTTTCCGGCTTCGGCGTGACCGGGCCTTCGACGAACTCGAAGCCGATCTTGTCCTTGCCGTCCGCGCTCGCCTCGTCCTTGACCAGCACGACGCGGACATGGCCGCCGCCCTTCAGGTGGCCGAACAGCACTTCGTCCGCCAACGGCTTCTTGATGTGCTCCTGGATCACGCGCGCCATCGGACGTGCGCCCATCTGCTCGTCGTAACCATGCTCGATCAGCCAGGCCTTGGCGGTCTCCGACAGCTCGATGGTGACGTCGCGGTCGGCGAGCTGCGCCTCGAGCTGGAGGACGAACTTCTCCACCACCATGCCGATGACGTCGGCGTTGAGATGGGCGAACGAGACGATCGCATCCAGCCGGTTACGGAATTCCGGCGCGAACTGGCGGTTGATCGCTTCGTGGTCATCGCCTTCCCGCTTGTTGCGCGTGAAGCCGAAGGCCTGGCGCGCGAGATCGGCGGCGCCCGCATTCGTGGTCATGATCAGGATCACGTTGCGGAAATTGACCTGCTTGCCGTTGTGGTCGGTGAGCCGGCCATGATCCATGATCTGCAGCAGCACGTTGTAGAGATCCGGATGCGCCTTCTCGATTTCGTCGAGCAGCACCACGCAATGCGGATGCTGGTCCACGCCATCGGTCAGAAGACCGCCCTGGTCGAAGCCGACATAGCCGGGAGGCGCGCCGATCAGGCGCGACACGGTGTGCCGCTCCATATATTCGGACATGTCGAAGCGAAGCAGCTCGACGCCGAGCGAGGCCGCGAGTTGTTTCGCCACTTCGGTCTTGCCGACGCCGGTCGGGCCCGAGAACAAATAGGAACCGATCGGCTTCTCCGGCTCGCGCAGGCCGGCGCGCGCCAGCTTGATCGACGCTGACAGCGACTCGATCGCCTTGTCCTGGCCGAACACCACGCGCTTCAGCGTCTGCTCCAGATGCTTCAGCACCTCGGCATCGTCCTTCGACACGCTCTTGGGCGGAATCCGCGCCATGGTCGCGATCGTGGTCTCGATCTCCTTGATGCCGATGGTCTTCTTGCGCCGGTTTTCGGCAACCAGCATCTGCGCCGCGCCCAACTCGTCGATCACGTCGATCGCCTTGTCCGGCAGCTTGCGGTCGTGGATATAGCGCGACGACAATTGCACCGCCGCCTCGATCGCCTCGTTGGTGTATTTCAGCCGGTGGTAATCCTCGAAATAGGGTTTCAGGCCCTTGAGGATCGCAATCGCGTCTTCCACCGTCGGCTCGTTGACGTCGATCTTCTGGAACCGGCGCACCAGCGCGCGATCCTTCTCGAAGTGCTGGCGGTATTCCTTGTAGGTCGTTGAACCCATGCAGCGGATCGTGCCGGAGGCCAGTGCCGGCTTGAGCAGGTTGGACGCGTCCATCGCGCCGCCGGAGGTGGCGCCCGCGCCGATCACGGTGTGGATTTCATCGATGAACAGGATCGCGTTTGGATGCGCCTCCAGTTCCTTGAGCACCTGCTTCAAGCGCTCCTCGAAATCGCCGCGATAGCGCGTGCCGGCGAGCAGCGTACCCATGTCGAGCGAGAACACGGTGGCGGCGGCGAGCACTTCCGGCACTTCGGAATCGACGATGCGCTTGGCGAGCCCTTCGGCGATCGCGGTCTTGCCGACGCCGGCTTCGCCCACGAATAGCGGATTGTTCTTCTGGCGGCGGCACAGCACCTGGATCGCGCGGTTGATCTCGGAATTGCGCCCGATCACCGGATCGATCTTGCCGTCACGCGCCTTCTTGTTGAGGTTGACGCAATAGGTCTCGAGCGCCTCGCCCTTCTTCTTGGCGTCCTCGTTGCCCTTGGTCTCGGTCTCCTCGTCGACGCCGCGCACGGGTCGCGCTTCGGAGACGCCCGGCCGCTTGGCGATGCCGTGGCTGATATAATTGACCGCGTCGTACCGCGTCATGTCCTGCTCCTGCAGGAAGTAGGCGGCGTGACTTTCGCGCTCCGCGAAGATCGCGATCAGCACGTTGGCGCCGGTCACTTCTTCGCGACCGGAGGACTGGACGTGAATCACCGCGCGCTGGATCACGCGCTGGAAGCCCGCGGTCGGCTTGGCGTCGTCGGCGCCATCCGTCACCAGATTTTCGAATTCGGTTTCGAGATAGTTGACGAGGCTCGTGCGCAGCTTGTCGAGATCGACGCTGCACGCACGCATCACCGCCGCCGCATCCGAGTCATCGATCAGCGACAGCAGAAGGTGTTCGAGCGTCGCATATTGATGATGCCGCTCGTTTGCAATCGCCAGCGCACGATGCAGGGATTGTTCAAGGCTTTGGGAAAAAGTTGGCATTCGCGTCCTCTATGGCCCCCGGTCATCATGATCGCCATTACCCGGTCAGGCAACAACAACCTTTGTCATCCCCCGTCATATAGTTATCTGCGATCGTGGCGAAAGACCGGTTCCGCAAACGTGGTTTTCCTCTAAATTCGCCACACCCACGGCAGCAACATGCAACCCTTCCCCGAAAAACTACCGGGAATACGATCGGCTTCCGCCAGCACCAATCGATGCAAGACCCGTTCCTTCTCTCCGGCCGGGTCGAGAGCCGTGCGCGGCTATTTCTTTTCCATCACGCACTGCAGGGGATGCTGGTGCTTGCGCGCAAAATCCATCACCTGCGTGACCTTGGTCTCGGCGATCTCGTAGGTGAACACGCCGCACTCACCGATCCCGTGGTGATGCACATGGAGCATGATCTTGGTGGCCGCTTCGGCGTCCTTCTGGAAGAATTTCTCCAGCACATGAACGACGAACTCCATCGGCGTGTAGTCGTCGTTCAGAATCAGGACGCGATACAGGTTCGGGCGCTTGGTCTTCGGCTTGACCTTGGTGATGACCGACGTCGACGGCCCACCGGTTCCGGTATTGCGGTTCTCGTCATTGCCCATTCGGGGGGCAGAAGCGGATGACTTTGCCGGCACTGACGAACAAGCTTTGAAGGTTGGCTGCAACATGGTTCAGGCGTTCGAATTCCAAAAGGGGTGACCGGAGAGCGCATCCTGGCGCACCGGCGACCGGCTCAGGCGTGAGCCATCGCGAAGCACCCAGCAACGCATTTTTCCAGATCGCCGCTCCCGGTCCGATCCACGGACCGGATCGGCACCTCGAATATGGGTCCGCCGCCGGATCGCCGCAAGCGCCGTGACCTGCGCTGTAGCGAACCGCGACCGGCCCGATTCCCGGTTCGGCTATCCGAGGCAAGATTAATCGTTTCTGGCGGATTTGACAAAGGACCGGGCATTGCCTGTTTAGCCCGCCGGTTGAGGAGGCGCTTTCGGCGACCGGTTTGGCGGCACGCGGGCTGACCCCGTCATTTTACGGAACTCACCCGCAGGAGCGACGGGCGCAGGAGCTGCTGCCGAATACCGGATCAACTGATCCGCCACCCGCTTGAAGACCAGCGTCTTCAGCGCGACGCGTCATGCAGAGCTGTCCACGGCGCGGGCGCGTCGCGCCGCGCGATCGAAGCCTGTGCGCCCTGCTCTTTCAATAATGGCAACGCAGCGCGCCGGCGGGGCGATCACGTCAAGAAAACACGCCAAGAAAAAGCCCGGCCATCGCGGCCGGGCTCTTTATTATCGAAGTGTCGGATCGCGAACGATTAGTGCGCGGCCGGGGTAAACTTCGAGACCAGGCCCTCGTAGGGCTTGAAGGTCTGCTTGGCGAGATCGGTGTAGAGACCCGCGATCTTCTGCGTTTCGGCGACGAAGGTCTCGTAGGACGAGCGCGCGAATTCGGTCTGCGCTTCGATCGCCTTGTCCATCGACTTCACGCCGGAGAGCTTTTCAACGAACGATTTGGTCTCTTCGAACGACTTCTTGGCGTAGTCGCCATAGGCAGACGCGATCGCCTGAACGCCGCTCTGCAGGTTGCTCGCGGAAGCGGCAACCGATTCGAGATGCTCTTTGCCGTAGTTCTGAATGTCTTCAACCTTGACCATCGATGGAGTCCTTTCCCAGACTGCAGGTGTAACTGAATGCCGGGAGGTCCCGGCCCCCTGACCACCTTCCTTGTATGTGCACCGCACAATAAAGTCAACAAATATTGTGCGACGCACAAATAAGGCAATTCGCACCAAAATCCGGGGCCTTACGCAACGGTTAATTAATCTTTTGGAAACCCGCCGCGCCTAACCTGATTCTTGGACTTGTTCGCCTTCCGACAGGCAGCTTGAAAGCTGTTTGTGAACAGCAGCTTAGCTAGAACAGCGACCTGATCGGCCAACCCGGCCTCACGTGATGGCCGGATCGGGACTTCGAACGGGGCAGCATCAGCGGTTGTCGGGCACAATTTCGCCTCACGAGCCGGTGATCAAGACAGAAATTGGGACGGGGAAGTAAATGCTTCGTACAACCTTGGCTTCCTCACGCGCGTTGCGCGTGTGCGCCCTCGGGCTCATTACCTTCACGACCGCGATCCTGATCTCGAGCGAGAGCGCCGAAGCGCGCCGCCACAAGCACCGCCGACACCACGTCGTGCGCGAAAGCTACAGCCCGCAGTTCTCCTCGATCATCGTCGACGGCAATTCCGGCGCGGTGCTCAGCTCCAACAATCCCGACGGTATCCGCCGCCCGGCGTCGCTGACCAAGATCATGACGCTCTATCTGCTGTTCGAGCGCCTCGACGCCGGCAAGATGAAGCTCGACACCGAGATGGAAGTCTCCGAGCACGCCTCCGATCAGGCACCGACCAAGCTCGGCCTCAAGCCCGGCCAGACGCTCAAGGTCGAGGATGCCATCAAGGGCCTGGTGACGCGTTCCGCCAACGACGCCGCCGTCGTGATCGCCGAAGCCATTGCCGGCGATGAAGACGAATTCGCCAAGCTGATGACGCGCAAGGCGCGCGCGCTCGGCATGAGCAAGACCACCTATCGCAACGCCTCTGGCCTGCCCAACGACGAACAGCTGACCACGGCGCGCGATCAGGCCACGCTCGGCCGCGCGATCCAGGATCGCTATCCGCGCTACTACCGTTATTTCGCGACCACCGTGTTCAATTATCGCGGCCAGTCGATCCGCAACCACAATCGCCTGCTCGGCAATGTCGAAGGTATCGACGGCATCAAGACCGGCTACACCCGCGCCTCCGGCTTCAACCTCGTGAGCTCGATGCGCCGCGGCAACCGCCACCTCGTCGGCGTGGTGCTGGGCGGCCGCAGCGGCGGTTCGCGCGATGCCACCATGCGCAACCTGCTGGCCGAGAACCTGGAGAAAGCCGCGACCAAACGTACCGTGGCCGCGATCACCGAACGCAATGCCGCCGACGGCCCCGTCGATGTGGCCGAAGCCGGGACCGCTTCGCGTCCGGCCGAAACGGCTCAGTCCGGCAGCACGCTCGCTTCCGCCGAACCGGGGCTCGCAGCCATGCCCACCACCCGTTCGATCGCGCCGGCAAAGCCGTCGCTGATGGCGGCGGCCGCCGCGGCCCTGCCGCCGGCCAAGATTGAGCAGAACAAATTCGAACCGCAAGCCAGGCCCGAACCCGCGCCATTGACCAGCGGCGTCATCCAGGGCCAGTCGATGTCGGCGATCCCGGGCTCGGCCGAGCCGATGAAGCCGGTCAAGGTCAAGACGGTTCAGGTCAAGGCCGGGCCGATGAAACTGGCGTCAGCTACCGGCTCGCAGCCAGTGGCACCGCCGGTCACCAACGCCATCCCTGCCCGCCCCGAAGTCGCCGAAACCTCCAGCGCCGTGGTGGCAAACGCCGCCGAGGCCAGGGCCGAAGCCGCCAGGGACGCCCTCAGGGCGGCCATGCCGCAGCAGCCGGCCGGCCATGGTACCGGCCACGGCGTACTCGGCGTGTTGCCCGCTTCCAGCCTGACTCAGGCCCCACCGCAGGGTTCTACGCACGCCCAGGCGATGGCCTATGCCGATCCGGCGCCCCGCGCCCCGCCGCAGGCCATGCAACAGAACGAAGCCGTCAAGCCGGCCGCGCCGGCGGTGGTTCGCACCGGCTGGATCGTCCAGGTCGGCGCGCTCGAAAGCGAGAGCGAAGCCAAGCAGCGCATCGATCTCGCCCGCACCAAGGCCAGTTCGCTGCTCGGCAAGGCCGATCCCTTTACTGAAACGATCGTGTCCAAGGACAATAACACGCTATACCGCGCCCGCTTCGCCGGTCTCGATCGCGATTCCGCCGAAGCGGTGTGCAAAACGCTCAAGCGCGCCGACATTTCCTGCATGACCGTTCGCAACTGATCCGGACTTCCCTTCGAAGTTAACAAAGCCGGCGCCGCAAGCGCCGGCTTTGTTGTTTTCCAGGCACGGTCGGCGCGGCACTGACGCGATCACGCGCAATCGGCCCAGCGAAAACTTCTCGTCAAGAATTTGCGGTTAGGTTTGCCTGCAAGGGATGATCGACCACGCCGGACAACGGCGGGCGGTATGGGGCGTCAGTCAGAGACAGGTAGCAACTCTCGTTTTGTAGCGTCGGTGGCGTGAGCCGGAGTGTGCTAGAGATGCGTGCGAAGAAGAATATCCTTGGCCTCGTTTACTCGGGCAGCGAGGTACGTCGAGCCCCCCTGGTCGGGATGCAGTTTCTTCATCAGGGCGCGGTGCGCCCGGCTGATGTCGTCACGCCCCGCCCCCGGCTGCAGGCCAAGGATCTGATAGGCCTCCTCATCCGTCATTTTTCCACTCGACGCCGCGCGGCGCTGCCCCCCTGCCGTGTCGCCTTGCGCGTTCTGACGCCAAGCGGGAAACCGGCGGTCAAGATAGCTTTCAAGTAAGGCGACGCTCTCGGCGTCGAAGGCCGGTATCATCGCGATCAACTGCGGCAGGTCGAATGCGTCGAGCGAGCGCCCGGCATTCGGCCCGTCCACGATCTGGCCCGACAGTTCGCCGCTGTCGTGATCGAGACTCATATCGAGAAACTGCGAGCGGACGCGCGAGGCCTGTCCTGAAGAACGCTGCGCGCCGCCGCCGAATATCCCGCCGAGATTACTGAAACTGCCGGGCCCGAACGGCGACCAGCCGAGCAGGCCCGCGCCGAAGATGCCGAGCGGGATTGCAACCGCAAGCTCGCCGCGCAGCCCGGTGAAGGCTGCGACCGCCAGCGCTATGACGCCACCCGCGATCTTGATCCCGCGCGCGAGCAAGACGGGATTGGCCGCACGAAACATCTGCAGCAGCAAGTAGAGAACGACAACGGCGACGACGCCGGCAATCAGGGTTGGCATGGCTCTAATATAGCTGCATCGGCGCCGAAAAGCATGGCGCCCGGCGCGGTCGCGATCAAAGTCGTCATCACTTCATCTGGCCGATCAGCGCGGCCGCGCCGCTGGTGGTTTTCGATAGCCGCAGCAGCGCTTCGCGCCCGCCGGCGGCATAGGCTGCGGCGGCGCGCAGCAGCTCGCGCAACTGCGCCGCGGCGCCGGGATCGAACCTGCACCATGCGCCGCCGGTCAGCCGGGCAATCTCGCGGAAGGCCTGTTCGGCTGTGGGGTCGTGGCCTTCCTGAAACATGAACACCGGGACCTTGAGCAGGCCGAGCTCGCCGGCCTTGGCGCAGAGATCGTCGACCGCCTCCTCCATGGCGTCGCCGACGAACACCACGGCGCGCACACCGGACGCCACCGCCTCGCGGCGCGCCTCCGACAGCACCTTGCCGATCTGGGTGTTGCCGCCCTGGCAATCGATCTTGCCCATCAGCCGCGCCAGTTGCGCGGAATCGGAGATCCAGCCCGTGGCGCGGCATTCGTTGAAGCCGCGGTAATAGACCAGCCTGATATCGAGGCTGCCGAGCGAGCCCGCCTCGCGAAACATGTCGGCCTGCAGCGCGCAGGCCATGTCCCAGGTCGGCTGCCGGCTCATGGTGGCGTCGAGCGCAAACACCAGCCTGCCCCTGGCGCCCGGCCGGTGCGGCGACATCGCGCGCGCTTTCGCCACGAAGGCTGCGATGTCGTCCGCCGCCGACGGCTTGGTCTGCGGCAACGGGCCGCCTTTGCTCGCCTCGGCCTTTGCCGCAGCAACGTCGCGTTCCGATTTCGGTTTGATGGGTTCGCCGGCCATGAGCGCTCGCGGTTAAGCAGCAAGCTCTATGTGGGACGGCGCTTGGCGCCGGTCAATGCGCCGGACCGTGACGCAGCCGCAAGACGACCGCCGGCCGCCTAGTTCGTGACCGGCTTGTTCGGCGTCGGATTGCTGGCCAACGGGACGGACAGCGGCACCGGTCCCGGGGCTGGCGCTCAGAATGTCCGGCACCTTGGTCGGCACGGGCTTCAATTCGCCGCTCTTGTCGGACTCGTCGAGGAACTTGTCGAGCATCGACTGGATCGAGGATTTGGCGGCATCAGGCCCGGTGTCCCGCATGTCGTTATGCTGGAAGCCGGTGTTCACGACCGTGATCCCGGCCTGCTCGCACTGCTCGTCGTCAGGCACCACGCCGGGGTCCGGCTTGAAATGCGTATCCTTGGAGCGGAACGACAGGATCTTGAACTTGCCGTCGGTCAGGAACGGCACGCGCAGATTATCCAGCGTCACCACCTTCTTGATCTCGTCGGGATACTGCTTGGCGAAATACATCGAGATGTCGCCGCCCATCGAATGGCCGACCATCGTCACCTTCTCATAGTCGGCGTTGGGCTGGACCTTCTTCATTTCGTGGAGGGCGAAATGGATGTTGGCCACGCCGCGCTGAATCTGCGGCAGACGGCCGACATAGGGCTCGCCGACCTTGGTCACCATCGGCGGATCGGTCGGCAGGTCGTGCTGCGGGCTGATCGCGAGGTAGCCGCGCCAGGCGAAGACGGTGGACAGGAACGAGTACTCGGTGTTCTTGACGGTGTTGCCGTGATTGAGGACCGCAACAGGAAGTTTGATCAAGCCGGCATTGGCCTGCATTTCCTTGTCGCGGCGAACGGCGATCTGGACGGCGACAAGACGATTGTCGCGATCGGGATCGTGGAACGCGATCGTCTCATGCCGGATCGCCCACTTGTTCGCGGTGAAATACGCGACAGCGACCAGCACGGAGAGTGAAAGCAGAACGAGAATTCCACGTTTCATATTCGTCCTCGCGCCCCGCTGAGGGGCCATCCCTGTTCTTGAGAACTCTTTCGGTCCCTTGTTGATGATATATGTCACGATGGAGTGACATAAAGGCCAAATGTTGTGTGTTGACCGCCTGATCATTGTGCGATGCACCTATCCATTGTGCAGCCGCTCAGTCCCACCAATTTCAGCCCCGTTATTGCTTACGACGCCTCCAATCAAGCTTCGGTTCGAGCGTTAGATAAAAGTCTAACGAAAAACGGCGTAGCGGAGGTCTGGTTCCCGGAACCTGTCAACCTGCAGGTGCGGCAATACCGCAAATCGGAAAGACTTAGACCGTCGTGTAGATGACGAGCTTCAGCGCCGGGTCGTCATTGGCCTGAAAACTAGCATACTCCAGTTTGAGCCGGCCCTTCTTGGGATGGATCAAGGATTTTCGTCCTGCCGCGACGCCGCTGACGTCGTGGGCCTCCCACCAGCCTGCGAATTCGGGACAGCCTTCGCGCAGCCGCGCCAGCAGGTCGCGGAAGGCGGGATCGCCGGCCCACAGGTCATGTGTCGCGCGGAACTGGGCGACGATGCGCCGGGCCTCATCCGCCCATGACGCGCCGAACAACCGCCGCGACGCGGGATTGGTCAGCACCGAGAGCAGGCTGTTGCGATCGGCTTCCGCGAGCCGGCTGAACGCAAAGATTTCTTCGGCAGCCGCATTCCAGGCGAGAATGTCCCAGCGCCGGCCGGTGACATAGGCCGGCAGGTTGAGCTGCTCGACCGTGCGACGGATCGCCGGCGGAACGGTCTCGCGGACGAAGGGGCGCCGGTCGGCATTTTGCGTCAGCTCCGTCAGATGCCGGTGTTCGGCTTTGGTCAGCCGCAACGCACGCGCCAACGCGTCGATCGTCGCCGCCGACGGGCTGACGGAGCGTCCCTGCTCGAGGCGAACGTACCAGTCGACGCCGATGCCGGCGAGTTCGGCCACCTCCTCCCGCCGCAGGCCGGGCGTGCGCCGCCGCCGGCCGACCGGCAGGCCGACCGCCTTCGGCGTCAGCTTCTGCCGCCGCGACCGCAGGAAGTCGCCGAGTTCGCCTTGCCTCGAATTCGTGCCTGATACCGCCATGCGCACCGTGCCCTGAGAGAGGGTCTAACAGTCCTAGGATAATACCAGGTCTTGTTGGCCGCCTGAAGCCTTGCGAGAATGCGTTTCAATCGAAATGAGGAGGCTCCATGAAGGCTGCCGTTTTGAATGCATTCGGATCGCCGCTTGCGATCGAGACCCGCCCCGAACCGCGGCTTGGCACCGGCGAGGTCATTGTCGACGTCGCGGCGAGCCGCGTGCTGGCCTACGCCAACGAGGTGCTCAGCGGGGAGCGGAAATACCTTCTGGAATTGCCGATGGTGCCCGGCCCCGGCGCGATCGGCCGCATCCGCGCCACCGGCCCCGATGCGACCCGGCTTCGTCCCGGCGATTGGGTCTATTGCGATCCGACCGTGCGCTCGCGCGACAATGCGCAGTCGCCCGACATCGCCCTGCAGGGCCTTACCGGCGGCACCGAGGCCGGCCTGCGCTTGCAGCGCTATTTCCACGACGGCGCCTGGGCCGAACAAATGCGGCTACCGACGGAAAACGCGGTTCCGATCGGCGACATCGACGAGAAGGACGCCGGCCGCTGGTGCGCGCTCGGCACGCTGCTGGTGCCCTATGGCGGGTTCCTCGCCGCGCAACTCCAAGCCGGAGAGATCGTGCTGGTCAATGGCGCCACCGGCAGCTTCGGCAGCGCCGCCGTCGCGGTCGCGCTGGGAATGGGCGCGCAATGCGTGGTGGCGACCGGACGTAACGAGCAGGCCCTGACCGAGCTGACGCAGCGGTTCGGCGCCCGCGTCCGCACCGTGCCGATGCACGGCCACGAGGCCGACGATCGCGCGCGCATCCTGCAGGCGGCGCCCGGCCCGATCGACTGCGTGCTGGACATCCTGCCGCCTGCGGCCAACGCCGTGCAGGTGCGGACCGCCATCCTGGCGGTGCGGCCGTACGGGCGGGTGGTGCTGATGGGCGGCGTCGGCATGCTCGGCGGCGCCGGCCTCGAACTGCCCTACCCCTGGATGATGCGAAACTGCATCACGCTGCGCGGACAATGGATGTACCCGCCGCATGCGGCCACCCTGATGGCCGGCCTGATCCGCGCAGGCCTGGTCGACCTCGCGCATTTCGAGATCACCGCGTTCGGCCTCGACCGTGCCAACGAGGCGGTGGCGCATGCCGCCGCCAACGCCGGTCCTTTCAAGATGACGGTGATCGAGCCGCGGGCGCTGATCGAGGCTCAGGCGCTGATGATGTCGCCGATGATGTCGTGGACTTCGAGCGGCTTGTCGACCTGGGTGAACCATTCGGCGCGGTTGGCGGCGCGGCGGCGGCCGCGCTCGTCGAGCGGCAGCTTGAGCTGGCGCAGCAGGCTGGTCACTTCCTCGCGGGCCGTGACATGGCCCATGCTCGGCCGGGTTCCCAGCGTCGCCTCGTCGAGGTCGTCCAGCGCGGTCAGCCCGCGCGGGAAGAATTCGCGGTAGACCACCCGCTCGGCAAATCCGTCGATCGAACGGAAGCCGAGCCGCAGCGAAAGGTCCTTCAGGCTGTCGGCGACCAGCTGCTTGTTGCGCGAGCCGATCATCGACAGGCGGTTGCGCACCACGATCCAGTCGGTGGTGGCGCCGTCGATCTGGCGGCGCTTGCGCCTGACGTCGCGCACCATCTCCGCATAATGGCTCTCGCCGGTCACCGAATAGGTCGCGGGATCGACGGTGCCGAGCACGTCGAAATCGAGGAAGCTGTCGTTGATCGGGGTCACCAGCGTGTCGGCCATCGAATGCGCCAGGCGCATCAGATAGGAGTCGGAACCCGGCGTATCGATGACGATGAAATCGAAGGCGCGCTCGATCGCGCTCACCGCCTCCATGAACTGCTGGAACTCGGAATTTTCATTGTCGGCGATCTGCATCGTCTCGCCGAGCTTGACGCAGTAGTGCACGGGGATTTCGAGGTCGAGACCGGTGCGGCGCGCCCACGCGCTCCGGTTGGCGATGTAGCGGGTAAAACTCTGCTGGCGGCAGTCGAGATCGATGGTGGCGACACGCTGTCCGGCCTTCATCAGGGCAACGGCGATATGCAGCGCGGAGGTGGATTTTCCCGACCCGCCCTTCTCGTTGCCCAGCACGACGACATGCGCCGAACCGAATTGCCCCTGACTCGCCTGAACCAACATGACTCAACCCCCGCACGATATCTTCAAATCACGCGCGGCTGCGGTCAAGTGAAATGCGCGACGACGCATTCAATTCGCTCGCGGCGTGTCTTTAATGATAAATCCCGACGGTTGCGATGTCGCTTCCGGACTCGCGTTAGCTGCCACAGGCGCGCCATACCCAAGCAAACTTGGCGGCAATGCTCTGGCCTTATAAGGTCAGCGCGCCCGCCGAAAGGCTTGGGGCCGACGGCCCCCTCACCCCGTCAGAAACTGCAAGAGATCGAGGCCAGATGTCGCGAAGTCCCATGGTCGTCCGTACCGTTCCCGCCTTGCGCCGCGCCGTCGAGGCCTTGCGCACCCGAAAGGCCGCCGTCGCGCTGGTGCCGACCATGGGAGCGCTTCATGACGGACATGTGTCGCTGGTGCGGCTCGCCAGACGCCGCGCGCAGAAAGTGGTCGTATCGATCTTCGTCAACCCGACCCAGTTCGCGCCGACGGAGGATTTCGGTTCGTACCCGCGCACCTGGAAAGCCGACGTCGCCAAGCTCGCCGCCGAAAAGGTCGACCTGATCTGGAATCCGGACGTCAAGGCGATGTACCCGGACGGCTTCGCCACCCGGATCGTGCCGGAAGGTCCGGCCACCGCCGGCCTCGAGGATCGTTTCCGGCCGCATTTCTTCGGCGGCGTCGCCACCGTGGTCGGCAAGCTGTTCACCCAAGTCCGGCCGGATGTGGCGATCTTCGGCGAGAAGGATTTTCAGCAATTGCGGGTGGTGACGCGGATGGCCGCCGATCTCGACCTCGGCGTCAAGGTGATCGGCTCGCGCACCGTGCGGGAACGCGACGGGCTGGCGATGTCCTCGCGCAACGTCTACCTCTCGCCGGAGGAACGGCAGACGGCGCCGACGCTCTACCGCGCCATGAAGGAAAGCGCCAAGCGGCTGAAGGCCGGCGAGGATTTGGCGGCCGCGATGGAAGCCGGCCGCGAACTGATCACGCGGCGCCGGCTTCGCGCTGGACTATTTCGAGGCCCGGCACGCCGAGACGCTGGCGCCGGTCACCTCGATGAAGGACGGGCCGGTGCGGATCCTCGTCGCCGCGAAACTCGGCACGACGCGCCTGATCGACAATATCGGGGTTTAGAACTGGAGCCGATGCCTCCCTCAGAGCAGCCCCAGATCGCGCAATTCGCGCCGCATCGGTTCCGGCATCGCAGCCACGCTGGCGGCTGAGGATTTGGTGAGGTCCGGCGGCGCGGCGTCCTCGGCGAGGTAGCGCCAGCCCTGGAACGGGCGCATCGGCCGCGGCGAGACCGCAAACACCTTGGGCTGCATCACCAGGCGGCACCGCCCGATACCGTCCTTGTCGCGGAACGGCTCGATCGCGATGATCTTTTCGCGCGCGGCGATTTCGCCCTTGATCACCCAATAGAGCGAGCCGCCGGCGAGGATCTCCTCGTCGCGCTTCGGCGTCATCCGCGTGATGTGGACGTGACGAAGCGGCAGGCCCTTTTTCTTGGCGGTTGCCATTCGTTCGGCAACCCAGCCCTTGAGTTCCTTGACTGACTCGCAGCCGACGGCAAGCTTGATGAGATGAAGCGGCATGATCCCGCCGATGTAGCGGCCCGTGCGCGCTTTGAAAAGATCACTCGTTGTTATCAGCTGTGGGCGCCGCACCCGACGGCGCGAGCTGGACCGGCGCCGCCGAGGACGGCCGCTTCGGCGCCGGGCGGCGGCTTCTTGGCGGCGGCCTGCGCCTGCGGCGGTGCCGGCGGTGTCGCCGCGGCCGGACGCGGCGCGGCTGGCGACGCCGGCGCAGCCGCAGCGCGACGACGGCTTCGGCGCGGCGCCGAGCGGCGGCTCGGGCGTCATGATGTTGACCGGCGGGGTGGAGGCCGAGGTCGGGAATTCGGCGTTGGTGGGCTTGCCCGTGGGGACCGACGGCGGCAGCGCCGCGATCATGCCCGCCGCAGCCTGCGGCGTGTTCCAGGACGCCGCGTAGCGCATGATCAGGCTTTCATAGACGCGGTCTTCCATGTTGGCCGCAATCTGGCGCGTCTCGGTCAGCGAGCGGAACGCGCGGCAGGCCGATGGCGTGCAACGGTCCCGCGCCGTCAGCACATAGGCCATCAACCCGTAACGGTCGCGCTCGACGGCGCGGCGCAGCGCCAGCAGGTCGGAGCCGGCCCCCTTGTTCGCGGTGGCGACATCTCCGAGCGAGGTCAGCAGCGTGATCTGCGAGGCGGCGTAGGCCACGGCCGCAGCCACCAACTCGGCCGAACCGAACAGCGCCTTCTCGCACGCGGCGAGGACGGCATCGCCGGCCATTTCGTCAATGCAGGAAAGCTGCGGCAACGGCGCGGTGGCCGTCTGAACCGGACGCGCCTCCGTCGACTGAACCACGTTTGCCGTGCCGAAGCCGCGGAAGGTCACCGCCCCCGCGAGCCCGATCGCGAGCAGCGTGATCAGCGCAAGCACGCCGTTGGCCACGGATCTCTCCGAGCGCAGCAGCGTGATCAGAACGATGATCCCGACAAATCCGCCCGTCGCCAGCGTCAGGTACAACGGAAGGTTCGGCGAGCGCCAGATGTGATCCAGCGAAGCAGCCCAGTCCCAGCTCATGCGCGGTGTCCCTTAACGCAGCATCAAACGCGATCGAACGACGAATGCGTCTTTGTCGCATTCGCTTTTCGGCAGAATGGTTCTGCGAACGGGGCCTTTTGACGGCGATCGAAGTGGAACCCCGTCAGCCGGCTGCTTGCACACAACTGTTTCAGGAAATCGCGAGCTGGCTTTCCTTGGCGACCCGTTCGAAAGCTTCGGTCGAGCTTTTGATACGATACTGACAATCGTCGCCATCGGTCGGAAGCAGCCGGATCACCTCATAGGTGCCGCTGGCGGCCGGTCGGGCAACGTTGCTGGCAGTAAAATAGACAGTCTCTCCAACGGAGTACTTATGCTTCAACGCCCTCTCCATCACGCAAGAACGCCGGCCGCGCTCACGGTCCCGCTAGCTTTCGGCCGACTTGAGAACCCTGCGGCAACCTAGCACAGCCGACCGCCCCAAAAGCCAGCAACATCGAGGCATGGCAAATGCGCAAATTCCGCATGTTTTTCAGGGCGATAAGCGGCAATTCTTGCGGTTCCCGGGAATCCGCATGCCCGCCACGGAGGCCGATTTTCCCAAAATCGGACAGCCGGTTATAATTTATCCAATGTTGCGGGACGCCCTGGCGCCCCGCCCCGACCGCCGGCCCGCACCCGAAATCAGACCGTCTCGAACCGTTCGATGACGAGCGTTTCGGCAAGACCTGCGCGGGTCCATTCCTGGAACGCCGGCAACGACATCATCGCATCGAAATAATGCCGCGCCTCGCCGCTCACCTCGATCGCATAGGTGCGAAAGCGATGCACCACCGGCGCGAACATCGCGTCCGCGCCGCCGAACGCGCCGAACAGGAACGGTCCTTCCTTGCCGTAACGGCTGGCGCAATCGGCCCAGATTTCCTGAACGCGCGCCACATTGGCGCGTGCGTCGTCCGACAGATCGATCGCGCCGACCGGACGGTGCAGGTTCATGCCGCATTCATTGCGCAGCGGCATGAAGCCCGAATGCATTTCCGCCGAAATCGACCGCGCATGCGCCCGGCGCGCACGGTCTTCCGGCCACAGCCGGCTTTGCGGGAATTTCTCGGCGAGATACTCGATGATCGAAAGCGAATCCCACACCGTGACGTCGCCATCGATCAGCGCCGGCACCTTGCCCGCGCGGGAAAAGCTGAGGATCCGGTCCTTGTCCGCCTTGTCGTTGGTGTAGAGCGGGATGAACACTTCCTCGAACGGAATGTCGTTGGCGCGCAGCGCCAGCCACGGCCGCATCGACCATGACGAATAGTTCTTGTTGCCGATGACCAGTTTCAACATTTGCGGGGGAAATCCTGTTGCGACCGTGATCTTGCCATAGTGCACCGCACGCGTTCAACCTGTACATCACGAAGCCAAGCCACCACCGGGGATCTCGCCACATGGGCGCCTATTGGGTCGATATCGCCGCCGTCGCGTTCTTCGTCGTGGAATGGCTGGCCTACGGCTTCACGCTCGAGCACACGGCCTATGGCCGCGACAGCCTGTCGGCGCGCATGAACCGCTATCGCGAGGTCTGGGTACGGAACATGCTCGACCGCGAGGCGCGCATGGTCGACATGCAGATCATGGCCTCGCTGCAGAACGGCACCGCCTTCTTCGCCTCCACCAGCCTGATCGCGATCGGCGGCGCGCTGGCGCTGCTGCGGGCGACCAACGATGCGCTGGCCGTGCTGCGCGAACTGCCGGTCGATCTCACCCCCTCGCCCGCGCTGTGGGAAATCAAATGCGTCGGCCTGATCCTGATCTTCATCTACGCCTTCTTCAAATTCGCCTGGTCGTACCGCCTGTTCAACTATGTCGCGATCCTGCTCGGCGCGATGCCGCCGGCGTCGACAGCGCGACACCGCGGAAGCCGAAGCCCATGTGATGCGCACGACGCGCTTGTTCGAGGCGGCGGGCCGGCATTTCAACCGCGGCCAGCGTGCGTTCTTCTTCGCGCTCGGCTATCTCGGCTGGTTCGTCAGCCCCTGGGTATTGCTGGCGACAACCGCGCTGGTCGTCATCGTGACCTGGCGGCGGCAGTTCGCCTCGAACGCGTGGCAGGCGATGGGGAATTAGCGCGTCCTCGAGCGACGCCGGTCACTTTCTCGCCGCGGCCTCCAATCCCGCAATGTCGAGCTTCACCATTTTGAGCATGGCCTCGGCGACGCGCTTGACCTTGTCGCCGTCGGGATCGCGCATCAGCTCGCCGAGCCGTTTGGGCGCAATCTGCCAGCAGAGGCCCCAGCGATCCCGCACCCAGCCGCATTGCTCGATCCGTCCGCCCTCCTTCAATGCGTCCCACAGGCGATCGATTTCGGCCTGGGTGTCCGCATCGACCATGATCGAAAAGCTGTGGTTGAACGGGTCGAGGGGGCCCGCCTCGATCGCCATGTAGTGCTGGTCGCCCAGGGTGAAGGCGGCGATCTTGACGCTGCCCGCGGGGCCGCTCGGGGTATCGGCCGGCAAGGCCGAAATCCAGTCGACCGACGAACCGCGGACGAGCGAGGTGTAGAAGCCGATCGCGGCTTCCATGTCCTTCTCGAACCAGAGATGCTGTGTAACCTTCATCGCGGCGTTCCTTTCGTCGGTCAAATGGGCCGAGCAGGCCGCACGCACGCGCCGCTCCTGTCCAAGGACTGGACGACGGGGCCGGTCTCCGACAGGGCCGACAAGATTTTCTCGCAAGGGTTCCGCGCCGAACCATCGAAGAAGAATGCGTGTCAGGAAATCAGGACGCCGAAAAATCCTGCGGCGTGAAGCTGAGATCGAGCACCTTCCATTCGCCGTAGCGGTCCGCCGGCAGCATGGCGTAGGGCTGGCAGGCCTGCAGCGCGCGGATCGCGCCCTGCATCAGCAACGGCCCCTTCATCGACGCGCTGGCCTCGATCAGGATCGGCTCGGCGGCGAGCCTGCCGTCCGGTGTCATCAGCACGCGCAGCTTGACCTTGACGTCGTCGGCGCCCGACAGCGAGGCCGGCAGTTTCGAGCAGGTCTTGAGGTGCCGCCGGAATTCCGCGATCAGCGTGCTCGCGATATCGGCGGCGTCGGTCGCCGGCGCATCGAAATTGTCGTCGCCCTTGTTGCGGGCTTGCGCGGGGGCCGGCGGCAGCGGCGAGAGATCGGGCGGCAGGCCGAGCAGCACCTGATACTTGATCGAGACATCCGGCTCGGGCGGCTTGTAGGCAGGCGCCGCCGGTTGCGATGGCGGCAGTGCCACCTGCTGCGATGGCGGCGGCGGCTGGCCGCGCGCGGCGTGGCGAGCGCAGCCTGCTTCTGCGGCGGCGCGGCAGGCGCAGGCGGTGCGGCGGCGGCGGGAGCGCCGTGGCCGCACGCAGGCTTGTCGAGCAGGGAGAAATCGGGCTGGGGTTCCGGCTTGGTTTCGGCAGGCTTGGTTTCGGCAGGCGGCTCTCGGCGAGGCGCTTGCTTCTCGGCGAGCTCCTGCGGGGTCACGATCTCGACCGGGATCTGCTCGGCGGTCACTGCGCCGAACGGATGCACCTCGGAAAACAGCAGCAGCAGCGTCAGCAGCGACACATGCGCGATCGCCGACGCCGTGATGTCAGTGGGTATGATCCGCCGCAGGTCCATCGCATCGGAACGATGTTCGATATTCCCCTGCCCGCCAGCATAGCGTCCGGCGCTGCAACTCCTCAATCCCATTTCGGCGCGAAACCGAAATCCGTGAGCCGGCCGCTGGCGCTGCCCATGGCGGAAATCTGCTGCATGTCCTCTTCCGACAGCTCGAAATCGAAGATCTCGATGTTCTCCGAGAGCCGCTCGAGCTTCGAGGTTCGCGGGATCGCCGCCACGCCCTGCTGCACCAGCCAGCGCAGGCAGACCTGCGCCGCCGTCTTGCGATAGCGGTCGCCGATCCGCTGCAGCGCGCGGTCGTTCTTGATGCGGCCCCTGGCGACCGGACTATAGGCCACCAGCGCCATGCCGTGGCGCGCGCAGGCCTCCCTCACCTTGGTCTGGTCGAGATAGGGATGGTACTCGACCTGGTCGCACACCAGCGGTTCCGGACATGAAGCCACCGCCTCCTCGATCAGGGCCACGGTGAAATTGGACACGCCGATATGCCGCGCGAGCCCCTGCTGCCTGACCCGCGCCAGCGCGCCAAGCGTCTCCACCAGCGGCACCTGCGGGTTCGGCCAGTGCAGCAGCAACAGGTCGACCTCGGTCAGGCGCAGTCGCACCAGGCTTTCCTTGGCCGAACGCTCCAGATCGTGGGGCGCGAAATGCGAGGGCCAGATCTTGGTGGTGAGGAAGACCTGATCGCGCTTCACGCCCGAGGCGCGCAGGCCCTCGCCGACCTCGCGTTCGTTCTCGTACATCTGCGCGGTGTCGATGTGGCGATAGCCGAGCCGCAGCGCCTGCTCGACGATCCGCGCGCAGGCGCGTCCGCGCAATTCCCAGGTGCCCAGCCCGATCGCCGGAATTTTTGCGCCATTGGCTTCGACAAACAGCATCGGTTGTATCCGCGGATCCGGCCCCATTATGGGCTGTGGAAACAGCCGTGCCAACAGATAGCGTTTTCGTGCGAGATCCATCGGCGGAATGCGTTCCGGTTCGCGTAAGAGATGCGTCAACCATGACGCTAGACCGGCGACGGTTCCTCGGTGGCCAGCGCTGCGAAAACGGTCTCCGGCGAATGGGCGATCACGGCGAGCAGCGCCCGCGCCGGTCCGCGCGGCGCACGCTTGCCCTGCTCCCAGTTCCGGATGGTCTCGACGGGCACGCCGAGCCTGGCCGCGAATTCGAGTCTGCGTCAGCTGCGCGCGGCGGCGCAGGTCGCGCACGGCCGGCAGGCCGCGGGTTTCGCCTGATGTAGCGTCCGGCATTCGCCTGAGGCGACGCGGCGGGCATGGCAGCGCGGGCTCGGGCATCGCCGGCGCGAGCGGAAATTCCTGCCCGTCCCGCAGTTCGACGATCCGTCCGTCCGCTTTCAGCCGCAAGCGCTGCATGTTGACCTCGTGAGCCAACATCATCGGCCAAGCGCCTTAAGACCCGATTAACGATAAATGAGGCGCTACTTCAGCCCGAACCACAGCGTGGCGATGCCGAGGAACGAGAAGAAGCCGACCACGTCGGTAATCGTCGTGACGAAGGTTCCCGACGCCACCGCCGGGATCGGCCCGCACCCGGTCCAGCACCATCGGGATCAGGATGCCGCCGAGCGCGCCGGCCACCAGGTTGCAGATGATGGCAAGCCCGATCACGACGCCGAGGCCCGGGATCTTGAACCAGGCCACCGCGGCGACGCCGGTGATCACGGCAAAGGCGAGCCCGTTGACGAGGCCGACCATCGCCTCGCGCATCACCACGCGCAACGCATTGTTGGAGCCGAGTTCGCGGGTCGCCAGCGCCCGCACCGCCACCGTCATGGTCTGGGTCGCGGCGTTGCCGCCCTGGCTCGCCACGATCGGCGCCAGCACCGCGAGCGCCACCATCTTCTCGAGCTGGCCCTCGAACAGGCCGAGCACGGAGGACGCCAGAAACGCGGTCGCCAGATTGACCAGCAGCCAGTTGAAGCGGGCGCGCGCGATGGTCCAGACGCTGTCGGACAATTCTTCGTCGCTGGTGACGCCGCCGAGCGCCTTCAGGTCCTCGTCGGCCTCTTCCTCGATGACGTCGACGACGTCGTCGATGGTGATGACGCCGACCAGCCGGTTGGTGGTGTCGACCACGGGGGCCGCGACCAGATTGTACTTGCCGAACATCCGCGCGACCTCTTCCTGGTCGTCCAGCACCGAGACGCGGCGGCGGTCTTCGTCGATCAGATCGGCGATCGGCACCGGCCGGCGCGCCCGCAGCAGCGTGTCGAGCGAGACCGCACCCTGCCAGTGCTTTTCGGAATCCACCGCGTAGATCTCGTAAAACCGGTCCGGCAGATCGGGGGTGTCGCGCATGTAGTCGATCGCCTGGCCTACGGTCCAGTCCGGCGGCACCGCGATGAACTCCGACTGCATCCGCCGGCCTGCGGAATTCTCCGGATAAAGCAGGCTGCGCTCCAGCGGCTCGCGCTCGGCCGGCGGCAGCTTTTCCAGGATCTCTTCCTGGTCGGCCTCGTCGAGGCCTTCGAGCAGTTCGACGGCGTCGTCGGATTCCAGTTCGCGAACGCCCTCGGCGACCGTCTCCGGTTCGAGTTCCTCGAGGATTTCCTCGCGGACGGAATCGTCGACCTCGTTCAGCGCCGAGAAGTCGAAATCGGTGCCGGTCAGTTCGACCAGCGTGACGCGGTCGTCGGGTTCGAGGGCCGCGATCAAATCGCCGAGATCGGCCTCGTGAAGTTCCGCCACCACCTCGCACAACAGCGGCCGGTCGGCGGCGTGGATGGCGCGCGTGATCTCTTCGACAAACTCGTGACGCAGTTGCCCCTCTTCATCCCGCATCAGGAGATGGTCGAGCACGGAGCCTTGCGCAGGTCGCGCCTCGGCTTGGGCAACGTCGATATTCTCGGCCATGCCGCGCCTCGCCGGTTTGACAGAATGAGGGAACTCGTCTGAGCTTACGCTGCACGCTTACCCAATCGGCAACACCCAGCGCAATGCCAAATATGTCCAACGGCAAATGACCCGAAATTTCAGCGCGGCGCTGTGCTCGGCGGTCGCGGCATTGATGACCTTCGTTGCGGCGGCGCCGGCCGCCGAATGTCCCCGCAAGGACGCGCTCGGCACCTCACGCGTTCTCGCGGTCGACGCCGCCACCACCCCGCGCGTGGGCCTCAAGAGCTTTCCGCAGACGCTGCCGCTGGAGGACCACGAGGTGGTGCTGACCTTCGACGACGGGCCGTGGCCGGCGACGGACCGAAGGTACTGGCGGCGCTCGCGCAGGAATGCGTGCGCGCGACATTCTTCCTGATCGGCAAGCCGGCCTCCGAACATCCCGAACTGGTGCGGAGAATAGCGGCCGCAGGGTCATACCATCGCGCACCACACCTGGACCCACCACAATCTGAAATACATGAAGCCGGAAGCGGCCATCGGCGAGATCGACAAGGGCATCGCGGCGGTCGAAACGGCGCTGCACGGAAAGGCCACCACGACCCCGAGCACGCCGTTCTTTCGCTTTCCTTTTTTTGAAATGACGCCCGCGACGCTGGACGCCTTGCAAAAGCGCGGCATCGCCGTGTTCGGCGCCGACCTCTGGGCCAGCGACTGGAATCCGATGACGCCGGCGCAGCAGTTGAAGCTGCTCACCGAGCGGCTGCAGGTCGCCCGCAAGGGCATCATCCTGCTGCACGATCCCAAGGCGCAGACCGCCGCCATGCTGCCGGCCTTCCTGCGCTACCTCCGCGACAACCGTTACCGCGTGGTCCATCTGGTTCCGGCAGGTGCCAAAACCGTGTCCGACAAAGCACATTAGATCACGATCTCTTCGGCTGACGCCGGTTCTGTGGCCTGGATCACGCCCCGAAGCCAAATTAGGTGTAGAATTCAGGTGATTAAGGCGGCATTCATGGCGCCAGATGTAAGCCGTTGCGTGCTCTTGGAATGAAGCCGGGGTTCAATGATCGCTAGCGTATTTGGAGGACTTCGGCGGCCGCCTTGGACCGCCGTGTGCGTGGGCCTGCTGAGCCTCTGTCGCCGCGCAGGCTGCGTCGGCCGCCGATTGCCCAGGTCATCCCGACGCCATCGGTACGTCACGCACCATCGTGGTCGATCCGCGCGCCCATCCCATCATCGGCACCATGCAATATAACAAGACGCTGCCGCTCGAAGACCATGAGGTGGTGCTGACCTTCGACGACGGTCCGCTGCCGAAATACTCCAACCAGATCCTCGACATTCTCGCCGCCCATTGCGCGAAGGCGACCTTCTTCCTGGTCGGACGCCAGGCCAACGCCAATCCCGAAGGCGTGCGCAAGGTGCGTGACGCCGGCCACACGGTGGCCACCCACAGCCAGAACCATCCGACCGGCATGGATCGCCTGCCGCTCGACCGCTCCAGGCAGGAGATCGAGCAGGGCATCGCGTCGGTGACCGCGGCGCTGGCCGACGGCACCGCGCCCGCGCCGTTCCTGCGCATTCCCGGCCTGCGCGTCAACGACGGGATCGAGGAATTTGCCGCCTCCAAGGGGCTTCAGCTCTGGAGCGCCGATTTTCCCGCCGACGACTGGCGCAACGTCTCCGCCAATCGCGTCTATGAGCTCGCGATGCAGCGGCTGGAGGCCAAAGGGAAAAGGCATCCTGCTGCTGCACGACATTCAGCCGCGCACGGTCGCGGCGCTGCCGAGGATCCTGCACGAATTGAAAACGCGCGGCTATCGCATCGTCCATGTGGTGCCGGCGACGCCGGATCGGCCGGCGACGCCGACCGAGCCGCAGCAATGGCAGTTGCATCCGCCGTCGGAGATGGTGGCGATTTCGCGCTGGCCGAAGGTTCCGAAATTCGCTTCTGCCGGCCCTGCAGCGCTCCCCGTCCCGGCGTTGTCCGATCTCGATTGGCACACGACCGATCTCGGCGTCCGCGCTGCGCGGCGCGGGCGCGGCGTTCCCCTGCCACCGGTTGCGCCGTGGCCGCGGCAAACGACGCTGCCGCCGGCCGGCACACTGGCCGCGCTGCCGGTTCCGGCGGCGAGCCTTTTCAAAATCCCGGAATCGGCGCGCCTGACCCTGCTGGCCTCGTCCGCGCGCCGGGCGGCATCGACTGCGCAGGCCCGTTCAACGGAAGTCTCCTCCGCAAAGCTCGCCGGCAAATCTCGCCGCCACGACCGCGCGGTCGCGGCCCAGCCGCCGGCGTCAGCCGGAGAAACCGCGCAGGCGCCGCAAAGCGCTGGCGGGACCACGCCCCAAGCCGGCGGCGCAAGCCAAACGGAACGGGCGATCGGTTCGGGTCGCCGGCTTGAAGAAGCGCTGATCGGCCGGTTCTGATCGAATGGATCAGGATCATCACCCAGTCATTTGTTTTGATGCGTTTTCCTGACCCCAGGGGCCTCTCCGCGATCGGGACAAGGCTCAGTTCGTCACGATCTTGGCGACGCAGAGCAGGATGACGATGGCGAGGAACAGCAGGTCGATATAGGCCTTGATCTCGCCGGCATGGCGGAGCGCGCCGACCTCGGTGATCACCTGCTTGCGCGTCGACGTCGAATTCGGCCCCTCGCCCAGCGCCGCCACCAGGCGGCGCGCTTCCAGCTCCAGCCGTTCGATGCGCTGGAAGAAGTGAAACGACCGCAGCGCCGACGCCGCATGCATGCCGGCATAGACCAGCACGAGAATCGCGACCACCACGCGGTGCTGGTACTTTTCGAGGAAATTCAGAGCGAAATAGACCAGCGCCAGGAACACGAAGTTGGAGAGGAAACGATAGGCGTAGCTCAGAAACAGCATGAAGATGCTCCGGGTGGTCTTGGTAGCGTCGAACTTCCTGGAAGCGCCGAACGGCGGCGGAGCCGGCAGGAATCAGCAGCCGGCGGGCTCGGTTCAGTTTACGCGAACGGTGCGACTGTAGGGGCAACAACCCGCACCCCGCCGCAAAGAATTCGCGCGCCGTGGCATTGCGGACACGCGAACACCTCGCAGAACCGATTGTATTAGGCCCAAACTGCAACGTTGTGGTGCGCTCGCAGGGTACGGATCACCCAGGTATCACGAACAAGCATACGGAAGCTCTTGCACGGGTGATCAAGCCACTGCGGCCACCACAGCACCGCTGTGAGGCTATTCTGACTGTCGGATACCGCAAAAGAGGACCCGCCATTTGCGGCGGGTGCAAGTCTAGGGAGGAGACTACAAACTAAGCTGATTCGCGGCACCAGCCTGTACCGCAATTCACACACGCTATTCGAAAAACAAACCTGATCGATGTTCCGGATATCTCACGGCGGCTATACTTTGCCTTCGATCATCTTGAGTTTGACGGTCTCGCAGGTCTTCCGAACCTGCTCGGTAAAGATCGCGCATTCTTCGATGCGCTTGAAGATCTTCTTGGCTTCCTCACGATACGAGGCTGCGGTATCGCGCATGAAGGCAATGGCATTATGCACTTCGGCGGTCATCGCCTCGCATTTCTTCGCCGCGCTGATCAGTTCTGCTCCCATGGCTTCGATTTCCCTGGCGGCGGCTTCATAGTCGCGCACCACGGCCTCGGCAGTGAGCGCGCCGACGCGGGTCACGCCCTCTTCATGCTCGACGTAGTCTGGCATCGACCCCGATGGGGCCGCCCTGATCGCGGGAAGGTTCCCGACGACATCTTCTTCAAGCTTGGCTAAATCCAGCGGCGCAGTTCTGTGAAGTCGTTCGATACTCGCCATAGGCCATTCTCCATCACTCGATGAACAACCCCCAACGCGCAAACATAGCGACCGATTCGTGGCGAAATCCTGCAGCGAAGGAAGCAACGAGAAGGCGAGCGTGTGAATACGAGCGCCGTGGGATGGCGCCGAGGCGCTTCCACTCACGCGAAGCCGCTCCCGGCCCACGCATTAACCATGCCGGCGCATCAGGCTGCGCGTGGCCTGACGCTTAATGCGCGTTTAACAGTTTTGCATCATTGATTGACGATCCAGCGCAACATCCTTCAAGCCGCAAGAATTGCGGGCCGCACTCAACCTCTTTAGGAGGATCGATTGAGGACGCTTCTTATTTGCGCGCTGGCTACGACCCTGGTCGGTTGCAGTAGCCAGCAATCAGCACAGCCATCATGCGTTGGCCTGAACCCATTGGCCTGCCTGACCGCGGTTCATGTGCCGATTGAACCTGCATCATATGACAGCGATTCTGTCACAGCGAAACCAGTGTCCGACATCGCCTGGCGCGACGACAGCCCGCCCCGATCTCACGCGTACCACGCCGTCCGTCGCAACACCCAAGCCGATCAAGGTCGCGGCGAAAGCCGCGACTACCATTCCCATACCGATTCCTTCTCCGCAAGCGAACCAGCAGACGACGGGCAATGCCGTTGCTTCCGAAGCGAGCTCGCGCTTCCCAAGCGACACGCTCAATCACCACCGATCCGCATTCAACGACCGACGTTCCGCAGACCCGAACGACACAGGAGCAGGTGGCGGCCGCCTCTGCCGTCGCGGAGCGAATGTCGGTCCCGACATTGGATGCGTCGCTGGACGCTCTCGTGGCCGTCCTCGTGGCGGGTTCCGACGTCAAGTCGGTCTCCGACCTGGCCGGCAAGACAATTGCGATCGACGATAAATATTCCGAATCAGTCGATCAGCCGCGTCAGGACCGCGATGGCGGCGGCGGGCGCGCTCGAAGTCCAACTGAGCAAAGGTCAAACCACTGCGATCAATCGGCTGGTCGCCAAGGAAGTTGCGGCCGCGATCGTCGGGCTAGTCTCGGTCAGTGCCGCGGACAGCTTTCCTGAACTCCCGCGACTCAGGACCTTTCGAATCCCGCTCTCGCCTCGATCGAGCCCAGCCAAGCCGTGACGGGTTTGTCCCTCGGAGATTCCGTCCCCCGCGACAAAGCGCGGGCCACAGAGCCAAAAACCACAACGATTTCAGAGGCATTTTTTGGTGGTGCGCTCGGAGGGCGGGCGCATTTGCTGTGATTTCAAGGGGTTACCGGAGCCATTTAAGCAATAAGGTGCATTTCGAACCCAAAAGTGCCTTTGAAGAGAAGGCGCTTTGAGACCATCGCAAAACCCAGCTCCGCGTGTGCGAATCCGTCGGAGGGTTCGCTGCCTTCGACCAAGCGTCCGGCCGACCGTGGCCGATACCGACGTCCTCTGGGCATCCCAGATCCTACCCTCAATGGAGGACGCGCGACGGGTTCCAACGTCCGATACGTTCGGGGTCCAAGCAACTGCCATGCTGCAAATCCTTTGGTTCTGACGACCGATCGGTCCCACCGTCAGGACAGTCATCTGAACTGTCGATGCTGAAAATAACGCAAGGATCTTGGGTTCGCCTAGCGTTGCGAAGCGAGATCGATGTTTTAGCGGCCCTAGTACCCCCTTTTCTTGGAACGTGAGTCGCGATTCAAGATCAGGAGGATTCTGAGAGCAAGAGAAGCCATTCTTTCCCAGAGGGGCGCGTATCACTCAGCTCTCGATTCCGGGTACTAGTCTCGACATGCCGGGCTTCTCCTCTTGCGCGCGGGACCAACGCTCGGTCACCGTCGGGAAGAAACTGGGCGCCAGGATGCCAAACGGATCCGGCCGATGCGCTGCCTGCCTTCAAGCACCAAACAGTCGCTGAGGCCGATTGTTCGGAGCTTCAGCATGGTTTTTTCTCGTGCCGTCCTGGAAACGCACAACGCCGCTCTGGCCGAATATATTGGCCGGGCGGCGTTGGGTTAGACACTGGGCCCTAAAATCCCAGCGCCCGAGACATTAGGGCCGGCCCCCGTGCCTGGCTGTGATGGAAGTCACAAGGTTATCCAACGCAGGCACTGCCCGCGACTGGGTCCGCAATGCGCAAGTCGTGATCACGAAAGCGATCTTGTGGCACTGCCATTCGGAACTCAGCACAGTACTGTCGATCGACTTCGGGTGTGTCAGGGCGACCGCACCCCCGGCAAGCGCCGCGATCGCAAGTATTGCGAGCGCCGGGCTCCGCAGGGAAAAAGTCATGGCCGTTGCTCTGCGTCGTTTGGGTGCTGGACCACGCTCTGGAGGAGCAGTGGCCCAGTCGGACTGACCGTGCAGGGAGGAGTGAGGGTCACGGTCAGTCAGGCGACTAATTGTTTCGAAGCTAATCTTCATTTGGGACACCCTGCTGAAAAATGCTTTTCGCGGACATGAGCGCAGAGCTACCCGTTTTCACCATCGCGGGGCGTGGTAGAGATCACGCCGCTCGCGGAGGATCAGGTCTCGTGCTTACCTGCCGATTTCGGAAATGGCAGGCAGTGTTACGGCTGCAATGCGCGAAGCCACCCAGCCGGCTGGCAGTGGCCGTTGCGCAGTTCGGCAAGAATGCTTTGATGTTACCTTACGAAGTTATCGGTGAGCGGGTGGAGGTATCGAAGCCGCCGGAGGCGGTGACGCGGGCTTCCCATGCGGCGTTGAAGACGTCGAGATCGTCGTAATAGCGATCACCGCGGCTGCGCCAGTTGGTGCTAAGGCGATCGAGATTGGCGGCGCGGCTGAGTGCGCGCTGCTGCTGCGCTGGCGTGAGCTGCCTGCGCTGGCGGGAGATGAAGAAGCTGAAGCCAAACCGCCCGAACCGCACAAAGTGCAGCCGGCCGAATTTCTTGTAGCTCATGCAATCACTCCGTCGATGGCGCTGAGTAGCGCGAGGGTGAAGGCGGCAACGAGGATGTTGGCGACGACGCCCGCCACGAAGGACGGCGCGTCAAAACGGCCGCGACCAGGTGGTGCTTGATCGCGATCTGTGATTTTCAACGTGGGCGGCTTCGGTCTGCAGAACCATTCGCACCAGGTCCCCTGGGCGAAAGTGCGACCATAGGCGCGGATCAGCGGACACAGCATCAACAGGCCGTAGATCGAGCTTACGAACTGCATCGGGATTACCCGCTTGGGTGGAGGACCATTCCTCACCTCGTGTCGGCAGATACGCCGGTCCGAGATCGGCGGCTGTGATAAGCGTCACATTCCAAAACAGGCCACTGCTAAATTCAAATGGCGATCCCGGCAGGATTTGTCCGGCGCGGCATCAACCTCGTCGTCCTGTCGGATGGCCGCGAGTTGCTGACGCTGCGCGATGCCGCCGAATACATCACCGCGCTACCGAAAGCCGAGCACGATGCGGCCGATTGGCAAGTCGCGATGGAAACGCTGTTGCTGGTCGCCGAACGCGACGGGCCGGAAATGCTGGCGCGGATCGCGGTGCATGCGGGCGTTGAACAGAAACGGACCGCAGTAAGCGGTCGTTGGCGCGCGTTCACAAGTAATTGGCGCGAAGTCACAAGATACGACCCGCCTTTTCATCTAGATGTCTCGGTCGACCTTCATCTGAAAGCAGGCGTACGTACGCGCGCCAAAATGGAAGAACATAAAAAACGGCTGCAAACACTTCTGCTGGGGTCGGAAGATTTCGAACTGATCGCCAAGCTCGCCAAACTCTTACCTGTCATCCGGATGGCCGAACAGGTTCGGGCGATGACCGCCGATTTGAAGGCCGACATCGCCGCGAAACGTGATTGTCGATCCGCGCATAGGCCATCTTGAAATGACGCGCGAGCATTTACTCTTTGCCCTCTCACTCGTTTGGTTCGCGATCTATATCGTTGGCTTATTTTACGTGATCCGTTTTGAGTGAAACAGCCCCCGCCACTTTCAATGACGAACCAAACCCCATTGCGCGTCTTTTTCAGTTGCCTGTCTTGCAAGGCAGTCTACTACGCTACGCAGGAACGGAAACCGAGCATTGATGTCGGCCGCTTCGCTTGCAAAGGGTGCAAGACGGTATTGCACCGATGGTGGGGCAGCCAATACAGTTTTACGAATTGGACAGGACCGCTCGACGAAACCAAGCTAAGGGCCGCGGCTTGTCGATGCCGCGATGATTAGAGAATTGAAAACGAGCCGGCCCTTTTGAGCTAACAGGCAGACGCAAGAGAGGACGGCTCCGGCGCAAAGCCAGCCCGATCCCCAACCGGAGCCGTCCTTTTTCACTCGGCCAGGGAACACCCGATCATCAAGACCGCAAACGCGCCGCGCCGCTCCTGCATCGCCAAGCCTTCGCTGTCGGTCAAAAGCTGTCGGTACACAGATTTGCAAACCCGCAGCCCTCGAGATTCTCGCGCATTGGCCGCCTGCGATTCAGACAGCCTTCCGCCGCGCCGTTTCAATTCCAGAACCATCTGCCGGCCCGGCCCAGAAAACTACCCAAGGCCAGGGTTTTGCCGCCTCAATCGAGACAGGATATCCTGTCAAGTTCCCTGTGACGCGGGCGTAGCTTGGGATCGGGAGCGTCGGATGGGCCGCCGTCAGCGAGGTCATATCAAAAACCTCGCCATTGGCGGTCAGCCGACCGTGGAAGTCATCGCCATACCAGGAAGCCATGCCCTCGGCGCGATAGTTCGGATTTCGTGGCGGGACTGAACGCTAAGCTCGCGGACAATATCGCCATAGCCGAGAAGTTTGACCAGACGTTCGGCCAACGCAGCGGCCTTCACATAATACCCGGCAACAGCGCCGATGGGGTACGAGCGGCAAACGTCAGTTTGAACGCTAAGTTTCAGATGGTAGTGAACGAGCTAAATGCCCGCTTCCGCCAAGCGGACTGCCAGCTGCACTACCACAATGGCTTTATTCAAATCTCTGCGGCACAAAGGGCCGGGTCGCGGCCGTCGGTATCACGCAGATCAATAGCGTCCTTCATGTCGTGATCGACGTTGTGCCAGCTCCAGAACTTTCGCGCGTGGTTTTTGAGTTCGTTTGCGGTCTTGATGGGACTAGGGCAAGAGATGCTGGAGCCGTCAGGAGCCCTCATCACCCGACTTCCGATCAAGACAGTGGAGATCAGTCGCGCCCACAGTTGTGATTTCCCCTGGGGTCATCCCAGACCTTGAGTTTCGCTATCTCTGAGATTTGCGGCCCTGCTCGCAGCAAATGTTTAAAATGGCCCTGATCTCGGTGTTTTCCAAAAGATCTGGAGCACGACGGTAGCCATTCTCAACGAGTTTCTCTTGGATGCTTTTCCAGTCACGCTCCTTACCGGAGCGAGCCAGCTTCACAGCGGCCTGATATACTTCCAGTCTTTTTTTCTTACGCATGTCCGAACGAACCCTACCGTATCCTCGAATTGCTGCCCGGAGAGGGCACTGAACGAAAGTTTGCCACACCTCGGATCGGCGTGCTTCAGGCAGGTAGCAAACCGAAATTTGTAGGTAAGATTTGACCTAGATCAATGTACGCATGACAGAGAGTCGCCTACGGGCTGCTTTTTGTAGCCAACGGAGAGGCGTGGATCAAAAGAGCGACGCGGCACAGCTCGCGCCTGCCTATCACCGGGCGCCAGAGATCATCCGAGCGGCCGTCATCATGAGCGCGACGGCGGCGATGAACAGCACAGCCTCAAGGTTTGACATGAGCCACATGCGGAAGCCAACCCGCATTGAAAATTGTCCCGTGGTCCCAGTATGAATACGCAAAAGTTAGCCGCGGATTAACTTTTGATTTCATCGGATCTACCGCGAACTAAGGGCGATCCCACGGCGTACTTAGCGTGGCACCCCAGACCCGACCCACCCACGGAAGCGTGGCGGCAGGCGATCTGGAACGTCATCCACGCTGCGCCCGGTCAATTCGTCGACCTGCTCTCCACTAAGCTCCTTTCCGGCAAGCAGTGCAGCCGCAACGCGCTCGATCCGGCTCCGATGTCGGCGCACAAGCATGCGGGACATCATCTGCAGCCTGTCGAGGTCGCAGCTGTAAAGTTCTTTGGCCATCAACGCGATCTGGCAACGATCTTCATCGTCCGCGCCTTGCGTGGCACCAAGAAGCTCGATCTCGGCTTCGGTCCCGGCCATCAACGCGATGATGCGCGCCCGATAGACGGCGCCGCCGGATCGCCACTTAGCACGCCCGAGCCATTCGCCTTCGCACTCGAACGGGCCATGAATCATCGCACGCCCGTTTCCTACGTGCCAGATGCTCGCGCCACCGCACATCAGCGTCAGGACGCGGGCGATCACAGCGTGCCCGGCTTCATGGGTCGCGGTGTGGCGTGGATCAGTCCGAGGTGTCCGCTTGCGGGTCATCGGTCGCCCTCCGGCTAGCGCCGTTGTACTATGAAAGAGGCGGACGAATTGCGCGCCGCCTGTACTATGGTTCACGTCAAAAAAATCAAGAAACGCTAAAACGCTAGCTGTCGAATGTGACAGATTTATTTTGGTACGCGAGCAACTCAGTCTTTGGCGACGGCCATTTGACGCTGACTACGCTGATAACCGCGACGATGAACGGCGCGGTCACCAACAGGTCCGGCCATAGCCTAAAATCAGGCGGCGATATTGCTCGCAGCGATTTTTTTCTTGAGAGCTTCGCAGACCGTGCGAACCTCGGATGTCGTCAGCGAGCACTCCTCGATCTGCAAGAAGTACCGCTTGCCTTCCTCGCGATAGTTCGCCGCCAACTCCTTGATCTCGTTCACCATGGAGTGGACGCCAGCAACCACTGCCTCGCACCTCTTGGCAGCCTCGATCAGTTCGGCACCGAGCGCTTCGATCTCTTTCACCGCCGCATCGTATTCGCGAACCACGACTTCGGCGGTGAGCTTGCCGACCTGATTGACGCCTTCCTTGTGCTCGACGTAATCGGGCATCGGGCCTTTCGGTAGCGGATGGTCGTCGTTGGAAACGATGTGGATTGAAGGTAGTGCGCGATGGCTGATTTGGATCAAGTCGCCAATATCGCGTTCAATGTCGTCGGTTTTCGATGGAGAGGAATGGGCGAGAAGTTCGTCTGTAGAACTCATTTTAGCAATGCTCCAAACTGTTGCAGGGCTATCGAAGTCCTAACGGTCAAGCAAAATGTTCTCGTTGTCCACCGCTTATGTCGGCGGCTATGTATTGTGCACGACATTGGAACCGTGACGGCTGCCATGGAGGTCAGCAGCATCAAGGGCAGCGCTCGTGATAGGCGGCGGAACGTGAACGATGACCTTTTGCGTGTGGGAACAACACCGTCGACGCACCCATCTTAGAAAGCATGCTTATGCCACCAATTATTTCCCTCACCCGGCCCCCCCCCCCGAACGAAGATAGTGGTCACCGTCCAAGGACCGCGATCAGGCCAACATTGTCGAGGGATAACCGGCTCAGAAATTCAAAGGTTCGCTAGTCCCGCCCCGTAGCTCAAAATTGATTGCGCACTAAAGGGAAAAAGGTAGCCCCGGAATATGCCGGGTTTATGAAACGCCTCACCGAGGCCGTTTGTTGACCCGCTCAGCGTTCCGTCCGCATGTAAGGGCTCGTCTCAGAGGCGAGTTTCAATGCCGGATCATCGGCTAAGACATGGGGCCGGCATCCGAAAACCTTCACAATAGGCGATATCGCAGTCAAGTTGCTTCACCATGTGTGGCGCTCCCAGTGCCGAGACAGCCCTCTACACGAAATCTGTCGTATCACCGTGTTAGGCCTGCGCCATGTCGCCATAGCGTATTCCTGCGTTGGCGCTTTTGTTGCTATGGATTGGCCGGAACAACCTGCGGCTCGGTGAACGGGTCTGTACGGTGCACTATCCCGTCGGCGTACAATCCATCGATCTCGGCGTGCGATAGGCCCAGCATCGTCGAGAGGATATCGGTCGTATCGTCGCCGATCGACGGCGCGCCGCGCCAGATGCGCCCCGGTGTCAGCGACATCTTCGGCACGACGCCGAAGACCCGGACCGGCACGCCCGACTGCCGATCGAGCACCGGGACCGTCATATCACGAGCCGCGTAGTGCTCGTCGTTGTACTGGTCGCGCACGTTGAAAACGCGAGCGCAACCTATCTGTGCCGCGTTCAGTGCGGTCTCCACCTCAAGCGCCGTGTGTGCGGCACAATAGTCGCGCAGCCGTCGGTCGAGCTCGCGCCCCTTCTCGGAGTTCACCGCTACGGCATCCTTCGAGCATTCGTCGTAGCAGTATTCGACTGGGTCAAGACCGAGGAATCTCGGTACCCGCTCGTAGATCGCGCCGCCGAGCGCACCGATAAAGACCCAGCCGTCACTGCATTTGAACGTGTCGTAGGGTTGAAAACCCGCCGGCCGGTTGCCGGTATGCCCGTAGACCGTACCCTCACCGGTGAAGATCGGCAGCGTGTTGCCGTTGGTCTGCGCGACCGCTTCATATTGCGCGAGGTCGATTACCTGGCCCCGCCCAGTTTTCTTGACCTCCCACAGCGCCATCATCGTCGCCGCCCAGCCGGTGAGCGCGGTCACATAGTCGCCGGTATAGGACTTCGCGCGCTGCGGCGGCCCCGCGGGGTCACCCGTCAAGTTCATCATGCCACCATACGCCTGCGCAATAGCGTCATAGCCCGGTCGCCCGAGATACTCTTGTTTCCCGTACTGACCGTAGGTGCTGACCCGCACGATCACGAGACTCGGGTTTACGGCGAGCGCCAGCTCGTTGGTGATGCTGTTGCGTTCGCATGTGCCGGGTGCCGAGGATTCCATCCATACGTCCGAAATCTTCCATAGCGCCATTAAGAGCTCTATGCCGCGCGCCTTCTTGAAGTCGAGCCCCATCGACAACTTGTTCTTCGTGACTTCGGCCTCGTCGCCGCCGTGGGGGCGCGGCCCCCGCAGCAACTGCGGCGCGGTAAAGCGAAACACGTCGCCTCCCGGCTTCTCGACGTGGACGACCTCGGCGCCGAACTCCGCGAGCTTGGTGCCAATATAGGGTTGAGCGATCAGCTGCCCGGTGCCAACCGCGCGGATGCCTTCCAATGGCCCGAACGCTGGTGCGATGCACGGCGTTTTCGGTCGTTCCAGGTGCTTGATCCAAGCCGGGATAGAACGCCGGAGTTGCTCGATCTTGCTCTCGTCCTTGATGAGCCTTGGATCGTGCGACATGCCCCACCCAATTGGAAAACCTCAATTCGGATTCACTTGTTTTGATAGAAAAACGAAAGCGCCGCGTTGTCACGTTGATCTAAATCAATGGAAGACCGCTTTGGTAAAGTCGAGGATGGGCGCGGTAGCTTGGGGCCTATGGCCAACGCTCCGTTTCCCATCCCCACTCATCAAACCGGGCGTGCCGATTTCCGGCACCTGGCTTTCCGACTGGCTTCACCGCAAGGCACACGGAGACAAACTAACTGCATGCGGCGTCGGTACGGTGAGTAACTCTCCTTCGCCCCTCGACACAGCAATCTCCGGCGGCGCCTGTCATTGGTGGTGTTTGCAGGCTCATCGCCAATCACCACGACCTCGCCATCTTCAAAAGCGCGCCCGAAGTCGGGGCCCTTTGCTCCGCCGGCATTACCCAGCATCAACGCTCCTATTGCCCCGTCCGACTCCCGCCGTGACCACCGCCTATTGCGATGCTGAGGCCGCTACCCTCGTCCGCGACGGGTCTCCCCCTGTAACTGCGAACCACCCTTCCGACGTGCCGTGCCCACTACCCCGGCGGATCGCGTGGGTGCTCATGTCGATTACTTCCCCACGCGTGCGGCCTTTCCCAAATGACCGGAGGGGCGGCATCCGCATTCGAACTTTCGAGGCCTGCTCGGGCTTCACTTTTGTTACGGCCCATCGGATCGCGCAGCAGCCCAAGGCCGCCTTCGTCGCAGGGCTCCGACCCAACCAGTTACCCGGCCGTGCCGCCTGCCAGCTTCCGGACCAATCGACAATTATCCGGGTGAGACCCTCCCTCACTGGTAGTTCGCGCCCTCGGAGCGCACGGTCATTCGCGTCGGTTTGGCCACGTACCGACGACTTCCGCTCTACCCCTATAAACTTCCGCTCTACCCCTATAAACAGACATCGTTACGAAGCGCCCATCGCGCCGATATTGACGATGCGGGCCGCCCGCGAGTTGAGAAGATACGGGATCGCCGCGCGCGAGGCATTCAGCGCAGTCTCGACATTGAGAGCATACATGCGCTGCCAGGCCTTGGGATCGCCGTCGGCAATGGTCTCGAAGGTAAATCCGCCGGCAATATTGATCAGCGCGTCGATCGCGCCGAAATGAGCGGCGGCGGCATCGACCGCTTTTTTCGCCTGTGCTGCATCAGTCAAGTCGATGCGGCCGAACTCGACCCGCTTGGCCGTTGCCGCGAGCTGCGACGCAGCATGATCGATACCGGCCACTCTCGCGCCCCGCGAAAGGGCGTCCTCGGCGACCACCTTCCCAAGCGCGCCCAGCGCGCCTGTGATGACAACGACTTTACCCTGTCCGCTTGCCCCAGACATGCTCACGTCACGCATCACGTCTTCCACTTGATCATCGTCTGTAGGACGCTCATTGCGCGGCCAGCGTAGGGCGGCTGAAATAGCATCTGGATCGGTGAGAGAGGGCCCTGGTAGAAGACCGGGCGCAATTTTGAAAAGGTGTTGAAGCCCTCGCGCGCGTGGTAATGGCCCATTCCGCTCGCGCCGACCCCACCGAAAGGCAGGTCGTGCTGGCCGACGTGCAGGAGAGCTTCATTGACCGATACGCCGCCCGACATGACCCGCGAGATGTAGAAGTCGCGTAGCTCGGCATTGTGAGTGAATGGATAGATTGCCAACGGGCGATCGTGACTGTTTATATAGTCGGCGACCTCCTGCCGATCTGCATACGTCTTGATCGGCAAGATCGGGCCAAAGATCTCGCGCTGCATTACAATCATGTCTTCCGTTGGATTTAGCACGAGATGCGGTGCAAATTTGCGACGCTCCGCGTCCGGAATCTGCCGTTCCGCAAGATTGACCAAGACCGCGCCCTTTGTACGGGCATCCTCCAGCGTCGCCTGCAGCCGCGTGAAAGACCGTTCATCGATGATCGACGTGTAGTCCCGGCCGTTGATGTCCGGGAAGCGCTTGGCAAACAGTCGCCGGCAATGGCGGACGAACTCGTCCTCACTCCCTTTGGGCAGAAACATGTAGTCGACATTCGTACAGATCTGACCGGCATTGAACATCTTCACCCAGAGAATGCGCTCCGCCGCTGTTTTGACCGAGAAGTCAGGCCCAACGATCGCAGGTGCCTTGCCGCCCAGTTCAAGCGTGACAGGGGTGAGGTTGCGGGCCGCGTTGGCCATGACCGAGCGACCGGTCGCACCGGATCCCGTGAACAGCAGGTGGTCGAAGGGCAATGACGAGAATCCCGGTCCTCGCCCGCCGCCATCCTCGAAAAAGGCAAGCTTCTCGATCGGAAAATACTTTGGGGAAACGCGCATGAGAACCTTTGCGAGCGCTTTTGAATTTTCCGACATCTTGACCATCGCTCGATTGCCGGCCGCCAGAATCGCTGCGAGCGGGCAGAAGCTGAGGTTAAGCGGGAAATTCCAGGGAACGATGACCCCGACAACGCCGAGCGGCTGCGGGATGACACGATTTCGCGCGAGCGGATAGGTCATGAAGTCGACGTGTCTGCGCTGCGGCTTCATCCACTTCTTCAAATGTTTGACTGCGTCGGCGACGGTCTCCAGGACAACGAAATATTCGGCGAACAGGGTTTCGAATTCAGACCGGTTGCCGTAGTCGGCGTTGATCGCTGCCACCAACTCGTCCTTATTGTCCTTCAGGAGACGCGTCAGCGACTTCAAGTCAGCAATGCGCTGAGCATAGGATGGCTCCGGCGTCGCCAGGTAAGCCGCACGCTGCTTGTCAAAGCAGGACTGAAATTCAGTGGGAATGTCGATCGAACGGGAATTGACAGGCACGTTCATGATGTTCCCTTTCTCTTGGTTTTTCGCGTGTCCTCCAAGCGAAATAACGAGGGCGCGCGCGTGACCGTGACTTTATCAACTCCAAGTTAGTGCATGCTTGCGTTCGCATGAACGGAGCCGGGCCTTTCATCCATGATCCGCTTGATAGCGTGAGTGCAGCGGCCGCACTGGGCGCTGCATCCGAGGCAGGCATACACCTCGCTCATACGGGGCCGTCGCTCCTCTTTTGCGACCACTGACCGCACCTGATGGTCGCTGAACACATTGCAAGAACAGACGATCATCGCCTTCTCCTAACCAATACTAATGCGTCGGATGAAGACCGCCACAAGCGCGGTGCTCCACCCAGCCGCAAGCATGATAGTTTCCATTCGGGTCATCTCGGCGTGGCCAAGAGGCCGCTCGCGGACTAGATGGTTACGAATTTTAACTCCTTCCGAGGCGTCGCGAACGCCTGCTGCTGCCCCTCGATTACGCTACCCACACGGGGGGCAACCAGCACGTCGAACCTGGCGCGGTCGTTCATGCGGCCTCCTGTTTAGCTTCGGTCTGTAGGTCGGCTTCGGTGAAGCCATAACCGCCGGAGCGCAGCGCCGAATGCTCGCGCTTGGAGTGGACCAGCGGGTAGAACATCTGCGTCGTCCAGCGCTCCGGGCCGAACAGGATGTCGTCCTGCAGGCCGACCTTGGCCGGATATTTGCGTGTGATATGCGCGGTGCCGAACAGCACGTCCCAGAAGAACAGCAGGTTGCCGAAGTTGCCCTTGTAGTGGCCGATGCCATCTTCGTTGGTGAGCGCGTGGTGCGCCCGGTGCGTGGCCGGCGTGGAGATGGTGCGCTCCAGCACCCACATCAGCGGATGTAGCGCGCGGATGCGGTACAGCGGCGCGTCCCACGCCCAGGCGCAGTGCGCGCCCAGGATGACCGCCAGCTTGATCACCAGGTACGCCGCATAGATCGGGCCGAAACCAAGATACACCGCCACGCCGCCGATCCACAGGCCCGGCATCATCCGGTAGTAGAAGAAGTTGTTGCGGTAGGTAATGCGCACGCTCATGTAGGCCGCGCTGTGGTGGGCGCGGTGCAGCGGCCATAGCAGCGGCGAGTGCGAGGCGCGGTGCCAGAGGTACTGCGTGAGGTCATCGCCGATCAGCAGCAGGCCGGCCATGGCCCACCACGGCAGGTTGGCCCAGGCGTTGTGCTGCGCGGGCATGAGCCAGTTGCACAGCGCGTTGCTGCCCAGCAGTGCGAT
>CAWIZF010000031.1:0-111558 GCA_963840465.1 uncultured Alphaproteobacteria bacterium | reverse complement strand
CAGAATTGCTGAAGAAGTCAGGTAGCGCAATTGCCGCGCCGGACGATTTTGCTGCCTCGAGTACAAAATTGCCGACTGCAAGATCAAGAACACCAAGCCCGAATGGCGAAAATATACAAGGCTTGCCGTGATCTGGTTTGAGCTTCTTCTCCAGAACATCCACCAAAGTCCCGGAGACAAAGTCCCTATTTCCCGTCGCCATTTCTGTTAGATGGAGCGACGTTCTTGCCTTCAGGCAATGATCCACATCATCGACAATGTTTTGCGATGCGAGAATCACATTCACGCAAATGTCGCGCAGCGACAAATGCAGGACAGTGGGGCAGTGCCCGAACAGTTTTTCATCGCAGAGATAGGGATCCGGCGTAGTCGTGGTGAACAATATCAAGGAAGAATCGGATATGGCGCCCTCGAACCGATCTTGAATATCGGCCTGCAGGTCGTAATGATCCCGAAGCCACTTGCTGAAGTGCTCCGCCTCCTTGCGGTCGATATCGTACAAACTGATTTTACGAAACTTCCAGTTTCGAAATAGAAGCCACTCGACGGTTGTACGAGCGATTACGCCAGTCCCGATTACGCCGAGAGTTCCTTTAAAGGGATTGGGGGAAATCTGCTCTGCTGCCAACGCGGCAGAGGCGGCAGTGCGCGTGGCACTGATCAGCGATGCCTCGATACAGGCCAGCGGATAACCCGTCGTGGCATCGTTTAGAATCAGGACTGCCGACGCTCGGGCCAGGTTACTGGCCCTGTTTTCAGGGAAACTCGATATCCATTTGATGCCGCTTATTTGAACCGCACCGCCGAGATGGGCTGGCAACGCGATGATGCGGGCGCTGGGCCTATCCGGATATCGGAGGAAGTAGCTGTCCGGATTGAGAGTATTTCCCGAACCGTGAAGACGGTATGCCGCCTCAACAGCGTCGAAAACCTGCTTCTTGTTGTCGTCAATTACACGCTTAACCGTCGAACCTGGAACAACGTAGAAAGTGGGAGCGGATAGCATGGTTTATTTCTCCCATTTACACTCGACTGTTTTTGCCGCCGATCGTATCAATCAATTCGTTGACGCGTGCCGACGGTGTCGGGTCGGTTAGCCTATCGTTGCGCGAGGGTCCCGGCCGCGAGCGCGGCGATCAAGCGCTTTTTCTGTGCTTCACTCAGACGAGATGGACGCATGGGTCCGCGCGGGCCTGTCATCTTCAGGTACAATGACTTTCTCTACCCAGGCGGGGTCGTAAATAGTGTCCAGGTACTTTTCGCCGAGATCCGCGGATATGGCGACTATGATGTCGCCGCGGCTGAACTCGGGAGCGAGCTGCTGTACAGCGGCCAGGACTGTTCCGGTGCTTCCCCCAACAAGCAGGTGATAATTTCGAACGAAAGAAAGACAAGCTTCAACCGTTCTTTCTTCCTTCACTGCGAGGATTCGATCCGGATTGGCGAAGTCCGCAAGCTTTGGTCTCACACTCGCGCCAATGCCAGGAATGTTTCTTTTGCCGGGCCTGCCGCCGAACGTGACAGAGCCTACTGGTTCGACGGCCACAACTTTGATCTTTGGGAATTCTGCCCGAAGTCGTTCCGAGACCCCGGCCAGGGTACCGGTAGTGCCGCTCCCGACAAAAACCCAATCGACCTTGTCAAATTCGCGCGCAATCTCATTTGCCGTTTGCTCGGCGTGAACATTCTTGTTGGCTACGTTAGCATATTGATTGAGCCAGACCGCGTTGGGCTCCGATCGCACTATTTGATCGATTTTCTCTAACCTGCTTCCCAAATATCCCCCAGCAGAGTCGCGATCTTCAACGACTATGACCTTTGCCCCATAGAGTTCCATACCTCTTAAAGTCGCGCGATTGGCGTTTGGATCGGTCACGCAAATAAATTTGTAGCCTTTGATGGCACATATCAAACTAAGCGCTAGCCCGAGATTTCCTGATGACGATTCGACCAATACGGTTTCGTTTGGCCTGGCAATCCCTCGCCGTTCCAAGTCCTCGACAAGCCCTATCGCAGTCTTGACCTTGATCGAGCCCGTTATATTGAATCCTTCCAACTTCAGAAACACGTCGTGTGTTCCGGCAAAAGCCGGAAGACGATAAAACAAATCACGAAAAATCAGCTGTAAGGGCGACTCGATGATCATGGTTCGGCATCCCTTGAGCAGAAGACCTTTTTTCCCCGGGGCCACCGCAGCGGTGCGGCTCATCAGTTTCACCACCGTCACCTGCGGGGCGACCTTGAAGCAGGCTCTTTGAACATCTGCCGATTGTGGTGTTCATTGCCTGTTCATCGCCCTTTCGGGGATGCGCTATCGATCATGCATAGTGCTTGTCAGATAGGCAATGCCAGAATTGGGCATCGTTCCCGGCACGGGCAGCCTGCACTTGTCGGGGGCAAGCTGATGTACGACCCCTCTGCCTTCTGGATGAAGCTATTCGAGCGCGCTGATCCAGCGGGAAACACGAGGCCCGCGCAATCAATCGTCTCTTATTCGCCGGTCCCGCGTCTTGTTCGCCGATCCCGCGTTCTTTGACTTCAACACTTTCAATGCGCGGCTAATCAACGGATCGATGCCGTTTTCAATATCGGTCTTCTTGTTAAGCAGCTTGATGTCGACCGGTACACCTTTACCTTCGTAGCACGCCATGTCAGCTGAAAGGTACACTTGGTACGACAAACAGTACTCCCAGCCATTGGGGAGTTCCTTCTCGAGTTGATACGAGAATATGCCGTTCGTATGATCGCCTATGATCGTAACATGAGGCAGCTCCTTTATCGCAAGTGCGAAGGCCTCTCCGCCGCTAAAAACGGAATCACAAGTCAAGAGTACGATTGGCCTGGTGAATTGCACGTCACCTTGCGGTTCGAGGTACCAGGTCTTGAGGGGCGTAAAGTCATCTTTGCCTGGGCCAATCTTCGTCTTCCTGTGAAAAGCGACCCGCTTGCGGTCGCAAAAGCGATTGATGATCGCGATCGCAATACTATCCTCCCCGCCGGGGTTGTCGCGAATATCAATGATAATCCCTTTCAGGTCCCTGAAGTCACGGGCAATCTTGTCAAGAGCAGCAGTCAGTCTCCGCTTACTAACGCCTTCCAACTCGAGGATCCGAATGTAGCCGAATTTCTGGGACCTGCAGTAGCGAAGCATCCAGGCCTCAGTCGCCGCAGGCCTCCCGAAACAATTGTCGACAAGAGTCTTTTCGGTCGTTTTGAAGAGCTGCTTAATCTCGCGGGTCGTGAATTCTTGCCTGAATCTGGGCTGTTTTTCCGGGTTGAAGTATCGTTTCTTCCGATGCGCACTTGCTTTGGCCTTCAACTCTACATGCCCGTCATTTAACGGATCGAGCATCTGGCAAAAGATCTCGAAGAGTTCGTCATCGCTGGTCTTGCTTGTGACTCTTGATCTGTAGGTGTCATGCTGCTTTTTCCAATTGACGTTTCTCAATTGGAAAAATGGGTATCTTTTGTTAAAGGTCTCCCACAGGACCTTAAAATTCTTTTCAGGGTCGCGAATGCTCATGCCAATGATCTTAATGCAGCAGCGCCGCTGAGTCTGGACGGCCGGTGGGATATTCGAACCGTTAGGTCGAAAAGCAAGAAGTGCTGTTTTCCGATCAGGGGGCGAGATCGGGCACCAGCTTTACAAGGAGTTCGGAGCCGGCAAGCTGGATTGCGTAGATTTCCAAAGTGTGCCGACCGATGAAGCGCAGCGCGCCGGCTATGGCTTCTGGCGGTTGGATGCGACTCGGGCCGCGCAGGAACAGACACAGGCTCGCGGACCAAACGCCGATGCCGAAAATGAAGACGGCGAACTGGATTTGAGGAAACGAGTATTCACTTTGTTCCTGCCAAACGTAGGCGACCACGGCGGCAAAGCAGGCCAGCAGTCGCATTAGGCCCGTGTTCTCCTTCATCGCAGGCGCGGGCGGTGCCGGGCTTTGGGCTGGGCCATTCACGTTGGTAGCTGATCTGCTGTCGACATACATGCGTTGGCATAAGCCGAACAGGGCCCACAGCCATCCCTCCGAGCCATAATCGACAATCTTTCCCGCTATCGACGATACCGCGAAAAGTGCGGAAACGAGCAAGGCGAAGGCGGCCCAACCGTGACGTTGCAAAAGGATTTGCACGTAGGGCCGTGCACTGCGGACGAGTGCCAAGCTCAAAAGAATGTTCGGTGCTACCCAGGTCCATTTTGCATTCCAGCTTTCGAGCAGGGTCAAGATGACACCGAGCCAGATCCAGTGTAGCGGGACGGACCTGGTCTGCGCGTAGCCCATAAGAAAGAAGAACGTTGGAGCCGCGAGGCGTCCGAAAACGCTCCACCAGCGGTCGTCTTCCACGAAGAAATGGCCGAAATGGCCGACCGAGACCGAGATGATTGCCACGGTTTTCAGCCAGTCGGCGTTGTCAACGGCGCGAGGAACGTGCGGGTTTCGATGAGATGTGCTCGTCGAATGCATGGTGTTTTGCGCACCTCTGCGTCCAAACTTGTACTCGTTTAGCGGTACACGGAGGCAGCTGATTATCGAGGCCGTCTCGCATGTTAAGTTCACACTGACTCTGCCGCAACCGTTTTTATGGATCTTGAAATGGAGACCAGGTTCATACGGTTGCTAGCAGCCTGTCGGATTTAACCGGACAGGATGGCATGGGATGGGGAAACGAACTTACAGATCGTGCGTTGGCGCAGTCGAGGCATATTCTTGCAATCCGCAAAGTCGGTGGCAGCGCGGGTCGAACGCGAACACCAATGGCCTGCTAAGACGCTACATTCTGAAGGGCACTGACTTGTCGATGCACTCGCATGCCCATGTCGCCGTCTCAACCATGGAATCCGGCCGCCGCTTTGATGGCGCTTCCAGCTTGTCAGGAGTAAGGGAAATGATTGCGGTGATCTTCGAGTCGTGGCCTGCGCGGAAAGATGCAGACCTCTCTGGATATGGGTACGCGGCTTGGGCCGCAGCTCGAGAAGATTGATGGCTTCATCTCGATCGAACGATTCCAGAGCTTCCTGGACCCGCGCAAATTGCTGGCGCTTTGGCGCGATGAAGCCGCCGTCGTCGTTCCGAGTGATGAGCAAATTTTCCGCTGCTTACACAGAAGTACCGAGCGAATGGTACGAGTTTTTGTCGTGGGGGGGTGTGAAGGGGCATTGGCCGACGATCCCGTCGATGAAATAATGAAGCTGCTCGGGCTACCTTATCCACCCGCAGATTGTGTGGTTCCGAACTGCCTCGCGGCAAAGCTCGGAAACAAGTCCTGACCAGGCTGGCACAAGACTTGAGACGCATTGAAAAGACCTTGGCATATGGAGGACCGGCATCGAGACGATGGAGGCTAGCCGGGGTCAAACCGCGAGCGTCGGGAAGCGTGGAGCGACCGAGGCTAGAGCGAAGTAACTCGGCGCGCCTTCGCGCCTTGGTCGAGATCGAATTCGAACGCGCCGCGCCAGTCGGGGGACTGGAAGCCGAACAATGTGGTTCCAGCAACATCGGCAAGACAGGGAATTTCGTTGGAACCGAACTCGATCGCACCGAGGGTGTACCCCAGGTGTTCCCGGGCGTGGCAGACCTCAATCGCCGTTTTCCATTGCGGCGGAGCGACGTCGCGCCTCATCGCCATAGCTTAGGTCAATAACTACGAGAGCTCTATTGGCCTTAGGGGAGGGTTGCAGGGCACTTCGCTATCGATTTAGGCTGTCATCATTGGCTCAAAGGGAGATCGTCAGTGGCGACAGGTACTGTGAAGTGGTTTAACCCAACGAAGGGATATGGATTCATTCAACCCGACAACGGTGGCAAGGATGTCTTCGTGCATATCTCGGCCGTCGAAAAAGCGGGATTGAGCAGCCTCAATGAGGGCGCCAAGGTGAGCTACGAAGAAATGAGCAACCGTGGCAAGTCGTCTGCCGAAAACCTGAGAGTCGGATAGAAACAATTCTGTCGGCTTGCCCGCTTCTGAAAAGGAAACGACCCCGGAGCGGGGGGGCGCGGCCGGGGTCGTCATTCCAATGCGCCGGTCTGGCGATCCCGGCGCTTAGTTCAACGCGTTCAACCGCGAAAGGCCGGGACTTCTGTTTTCGACACGAAGCGCCGTTGATCCAAATCAACGCGGCGCCCGGAAAGTGGGATCCGTTAACAGCTGGAAAGAGCGGTAGGGGGCCTTTCATGCGCGTGTCAAAAGCAATTGCCTTGGCTATTGTCCTTGCGCCGTCAAGTTTGGTGTCTGTCGCATCGGCGCAGACCGCTTCTGAATGTCCCGTAGCGGGAATACTATCGACCTGGGGCGTCAATTCGACGGGAATCTTCAACGTCGCATCCGGAGGAGCTTGCCTCTTCCCGCTCAGAATAGAAGGCGTAATAGCGAACTCGAGCATTGTGCAAAAACCCGGATACGGAGTGTTGAGACAACTCAACGAATCCACATTCGAGTACACAGCAAGCGCTGGATACATCGGCACCGATACCTTCTCCGTTCAGGTGACAGGCAAGGGGCCTACGGCTTCGGGTACGTCAGTAATCACCCTGATTGCCACAGTTCGATAGCGCTTGATCCGAAAGCTGACCCGATCTCGTCCGCCTTTCCAACAGGGAAGTAGACCGTTGTTTCTCGACCGCTATCACCCAACACCTAAGCGAAACACATGCGCGCTCTCATTGCGGCGTTGCTGTTGGCGATCGCCGGGCCAAGCCCGGCTGCCGAAATTGTTGTGACTAATGGCGATACGTTCCAACTGGATCGCACGATCTATCGGCTGGACGGCATCGATGCACCCGAAATCGACCAGATGTGCCTCGACCAAAGCGGCGACGTCTGGCCGTGCGGGGTTGCGGTGCGCGATCGATTGAGCGCGTACATTGGAAGTCGTGCCGTTCGCTGCGAGGACAAGGGGGCTGACCCGATCTTCAAGCACCGGCGGATCGGGATTTGTTCGATCGAAAGCGAAGCCACAACGCTCAATGAGTGGCTCGTTCGCGAAGGATGGGCGATCAAGTTCGAGCCTTCCGCAAAGGGCCGTTTCTCGGCAGAGGAAGCTGACGCCCGTGAGAACTGGCGCGGACTGTGGAAAGGATGTTTCGCAGAACCGCGCGAACTGCGAGGATGGAATCACAATGGAGCGCGACTTATCGGCGGCGGTTGTCAGGCCGGCCATGAGAACCGAACACGTGACAAGCTATTCCGCGTCGACACCGCCATGCCGCCGGGATGCCCGATCAAGGCCAAGCTGGCACTGCGGGCCGTAGGTTACGAAGGCATTTATCACCTGCCAGGTTGCGGAAGCTATCAACGCCTGAAGTAGCTCTGAATCCAGCTGGCCTATCTAAACTAGATAGTAGCGTCTTAGCCAAGGACAAGGAACGCGAAGAATCGAAGTGGCCCAACTACGGCCACGACGGCGCTGATGGCCAGAGGCGACATCCACTGTGCCCCAAGAAGTTGCTCCTACGAGCGCCAAACCGGAATTTGATCTGGATCAGCTTTATCGCGCACCAGCCCCTGTACATTTGGCACGAACTGAGGTGCGGCGATGTCATCTTTCCCACGCCCATCTTTCGAAGAAGAGGGGACTGCTAACCGACATAACTGAAGTGAGTAGTATCATGCTTATCAAGACACTCACGTTGCATTCACTCACCTATCTCGTGGGCATTACTAGTTCAATGGCGGTGCAGCAGGTCATTCCCTCGCCGGGCACAGAGGCACGTTTCCAGTCCGGTACCGGTACGACTGCAACAATTACTCAGCAGATCGTCAATCGCTCGATTAAGAGTGGCAGGCTGCCAATCAAGCAAGCAAAGCCTCAGATTAACGACAAAGCACCCGTACAGGTGCCAGCGCAGATCACGCCAAATCCGAAATTCAAAACCGATTGTAAGCCGCCAATTGATGTCCTTGGGCGCTGCTTTGCAGACGCGGGAGGGTCGGCAGATCAAAGGCCGGCATCTTTACGAGGTACTGAGCGTACTGCGCCTTTAACAATCACCAGCGCAGCAGGTTGAGGCGTGTTGACTTAAATCAAGACAAGCCGCCAGGGCGGGTGGTATTTGCCAATCGGATGCCGACAGGCGATGCGCCTCTGCCAGCGGCTTCACCTGCCGCATCAACAGGCCGGACACGTGACCGTACCCCGACCAATGCTGCAAGCGTCAGGAAGTTCTTGCCAGGGCGCCGTCCACACGTGACCCGACTCGGACATATCCACACAAACTGACAGGATCTCGTATGGCTGCAAGTTCCGTCCGCCTCTTATTCTGGACCGCATCGATGTTCGCGTGCGCGGGATCAATTTATGTTTCCTGAAGGAGAGGAGACACAAATGAAGTATTCATCGCTTTAGGGACGACCCTGTGATGGCCGGGTTCCTGACCGCAAGCGCCGATAAAGCGAGCGCCATAGTGTTTTACCAATAGGTTGATTACCCCGCCAATTGCATCGTGAGGCCCGGCGTCGTGTTGCGGCCGCGCCAGTGACGCGAGAGGCAGTACGGCCTGGAACGCCGATGAACCGTGTCGGCATCACGCCGCCAGCCTGGCTGGCATCGATCGAGGCGAATGACAGGCGATTGCCGCCGGCAAGGAGGAAGCCCGCGACGTCATGGCGCCGCGGCGCGGACATCTCGTTTGTAGATGCGGAGATCATGCGAGGCGGGCGCTGCTAGAGGTGGCGGGGCACGGCAGGCGAGCCGCCCCAGGGCGGCGCGCACGTTGCGCCCGATCAGGGGCTGACGCCATTGATCTGTATCAACGCGCCGACAGCTCCGTGGCACCAGTCAAAAAGGGTAACGCTAGCTGAACCGGTTCGGTAGCTGGGAGCGCGGATGGTCGAAGCAACTTTGGGCAACGCAAGGTTCTTTCGTCGAAGTGGGCCATATTCGCTAGCAGTTGTTGCGAGTACGGCACGCGGGGTTGCGGATGAACTCGAACTGCCCCTCGATGGTGTGGCCCCCCTGCAAACGGCTGGCCCGAATGAAGTGAGTTTTCTGGATAATCGACGTTATGCGTCGGCACTCGATCAGACATCGGCCGGTGCTGTGATTGTGCATCCTGATATGGCAGCGCGAGTGCCTGTTGGGACAGTGGCGATCCGGACCACCGAACCCTACGCGGCATGGGCGCGCGTTGCTGCACTCTTCTATCCCGTGCCTCCAGTGTCTCCCGGTATCCATCCGTCCGCAATTGTCGCAGAGGGGGCGCGCGTCGATCCGTCTGCGGAGGTCGGGCCGCTGTCCGTGATTGAGGCCGGAGCAGAGATAGGAACAAGCTGTCGGATCGGTCCTTGCGCGGTTATCGGCAGCGGCGTGATTGTCGGTCGGGACTGCCGGATTGGCGCACATGCGAGTCTAAGCCATGCGCTTCTGGGAGCACGTGTTTACGTCTACCCCGGCGCCACGGATCGGACAGGAAGGGTTTGGATTCGCCTCCACCACGGATGGATTTCTATCTGTTCCCCAGCTTGGGCGAGTCATCCTTGAAGACGACGTCGAAGTGGGTGCGAATAGTACGATTGATCGAGGATCATCGCGAGACACGGTGATCGGCGCCGGCTCCCGACTCGATAACCTCGTCCAGATCGGCCACAATGTTATCCTCGGCCGGTGTTGTGTCATCGTCGCACAGGTCGGTATTTCGGGTTCAACCGTGCTTGAGGATTTCGTTCGCGTCGGGGGGCAGGCGGCTATGGCCGGACATCTTCGGATCGGTCAAGGCGCGGAGATCGGGGCGCAGGCGGGCGTCATTTCGGATGTGGATGCAGGCGCGAAAGTGCTTGGCAGCCCTGCTCAGCCAAAAAGAGACTTCTTCCGGCAAACTGCAACGCTCAAGAAGATGGCAAAGGGAGAAGGATAAGCCTGCTCATGTCGCAAGAGCGGTAAATACTAATATCCGCTTGTGACCTCCGTTGTTAGTCCAAAAGCTCTCACAACCCGGCTCTTCAATCGCCGCCCCCTGATGCAGCGAGGAGACCTACGATCCGAACTGCATTTGCACAGCCTGGAAAATGCCCCTGAACGGACATGAGGACAGGATTCGTCCGTCACGCCAGTCATTCCGGCTTTCTGTCTGGACGTGCAATAATATATGGGAACGTGGGTGCTTTCCGACCACGATTCTAGCGCGGCTCCGCAGACCGTGCAGATCGCGTCACCCGTATGCGGCACCAAGAACTTCTCTTCAGTGCGTCTGTACTCAGCGCCGCATTTGCATTGGACGATCGTCACCATCCCCGGAATATGCGCTTGGGACCGTGGATTTGCCACCGCGAGCGCCAACGGGATTACTCACCCAGGAGTTACGCTGGCGACCTGAAGGGTCAGGGTTCCTTCCGTAGTTCTCCAACCGTCAGCAGAGTTCGGTGCTATAAGAAGAGGTACGGGTTTTTGTTGCGTCGGCTGAGGGCGGGACAATGCCAATCAATCGGATGCTGAAAGACAAGCGTGCACCGGAAGAAATCGAGCTTTTGAACAAGGCCTTCAACCACGCTCTCAACTTGCTGGGCGTGGTTGATCGTAATGACCCGCTTTGCGATATGGTCGCTCGCAAGGTTATCGAGGTCGGCGCGTCAGGTCCTAGCGAGCCGCGAGAAATCGCGGAAATGGCCGTGGCCCGGATTGGCCTACGGTAAGGCCGCCTCAGTTGGCGGCCACTTCATTCCGAATTTCACCTGTTGGCGCGTTCGAGACATGCCGCCGAACCGTGAAATCGTCCGGTTAAGTAGATTGTGAGACGGTCGGAACCGACTTCGAACATAAGCGGACTTCGCCGCTGCCCACCCGCCGGGACACACGCAAACTGCTTCAATACCACCCCGTTGATACAGATCAACCGTCAGCCACTTCTTGGGCGCAACGTGCGAAGAGCGCATGGTGCGCCTTTGCGAGGAGAAGTGCGATGGGCGACGCTGGAGTGGGCTGGATAGCAGCCATCATCATTGGCGGGATTGCAGGCTGGCTTGCAGAGCAATTCATGAAGAGTAGCATGGGGATGATCATGAATATTGTGCTGGGCATTGTCGGTGCGGCGATTGCCAGCGCCATTTTGAGTTACTTCGGCATCGCCTTGGGGGGATGGATCGGCTACCTGATTTCCGGCTTCATTGGCGCGGTTTTGCTGATCTGGATCGTCCGGGTGATACGGCCCGCTTGAAGACACCGGACCCAGCCCAGATCACAATAACGGCAGAGCCTAGAGGAGCAGAACTGATGAGTGATCTTGTCGTAATTGCATTCCCAACCGAGGCGAAGGCGGAGGAAGTTCGTCAAAAATTGTTGGCCATGCAGAAGGAGTATTTGATCGAACTTGGCGATGCCGTGATCGCCGTGAAGGACAGCAACGGAAACATCAAGCTAAATCAACTGATCAACACCACGGCTGCCGGTGCGGTTACTGGCACCTTTTGGGGAACGATGATTGGCCTGATCTTTTTGATGCCGCTGGCTGGCGCTGCCCTTGGCGCAGCGTCCGGCACGCTCAGCGGATATTTGACAGATGTCGGCATCAACGACAAATGGATGAAAGAGACAGCTGCCGCCGTTCAACCCGGAACCGCAGCGCTCTTCGTGCTGGTGCGCAAAGTCACGGCGGACAAGGTCCTCGAGAGGCTCAAAGGCGAAGGCGGAACGGTACTGAAAACTTCTCTCGACCACACGAAGGAAGCCGCGTTGCAGGCGGCATTGAGCAGAGGCCAAGGCAGCGGTAGCGGCTTCCCCTCCTGATATGCCGGGTTGAAACGATTGCGACCGCGCGCCTAAGAAGCGCTCTCGGCATGTCTGCCAAACCGGCGCGCCCCGCATTTGACTCAGTAGGGTGACGCTGGACATGAAGCAAATACAGGCTGCAATAATTCTGCTGGCGCTTGCGCCGGTCGCACAAGCCCGTCCAATCGACTGGCAGGCTGAATTGGATCGCTGCCGCGCGATGCGCGAGCAAATGGAGCCGCTACTGCGTGCAGGAGTGGGCGTGTCCTCCATTGCGCGATCCGGGACTGAGGCGCGCCGTTGCGTTTGGATTAAGCGGCGGGCGCTGAAACATGGCGCACGCTAGGCGATGAACTCGGATTTCTCGTGAAGTGCATCGCGCTGACATAAAGGCTTCTCAGTCCATAGTTCTGACACGCGTCTGCCATGTTTCAAAAACGTACTGTTGCCAACAAGTTACGCCATTTCCGGGAAAATCATGCAGACTACTAACAGTTGCATTCGGAAGTGCAAAATCAACTTGGCGGTCGCGACAAGGCGACGGGATGGAGAAATTGCGATGAAGAAGTTTTTGCTGGGGACTGTTGGCTTGCTTGCTCTCGGAATGGGCGCTCCTGCCTCTGCCGCCGACATGGCTGTCAAGGCACGGCCACCCGCGCCGGTGTTAGCTCCGATTTATGACTGGACCGGCTTCTATATCGGCGGCAATGGTGGCTGGGGTCAGACCCGCAATTGCTGGGATTTCCTTGATGTGACTGGCTTTGCCGTCGCAAGCGGGTGCCGCGAGCGGTCCGGAGGCCTCATCGGCGGCCAGATCGGTTATCGCTGGCAAGCCAATCAATGGGTGTTTGGCGTGGAAGCCCAGGGCGATTGGGCGGATTTCAGCAACCAGCGCGTCAGCCTGTTCGATCCGTCGTTCTCCACTCGCACCAAAACCGATGGCATCGGCCTCTTTACCGGCCAGATCGGCTACGCCTGGAACGCAGCGCTATTTTACGTAAAGGGCGGCGCGGCGGTGACGAGCAACCGCTTTAGCATCCTCGACACGCTTACCGGCATTGAGCTCGCCTCAGCCAGCTCGACCCGTTGGGGCGGCGTCGTGGGTGTTGGATTTGAGTACGGCTTCGCACCGAACTGGTCGGTCGGTCTTGAATACGACCATCTGTTTATGGGCGATGCCAATAATTCATTCTCGATCGTCAATCCGGTTAACGCCGCTTTTGTCAACAACCGGATCACTCAGGATGTGGATATGGTCACCTTGCGCTTCAACTACCGCTTCGGCGGTTATGGGGCGCCAATCGCGGCCCGTTACTGATCAACGCTTCTCCAGCAGGAAGCACCTTAGCCCCGGCATTGTCCGGGGCTTTTTTAGGTGCATCGTGCATTGGCAGGCGATCCAATAAGGCCAAACTTCACGAATGTTCTCACACCCAAACTCACCGAGAGCTTTGGGATCATTATTGGTTGCGAAGGGCGGGCCGCTCCGACGATAAGGCGTGAAAATTTCGTCGTGAAGCAGCATTTTTGTTGAGGAAGGCGGTGCCTGTCGCACCATGCCGTGATTTATATGCCAACTGGCCTTGTCGTGATGGCGCTGCGAAACGCGAGCGGCGAGGCAATGGTGGAAATGGTTTGCGTGCGCTCGCCGACGCCCTGAATGGTGACGTCGCCGTAGTTCATAAGGCGGCCAAGAATGCTCTGGTTGACGTCGACGCTTTCGACTTTGTCGAGGCTGATCTCGAAGGTCCGCCGCTTGATGAAGCCGGTCTTGTGGACGACCCGCATGTTGGAGACGTCGGTCTCGGTGGTCCAACGGTGGAACCAAGCCGTCGCCGTCCAGTACAAGGCCGCAAGCCCAGCGACCGCCGCCAATGCCAAGCAAAACAACATCAGCGCGTCGCCAGTGACTAAGCGCCATAGCACCAGAAATGCGACCGCCACGATCCACGCCGCGATTGCCGGAAGAAAGAACATCCAGTGCTCGTTGGTGGAATACAGCACCCTTTCGCCGGGCTGCAAGATTTCGTCGATATAACGTCCCATACGCATGCCCTGGATTGAACCTTCACCACAGCAACTTGGGCCATTTGGAAGCCGATAACGAAGCGGTTGGCTCGGCGAGCAGTTGAACGATGATCCACCCCCTATGAGGATCGCACTCCCACACCGCAACTGCCGGAACACTAATCCTTGATTCGCCCTGAGATCGGTGACGATCCGGCCCGACCGTCGCAGAGACCTTGATCTACCTCAAGCCTTCGGGACGACCACCGCCGGAAGCTTGTACTGCTTGAACACGATAGCTGGACTGTCCTCCGCTGTGAGAAGTCGAGGTTATCGGACGGTTTAAGGAGGTACAGAATGATCAGGTTGATCGCGATTGCTGGCTTCGCCTTATCGGTTGCGGTATCGGCGCAAGCTATGACACCTGCGCCTATTCCTCAGCCGGACAGCCTGATCACGGAAGTCGCGGCTGCCTGCGGCGCGGGGAGGACACGTGTTAACGGCGTGTGCGTAGCAAGGACCACGGTTCGGCAGACCCGACGAGCCGTCCGCAGGTGTGCGACTGGAATGACTTGCTAGCGCTGATGCCTTCTAACTTTCGCTAGAAGCTTTCGAATTTCTCGTTGTTGGTGTCATTGGGCATTACAGATGCGGAACTTCGCGCCGCGATTAGTCATTAGCTTAGGACAACTCCGATGCTAGACTACGCCATCTTGATCGTGATGGTGACCTTCGCCATTGGTTTTGCGTGGTTGTGGTTCATCGAGCAAAAGAAAAAGCGAAAGAGAAGAGAAGCGCCTCCGCAAAAGGAGATCGAGCGATAGCCACTACGCGCCGCCGCTCCACATGATCAAGCTGACACCTTGAGGGCTAGTTAGTTACGCGGTGGTAGCGGTGTGAGCCGTTTGTGACCGACAGCAGTCAGCACGCTATCCCTTAGCTGCTGCGGATCACGCTCGCCTGACTTTGCAATTTCGATGAGGCGTCTGGCAACGGCTTCGTAAACAACGCTCGACTGCCCCGTCCTCCCGCAGCCCGTGCTCGACCGCACGTCGTTGTTCGGTGGGGGCACATTGCCGCTTCCCAGCGTTAAAATTGGGAAGCAGGTCTCCCTCAAAAACGTTCTAAGCCATTGTTTTTATTGTTGAGTGCGGAGGGATTCGAACCCTCGACCCCATGATTAAAAGTCGTGTTCTCGGAGTACGTCACAATGCCTGTACCTCTATCGCTTCATCCCAGCATGTCGGTGCCGATGTCCTCGTTGTGAGCCTTTGGCTTACCGCACGCGTGGGCGGCCGACCGAGGCCGGGTGGCTAGCTTCCGCTCGGACCACACGGGGCAGGACTGCCCGCATGTGCAGTACGCAACCAGTGCGGCGTCTGCAGGAACAGCCTAAAGGTCGTTCCGACAGCGCAAATTTGTCTTTTGATTTCCAGGGGTGTTTGGCTGTGATTTGTCGGAAAAGCCATTGAAGAATCTCGCGAAAGCGCCCGACTTCCAAGCTGAATGCGAGGGTTTGATTCCCTTCACCCGCTTCAATCTATGGCCTTAGCCTCCGACACTTGCAGCCCGATGATCGCCCGGCGCGTCACGCGAGCGTCGGATCTACAGTCGTAAAGTCTTCAACAGAGCCGTGCTTCGGTGAAGCGCGGGCAGAGCTAGTGGGGCTTATCAGCACGGAGAGCCACTTCCATCCCGCATATTTGTCGCCGGTTTGACGCAAGTGCGTATAACGCTTGAGACTCGTCCAAGAACGATGGCCCGACACGGCAGCTACTTGAGGAATGTTCCGGCCGGTTTCGAATAGCCCTGAAATGCCATCGTGGCGAAGATCATGCAGATGCAAGTCAATGATCTCTAGGAATTGGCATGCCCGCGTGAAATTGGTTCCAATGGTGTCGCCGCAATACGGAAAGATTTCTTCTTCGTGCGTCTTCGGCATTGAGAGGATTATCCGAAGCGCTTCCGGCGGAAGATCGCACCATACGTCATTCCCGATCTTCTCTCCGGGGTTCTTCATATCCCGGACCAAGACGCGGCTTCCTCCCGCGTCAAGATCCTTCCATGAGATCCGCGTAATCTCCTGCAGGCGACGCGTTGAAAATATCGCAAAGCCAATGATCTTCTGCATCGGAATGGAGGACGGTCGGCGCTTCAGCCGTTCGCCGAAATACTCGAGGATCTTGTCGAGCTCTTCGAGGGTCGGACGCCGATCACGCTCGCGGCTCTTGCTTGCAATACCAAGACGCTTCGCGACTACAAAGGCGTCCTTCATTGCAGTCTGATCAAGTGGATATGCCCATGCAGGCTTGGCCACGGCAAAAACCGCGCCCAAATGTGAAAGATAGTTGCCGACGGTCGACGGAGCGACTTTTAGTATCAGTTCATTTGCAAATGCTACTACGTCGGTGCTTGTGATTTCAGAACACCTCTTGTTTGCTATGTCGTAGTTCTTGATCGTTCGCAGAACTTGCGCCTTCGTGCGCCCAATCTTCTTTATCGATTCATCTGTGTAGCGGTCGATGACGGCGGTTAGAGTAGGGTCCGGTGCTTCGAGACGTTCGAGCGCGCCGGGTTTGGCAAGTTCCTTCTCCCGTTTTTCGAGCCAAGCAGAGGCAGCCTGTCGCCGATCGAACGTCCTACTTTCCCGATGTACGATCTTGCCAGCTCGCTTGATAAGGAGCTGGGCTTGATATCCTGTAGAGCCATCGCTTCGTTTGCGTAGGACTACCGTTCCCATCTCGGAGAGCTCCGTTTTCGGTACTGCATGGACGTCTTCGGTACTGCGCGGCAGTACCAGGAGCACAAAAACGGGAGAAAATGGCTAAAAAACGAACTGCAACGGAAAACTCGGAAATCTGCCTAAGTAGCTGAAATGAGCGAAAAAATTACGAAATCTTACGATTTTCTTTTCTCCGTCGCCCCGATGATGGACTGGACCGACCGGCATTGCCGCGTCTTCCACCGTCTGATGAGCCGGCGCGCGCGGCTTTACACGGAGATGCTGACGACCGGCGCCATTATTCATGGCGACCGCAGGCGGCTGCTTGGCTTCGATTCAAGCGAGCATCCGGTGGCGCTGCAGCTCGGCGGCTCGGACCCGGCTGATCTCGCTACGGCTGCGAAGATTGGTGAGGACTTTGGCTACGACGAAATCAATCTCAATGTCGGCTGTCCGTCCGACCGGGTGAAGGACGGCCGCTTCGGCGCCTGCCTGATGGCGGAGCCGGCGCTGGTCGCCGAAGGCGTTGCCGCCATGAAGCGCGCGGTCAAAATTCCCGTCACGGTCAAATGCCGGATCGGCATCGACGACCAGGATCCGGAAGTCGCGCTCGACGAGCTGGCGCGCGGCGTGGTCTCGGCCGGCGCGGACGCGCTTGTCGTGCATGCCCGAAAAGCCTGGCTCAACGGATTGTCGCCGAAGCAAAACCGCGACATCCCGCCGCTCGATTACGACAGGGTCTACCGGCTCAAGGCCGCACTGCCGGACGTTCCCGTCATCATCAACGGCGGCATCGGCAGTATCGCCGAGGCTGCGCGGCATCTCGACCATGTCGACGGCGTGATGCTGGGGCGGGCGGCCTATCAGGAGCCGTGGCGTCTGCTCGATGTCGATCCAAAACTGTTCGGCGAGGCGGCGCCGTGCGCCACCATGAAGGACGTCTTCGAGGCGATGCTTCCCTACATCGAGGACCAGCTCGCGCAGGGCGCGCGACTGCATTCGATGACGCGGCACTTCGTCGGCGCGTTTCACGGCGTCCCCGGTGCGCGCGCCTTCCGCCGCCATCTGGCGGAGAACGGCGTCAGGCCGGGCGCCGGCGTCGACGTGCTGCGCGATGCCATCGCGCGGGTCGAGGACCGTCCGGCGGCGTTGGCCGCGGCGTGAAGACCATCCGGTACTCGGGATGAAAGCGGCGTGAGTGCGGCGAGCCGGGGCCCATTCTACTTTGCATGGGGTTGTTTTCGCGATTTTGTGTCTGGGCCTTGCGGTGCAACCCATCCCGCTCTAGTTCGCCGCGGCGCGGCGCTTGCTCCGGCCTGCGACGTCCGGATAGCCGTGCAGCATCACCTTGTCGGCCTGCACGCCCCAGCTTTCCAGCCGATCCAGGAAGCTCATGCCGAGCAGGTTGGTCTTCATCTGCCCGCGCGGCACCACCAGCGCCGGAATCGATTTCTCGACGAGGCCGCCGACCGCGAGGCGATCCAGCGTCAGCCGCGCCGCCTTGGTGTGGCCGCCGGCGGTTTCGACGTCGACATTGTACTCGAGCATCTCGATCGGCAGGCCGATCGCCTTCGCCGTCTCCCAGGTCAGCACCACCGACGTCGCGCCGGTGTCGATCACCATCGGCGCCTTGACGCCGTTGATCTTGGCATGCAGTGCGAATTCGCCGGCCTTGCCACGCGCGATCTGCACGGCGGGCGCCGGCTCCAGGCTGCGTTGCCGCAGCATTTTCGTGACCGAATTGCTGGCGCGCGCGATCTGGTCCGGATCGCCATAGGCGACGACGGCGCCGGCGGTGGCGGCGAGCATCGCCAGAACGAGCATGACGCGGATCACAGTGTGCCTCCGCCGGTTCGTCCCAAGAATCGTCCCGGGATCAGCCGCGCTCGGCGCGGGGCGGCATCTGCAGGAGGCCGGCCTCCGCCATGCGCGCGGCAAGCCCTTCCATCACGGCTAATCGCTCCGCGGTCTCCATGCGGTGCCAGCGCGCGATCTCCGGCAACGTTCGTCCGCAGCCGAAGCAGAGTTTGGTTTTGGGGTCCATCATACAGACTGCGATACACGGCGTTTCTTTGCTCATTTATCGATAGTGAAATGGTTTGCGTCGTTAGCGCAAGCGCTTCGGTCACAACCCGGTTCCTGCACTCATGATCGGCTTTTGACGCGCCCGCCGCTTGTCGTCGGCGGTCGCGGTGACGGTAGGATCCGGCTGCAGGGGCGGGGCCTCCTCGGCCATCGGCGCCAGCGCGCTCATCACGCGCTCCGGCGGGAAGGTGACGATCACTTCGGTGCCGATGCGCAGCTTCGATTTCAGCGTAAAGGTGCCGCCATGCATGTCGATCAGGCTCTTGGCGATCGGCAGGCCCAGGCCTGCGCCCTGTTCGGCCGATTTGATCGAGTTGGAGCCCTGGCCGAACGACGCCAGCACGACCGGGATTTCATCCTCGGCAATGCCGGAGCCGGTATCCTTGACGCTGAGATATTGCCCGCCGGAAGCGGTCCAGCCCACCTTCAGCCAGATATCGCCGCCCTGCGGGGTGAACTTGATCGAGTTGGACAGCAAATTGAGCACCACCTGGCGCGTGGCGCGCTCGTCGCCCCAGATCCGGGGCATGCCCTGCTCGAACACCTCGTGGATGGTGATGCCGCGGCTGGTCGCGCGCAGCTTCAACAGATGGTGGCAGTCGGCCACGACGTGCACCAGCGACACCGCTTCCTCGTTCAGTTCGTAGCGGCCGGCCTCGATCCGCGACAGATCGAGAATCTCGTTGATGAGATTGAGCAGGTGAACGCCCGAATTATGGATGTCGGCGGAATATTCCTTGTACACGGGCACGGCGTGCGCGCCGAAAATTTCGCTCTTCATCACCTCGGAGAAGCCGAGGATGGCGTTCAGCGGCGTTCGCAGCTCATGGCTCATCTGCGCCAGAAAACGCGACTTGGCGACGTTGGCGGATTCGGCGCGGTGCCGCGCTTCGTCCGAGATCGCCTTGGCCTGTTCGAGCTCGCCGATCAGCGCGTCCTTTTCGGCGCGCGCTTCCAGCGTCGCCAGCGTCGTCGAATGGAGCTGATGGGCAAGCAGGCCGAAATAGGCTTCGGCGGCGACCGCAAGCAGCGCGAGGGCGTAATTGTCGAAGGTTCCGCCCATCACGAAATTGAGCGCGATCGCCGCCGTCACCGGTGCGGTCGCCGCCATCGCGGCAATGGGCAGCGTCGCCGCCAGCATGCTCGACACCGCGATCACCAGCAGCATCAGGAACATCATCATGGTGTTCGAGACGGTGTCGATGCCGGCCGGATGCAGCAGGATCGCCGTCCAGCTCAGGCCGTAGAGCAAGTCGAGCAGCACGAACCGGGTCTGCCATTTGCGCGTTGCCGCGAGCGTGGGCTGCTCGCCGAGGAAGCGCCTGCAATTGAGGATGATGGCGGCATGGATGCAGAGCATGCCGACGGTCCAGACCGTGGCCGGCACGGCGGCCTTCCAGAGGCCGAACAGCACGCCGGTCGAGACCACCAGCAGCATGACGACAAAAGAGGCCGATACCCGGGTCTGGGCGTATTGCCGGAGCAATTCGGTATCGAAGGCCGGGCGGGTGCCGCTCGATGACGTTAACCGGTCCCGCGCCTCGCGCACCCGCTGCGCCGCCACGCGCCGGGTGTTGACCGGCTGCGTGACCGGCGCCTCTGCCGGAAGCTGGACAACCTCAGGCTTTTCTGCGGGGTTACTCATCAAACAACACAAATCCTGCCCGCGAACCGCGCGGGCTTTTTGCACTGTCTATCTGTGGCGCTAAATCATTAAGCGATGACTTAAAGAGCTAAAAATATCCGTTAACGGGAAGTTAAAATTAACCTGTCGGGCAGGCGGAACCCCGCTTCTGACGGGACGAGAAGCGGGGCGTGTTCTCAGATCTTAACCGGCTTTTTTAACTCACCGCTCCAGCCGGGCCATCAGGCTCGACGTATCCCAGCGCTTGCCGCCCATCTTCTCGACCTCGGCGTAGAACTGATCGACCAGCGCGGTCACCGGCAGGTTGGCGCCGTTGCGGCGGGCCTCGGCGATGCAGATCGAGAGGTCCTTGCGCATCCATTCGACCGCAAAGCCGAAATCGAACTTGCCGTCGTTCATGGCCTTGTAGCGGTTCTCCATCTGCCAGGACTGCGCCGCGCCCTTGGAGATGGTCTCGACCACGGCCGTAACGTCGAGCCCCGCCTTCTTTGCGAAATGAAGGCCCTCGGACAAGCCCTGGACCAGGCCTGCGATGCAGATCTGGTTGACCATCTTGGTGAGCTGGCCGGCGCCGGCAGGCCCGAGCAGTTTGCACATCCGCGCGTAGGAGCCGGCGATGATCGGCTCGGCCGCGGCATAGACGTCTTCCTTGCCGCCGCACATCACCGTCAGCACGCCGTTTTCCGCACCCGCCTGGCCGCCGGACACCGGCGCGTCGATGAACTTGAAGCCTGCCTTGGTGGCGGCGGCGTCGAGCTCGCGGGCCACTTCGGCGGAGGCGGTGGTATGGTCGACGAAGGTGGCGCCCTTTTTCATGCCGGCGAAGGCGCCGTCAGTGCCGATCGTGACCGCGCGCAGGTCATTGTCGTTGCCGACGCAGCACATCACGAAATCCTGGCCTTCGGCGGCGGCCTTCGGCGTCGCGGCGGTCTTGCCGCCGAACTTGTCCGCCCATTCCTTGGCCTTGGCGCCGGTCCGGTTGTACACGGTCACCTCGTGGCCGCCCTTTTTCACCAGATGTCCCGCCATGGGGAAACCCATGACGCCGAGACCGAGAAAAGCGACTTTAGCCATGTGCGATACCTTGAAGTTTTGCCGGCGACATTGGGCTGGCCGGACGGGTGTTCTTGAGGGAGCCGCACCATACAAGCTGCGCAGGGCAGGGCAACGCCTTCGTTTGGCGGGCGGGGCCGGATTTGTGCTAGGATGAGGGGTCTGAAGAACCTCACAAAAAAGGGAGTGACATCGCATGGGCATGAGCGTGGGCGTGCTTGACCATTTCAACATCCGGACCCGTAACCTTGCCGATACGGTCCGGTTCTATGAAGACGTTCTGGGCCTGGAAAAGGGCGCCCGGCCGAACTTTGCCTTTCCGGGGGCGTGGATGTACAGCGAGGGCAAGGCGGTGGTGCACCTCGTCGATATCTCCAAGACCGAGGAACCGCAGAAGCCCGATTCCGGCGTCGTCCACCATGTCGCGTTTGCCAGCTACGGCTTTGACGGCATGAAGCAACGGCTGGAGCAGAAGGGCATGGCCTACGACTCCCGGCAGGTTCCGGGCGGTGAGCTCTGGCAGATCTTCGTCAATGACCCCAACGGTGTCATGATCGAGCTGAACTACGAGGCTGCCAAGGAGCAGGGCGCTTCGGCGCCGACCGATGCGCACGGACGACGTGGGAGCGAGGTAGCCTTTTGCGCTGAACCGCTCTATGGGTCGCATCGGACTGACGTAATGGTTTTCGGACGAGCTCCCGCCTCGGACAAGCTCCGAGGTGGAGCAGGACGCGTCAAGAAAGCGCGTCAATACAAGAGAGCAGAGCCCGGTTCTCACTCAGAACCGAAACGGCTTCAGGAGATGCGCGAGTGAGCGTTACGCAGCAACAGGTTCTCGATTCCCTTAAGCAGGTGGCCTCGCCGCGTGGCGTGCCCTTGACCAATGCCAACGTGCTGTCGGCGATCTCGGTCACCGACGGCAAGGTGTTCTTCTCCATCAATGTCGACGCCGCGGAAGCCCGCGCCTGGGAAAGCGTGCGCGCGCAGGCCGAGGCCGCCGTGCGCGCGATTCCGGGCGTCACCGCAGCGATGATCGCGCTGACGGCCGAGCGCAAGCCCGGCTCGCCGCCGTCAGCGCCTGCGCCGCATCGGCATGCGCATTCACATTCTCCCGGCGTGCAGCCGGTCGCCGCGCACCGCCCGCCGCAAGGCGCGGCGTCGCCGATGTCGAAACAGGCGGAGATCCCGGGCGTCGCCGCCGTCATCGCGGTGGCCTCGGGCAAGGGCGGCGTCGGCAAGTCGACCACTGCGCTCAACCTGGCGCTCGGTCTGCGCGACCTCGGCCTGCGCGTCGGCCTGCTCGATGCCGACATTTACGGCCCGTCGGTGCCGCGGCTGACCGGCATCCATGAGAAGCCGCAACTCGACGACAACAGGAAGATGATTCCGATCCAGCGTTTCGGCCTTGCCATCATGTCGATCGGCTTCCTGGTCGAGGAAGACACCGCGATGATCTGGCGCGGGCCGATGGTGATGTCGGCGATCACCCAGATGCTGCGCGACGTGGCGTGGGGCACGCTCGATATTCTGGTCGTCGACATGCCGCCCGGCACCGGCGATGCGCAATTGACGCTGGCGCAGAATGTGCCGCTGAAGGGCGCGGTGATCATCTCGACCCCGCAGGATCTCTCGCTGATCGACGCGCGGCGGGGGCTTGCGATGTTCAAGAAGGTCAACGTGCCGGTGCTCGGCATCGTCGAGAACATGAGCTACTTCCAGTGCCCCGAATGCGGCACGCGCTCGGACATCTTCGGTCATGGCGGCGCGCGGCACGAGGCGGAGCGGCTGGGTGTCCCGTTCCTGGGCGAGATCCCGCTGCACATGTCGATCAGGACCACCTCCGATGACGGTAACCCGGTGGTGGCAAGCGACCCGGACGGTCCGCATGCCGCGATCTACCGGGCCATCGGGACCAAGGTCCGCGACCAGCTCCAGGGCGCCATCGCCGCGGCCTGACGGGCCTTTATCCCGGCTCTCTAAGACTTTGGTTTAATCAGTGCAGTCATGCCTTTGTCGCGTTTTCGACAGCCGACTTCCGTGTTAAAGCCGCCCCGCCAGAGCGCCCCGGATGACGTGGAATTCGCCCGCCGGAGGACGTGCTCGAGGAATTGGGAAACGCCCGTCTTAAGGAGACTTGAATGAAGCGTCGTGATTTTTTGAAGGTTTCAGCGGCCGGTGCTGCCGCGACAGCCGTTGCCTCGCCGGCGATCGCGCAATCATCGCCTGAGATCAAATGGCGCCTGACGTCGAGCTTTCCGAAGTCGCTCGACACCATCTATGGCGGCGCTGAGCAGGTGTCGAAATACGTCGCCGAGATGACCGACAACAAGTTCCAGATTCAGGTGTTCGCGGCCGGCGAACTCGCGCCGGGTCTGCAGGCGCTCGATGTCGACCTCCAACGGCACCGTCGAGATGTGCCACACCGTCTCCTATTACTACGTCGGCAAGGACCCGACCTTTGCGATCTACGCCTCGGTCCCGTTCGGCCTCAACGCGCGCCAGACGAATTCCTGGTGGTACCAGGGCGGCGGCGAGGCAGCTCGGCAACGAGTTCTTCAAGAAGTTCGGCGTGATCGGTTTCCCCACCGGCAACACCGGCACCCAGATGGGCGGCTGGTTCCGCAAGGAGATCAAGACGGTTGCCGACCTGTCGGGCCTCAAGATGCGCATCGGCGGCATCGCCGGTCAGGTCCTGCAGAAGGTCGGCGTGGTGCCGCAGCAGCTCGCCGGCGGCGACATCTATCCGGCGCTCGAAAAGGGCACCATTGACGCGGCCGAGTGGGTCGGTCCCTACGACGACGAAAAGCTCGGCTTCGCCAAGGTCGCGAAGTACTACTACTATCCGGGCTTCTGGGAAGGCGGTCCGACGGTCCACTCCTTCGTCAATCTCGAGAAGTGGAATGCGCTGCCGAAGAACTACCAGGCGATCCTGACCAATGCGTGCGCGCAACGCCAATACCTGGATGAACGCGCGTTACGACATGCAGAATCCGACCGCGCTGAAGCGTCTGGTGGCCGGCGGCACGCAGCTGCGTCCGTTCACCAACGAAGTGCTGGAAGCCTGCCTGAAGGCGACCAACGAATTGTGGGGCGAAATCTCGGCCAAGAACGCCGACTTCAAGAAGTCGATCGACGCGATGCAGGCCTACCGCTCCGACCAGTATCTGTGGTGGCAGGTTGCCGAGTACACCTATGACAGCTTCATGATCCGCTCGCGCACGCCGCGGCTGATCCAGCTTCGACAGTGCAAGAACCGGCCCGGCCTCGTTGAGAGGCCGGGCTTTTTGCGGCGCCGATGTGCTGCGGTTCGGCGGGCCGTGCGCCGCTATTGCTTCGGCTGTCCAAAATCCAGCGGCGGCATCTCGATCTGCGGTACCTCGATCTTGATCGTGTTCGGATCGACCGTCGATGCCGTGCCCTTGTAGTGCATCACCATCTGCGGGAACACGATTACCAGCAGCACCATGATGACCTGGATCACGACGAACGGCACGGCGCCCCAATAGATCTGGCCGGTCGTGACAGGATCCATGCGCTTGCCGGTCACACGATCGAGGTACGATTCCTTTGGTGCCACCGAGCGCAAATAGAACAACGCGAACCCGAACGGCGGATGCATGAACGACGTCTGCATGTTGACGCCGAGGATCACGCCGAACCAGATCAGGTCGATGCCGAGTTTTTCCGCCACCGGCCCGAGCAGCGGGATGATGATGAAGGCGAGTTCGAAGAAATCGAGGAAGAAGGCAAGAACGAAGACGAGCGCGTTGACGAAAATGAGGAAGCCGACCTGGCCGCCGGGCAGGGACGTCAGCAGATGCTCGACCCATACGTGGCCGTTCACGCCGTAGAAGGTCAGCGAGAACACGCGCGCACCGATCAGGATGAAGACGACGAAGGCGGAAAGCTTCGCGGTCGATTCCGTGGCCTGCCGGATCAGGTCCCAGCTTAGCCGTCGCTTGGCGGCGCCGAGAATGATCGCGCCGGCAGCGCCCATCGCGCCGCCCTCGGTCGGGGTCGCGATGCCGATGAAGATCGTGCCGAGCACAAGGAAGATCAGGAACAGCGGCGGCACCATGACAAACGTCGTTTGTTGCGCCATCGCCGACAGGAAGCGGAACCCGGTAAGCTTGTCGATTCACCCAATTCAGCACCGCCACGAAGAACGCGAACAGGATGCCATAGAACATGCTCAGCACGACGTAATCGGCGCCGTGCGTCTCGGAATGGCGCATCATGAACCAGCCGAAAACCACGCTGGCCAGCGTGAGCACGCCGAGCGAAAGCAGGCCGCGGCTGCCGTCCTTTTCCCGGAAGCCAATGGCCTCCGCCGGCAGCCCCGGAGCCGCCTTCGGGAAGATCAACGTCACGAGAAAGGCATATCCGGCATACAGGCCCGCAAGCACCATGCCCGGGATGAAGGCGCCTTCGTACATGTCGCCGACCGACTTGCCGAGCTGGTCGGCCATCACGATCAGCACCAGCGAGGGCGGAATGATTTGCGCCAGCGTGCCGGAGGCCGCGATGATGCCGGTCGCCATCCGGCGGTCGTAGCCATAGCGCAACATGATCGGCAGCGAGATCAGGCCCATCGAGATCACGGAAGCGGCAACGACGCCGGTCGTCGCCGCGAGCAGGGCGCCGACGAACACGACGGCATAGGCGAGGCCGCCGCGGATGGTGCCGAACAACTGCCCGATGGTATCGAGCAAGTCCTCGGCCATGCCGGATCGCTCCAGCACCAATCCCATGAACGTAAAGAACGGGATCGCGAGCAGCGTGTCGTTGTTCATCACGCCGTAAACGCGCTCGGGAAGCGCTTGCAGGAAGTCCGGGCCGGAACTCTCCAAGCTCGATGCCGACGATGGCGTAAAGCAGGCCGACCGCACCGAGCGAAAATGCCGCCGGATAGCCAAGCAGCAGCATGATCACCAGCGACGCGAACATGATTGGCGCCATGTTGGCGATAAGAAAGGCTGTCATCTCTTGTCCTCTGCCACCGCGCCTGCGCGATCAGCGTTTTTCGATCGCCTCGACGAGGTGTTCGACCTCGGCCTCGAGCGCGTGCACCTGTGATGCGTGTGGATCCGGAATAAGGCCGCGCATCACGGCGATGCGCTTGATCAGTTCGGAAATGCCCTGAACCAGCAGGAACGCGAATCCGATGATGACCAGCGATTTGGCCGGCCATTGCGGAAGCCCGCCTGCGTTGCCCGATTGCTCGTTGACCTCGAACGAGCGCATGAAGAACGGGCCGCCGGTGATGATCATGACGATGCATAGCGGCATCAGAAAGAATGTGTGTCCAACGACATCGATCACGTTACGTGCGGTCTTCGGCAGCGCATTGCTGACGATGTCGATCCGGATGTGTTCGTTGTCCAGCAACGTCCATGGCGAGCATAAGCAGAAAGACGATGCTGAAAAGCACCCATTGAAGCTCCAGCCACGAATTGGATGAAATGTCGAACGTCTTGCGCAAAATGGCATTGACGGCCGATATCACGACGGCAACCAGAATTAGCCACGCCAGGCGCTTGCCCGTCCACCTCGTGAACGCGTCAATTCCACGGCTCAGTTTCAAGAGCGCTTGCAACGGTAACCCTCCCCAATTCGCATCTGCTGTCTTGACGGCGCCCTTAGGGCGCAGCGGCCTGTCCAGCCGGGCTAGCATGAAGCCTTCGCACCAAACCAGCGGGCGTGGCCCTCGTCAATTGGAAGTTTGTTGATATTGAAAGGGAATTAGCCTCTGTGAGTCAGCAGTGTCCGGCGCCCGGAGCGCCGGCCTGCCTGGGCCTGCGCTCGCTATTGCTTCCGAGGACCGAAATCCAGCGGCGGCAGCTCGATTTCCGGCACCACGATCTTGACCTTGCTGAGATCGAGGTCGGGCGGCCTGTCGAGCAGAGCCGTCACCGTGACGGGAAAAGCGATCACGATCGCCACCATGATCGCCTGCAGGCCGATCCAGGGCAGCGCCCCCCAATAGATGTCGGAACTCTTTACCTCCTTCGGCGCAACGCCGCGCAAATAGAACAGCGCGAAACCGAACGGCGGATGCAGGAACGATGTCTGCATGTTGACGCAGAGCATGACGCCGAACCAGATCAGCGCGGCATCCGGTCCCACCACGGGCGCCAGCACCTTCTGCGCGATCGGCGCCACCATCGGCAGGATGATGAAGGCGATCTCGAAGAAGTCGAGGAAGAACGCCAGGAAAAAGATGAAGAGGTTGATGAAGATCAGGAAGCCCCAGACGCCGCCGGGCAGCGAGGTCAGATGGTGCTCGAGCCAGACGCCGCCGGAAACGCCGAGGAACACCACCGAGAAGCAGGTCGACCCGATCAGGATGAACACCACCATGGTGGAGAGGCGCATCGTCGACTCGTAGCCCTGCTTGATCAGGTCGCGCAGGTCCGGGATGCGGACGGCTTCGAGGCAGAGCCAGACCACGGCGAGATAGACCACCGCGAAGGTCAGCTTCATCAACTTGCCTTCGCCGATCAGCATTCCGATGATCACGGCGACGCCGATGGCGGCGATGCCGATCAGGAGCATCTTGTGCCCCGTGCCGCTCAGATCCTTGTGGTGGATCGCGGCAAGGACGATCGCGCCGATGGCGCCCATCGCGCCGGCTTCGGTCGGCGTCGCCAGGCCGAGCATCATGGTACCCAGCACGACGAAGATCAGCACGGCGGAGGGAATGATGCCCATCAGGCATTTGCGCCAGAGCGGCCAGCCCCGCAGCGTGAGCGCGTCCCTGGGCACGGCCGGGACGTGATGGGGCAGAAATATACTCAGAAAGAACGTGTAGCCCGCGAACAGGGCGATCTGGAGTACCGACGGTCCCCAAGCGCCGAGATACATGTCACCGACCGACTTGCCGAGTTGGTCGGCCATCACGATCAGCACCAGCGAGGGCGGCACCAGCTGGGTGATGGTGCCGGATGCGGCGAGCACGCCGGTGATGTAGCGGACATTATAGCCGTAGCGCAGCATCACGGGCATCGAGATCAGCGCCATGGCGATGACCTGCGCCGCCACCGTGCCGGTGATCGCGCCGAGGATGAAGCCGACGATGATGACGGAATAGCCGAGGCCGCCGCGGATCGGGCCGAACAACTGCCCCATCGAATCCAGCATGTCTTCGGCCAGGCCGCAGCGCTCGAGAATAGCGCCCATGAAGGTGAAGAAGGGAATAGCGAGCAGCAATTCGTTGGATAGCACGCTGCCGAAGATGCGGCCCGGAATGGCCTGCAGGAAGTTCATGTCGAAGAAGCCGAGATAGATCGACAGGAAGCCGAACGACAGGCCGAGCGCGGCCAGCGTGAAGGCCACTGGAAAGCCGATCAGCATGGCCAGAATCAAGCCGCCGAACATTAGCGGCGGCATCATCTCCAGCGTGATCATTGGGTAGGCCTCTCGTACTTCGCATCGATCACGACATAACCCTTCAGTGCAGCGATGCGCTTGATCACCTCGGAGACGCCCTGCAGCGCCAGGAAAACGAAGCCCACGGGAACGACGAGCTTGATCGGCCAGCGCAGCAGGCCACCGGCATTGCTCGAGGTTTCACCGACGACGAAGGCCTGCATGAAGAACGGCCATGACAGATAGCTGAGCAGCAGGCAGGAAGGGATAAGGAAAAACAGCGTGCCAATCAGGTCGAGCTTGAGCTGGCCACGCTCGGACAGCATCAGATACAGAATCTCAACCCGAACATGCTCGTTCTTCTTGAACGTATAGGAGGCGCCGAACATCACGAACACGGCGAACATGTACCATTGCAGCTCAAGCCAGGCGTTGGAAGAGTAGCCGAACGCGTAGCGGATCATCGCGTTGGCGGCGCTCACGACGCAGGCGGCGAGCACGAGCCAGTTGCAGACGCCGCCTAGTTTCTCATTGAGCCAATCGATTGAATTACTCAGTGCCAGCAATGGGCGCATTACGCTCTCCTCGGACGCGTCATCGACGCGCCGGATGTTTCATTGATATTGCGTTGCCACCACGCGCCAGTCGGCGCCGAGCTGCCGTCGCGCGCAACGCGCACGGCTTCGTTCCGGCGCGAAATACGCGCGGATCCACAGCTCATTCGCGTGAGCGATTGCAACGATAATCCTCCCCCAATCTCGCGCTACCGCCGTCTTGACTGCACCTTGGAGATGCAGCGGCCTGTCCCGGCCGTGCTGGCGTGAAGCAGCCGCACCATTTCAGCGCGGCGGCACGGCGTCAATTGGGGAATGGAAAATCGCCGCGCAGGGCCAATTTGTTGCGCAAAGAGGCTTAATTTGACGACGGAAATTTCAACCGCCGGTAACGCTCATGTGGCGGCTAACACTCGGGCGGTTATGCCGGCGGTCGATGATGAAGTCGTGGCCCTTCGGCTTCAGCCCGATGGCGCGATCGATCGCAGCCGACAGCAGGTCGTCGTCCGCGGAGGCTCGCAACGGCCTGCGCAAATCGGAGGCATCCTCGTGGCCGAGGCAGGTGTGCAGCGTGCCGGTGCAGGTGATCCGTACCCGGTTACAGGACTCGCAGAAATTATGCGTCATCGGCGTGATGAAGCCGAGCTTGCCGCCGGTCTCGGCAACGCGGACATAGCGGGCGGGGCCGCCGGTATCGTCGTCGAGGTCGGTCAGCGTGTAGTGCTTGGCGAGGCGGGCGCGCAAAAGCGACAGCGGTACGTACTGATCGATCCGGCCTTCGCCGATGTCGCCCATCGGCATGACCTCGATCAGCGTCAGCGCCATGCCCTTGCCGTGTGCCCATTCCATCAGCGCGGGGATTTCCTCCTCGTTCATGTTCTTCAGCGCTACCGCGTTGATCTTGACGGCGAGGCCTGCGGCGCGCGCGGCCTCGATGCCGGCCTGAACCTTGTCGAGATCGCCCCAGCGCGTGATGGCGCGGAATTTCTGCGCGTCCAGCGTGTCGAGCGAGACGTTGACGCGGCGAACGCCGCAGTCGCGCAATTCGCCGGCAAAGCGTGCCAGTTGCGAGGCGTTGGTGGTCAGCGTCAGCTCATCCAGCGCGCCGCTTGAAAGATGCCGCGACAGCGAGCGCACCAGCGACATCACGTTGCGCCGGACCAGCGGTTCGCCGCCGGTGAGGCGGATCTTGCGCACGCCCTTGGCGATGAAGGCCGAGCACAGCCGGTCGAGTTCTTCCAGCGTCAGCAGATCGGCTTTCGGCAGGAAGGTCATGTCCTCGGACATGCAGTAGAAGCAGCGTAGGTCGCAGCGATCGGTCACCGATACGCGCAGATACCGGATGGTCCGTCCGAACGGATCGACCATCGGCTGGAGCCGGTGATCGGATGAAGTCAACGAGGAACCGCTCATAATCTGCCTTGCTGGTTTCGGCACGGGGCTGCCCGCGACGTCGCAGGCACAATCTAGGCACCTTCCAGGGCGCCTACAATCCGCAACGTGGCCGGAGCGGGATCAGCGCGTGCCGGGCTGCGCGGGGGCCGGGGCCGGCGCCGCGGCCGCCGTGGGTGGTTTCGGCTTCTTGGGACGCATCGGCTTGCGCGCCTTCGGCGGCGTCGCGGCCGGCTGCAGTTCCGCGAACACCGGGCTGGGCTCGATGACGGTCGTCGCCGGCGAGGCAAAATCACCGGGATTGCGGATCACCTGGACCGGAACCGTGACCGGCTGGAATTTGGGCATCGCGAAGGTGACGGAGAAGCCGGCGTCGGGCGCCGGCACGTCGATCGAGCAGGGGGTTTTGCAGGCTGGTCCCAGCGAGGTTGTGGCATCGGCTCCCGGCGGCGCCGATTCCAGCGCAACCTTCACCAGCGGCGGCGCCGACTTGAAGGAATCAAGCGAAAAGGACGAGCACCCGGCGAGGCTCGCTCCAGCGACGGCAATCGCGATGACACGACGCATGACCAATCTCTGACTTGCGGCAATCCGCCACACTCCCTGAACCATAGGAGTGCGAGAACAGAGCTGCAACAGAGTTGGGCAAGATCGTTAAGGGATGGCTAGCGCTGAGTATTGGCGTTACAAATATTTCATATAGATCATATAGTTATGATCGAAGCGCGGCCTTGCTGAGGCTTTCCACCGCCGCCGGCAAATCTTTCATATGGCCGATCAGGCGGTCGGGCTTCAGTTCGGCGATCGGCACATCCGTGTAGCCGAACTCGACCCCGATCACGGGAATGCCGGCCCGCCGCGCCACGCCGACGTCGGGGCCAGCGTCGCCCACCATAATGGTCGCGCCGATATGGCCGCCCGCGCGCGCCACCGTCTGCTGCAGGATCACCGGGTCGGGCTTGGAGACGCCGAACGTGTCGGCGCCGCAGATCGCGGAAAATCGCGGGCTCAACCCAAGTTCGTCGAGCAGGCGCTTCGACAGCCATTCCAGCTTGTTGGTGCACACTGCAAAGCGATAGCCCTGCGCCCCGAGGTCATCGAGGGCTGCTTCCAGCCCCTCGAACGGCCGCGAGGCGTCGGCGATGTGGGCCGCGTAATAATCGATGAAATCGCGGGTCAGGCGGTCGACGTCGCCGACACTCATCGCGCGGCCTTCGAGTTCGAGGCCGCGCTCGAGCAGCTTGCGGGCGCCGGCGCCGATCATGTTGCGCGCTGAATGCAGCGGTACCGGCGGCAGGCCCTCACGGTCGAGTACGTAATTGAGCGCGGCGATCAGGTCGGGCGCGGTGTCGACCAGCGTGCCGTCGAGATCGAAGACAACAGTGCGGGGAAGGATCATTGCAATTCGCTAGCGGCAGCCGCGGCATCATGCAAGTAGGGAAAGTTGAAATCCCGGGAGGAACCGCCATGCGAGAATTCGCCGGCAAGACAGCCTTTGTGACCGGTGGCGCCGCAGGCATCGGACTTGCGCTCGGCCGGGCGTTTGCCCGGTCCGGCATGAAAGTGATGCTGGCCGATATCGAGGCGGATGCGCTGCAGGCCGCCGTCAAGAGCCTGCAGGAGATCTCGCCGGATATCCGCGGCACCATCTGCGATGTGGCCGACCCGGAAAGCGTCGAGCGCGCGGCACAGGCCGCGTTCGATGCGTTCGGCCGCGTGCATGTCGTGTGCAACAACGCAGGCGTCGCTGCCGGCGGCGGCATCGACCACATCTCGCTGGATAATTGGCGATGGGTCATCGACGTCAACTTGATGGGCGTGCTTCACGGCATCAAGAGCTTCCTGCCGCACATCCGCGCGCATGGCGAAGGCGGCCATATCGTCAACACCGCGTCGATGGCGGGGATGCAGACCGGATTGGGATTCAGCCCCTACGGGGCGAGCAAGTTTGCCGTGGTCGGCATGTCGGAGGGGCTTTGCCATCAGCTCAGGCCGCTCGGCATCGGCGTCAGCGTGTTGTGCCCGCATTACGTCCGCACCGGCATCGGCGAAAGCGGCCGCAACCGGCCCGCCCGTTACGGCCAGTCGCAGCCGCTCGATCCCGCCAGTCCGGCGGCGGCGATGGTGGCCGAGATCGCCAGGCAGATCGCAGCCGGGCTCGATCCCGACGCGGTCGCCGCGCGCGTGCTCGCCGCGATTCGGGATGACGAACTTTATATTTTCACCCATCCCGGCATGCGGGCCGAGGTCGAGGCGCGTTTCGACGCCATTTTGGCCGCGTTGGACCGGGTTTAACCCCCATAATCCTGCCCACCCAAGACCTTAAGTGCTGTTCCCAAGGCCCAAACGACGCTAGACATGCGCCCGCGCATCGGCGGATTCAGGGGCTCTCGGCACGTGGATATGGACCAGTTGAAGCGGCAGGCGGCAGCGCAGGCGCTGGCGCATGTGCAGGACGGCATGAGGCTCGGGCTCGGCACCGGCTCGACCGCCAAGCATTTTGTCGACCTGCTCGGCGAGAAGGTTGCCGGCGGGATGAAAGTGCTGGGCGTGCCGACCTCGGAAGCGACCCGCGCCCAGGCCGAAGCGTGCAAAATTCCGCTGACCACGCTCGATGCGATCGACCGCCTCGACCTCACCGTGGACGGCGCCGACGAGATCGATGGCGCGCTCAACCTGATCAAGGGCGGCGGCGGTGCGCTGTTGCGGGAGAAGATCGTGGCGGCGGCGTCAGATCGCATGATCGTGATTGCCGACGACACCAAATGGGTCGATGTTCTCGGCCGTTTCCCCCTACCTGTAGAGGTGGTTCCGTTCGGATTGGCCGCCACCCAGCGGGCCATGGCCACCGCATTTGCCCAGAGCGGCGTTTCCGGGCAAATGGGGCTCCGCAAGGGCAAGGACGGCCACGTTTTTGTCACCGATGGCGGCCACTGGATTGTCGATGCCCATCTGGAACGCATCACGGATGCGCCGCGTCTGGCGGGCCTGTTGAGCCTGATCCCGGGTGTTGTCGAACACGGGTTGTTCATTGGCCTGGCTACCACCGCCATTCTGGCAGGTGCGCAGGGAATTCGCGTAGTTGAGCGGCGGTAACGCCGGTAATCGAGGAGAAATCGGAATGAAGAGCCTTTCACGGATTTTGTCGGCGGCCGGCCTTGCAATGGGACTGGCCCTGACCGCCATTCCGGCCGAGGCGCAGCAGAAGAATGCGCCCGCTGCACCCGCGACCACGCCGCTCAAGCCGGCTTCGCCGGCGGCGATCGCCGCCGCCAAGGAAATCCTGACGATGAAGAACGCGGCGGCGATGTACGCCAACGCCGTTCCCAATCTCGTCGAGCAGACCAAGAACGTGCTGATGCAGAGCAATCTGAACTATCAGAAGGATCTCAACGAGGTCGCCATCATCGTCGCCAAGAATCTCGCCGGCCGCGAGAAGGAAATCGGCGACGGCATGGCGCAGGTCTACGCCAACGAGTTCACCGAGCAGGAGCTGAAAGATCTCGTGAACTTCTACAAGTCGCCGCTCGGCCAGAAGCTGCTCGCGAGCGAACCCCGCGCCATCCAGTTCAGCATGTCCTACATGAACCAGTGGGCGCAGCAATTTGCCGAAACCATCAACGGCCAGTTCCGCGCCGAGATGAAGAAGCGCGGCAAGGATATCTGAGCTGGCGAATTGCGAATAGCGAGTAGCGAATGGAACGCGCGCAACCGGATAAGCCTACCATTCGCCATTCGCCACTCGCTACTCGCGCAAACTGAGGCTGACCATGGCTGAGTTCGACGTCGATCTCTTCGTCATCGGTGGTGGTTCGGGTGGCGTTCGCGCCGCCCGAATCGCCGCCGGCTACGGCGCCAGGGTCATGGTTGCCGAAGAGTACCGGATGGGCGGCACCTGCGTGATCCGCGGTTGCGTGCCGAAAAAGCTGTTCGTAATCGGCTCGCATGTCCGCCACGACATCGAGGACGCCGCCGGCTTCGGCTGGACCGTTTCCAATGTCTCGTTCGACTGGCCCACGCTGGTCGCCAACAAGGACAAGGAGATCGCGCGTCTCGAAGGCATCTACGCCGCCAATGTCGAGAAGACGGGCGCGCGCATCGCCAAAACCCGCGCGGTGCTGGAAGACGCCCACACGCTGCGCCTGATGACGGGCGAAAAGGTCACGGCAAAATATATCCTGATCGCGACCGGCGGCGCGCCCAACCACGGGCGGGAAATCCCCGGCATCGAGCACGTGATTTCCTCCAACGAGGCGTTCCACCTCCCCGAATTGCCCAAGCGCATCGTGATCCAGGGCGGCGGCTATATCGCGCTGGAATTCGCCGGCATCTTCGCCGGCTTCGGCTCCGACGTGACCGTGGTCTATCGCGGCGACAATATTTTGCGCGGTTTCGACGAGGACGTCCGCAGGCACGTGCGCGCCGAGATGGAGAAGCAGGGCATCACCATCATCACCGGCTGCACCATCGATAAGGTCGACCGGCACGGCAACGAATTCACCACGCACCTTTCGAGCGGTTCGAGCATCGCCTCGGAGAAGGTGATGTTTGCGATCGGACGGCACCCGAACATCGCCAATCTCGGGCTCGAGAAGGCCGGCGTCGCCATCAACCCGGCGAACGGCGGCATCGCCGTCGATGCCTGGTCGAAGACCTCGGTCGACAACATCTACGCGATCGGCGATGTGACCCACCGCATCAATTTGACGCCGGTGGCGATCCGCGAGGGGCATGCTTTCGCAGACACCGTGTTCGGCAAGCGCCCCGTCCAGGTCGACCACGCCACCATCCCGACCGCGGTGTTCTCGCAGCCCGAAGTCGGCACCGTTGGCCTGTCGGAAGCTGAAGCCCGCACGGAATTCAGCCACGTCGACATCTACAAGGCGGATTTCCGCCCGATCAAGGCGACGATGTCCGGCCGCGACACCCGCGTGCTGATGAAGCTCGTGGTCGACGGCACGACTGACCGCGTGCTCGGCTGTCACATTGTCGGCGATAGCGCTGCCGAAATCGTCCAGGCCGTCGCCATCGCCGTGAAGATGAAGGCGACCAAGGCCGATTTCGACGCGACGATTGCGCTGCATCCGACGGCGGCCGAAGAGCTGGTGACCATGCGGACACCGACGGCACGCCACGTGAGGCAGGCGGCGGAGTAGGGACACGTCCGTTCCGTAGTTACGTAGCCCGGATGAGCGAAGCGATATCCGGGTTGTTCTCTCCCGCATATCGCTCCGCTCATGCGGGCTACTCGACTGAACAAATTGCCCCCGGGCGCGTTGATGGGGATGGCGAAACCTGGATCATCATCTGCCGGACCGATGCGAACCCAACCGCTTCAGCTTGGTTCGATGCAACCGACGCTGCCGCTCATGCCGTCAGCAACCCCGGAAATGAAGGTTCAAAAACGCTTACCGCAAAAAGGCCGGTCGAGAGCAGAACAGGTTGATGCGGTAAAAGCGAAGATCTCTCGCCGGAACTCGCTGCGAAAACAGCGCGCCGCGCTGAAGAGCTAGCGCGCTTTTCCGTCATGGCCGGGCTTGTCCCGGCCATCCACGTCTTTCGCGCTGTCGGAACGCAAGGACGTGGATGCCAAGGCCGGGCATGACGAGTGAACGCTGCCCGCCGTTCAGTTTCGTGAATCAATACTGCGGTCGAAATCGCGAAGATACGCCAGCCCGTGCACCGTCAGCCGGTGCGGGTCTTTCTCACCTTCAAGATACTTCTTCATCAGGTGCTTCGAGAGGCGCTCCCTGGTACCCTTGATCACCGAACGATCGGCGAGGGTTTCGTAGATGCTTAGCGCGCGATCAACGGGAAGGGCGTTCATAGGCGTGTCTCGTCGGCTGAATTGTGAGGTTCAAATAGGTAAGGCAGGCTCTCCCTGATTGTTCCGAAATTGAGGTCGGGGACTGTGCTGTAATTTTGGGCCCGGGACGGTCCAGGCCCGACCTTCGAGCCCGTTCGGGGAATGGGACTTGCCCCGCCGGCGAGCAGCGCCGGCATTAAGGGGACGGACTACCAGTGCCCGCCGCGCTCTGCTAACGATGTAACCCAGCTTTCAAGAACGGAGTTATGTGAGCAATGATTGAGCAGATTGGTATCGTGGGCGCGGGCACGATGGGCAACGGGATCGCGCAGGTGTGTGCCGCCGCCGGTCTTCCCGTCGTCATGACCGACATCTCCGATGCCGCGCTCACCCGCGGCATGTCGGTGGTCTCGAACAGCCTGGAGCGGCTGGTCAACAAGCAGAAGATGACGGACGCCGACCGGCAGGCCGCGCTGGCGCGGATCACGACGAGCACGGACACGGCCAGGTTTTCCACCTGCGATCTCGTGATCGAGGCGGCGACCGAGAACGAAGAGCTGAAGGTCAAGATCCTGAAGGATCTCTGCGCAAAACTGCAGCCGCGGGCGCTGCTCGCCACCAACACCTCCTCGATCTCGATCACCAAGCTCGCCGCGGCCACCGACCGGCCGGACCGCTTCATCGGCCTGCACTTCTTCAATCCGGTGCCGCTGATGGCGCTGCTGGAATTGATCCGTGGCCTGCAGACGTCCGACGATACGCATGCCAAGGCCGAGGCGTTTGCGAAGCGGATCGGCAAGGTGTCGATAACGGCGAAGAACAGCCCGGGCTTTGCGGTCAACCGCATCCTGTGCCCGATGATCAACGAGGCGATCTTCGCGCTGCAGGAAGGCATCGCCACGGCGGAAGATCTCGATGCCGGCATGAAGCTCGGCTGCAACCATCCGATCGGCCCGCTGGCGTTGGCCGACATGATCGGCTTGGACACCATGCTGTCGGTGATGGAGGTCTTCTACGAAGGCTTCAACGATCCGAAATACCGCCCCGCGCCGCTCTTGAAGGAAATGGTCGCCGCCGGCCATCTCGGCCGCAAGACCGGGCAGGGGTTTTACAGCTACGGCAAGTGACGGCTGCGCGATGCGTAGGGTGGATTAGCCGAAGGCGTAATCCACCTTTTCTCGCGAAAAGTGGCGGATTACGCTTCGCTAATCCGCCCTACGACCGGATCAATTGAGGAAGTTTCATGCGGATTGCAGTTGTCGGCGCCGGCGGCGTCGGAGGGGGCTTTGGCGCGGCACTGGCGAAGGCTGGCGCCGACGTCACGTTCGTTGCGCGGGGCGCACATCTCGCCACCATGAAGCGCGACGGATTGAAGGTTCAAGGCCCGCGCGGCGACACCCATCTGGTGCCGACGCAGGCGACCGACAATCCCGCCGAAATTGGCGCGGTTGATATCGTGCTGTTCTGCGTAAAGCTGTGGGACGTCGAAAGCGCGGGCGAGGCGATCAAGCCGCTGGTTGGTGCCGACACCGCAGTCATCCCGCTGCAGAACGGCATCGACGCGGCCGAGCGGCTGCTCCCGATCCTGGGCCACAACGCCGTCATGGGCGGCGTCGCGCAAATCAGCGCGTCGATCATCGCGCCCGGCGTGATCCAGCAGGTCGGCACCTTCATGCGCATGATCTTCGGCGAACTCGACGGCAAGCGTAGCCAGCGGGGTGAGGATTTTCTCGCGCTTTGCCAGAAGGCCGGCTTCGACGCGACCTTGAGCGAGCAGATTGTTACCGAACTCTGGATGAAGTTCATCCTGCTCGCCACCAATGCCGGGATCACGGCGGCGACGCGGCGGCCGCTCGGCGAGTTGAGGGATGATCCCGACATTCGTCCGGTGATGCTGGCCGCCTTGCGGGAAGTGTTCGCGGTCGGCAAGGCCAAGGGAGTGGCGCTGCCGGCCGACGCGGTGGACAAGATTCTCGATTTCATCGGCCATGCGCCACCGGCCATGAAAGCGTCGATGGCGCTCGATCTCGATCGCGGCAACCGCCTCGAACTGCCCTGGCTCAATGGCAAGGTCGTCGAGCTCGGCCGCCAACTCGGCGTCCCGACGCCCACGCACGCGATGATGTACGCGATGCTGAAGCCCTATGTCATGGGCACGCCGGGCTAGGCAGGTCCGCAGGAGGGCACGGAGCACCCAGTCCGGACGCCACAAGGCGAACAGTTCTTTGGCGTCGGAGCAGACGTCGGTTTCCGCGCTCGACACCACTACCGTCCCGACGCCGTCAGCCCAACGGCCGACCGCTAATTCAGCGGGACGGATCTGGTTTAAATGCGGAGGAAGGGAACGGTCGCGGCCGTCGCCGCGTTGCTTTGGCGAGAGCTGGTCAGCTGAGGCGCTTCACGCGCCAAGGGCTTGTCTCGCTGCCTGATGTCCACCCTTTGGCGCAGGTTGGAGGTTCTCGTGCCGACGAGCAACCATGCCGACGATCTGACCGCGGCCGTGCGCTACGCGTTGGAGACGACGCGCGCCACAACCGTATGCCCTTTCCATTGGGATGTTATTATCCGCGTCGGTGATGATGCCGCCGAAAGTCATGCGTTTGAGCGGGTTAGAAAAATGATCAGAAGCGATGGCACGAAGTGGGCATCGGAGGCGCTGAGAGAAGAATTCAGGCGCCAGCTGAACGAGGCCGCTGATGGTCAATGTCCCCGCTGCAAGACGTGAGCGCTCGGGTCTTCCTCCGATCTCCAAAGTCTGGATCGGCGTGGTGGTGGTCTGGTCGCATCATGTCGGGATCATCACGGGCCAAGCGCCTGATGGCCAGTGGATCGTCCACAGCGGCAATGCGGAGACCATTGGCCGCGCCGTCGGCTGAGCGGCACCCGCTGTGCAGCCGTTGCTCCCCCAAGAAGATGGGCATATCTTAGGCGCGAATTTCCGTGGGGTGCGAGATGCATATGATCGTTTGTGCCATCTTGGCTATTGTCCTGTCTTCCACGTCCTCAACAGCGCAACCGGTTTTTTTTGCGGGGCGTTATGTACTGCCAATCACCCAGCATGATTTATACGTATCCGCTCCAGGACCCCTTGGAACGACTGTGACCGTCAATTTTCGGTTCAAGCCAATCGGAAGCTGTACCGATACACTCGACACTGTCTTCGAGTACCAGTTGCCGCCTGGTTACAACGATACGCCAATCAACGAGGTAAAGGCGACTTGCAACAAAACGATTCAGTGCAGCGGAATCGAATTCAAGTGCGTTGGCGCCAGGCAGCCATACCCAATGTCGTTTCGACACGTGCCGCAGCGTGAAATCAAGGCGAGCGGCGGATCATTTTCCGGAACGTATCGATACGTTTCATCATCGACTGCACGCACCCGTGAAGCGCTTCTAAGGCGCGCGTCAGTGGGGAATTTTGAAATAGTCGAAGAATCCGCGGACAAGAAGACCAAGACGGTCCGATTTCGGATCGAAAAGTAACTTGCTTCCAGAGTGAGTTATTGGCTTGGACCTCTCATTTCGAGGGTAACAAGCCTTGCTAAAAGCGTCGCCGGATAAAGTTGTCCAATTACGCTTTCGATGTTGCATAGACTTCGCGCCAACGGATGCACCGGAACGATGTCGCCGTAGCCAGTCGATGTCAGCGTAACAAAGCTCATATAGAACAGCGCGCTGGCGAGTGACTGATCGTCGTCAAATGTTATTCCCTTGATAGCGTCATGATCTGACAGGCCGACAAAAAGAAACAGTGTTGCAAACGCCACCGCGATCAACAGGTACAGAAGGATCGCTCCGATAATTCTGTGATATGTGACACGGCCTCCCCTGAATACAGCCTGAGTGACCACGACCCCCAGGGTGCAGGCGATGATCAACCATGCGCCTGCCAATATGTGAAGGTGGAAGGGTACGGGGTAATAGAGTCGCAGGAGAAATACGGCAATATTGGCAACAAGCGCAGCCGACATCAGAATGAGGGCTATGGGACTGTCGGAAATGATCACCATGCTCGCGATGATCACGAGTAACAGGCCGATGGCAAATAGATGAAAGGCGGTAATACCAACTGCCTGGAGTGGAGCGAAGACAAATATCAACAGTATCAGCACTCCGGTCAGCACCGTGAGCAGCCAGTCGCTTCGTTCGTTGCGCAGGTGGCGCAAGTCGCGGATGGGATCCAGAATCATCGTTCGCTGCTCCGATGTGAAGAATGTCGGCTCAGAGTCAAAGGACAACGTCACGACAAAGCCACCGGGGTCCCGCCGAAGCCCCGGTAATCGACATCGGATAATTTCCACTCGAGGCCAAATTCCTCGGGGATCTGGTCAGTACCAATGCGCATGCGATTGCAATTGGCCTTATTGATTTAAATCAACGAGCGACAGCGGCCTCCCGTACCCGCTCGGCGGCAAGCGCAGCATGCGGGCTGAGGAATTTCTCGCGCTGTGCCAGGTGCGCCTGCCTGATTGTGTAGCGGTGCGGCCGCGATCCTTGAGGGTATTTGCCATCGCGCATTCCAGCGTAAATTATGCATGATCCCGTGCACATGGCGTGCGCGATGTGGGCGGATAACGTGATGGACGTGCACCTCCAACGGTTTATGCCTCGCGTCCCATCAAACGCTGAACCTTTCTTCCGTCGCCAAGACTTATAGTTGTGTCCGAGCCTGCGCGCTGGACGATCCCGAAAACTTCAGCCGCTGGCGGGCACGGCAAGCACTCCAAATTTTAATTCCAGCAAGCGGAGGAGAAGCCTATGCGCAAGTCTCTCGCCGTTTTCCTTTCTGGTGCGGCACTGGTCGTTGCGGCGTCGACCGCTCTCGCCGGAGAGCAGGTGCTAGAGTTCAAGCTCATCACCAAGCCCATCGACGTTAAGGTAATTGAGGCAGCAAACGTCGAAGGACAGACGGTTGTGTCCGGAAAATTTTTCGGCGTCGCCGTCTTCAAGGACGGCCGTATCGGCGTGAAAGAGTTCGTCCATTCCGGGGACATGTTCAAAGGCTCGGGACCCTTCTACGGCTACAGCACCTACACCTTCGAGGATGGCTCGATCACGGCGCGTTACACCGGCGCGGCCAAAGACGGTCGGTCAAAGGGCGAATATACGATCCTCTCGGGCACGGGTGCCTATGCCAACGCTACGGGCACGGGTGGCTTCGAAGGCGTGCCGAACCCGTTCAAGGGCGTCAATCTCATGGACGTAAAACTGGCCGTCAAAACGCCCGGTACGTAAGCGGCCCTGCACGCAGACGCGCCTCAGCAAACTCTAATGCAGTGAGGCGCGAGCACGCTAAGTCGGTCCAGCTTCGTAGCCCGGATGTGCGCAGCGATATCCGAAACTACTCCAACACCGCCCCGGATATCGCTGCGCTCATCCGGGCTACGGGCTATAATCTTCGCTCGCCATGCGATGAAACCTATTCCTCCGCCTCGATCCATTCCGCTGCCCCGCGCCACAGCGTGTAGCGATGTTCGGGCCTGAAGAATCCCATGTGCCCGATCCGGCTCGCGCCGGTATCGGCGGGCGTCACCGTGATGATCTCGGGCTTGATCGAGGTAAATCCCGAGCACAGCAGTTCGACCGCCGGTCGCGTCGCCCAGGGATCGTCGGACATGCAGAGCGCGCGCAACGCGCCCTGGTAGTTCGGAAAATTCTGCAACTCGTCGAGCCTGGAATCGAACAGATAGCGCGGGCTCATCACCCAGCCGACCCATTGCAGGAACACGTCCTTCGGCAGGTCCATGCCGAGGCCGGCCTTGCCCGGCATGTAGCCGAGCGCGCGGGTGAGCGGGAGGCCCACGAAATTCAGCATGGCGTAGACGCGGTAGCGCTCCGGCGTCGTCATCAGTTTCCAGTAGCCGGCCTGGGCTGCAATGAAGAGCGCGCGCGAAGCCTCCGAATTGTTCGGCAACAGGCCGAACGCCTGGCCGCCGAAGGAATGTCCGACATAGGCGAAGGGAAGCGCCTTGTAGCGCTCGCGCATCCAGCCGACGGCCGCCGTGATATCCAGTGCGGCCCAGTCCGACATCGAGGCCTTGAAGCCGGCCAGCGATTTCGGCTTGTAGCCGGTCCGCGCCTGCGGCCGGCTGTCGCCGGTGCCGCGGTAGTCGTAGGTCAGGACTGCGCAGCCGCGCTGGGCGAGATAGCCGGCAAAGCCCCGGTAGAGCTTGCGAGGGACTGCGGTCGCTGAATTGATCAGGACGGCATGGCGCTTGGCCCCGCGGGGCAGAAACAGCGTCGCGGCAAGAGGATATCCGTCGGTCGCCGGCACCGTGATATCGTCGATGAAAACGTCGTCCAGCCCCGGGTCGGCCACCGCTTGCTCCATCTAAGGTTTAGTGGGCGGCCATAACAAAAGCGAATTCGGATTTTGCCGCAAGGGCTTGTCAGGGCTACCGGAAATCTAACTGGCGGTCGGCCCGCGGCCTGTGTATAACCCGGCCTTCATAACCGCCGGTAAGTTGCGGTTTTTGCTCAGGAGTTAACGTCATGTCCGAGCGGTGGACGCCCGATAGCTGGCGCACCAAGCCGGTGCTGCAGGTGCCCGATTATCCCGATGCCAAGGCATTGGCCGATGTCGAGGCGCAGCTCGCCACGTTTCCGCCGCTGGTGTTTGCCGGTGAAGCGCGCAACCTGAAAAAGGCGCTGGCGCGGGTCGCCGCGGGCGAAGCCTTCCTGCTGCAGGGCGGCGATTGCGCCGAGAGCTTTGCCGAGCATGGCGCCAACAACATCCGCGACTTCTTCCGCGTGCTGCTGCAGATGGCCGTGGTGCTGACCTATGCCGGCGCGCTGCCGGTCGTGAAGGTCGGCCGCATCGCCGGGCAATTTGCCAAGCCGCGTTCGTCGAACACGGAAAAGATCAACGGCGTCGAGCTGCCGAGCTACCGCGGCGACATCATCAACGACATCGCCTTCACCCCTGAAGCGCGGATTCCCGATCCGCAACGCCAGTTGATGGCGTACCGGCAATCGGCCGCGACGCTGAACCTGCTGCGCGCGTTCGCGACCGGCGGCTTTGCCAATCTCGGAAGCGTGCATCAGTGGATGCTCGGCTTCCTCAAGGATTCCCCGCAGTCGCGCCGGTACAAGGAACTGGCCGATCGCATCTCGGACGCGCTGAACTTCATGCGCGCCTGCGGGCTCGATCTCGAAAGCCATCCCGAACTTCGCGCCACCGATTTCTACACCAGCCACGAGGCGCTGCTGCTGGGTTACGAGCAGGCCTTCACCCGGGTCGATTCCACCACCGGCGACTGGTACGCGACCTCGGGCCACATGATCTGGATCGGCGACCGCACCCGCCAGCTCGACCACGGCCATGTCGAATATTTCCGCGGCATCAAGAACCCGATCGGCCTGAAATGCGGCCCGTCGCTGAAGCCGGACGAGCTGTTGAAGCTGATCGACATCCTCAATCCCGACAACGAGCCCGGCCGGCTGACGCTGATCAACCGCTTCGGCTCCGACAAGGTCGGCGATCATCTCGCGCCGCTGATCCGCGCCGTGCAGCGGGAAGGGCGCGTCGTCGTCTGGTCCTGCGATCCCGATGCACGGCAACACCATCACCTCGACCTCGGGCTACAAGACCCGGCCGTTCGACCGCGTGCTGTCGGAGGTGAAGTCGTTCTTCGCCATCCACGCGGCGGAGGGGACGCATGCCGGCGGCGTGCACCTGGAAATGACCGGGCAGGACGTCACCGAATGCATCGGCGGCGCCCGCGCCATCTCCGACGAGGACCTCAACGACCGCTATCACACGGTCTGCGATCCCCGCCTCAATGCCGAACAATCGATCGACATGGCCTTCCTGATCGCCGAACTGCTCAAGCAGGAACGCGCGGGCAAGGAAAAGCCGATGCCGGCCGCAGCGGGACTCTGATTTGCTGCGACTCTGGCGGGCCACCATCAACACGCGTAACGGCCTCGCCTTTGCGATCCGCTCGGAGCAGGCCGTCCGCGAGGAAATTTTCGCGCTGGTGCTGTCGGTGCCGCTGGCCTGGCTGGTCGGCGCGACGGTCATGCGCCGGGTGGAACTGGTCGCGGCCGTCGCCTTTGTCCTGGTGGTCGAGCTGCTCAACACCGCCATCGAGAAGCTCGCCGACCGCCTGACCACCGACCACGATCCGAAAATCGGCCAGGTCAAGGACATGGGGTCGGCGGCCGTCGGCGTGGCGCTGCTGATGGCGGGGGCTTTCTGGCTGTTCGCCCTCGCCGAACGCATGGGCGCGATTTAAAGCGAGCATTTGCAGTTTGCTCTTGTGCAAGGCACCATCGCTCCCATGACCGAACCCAAGTTCACGATTACGCTGGCCCAGCTGAACCCGACCGTCGGCGACGTCACCGGCAACGCCGCCAAGGCGCGCGCCGCGCGTGACAAGGCCAAGGCTGACGGCGCCGATCTGGTGGTGCTGCCCGAACTGTTCATCTGCGGCTATCCGCCGGAAGACCTGGTGCTGAAGCCCGCCTTCCAGGCGGCCTGCCGCGCGGCCGTCGAGGAGCTGGCGCGCGAGACCGCGGGCGGCGGTCCGGCGGTGCTGATCGGCACGCCCTGGGTCGAGGACGGCAAGCTCTATAATGCCTGCGCGCTGCTCGATCAGGGCCGCATCGCAGCGCTTCGCTTCAAGGCGAACCTGCCGAATTACGGCGTGTTCGACGAAAAGCGCCTGTTCGCGCGCGGCCCCGCCGCGGGACCGGTGACCGTCAAGGGCGTCCGGGTCGGCGTTCCCATCTGCGAGGACATCTGGCTCGAAGAGTCCGAGGAATACGAAAACATCGTCGAATGCCTCGCCGAGACCGGCGCGGAAATTCTTGTCGTGCCGAACGGCTCGCCCTATGCGCGCGACAAGAACGATCTGCGGCTGTCGATCGCGGTCGCCCGCGTCACCGAGAGCGGCCTGCCGCTGGTCTATCTCAACCAGATCGGCGGGCAGGATGAACTGGTGTTCGACGGCGCGTCGTTCGCGCTCAACGCCGATCTTTCGGTCGCGGCGCAACTGCCCGCGTTCGAGGAGAGCATCGTCACGCTGCACTGGACCAAGAGCGCCGACGGCTGGCGCTGCTCCGGGCCCGTGGTGCCGCTGGTCGAGGGCGACAAGGGCGATTACGCGGCCTGCGTGCTGGGCCTGCGCGATTACGTCCGCAAGAACGGATTTCCCGGCGTGCTGCTCGGCGTCTCCGGCGGCATCGATTCCGCGCTGTGCGCGGCGATCGCGGTCGACGCGCTCGGCGCCGATCAGGTCCGCGGCGTGATGCTGCCGTTCCGGTTTACCGCGCAGGTGTCGCTCGACGATGCCGCAAAACTCGCGAAGGCGCTCGGCTTTTCCTACGAAGTGCTGCCGATCGCGGACGCCGTCAACGGTTTCGAAAAGATCCTGTCAAAACCCTTCGCCGGGCTGCCGCGCGATATCACCGAGGAGAATCTGCAGGCGCGTACCCGCGGCACGCTGCTGATGGCGATTTCCAACAAGACCGGCGCGATGGTGGTCACGACCGGCAACAAGTCGGAAATGTCGGTCGGCTACGCCACCATCTATGGCGACATGAACGGCGGCTTCAATCCGATCAAGGACATCTACAAGACCGAAGTGTTCCGCCTGTCGAGCCTGCGCAACGAATGGAAGCCGGACGGCGCGCTGGGGCCCTCGGGCGAGGTGATCCCGGTCAACATCATCACCCGGCCGCCGACGGCGGAGTTGCGCGAAAACCAGACCGACCAGGATTCGCTGCCGCCCTACGAGATGCTCGATGGCATTCTGGAACGGCTGGTGGAGCGCGAAGAGCCGCTGGCCACGATCATCGCGGCCGGTTTCCCGGCCGACGTGGTGACGCGGATCGACCGGCTGCTCAACGTCGCCGAATACAAGCGCCGGCAGGCAGCGCCAGGCGTCAAGGTGACGGAAAAGAACTTTGGCCGCGACCGCCGCTATCCCATCACCAACCGCTTCCGCGACAATGGCAAGGCGCTGCCCGAGCCCGACGAGAAGCTGGTCGCCCGCGCCGGTCGCGCCTCGGCCGAGGCGTTCGAGGGCTAATTTTACTGCGTGAGTCCTCATGGTGAGGAGGCGCGTCAGCGCCGTCTCGAACCATGTAGCCCCGCTGTTGCGCCAGCCGGGCTTTCATCCTTCGAGACGCCCGCTTTGCGGGCTCCTCAGGATGAGGGTTTGACGGTGATGACGCAGTGAGACTAAGCGCCTTTATTGCTTCGGCGGGATGAAGGTCGGGCCCACCGTGCGGACCTTGTCTTTCTCGGCGGCGGTGGCCGTCGGTTCGGCAGGCGCGGCTGTTGCAGCCGGCGCGGCGGCGGTGCCGGCGGGCGCTGTGCCTTTCTTGGGCGGCGGCGTCGCGCCCTTCGGCTGCGCACGCTGCTGCATCCGCCTTGCGCTCTCCTCGGTGACGATGATGTCGCCCTGTTCGACGCCGGCCCTGTCGTCGACCGACTTCAGCGCTTCCGACCAGGTCTGGCCCGCCGCCTTGCAGGCGCAGGAGGGGTTGAACTCGGTGCGGAATTTGAACGCGTTCGGCAGTGAGGAATAAGGCTGACCGCTCATCGAGACGGCCTGGTTGATGTCCTCGCCGGGATTGCGGTAGGTGAACAGCGTCGCTTCCGTCGCCGGGCACAGCGCCTTGCAGGTCCTCTCGTCGTCCTGAAACCGCGCCTGGTAGGTGGCGAACGACACCGGGAAATAACCGCCGTCGCAGGTGCGGACGCAGACGGTGCGGAAGGTGCCGGACGGCGCGCCGAGGTCGGCGCTCGGCGGCGGCAGCGTCTGGTTGTTGCCGAACAGGCTGTCGATGAAGTTGCCGGGACCGCGCGCGGCGGCGGCATATTGCGGGCCGCAATTGTTCTGCGCGAGCGCCGTCAGCACCGAGCGGCGCTGGTTTTCGCGGTCGGCGCCGCCGATGCCGCCGCTGCGCAGGCGCTCCAGGCTTGAGGTGATCTGGTCGAGATTGCCGCGCATCTGCTGGATCTGGTTGTTGACCGGGCCGCACTGCGCGGAGCGGCCGTTGAACAACGAGAAGAAGCCCGAGCTTTCGCAGCCCATCCGCTTGGCCTGCTGCGTGACCCGATCGAGTTCGGCCTGCTGCTTGGCCTGGGCTTCCTGGTAGCGGCGGATCTGTTCATCCTTGGCGGGGTCGCCGGTGCCGGCGCCGCGGTCGATGGTCGCCAATTGCCCCTCGAGCCGGATGCAGATCGGATTGCCCTGCGCGCCCTGCTGGGGTGGGGCGTCCTGGTTCATCTGCGCCATGGCGTCGTCGTTCGATTGCGCCAAGGCCGGCGCGCCCGGGACGGCGATACCGAGCAGGGCGGCGCAGGTCAAAATCCGAAGGGCGAGCGCGTTGCGAATTTCCAGCATATCCGGCCATTGAGAGCTGTTCCGCGCGGCTCGAAAGCCCAATCGCGCGTCCAAGGCGGCATTCTGCGGCCAAGGCCGCATCCAATAGCTGCTTCTCGGGGCAGCGTCACGTCGTTTCCGGGGCGCAGGTGTGGCAACCCGGCCCCTGGTATTTTGGTATCCGGTTCTAGCGTTGGCAGGTAATGGCGACGTATTCCCCGCAGCCGTGGCCGGAGCATTTGTCGCCACCACCGCTCGGAACCGCGCCGGTGATCTCGTCGGGATCGACGCGGCGATAAGCGGTCGCCTGTGCAAATTCCCGTGACTGGCAATAGGAGCGGGCGGCATGGGCGCCGCATTTCTCGCCCCTGGCCAGGCACTCGTCGACGCCGTAGCCGTCGGCCTGGTTGGCAACGATGAAGACGCGGCTGTCGGCGGAAGCGGCCGAGGCGGCAAGCAGGAAGGCACTGGCAAGAAGTGCGGAGGAAAGTCGCATGGAGGGCACCGGCAGGGGAAGAAACCGCCGTCAGGAATAGGCCCAAACGGTTAATAATGATTAACCATGAGCCCCCTTGGAGAGGCGATTGGCGAGGGGTTGCGGCCTGATCGGCCCCAAATCGGGCACGAGCAAGGCCTTGACGATTTCCGCCCGATACCGCAATGGTGGAACCATGAACGGTCTCCTCGCCATCTGCAGCATTTGCCGCGAGATTATTAGCTAGCGATTCGCTGGCTGAGGCCGTCTTTTCTCCCAACCGAGATCACTGGACGCCCGGCCGCAACGGATGGGTTTGCCATGGAACTGCGCCTATACGATACTTTGACGAAGGAGAAGCGGCCGCTGCTGCCGCTCGATCCGAACAACGTCCGCATGTATGCGTGCGGACCGACGGTCTACGACTTCGCCCATATCGGCAACGGTCGCGCGGCGATCGTGTTCGACGTGCTGTTCCGTGCGCTGCGCTATCGCTACGGCGCCGGCCACGTGACCTACGTCCGCAACATCACCGACGTCGACGACAAGATCAACGTGCGCGCCGCGCGCGACTATCCCGGCGTGCCCTTGAACGAGGCGATCCGCAAGGTCACAGAAGAAACCTATAAGCAGTATCAGGACGACGTCACCGCGCTCGGCTGCCTGGCGCCGACGGTGCAGCCGCGCGCGACCGAACATATCCCGGAAATGCGCGCGATCATCGAGAAGCTGGTGGCCGGTGGCTTTGCCTATGTCGCGGAGGACCATGTGCTGTTCTCGCCGCAGGCGATGAACGAGGCCAATTCCGTGATGCCGCGCTATGGCGCGTTGTCGAAGCGCTCGCTCGACGAGATGATCGCGGGCGCCCGCGTCGATGTCGCCCCCTACAAGCGCGACAATACCGACTTCGTGCTGTGGAAGCCGTCGAAGCCGGGCGAGCCGTCTTGGCCGTCCCCGGCTGGGATCAAGGCGGAAGGCCGTCCTGGCTGGCACATCGAATGCTCGGCGATGGCCTGGAAGCATCTCGGCGAAAAGTTCGACATTCATGGTGGCGGCATCGATCTGGTGTTCCCGCACCATGAAAACGAACTCGCGCAGACCTGCTGCGCCTTCCACACCGACCGCATGGCGAATGTCTGGATGCACAACGGCTTCCTGCAGCTCGAGAGCGAGAAGATGTCGAAGTCGCTCGGCAACTTCTTCACGATCCGGGAAATGCTGGCCGATTGGCCGGGCGAGGTGCTGCGTCTGAGCATGCTCAAGACGCACTACCGCTCGCCGCTCGACTGGACCACGAAGGGCGCGGAAGAGAGCGCCAGGACGCTGGACGATTGGTACGCGGTCGCAGCCGACGCCGAGGGCGGCCAGCCATCGCCGGCGATGGTCGAGGCGCTCTATGACGACCTCAACACGGCGCAGGCCATGGCTGTGCTGCACGGCCTGCGCAATGCGGCAGCATCGGGCGGCGAGCGCGAACGCGGCGAGTTCGCGGCCTCGCTCCGGCTGCTCGGCTTTCTCTCGATGAGTGCTGCCGCATGGAAGGGACGCAAGCAGCAGGCGAGCGGCATCGATCCGCAGCAGGTCGACCGCCTGATTGCGGAGCGCGCAGCGGCGCGCGCGCGAAAGGACTTCAAGGAGTCCGATCGCATCCGCGACGAACTCGTTGCGATGGGCGTCGCCATCAAGGACGGCAAGGATGCCGACGGCAAGCCCGTGACCACCTGGGAGATCGCGTGATGACAAAACCCGATACGCCTTTTCCGAAACACTGGCTCTATTATATCGTGCTCAAGATCGTGCTGATTGCCGGCGCGGTTGCGCTGGCGTCTGAAGCTGTACGGATTGTGGTGAAGACGATGGGACAGGCGTTGCCCAAACCCGGCTTGCGGCCGTTTCTGCCGGCGGACATTCCGATGCTGGCGGCGATCTTCGTTGCCGCGATCGAAGGGTTGACCGGCGACGATTACAGCGAGGCGCAGCAGGAAGCCTGGGCGGCGGCGGCCGAGGACGAGGAAGCGTTCGGCAAGAAGCTCGCCGGACAGTTGACGCTGATCGCGACCATCCAGAACGCACCGGTCGGCTTTGCCTCGCTGAAGGGCGCTGACCACATCGACATGCTGTTCGTCCATCCGAGCGTGGCCGGGCAGGGCATCGCCTCGATGCTGGTCGATGCGCTGGAAAAACTGGCGGGCGCGCGCGGGGCGAAAACCCTCACCGTCGATGCCAGCGATACCGCGGAGCCGCTGTTTCGCAAGCGCGGCTATGCCGCCAAGCAGCGCAACACCGTCACCGTCAACGGCGAATGGCTCGCCAACACCACGATGCAGAAGACGCTGGCCGATGGCGCAGCGCCGGGAGCGCCGACATGAGCCGCGAACGCCTTTATCTGTTCGACACCACGCTGCGCGACGGCGCGCAGACCAACGGCGTCGATTTCACGCTGCATGACAAGCAGATCATCGCGCAGATGCTGGATGAACTCGGCATCGATTATGTCGAAGGCGGCTATCCCGGCGCCAACCCGACCGACACCGAATTCTTTGCGGCCAAGCCGCAGTTCGAGAACGCCAAGTTCACCGCATTCGGCATGACGCGCCGTCCGGGCCGTTCGGCTTCGAACGATCCGGGCTTGGCGGCGCTGATCGAGGCCAAGGCCGACGCGATCTGCTTTGTCGCGAAATCCTCTGCCTATCAGGTGCGGGTGGCGCTGGAGACCACCAACGAGGAAAACCTCGCCTCGATCCGCGACAGCGTCGTTGCGGCGAAGGCGGCGGGGCGCGAGGTGATGGTCGATTGCGAGCACTTCTTCGACGGCTACAAGGAAAACGCCGATTTCGCGCTGGCCTGCGCCAGGGCGGCCCATGATTCCGGGGCGCGCTGGGTGGTGCTGTGCGACACCAATGGCGGGACCATGCCGCACGAGATCGAGGCCATCGTCGGCCACGTCGTGACGCAGATCCCGGGCAGCCATGTCGGTATCCACGCCCACAACGACACCGAGCAGGCGGTCGCCAATTCACTGGCCGCGGTGCGTGCGGGCGCGCGCCAGATCCAGGGCACGCTCAACGGGCTCGGCGAGCGCTGCGGCAACGCCAATCTCTGTTCGCTGATCCCGACGCTGCGCCTGAAGAACGAATTCTCCGACGCCTTCGAGATCGGCGTCACCGCGGAGAAGATGGCGACCTTGATGAAGGTGTCGCGCACGCTCGACGACATGCTCAACCGCGCGCCGAACCGTCATGCGGCCTATGTCGGCGAGAGCGCCTTCGTGACCAAGACCGGCATTCATGCCTCCGCGGTCATGAAGGATCCGCACACCTATGAGCACGTGCTACCCGAATCCGTCGGCAATCATCGCAAGGTGCTGGTGTCCGATCAGGCCGGCCGCTCCAACGTGATGGCCGAGCTCGACCGCGCCGGCATCGCTTACGAGAAGAGCGATCCAAAACTGGCGCGTCTGGTCGAGGAACTGAAGGAGCGGGAGGCGGCGGGTTACGCCTATGAATCCGCCAACGCCTCGTTCGACCTGCTGGCGCGGCGCACGCTCGGCCGCGTGCCGGAATATTTCAAGGTCGAGCAGTTCGACGTCAATGTCGAGCAGCGCTACAATTCCAACGGCCAGCGCGTCACGGTGGCGCTCGCGGTGGTCAAGGTCGATGTCGCCGGCGAGCGGCTGATCTCGGCGGCGGAAGGCAACGGTCCCGTCAACGCGCTCGATGTCGCGCTGCGCAAGGACCTCGGCAAGTATCAGAAATACATCGAGGGCCTGAAGCTGATCGATTACCGCGTGCGTATCCTCAATGGCGGCACGGAAGCGGTGACGCGGGTGCTGATCGAGAGCGAGGACGAGAACGGCGAGAGCTGGACCACGGTCGGCGTCTCGCCCAATATCATCGACGCCTCGTTCCAGGCGCTGATGGATTCGGTGATCTACAAGCTGGTGAAATCAGGCGCACCGGCGTGAGGGACAGGAATGTAGCCCGGATGGAGCGCAGCGCAATCCGGGATTCTCGCAACGCGGCTTGAGCGCCCCCGGATTGCGCTGCGCTCCATCCGGGCTACAAGCGACCGCGGGGAGAGAGCGGAGGGCGCACTCATGATCGACCACATCTCCGTCGGCGTCTGCCGACCTCGAACGCGCCGCGCGGTTCTATGAGGCCGCCCTGGCCCCGCTCGGCCTGTCGCGCCTCGTCACCCGTCCGGCCATGATCGGCTTCGGCAAGACCTACCCCGAATTCTGGATCAATCTGCGCGCCGACATGGCGAAGGTCCCGCCCGAGAGCGGCACGCACATCTGCCTGCGCGCCAAGGCAACCGCCGATGTCGATGCGTTCCACGCCGCAGCGCTCACCTCCGGCGGCCGCTCCGACGGCGCTCCGGGCCTGCGTCCGCATGACCGCGTCAAGTATTACGCCGCCTTCGTCGTCGATCCCGACGGCAATCGCATCGAGGCGGTGACGTTTCCGGCGGAGTGAAGGTGTGTAGGGCGGATTAGCGAAGCGTAATCCGCCATTGCGTCGGCAGTGTAGCGGCGGGTTACGCTTCGCTAACCCGCTCTACGAGAATCCACCGGACCGCGACGCCTAAAGCTTCCGCGCCAATTCCGGCATTTCCTTGCTGGCTTCGGGAGCGTGGGCCGCGGCGGCGGCGCGCAGGCGCGGCACGATGTCTTCGACCCGTTCAGCCTTGAGAACGTCGATATTCAGTGACGGGCGGATGAACTCGGTTTCGCGCATATGCGCCAGCAACGCGATCAGCGGCTCCCAGAAGCCGTCGATGTTGGCGAGCAGCACCGGCTTGGTGTGACGGCCGAGCTGTTGCCAGGTCATCTGCTCGACCAGTTCTTCCAGCGTGCCGACGCCGCCGGGCAGCGCCACGAACGCATCGGAATGCTCGAACATCAGCCGCTTGCGCTCGTGCATGTCGGGCGTGACGATCATTTCCTGAACGCGTGACAGCATGTTTTCGCGGGATCGCAAAAAATCCGGAATGATCCCGGTGACCAGGCCGCCGTGATCCAGCGTGGATTTGGCGATCGCCCCCATCAGCCCGACCGACCCGCCGCCATAGACGAGCCGGATACTGTTCTCGGCGAAAATCTTTCCCAGGGCGAGGGCAGCTTCGACAAAGCGGGGGCTGGAGCCGGCACCGGAGCCGCAATAGACACAGACGGTTTTGATTTGATCCATAAAGACCATGTGGCACTGCACCAAGAAAAGCTCAAGTCTGACTGACTTCGCTGATGCAGCAGAAATAGGCCCGAAATCAAACCAAACGGGGGAAAGATTTATCTTTCAAGGCTGTACGGGGGAGTTAAAGGCTCTATATGACGGACATATGCAGACTACCGAAAATTCCCTGAAGGCGACCGGTGCGCCACCTTGCTCTGGGCGCGACGCCGATGGCTGATCCTGATTCGCGCCCGCATGCTGGTGCCGCCGGTCCGGCCGGCGACGCTCTCGAAAAAGCGACCCTGACCGGGACGCTGGTGCATCTGTGGCCCTATATCTGGCCCGGCGACCGCGCGGACCTGAAGATGCGCGTGGTCTGGTCGGTGGTGTTGCTGCTGGTCGCCAAGCTCGCGACGCTGACGGTGCCGTTCACCTTCAAATGGGCGATCGATGCGCTCAACGGCGTCGGCACTGCGCCGGTCGAAGCGTCGAACTGGATGCTGTGGCTGATCGCCTCGCCCCTGCTGATGACGGCAAGCTACGGCGCAATACGCGTGCTGATGGCGGTGCTGACACAATGGCGCGACGGCATCTTTGCGCGTGTCGCGATGCATGCGGTGCGCAAGCTCGCCTACATCACCTTCGTCCACATGCACGAATTGTCGCTGCGCTTTCATCTCGAGCGCAAGACCGGCGGCCTGACGCGGGTGCTGGAGCGTGGCCGCTCCGGCATCGAGGTGATCGTGCGGATGGTGATCCTGCAGTTGATCCCGACCATCGTCGAGGTCGCGCTGCTGGCGGCGGTGCTGCTGTGGCAGTTCGACTGGCGCTATGTCGCCGCCGTGATGGTCACGGTCGTGGTCTTCATGACCTACACCTATGTCGCGACCGAGTGGCGGATCGAGATCCGCCGCAAGATGAACGATTCCGATACCGAGGCCAACACCAAGGCGATCGACTCGCTGCTGAACTACGAGACGGTGAAATATTTCAGCGCGGAAGAGCGCGAGGCTGCGCGCTACGACCGTTCGATGGAGCGGTTCGAGAAAGCCAGCGTCAAGACCTATACGTCGCTGGCGATTCTCAACGCCGGGCAGGCGATCATCTTCACCGCCGGCCTGACGGCGACCATGCTGATGTGCGTGTCCGGCATCCGCAACGGAACCCATACGGTCGGCGATTTCGTCATGATCAACGCCATGATGATCCAGCTCTACCAGCCGCTGAATTTCATGGGCATGGTCTATCGCGAGATCAAGCAGGCGATCATCGACATCGAGAAAATGTTCGATGTCCTGTCGCGCAATCCCGAGGTCAAGGATATCCCGGGAGCTATGCCGTTGATCGTGACATCGGGCAATGTGCGCTTCGACGACGTGCGCTTTGCCTATGACCCGGAGCGGCCGATCCTCAAGGGCCTCAGCTTCGAGGTGCCGGCCGGCAAGACGGTGGCGATCGTCGGTCCCTCGGGCGCCGGCAAGTCGACGATTTCGCGGCTGCTGTTTCGTCTTTACGACGTCTCCAGCGGAAAGATCCTGATCGACGGCCAGGACATCCGGAACGTGACGCAGGCGAGCCTGCGCGCCTCGATCGGCATGGTGCCGCAGGATACCGTGCTGTTCAACGACACCATCCGCTACAACATCCGCTACGGCCGCTGGGACGCCGGCGATGCCGAGGTGGAGCAGGCGGCGCAACTGGCGCAGATCGACACGTTCATCCGGATGTCGCCGAAGGGGTACGAAACCCAGGTCGGCGAACGCGGCCTGAAACTGTCCGGCGGCGAGAAGCAGCGCGTGGCAATTGCGCGCACGGTGCTGAAAGCGCCGCCGATCCTGGTGCTGGACGAGGCGACGTCCGCGCTCGACAGCCACACCGAGCATGAAATCCAGGAAGCGCTGGAGCGCGTCTCGCGTGGCCGCACCTCGCTGGTGATCGCGCACCGGCTTTCGACCATCGTCGGCGCCGATGAAATTATCGTGCTGGATCAAGGGCGCATCGCCGAACGCGGCACCCATGCCGGGCTTTTGGCGGCGGGCGGACTCTATGCCAGCATGTGGAACAGGCAGCGCGAAGCCGAGGAGGCGCGGGAGAAACTCGCCCAGATCGGCGACGGCAACGAGGCGCCGAACCGCGCCCCGCCGCCGGTCGACGATCCGCTCAATGATCCGCCCAAAGGGCCGGCTCCTGCCAAAGATCCCTTGTCTAAAGATCCCTTGGCAACTGCCGCGGAATAATCCAAATACCCCGCTACTTCCAAAGGAAGTCGGCCAGATAACAGCGAGCCCTAATGTCTATTGCGAATTCCATCCGCGCGCAGATTCCGCCGATTCATCCCGAGGGTTATCCCTTCATCGGCGGCTTTGCGCTGATCAGCCTGATCCTGTTCTGGATCTGGACGCCGCTCGGCTGGATCGGCACCGCCTTGACCGTCTGGTGCGCGCTGTTCTTCCGCGATCCCGTCCGCGTCACGCCGGTGCGCGACGGCATCGTGGTGTCGCCGGCCGATGGCCGCGTCTCCATGATCGCGCAGGTGCTGCCGCCGGCCGAACTCGGCCTCGGCGACCGGCCGCTGCCGCGCATTTCGGTCTTCATGAGCGTATTCAACTGCCACGTGAACCGCAGCCCGGTGGCGGGCCGCATCGACCGCATCGCCTACCGGCCCGGCACCTTCATCAACGCCGAACTCGACAAGGCCAGCGAAGACAATGAGCGCAATTCGCTTGTCATCTCGACGACGAACGGGCGGATCGGCGTGGTCCAGATCGCCGGTCTGGTGGCGCGGCGTATTGTCTCATTCGTGCGCGAAGGCCAGTCGATCGGCGCCGGCGAGCGGTTCGGCCTGATCCGTTTCGGCTCGCGCCTGGACGTTTATCTGCCCGAAGGCACGCGCGCGCTGGTTTCCGAGGGCCAGACGGCGGTTGCAGGCGAGACGATTTTGGCCGATTTCGGGTCGAGCGAGCAGGGGCGCACGTTTCGGGCCGATTAACCACCCGCTGGCCGCCTAAAGGCTAGGCCGCCGTCAATGGTGAACCGGACCGAGCGCTTGCTATATAATGGCAAGCCATGCTGACCCCTGATCCCAAATATCCTGAACTTCGCCGCCGCCGGTTTCGCCCGATCCCGGTGCGGATGCTGGTGCCCAACGTCATCACCTTGCTCGCGATCTGCGCCGGGTTGACGGCGATCCGGCTCTCGATCGAAGGGCGGATGGAGCTTGCGGTCGCGGCCATCGTGTTCGCCGCGGTGCTTGACGGGGTCGACGGCCGGGTCGCGCGCATGATCAAGGGCCAGTCGAAATTCGGCGCCGAACTCGACAGCCTTGCGGATTTCGTCAATTTCGGCGTTGCGCCCGGCCTGATGCTGTATTTCTGGCAGCTGCATGAGCTGAACAATGGCGGCTGGATCGCGGCCATGGTGTTTGCGATCGCGGGCGGCCTGCGGCTGGCGCGCTTCAACGCCAGCATCGACGATCCGAACAAGCCTGCCTTTGCGGCGAATTACTTCACCGGCGTGCCGGCGCCGGCCGGCGCCATCCTTGCGATGCTGCCGTTCTATCTGGCGTTTCTCGGCATCTCGAAGCCGCCGGCCATGCTGACCGCGGGCTATACGCTCCTGATCGCGTTCCTGATGGTGTCGCGCCTGCCGGTATTTTCCGGCAAGACGGTGCGGATGCGGGTGCCGCCGGAAATGGTGCTGCCGGTTTTCGTCTCGGTGGTGTTCTTCGTCGCGCTGCTGATCGGCTATCCCTGGCACATCCTGTCGATCGGCTCGGTGCTCTATCTGGCAAGCCTGCCCTGGGGGTGGAAGACCTATCGCGACCACGAGCGCAATGCCGCTGCGGCCGCTCAGCCGCCTGCAACGGCTGACGCCGCCGCGCCGTCAACTCCGGCGGCGACGTTTTCGCCCGCCCCGAAGATGCCGATGACGAACGGCCGGTGCGGCTGAACTGAGCGCTCCGCGCCGCTCTCCGATATATCTGCCATGAGCCGCCGCCGAGTTGGGTTCGACGCCAATCTCGGCTATAGGGCTTGATGACGTACGGCCTCAAAGAGCCGGGCCGAAAAATCAGGAGAGAACGCCGTGAACAAAGCCGTTACCGCCCCGCTGCCTGCTTCCGTCCTCGAAGCGCTGGCGCGCTATGACACCCCGACGATCTGCAATGCGATGGAAATCGTAGCGCCCGACCGCCGCCTGATCGGCTACACCACCAAGCCGCTGGTCTGCCCGTTCCCCGATTTGCCGCCCATCGTCGGTTATGCCCGCACCGTGACGATCCGCTCGGTGCTCAAATCCACCCTCCCGGCCGATGAGCAGAGCAAGCGCCGCATCGCCTATTACGAATATGTCGGCACCGGCTTCGGTCCGCGCATCACCGTGATCCAGGATATCGACGGCGCCGATGTCGGCTACGGCGCGTTCTGGGGCGAGGTGCAGAGCAACGTGCACAAGGCGCTCGGCTGCCTCGGCGTCATCACCGACGGCTCGATCCGCGACATCCCGCAATGGGCGCCGGGCTTCCAGGCGCTGGCCGGTTCGATCGGGCCGTCGCACGCCTGGGTTCACGCCGAACACTGGGGCGGCGAAGTGCGCGTCGCCGGCATGACGGTGCACTCCGACGACCTCATCCATGCCGACCAGCACGGCGCCATCGTGATCCCGACGGATATCGCGGCGAAGATTCCGGAAGCCGCCGAACTCTGCGGCCGGCGCGAGACACCGATCCTGGAGATCGCCCGCAGTCCGGACTTCACGCTGGAAAAACTGAAAGAGGCGCTGAAGCGTTCGTCCGAGATCCACTGACAAAAAGTCGGGGTTCAACAAACAGGGGGAAACGTCATGAAGGGGTTCTGGACGGCGCTGTCATTCTTGATCCTCTTCGGTGCCGCGCCAGCGCAGGCGCAAAGCTATCCCTCGCGCCCGATCACGCTGGTGGTGCCGTTCCCGCCGGGCGGCTCGACCGATGCCGCCGCGCGGATCATGGCCGAGCGGATGCGCGCAACGCTCGGGCAGTCTGTCGTGATCGAAAATGTCGGCGGCGCCGGCGGCAGCATTGGTGTCGGGCGCGTCGCCCGCGCCGCGCCCGATGGTTACACCTTCGACATCGGCCAGTGGGACACCCATGTCGGCAGCATCATCTACAAGCTCGACTACGACCTCGAAAAGGATTTCGAGCCGATCGCGCTTGTTTCGAACAATCCCCAGCTCCTGGTCGCCAAGAACGACCTGCCGGCGAAAACGCTGGCCGAGCTGGTCGCGTGGATGAAGGAAAATCCCGGCAAGATCAACTTCGTCAACCAGAACGCGGCGGCGAATGTCACCGGCGTGTTGTTCGAGAACCTGACCAAGCAGAAAGTGCAGTTCATTCCCTATCGCGGCGCGGGGCCTGCGATGACCGATCTGATCTCCGGCACGGTGGATCTGCTGGTGGTGCAGGGCGCGGTGGCGCTGCCGCAAATCCGCGCCGGCAAGATCAAGGCGCTCGCCAACCTCTCGGCGACGCGCTCGGCCTCGATGCCGGATATTCCGACCGCGGACGAGACCGGCGTGCCCGGCCTCTATATGTCCGGCTGGTTCGGCTTCTGGGCGCCAAAGGGCACGCCGAAGGATATCATCGCGAAGCTCAACGCCGCGACGGTGGAGGCGCTGGCCGACCCCGCAATCCAGAAGCGGTTTACCGAATTGGGGCTCGACGTCGCGCCGCGCGCGCAGCAGACGCCGGAAGGGCTGGCCGCATTTCAGAAGGCCGAGATCGAAAAATGGTGGCCGATCATCAAGGCCGCCGGGATCGGCGCGCAGGCGCAGTGAGCGCCGGCCCGTCGCTTCGCTCGCAATGACGGCGAGAGGCCTTCGGTGCCCAACGGCCCCTATTGGTTAGCAAATCCTTGAGGTCGCCCGATCGCATGCCCGCAATTCTACGGCCGCGCTTTAGGTTTATCCTTTACGCCTCTTTAATTGCGCAGTCGTAGGGTGCCTCATGCGCAGCTCCGAATGAGCCGCGCTACCGGTCAGAATGGCCGGTAGTTGACGTATGCGTCGGAGTTCAGAATGGATATCACTACGCTGCTTGGCTTGGTTGCCGGCGCCATCGTCCTGTGTACGCTGATCCTGATGGGCGGTGACTTCCGGATGTTCTACGACATCCATGCCGTTATCATCATCTTCGGCGGCTCGTTCGCCGCCACTCTTATCCGGTTTCCGCTCAGCGCGATCCTGCACGGCATGCCGCTGGGAGCAAAATTCGCCTTCACCATGAGCCGTCTTTCGGCGCGCGATCTGGTCGACGAACTGGCGCGCATCGCGGAAATCGCCCGCAAGCAGGGTCCGGTCGGACTGGAAAAGGTCGAGACCGACGAGCCGTTTCTCGCCAAGGGCATCCGCTACGTCGCCGACGGCTACGATCTCGAATTCATCCGCGACAACATGGAGCGCGATCGCGACAACTTCCTGATGCACCTGAACGAGGGCTCGAAGATCTACCGCGCCATCGGCGACTGCGCCCCGGCATTCGGCATGATCGGCACGCTGCTCGGCATGGTGCAGATGTTCTCCAACATGTCGGACCCTTCGAAACTCGGTCCCTTCATGGCGGTGGCCTTGCTGGCGACGCTTTACGGTGCGCTGGTGGCGAACCTGATCTGTCTGCCGATCGCCGACAAGCTGCACGGCAAGCTGCTCGACGAGGAAACCAACCGCACGCTGATCATCGACGGCATCCTGATGATCCGCGACTCCAAGAGCCCGGCGCTGGTGCGCGAGATGCTGCTGGCCTACCTGCCCGAAAAACATCGCCACGACGAAGGCGAACTGGTTCCTGCCTGATCGACGGCGGCATCCAGGCGGGGAGATAGAGCATGGCCAAGAAAAAACGCGAAGAGGCACACGGCGGTCACGGCTGGTTCGTGACGTTCGCCGATCTGATGGCGCTGCTGCTGGCATTTTTCGTGATGCTGGTCGCGTTCTCCACGCAGGATTCGGCCAAGCTGAAAATCGTCGCGGGTTCGATGCGCGATGCGTTCGGCGTGCAGACCGAGTCCCGATATTCCGGAATCGTCGAAGCCGACGGCCTGCCGACGCGGCCGAAGCTGAAGAACGTCGAGCATATTTCGCCCGAGGATTCCTCCAATACGCCGACGCCCGACGAGAACGACCGCCTGCGTGAATCCGGCGCCCGCCTGAAGGTCGATCGCGAGTTCGCGCTCGCTTCGGCCTCATTGCGCCAGGCGCTGCAGGACATGCCGGAACTGACCGAAATGTCCAAGCACGTCATGTTCGAGGAAACCAAAGAGGGCCTCAATCTCGAAATCGTCGACCAGGACGGCCGCTCGATGTTCGCCGACGGCTCCAAGGTCCCCTACGACCGCACCCGCCGGCTGATCCAGAAACTGGCCGTGCCGTTGAAGGCGACGCCGTTGCGCGTCAACATTGTCGGCCACACCTCGGCCGGGTTCGTGCCAGCGCGCAGCGAATATGGCGCGTTCGATCTGTCGGCGGACCGCGCCAACGTCGTGCGCCAGATCCTCGAACGTGAGGGGCTGCCGGCATCCCACGTCTTTGCCGTCGGCGGCAGGGCCGACAGCCAGCCATTGTTTCCCGACGATCCGACATTGCCGGCAAACCGTCGCGTCACCATCACATTGATGCGCGAAAATCCGCCGCTTCCGCCCAACCTGAAGCCGTAACGCGGCGGAACTACCATTATACCATCTTGCCGTCGAGGAAATTTGCGCTGCGTCAACTCCGCATCGCGCGCGGTGATATGCTTGTTGGATGATTGACAGGCAACGCGGAAGCGTCGATAGCCGCCCGGATCAATTCAACGACGAGAACGTTCCCCTCCATCATGACTGTCAGCGTCACATCTACCGAAGCCCATGAGGGGCAGGCCACTTCCGGCTTTTGGGCTCTGACGCTGGGTAGTATCGGCGTCGTATTCGGTGATATCGGCACCTCGCCCTTGTATGCGTTTCGCGAGGCCGTCACCCACGCTGCGAATGGAGCCCCGGTGTCGCGCGCCATCGTTCTCGGCGTGCTCTCGCTGATCCTGTGGTCGCTGTTCATCGTCGTCACCGCGAAATATGTGCTGCTGCTGTTGCGCGCCGACAACAACGGCGAGGGCGGCACGCTGTCCCTGATGGCGCTGGGGCAGCGGGCGCTGGGCCGGCGCAGCCTGCCGCTGCTGGCGCTCGGCGTCGTCGGCGCCTCGATGTTCATCGGCGATTCCATGATCACGCCGGCGATTTCGGTGTTGTCGGCGGTCGAAGGTCTCAAGCTGGTCACGCCCGCGCTCGAACATTATGTGGTGCCGCTGACGATCTTCATTCTGGTCGTCCTGTTCTCGGTGCAGAGCAGCGGCACCGCGCGCGTCGCCTCCGCCTTCGGGCCGGTCATGGTGGTCTGGTTCGCGACGTTGGCGGTGATGGGCCTCGTCCACATCTGCGACGATCCCACCGTCATGGCGGCGATCAATCCCTGGTACGCGATCCAGTTCATGCTTTCCCACGGCACCATCGGGCTGGTGACGATGGGCCTGGTGTTTCTGGCCGTGACCGGCGGCGAGGCGCTCTACGCCGACCTCGGCCATTTCGGACGCAAGCCGATCCAGGCCGGATGGTTCTATCTCGTGATGCCGGCGCTCCTGATCAATTATTTCGGGCAGGGTGCGCTGGTGTTGTCCGATCCGGCGGCGATCGAAAATCCGTTCTACCGGCTGGTCCCTGAAATCCTGTTGCTGCCGCTGGTGGTGCTGGCGACCGCGGCGACCGTGATCGCGAGCCAGGCGGTGATCACAGGCGCCTTTTCGCTGATCCGCCAGGCGGTGCAGCTCGGCCTGCTGCCGCGCTTCGAGGTTCGCTACACCTCCGAAACCCATGCCGGCCAGATCTATTTGCCGCGCGTCAACCGGCTGCTGCTGATCGGGGTCGTGCTGCTGGTGCTGTTGTTCCGCACCTCGAGCGGCCTGGCTTCGGCCTACGGCATCGCCGTTTCCACGACCATGGTGGTCGACGGCATCATGGGCTTTGTCGTGGTCTGGAAATTGTGGAACTGGCGCGCGGCGACCGCGGCGGCCGTGATCCTGCCTTTCGTCGTCGTCGACATGAGCTTCTTTGCCGCCAACCTCCTGAAACTGTTCGAAGGCGCCTGGGTGCCGCTGCTGTTCGGCATTGCCGTGGCGGTGATGATCTGGACCTGGCGCCGCGGCGCCGCGATCCTGGTCGCCAAGACGCGGCGGATCGAGGTGCCGTTGATGGACCTGATCAAGAGCCTGGAAAAGCGGCCGCCGCACATCGTCAAGGGCACGGCGGTGTTTCTGACCTCCGATCCGAGCTTCGTGCCGACCGCGCTGATGCACAATCTCAAGCACAACAAGGTGCTGCACGAGCACAACGTGATCCTGACCATCGAAACCGCCCAGACGCCGCGCGTCGATCCGTCCGAGCGCGTCAAGATGGAAACCATCAGCGAGAAGTTCTCCACGGTGCGGCTGCGGTTCGGCTTCATGGAATCGCCGAACGTGCCCAAGGCGCTGGTGATCGCGCGCAAGCTCGGCTGGCAGTTCGACATCATGGCGACGTCGTTCTTCGTGTCGCGGCGGTCGCTCAAACCCTCGGCGCAGTCGGGCATGCCGCTATGGCAGGATCATCTGTTCATCGCCATGAGCCGGTCGGCCAACGATGCCACCGACTATTTCCAGATCCCGACAGGGCGGGTGGTGGAGGTCGGAACTCAAGTAACTATCTGATCGAGCTGATAGAGATTCTTCAAGTAAGCCTGTCCAATCTATGCGTTTGACGCATATCAAGGGCCCGAATACGATCTAACCTATGCATTCGAGGTGGGCGTATAGCCCTGCCGTTCTGCATTGTGCATTGCGGTAAGCCAACCGAGGCCCTATCCCATGTCATCTGAAAGTGCGGTCACCGCGGCGGAAACGCCTGCGGCCAACGGTCATGGAGAAGTGCATTCCACCGCCGGCTTCAAGGCCCTGATGCTGGGCAGCATCGGCGTCGTCTATGGCGACATCGGCACCAGCCCGCTCTACGCGCTGCGCGAGGCCGTCGTTGCCGCCAGCGGCGGTGCGGCCGAGGCCACGCCGCAGGCCGTGCTCGGCGTGCTCTCGCTGATCCTGTGGGCGCTGATCGTGGTGGTGACGCTGAAATACGTCGTCATCCTGCTGCGTGCCGACAACAACGGCGAGGGCGGAACGCTGGCGCTGATGGCGCTGGCGCAGCGCGCGGTCACCAAGGGCGGGGCTGCGATCGTGCTGCTCGGCATCATCTCCGGCGCGTTGTTTTACGGCGACGCGGTGATTACGCCGGCGCTGTCGGTATTGTCGGCGATCGAAGGCATCAAGCTCGTCACCGCAACCTTCGAACATTATGTCGTGCCGCTGACGGTGATCATCCTGGTGGCGCTGTTTGCCGTGCAGTCCCGCGGCACCGCGCGCGTCGCCGCGTTGTTCGGACCGGTCATGTGCGTCTGGTTCGCCGTCATCGCGATCGCAGCCGTGCCGCAGATCGTGCGCCATCCCGAAGTGCTGCTGGCGCTCAACCCGCTCCATGCCGTCTCCTTCATGCTCCATCACGGCATGATCGGCTTCGTGACGCTGGGCGCGGTGTTTCTCGCCGTCACCGGCGCGGAGGCGCTCTATGCCGACCTCGGCCATTTCGGCAAGCGGCCGATCCAGACCGCCTGGCTCTTCATCGTGCTGCCGTCGCTGGCGATCAACTATCTGGGGCAGGGCGCGCTTCTGATCGCCGAGCCCAAAGCGATCGAGAATCCGTTTTTCCTGATGTTTCCGGACTGGGCGCTGATCCCGATGGTGGCGCTGGCGACCATGGCCACCGTGATCGCGAGCCAGGCCGTCATCACCGGCGCCTATTCGCTGACGCGTCAGGCGATCCAGCTCGGCCTGATGCCGCGGTTCGAAATTCGCCATACCTCGGAAGCCCATTCCGGCCAGATCTACATCCCGCGCATCAACATGCTGCTGTTCATCGCGGTGATGCTGCTGGTGCTGCTGTTCCGGTCCTCCAGCGCGCTGGCCTCGGCCTACGGCATCTCCGTGACCGGGACCATGGTGGTCACGGCCATGATGGGCTTTGTCGTGATCTGGCGGGTCTGGAAATGGTCGCCGATCGCGGCCGCAGCCCTGATCGCGCCGTTCCTGTTTCTCGACATCACCTTCCTCGCGGCCAATCTGCTGAAAGTGTTCGAGGGCGGCTGGGTGCCGTCTGGCGCTCGGCGGCATCGTGATGCTGTTGATGTACACATGGCGGCGCGGCAGCCGGCTGCTGTTCGAGAAATCGCGCAAGCTGGAATTCCCGCTCGCCGACCTGGTGGCGATGCTGGAGAAGCGTCCGCCGCAGCGCGTCTCCGGCACGGCCGTGTTCCTGACCTCCGATCCCGAATGCGCGCCGACCGCGCTGATGCACAGCCTCAAGCACTACAAGGTGCTGCACGAGAAGAACGTCATCCTCACCATCGAAACCGCGCCGACGCCGCGGATCGATCCGGCGGACCGGGTGCGGATGGAGCAGCTCAGCGAGACCTTCTCCCGGGTGACGCTGAAATTCGGCTTCATGGAATCGCCCAACGTGCCGAAGACGCTGGCGATCGCCCGCAAGCTCGGCTGGCAGTTCGACATCATGTCGACGTCGTTCTTCCTGTCACGGCGCGCGCTGAAGCCGGCCGCACATTCGGGCATGCCGCGCTGGCAGGATTTGCTGTTCATCCGCCTCAGCCGCTCCGCCAACGACGCCACGGATTATTTCCAGATTCCGACCGGGCGGGTGGTGGAAGTGGGAACGCAGGTCACGATATAGGGCGTGAACCCATAAATTCCGATCGTCGGCCGGTGCCCGCCTTCAGGCGTACGACGGACTCAAGACGGATATCGCGCCATGGCTGAAGAGTGCCGACAAGAGACATTCGCGAGCCGTAACCCGCTACCGCGATCAGCGGCATTGGCCATTTATGACGTTCCTATAACGCCAGCCAGCTTGCACTCTCGAATTTATATGCCGGCAAACCAATCTCTCTCGTGCGGTCGAAAATCCCGGCCGAATGGAATGGAGAATAAGTCATGTGCGCGCAGGTCGTTGTTCAGGAACGCCGCACCCTTTTCGCGGAATGGATGTCGAGAAAGTCCATGCGCCTCGCCTTGCTGCTCGGTGTCCTTCTGACTGTCAGTATTGCCGTCAACGCGATGATAATCCTTGCCGACGGCACCAAGCCATGAACGCGATACGAGATGCTCTGCTGCGCCGTGCTCGTTTTCCGGCGCAGTTTGGATATACTCGGTTGGCTTATCAGAGCCGCGATCTCGCTTTGGCTCGTTTGCTCCTCAACCGCCGAGTTGTCGCCTAAGTGCCAAACAGGAGTTGAATCGGTGGCCGACGTTGAATCGAAGCTGCTGCAGGACATCACACCGGCGCCCGATGCCGATCCTCTTTTGGGCCCGGTAGCATCGGAGTTGGTGCGCTACCTTGCTTCAATTGCAATCACCGCCGCTGCGACGATCGTGGCTATCGGCGTTGACAGCAAGGTGACCATCCCCAACCTATCCCTCGTATTTGTGGTTCCCGTGATCATCGCGGGCGTTAGCCTCGGCTTGGGCCCTTCACTCTGTTCGGCGATAGCTTGGCGCTCTAGCCTTCAATTTTTTCCTTACCGAGCCTCGCTACTCGCTGGTCGTCGACGACCCGGCGAACATCTGGGCGATTGGACTGCTGTTTGTCGTCGGTCTCATCGTGAGTGGTGTTGCCTTCACCTCCCGCCAGAGGGCGACCGAGGCGGCGCTGTTAAGAAGGCAGGCGGCTGTGCTGCAAGGCTACAGCCGTGACGTCATCGTGGCCGACAATACGAACGCGATCGTCTCCATCACTTCCCAAGCTCTTGCAGCGATCTTCCAGGTTCCTGTCGTCGTGATGCTTGTTGCGGAGGGCAGGGTGGTTTCCGTCGAGAGAGTTGGCGACGTAGAACCCCAGGAGGCCGAACTGGAGGCGGCGCGATCGTCCCTGGCGACTGGAACTGTCATCCGCAGCGGTGTTTACCCGAATCTGGCGTCGCGCTTTGACTTTTGGCCTGTGGAGACAGCCGAAGGCCAGAAGGCCGTCATTGGACTCGCATTCGACCCAGCGGAACGTCCTTTGGCACCAGAGGTACCAGTCAACATAGTTGCGCGTGTTTTGGCGCTGGTGCTTGACCGTCAACATGCACGGGCTGGACGCGATGCCCGGTCCGCAAGTTGAATCCGCCACCGACTATTTCCAGGTTCCGACCGGTTGTTGAAGTGGGAACGCAGGTCACGATCTAGGGGCGCGAACCCATAAATTCCGATGTCTACTCCACCCGCCTGACAGACATCGCCGGTAGGGAATTTGAAGGTCGGCAAGTCTAGGCCGCGGACAAACTCTCGCACGCAATGTGATATAGCGGAAACCCGCAGCGCGAATGAGCGTTACGAAATCGCCGGGAGCCGGCGAATAAGCTGCGGATGTTTGCTACGCTGATCCGGCAACCGGAACATTGGATGCCGTCGCATCCATTTCCCCCGACCGCCTTGCCATTGCCTGCGAACGCAGGACGATTCCGAGTTCAGACAGCGAGACAAAGCCATGGTGAAACCGTTTCCGTCGAAGACCCATATCGGCAATCACATGCTCCATCCCGAAACGCTGATGCTGAACTACGGCTACGATCCGCAATTGTCGGAAGGCGCCGTCAAACCGCCGGTCTTCCTGACGTCCACCTTCGTGTTCAGGACCGCCGAAGACGGGCAGGACTTCTTCGATTACGTCTCGGGACGGCGCGAGCCTCCCGACGGGATGGGCGCGGGGCTGGTCTATTCGCGGTTCAATCATCCCAACAGCGAAATCGTCGAGGACAGGCTCGCCGTCTATGAGCGCACCGAGAAATGCGCGCTGTTCTCGTCCGGCATGTCCGCGATTGCGACCACGATCCTCGCCTTTGTCCGCCCTGGCGACGTCATTCTGCACTCTCAACCGCTCTATGGCGGGACGGAAACCCTGTTTACGAAGACGCTTGCGGGCCTCTCGATCGGCGCGGTGGGTTTTGCCGACGGCATCGACGAAGCCGCCGTCAAGCTGGCTGCGGAGGACGCCATGCGCCAGGGCCGGGTTGCGATGATCTTCATCGAGACCCCGGCCAATCCCACCAATGGCCTGGTCGATATCGCGATGGTTCGCCGCGTTGCCGGGTTGATCGGGCAGGTTCAAGGGCACACGCCGATCGTGGCATGCGACAATACGCTGCTCGGCCCGGTGTTTCAGCGGCCGATCGAACACGGCGCGGATCTGTCGTTGTACTCGCTGACCAAATATATCGGCGGTCATTCGGACCTGATCGCGGGCGCCGCGCTCGGCTCAAAAACCCTCATGAAGGACGTCAAGGCGTTGCGAGGCGCCATCGGTACCCAACTGGATCCTCATTCCTGCTGGATGCTCAGCCGGTCGCTCGAAACACTGAGCATCCGCATGGAGAAAGCCGACAAAAACGCGCGGCTCGTGGCCGATTATCTGCGCGACCACGACAAGGTGGCGAAGGTTCATTACCTTGGCCACCACGAAGCGACTTCGCCGGCCGGCCAACTGTTCGCGCGGCAATGCACCGGCGCAGGTTCCACGTTCTCGTTCGACATCGTCGGCGGCCAGGCCGCCGCATTCAAATTCCTGAACGCGCTGCAAATCTTCAAGCTGGCGGTTAGCCTCGGCGGCACCGAGTTGCTTGCCAGTCTGCCTGCCAGCATGACCCATTCCGGCGTTCCGGCCGACATCCGCCAAAAAATAGGCGTTCTCAACTCCACGATCCGGCTGTCGATCGGCATCGAGCACCCGTCGGATCTGATCGCCGATATCGCGCAGGCTTTGAGTGAGAGTTGAGCAAAAGCCGCACCGCATCGCGTATTGGAAGCCGGGTCAATGAAAGCCGAACAGGTTCTCAGCCAAGGAGCGATCGGTACAGGTCCAGATACCGATCGGCCATCCGCTCTACCGTAAAACGCTTGGCCACTGCTGCCCGGCATGCGGCGCGATCAATTTCGCCGATACGGCTGATCGCATTGACGGCTTCATCGACGTTGTTGACCAGGAAGCCGGTCACGCCATCGTCGATCAGCTCGGGCATCGATCCGCGGTTGCAGGCGATGACCGGCGTGCCGCAGGCGAGCGCCTCCACGACCGACAGTCCGAACGGCTCGTCGAAATTGATCAGATGGAGCAGGGCGCGCGCCGAGCCCAGGGCGCTGGTGCGAGCCACTCCGCCCACCGGGCCGCGATAGATCACGGAACGCTCGTCCAGCGCGGGCACCACCTGCTCGTTATGATACGCCTGATCCTGGACGATACCGGCCATGATCAGCCGCCGACCCGCCCGACCTGCCGCCGCAATCGCCTCGGCCGCCCCCTTGTCCGGGTGGATGCGGCCAAAGAACAGCAGGTCTTCGCTTCCGTGCGGGTCGAAGGGAAAATCCTCCAGCGGAATACCGTGGTGGATCGTCGCCGCATAGCGCAGGTCCGGATGGCGATCGGCGTCGCTGATCGCGACATAATGGACGCGATCTTCGTAGGCCTTGAAGGCGGGCAGGATGCGTTCCGAGGAGAAGCCGTGGATCGTCGTCACCACCGGTGTCTCCACCAGCCGCGAGAACGCGAGCGGGACGAAATCGGCCTGATTGTGAATGAGGTCGAACTCACCGGCGCGCTCGAATACATGGGCGACGTGGAGCATCTCCCATACCTTGGCGTCGATCGTGGGGTCCTCGGAATAGGGCGCCGGGCAGACACCGGCCAGTTTGCCCGCCGTCCGGCTGTCCTTCGTGGCGAACAAGGTGACGTCGATGCCGCGCGCCACCAGCGCCTCGGTCAACAGGCTCGTCACCAACTCCCATGGACCATAATGGCGCGGCGGCGTGCGCCAGGAGATCGGAGCCAGCATGGCGATACGCACGCGATTGTCCTTCGTTGCTGTTCGTTAATCGGCCATCAGGATCAGGCCCTCGTCCGCCCGTAGCAGCAAGGCGCCGTCTCCGGCCAGCGCTGCGTCGGCGACGAGTGGACAACGAGCACCCGGCAATCGCTCGCCCAGTCCGGAAGTTCCAGGCGCTGCGAATGTGTCCCGAGATTGAGTGCTACGATCAATCGCTCGGCGCCGTGCCGACGCTCATAGGCCAGTACATCGCCCTCCGAATCCAGCAGCGCAAAGTCGCCGATCGCCAACGCCGGATGCGCGCGCCTGACCGCCAGCAATCGGCGATAAAGCGCCAGGATCGAATGGGGCTCCTGCGCCATCCGCGCAACGTTGCGAGCAGGCCAGTCGGCATGGAGCGGCAGCCACGGCTTCGCCGTGGTGAAGCCGGCATTCTCGCTCCCATCCCACGGCATCGGCGTGCGGACCGGATCGCGGCCCAAGGCGAGGCCGGGTTCGCGCAGCTCGCGCGGATCCTGCACCTGGGCAGCCGGAATCGCGACATCGCTCAAGCCCAACTCGTCTCCGTAGTAGAGGGTGGGCGTGCCGCGGAGCGTCAGCAGCAGCATCGCCGCGATGCGGGCCTGGGCCTGCCCACGCTTGGCTGCGACGCGCGGCCGGTCATGATTGCCGAGCACCCAATTCGGCCAGGCACCCGGCGGAAGCGCCGCCTCATAGTCGGCGATCAGCGTCGCGAGGGAGCGTGCCTGCCACGGCGCATCGATGAGCTGGAAGTTGAAGGGCAGGTGCACCTCTGCCCGTTCCCGGCCGTAATAGTGCAGCAGCCGATCGACCGGCAGGTAGATCTCGCCGATCAGCACGCGTTCGCCCCGTCCACTGTCGCCGTAACGATCGGCGATGGCGCGCATCTCGGCGGCGATCGCGTGCACCTCGGGCTGGTCGGTCGAATGGAGTTGGAGCACGCGGTGCATATCGCCCATCGCCGGCCGATAGGCAGGGTTGGGCGGATTGTCCGGGAAGTCAGCCGCCTTGACCAGATGCCACAGCACGTCGATGCGCAGGCCGTCCACGCCACGGTCGAACCAGAAGCGCATCACGTCGTCCATCGCCGCCTGCACGGCCGGATGGCGCCAGTTGAGGTCCGGCTGCTCCTTCAGGAAGGCGTGGTAGTAATATTGGCTGGTGGCCTTGTCCCATTCCCATGCCGAGCCGCCGAAATCGCTGATCCAGTTGTTGGGCGGCCCGCCATCCGGCGCGGGATCGCGCCAGATGTACCAGTCCCGTTTCGGATTGTCGCGCGAGGCGCGGCTCTCGACGAACCAGGGATGCCGGTCGGATGTGTGGTTGGGCACGAAGTCGAGCAAAATCTTGAGCCCGCGCGCATGGGCTTGTGCAAGCAGACTGTCAAAATCGGCGAGCGCGCCGAAGCGCGAATCGACGTCGCAATAATCGGCGACGTCATAGCCGAAATCAGCCATCGGCGAGGGGTAGATGGGTGAGATCCAGATCGCATCGACGCCAAGGCCGGTGAGATAGTCGAGCCGCCGCTCGATCCCCTTGAGGTCGCCGATGCCGTCGGCGTTGGTATCTTGAAAGGAGCGCGGGTAGATCTGGTAGATCACACCCGTCTGCCACCAGGGAACTCCGAAAGAGGCCGTCAATTGAGGCGGCCTTACTGCGGCCCTTGCAGTCCGGGAGACGAAAGCCACTCATTCACATGGGAAGCGGTCACAGCCTGACGGGCTTTTCTGATCCGGGCGTCGCGCAACGAACCCGGCGGGAGTTTGTTCGCCTCGTCCTTGAGGCGCATGGCCTCCAGCATCAGGCGATCTTGTAACGGCGCATTGAGCTGGTTGCGTGGGATGCGGGGCATGGTGGCTCTCCGAAACGGGCGGGAGCACAACACTCTCAGTCACCGATGGAAGCCGAAGGCGGGGCGGTGATGGCACGAGTAGATTCCCTTTATGTCCGGTTGCCAACTTAAGAAACTTTAACGCGCCGAACCCTTTGGTCCAAAGTGGATCAGGACATCGCCCGCAGCTTGGGAAAAATTTCGGGTTAAATGCGGACAGTATCCGGCGACCGGTGCGGGCCGAAACGGGCCATTCGCTGGGTCCGACCAGGCCACCAAAGCAGACAGCGCCCCCAAGCCGAATAATGCTTGGAGGCGCTGTGTTGAATCCGGACAGTGCAATCCCCCGGCAATTATCTGTCCGCGGAGGGCGCAATAAGGTTCAACGGGCAGAGGCAAGTAAGGCGGTCTTACCCGTCGATCTCCCGGAACTCCTGCTCCTGTCCCGCTGCATGCTCAGGCCCGCCGGGCAGTCTGGCATGCCGCGCGGGCTTGCCTTCATTCGGCTTGGTCGCCCCGCCAACGCCGCCACCGGTACTTCCGGCATCTCGATGGGGCGGGTGGTGGAAGTGGGGACGCAGGTCACGATCCACGGGCGTGAACCCGACAAAATTTCGCCTGAATTGTCGCCGGTCAGCAACAGCTTGACTGTTTCTCGGGCGGAACAGAACATCTGACTCCACAGGCATCCCGGTTTGGATCAATCTGGCGGAATAGGGGGGCGGCGGGTCGTGGTTTTAGCCCGCTGGCTGCCGAACGCAGGGCGCGAATGCCTGCAGTATATTGTGTGGGACTACGCTAGAAGGCCGGGCTAAAGCCTTGAATTGCAAAGATTTCGATGCAATGGTCCGGATATTGTAAGGAGTAGCGCAAATGAGTTTCGTCGGCGCGAACGACCATTCTGATCCCGTCAGTCCGCAGGATCCGCTGTACTACGCACCGCGCTCGGCGCGCGGCATGGCCGACCCACGATCGCCCGCGACACCGCAGACGGGCTCCGGCGATTTGCATCCCATTGCCTCTTCTCGTTTTGATGAGATGCGCGAGGAAGCCTACGCCAAATTCGCCCGTCCGCTGGAGTCCCAATTTGCCTACGAGGGCCGTCGATCACGCGGACTGCTCGCCACTGTGGGCGCAATTGCCGTAGCGATCGGTGCCGTCGTGATCCTGGCGCTGGTTGTATTTAACGTTTCTCCAAAGTCGAAAAGCGATCCCTCGGAACTCGCCGTTTCGATTTCGACGCCTGCATTGGCCACACCGACGCAAGCGGCCCCATCGGAAGATTCCCAGGCGCTGCTTGAGGGCTTCAAGCAGTTTCAAAGGGTACAAGGCGGCGTAGACCCGACCGTTTCCGAACCCGCGTCCGCTGCGACGGCCAAGGAAGCGTCCGACAAGGCTATGCTTGATAAGTTCATGCAGTGGCAGCAACGGAAATAGCGTCGCGAACAGAACACGCTGGTCGCTTGTCGAAAGCCGGCAACGCCTAACACGGACGCCACTGGCGCGACGCTTCACTTCCGAAGCGTTGACGATATCGCGAGACCGGCCGCCGAGCGAGGCGCGCCTTACTTTTCCGGAAGCGAATGCTCGAGGAAGAAACGCAGCATTTCCCGTGTTGCGTCCGGTCCTCGCGGATCGGTGTAGGAGCCTGCGGGGCTGCCTCCGGACCATGCGTGTCCGGCTCCGTGGATATTCCAGTGCTCCAGCATTCCGCGTCCGCTCGCGTCGCTCAGGATCGTTCTGGTATAGGCATGCCCTCCGGGTACTTGCCCGCGATGCACCTTCTTTTGCGTGGCCATCGCCCCCAAAGACTGCTCAAGAATTTGACCGCCGTTGTTGGGATGCACGGTCGTATCGCGGTCGCCATGAAAAACAATGGCCGGGACAGCCGGTCGGTCGCCTGAAATCGACCTTGGCATCGGACCCGCCTTGTCGCATCGCGACAAGCGCGGAGGGAAGGTCGGTGGCAACCCCGCACGCGAGGCCGGAATGGATACCGATGGCCGCGTACAGATCGCTGTACGTTTCTCCCATGATGGCCGCAGCGGCCGCTCCGGCCGACAGCCCGCCCACGTAGACGCGCTTTCGATCGACCACATACTCATCCATGATTTGGCGCGTGATGCCCGCGATCAGCGAGGGTTCGCCTCTGCCGCGCTGCTGGTCGCCTTTGCGAAACCAGTTCCAGCATTTCGCCTGATTGGCCTGGCGCGGCTGAGCCGGATAGGCCACGAAACAATTTTGCTGTTCCGCGAGAATGTTCATCCGCGTGCCGGCGGCGAAATCATCCGGCGATTGGGTACAGCCGTGAAGCATCACGACCAGGGGAAGCGGCTGCTCCCGATAGCGGCTTGGGATGAAGAGCCGGTAGGTACGGCTGCCCGCCGCACTGCTGAAAGTCCTTTCAATAAACCGGGCGCCCTCCGGCACGATGTCCGGTGTGGACAGCGGCGCACGCTTCATCACACCTCGCAGTCCCGCGGAGCGCCCGTCTTTGCGATCCAGTAACGCGCGCAGCATGTTCGATTGTACGGAAGAGGTCGGCTCCGATAGCGGAGAACGATCCGTCTCCTCAACCACGTTGGCCTTCGCGTCGATGATCAGCGGTGCTGCAAGAGCAAGGCGACCGCCAGTATCCGATGGCGCGTCTGGCGCACGCTGGCCGTGAAGCATGCGCTGAAGCAGCGCGGTGGCCTCAACGAGCTGACCCGCGCGCGTGAGGCGCGTCGCTTCCCGAATGATGTCCTGGTTGAGCATTGGCTTCACCTTGTTCTGTCGGCGAGGGCGGCCTTGACCGCGGGACTGGCATGCAGTGCGCCCAGTACGGAGACTGAGGCGATGGTGGCCCGAGCAAGCTCGGGCGTGACGTCCTGGGAGATGCTGGCAAGGCCCAGCACATTGATGTGCAGCATCTCGCCGGCGCGCTGCACCGCTTCGAGATCCTCGCGGCTGTAGTTTCGCAGTCCGAGGTCCAGACTTTTTCGGGCCGTTGACTGCTTGACGACGTCGGCGTGACGTTCGAGCTGGTTCCGGATCGCCGTCCGGATGAAGTCGGTACGGTTCGAGTAGAACCCTTCCTGAACCATGAGATCGACGTGGCCCAGGTCGACATAACCGAGATTGATCGTGATTTTTTCGGTTTCGGGCGGCTTGGGCCGAAGTTCCCGGATATTGCTCATTATCGTTCTCACCATCCTTATACCATCTGTATGGATGTTATATGGATGTCTTGGATGCGCATTCAAGGGGAGCGGTAGGAAGCGGTCTATTTCCCGGCACCGCAGTGAGACAGCGTATTCGAGCGAGATGGAGCAGGGGAGCGGAACGGCTCGGCCTTGCCAACTTCGAATGGCTGCACGCCTGCGAGTGCGACAATGAAGGGCACGGATGCTCAAGACGCCCCGATGCAGGTGCAAGCCTGGGCCGCTAGTGAGCTACTTCACAGAGCTTGCGCTTGAAATGCGATAGACCGCCACGGCAAAGCGAGACCTGATCGGAAACAGCAGGTGAAACGCGAGCTGTCGGCATTGGAAAAGCAAGCGGCCGACGCACTGCGCCGGGCAAGACGGTTGCCTGTCGGTGCGGCCCGCAATGATTTGCGGCAGCTTGCCATGGGGCTTCTCTGGCTGCACGGGAACGGCATGGACGCGCTGATGAAACAGCGGCCGCTCTCGCAGTTGTCTGCAGACGACGCCGAGAGCATCAGTAGCTGAAGTTGGCCGGCAGGCCGAGAAGCCAGCGTCACACTTTGTTCAAGAACTAGATGCTAAATAGCGATCTGATCGTCATGGCCGGATGTACGCCATGGCTTTCAGGCCCCGGCTTTACGCCGGGGTTTTTCGTTGTACGTTGCTTGCTAGGCGCTCCGGCCCGGCGGGAGGACGACGACGATCGCGCCCGGCTTCACCCGGTTCACCAGATCGATGACGTCTTCGTTGGTCATGCGGATGCAGCCGGACGAGATGGCCTGACCGATATATTCCGGCTGGTTGGTGCCGTGGATGCGGTACAGCGTGTCCTTGTTGCCCTCGTAAAGATAGAGCGCCCGCGCGCCGAGCGGATTGGCCGGACCTCCGGCAACGCGCTTCGGGTAGGGGCCGAGCCGCGCCTGGATATCCGCCGTCGGAATCCAGTCGGGCCATTCGGCGACTTTGCCAACGGTCGCGACGCCGGACCAGGCCTGCGCCTCCTCGCCCACCGTCACGCCATAGCGGACCGCCTTGCCTCCCGGCAGGACGTAATAGAGATATTTCGAATTGGTATCGACCAGGATCGTGCCCGGCTGCTCCCTGCGCGTGTAGTCGACGATATGCCGGCGATACGTCTCCGGAATGCTCACCTGCGCATAAGGCGGGTGGGCGAGCAACTGCCGGTCCCTTGGGGTCAAACTGGCATTCGATGACGGCGCAAGCGTCGCTTGCATGCAGCCGCCGAGCAGCCCGACCAGTAACAACGCGAGCCCACGCCCCATCATCGCGTGTCCTCCTAAAGTTGCATGTTTGCAATTAGTTTGCTCGAAAAGTGCAGAAATCAAGGCGGCGAACGGTGATGGCGGTATTTCGCGACAAAAATCGTTCGGGGGCAGACGGTCAGCGTCCGGATCAGTCCAATGCCATTCAATCCCGGTGTGCCGCCTCCCAATCTTTTGCCGCCTTCACCAACTCTTCGAAAGCTGCGCCGCTTTCGAGCAGGGCGCGTTTGAGCGCGGGATCGAGCGGCTGTTCGGCTCCGGTGTCGTCGAGCGGCATCTTGTCCGCACGCACTGCCTTCATCAACCGGGCGATCTCGCCGGCCGCGTGGGCCGGTGTATGCATCAGCACCAGCCGGCGCATCGGCATCGGGTTGTTCGGCACGTGACAATTATCGCATTGCCCGTCGCGCATCCGCAGCGCCAGCGTCCGGTAGGTGGAGTCGAGCTCTGCCAGATAGGGATTGTCCTGCCGGAACAAGCCGTCGAAGAGCGTCACGCGTGGCTGGATGCGTCCCTCCTTGTCCATCCACATCCATTTGCCATCGAATTTGGGCCATATCGGCTGCGTCGAGACGACGGCGCTGTCGCGGCCACGCTCGGTAAATTGTCCGATGACGATCTTCGCAGTCTTTGGATTGACCCAGAGCAGAACCGAATTCGCGGCCTGATAAACACCCCACTTTGCCTCCAGGTGCCAGAACGGATAGGGAAATTGACCCGGTGGCAGCAGGTTGCGAAACCCCGCCCGCAGACGGATCAGGTACAAGCGCTCGCGCTCGACGTACTCGGTGCTGTACTCGCCGCTGAACATGAACAGCGGAAGGTAGAGGCCGGCAATCACGTCGGGTGCAAACTGCGTGAGATGGGTGTCGCCGAGCTCTGCCCCGGCGTCCTGGTTCCGGCGGCCCCATAGCAGCCTCGGCGCGAGGTTGCGCCGCAGCGCGGAGTCGCCGAACAGGCTGTGTCGGCATCGGTCGAAGGCCGCCTGGTCCGAGGGTGAAGCAGGCGGACATATTTGCTGCAACTCGAGTGCGACCTCGGAAGCCATTCGCGCGACCTGGTCGTGGAGGTCGGGCAGATCGTCGTCGATGTCAGCGGCATCAGCGGCAAGGAAGGCGGCGAGCAGCAGCGCGCCGCCTGTCACCATGCGCCTTGTGATGGCGCCGAGCATATGCTTACCGCGCAGGCTTCATGTAATTTGCCACGAGATGGTCGGCGATCTTGCGGCCCATCGCGTCTCCGACCTCCAGCGAATTGCGGAAATGAATGCCGCCCCAGATACGCACCTCTTTTTGCTCCTGATCCATCTGCGCAAAGCTGGTGAATTGGCGTGACAGGCGCGCGTCGGAAGTATCGGTCGCGACGATGCCGTCCGGCCCGCTGCCGAAAACAGCTTCCAGAACGCCGCGCGCCGCACCCACGTTAATCCCCGCCTGCGACGGGTATTCCGGATGCATCGGCGTGGCGTTCAGAGGCTGCCAGCCGGCGTCGCGTTCAGTGGCATCGTTGCCGTCCTGGTCGCCGTTGCGGATCGCAGTGATCGGCCGCCAGAAATTGTAATGGAACTTGGCGTCCCAATCGACGATGAAGCAATTGGCGAGAGCCATGGACATCAGTGCGAACACGCGCGCGCTTTCTGCCACGGGGAGGTTGTGACGAGCGGAAGCCTGCCTGGCCGCCTGGAACCATGCGGGCCCAAGGTTGGCCTGTGTCCAGAAGCGCACGGCGTCGGACTGCGCATCGGTCCGCTTCGTGCTTTTCACGCCGCCCATTTCCCTGGTTTCGTTGTAGTCGCGCGCGTAAAGGGCGCTGTTGAGGGCCGGGGGCGGACCCGGGCGAAACTGACTGGCACTCTCCAAGCCCCAAGGCTTGGCCGTCGCATATTGCGGGAACAGCGGCGGCGTGGTCGGTACCCATACGCCGGGCGTCGTGAGTGGGCGGTACGTGTCGGGCGTGTTTGTCGCATCGCTCTGCCGTTCCGTGAAAACGGCGTCCGCAACCTTTGCGCCTAGATCAATACCCGCGGCCCGCGCGGGATTGTTCGGAATGGATTTCATTGTCTCCACGAAGGCGGCGTCGATCCGCTCCTTCTGGCCGGGATACTGGCGCATGAGAATTTCGCGTGCGGCCGCCGCGGCGGCGGCTTCGACGGAGGCGTTCGGATCGGTTGGAAGCTCCGGTATGTAACGCGAATATCGGTTCTGCACCGAGTTAACCGCGTCGGACATGGATACGTTCACCAGCGCCATGCTGCGCGTCCACGGATTACCGCCCACATTGACCGCCTTCATCACGTCCATGGCGGTGTTGTTCCAGTCGGCGATCACGTCGGCGCGGACGGGCGTATTGGCTGAAATCAGAGCCAGGCCGACGATTGCAGTTTTCAGCACGTTCATCGTTGCCTCCTTCGAAAAGTTGGATTTCCGAACGACTGCCAACGTGGTGTGAATGTACCTCCGTCATCACCTTGTCGTGCGCGCGGTCGCACCCGCGCCCCGCCACGCGAAAGCGTCGCCCAATTGCCAAGGGTTCATTGCAATTTTTGCCAAGCACACCGATTGCGGCGGCACTTAGCGAGCATCGAGCCTATTGCTCAGGCGTGTCCGTTTTCGAAGCTGATATCGCGGACCAGCGCTCGTCGAAACTTGCAGCCGGGGTGTTCGCGTCAACCGGCAAGCCTTTCGACGTCGTCGTGCCGGCGGAGACGACAATGCCGTCTGTCGAAGGCGCGTGCGTCCTTACGTTGGCGGCAGTTGCGGCAACAGCGAGCAGAGCGACAGCGACAAATCCGGTAATCGTTCGATGCTTCGTCATAAGGACCTCCTACGGTGGTCCCCCCTTAGTGTGGGTCATGGGAATTTTGCGAAGGTTCAACAGCGATGCGACAATTATGGATTGCGGGAATCCGAAGACGGACAATGAAGCTGCCCCAAATGCAAATCGCTGTTCAGACCGAGCGTGTTGCGCGTATCCATAATTCAAAGTAGTCGGCCAACATCCGCGTTGGCGCGCATTTCCTGACTCAGATTGGACATCGCGTGAGGCGCGTCATGGTTGGTCTCCCTTCTTAGGGCGCGTCTAGCTCATAGACGCACGCGTTGCGGGTGGATGTGACCCTCTTCATAGACCAGCGCCAAATCCCCGATAGTTCCCAAAACAGGTGCCGGAGCTGCGCGGTCACTCCTCAACGGCAGCTTGAGAAAAGGAACTTAGCGGGACGTGGGGGATTGCCCCACACAATTACCTTACCGGAGACGATCATGGCCAAGATGAAGAAGCTCGAAGACCTGTTTCACGACACGCTCAAGGACGTCTATTTCGCCGAAAAGAAGATACTCGCAAGCCTGCCGAAGATGGCGAAGGCCGCCCAGCATTCCGGACTTAAGGCAGCCTTCCAGAAACACCTCGGCGAGACCGAAGGTCAGATCGACCGTTTGGAGCAGGTATTCGCGGAAATCGACAAGAAGCCTCAAGGCAAGACTTGCGACGCCATCGTGGGCATCGCCAAGGAAGGCCAGGAGATCATGGAGGAGTACAAGGGCATGCCGGCTCACGACGCAGGCTTGCTCGCCGCGGCGCAGGCCGTGGAGCACTACGAGATGACCCGCTACGGCACGCTCCGCACCTGGGCCGAAGAACTCGGTTACACGAAGGCGGCGAAGTTGCTGCAGCAGACCCTCGATGAGGAACGTGCGACCGACGCCGCGCTGACCAAACTTGCGAAATCGGTCATCAATCTGGACGCTGAAAAAGACGAAGCGGCATAAACGCCGCTCCGATCAACGGAGCGATGTCCACGAGCGCGCCTCCAGCAGGGGGCGCGCAGGCTTGGCAGGCGCATTGCGGCTAGCTGACGCGCCGGGCAGGACGGAACGAATCCGTACTGTGCGCGTGATGTTCAAATGAAAACATCGAAGATGACGCATGATAACTCTCCTTCCGAACGAGCTCCGTCCGCACTGACACGGATGCCCGCAACGCTGATGGCTGAGGTGGAAGCCTGGGCGACCGCCAATGCCCTTGACCGCTCAGATGCCATCTGCCGGCTGGTAGAGGCGGGGTTGATGGCTATGGTAAAGCCAACCCAGGCAAATGCGACGCGAGCCAAGGAACTGGCTGGCACAGTAATCGACAATTTGGCCGACAGTGCTGCAAGCGCCGGCGATCAGGCCAGCCGCAAAAGCCGGTTGCTGAAAGGACCCGAAGAGTTCAGAGAGGCGCGGGTCGATCGGCCAAAGGCAAGAAAATGAAGACACCTCGCGGCAATGAACCTCCGAAGCAGATCAGCAGCGCCGAGCGGGAAGCGCGGAAGGCATTCCGCGAAGTAGGCGCCAAGACGGCCATGAGCGATCACGAGATCGCCCAGACCGCATTCTCGCAGAACCGCGAGCGTTTGAAAGCCGAGCGGCTCGCACGAGAGGCCGCGGCGACGCCGTTGGCAAAAGGCAAGCCGAGGCCCAAGTCGAAAAAGAAATAAAGACAAGGCCGTCGTGATGCCAACATTGCCACGCTAGTTCTGCAGGTAGGTCCGTCTGACTCGAGGCAGGTGACGATGGGTGCCGTTTACCGTCTGGCGATGCGCAAGGACGCAAGCCGTCTCTACGACATTCGACGGCGATCGATCCTTGAACTCGCGCCGCCAACGATGCCGGCCGCCGAAGCGCAGGCGTGGGCAGCGCAGCTCACGCTGTCCGGGATGGAGCGAAAGCTGCGTGAGCTGGAAATATGGGTTGCCGAGCTGGACGGCATCGTCGCCGGATGGGGGGCCATTCGCGGCGACATGCTGGAGGGCTGTATACGGCGCCAGAATTTGCCGGGCAGGGCGTAGGCGCCGGATTGCTCGACAGGCTCGAAGGGCTGATGCGCGAACGCGGGTTCCCGTCAGTGCGCCTTGAGGCAAGCTCAAACGCCCGCGGCTTCTACCTTCGTCGCGGCTACCGGGCGACCGGCCCGCAAACATCTGATGGCGCCTGGCCCATGGTGAAAGAACATCTCGCCTGAAAACAGCGGCGAGAGGAGAATAAATGCGATGGGCGGCGGCCCGGTTTTGGCGGCCGTTTAAACCGTTCGCGGCGCTTGATTTTCGTCCCGCGAGGGGCGACTTTGGCGCCCGCTTGGCCGGGCTGATCTGAGCCCTCGCGGCGGGTTGTCAGGAGGATATTGCGTGGCGGACCATCAGGTGCACGATTTGACCCCGGAAGACGTTTCCAGCGGGATAGCGGAAGGGCGCTATCTTCTGGTCGACGTTCGCGAGCCCAACGAGGTCGCGGTGGAAGCCTATCCGGACGGCGTGGTCGTTCCGCTGCAGTCGTTCGATCCGGCGGCCATTCCGGACCCCAAGGGCAAGCAGGTGGTTTTCGCCTGCCGTTCGGGCAAGCGCTCGGTGACGGCCTCGCTGGCGGCGCAGGCGGCGGGCCTTCCCTACGACAAGCATCTGGCCGGCGGCATCATCGGCTGGAAGGCGGCCGGCTTGCCGACCAGAACCGGCGGCTGATCTCCACCATGACATCCATGAATAAGGTCTTTGCCGACCTTCCGGTCACCGTGTTCGAGGCGATGTCGCAGGCCGCCCGCGACAACAACGCCATCAATCTCGGCCAGGGCTTTCCCGACGATCCCGGGCCGGAGGACATCCGCCGCGCCGCGGCCGACGCGACCGTGAACGGCTACAACCAGTACCCGTCGATGATGGGCATTCCCGAACTGCGGCAGGCGATCGCGGCGCATTACGGCCGCTGGCACAAGCTCACCCTCGATCCGATGACGGAAGTGATGGTGACCTCGGGCGGCACCGAGGCGCTGACGGCGTCCATTCTCGCCGTCGTCGAGCCCGGCGACGAGGTCGTCTGCTTCCAGCCGGTCTATGACAGCTACCTGCCGATCATCCGCCAGGCCGGCGGTATTCCGCGCCTGTTGCGGCTCGAGCCGCCGGGCTGGCGGCTGACGGAGGAGATGCTGGCCAGCGTCTTCAACCACAAGACCAAGGCGGTGCTGTTCAACAACCCGCTCAATCCGGCGGCCGTCGTCTATCCCCGCGAGGACCTCGAATTGCTGGCGCGGTTCTGCCAGCAGTTCGATACGATTGCGATCTGCGACGAGGTCTGGGAGCACGTGGTCTTCGACGGCCGCGAGCATATCCCGCTGATCACGATCCCGGGCATGCGCGACCGCACCATCAAGGTCGGCAGCGCGGGCAAGATCTTTTCGCTGACGGGTTGGAAGATCGGCTTCGTCTGCGCCGCGCCGCCGCTGTTGCGGGTGGCTGCAAAGGTGCATCAGTTCCTGACCTTCACGACAGCGCCGAACCTGCAGGCCGCCGTCGCCTACGGTCTCGGCAAGCCGGACGAATATTTTTACGACATGCGCAAGGAGCTGGCGCGGAGCAGGGACCGTCTGACGAAGGGGCTGGAGAGCATCGGCTTTCCCGTGCTGAAATCGCAGGGCACGTATTTTCTCACCGTCGATCTGTCGCCGCTCGGGCTCAACGAAACCGACGTCGAGTTCTGCAACCGCATCGTGACCGACTATAAAGTCGCCGCGATTCCGGTGTCGGCGTTCTACGAGCAGGATGCGGTGACCTCGGTGGTGCGGTTCTGTTTTTCCAAGAAGGACGAAACGCTGGATACCGCGCTGGAACGCCTGTCGGACGCGGTGCACGGCCGCCGCAAGAGGTAGAGGATGCGCGATCCGATCCGAGGTTCGTTTCGCCTGATCGGTGCGTTGACGGTCGCGCTGTCGCTCTCGCCTGCGCGGGCGCAGGAGCGCACCGTGAACTTCTACAACTGGTCCAACTATATGGCCCCGGGGGTGCTGGAAGACTTCACCAAGGAAACCGGCATCAAGGTGGTCTACGACACCTTCGACGCCAACGAGACGCTGGAGACGCGCCTGCTGGCGGGCAAGTCGGGCTACGACGTCGTGGTGCCCACCGGCTATTTCCTGCAGCGCCAGATCACCGCAAAAGTCTTCCTCAAGCTCGACAAGTCAAAACTGCCCAACCTCGCCAACGCCTGGCCGGTCGTGACCGATCAGCTCGCGACCTACGATCCCGGCAACAATTACGCCGCCAATTACATGTGGGGCACCACCGGCATCGGCTACAACGTCAAGACCGTCCAGAAAATTCTCGGGCCCGATGCGAAGATCGATAGCTGGGACATCGTCTTCAAGCCGGAGAATCTCGCCAAGTTCAAAGACTGCGGCATCCACATGCTGGATTCCGCCGACGACATTCTGCCCGCGGCGCTCGGCTATCTCGGCATCGATCCGAACTCGACCAAACAGGCCGACCTGGAAAAGGCCGCCGATCTCGTCAGCAAGATCAGGCCCAACGTCCGCAAGTTTCATTCCTCCGAATATCTCGGCGCGCTGGCGTCGGGCGAAATCTGTTTCGTGGTGGGATGGTCCGGCGACATCATGCAGGCGCGCAGCCGCGCGGCGGAAGCCAAGAACGGCATCGAGATCGGCTACACGATTCCGAAAGAGGGCGCGCAGATGTTCTTCGACAATCTCGCGATCCCCGCGGACGCGAAGAATGTCGCCGAGGCCTACGAGCTGATCAACTATCTCTACCGCCCGGACGTCGCCGCGAAAAATTCCGACTTCCTGTCCTACGCCAACGGCAATCTGGCGAGCCAGAAGCTGGTCGATCCGAAGATTCTGAACGACAGGAATATCTACCCGGACGAGGCGACGCAGAAAAAGCTGTTCGTCATCAACGCACGCGACCCCGCCACCCAGCGCATCATCAACCGGCTATGGACGCGGGTGAAGACGGGGAAGTGATTTCCACCGTCATTGCTAGCGAAGCGAAGCAATCCATGCCACGGCAAGCGGCGAGATGGATTGCTTCGTCGCTTCGCTCCTCGCAATGACGAACCCGCAGATCGTAGCGGTGGGCAAAGCGAAGCGTGCCCACCATCTTTCCGAGATCACCGTCAGGAATGGTGGGCACGCTTCGCTTTGCCCGCCCTACAAATCGCTTCCAACAAAACTCCTGTTGCCGGAACCCGAGCGAGAACCTATAGCTCCGTCCGGGAGCATCACATGACCAACATCCTCACGTTCTTATCGACGCGCACGCTGCTGCAGATTGTCTTTGTCCTGGGATCGGCCGTTGCGCTGAAGGCCTGGAGCCTCGGCCTGCTGTTCGGCTGATCGGTCGGCAGCTGTAGCCCGGATGGAGCGCAGCGCAATCCGGGGCTGCTCGCGATACGGATCGACCGGATCCGGATTGCGCTGCGCTTCATCCGGGCTACAAGAACGCCGCTACCGCCATCTCCGATGCAGCCACAGCCACTGGTCCGGATATTCCCGCACCCAGCCTTCGATCACATCCGTCACCGCCTGCATCGTGCCTTGAATATCGATCTGGCCGGAGGCGTCGCGCACCGGCTTGACCTCTTCGGACAGTTCGGCGCGGAAGCGGTGGTTGGGCAGGCGGATGATGCGCACGCCGTGCACGGGGCATTCGACCTGCCGCAACAGCCGCGCCAGCGTCGGGTTGGCCTTGGTCTTGCGGCCGAAGAACGTCACCTCGACGCCGTTGCCCATGTACTGATCGACCAGCATCGCGACGTGCTGGCCCCGCTGCAGCGCCTCCGCCAGCTTGAGCGGCGCCTCGCGGCCGGCCGGCACCAGCGTGCCCATCTTGACGGCGCGGATCCGCTCGATGGCGCGATCGGCGGATTCGATGTTCGGCCGGCGGAACAGGATGGCGCAATCGAGCCCGTGCGCGACCGCGCCAAGCGCCGGGATTTCCCAATTGCCGAGATGGCTCGCGAAGATGATCGCCGGCTTGCCGTCGTCGCGCAGCTGCATCGAAAATCTGCTTGGTCCGCGCGCCGAACTCGACGCGGCTCGGTTTGTCCGGATGGTCGACGTCGTAGTCCCAGATGTGGTCGAGATGGGCGAACTCGGCGCCGATGCGGCCGAGATTGTCCCAGACGCCGGCCAGAATGGTTTCGATCTCTTCCGGCGATTTCTCAGGAAAAGCTGCCGTGAGATTCTCGCGCCCGATGCGGTCCTCGCGCAGCCGGCGTCCGATGAAGCGGGTGGCGCGGCCGAAGAAATTCGCGGTCTTGTCCGGATCGAAAAAGCGCGTGGTGCGCAACAGCGCGACCGTCAGCGCGCCGACGGCGAGTTCCGCCACGGGCTTGGCGGCGTCGCGCAGGCGCGCCTTGGTGCGTAGGAGCAGGCGGTTCATTGTCTACAGGCAGCTGGCCGCTAGACCGGTTCGCGGGTCAGGATCAGCGAGGCGTTTTGCCCGCCGAAACCGAACGAGTTCGACATCACGGCCGTGACCTTGGCATCGCGCGCGGTGTTGCCGACCACGTCGAACAGGATCGCCGGATCCGGAATCTCGTAATTGATGGTCGGCGGAATCCGCTGGTGCTCCAGCGTCAGCAGCGAGAACACGGCTTCCACCGCGCCGGCTGCCGAGATCGTGTGTCCGACCATCGACTTGTTCGACGACACCGGGATCTTCGGCAGATGCTCGCCGAACACGACGGCGGTCGTGTTGTACTCCATCTTGTCGTTTTCCGGCGTCGCGGTGCCGTGCGCGTTGATGTGGTCGATCTGTTCGGGTTCGAGGCCGGCATCCGCCAGCGTCTTGCGCATGCAGCCGATGATCGGCTTGCCGTCCGGGCTGGAGCGGGTGCGGTGGAACGAGTTGGTCAGTTCGCCGCAGCCGGCCACCACGCCGAGAATCTTCGCGCCGCGGGCGGTTGCCGACTCATAGCTTTCCAGCACCATCGCGCCGGCGCCTTCCGCCATCACAAAACCATCGCGGTTCTTCGAGAACGGCTTTGAGGCGGCCTGCGGCGGATCGTTCTGCGTCGACAAGGCCGACAGCAGCGAGAACCGCACCAGCGCTTCCGGATTGACCGAGCCGTCGGTCCCCACGCAAAGCGCCGCATCGGCGTCGCCGCGGCGGATCGCCTCGACGCCGAGCTGGATCGCGGTCGCGCCGGAGGCGCAAGCGGTGGAGAGCGAGATCGGCGAGCCCTTGGTGCCGAAGGCTTCGGCCAGATGGCTCGCCACCGAGCCGAACATGAAACGGTGATGGTAGGACGCGAACCGGCCGCCGCCGCTGACGCGCAGCATGTCGCCATAGTCGAATTCGGTCTTTCCGATCGCGCGGCCAAGCTCGAGCCGCTGCGGCCATTCGACCTCGACCGGCGCCACCGCCAGAAACAGCGGTCCGGGAAAATCGGCTTTGCTTCCGATCGCGGCCTGTGCGAGCGCTTCTTCGGTGGCCATTTCGGCCAGCCGCTCGGTCAATCCCGTCGAGGTGACGGGATCGACGCTGACGAAATCGACCGTGCCCGCCATGGTGGATTTCAGCCCGTCGATCGGAAAGCGCGTCACGGTGCGGATGCCGGATTCGCCGGCGATCAGCTTGCGCCAATTGTCCTCTTTGCCGGCGCCGAGCGACGTCACCACGCCCATGCCGGTGACGACGACGATCGGCCTGCCGAACTTATCTGATGGTGCTGACATGGTATCCCCGATGTTGCGCCGCAACTGAATGCGCTCTCGCGCCGATTACTTGACGGCCTCGACCAGGGCCATGCCTTCGCCCTGCCAGTGACCGGCCCCCACCACCACAATCTGGTCCGGGCTGCCCGTCTTTTCAACCTCAAGCCCGGTCGGATCGTTGGGCGGAAACAGCGCGCCGCGGGAGAGCGAGAGTGCGGCCAGCGCCAGCCCCAGCGGAAACTGGGTCTCCAGCGTATGGCCGAACATCGTTCCGGTGGCGCGCACGGCAAATCCGGGGTGCTGGCGCAAAAACGCCTTTTCTTCCGACGTCACCGGCTCGACGCCGGTCGCGCCCGTGATCAGCTGGCCGCTGTCGCCGGCGACGCCGAGTTTCGGCCACATCGCTTCCAGCGATTTGGTCACCGCGCCCGGCTGCTTGCGCTTGGCGAGATCGGCGACCACTTTGGTCAGTTTTGCATAGGGCTTGGCGCCGCGGGCTTCGGCATGCTCGCGGGATTCCAGCACCAGGAAACAGCCGGCGGAGCCGAGCGCAAAGCCGCTGTGGCCCTCGCGCTGCCAGACCGGCGCATATTTCTCTTTCAGATTGAAGTCGCCGAATTCGTAGAGGACGAGCAGATCGGAGCGCTCGCCATTATGGGCCGCGCCGACCAGCGCGATCTCGCTCTGCCCGGACTCGATGCGGGCCAGCGCGATCCGCGCCGCGTCGATGGAGGCGGCTTCCTCGCCCATGAAGGTGCGCGACGTTCCGCACACGCCATGCACGATCGCGATGTTGCCGGCGAGCAGGTTGGAGAGCTGCGCCAGAAACAGCGTCGGCCGCAGATCGTTCATCAGCCGTTCGTTGAGGAATCCAGGGCTCGAATTGCCCTTGGCGTCGGCGGTCATGATCGCGAGGTCGACCGCGAGGTCGCGCTCGCCGCCGCCGGCGGCGACGATCATGTCCGTCCGCCCGAGAATTTCCTTGTTGCCTTTGATGCCGGCCGAATCCAGCGCCAGCCCCGCGGCATAGGTGCCGATGCGCTGCCACGCTTCCATCTGGCGCTGGTCGCCCTTTTTCGGGATCTGGGCGTCGAAGGAAACCGGCGCGAGCGGATGCACGATGTAGGGCGCGAACCGCTTGTCGTCGACGTTGATCTTCTTCTCGTTCAGCGCATCCCAATGCGCATCCAGCCCCTCGCCGAGCGAGGAGACGATGCCGATGCCGGTGATCCAGACTTCCTTGGCGGGCGCGGATTTGGGCTCAGTCATGCGTTATCGCCTGCAGTGGGAAGCCGATCTTGTTCGCCATCGCGTCCATGTGCACGCGCAGGGCCGGGTCGGGGAAGGGGGCAAGGCCGAAGGTGAGTTCAGCGCTGCACTTCAGTTCCTTGCCGACGCGTCCCTTGACCTTGGTGACGGCAAAACCGGAACCTTCGTGCTCGAGCTTCGCCTCGATCGTCAGCAACTGACCGGGACTGACGAAACCCCGCATCTTGGCTTCCTTCACGATGGCCAGGAACGGCATGCGCTCGAACTTCAGGACGCCGAGTATCAGCCAGCCGGAACTCTGCGCCATCGCTTCGGTCAGCAGCACGCCGGGCATGATCGGGAAACCCGGAAAATGCCCTTCGAAGATGGTATGCGCGGCCGGAACCTGGGCCTCGACCGTAATCGTCTTGGCGTCGAGATTGAGGTCGACGATGCGGTCGATCAGCTGGAAGTAATCAAGGTTCATGGCGGGCGACTAAAGCGTTTTCCAGCGAAGTGGAGACCGGTTCGCGTCAAGAAAACGCGTCAAACCAAGAATCTAGAGCCCCGTTCCGATTTAATCGGAACGGAAATGGCTCTAGGCGCCCGGCGCTGCATTCTTGGCGGCGACCAGTTCGTCGATGCGATCGGCGAGATTTTGCAGCACGAAATACTGCTCGGTCGTGGCCTTGCCGTCGTTGACCTCCTGGGTCCATTTTTCGAGCGGCATCTTGATCCCGAACGCCTTGTCGATGGCAAAGGCGATGTCGAGGAAGTCCAGGCTGTCGATACCGAGATCGTCGATGGCGTGGCTCTCCGGCTTGATCGTGTCGCGCGGAATGTCGCAGGTCTCCGCGATAATGTTGGCGATCTGATCGAATGTGGAAGACATCATTAAGCCTTTGATATATTGGAGATAATCCGGAACGGCTTGAGGAGGCGGGGGCGTGGCCCCGGAAGGCCCTGTTCCCTCGGCCGGAGTTGAGTGCCCGTATATCGGAGCGGGGCCCTGAGTTCAATGGAGGCGGGCCATTCCTGTCACATTGGATTTGGCGACAAAAATGGGCAGATTCGGGGAGATGCGGAAGCGTAGGAATTGGCTCATGCGGGCTACGGATCACTCCGCCCGCAACATGAACCCGTCGAAATAGGCCGCCAACTCCGCATGACCATCGAGCGGCAGCACATGCGCGACATACTGATCCGGCCGTACCACCACCATGCAGCCTTTGTCCCGATCGATACCGCGCATCGCAAAGATGTCGTGACCGCCCTTGAGATCGGGGCAGAACATCTTTTCGTAGTCGCGAAGCCCGTAACGTCCTTTCGGCGGGAGCAGGAGCGGGGGCATCGCCTCGATGGCGAGTTCCGTATGCGCCTGCTGGAACACCGCGCGGACATCGATCACTGAATCGATATCGGCGCCCGCGGGCGTGTATTGCTTCACGGGAGAGCTGGGATCAGCGCTCAGGAAGTCGCACAGCGCGCGAACGGGGGAACTGGCGGCAGCGGGATCGCCTCGGCCGGCAAAGACAAAAATCCGGAACCGCCCGTCCGCCTTGGCGACGTGGCCAAGATGCACCGGCTTGGCGTCCGCGAGCCGAATGACCGGTGCCGAGTGAAAGCGCGTGCCGATCACAAAGGCCCGTGGCGAGATGCTGGTGGCCTGCCTCGGCGGTGAGCAGGGACGGGCGGTAGTGCGTCGCCGTTCCCGCGGTATAGCGGCCGTGCCGGACGAAATAATCCTGGGTTTCCGCAGCATCCGCGCCCTTGTTGTTTCCCTTGGCGGAAGCGAGGATCTCGGCCCATTCGCGGTCGAAGTCGATCAACTCCTTCGCCACCGCCTGCCGTTCCGCCGAATAGCTGTGCAGGAGCTGCGGCGCGCTGCGCCGGCGCAGGACGGCGGCGAGCTTCCATCCGAGATTGAAGGCGTCCTGCATCGAGACGTTCATGCCCTGGCCCGCTTTCGGGCTGTGGGTGTGGCAGGCGTCGCCGGCGATGAACACGCGGGGCAGGCGCGTCCCGACCGCTTCCGCCGGCACGTCGTCGAACTTGTCGGTCAGCCGCTGGCCGATTTCATAGACCGACCACCATGCAACCTCCTTCACATCAAGCGTATGCGGATGGAGAATCCGCCGCGCCTTCGCGATCAAATCATCCGACGTGATGTTGCGATTGGCGACCCGCTCGCCGGCATCGAGGTTGGTGAGTTCGACATAGAGCCGGACGAGGTAGCCGCCTTCGCGCGGAATCACGATGATGCTGCCGTCATTCGCCGACTGGATCAGCGACCTTGAAACGAATGTCGGGGAAGTCGGTGACGGCAAGGACGTCCATGACGCCCCAGGCATGGTTGGCGGAATCGCCGCGCAGCTCGCGCCCGATCGATTTGCGCACCGTGCTGCGCGCGCCGTCACAGCCCACGACATAGCGCGCCCTGACGGTCTCGACCTCGCCCTCGTGCCCGGCATCGAGCCGTTCGAGGCGCACGGTCACCGCGTGGTCTTCGAACCGCGCTGCCGGCGATATCCCGAGGTCGAGCAGCCGCCGCGAATAATACGGCTCGAGCTTCGCTGGCGATTTGCGCATGACGTCGAGATAGCAATCATGCACGCGCGCCTGGTTCAGAATGACATGCGGAAATTCCGACAGCCCGTCCTCGACGTCCTGAACCCGGCCGCTGCGGACGATGTTTTCAGGCTGTGCCGTCGTCCGGCTTCCAGAACGTCGTTTCGGTGATCCAGCACGCCTCCTTCAGCACGCGTTCGCTGAAGCCGTAGGCGTGAAACATCTCCATGGTGCGGCAGGCGACGCCGTCGGCCTGGCCGAGCAGCAGCCGGCTCGGTTTCTGCTCGACGATGCAGGTCTTGATGTCGGGAAACGCCGCAAGCTGCGCCGCCAGCGTCAAGCCGGCCGGTCCGCAGCCGACGATCAGCACGTCGACTTCGGCCGGGACTGGCCCGGCCATGCCCGATGGCAGGACCCGCTCGGCGGGATCGGCGATGTCAGGCTCGCCCGGCTCGAAGCCGTTCAGGTGGAATTGCATGAGATGGTTCCTCGCATCATCGGGATTCTGACCGATGACGTTGCCTTTGTCGCCGCGCGCCGTACAGAAAAGTAGGGCGGATTAGCGGAGCGCAATCCGCCGCGCCACATCCGAGCAACTCAAACGTCTTGAATTTGCGTATTCGTCAAGAGGGCGGATTACGCTTCGCTAATCCGCCCTACGATCTGCCTCCGCTCACGACTGCTTCGCCTCATCCAGAAACGCCTGCACCGCTTCGAACAGCTTCAGTCGATTCCGCTCCATGATGATGGTGTGCGTTCCCTCGGCCGAGCGCGACGTAGCGTTTTCCCGGCGAGTTCACCAGCAGCGGGAACAGCGTCTGCGCCATGTAGGGCGGCGTGTCGCGGTCCCATTCGGCGCCGACCAATAACGTCGGGACCGTGATCCTGGAGGGATCGTAATAGGGTTTGCCGGCGCCGAAGAATTCGGCGCTGTCCTGCACGACGCCATTGGGGGCGCGTAACACCGGCGGAGTCATCGCCGCGCCGACCGGATCGGTTGCGAATGTCGCGTCGGCCCAGGCGTCGAACCAGCCGGCGGGAATGAGGCTGGCTTTCTTGTCCTCGGGTACGCCGGTGTACCAGCGCTCCCTGGCCTGATCGCGATTGACCATCCGGTACGCGCCAAGCTTGCCGGGACCTGCCTGAACCAGCGAAGCCGTCTGCCGGATCCAGGCCGGCGCGTAGAGAACGAGACGTTCGACCTTCGCGGCGTTCTGCGTGGTGTAGGTCGCCATCAGCGTCGTGCCCCAGGACCAGCCCAGCAGGTTCAGGCGCGGAATGTTGCGGCGCTGCAGGATGAAGTCCACTGCGGTGCCGATGTCCTTGACCGCGGTCTGGCCGGTGACAACGGGCGCATTGGCTTCGGGCTTGTCGGCCATCTCGCCAGGCCGCGTTGACTTGCCGTAGCCGCGCAGGTCCAGCAGCCAGACGTCGTAACCGCGCGCGGCGATGTATTCCATCCAGGACATGCCATCGAGCTTGAGGTCGAACGCCGTCTCGGAAGGGTAGGTCGCGCCGTGGACGTAGAGCACGGTCTGCTCCGGCCGGAACGAGGTCATGTCGGCGGGGCGTTTGTTGCGGACATATATTTCGATGCCGGGATCGGCCGTCTTCACCATCATCTCTTCAGTCACCAGAGCCCTCGTCTGTGCCAGCGCAGGAATCGAAAACAGAGTTGCGAGAAAAAAGCCTGCGGCAGTGATTAGAAATTTCAATGGTGCCTCCCTTGTTTTCTTCGTTTTTGTCGTGATCAACGTAACGGAAATTGCAGCGACGAGTCATCCACTCTCGCGTGGCCCGATGCGGACAACAACGTCGCAGCGACGGGATGAGGCCCACATCCGGCGATCAAAGCCTATTCGGGCGCTCCCAACTCTTCCCGGTGTCAGCGCTGACAGACGCGGCGCGAATGCGCGTGACGCGATCTTAATGTTCTTTTTACCATAAGTGTTCATAATGGCATCATATTCCAGCAAAGGTCCTTTTCATGGCTCGCCGAGAAGGAAGGCCTGCCGTTCGCAGGAACGAAAACGTATTGAGCTTTGAGCGTCCCCCGGCAAAGGCGGTTGGCGCTGACGCTCTCGACCTGGTTTATCAGGCCGCCGAGATTTTCAACGGCATCGAGCAAAATGCGCGAGAAATCGAAGCTCGCGCTCACGCCATGTGCAAGAGCGCCGCGGAGCGTCTGAAGCTGGCGGAGCAACGAACCGAATCCGCCGAGCATTCGTTGCGGGAAGTTGTCGCTAACGCGGATCGCAAGCTTGCTGACGCTTCCAGAGTCTTGACGGAGATTGAACTTCGCATCACGGCGGCGGAGGACAAGGCGGCAGCCGCGGAAATTCGTGCGCATGTAGCCGAGACGGAAGCGCGCGAGGCAAAACAGAGCCTGGCGCTGGTTGAGGACGCCATTCGCAGGCGCCTGCTTTGCGCCAGTCCGGAAGCTTCTCGCAGATTGTGCGATGTAGCCTGACTGCCGCGAGATTTTCGATCCGAATTGCGCTCAAGCGCCGGCAGAAGTTGTCAGGACCGCCCGCAGGCGCAGTGAGAATGCGAAACTGTATCTCAATTACGGCCGAGCGAGGAAGTTCGTAGCCCGGATGGAGCGCAGCGCAATCCGGGGCGACTGTATCCGCGAGCAAGGATCCCGGATTGCGCTGCGCTCCATCCGGGCTACGGGGCCGGCTGTTTGAAACTGATGAAACGCGCAGAAGCCTTTACCCCTGCGGCGTCACCGAAATCCGGGCGCAGTCGCGGCGGCCCATCAGCACGCAGTCCTGGGTCTTGCGGAGATCGGCGATGCTGACGGCAAGCCAGATGCCGATCGCGGTCAGTGCCACGGTGAACGCGAGCGCTGCGACATTGGCGAGCATGCGATGACGGAAATCGTCGCCCTCGTCGCGCGGCCGTTCGTAGCGGGAGAGATCGCTTGCCGCGGGCGGCCTGTTGCTGTTGGGGGTCCTGGCCGAGTCGGGCTCTTCCGTTCCGCCCGGCGGGTGGGCGGAGGTGCGCGGCCTAAACTTGAGCACCACGTGCTCATCGTCCGAAATAATGGGCCGCTGGGTTTTCACTGCCGCCGATCCGCGAAAAATCCTGCGCCTTTCTTAGCACGGCGGCAGCGCTTCCAACATGAAATCTTGCCGGACGCGGGGCAGCCATCCGTCCGCGCAGCGTCTGATGGAACCTGCCGCCGTCGATCGAAAGTCCGTGCCGTCGGGCCTTGGCAATCCTGGCATGCCGGCCGCCAAACCCCCGGGTCGCGGCTATTTGAGGGCGCGCAACATCAGCGACTAGTTCGGAAGCTTGTCCGATGAAACGACAGGTGGCGGTTGCTGTTCGGCGACCTCCTTGCCGCCAAGCCTATTGTGCAGCCAGCGTTCGATCCGGCCGCCAACGGTCAAGACCGCGAAAGTGATGATCAATGCGATGATCACCACGCGCCATTGTCCGAGGCCGCAGACAATTCCGATACAGGCCGCCAGCCAGGTGCAGGCGGCGCTGGTGAGCCCGCGAACCCTGAAATGACGCCCGGCGTGAACAATGACGCCTGCGCCGAGAAAGCCGATCCCGGTCAGGATTCCCTGCATCACCCGGCTGCCGGCCTCGGAGACGATTTTGGCCTCGTCCGAATGGACCAGCACCAGCAGCATGGCCGTCGCAAGGCTGACCAGCGCCAGCGTCTTCAATCCGATCGGCTTGTCGTGCAGATCGCGGTTGAGACCGATCAGCCCGCCCGCGAGCGTGGCGACGCCGAGACGCAGTATGATTTCGGTCCAGTCCAGCAACGCGGGAAACCTCCGGGCTCAGCCCTGTTTCGGCAGCCGTCCCATCATGTAGAACTCGTCGTTCGGGCGCATCGCGGTGACGTTGGCCAGCCGGTTCGACAGCGCGAAGAAGGCGGCGATTGCCGTGATGTCCCAGATGTCGTCGTCGGAAAAGCCGTGGCCGGCAATCTCGGCAAAATCCGCCTCCGAAACCGTGTTGGCCGCCTGGCTCACCTTCATGGCGAAGTCGAGCATGGCGCGCTGCCGCGGCGTGATGTCGGCCTTGCGGTAGTTGACGGCGATCTGGTCGGCGATCTGCGGATTCTTGGCCCGGATGCGCAGGATCGCGCCATGGGCGATCACGCAGTAGTGGCACTGGTTGGCGGCGGACGTCGCCACCACGATCATCTCGCGCTCGGCCTTGGTCAGCCCGCTGTCCTTCTCCATCAGCGCGTCGTGATAGGCAAAGAAGGCGCGAAATTCGTCCGGCCGGTACGCCAGCGTCAGGAAGACGTTCGGAACGAAGCCGGATTTTTCCTGCACCGCGAGGATCCGGGTGCGGATATCCTCCGGCAGTCGGTCGATGGCGGGCGGCTGAAATCGTTTGGTGGCGGGCTTGGTCATGAAAGGGTTCCGGCTTAAGGCCGCGAGGCGGCGTCGCCGGAACCATATATCGTATTGCGGCGAAGTGGATACCGGCTTGGCATGAAGAATCGGCGCCAACCCTTGCCGCCGCTAGCGCAGCGGCTTCTTCAGCAGCGAGAACCGGTCGGGATCGAGCCCCATCGAGGGCTGCAGCATCGGCGCTTCCACCGGCGTCATGACGCGGGCGGCAGGCCGCTCGCCACCGCCCGAGGGATCGTTTGGCGTATCGCGATTGGAGGTCGCGCCGCGCCAGCGCTCCAGCACCGCGGAGACGAAGTGCATGTCATGGCCGGCGGTGACCGACGGAACGGACGCGATGGTGGCTTCGCTGCGCGGCAATTGATGGACCGGAACCTCCTTGAAGCGCAGGCGGGTCGGCAGCGCCACGCCTTCGCCGAAAGCCAGCACTTCGCGGGTGCCGAGCGATGGCACGAACGACAGCAGGTTCGCGGCGGCGTCGGAGACCGCCGAGCGCAACAGCGCCTGGTCGCGGTCGTTGGCAAGGCGCATCGCAAACAGCGTGTTGCACTGGGAAATGATGGTGGCGTCGAGTTCGGCCGGACGCTGGGTGACGAGGCCGAGAAAGACGCCGTATTTGCGGCCTTCCTTGGCAATGCGCGAGACCGCCTTCCGCGTCGGGCCGAAGCCGATGTTGCGGTCGGCCGCGGCGTAACGGTGCGCTTCCTCGCAGACGAACAACAGCGGCGAGACGCCGTCGCTCCACAGGCCGAAATCGAACGCCATGCGGCACAGCACCGATACCACGGAATCGACGACTTCGGCGGGGAAGCCGGCGAGCTGCATGATGGTCATCGGCCGGCCGTTGGCAGGCAGGCGGAACAGGTAGCTGATGACTTCCGCCATGGTGTCGCCGCCGACATTGGCGTTGTCGAACATGAAGGTGTAGCGCGGATCGTTGCGCACGGTTTCGATGCGCGAAATCAGCTTGTGATAGACGATGCGCGAGGAGCGGTTCTCCAGCTTGCCCATCCGTTCGTCGATCAGCGAAATCAGATCGGACAGGCGGTACGGCACCGGCGTATCGACGGTGTAGCCACCCGACTTGGCTTCCATGCGCTTGAGACCGATCCGGTCGGAGTTCTGGTACTGGGTGTAGATTCCCTTCGCCATCGGTATGATTTCGGCGAGAACGTCGAGTTCTTCCGGAACGCCCGGGCGCCCGCCGAACAGGACGTCGACGATTTCCTCAAAATTGAACAGCCAGAACGGCAGTTTGAGGTTGCGCGGGTTGAGCACCAGCGAGCGGTCGCCGAAGCAGCGGCCATACTCGTTATGGACGTCGAGCAGGAATACCCGCAGGTTCGGCCGCGCTTTGAGAATCTCGTTGAGCAGCAGCGATACGCTGGTCGATTTGCCGACGCCGGTGGAGCCGAGCACCGCGAAGTGCTTGGAAAGCATCTCCTCGACGTCGACATAGGCGATCACCGAGCGGTCCTGCTGCAGGGTGCCGATATTGATCTGGTCCGACCCGCTCGGCGCGTAGACCGTGCGAAGGTCCTCGGCGGTGACGAGGTCGACGGCATCGCCGATGGTCGGATAGTTGGTGACGCCGCGCTGGAATTTCGGACGCTCGCCGCCGGAAATTTCGCCGAGCAGGTCGACCGATGCGGTCGCCATGTATTGATCGGAGCTCGGCTGGTTCTCGCACGACACCTCGGTGATCATCGCAATGATGGTCGTGGCCGCCGCGCAGCGAATGCTGATGAAGCGCCCGACAGTGGCGCGGGCTTCGGAGGCGGGCACCTGGCCCGGCGCCAGAAGTCCCACCCGGGCGAGGGAGCCGCGCACGGAAATCACACGTCCAAAGGATGTCACGGTGTTGGATCTCATGAATTGGGGTCTGACCCCATTATGAGCAGCCCCGACTAGCGAAACGGTTAAGCAGGTGCAGGTCCGTATCGGCTAAATCCGCGGCATCTCGGTCAGGATTCGTTTTGCGGCGGAGTGCCCTCAGCGCGGTCGGATCTCAGTTGAGCCGGAAAACAAGGGCTTTCTTGCATTTCCGGCCGCGTGCTGTGCCGGCTCCGGATTAATCATTCGTTTACCATCCCGCACGAGGGCAGCGGACCACCGGGCGCGTCTCGGTAAACTTCAGTGCCGGGTCGCGGACTGGAGCCGGTACGTGTGGAAGGTAACCGATTGCTAACCGCGAGTTGTAACGCGACTTCCATCAGTGCTGCGTAATACTGCCGCGGGGCGCACGATCAGCGATCTGGGTTCCATTGCACGGACGCCTGTCGCATTTCAAAGGCAGATCGGGTGAGCAACGAGGACGGTCGTCAGATGTCGGGCGGTTGGGTCGGTTCTGCGCAAGGAAGCAGAGCGGTCAAACTGCTTGTGGTGAGCGGAATCCTGCTCGCGGCGGTGATTGTAGCCGACCTGGCAGCGTGGAGTCTTCGCGAAGGCGTGCTGCTTGCGCTCGTCGCCGTCCTGGCCGTGATCGCCGGTCTGCTGGTGAGGCGCGATCGGCTGACCGATCAGCGGCTGGCGGCCGAGCGGCGCCAGCTCTCGATTGCCGTCAACAACATCCCTCAAGGCCTCGTTCTCTATGATGCATCCGCGCGGATCATCATTTGCAACCAGCCTTATCTCGACATGTTCGGACTGTCGCCTGATGTGGTGAAGCCCGGCTGCACCATGCAGCGGCTGATCGCCCACCGGAAGGAAACCGGGTCCTTCGATGGCGACGTCGATGAATTCTGCAATGCGATCATCCACAAAGTGTCGCTCGGCAAGGCGACGCGGCAGCTTACGGAAGCGCCGGGCGGCCGGGCGATCGAGATCATCAACCGGCCGCTGAAGAGCGGCGGGTGGGTCGCGACCATCGAGGACATCACCGAGCGCAAACGTGCGGACGAGCAGATCGCGCATCTGGCGCATTACGACGGGCTGACCGACCTGCCGAACCGGATCCTGTTCCGCGAGCGGCTGGAACAGGCGCTCACGGCGCTACGGCCGGGCGAGCAACTGGCCGTGCTCTACATCGACATCGACGAGTTCAAGAGCGTCAACGACGCGCTCGGTCATCCGATCGGCGATGAGTTGCTCAGGGTCCTCGCCCAGCGCCTGCGCGATTGCCTCAAGGAAACCGATGTGGCGGCGCGGCTCGGCGGCGACGAGTTCGCCGTCATTCACACTGCTATCGAAGACCGCTCGGAAACCACTCGGCTCGTTGACCAAATTCATTCGGCGATCAGGCAGCCCCTGGAATGCATGGGGCACCTGATCACCACCGATGCCAGTATCGGAATAGCATTTGCCCCCGGCGACGGCGTGGATCTCGACCAGTTGCTGAAGAATGCGGACCTCGCGCTTTACGGCGCCAAGGGCGACGGACGGCGCACCTACCGCTTCTTCGAGGCCGGCATGGATGAGCGCGCCAGGGCGCGGCGAAGTCTGGAGCTCGATCTGCGCCAGGCGATCAGCAACGGCAGTCTCGAGACCTACTATCAGCCGGTGGTCAATCTGGAGGACGGCAAGATCTCATCCTGCGAGGCGCTGCTGCGGTGGCGGCATCCCGAACGCGGCATGATCTCGCCGGCGGAATTCATCCCGATCGCGGAAGACAGCGGGCTGATCAACCAGCTCGGCCTGTGGGTGCTCAATACCGCCTGTGCCGAGGCCGTCACCTGGCCGGATCATGTTGGCGTCGCGGTCAACGTTTCGCCGGTGCAGTTCAGGAGCCCGTCGCTGGCGTTGCACGTCGCGGCGGCGCTCGCTTCCAGCGGCCTTCCGGCCGGCAGGCTGGAGCTCGAGATCACCGAGGCCGTGCTCATTCGCGACGACGAGGCGGCGCTCGACATGCTGCACCAGCTGCGCAGGCTGGGCGTTCGGATTGCGCTGGACGATTTCGGCACCGGCTATTCCTCGCTCAGCTATCTGCAGCGCTTCCCGTTCGACAAGATCAAGATCGACCGCTCCTTCATCAGGGACATCGCCGGCCCCGGCGCGTCCTCGTCGATCGTCCAGGCGGTGGTGAACATCGCGGCTGCCAGCGACATGACGACGACGGCGGAGGGTGTCGAAACCGAGCAGCAGCGGAACCTGCTGTACATCCTCGGCTGCACCGAGATGCAGGGCTATTTGTTCAGCCCCGCGATACCGGCTGCAGATGTGAGGCGGCTGCTGTTGACGCATAGCGGCAGGGCGATGTCGGCAGCTTGAAACGCCGGGCTCAGCTTGCTATCGACGGAGAAGGAAAAAACAAGAAACAGGGCAGGGTGGACCGCGATGAATCGCGACGACGCATCTTGAGCGAGCCGGCGCCGCCTTCCGCGCTCGCACCTTTCCGTGTCAGGAATTACCGCTTTCAGTGGCCGGCCGATCTGCTCACCTCGTGGGCGTTCGAGATGGAAACGCTGATTCTCGGCTGGTACGTGCTGGTCGAGACCGGCTCGGTGCTGCTGCTCACGCTGTTCGCCTCGCTCGGCTATGTCGGTACGCTGGTAGCGCCGATGTTCGGCGTCGTCGGCGACCGGATCGGTCATCGCGATCTGCTGGCGATGATGCGCGCGACCTACGCGGTGCTGGCGGCCGTGCTGACGGCGCTGGCGCTGTCAGGCCATCTCGCGCCGATCTATGTCTTCATGATCGCGGCCGTGATGGGCATCGTCCGCCCGTCGGACCTTGGCGTGCGCGGCGCGTTGGTCGCGACCATCATGCCGCACGGCCAGTTGATCGGAGCGATCAGCATCTCGCGCACGACAATGGATACCGCCCGCATCGCCGGCGCACTGAGCGGCGCCGGATTGTTTGCCGCGCTCGGCATGGGCCCGGCCTATGTGGCGATCGTCTGCCTTTATATTATCGCGACCGCGCTGACGCTGTGCATCGTGGCCCCGGCAAAGCCGCACGCGGCGGGCGAGGCCGCCAGCGAGGCGCTGCAGCGCTCGCCGCTGCGCGACCTCAAGGAGGGTGTGGCCTATGTCTGGACCACGCCGCGGATGCAGGCCGCGCTGTGGGTGGCATTCCTGGCCAACCTGACGGCCTATCCGCTATCGAACGGCTTGCTGCCGTACATCGCCAAGACGATCTACGGCACCAACCAGACCGGGCTTGGATATCTGTCGGCGAGCTTTGCGATCGGCTCGCTGGCCGGCTCGATCGTGTTGAGCCTGATCCGCGATATCCGGGTGGCGCGGCTGATGATCGGCGCCACCGTCGTCTGGTACGCAACCTTGCTGATCTTCGTACAGATGCAGACGGTGCCGACCGCGATCCTGTGCCTGGTGGTGGCTGGCTTCTCGCAAAGCCTCGCCATGATCTCGATCGCCGTCATCCTGATGCGGACCGCGAGCGAGAATTTCCGCGGCCGGGTGATGGGCGTGCGCATGATGGTGATCTATGGGCTGCCGATCGGCCTGTTGGCCGCCGGCAGCCTGATCGACGAGATCGGATTTGCGGCGACCGGCACGCTCTATGCGGCGGCTGGCCTCGCGCTGATGCTGGCGGTCGTGCTGCACTGGCGCGCCGACCTCTGGCACGTGCACGCGCCGGCGAATGCGCGGTGATCCGACGGGCGAAGCCGGCGCGATCGCTCACTGCATCTTGATATTTGCCTCCTTCAGCACCGGCTCCCACTTCGCCGCCTCGGCGCGCATGAAGGCGTCGAAATCCCTGGGCGAACTGCCGACCGGCGTGGCGCCCATCTTTTCCAGCGCGGTCAGGACCACCGGATCCTTCAGGGCGGCGGCAAGGTCGGCGTGGATTTTTGCGACCAGGTCGGGCGCCATGCCGGCGGGGCCGAGAAAGCCCCACCAGACCGAGGCGTCATAGCCGGGAATGCCTGCCTCCGCGATCGTGGGAACGTCGGGCAATGCCTTCGAGCGCTGCGCCGTCGTCACCGCAAGCGCGCGCACCGCATTGCCTTCGAGCTGGCCGACCACCTCGGGCAGCGGATTGACGCTGATCGGAATCTCGCCGGCGATGACGGCGGTCAGCGCAGGGGCGCCGCCCTTGTATGGGATCGACTGGATCTTGACCTTGGCCATGTAGTTGAGAAGTTCGCCGGCGAGATGGGCCGAGGTGCCGTTACCGGACATGCCGTACGATAACGACTCCGGCTTTGCGCGTGCGGTGGCCAGCAAGTCCCCGAGATTCTTCATTGGACTGTCCTTCGACACCACGATCGCCAGCGGCGAATAGGCGATCTCGCTGATGGCGGTAAAATCCTTGAAGGTGTCGTAGGGCAGCTTTGGATAGAAGAACTGGTTCAGCGGATGGCCGCTTGCGACCAGGATCAGCGTGTAGCCGTCCGGCGCCGACTGCGTGAGCGCCTGCGACGCGATGGTCCCGCCGGCGCCCGGACGGTTTTCGATGACCGGCTGCTGTCCCCAGGTCTTCGACAGCGATTGCCCGAGCGTGCGCGCCAGCACGTCGACCGCGCCGCCGGCGGCGTAGGGCACCAGGATGCGCACGGGTTTGGTCGGGAATGACTGGGCATGGGCGGTTACGGCCGTCAGCGAAAGCGCCGCGACGGCGAAGCGAAAAGTCCTGCTGAAAACGGGCATATGAAGGCCTTCCTCCGATACGGATTATTTGTTGACTAGACCTGATATTTTGTACAAACGTACAAAAGTCGAGAGCGGAAAGCAAATGCCATGACGCGAAATCCCAACATGCGGGAAGCCATCCTGAGCGCGGCTGAACTGCTGTTCTCGACGCACGGCTTCAATGCCGTGTCGATCCGCGACATCGCGCTGGAAGCCGGCGCCAATCCGGGCAGCATCACCTATCACTTCAAGAGCAAGGACGGCTTGCTGCTGGAAATCTACAAGCGTCATTGCGGGCCGATGAACAAGCGCCGCATCGAATTGCTGGTAGCGGCCAGGCGCGTGCGCGACGTTCAGGACCGGCTGGAGGCGATCGTGCGGGCCTATGTGCAGCCGGCGTTTTCATCGAGCAGCGACCTTGCCGGCGGCGGCGCGCGCTTCACGCGGCTGCGGGCGGTGATGTCGGCCGAAGGCAACGCCGTGGTGGGGCGCATCATCGCGGAGATCTTCGACGACACCACCAACGCCTTCATCGAGGCGATCGAGGAAACCCTGCCGCATCTGCCGCGGACGACGATCGTGTGGCGGTCGCAATTCCTGCTCGGCGCACTCTATTATACCCTCGTCAACCCGGAGCGGGTCACGCGGCTGTCGCGCGGCGAAGCCGACGGCGCCGACATGGCGGAAGCGATCGAGCAGCTCGTCGTGGCGACGGTCGCCTCGTTGCAGGCGTCAGATGTCGATCACATCGACAGTCGGGCAAAGCCGGCCCAGCCATCGGCGGCAAAGGGTACCGCGGCAAAGCGGAAAGAAAATCCGGCCGACTAGGTCTTTGCGGAATTTATCCAGCGCGAGCTCAACACTTCAGAAAGCACCATGGACAAGCCGACGATCCCCGGACCCGATCCCGATACGCGAACGCCGAAATTCAAGCTTCCGGCGCTGGCATGTGACGCGCATACCCACATCTTCGGCCCCGGTGACAAATACCCTTACGCGCCGGGACGGCCCTATACGCCGCCCGATGCGCCGCTGGAAGATTTCCGGGCGCTGCACAAGAAGCTCGGGATCGGCCGCGCTGTTATCGTCAATGCCAGCGTGCATGGCACCGACAACAGGGTGGCGCTGGACGCCATCGCGGTTAGCGACGGGACTTTTCGCGCCGTCGCCAATATCGACGATAGCATTACCGAGCGCGGCCTGCGCGACTTGCACGAGGGAGGCTTCCGCGGCTGCCGCTTCAACTTCGTGCGCCATCTCGGCGGGGTGCCCGATATGGCCGTCTTCCACCGCATCGTCGCGATGGTGGCGCCGCTCGGCTGGCACATCGACCTGCATTTCGATGCGGTCGACCTGCCGGAATATGCCGAGATGCTGGCAAAGCTGCCGGTGCGTTACACCATCGATCACATGGGGCGCGTCAAGGCATCTGACGGCCTCGATCAGCTTCCGTTCCGGACGCTGATTGACCTGATGACACGGGATGAAAAATGCTGGGTCAAGGTGTGCGGGTGCGAACGGGTGTCGTCCAGCGGACCGCCTTTCCATGACGCGGTGCCGTTCGCGCGGCGTATTATCGAGACCGCGCCGGATCGCGTGATCTGGGGGACCGACTGGCCGCATCCCAATGTGAAGGTGATGCCCAATGACGGCGATCTGGTCGACCTGATTCCGCTGTTTGCGCCGGAGCCTGAATTGCAGCAGAAGATCCTGGTCGACAATCCGGCGCGGCTGTTCGAGTTTTAGGGGAGCGCCGAGCGATGGCGGACAAACGCGAGCGATATACAATGAGCCGATGCCGCGCATCGTTTACCGGGATGGCTATGCTGGCGGCGGCATTGTTGCTGCCGCAAATCGCGGAAGCGCAGAACTATCCGAACAAGCCGGTGCGGCTGATCCTGCCGTTCGGCGCGGGTGGGGTGGCCGACGTCACGGCGCGGCTCGTGACCGAAAAGCTTGGCGAAAAGCTTGGCCAGCGCTTCGTCATCGAGAACATGGCGGGTGCCGGCGGCATCAACGCCGCGCGCGCCGTGCTGTCGGCGCCCGCCGACGGCTATACGCTGGCGCTGTTTTCCAACGGCACTGCCATCTCGGTACCGTTGTTCAAAAACCTCGGCTTCAATCCGGTCACCGATTTCGTTCCGGTTTCGAGCATGGGCTATTTCGACTTCATCTTCGTGACGCAAGCCAGCGCGCGATATCCGACGCTGGCCGAATTCATCAAGGCGGCCAAGGAAAAACCCGGTACGCTCAATGTCGGCACCATCAGTGTTGGGTCGACCCAGAACCTCTCGGCGCAATTGTTCAAATCGACCGCCGGTGTGGATGTCACCATCGTTCCGTTCCGCAGTTCGCCCGATGTGCTGATCGCGCTCTTGCGCGGCGATATCCAGATGGCGATCGAGAACTACACGGCAGTGCAGTCGCATGTTGCCGACAAGGCGGCCATTGCGGTGTCGACTTCGGGCACGATCCGCACCACGTTCCTGCCTGACGTGCCGACGGTGAAGGAAGCGGGCGGCGGCGATTTCGAGGCGCGGTCCTGGAATGCGATCTTCGCTCCGAAGGGCACGCCGCCGGAGGTGGTCAAGACGCTCAACGCCGCGCTGCGCGAGGTGCTCGACATGCCGGACTTGAAGAAGCGCGCGCTCGATCTCGGGATCGAGGCCAAGGCCAGTTCGCCCGAGGAAATCCTCGATCGGTTGAAGGCCGATATCGACAAATGGGCAGATGTGATCGAGCGGGCAGGAATCGCCAAACAATAGTCACGCAGGCGGTGCGGCCGGCCACGCGCAACAAACGAAGGAGGAAATCCCGATCATGAGCAATGCTGGCAAAACGGGCCTGGTGGTCACGGCGCATCCCGGCGATTTCGTCTGGCGCGCGGGCGGCGCGATCGCGCTGCATGTGAAGAAAGGTTATCGCGTCAAGATCGCATGCCTGTCGTTCGGCGAGCGCGGCGAAAGCCAGTTCGCCTGGAAGGAGCCGGGCGCGACGATGGAGAAGGTCAAGGCTGGCCGCCGCGACGAGGCGCAGCGCGCGGCGGAAATGCTCGGCGCAGAGATCGAGTTCTTCGACGCCGGCGACTATCCGCTGCGGCTGACGGAGGCGCATTTCGACCGCATGGTCGATATCTACCGCGAGCTCAACCCGTCCTTCGTGCTGACCCACGCGCTGGAAGACCCCTATAATTTCGATCATCCGAACGCGGCGCACTTCGCCCAGGAAACCCGCGTGGTCGCGCAGGCGATGGGCCACAAGCCCGGCGCCAAATACACCTACTCAGCGCCGCCGGTGTTCCTGTTCGAGCCGCACCAGCCGGAGATGTGCAATTTCAAGCCGCAGGTGATCCTCAACATCGACGAGGTCTGGGAGATCAAGCGCAAGACGTTCGAAATTCTCGCCGCGCAAAAGCATCTGTGGGCCTATTATGAGCGGGTCGCGTTGCAGCGGGGCGTGCAGGGCGGCCGCAATACCGGCAAGCCGATGACCTATGGCGAGGCCTATCAGCGGCTGTTCCCGATGGCGATGGAGGAACTGGCATGAAGACGGTCGTCGTCCGCAACATCAAGCGCACCGATGCCGACCTGGTGAAACGGCTGGGCGCGTTCGGCGTCGCCACCGCGCACGAGGCCTATGGCCGCTTCGGGCTGATGAAGCCCTATCTGCGCCCGGTCTGGAGCGGAGCCGAGACATCAGGCACCGCCGTGACCGTGCTGGCGCAGCCCGGCGACAACTGGATGATCCATGTCGCGGTCGAGCAGTGCCAGCCCGGCGACATCCTGGTGGTGGGCTGCACCACGGACAACACCGACGGCATGTTCGGCGATCTGCTCGCGACCTCGCTGATGGCGCGCGGCGTCAAGGGGCTCGTCATCGACGCCGGCGTTCGCGACGCCAAATCGCTTCGCGAAATGGGCTTTCCGGTGTGGTCGAAGGCGATCTCGGCCAAGGGCACGGTGAAGGCAACGCTGGGCGCGGTCAACGTGCCGGTGGTCTGCGCCGGGATCAACGTCAAGCCGGGCGATGCCGTGGTCGCCGACGATGACGGCGTCGTGGTGATCGGACGCAAGGACGCCGCCGACGTCGTCGCAAAGGGCGAGAAACGCGTCGCCGACGAAGACGGCAAGCGCAAGCAGTTGGCGGCCGGCGTGCTCGGGCTCGACATGTACAAGATGCGCGAGCCGCTGGCCAAGGCGGGGCTCGTCTATGTCGACGAGTTGGGGGAGGACTGAGGTGGCGATGCGCCTGCGCACCTTGCTCGGCGACCATCCCGGCACATCAGCGCTGAAGAATGGATCGATCCAGTCGGATCTGGTCGCATTCGATTTCGTGCCGTATTCGCCGACCAACAAGGGCTTCAAGCCGATGGTCCGCGAAGCGGCGTTCGACGTCTCGGAGATGGCGATCGTCACCTATCTGATGGCAAAATCCTTTGAGAAGCCGATGGTGCTGCTGCCCGACGTCGTGCTGGCGCGGTTCCAGCATGGCCACGCACTTTACAATGCGAGGGCGGGAAAGCTCGCGCCACGCGATCTCAACGGCAAGCGCGTCGGCATCCGCTCCTTCACCACCACGACCGGCGCATGGCTGCGCGGCATTCTCGCCAATGATTATGGCGTCGATCTCAATTCGATCGACTGGGTGACGTTCGAAGAGGCCCATGTCGCCGAATTCGTCGATACGACCAAGCGGGCGCCCGCTGACAAGCAAATTATCCAGATGCTGATCGACGGCGAACTCGATGCGGTGCTCGGCGAGAAGTCGGACCATCCGGATTTGAAGCCGTTGTTTGCCGACGTCGCCGCGGAAGAGAAGGCCTGGTTCGAAAAGCACAGGGTGGTGCCGATCAATCATATGGTGGTGGTGAGCCGGACGTTGTCCGAGCGGCATCCGGATGTGGTGCGGGAAGTTCATCGGATGCTCGCCGAGTCTGCCGCCGCTTCGTCCGCTGCGCCACGCTTTAGCCGAGACGAGATACAGCGTTCGCTGCAGCTGATTATCGATTATTCCGCGCAGCAAAAACTCATTCCGCGTGCGTTCTCGGTAGATGAATTGTTCGATGATGTAACGCGGGCGCTCAGGTAGCCACCCGCACTGCTGTCGTCGCCCGCCTTGTGCGCAATTGCGCACTGGGGCGGGCGATCCAGTACGCCGCGGCTTCTCGGTCGAGCACGAGCGTCTCGGGAATACTGGATCCCCCGCCTTCGCGGGGGACGACGAACCGGAACTTTAGCGATCAGGAGCAGCACAATGATATCCGAGCCGATCTTCGATCTCGCCCATCTCGGCCATATGGAAATGCTGACGCCGAAGCCGGACGAAAGCCTGAAATTCTTCGTCGACGTCATGGGCATGACGGTCAGCGGCCAGAAGGGCGAGTCGGTCTATCTGCGCGGCTGGGACGATTACGAGCGCTATTCGCTGAAGCTGACGGCCTCGAACACCTCAGGAATGGAGCACATGGCGTTGCGCGCGCGCAGCCCGCAGGCGCTGGAGCGCCGCGTCGCCGCGCTGAAGGGATCGGGCTTCGACATCGGATGGGTTGAGGGCGACATGGGGCAGGGGCCGGCGTTCCGCTGCCGCGATCCCGACGGCCATATCGTCGAACTCTACTACGAGACCGAATGGTACCAGGCGCCGCCCGAACTGAAGCCCGCGCTGAAGAACCAGGCGCAGCGCTTTCCGGCGCGCGGCGTCAATGTCCGCCGGCTCGACCACCTCAATTGCCTTGCGGTGGATATCAAGGCGAACCGCCTGTTCTTCGAAAGCTACCTCGGCCTGCGCACCACCGAACAGATCGTGCTCAACGACGGCACGGAAGCCGCGATGTGGATGACGATGTCGAACAAGAGCTACGATTTCGCCTACACCCGCGACCACTACGGCAAGGCGGGCCGCTTTCACCACGTCACCTACGCGCTCGACAGCCGCGAGGAAATATTGCGCGCCGCCGATATTTTTCTCGAAAATGGAGTCCACATCGAGACCGGCCCGCACAAGCACGCGATCCAGCAGACCTTCTTCCTCTATGTCTATGAGCCCGGCGGCAACCGCGTCGAAGTCGCCAATGCCGGCGCCCGCCTCATCCTCGCGCCCGACTGGAAGCCGATCGTCTGGACCGAGGAGGAGCGCAAGAAGGGCCAGGCCTGGGGCCTGAAGACGATCGAGTTCATTCCACACCCACGGCACGCCGCCGGTGTAAGGCCAGGCTCCGTCGCCAAAGACGCGCTGCTGCCGGCAAAGTCGGTATTGCGCGCGAGACGCGGGGCGGCGGGCATGCGCGCCGGCGGCTGCCAGGTCATCGTCACGGCCCGGAGGCATCTGCGGTAAGTTGTCCGCCCGCCCGCCCCAAAGCGCGCCGGCAATTGACTCATACGGCGGCAGGATACATCTTATAGTAGCATTGATATTGACCTGAAGATTGCCCGCGAAATTTTCGGCCGCGGATTGATTTTATTTTCATCATAGGAGGTCGTGATGGACGACAAGATCATCGTCAGCAACCGTGCGGCGTTGACGGCCAAGTATGGCAGCGCCGGTGTTCAGAAAATCAAGCAGGCGGTCACCGCTCTGATCGCGGCCGATGCAAAACGCGGCATCAAGAGCCGCCTAGTGTATCTGGATGATGCGGTCGCCATGAAGAGCTTCAAGGGCAAGGCGGTGACCGATCCTGTCGACCCGCGCCAGAACAAGGAGGCGATCGACGCGATTTTCAAAGCTGCGGATCCGGACTATTTGATGATTCTGGGCGCCATCGACGTGGTGCCTCATCAGGATATGGCCAACCCCGCCTTCGTGCCGCCCGATGATGATCCGGACAAGTTTGCGTATGGCGACTTGCCCTATGCGTGCGATACGCCGTATTCGCGAGACATTGCCACATTCAAGGGACCGACCCGTGTCGTGGGCCGGTTGCCGGACCTGACCAAGAAGACAGCGTCGCCAGCATATCTGATATCCTTGCTCGGATTTGCGGAAAAATTCAAATCACGCGCCGCCGCCGACTACGGCAAGTACTTTGGCTTGTCGACGTTCTCCTGGCGCAATTCCACCGAGTTGAGCCTCACCAATACCTTTGGCAATCATGCCGCGCTCACGATCGCGCCGCCCGGCGGCCCAACTCATCCAGCTGCCCGTCTGGCGCCGCTCGCTCATTTCATCAACTGCCACGGAGGTCAGGCGGATCCGAATTTCTACGGCGAGAAAGGTAACTCCCAGCCGGTATCGCTCACCAGCGCTGGCATCGCCAAGAAGATCAAGCCCGGGACGGTGGCTGCCGTCGAGTGTTGCTATGGTGCGGAACTTTACGATTCCGTCACGCTCGCGCTGCCGCTGCCAATTTGCCAGCAATACCTCATTCAGGGCGCGTACGGTTACTTCGGCAGCAGCACGATCGCCTATGGCCCGGCGGACGGCAATGGCGCCGCCGATCTCATCACGCAGTACTTCCTGGTGGCGGTGCTTGGGGGAGCATCTATCGGGCATGCGGCGCTAATGGCGCGCCAGCAATTTGTTTCGCAGACGGGCGAACTCGACCCAATGGATCTCAAGACGCTTGCGCAGTTCAGCCTGCTCGGCGATCCGTCGGTCGTCCCGGCGATCGTTCCCAGTGCGACCAGCGTTCCGAAGGGCGTCGATACCGAAAAAAGCGAACGCCAAGCCCGGCACCAACGCCGTGCCAAGTCCCGCGCCGTCGGTCAGATGCTGCAGGAAACCAAACCTACGGCGTCCAAGAAGGCCACCAAGGTTCGCAAGTCCGAAACGGTTAGCAAGGCGCTTCGCAACATCGCAAAGGAAGCCGGCATCGGAACCAAAAGGGACTTCATGGCGTTCGACGTCAAAACCCCGAAAGGAGCGCGTCCGCGCGGTAGCAAGGCGGTTCCGGCAGCGTCGCGTTATTACGTTGCTGTATACCGGCCGAAAAAGGAGTACCACAGCGTGGCGGCAGTGGCGAAGGAAGTCAGCGGCCGGATCGTTGGTTATCGAATCTATACGGAAAAATAGTGGAAAGCAGCGACAATCCAGAGAAAGTTGATGGTCTGACCGGCACCGTGGTCCGCGGATCGTTCGGCAAAGGCAGCAAGAGCGAGCGAGAGGCGATCTGGTTGGAAGCGGACGGCCGCCGCCTGGTATTGAGGCGCAAGGGCGGACCAAGCTTCGACGACCACTCGCTCGAAAAATATGTCGGCAAGCGGGTGAAGTGCGATGGCTTCGTCGTCGGCTACTCGCTGCTCGCCGAGCGGATCGAAACATTGCGGTAGGCGAGACGGCCTGCCGGATTGGCTCTGACGCATCCGGGGAGGGGCAGCGATGGCACGCGCAGTCAAACGCAAGAAGGTCAGGAAGGTTTCGCCGGCCAAGGGGCGGGTCAAAAAGGCAACGACGAAGGCCGCTCCGGGGGCGGGACCGGTTACCCTCGACGAGGCCAGGGCGCTGGCCCAGGCAAAGCAGCCAAAGTTGGCAATGCGGGCCGTGCGCAAAACGGCGGCCCCACCGGCATCGCCTGCAGCTGTTGGCGCCGAGCGCGAGAAACTAAAGAAGGAACAGCGCGACGAACGGGCGCGGCGCGTGCGCGAATACAAGGCGACGATGGAGATCATGAAGCGCCGCGGTGCGCGGCGCCCGCGTCCAAAAGCAAGCAAGGCGGCTGATGGCGAGCCGACGGCGAAAGGGGGCGGATCGTTCGAGCCGCTGCAGATCTTCGCCGAGGGCGATTCCTGGTTCGACTATCCCGTGCCGTTTTTCGGCGGCGGCATCATCCCGCGTCTGGAAGACCGGCTGGGCGTACCCATTCTGAATCTGGCGAAGGCGGGCGATGAGGTTCGCTATATGCTCGGCGTGGAGGAGCGCGAAGTCCTTACGAAGTATTTGACCGACGGCAGCCCGGCGGGCGGTCCTTGGGACGTGCTGCTGTTTTCGGGCGGCGGCAATGACATCGTGGACAACCCGATGGCGCTGTGGGTCAAGGACTGGAATCCGGCGCTGCCGCCGGCGGCCCACATCCACAAGGCGCGCTTCGACGCCGCCTTGGCGCTGGTGCAGGCCGGATATGAAGACCTGATCGAATTGCGGGACCAGCTCAGTCCCACCACGCATCTGGTCTTTCATGGCTACGACTTTGCAATCCCGGACGGCCGGGGAATCTGCGGGTTCGGTCCGTGGCTGCAACCCACGTTCCAGCTACGGAAATTTCCGGCGCGCGCGGCGATGGAGGCGGTCGTCAAGGCCATGCTTCAGCAATTTGCGGCGATGTTGACTGCCCTCTCCGGTCCGACCGTCACCTTCATCAACGGACAGGGGACGCTGGTTCCGCAACCGAGCTCCTGGCACAACGAACTTCATCCTGCGCGCGCAGGATTTGGCAAGTTTGCCGATATCTTTCAGGTCAAGCTGAAGGCGCTTTTTCCGGATCGTGTCGCATAGCGGCCTGATCGTCGGGACCTTGCCATCCGGCCCTTCTGCACCATCTTGATGCGACGACGAAGGGCGTTGCGAGGTGGCGATGGTGCAGCCTGTGGATTTCGATTTCACCAGCGAGGCGTTCTTTCGTGATCCGCAGGCCGGTGTCGCGCAGCTGCGCGCGATCGGTCCCGCCGTCGCGACTAAATTCCCGATCATCGGCCGTGTCTGGGTCACGACGACCTATGAGGCGGCGGCGCGGGTGCTGAAGGACGGCACGCTGTTCACGCTGCGCAAGGAGGGCGGCGCGCTGGTCGGGCTGCCCTGGTGGATGCCGAAAGTGATCGGAACGGTCGCCAACAACATGTTGACGATGGACGAGCCGGATCACACGCGGCTGCGCAACATTGTCGATGAGGCGTTCCGCCGCCGCGCCGTGCTCGACATGGAGCCGCATATCCGCGCCATCGCCGATCGCCTCGCCGATGAATTGTTCGCGGCGGGCTGCCCCGCCGATCTGGTGCAACGCTATGCGCGGATGCTGCCGCTTGCGGTGATTTGCGAACTGCTCGGCCTGCCGCCGGCCGACCGGCCGAAATTCACCGCATGGGCCAATTCACTGGCGCATCTCACCAATGCATTCAGCTTTTTGCGGCTGATCGGCGGGCTGTTCAAGATGCGTCGCTATCTGCAGGGGCGGCTGCAGGTTGCCCGCGAGGAAGGCGGCGAAGGCTTGATCGCCGAACTGGTGCGGGTCGAAAAGGAAGGCGGGCGCATCACGCCGGACGAGATGGTCGCGATGGTGTTTCTGCTGCTCAACGCCGGCTCCGAGACCACGACGCATCTGATCAGCGGTTCGGTGTTCGAACTGCTGAAGGATCCGGCCCGGCGCGATTGGCTCGCGGCCGACTGGAGCCGCGCCGGGCTGGCGGTCGAAGAATTTTTGCGCTTCGTCTCGCCGGTGCAATTTTCAAAACCGCGCTACGTGCGCCGGGATGTCGATCTCGACGGTGTGCAGTTAAAGAGGGGCGACCGGATCATGGTGATGATCGTCGCGGCCAATCTCGATGCGCAGGCGAACGAATGTCCCGAACGCCTCGATCTGGAGCGGCGGCCGAACCGACATCTCGCGTTCGGGACGGGAATTCATTTCTGCCTCGGCCATCAGCTCGCGCGCATCGAAGCGATCTGCGCGCTGCAGGCGCTGTTCACGCGCTGGCCCAGGCTTCAACTCGCAGTCGCTCCTTCGCAGGTTCGGTGGCGGAGGCGGCCCGGCATTCGCATGATCGCGGAGCTGCCCGTGGCGGCGGGTATTTGACAGGGGCGGAGGTTGAGGGAAGGCGGCGAGAAAGCTGGC
>CAWIZF010000030.1:0-62474 GCA_963840465.1 uncultured Alphaproteobacteria bacterium | reverse complement strand
CCGGTACCCGGTTTTCCGGGTCATGCTCTAGAAGCGTTCCATATTGCAGTGGTTCGCGTCCCAGCGCAAACCGCTTTCGGCCGGCCAGCCACGCGTACCCGCGCAACCGAATCGCCGCGGGGCAACTCTTTTCGCGCCTGCACAACAAAAAGCCCACGATGCCGGAGCTTCTGATTTTGCGGAGGGAGATAACGCCGAAATCAATACTTCGCGATCACCGGGCCGCCACCTGGTCGTGGAAACGCGTGTCCACATTCGCAGCAATCGTGGCGAGCGGCGCGAGCGTGAAACTGCCGGCACGGCAAGAGTCGAAATCCATATAGAGATATTTACTTACAATGACTTAGGGGTTCGATCGCGCACCAGCGTGAATAACCACCCCCTGCCAAACAGCAGCAGGATCAAGACCCCGTACGCGAACGCACCGGCCGCGATCAGAAGCAGCAATGTGGTCTCGTCCCGGAAGGTGTGCATTTGCGCGAAATAGACGCTGGCGAATCGCGCGGTGCCCCAAAGTGCGGCGGCGAGCAGGACACCGGCCGCCGCGAACTTGGCAAGCGACGTCATCCAGGCGCGGTCGAGTTCGAGATAACCTGCCCGCACCGCGAACAACAGCACCAGCAACAGATTGACCCAGGCCCCGACGGCGGTGGCGAGCGCCAGGCCGATCTGCGCCAGCGCGCCCATCAACGCCACCTTCAGCGCCACGTTGACGGCAACGCCGGTCAGCGCCGCCTTGACCGGCGTCGCGGTGTCCTGACGGGCATAGAAGGTCGCTACCGCGCTGCGGATGGTCACGAACGGAATGAGGCCGATCGCGTAAGCGGCCAGCGTGGCGCCCGCCGCCGCGGCATCCGCCTTCGAGAACGCGCCGCGCGCAAACATCGCGCGCATGATGACATCGGGCACGGTCAGGAAAGCGGCGACGAACGGCACCGAAAACAACAGCGAGAATTCGAACGCCCGCCGCTGCGCGGCCGACGCACCGGTGACATCGTTCGCGGTGAGACGCCGCGACATTTCCGGCAACAGCACGGTGCCGATCGCAATCCCGATCACGCCGATCGGCAACTGGTTGAGACGGTCGGCGTAATACAGCGCCGAAAGCGCGCCCGCCGGCAGAAAGGTCGCGATGATGGTGTCGGCGAACAACGCGATCTGCGTTCCCATCGAGCCGATGGTCGCAGGGCCCAGCGCCCGGAAGAACGCGCGCACGTCCTCGTCGAATTTGATCGCAGCGAATTTCGGCAGGATGCCGGTCCTTGCCGCGTCGCCCGCCAGCAACAGGAATTCGAGGATGCCGGCGAGCAGCACGCCCCATGCGGCGGCATAGCCCGCGCCCGGAAAGAACGCGGCCAGCGCCAGCGTCGCCATCATCGACAAATTGAGAAAGATCGGCGCGGCGGCGGCACTTGCGAAGCGATGCATCACGTTGAGCATGCCGCCATACAGCGTCACCAGCGTGATCAGCAGCAAATACGGAAACGTGATCCGCGTCAGCGAAATCGCCAGCTCACCGCGCGCCGGATCGTCCTTGAACCCCGGCGCGAGAATGGCGATCACCTCCGGCATGAACCACCAGGCCACGACGAGCAGAATCACCTGGGCGGCCAACAGCAGCGTGAAGATGCGGTCGGCGAACAGTTTCGCCGACGCTTCGCTCTTGCCGTGCAGATGCGCATAGGCCGGCACGAAGGCGGCGTTGAAGGCGCCCTCGGCGAAGATCGCGCGAAAATGATTGGGCAGCCGCAGCGCCACGAAGAACGCGTCCGCGACCGGACCGGCGCCGAGAATCGCGGCGAGCATGATGTCGCGCGCGAATCCGGTCAGCCGCGAGAGCAGCGTGTAACCGCCGACGGTGAAGATGCGTCCGAGCATGCGCCGCTTCTAGCGCATATTCGCGAGACGGGGAAATCAGGCAGAAAGCGCGCCGCGCACCGCCGCGATGACGCGATCCTGCGCCGCCTCGTCGAGATAGGCGTGAATCGGCAGGCTGATGACGTCGTCCGAGAGCTGTTCGCTCACCGGCAGCCCGCCATCCGCCACCGGGAACGCCTTGTACGCGGTCTGCTGATGCATCGATTTGGTATAATAGACCATCGTCGGCACGCCCTGCGCCTTCAGCGCTGCCGCAAAACCGTCGCGATCGGTCCCCTTGGGCAGGCGGATGGTATACTGCGCCCAGATCGAGGTGCATCCGGAAGCCAGTCGCGGCACCGTCACGACATTGCCGAGGCCGCGCGCATAGCGCTCCGCGACGCGGTTGCGGGCCGCGATCTCGTCCTCGAAAATCTTCAACTTCTCGATCAGGACCGCCGCCTGCATGGTGTCGAGGCGTCCGGTCAGGCCGAGGCGCACATTGTCGTATTTGTCGGAGCCCTGGCCGTGCACGCGGATGCTGCGCAGCGTCTCGGCGAGCTCGTCATCATCGGTAAAGATGGCGCCGCCATCGCCGAAGCAGCCGAGCGGTTTTGTCGGAAAGAAGCTGGTCGCGGTCGCAAGTCCCAGAGAGCCGATCCGGCGGCCCTTGTAGCTCGCGCCAAAACCCTGGGCGGCGTCATCGAGCACGAACAGGCCCTCGGCCTGCGCGACCTCGGCGATCGCATCGTGGTCGGCGCTCTGGCCGAACAGGTCGACGGGGATCACGGCCCGGGGCTTCAGGCCGCGCTGCTTCGCCGTCGCGATGCCGCGCTTCAGCGAGGCGGCATCCATATTGTAGGTCGCGGCATCGACATCGACGAACACCGGCGTCGCGCCGGTCAGCGCCACGGCTTCGCCGGTCGCGCAGAACGTGAACGACGGACACAGCACGGCGTCCCCGGGGCCGACTTCCCTGGCCATCAACACCATCAGAAGCGCGTCGGTGCCGCTGGCGCAGCTCACGACATGCCTGGCGCCGCAGAAATCCGCCAAGGCCTTTTCCAGTACGGCGACTTCCGGACCGTTGATGAAGAGGCAATGGCTCGTCACGCGCGAGATCGCCTCATCGATCGATGTGCCGAGCCGCCGGCGCTGCGAGCCGAGGTCATAGAAGGGAACGGGTTCTGGACGCATGTGCTGGTTCATGTGGCCTTGCTGGGATCGGAAGTGAAAGGTTCAGCCGGCGATGCGGCGCGGTCCCTTGCGCGCGGCGGAGGCCGCTGGCTTGGCGGGCTGCTCGAGGCAGCGGATCGCGATTTCGAGACTGGCGACGCCCTCGTCGCCGGAAACCGCCGGCACATTGCCGGTGCGGACGGCATCGAGGAAGGCGATCAGTTCGGCGCGCAGCGGTTCGTCATGGCCGACCGGCAGATGCCGCATCGAATAGCTGCCGTCGGGCTTGAAGCCGAAGCATTCGGTCACCTGACGCGTCAACAGATCGCCCATCACATATTTGCCGCGGGTCGCAACCGTGACGCTGCGCGCCTTGAACGGCGTCAGCCAGTTGGTGTTGATGTGGGCGAGCACGCCGGAGGCGGTGCGGAACTGCAGCAGCGCGATATCCTCGCGCTCGGCGACCGCGCTGGAAAGCTGCGGCTGCACCTCGACGATATCGGATTCGGTGAACCAGCGGATCAGGTCGATATCGTGCACGGCCAGATCGATCACGACGCCGACATTGGACATCCGCGGCGGAAACGGCCCGACGCGGGTGATGCCGATCGAAAGAATATCCTCGCCCGCGATCGCCTGCTTGATGGCGGCGACCGCCGGATTGAAGCGCTCGACATGGCCGACCATCAGCGTCACGCCGGCACTGCGCGCCGCGTTGACGATGTCCTGCCCCTCCTCCACCGTCGTGGCGACCGGCTTCTCGACCAGGATGTGGATGTTGCGCGTGATGCAGGCGAGCGCGATTTCGTGATGCAGATGGGTCGGCGCCGCGATGGTGATGGCGTCGACGCCTTCGTCGAACAGTTCATCCAGCTCGGCGAACGCGCGGCATCCGACCATCGCGGTGGCGCGCGCGCGGTGCTCCGGCAGCGGATCGACGATCCCGACCAGCGTCACCCCGGGCAGACCGGCCAGCACCCGGGCATGGTTGCTGCCCATCACGCCCGCGCCGACCACGCCGACGCGCAAGACGCTGACGGCATCGGCCTTCGCGTCGGATGCGGACCCTTTGGAACTCATGATTTGTCGACCCCAAAACAGACTTTGAGCAGATTCTGCGCCGGTAACGTCCCCGGCGGTTCCTCTAGCACGTCGTCACAGACGTGGCGAACGCGATCGACCGTTTTTAGACACGTTTTGATTCAAACAATTACAGCCGCCGGGGGCGGTAAAACTACGGCTTGCGCTCAACTGCGCTGGTAGTCGTCCTCGATGCGGATGATGTCGTCCTCGCCGAAATAGCTGCCGGTCTGGACCTCGATCAGTTCGAGCTGGATCTTGCCGGGATTCTCCAGCCGGTGCACCGCGCCGATCGGGATGTAGATCGATTCGTTCTCGTGCACGGTCTTGACCAGTTCGTTGACGGTGACCTGCGCCGTTCCGCGCACCACGATCCAGTGCTCGGAGCGGTGGTGGTGCTTCTGCAGCGACAGCCGCCCGCCCGGCTTGACGATGATGCGCTTGACCTGATGACGGTCGCCATTGTCGACCGACTGATAGGATCCCCAGGGCCGGTGCACCCTGATGTGGTCCTCGGTCACCTGCGGCGCCACCGTCTTCAGCTTCGCGACCAGCCGCTTCAGCCCGTTGGCGTCCTTTTGCCTGGAGACCAGCACGGCGTCCTGGGTCGCGACCACCACGAGGTCGTCGACGCCTTCGAGCGCGACCAGCGCGCGGTCGGTCGATACGTTGCAATTGCGGGAATCCTCGAACACCGCAGCGCCCCGCGCCGCGTTGCCGTCGCCGTCCTTGCCGGACAATTCCCACACCGCATGCCAGGAGCCGACATCGGACCAGCCGCACGCGACCGGCACCACCGCGGCGCGCGCGGTCTTTTCCATGACAGCATAATCGATCGAGATCGATTTCGCCGATCCGAACGCCGCCTCGTCGAGCTTGACGAAGCCGAGGTCGGTGCCCGCCTTCGTCACCGCATCGCTCACGGCCTGGACGCTTTCCGCGTCGACCTTGCGATATTCATCCGTCAGTACGGCGGCGCGGAACATGAAGTTGCCGCTGTTCCAGAGATAGCCGGCCTCGACATAGTCAGCCGCCGTTGCCGGGTCCGGCTTCTCGACAAACTTCGCGACCGCGCGGACCTTGCCGGAAATAACCTCGCCGGGATTGATGTAGCCATATTCGGTGGCGGCGCGTTCGGGCTGCACGCCGAACGTCACGATGTGCCCGGCTTCCGCCGCAGCCAGTCCCTCGCGGCAGGCGGCGAGGAAAGCGGGCGTGTCGCTCACCACGTGATCGGCGGCGAGCGCCAGCACGATCGCGTCCTTGTCGCGCGTCTCGGCAAAGGCGGCGCCGGCTGCGATCGCGGGACCGGAATCGCGCCGCATCGGCTCCAGCAGCACGTCGGCCTCCAGCCCGATCTCCGCCAGTTGCTCCAGCACCATGAAGCGATAGGCGTTGTTGGTGATGATGACCGGCCGTTCGAACAGACCAGCATCGGAAACCCGCAACAGCGTGTCCTGGAACGTCGAGCGCGCCCCGAACAGGGACAGGAACTGCTTGGGATGAACCTCGCGCGAGGCCGGCCACAGCCGCGTTCCCGCGCCGCCGCACATGATCAGGGGAATAATTCGTCGGTTCATAGGTGTCTCAAATCCTGTAATAGTCACGATACCAGGCGACAAAATCGCGCAAGCCCGTCCTCGATCGAGGTCTGCGGCCTGAAGCCGGTGTCGCGCATCAGATTCGGCGACGTCGGCAAAGGTCTCGGTCACGTCTCCGGGCTGCATCGGCAGCATCTCCTTGACCGCCGTGCGGCCCAATTCCCGCTCCAGAACTGCTACCACATGGGTCAGCTCTTCCGGATGATTATTGCCGACATTGTAAACTTTCGTGCCGGCGCCCCGGCGCCCGTCGCCGCGCGGGGGCCTGGTCGACCAGTCGCAATACGGCCCGTGTCGCATCGTCGATATGGGTAAAATCGCGCCGCATCCTGCCATGGTTAAAGAGCCGGATCGGAGTGCCCTCCACGATCGCCTTGGTAAAGAGGAAAATCGCCATGTCGGGCCGGCCCCACGGCCCGTAAATGGTAAAGAACCGCAAGCCCGTCACCGGAAGACGGTAGAGATGGCTGTAGGAATGCGCGATCAGCTCATTGGCCTTCTTCGTGGCGGCGTAGAGGCTGACCGGATGGTCGGTCTTGTCGTCCACCGAAAACGGCAGTCTTGGTATTGGCGCCGTAGACCGACGACGACGAGGCATAAACCAGATGGCCGCATCCATGATGCCGGCAACCTTCCAGCACGTTGACGAAACCCTCGAGATTGGCGTCGACATAGGCATGCGGATGGTCGATCGAATAGCGCACGCCGGCCTGTGCCGCGAGATGCACCACCTTTGCAAAGCGGTGCCCGGCGAACAGGCGTTCCATTGAGGTGCGATCGGCGAGATCGATCTGCTCGAACGCAAAACCGCGGCTCCCCGCGCAGGATGTCCAGCCGCGCCCGCTTCAGCGCCGGGATCGTAATAATCGTTGAGATTATCGAGGCCGACCACGGCGCGGCCTTCGGCGAGCAGCCGGCGAGCGACGTGGAAGCCGATGAAACCCGCAGCTCCGGTGACCAATATGGGTTGATCCGGCATCGTATCCCTGGAAGGCACCGCTCAAAGGCTGAAATCTCTGTAAGGGCCTCTTTACCTGCGTTGCCGAGGCCGCCGCAACACCCAGCAGCCCCGCTATTGCCAGATCGGCTCGAAAACCATACCAAGGCGCCGAATTGCATCGCTTTTTGCACCCCCTTCTCAAACCCGGCACGGGCGAGATGCGCCGTATCCTGCTTTCGACGTTGAAGATTGTGGTCTCGGCGGCGCTCCTGTATTTCTCGCTGCGCAAGGTCGATCTTGCCGAACTCGTCGCCCGCATCGACGTTTCCAGCCTGGGCTGGATCGGCGTGGCGATTGCCGTGACGTTCCTGCAGATATTCATCGGCGTGCTGCGATGGCGCGAGATCAGCGCGGAGTGCGGCGCGCCGCTGCCGACCAGGCAGGCGATGCGCTTCAACGTGATCGGAACCTTCTTCAACCAGACGCTGCCCTCCTCGATCGGCGGCGACGCGGTCCGGCTGTGGCTGGTCGCGCGCAGCGGCCACGGCTGGCGGGCGGCGACCTATTCGATCTTCGTCGACCGCGCCATCGGCCTGATCGCGCTCGCGGTGGTGATCGTCGCGAGCCTGCCCTGGAGCTACCGCCTGATCACCGATCCGCACGGCAGGTCGGCATTGCTTTTCGTCGATTTCGCTGCCCTTGCCGGCGGCCTCGGATTTCTTCTGCTCGGCCGGCTGCCGTGGCCGTGGCTGAAGCACTGGTGGGGCACCCACCACATCCACGCCTGTTCGGTGATCGCCAATCGCGTGCTGTTCAGCCGCGTTCACGGCCCGAAAGTCGCGGTGCTGTCGTTGCTGGTGCATGTGCTCGCCGTCGTCATCGCCTGGTGCGTGGTGCAATCGATCGCAGCCCCCGTGCTGTTCGGCCAGATCTTCCAGCTCGTTCCGCCCGTCATGCTGATCACCATGCTGCCGATTTCGATTGCCGGCTGGGGCGTCCGCGAGGCCACCATGGGGTTGGCGTTCGGCTATGCCGGGCTGATGGCCAGCGAGGGCGTCAACATCTCGCTGCTCTATGGCGCGGTCTCCTTCATCGTCGGCGCGGTCGGCGGGCTGGTCTGGATCTTGAGCGCCGAGAAGGCCGCACGCGGCACCGCGCCGATCGAAGTTCCCAAATAGCTCCGAGCAACTTTCCACGCGGATAGAATGGCCAGTTCGCACCTCCTGCTGTCGTTGGCCGCCGCAGTGCCGGCGGCGCTGTTGTCGGGCGTCCTGACATGGGCGATCCGGCCGCTGCTCTTGCGGGTAGCGCTGGCAAGGCCGAATGCGCGCTCTTCGCACCGGATTCCAACGCCGCAGGGCGGGGGCATCGCGGTGATCGCGGCCACGCTGATTGCGGCCGTCGCGGTCATCGCATTTGCCGGCGCGGCTGAGATGAATATTCCCGTCGCGGTATTCGGCGCGACGCTGTTCATCGCGGCCGTAGGCTTTGCCGATGACGTCCATTCCATCCCGGTGGTGCCGCGGCTGCTGCTGCAGGGGCTCGCGGTCGCCGCGGTGATCCTGGCCGCGCCCGAAAGCCTGCGGATCGTGCCGGCCTGTCCGCTTTGGTTAGAGCGCGGCTTGCTGCTGCTCGCGGGCCTGTGGTTCGTGAACCTCGTCAACTTCATGGACGGGCTGGACCTGATGACGGTCGCCGAGATCGTGCCCGTCACCGGCGCGCTCGTTCTGCTCGGCTGGCTCGCCGAACTTCCCCCGCCCGCGACGGTCGCCGCCGCGGCGCTGTTCGGGGCCATGCTCGGATTTGCGCCCTTCAACCGGCCGGTGGCGAAAATCTTTCTCGGCGACGTCGGCAGCCTGCCGATCGGCCTGTTGGCCGGCTGGTGCCTGCTGGAGCTCGCCTGGCATCAGCAGTTTGCCGCCGCGCTGCTGTTGCCGCTGTATTATCTGGCCGATGCCACCGTCACGCTGTTTCGGCGGATGGCACGGCGCGAGCCGTTCTGGGCGGCGCATCGCAGCCATTTCTACCAGCGCGCCACCGACAACGGATTTTCCGTATCGCGCGTCGTGAGCGAAGTATTTGCGCTCAACATCCTGCTGGCGGCGCTGGCGATCGGCTCGGCCGTGACCTCGTCGGCGGCCATCGCCGTCCTGCTTTTCGTCATCGGCGGCATCGCCACGGCGCTCCTGATGCGCCGCTTCTCCCGCCGGCAATCGTCGTCAGGCTAATCCGGCTTCTTCTGCAAGAGTTCGCGGATCAGGCTGCAATAGCCGGTCATGGCGCTCTCAAAATCAAATCGCCCTGCGATTTCGGCCGCGCGCCTGGCCCGCTGCGGGTCACCGGCGCCCGCGGCGCGGCTGATCGTTTTCGCGAGCTCATCGGCGTTGCCGGGTTCGACGACCCAGCCGACATCGTGTTCGGTCACCGTCAACGCCGCCTCGGCGTCGGGCTTCGGAAACCAAGATCACCGGGCGGCCGATCGCCAGCAGATTGTAGAACCGGCTGGGCACCGATACGCCGGCGACATTCCGGCGGTAGGGAATGATCCAGGCATCCGCGGCCGAAAGAAACGTCTCCAGCTGGTCGTCCTCGACGCGATCGACCAGCGTGACGTTCGGAAGCTTCGCCTCGGCTTGCATGTCGCGCAACTGATCGAAGCCGATTCCCCAGCCCGACAGCAGGAAGTGAATATCCGGTTCGTCGCGCAGCAAGCGCGCGGCCTCGAATACGATGACGGGATCGTGGGTAAAGCCGAGATTGCCTGACAGGCCGACGACGAAGCGGGCGGAAAGCGAACGGCGATACGGATTATCGGGATCGACCGCGCGAACGCCGCGCGAGAGCGTCGCCCAGTTCGGAATGAAACGGATCTTGTCGCGTGTCATTCCGCGATAGCGCAGCAGCAGCTTTTCGGTATCGCGGCCGATGATGACGACGGCGTCGAGCGCGCGAAACATCGGCGCGTTCAGGGCGCGCATCGCTTTCGCCACGATCGACTGCGGCTTCAGCAGGCCCGCCATGATGAGAACGTCGGGATAGAGATCGTGCATGATCAGCACCGACCTCGCGCCCTTCAATTTCGCCGCGGCGGCGAACGCGTAGGGCAGCATGAAGGGTGCGGGCACGGTGAGCGCGACGTCGCCGCGGCGCAATTTCGCCAGCAGCGCTGCGAACATCCGGATCGTGAACAGCAGTTCGGCCAAAGCGCGCTTGAGCAATGCGGCCTTGCCGGGCATCCAGTTCCCTACTTCGATGACTTGATGCTTGCCGGCAGCCGCTGCAGCCGCGGAGCCTGCCGTTCCCGACAGCACCAGCACCTCGGCTTCCCGCGCCACGCGTTCGGAAATCGCCGCCATGATCGCCGCCGTCGTGCTCGGATCCGGCGGATAATGCTGGCTGACGACGACGACTTTTCCGGACTTCTGCATCATGGCTTTCGAGACGGCCTGCATGGCCGGCGGACACCGAAAAAAGATCAGGCGGCGCTCGAGCCGAACTCGGGCACGGCATCCTTGAGCACCGCGCGGATGGTGGAACGGTCGTCCCGCGCAATCGCATCCTCCAGCGCCGCGAGCCATTTGCGCAAGGTCTGCATCGGCGGCTCGTTCGGCTTGGCCGCCATGATGCCGGCGACGCCGATCTCCACCGGCGGCTCCTCGCTGGCGAACAGGATCTCGTTCAGCCGCTCGCCCGGCCGCATGCCGGTGAACACCACCTCGATATCGATGCCGGGTTCGAGCCCGGACAGGCGGATCATCCGCTCGGCAAGCTCGACGATCTTGACCGGCTGTCCCATGTTGAGGACGTAGACGGAGACATCGGGCCGCGCCGGCGTCAGCGCGTGGGTGGCCGCGGTCAGCACCAGATCGCAGGCTTCGCGGATGGTCATGAAGTACCGGACCATGTCCGGATGCGTCACCGTGACCGGGCCGCCGGCCTCGATCTGCGCCTTGAATTTCGGCACCACCGATCCGTTGGAGGCCAGCACGTTGCCGAACCGCACCGAGATCAAACGCATGTGCGGCTTGCCTTCCGATTGCGTCATCATGTCATGGTCGAGCGCCTGGCAATACATTTCGGCAAAGCGCTTGGTCAGGCCCAGCATCGAGACCGGCTCGATCGCCTTGTCGGTCGAGATCATCACCATTGCGGTCGCGCCCGCCGCCCGCGCGGCGTCGGCGACGTTGACGGAACCGAAGATGTTGGTCTTGACGCCCTCGCTCCAGTCGCGCTCGAGGATCGGCACGTGCTTCAGGGCTGCGGCATGGAACACGATATCGGGCTTGAAATCCCGCATCAGGCTCATGATCCGGTCACGATCGCGGATATCGGCTATCCGGCCCTCGATCGCCGGCATTGGCCGCGCGTGCCGCCAGCGCCTCCGTCACCGCGTAAAGCGCCGGTTCGGAATGCTCGATCACCAGCAACCGCGCGGCGCCGAAGGTCGCGACGCGGTCGCAAATCTCCGAACCGATCGAGCCGCCGCCGCCGGTGACGATCACCGCCTTGCCCTTCACCAGCGCCTCGAGCCGCGCGTAGTCGATCTTCTCGCTCGGCCGCAGCAGCAGGTCTTCGACGGCGACATTGGTCAGCCTCGGCACGTCGCCGCTTTCGAGCGACGGCAGGCGGCTGACGAACAGGCCGAGCCGCTTGGCCCGCATCAGCACCGCTTCGGGATGCGCCTCGGGTTCGAACGCCGACGGGGTCATCACGATCCGCGAAATCGACTTTCCCGCGTCCGGCGTAATCGCGGACCACGTCCTCGACGTCGTCGAGGCCGCCGAGCACCGGGACGTTGCGGATCGACTGGCCGCGGTCCGCGGCCGACGGCGACAGCACGCCGACCGGCCAAAGCTGCTTGACCGCGCCGCTCTCGATCGCCGCGCAACAGCACCTCGGCGTCGGCGGCGCGGCCGATCAGCAGGGTCGACGACGCTCCTTCGGTCTGGGCATGGCGGCGAACGCGCGAATAGCGGAAATAGCGATAGCCGAAACGAAGCGCGCTCAGCGCGAACACCTGGAGAAACCAGTAGAGCACGATGGTGATACGGCCGAACAGCACCGGCGGCCTTGCTGCTCGATGCGCCGAAAATGAAGGCATAGTCCAGCACGATGAGCGCGACCGTCAGAATCGATCGCCACGCGCATGATGTTCAGCGCATCCGGCAACGAAATGAAACGCCATTTCGTCGTCGTCAGGTTGAAGACGTAACAGATCACGACGCTGAAGACGACGAAGAGCGGCAGAATGCGCAGCAATAGCGGCAGGCGGGCATAGAAGGCCTCGCCTCCCTCGAAGCGCAAATAGAAGCCTGCGAGCAACGCAAACGCGGTCGCCAGCGCATCATGCGCCGCGATCAGGTAATTGCGACGGGTCAGTTGCGAAAGAGGCGTCATTCCATTGGCCGGCTGCGGAAGCGATGGAGATTCGCGAGAGGCGTCCCGAGTCCGCTGATATCTTATCTGCGGCGCGCATGCCAGCGATCATGGCCGGGCTGTTCCGGAACATTCCGCAGCCTGCGGCCTCGCGCGCAGCACCATGCCTCCGGCGATCCCGACACCGAGCACATACATCCATCCCTCGTGAAAATCGAACAGATGCGAGTTGAACAGCGAACTGAACATGTTCTGCAGCACCACCATCAGCCCGATCCAGGCCGCCAGCCCCTCGCCGCGAAACAGCGAGAAATGCCAAAACCACAACGCATACAGGATCACGACCCCGACCGCGCCCCACTGGACCGCGACGTTGAGGGTCTGGTTGTGCGGGTTCCCGATCACGTGCCCCTGCGCCAGCACCGCAGGACCGGTCGCCGCCGCCTCGAACAGCCCTCGCGTCGATCCCGTGCCGTGGCCGATGACCGGCGCCTCGGCAAAGAACCGCAACGACTTCTCCCAGTATTCGAGCCGCAGCCCGATCGATGTCGGCTGGTTGAGTTCCTTGTAGATCCGGTAGTCCCGCGCGAACTTGTCCGTCGTCGCCTGCAGTTGAGGCGACACCGTCCAGGCCAGCGCACCGAATATGACGGCGGCAAAGAACAGCAGCACGTTGGTGCGCCATTTCAGGTGCGCCATCGCGAATACGGCGAGCATCACCGGCAGCGTCACCAGTGCCGTGCGCGACACGACGACGAATACCATGTTGACGACAAAGTTCGCCGCGATCAGCGTCAGCAACAGCGCGGGCCGGATTTTTCCTTCGCGCAGCAGCGTAATGATGGGGAAGGCAAGCACGACCGTGCACAACAGGAATTCCTGGCTCTGGTCGATATAGTTCTTGACGAAGACGCCGTGATCCATCGGCTCGCCGGGGACCTTCAGTGTAAGGCTGGGATCAATCGCGACGATCCAGGACGCGACCGTCATCAGCGTGCAGGACGCCAGGAATGCGATGAACACCCACATGCCGCGCGTCGAACGCTCGAAATGATAGAACAGGAACGGCAGCACGAGCAGCTTGGTCGCGGGGCTCAAGGCATAGAGTGCGCGCGCTCCAGGGCGCGTCCGACCACAGCGTTCCCAGCGCCGCGAGCGCAACGAGCGCGATCGGCAGCGCGCAGATCGGCCGCTGCAACGATCGCAGGAACGGGCGCAGTTCGAGCGTCGCGGCCAGAGCCGCAAGCCAGACCAGCATGCCGATGCCCACGCCGCTGGTCGACCACGGCAGCAACACCGCCACCAGAACCGCGATGAGATCGACGTTCAGCATGCGCGCGAACGGATCGTGCCGGGCCGAAGCCATGACCGACAACATCGAGCCGATCGAATTTATCTCCCTGCGCTGGTGATCCACCGCCATCACGACGACCCTGCCCGTTCCGCGCGCGCGTTGCATTGCCTGGCCGCGAGCGTCATGCCGCCGGCGACACCGACACCGAGCACATACATCCATCCTTCATGGAAATCGAAGATGTGCGAGTTGAACAGCGAGGTGAAGATATTCTGCACGACGACCAGCAATCCGATCCAGGCAACCAGACCGTCGCCGCGAAACAGCAGCAGATGCACCAGCCACATCGCATACAGCAGGATGATCCCGGCAGTTCCCCACTGAACCGCGACGGCGAGCGTCTGGTTGTGCGGATTGCCGATGACCTTGGCGGTGGCGCTGATCGGCGTCGCCGGTGGCGGCCCGCTGGAACAAGCCCGAGCGTCGAGCCCGTCCCGTTGCCGATGACCGGCGCCTCGGCAAAGAAGCCGCAGCGATTTCCGCCAATATTCCAGCCTCAGTCCGACCGACGTCGGCACGTTTTCGTTCTTGTAGAGCTGATAGTCGCTGACAGAAGGTATCCGGCGTCCGCTGCAATTGCGGCGATGTCGCGCAAGGCCAATCCCGCCATGACGGCCAATCCGCCGAAGATCATCAGGCTGGTTCGCCATTTCAGGTGAAGCAGCGCGAACACCGCGAGCATGATCGGGATCGTGACCATCGCCGTTCGCGAAACGATCACGAACGCCATGTTGACGATGAAGCCGAGCGAGATCGCGCCCAGCAGCAGCGCCTGCCAGATCCGGTTCGTCCGCAGCAGACGGATGATCGGATAGGCCAGCGCCACCGCGCACAGCGCGAACTCCTGGCTCTGGTCGATATAGTTCTTGACGAAGATGCCGCGCCCTCCCGGCTCGTCGGGGGCCTTCAGCGAAAGGCTGGGATCGCATCACCACCAGCCACGACATCACCATCAGCAGCGTGCAGGACACCAGGAATGCGACGAAGACCCACATCCCGCGCGACGACCGCTCGAAATGATAGAACAGTCCGGGCAGCACCAGCAGCTTGAGGGTGGGACTGACGGCGTAAAGCCGCGCGCCCCATGCCGCGTCCGACCAGAGCGTGCCGACGAGAGCCAGACCGACCAGCGCGAACGGCAGATAGCAGATCGGTTGTTTCAGCAAGCGCCCGTAGGCCCGCCAGTCCATCACCCAGGCCACGGCGCCGAGCCAGCAGGAGCACGAAGATCGCCACCAGCGTCGTCGACCAGGGCAATGTCAGCGCGGCCAGAATTGCAAAGATGTCCGCAATCGTCGTCCACAGCGCCCGGTCGCGCCAGTACCGCCGCACCAGCGACATCGGCGGAGCCGCAGCGCTCAGGCTCACGCCTTGCCTCCCCGCGCGCGGTCGACCAGCGACGTCGTGCTGTGGCCCGGCAGAATGTCGACCAGCACGACCTCGCCGCCGGCAGCCTCGACGATCTCGTGGCCGACGACCTGTTCGCGGGTGTAGTCGCCACCCTTGACCAGCACGCTCGGCCTCACTTTCGCGATCAGGTCGATCGGCGTGTCTTCCTCGAAGATCGCGACGAGATCGACCGCCTCCAGCGCCGCCAGCACTTCGGCCCGCGCGCTTTCGTCCTGAACCGGGCGGCCCTCGCCCTTCAATCGCTTCACCGAGGCATCGCTGTTGAGACCGACGATCAGCCGGTCGCAGGCGCGGCGCGCGGCCGTCAGCACCTTGACGTGGCCGGGATGCAGGAAGTCGAAGCAGCCATTGGTGAAGCCGATGCGCAGCCCCTGTCTGCGCCAGTCCGCCAGATGCGCATCGAGATCGCCGCCCACAGGCACGATCTTCTCTTCGGCCGCCAGCGACGCATGCGGCAGGATTTTCCGCCGCAGCTCGGCCGGCGTCACGGTAGCGGTGCCCTTCTTGCCGACCGCAACCGCGGCCGCCGCATTCGCCATCCGCAGCGCCGTCTCCCAGTCGGCCCCGGCCGCCAGCGTCAGCGCCAGCACGGCGGCGACCGTGTCGCCCGCGCCGGAGACGTCGCGCACCTTGACCGGCAGCGCCGGCACGTGGATCGCCTCGCCGCCGCGAACCACCAGCGTCATGCCGTGTTCGCTCTGCGTCACCAGCATGGCCTCGCAATCGGCGAGAACCATCGCGTCCTGCGCCGCAGCGGCAATGTTCAGGTCGGTATCGGCGCGGCTGCGGGTGGCTTCGGCAAACTCCTTGCGGTTGGGCGTCAGCAGCGTGGCGCCGCGATAGATCGCGAAATTGGCGCTCTTGGGATCGACGATCACGCGCTTGCCGAGCTTCCTGGCGGCGTCGATGATGTTGCGGATGACGCGCGCCGTCAGCACGCCCTTGGCATAGTCGGACAGCAGCACGATATCGGCGCGTGCGAGCTGCGGCAGGATCGCGTCGATCAGCCTTTGCTCGACCTCGGCCGAGGCCGGAACGGCCAGCTCCCAATCCGCGCGCAGCATGTGGGTGGAAAAATGCTCGGAGACGAAGCGCACCTTGCGCGTCGTCGGGCGGGAGGAATCGGAGACCAGCACGGCCTCGATCAGCTTCTCCCGCGCCAGATCGGCCTTCAGCTTGGCGCCCGCCTCGTCCTCGCCGACGAGGCCTGCAAAGATGCAGCGTGCGCCGAGAGCTGCGATATTGCGGGCGACATTGCCGGCGCCGCCGACATTGGTCTCGCTGCGCTGGACCGCGATGACCGGCGCCGGCGCCTCCGGCGAAACGCGCGACACCTCGCCATAGACGAATTCGTCGAGCATGAGGTCGCCGACGCAGAGCACGGTCTGACGTGGGATCGCCTGGCTCAGGGCTTCAAAATCGAACATCTGTCTACCTGGTGCCCATCAGCGAAAGCGATCGGTGCGATCGAGAAAACCCTTCACGTAGCGCTCGACCGCGTCTTCCAGTGCGGTGAAGCCGCCATTATAGCCGGCGCGCAGCAGCCGATCGACTTCGCTCTGGGTGAAGTATTGATAGCTGCCGCGGATCGCCTCGGGCATGTCGATATACTGGATGTTCGGCGTGACGCCGAGCGCCGCATAGGCCGACAGCATCAGGTCGCGAAAGCTGCGCGCGGTGCCGGTGCCGACATTGAAGATGCCGCTGACGCCGGGCGACGCCAACAGCCACATCGTCACGCGCACGACGTCGTCGACATAGATGAAGTCGCGCCGCTGGTCGCCGTCGGCGATGCCCTCGCGGTGCGACTTGAACAATTGCACCGGGCGCCCGGCCTTGACGTCGTCGAAGCGCCGCGCCAGCACGCTCATCATCGTGCCCTTGTGATATTCGTTGGGGCCGAACACGTTGAAGAACTTCAGCCCGGCCCATTGCGGCGGCAGCCGTTCGCCGCGCGCGGCGCGTTCGGCCACCGCCATGTCGAACAGATGCTTGCTCCAGCCGTAGAGGTTCATCGGCCGCAGCTTCTTCAAGGCGTCCATGGACTGGTCGTCGCCAAAGCCGGCGCTGCCGTCGCCATAGGTTGCCGCCGAGGACGCGTAGATCAGCGGCGTGGCGTTCGCCGTGCACCAGTCCAGCAGCCGCATCGACAGCCGGAAATTGGTCTCGATCACCAGATCGCCGTCGGTCGCCGTGGTCTCGGAGATGGCGCCGAGATGGATGACGGCCTCCAGCCGGCGGCCCTTCAGCCAGTCCATCAGTTCCGAGGGCGGCACGAAATCGGCCAGCCGGCGCTTGGCCAGGTTGCGCCATTTGCCGTCCTGGCCGAGCACGTCGCACACGGCCACGTCCCGGCCGGCGTCATTCAACGCAGCCACGACGTTCGACCCGATAAAACCGGCGCCCCCGGTCACCAGCAACATGCCATCCCCTGCCTTGATTGTCCGGCAAAGCTTTGCCCCACTCCCGCGCGGCAGGCAACGTCGCATCCGACGGGAGTCACAGGTCGGTCGATCCGGCTTTACCTGTGCACAAGGAGCGGTTACCGACGGGACCAGCAGCCGATCGACCGGCTTTACCTGCCGATGCGGAGCGGTTACCGACGGGGCCGCAACCGGTTAGCTGCGTCAATCAAGATATGAATCAAATTCATCAGATGATCGAATGAGGACGCTGCCGAACCAGACGGTTACCGGCATCAGTGAAGATATGAATTCAAGTTCACCAGGCGAGATCGGGATGGAGGATGCCGCCGACACGAGGCCGATCCTGATCGTTCCCTATATGTGGATCGGCGATTTCGTCCGCGGCCACACCGTGGTGCGGGTTTTGAAGCAACGCTGGCCGAATCGCCCGGTTGACCTCCTGGTCACCTCCCTGTGTGCCCCGCTGGTCGACTATATGCCGGGCGTCCGGGCGGGCATCGTCTGGGACCTGCCCCGCGGCCGGCTTGCCGTGGCCAAGCAGATGGGGTCTGGCCGCCCAGCTGCGCGCCCGGGGCTATGGAACCGCCCTCGTGCTGCCCCGCACCTGGAAGGCCGCGATTGCTCCTGCGCTGGCCGGTATCCCCGAGCGGGTGGGCTTTTTCGGCGAGGCCCGATTCGGGCTGATCAACCGGATGCGCTGGGGCGAGAAGGCCCTGCCCCGCTTCATCGACAAGAATGCCGCGCTGGCGCTGCCGGCAGGCGCGCCACTGCCGCCGGAATGGCCGGTGCCGCAGCTCGTCGTGCCGTCGGAGGAAATCGCGCGCTGGCGGCAGGCCAACGACCTCGGCTCAGGCCCCGCCGTGGCGCTGGCCCCCGGCTCCGTCGGCGCCTCCAAGCGCTGGACCTATTACCCCGGCGCCGCACGGCTGCTGGTCGAGCGCGGGCTCGACGTCTGGGTGGTCGGCGGCCCCGGCGAGAAGGCGCTGGCGCAGGAGATCGTCGCCGCCACCGGCGGCAAGGCCCGTGACCTCACCGGGACCGATCTGCGCAACGGCATTTTGGCGATGGCGGCGGCCGGCGTCGCCATCTCGAACGATTCCGGCCTGATGCATATCGCAGCCGCGATCGGCACGCCGACCATGGGCATTTTCGGACCCACCAGTCCCTATCTGTGGGCGCCGCTGAACGGCCTCGCCGCCACGGTGCTCCAGACCAAATCCGTGCTGCCCTGCCAGCCCTGTCAGCGCACCGTCTGCACCATGAACGACCACCGCTGCATGCGCGACATCGATCCCGCCTACGTGGCCGACGTGGCGCACCGCCTGCTGGTCACTCAGCCGAGCGTCCGGTAGACCGCAGCGATAGCATTGGCTTCCGCCTCGAGGCTGAATTTCTCCAACACACGCGCGCGCGCCCGTTCGCCCATCGCGATGCGCAGCGGCCGGATCGCGCATCAGCGGCTCCAGCGCGGCGACCAGCGCCTCGGTATCGCCCGGCGGCGTCAGCACGCCGGTCACGCCGTCCTCGACCACGAACTCGGCCGCGCCCGCCCGCGCCGCCACCAGCGCCGCGCCTGAGGACATCGCCTCGATCAGCGTCAGCCCAAAGCCTTCATTGCGCGAGGTGAAGGCGTAGATCGTCAGCCGCTGATACCAGCGCTGCACCTCCTCGATCTCAAGCTCGCCCGTGATGACGATGCGCGCTTGCAGTCCGGCGGCTTCGATCTGTTGCTTCAGACCGTTGGCAAACCCCTGCTGCTCCGGCACCACCGCGCCGACGATAACGGCGGTGAAATCGGGATAACGCGGCAGCAGCCGGCACATCGCCTCAACGAAGACGTCCGTACCCTTCTGCGCGCGTACCCGGCCGAAGCAGCCGATCGCGTAACGCCCCGGCAATTTCGCCTCGGCAAACGCCGCCGCACGGTCGGGCGGCGGCGCGTAAGCATCGGTATCGACGCCGTGCATCACCACCGTCGCCTTGCGCTGGAGGAACGACGCCGAGAGTTCGGAGGTGGCGATCACCGCATCCATCTGCCGGATCAGCCAGCGGGTCAGCCGCTTGTGGTGCCGCTGCGCCGCCGAGGTAAAGACGAGCTTCAGCGGCCAGCCGAGCGCGCGCAGCAACAGCCCCGCGATCATCTCGTCATTGCGCCGCGCGTGCCAGATCAGCGGCGTACCATGGCGCCAGAGTTTCAGGAGATCCGCAAAACCCATCCGCGCAATGCCGTCGGGTGCGTGCGGCCCGAGCCAGGCCGCGCGGTACATGGCGGCAAGCTTCGGCGCCACCATCCGGTTGGTCGCCGTGACGCCCGAATAGCGCCTGTGCAGATTCGGCACGATCAGCTGCAGATCACTGGCCAAATTGTTCTCGATCGGCACGTCCGGCTCCGTTTAGGCCAGTTCCTATACGCAACATTAAGCATAGTGGCCAGTTCGGCGCGCGCCGAAACCCACTCTTCACCGCAGCCCCGCTAGCATCGCCTCCAATAGAGCGCGACCAGCATAAAAGTGGAAACCGGCTTTTGCGTCCGGGCGCGCGCGCCAAATTCAAGAGCGAGAGGTGGCCCATGACCGTGCTCGTCACCGGTGGCGCCGGCTATATCGGAAGTCACATGGTTCATGCGCTGGTGGACGCCGGCGAAAGCGTCGTCGTGATCGACAATCTGTCCACCGGATTCACCGCCTTCCTGCCCGAAGGCGTGCCGCTGTTCATCGGCGACGCCGGCGACGAAAACCTCGTCGCGGGCGTGATCGCCCAGCACAAGATCGAGAGCATCATCCATTTCGCCGGCTCCATCGTGGTGCCGGATTCGGTGCGCGATCCGCTCGGCTATTACCGCAACAACACCATGACGACCCGCAGCCTGCTGAATGCCGCGGTCAAGGGCGGCGTCAACCGCTTCATCTTTTCGTCGACGGCGGCCGTCTACGGCAATCCGGACCAGGTGCCGGTGCCCGAACACGCGCCGACGCGGCCGGCTTCGCCCTACGGCTCGTCCAAGCTGATGACCGAAATCATGCTGCACGACGTCGCTTCCGCCCACGGCATGAACTATGTCGTGCTGCGCTACTTCAACGTCGCCGGCGCCGATCCGAATGGCCGCTGCGGCCTCGCCACCGTCGGAGCTACGCATCTGCTCAAGATCGCGGTCGAAGCCGCCACCGGGCAGCGCGCCAAGATCGACGTGTACGGCACCGATTACCCGACGCCGGACGGAAGCTGCATCCGCGACTTCATCCATGTCAGCGATCTCGCGCAGGCCCATCGCGCCGCGCTGTCCTATTTGCGCGGCGGCGGCAGCTCGATCACGCTGAACTGCGGCTACGGCCGCGGCTATTCGGTGCTCGAGACCATCGAGGCGGTCCGCCGCGTCTCGATGCGCAATTTCGCGGTTTCCTATGCGCCGCGCCGCCCCGGCGACATCATGACCATGGTCGCCGATACCAGCCGCATCCGCTGCGACGCTGGACTGGACGCCGCAATTCGACGATCTGCGAGACCATCGCCACCCATGCGCTGGCCTGGGAACAGAAGCTGTTCCGCGACCGCGGCGGCCTTCCGCAGCATGCGGAATTGGCCTGAAATCAAGCGCTTATTTGGCTTGAAAAAGCCCCGACAAGCAGGCAAGGACTACCCGCAGAGCCCTGACGCGCCCGGCTACCAGGCGCCGTCAATGGAACGCGGATGACCGAACTTCCAAGCAAACCGACAAGCAAACCGACCCGAAAAATCACCGACGATCCCTATGGCGCGGCGATCCTGATTCGCCGCCTCGTCATGGAACAGGGTTTTGTCTATTGGCGGCGCTATGTGACCGCATTCGCGCTGATGGCGCGTGTCCGCCGAGCGCCACCGCCGGCTCCGCCTACATCCTGGGCCAGGTGATCAACCAGGCCTATATCGACAAGAACGTCACCGGCATCGCCATCCTCTCCGGCGTCACGGTGGTGCTGCTGTTCATCAAGGGTCTGGCGACCTACGGCCACACCGTGATCCTGTCCAAGATCAGCAACGCCATCCTCGCCAACAACCAGCGGCGGCTGTTTGCCAAGCTGATGAGCGAAAGCATCGGGTTCTATTCCGAGCGGCATTCCTCCGAATTTCTGGCGCGGCTGACATCAGGCGCAAAATCCATCACCGACGTCCTGACGCTGCTGATCAACGCCGTCGGGCGCGACGTGCTGCTGCTGGTCAGCCTGATCTTCGTGATGGTGACGCAGGATCCGGTGCTGTCGTTCATCGGCCTCGTGGTGGTGCCGCCGGCGATGCTGATCCTGCGCAAGCTGATAAAGCGCATCAAGGGCCTCGCCCACAACCAGTTCACCGGCAGCGCCGACATCATGGAGACCATGCAGGAATCGCTGCAGGGCATCCGCACGGTGAAGGCCTTCACGCTCGAAGCGGCCATGCAGCGGCGGATCGACGAGAACATCGCCGTCGTCGAGCGTAACGCCAACAAGATGGCGCGGGTCTCCAACCGCTCCAACCCGCTGATGGAAATGCTCGGCGGCTTTGCGGTCGCCGGCTGCCTGCTCTATGGCGGCTACAGCGTGGTGGCGCTCGGCGCTACCCCCGGACAGTTTTTCTCCTTCATGACCGCGTTCCTGCTGGCGACCGAGCCGGCCAAGCGGCTGGCGCGGCTCAACATCGACCTCAACAGCCAGCTGGTCGGCGCCCGCATGCTGCTCGAGATCGTCGACAGCCCGGCGAGCGAGCCCGCCGACGACGACAAGCCGGCGCTGAAACTCTCGACCGCGCGGGTCGAATTCCGCGACGTCAATTTCGCCTACCGGCCGGACGAACCGGTGCTGAAGGCCATGAGCTTCGTCGCCGAACCCGGCAAGACCACCGCTCTGGTCGGCCCCTCCGGCGGCGGCAAGTCGACCGTGCTGGCGCTGATGCTGCGGCTCTACGAGAGTGAACGCACGGCGAAATCCTGATCGACGGCCAGAACATCTCCGGCGTGTCGCGCCATTCGCTGCGCGCCCAGACCGGCTATGTCGGGCAGGACGTCTATCTGTTCCGCGACTCGATCGGCGCCAACATCGCCTTCGGCAAGGAAGGCGCCACCCAGGACGAGATCGTGGCGGCGGCGAAGGCGGCCTGCGCACACGATTTCATCATGGGCTTTCCGCTGGGCTACGACACGCCCGTCGGCGAGCACGGCACGCAGCTCTCCGGCGGCCAGCGCCAGCGCATCGCCGTGGCGCGTGCGCTGATCAAGAACGCGCCGATCATCCTGCTCGATGAAGCCACCGCGGCGCTGGATTCGGAATCCGAAAAAGCCGTGCAGGAGGCGATCGACCATCTCTGCCAGAACCGCACCACCATCGTGATCGCCCACCGCCTGCACACCATCATGCACGCCGACGCCATTCTGGTGGTCGAGGGCGGCGAGATCGTCGAGCGCGGCCTGCACGACGATCTGCTGCGGCGCGGCGGCCGCTACGCCTCGTTCTTCCGCCTGCAGCAGCGCGATGCCGGTCATCCCAGTCTGGCGCCGGTCAGCGCAACCGCGTAAAAGCGAACCGCCGGATTTTCATCTGTAACCCATCCGAGACCCTTTTCATGAACGCAGCCTCCTACGTCATTCCCGCTGCCCCGCAAGCCTCGCTTCCCGTCGTCGGCGAGACCGGCACCTATCCGGTCCGCCGCATCTGGTGCGTCGGGCGCAACTATCTCGAGCACATCCGCGAGATGGGCAATGACGAGCGCGCGCCGCCGTTCTTCTTTGCCAAGCACGCCGACATGCTGGTGCCCGACGGCGCCACGATCCCCTATCCGCCGCTGACCAAGGATCTGCATCACGAGGTCGAGCTGATCGTCGCGATGAAGAGCGGCGGGCTGAACATTCCCGCCGACAAGGCGCTCGACCATGTCTACGGCTATGCCGTCGGCATCGACCTCACCCGCCGCGACCTGCAGATCGCCTCGCGCAAGAAGGAGCGTCCGTGGGAAATCGGCAAGTCCTTCGACTATTCCGCGCCCTGCTCCGCGATCCAGCCGGCTTCCAAGATCGGTCACCCCGCCAAGGGCAAGATCTGGCTGACGGTCAACGGCAAGGAAACCCAGAAGGGCGATCTCACCGAACTGATCTGGAACGTGCCGGAGATCATCTGGCAGCTCTCGCAGCAGGTGAAGCTCGCCGCCGGCGACATCATCATGACGGGCACGCCGGCCGGCGTCTCCCAGCTCCAGCCCGGCGACAAGCTCGAATGCGGCGTCGACGGCGTCGGCACGCTGAAGGTGAACATCGGCAAGCCGGAATAGGCGAACGCGAAGCCGCACGAATGCAAAGCCCCGGATCTGATCCGGGGCTTTTTTCGTTGGAGAACGGTAGGATGGGTGGAGCGCCGGGCATTGAGCCCATCCGTCCCGAAGCGAGGCCATCGCCCTCGCCCCGACGCGCGACCCGTCGGCGGAACCGGCGGTCTAATCATTGGAACTCCGGTAACCGCACTGGAGTTGCTTCTGGATAGGCGTAGTGTCGGCAGGGAAAATAAGGATTGGGAATGGACGTTTTGACGAGGAACAACGTCCGCCAGAGCGGTCGGGGCCGGCGGGCCATGGTGTTCGCCCATGGCTTCGGCTGCGATCAGAATATGTGGCGTTTCGTGGCGCCTGAGTTTGAAAGCAACTTCAAGGTCGTCCTTTTCGACCACGTCGGTGCGGGCGGGTCGGACCTGTCGGCTTACGACAGGACCAAATATTCGACGCTTGGCGGCTATGCCGACGACGTGGTGGAAATCGGCTCGGCGCTCGGGTTGAAAGACGCCGTTTTCGTCGGTCACTCGGTCAGCTCGATGATCGGAATCCTGGCCGCGTTGAAGGCTCCTGAATTATTCGGTCGCCTCGTATTGGTGGGTCCGTCCGCCAGGTACATCGACGATGGCGACTACGTCGGCGGATTCAGCGAAAAGCAGATCGCAGAGCTGCTCGAGTTTCTGGAAGACAACCACATGGGCTGGTCGGCCGCGATGGCCCCTTCCATCATGGGCAATCCAGAGCGCCCGGAACTGGGTGAAGAACTGACCAACAGTTTCTGCCGAACCGATCCCGAAATCGCCAAGGCTTTCGCGCGCGTCACCTTCACCTCCGACAACAGGGAGGACCTTTCCAAGGTCGCAATTCCAACCCTGATCCTTCAATGCAGCGAGGACATCATCGCCTCCGAAGAGGTCGGCAAGTTCGTGCATGACAGCATTCCAGACAGCGAGATCGTCTTTCTCAAGGCCACGGGGCACTGTCCAAACCTGAGCGCGCCCGCCGAAGTGGTTTCTGCCATCAAAGCGTATGTCTGAGCTCGGCCCCACCGACGAGTACAAGGACCTCTTCGAGAACGCTCCGTGCGGCTATCTCACGATCGGGCCCGACGGTCGCATCACGAAGGTCAACGCCACGCTTGAAGCCTGGACGGGCTTCCCGGCCGAGAAGTTCATTGGCCAGCGTCTCCATCAATTCCTGAACATGGCCGGCCGCATCTACTTCGAAACCCATATCGCGCCGTTGCTGCGGATGCAGGGCTTTTTCAGCGAATTCGCGCTCGACTTCGAGACCGCAGCCGGGGAGCGGTTGCCGGTGATCGCCAACGCCGCCGAGCGCCGCAATCCCGACGGCGCCGTCCTGTTCACGGCCCTGGTCGTGATCAAGGCGACGGATCGGCGGCGTTACGAACGCGAACTGGTCGATTCGAGATCGGAGCTTCGAAAGGGGCTTGCCGTCGAGCGGGAGACGGCGGAGCTGCGCGAGCAATTCATTGCCGTTCTGGGACATGACCTTCGCAATCCGCTCGCGGCGATCAGCGCCGGCGCCAGAATCCTGCAGCGCTCGGGCGCTTTGCAAGATGACAAAGAGCTTCGCGTCCTGGACATGATGAATACGACCGTGACCCGGATGTCGGGCTTGATCGACAACGTTCTCGATTTCGCACGCGGCCGGCTCGGCGGCGGCATCACCCTCAGCCGCGACGCCGACCAACCGTTGCAGCCAGTGCTGGAGCAGGTGGTCGACGAACTTCAGACATCGTCATCCGATCGCAGCATTGAGACCAGCTTCGCCATCACAGAGCCCGTCAACTGCGACCGCTCGCGGGTTGGCCAACTGGCCTCGAACCTGATCGGAAATGCATTGACCCACGGCGCGGCCTACCAGCCGGTGCGGGTCGGAGCGAAAACCGAAGACGGCGTATTCGAGTTCTGGGTTGCCAACGCCGGTGAGCCGATCCCCGCTATCGCGATGGGGAAGCTGTTCGAACCGTTCTTCCGTGGCGACATCCGCTCCAGCCGACAGGGCCTCGGGCTTGGCCTGCACATCGCCTCGCAGATCGCACAGGCGCACGGCGGCAGGATCGACGTAACGACCACGCCGGACGAAACGCGCTTCGTATTCAGGATGCCGTTGAGGCCTGTCAGCTTGATCTGACGTCCAACCCTGCCGAGGGCGGACATTTGTCGACCCGCTCGTCACGTGGCTTATCTGGCCTGCGCACCAGTCAGGGAGCACCGTATTCGTTCACCAGGCACCGCCGCCTTCCGGTTGCAAGATCCGCAAAACTGACACAGACTCCAGGTATTGCCGGACAACAACGGCGAACGTCAGAGCGGAGGACACGTCCATGATCAAGGTAAGCGTAATGTACCCCAATACGCCCGGCGGGCGCTTCGATCACGATTACTATCGCGACAAGCATATGCCGCTCGTGAAGGCGCGCATGGGCGATGCGTGCAAGTCCTACACGGTCGACAAGGGTATGGCCGGTGGCGCCCCCGGCGCTCCCGCGACCTATGTCGGGATGTGTCACATCTTCTGCGACTCGGTCGAGGCCTTCCAGTCCGGCTTCGGGCCTCATGCCAAGGAGATCATGGCCGACATCGCCGAACTATACCGACCAGTCCCCGGTCATCCAGATCAGCGAAGTCGTCGTAGGCTGACAACCCGGCAGCCGCAGCCCGGATGAGCCATCGGACGCGCAACCATGCGCCCCGGTGGCTGATGCGGGTTTCTTGCTGAAAGAGCACACGACCATGCCGGGCGAAGGCAATCTCAAGACACTGCTACAAAACATGAAGCCCGAGATGCATGACGGCATCTTCGTTTTTTGCAGCGTTCGGAAAGACGAGGAAATTCCAGTCACGCTCAGGCCGGTGCAGATCTTCCGTGAACGCGAAGGAACGACTTTGATCGTGCGGCGGGAGGAAGCCGAAGCTGCAGGTCTCCCCTATCAATTTGCATCGCGAATGATCACGCTGACCGTTCATTCCTCGCTTGAAGCAATAGGCTTTCTGGCGGCAATCACCGGTCGATTGGCGGAGGCCGGCATCAGCGTGAATGCCGTGTCGGCCTTCTATCACGATCATTTATTTGTGCCGGAGCACAGAGCCGAGGAAGCGTTGCGTCACTTAGAGGGTATGAATAATCAGGCGTAGCAAGATCCTCCCTGCAAACTGATTTGCTTTGCACGCAAGCGCAACTTTGTGCAGCACCTGCGACACAATGGCACGACGGGCAAATCACTCAAATCCTGTCCAGCCCTTCGCGCAAAAATATTCCGCTTTCGTTCTCACGCAAATCAGTCGCATAACCCCGCTTGTCTCACGGCGGATGAGGGGCGCTCGCGATCGTCACGAACGTGCGGTGAGATGCGATGGACGCAGATGGCGCGATAGACGTACGCGCCGGAAGCGTACGGCGAAGTCGTGTGGTTCGGGCGCCGCGGTGCTGGCGTTAAGCGTGCGATAGGAAGCGCAGGCGACGGAGGCAAAAGAGCCGTTCTCCGGGAAGAGCACGAAGTAAGCCGTAAAGCCATTGCGCAGGGAAGGCCGGAGTGTTTCAGCCGAACCTGTATGCTCGTGTGCGCGTTTTTATGCGCAAATTGCACACGGGACCGCGGGTGCGGCGTGCACCCGGTCTTCCCTGTGCCCTCTGATTGGAGAGGGCAAGAAGATCAGCAAACCTCGGGCGTGCAATGCGTCGCGAGATCGACACGTCACACTCAGCTGTCATCCGCCCGTCGAATTGCGACGGGCGATCCAGTATGCCAGAGACATCAGGATTGAACCGAAAGGCCGCGGCGTACTGGATGCCCCGCCTTCGCGGGGCAAGACGGCCTCGGTATGGCCGATCAAAAATCAGGACGAAGCCCTCAGCCCCGCAGCGCCTGCAGGCCCTTGAAGGTCAGGCGCTTGGGGTCGCGGACGCCGGCCAGATAGAACTTGCGGATGAAGGCGGCGGCGGCCTCGCGGTCGCAATCGGTCAGCGCCACGATGGCATCGACGGCAATTCGCTGGGCGTCCATGGGCTTCCTCGTGCTGTCAGGGGCCGCAAGCCACGCAGCGTACAGCGACACCGGTTAATCCGGCGTTAACCGTGAGGACACTTTGAACGATTCGCGCTCAACCACGTATACGCGAAATGACGCATGGGGTTTCCGGATGCCTCGCGCGGGGCGGAACCGCTCACGAATACTGCATTACCCCATCGTCGACCTTGCCGTAGCGAAGTGTGACGATGTCGAGCGCGTAATTCTGATACAGCCGCCACGGCCGCTTCGAGCCCTGCTTGGGCAGTTTGGCGATCGAGCGCTGCACGTAGCCGGAGGAGAAATCCAGCGACGGCAGTTCCGTGACGTCGGGATCGACGTTGTGTGGCATGCACTGCTTGTAGCCGTTGCGGTCCATGTAATTGATCAGCCGGCAGACATATTCGCAGGTCAGATCGCATTTCAGCGTCCACGACGCGTTGGTATAGCCGAACGCCGAGGCCATGTTCGGAATGTCCGAATACATCATGCCCTTGTAGTTCAGCGTTCGCGCAAAATCGACCGCGCGGCCGTCGACGCTGACCTCGAGCCCGCCGAGCACCTGCAGGTTCAACCCCGTCGCGGTGACGATGATATCGGCCTCGAGTTCGCTGCCGTCCTTGAGCTTGATGCCGCCTTTGGTGAAGGTGTCGATCTCGTTGGTCACGACGGAGGCGCGCTTGTCGCGGATCGATTTGAACAGGTCGCCGTCGGGCACCAGGCACAACCGCTGCTCCCACGGATTGTAGCGCGGCGTGAAGTGCTTGGCCACGTCGTATTCCGGCCCCAGCGCCATCTTGACGCCGCCGAGGATCAACTGCTTGGCGCGATCCGGCTTGCGGCGGCAGAGCTGGAAGAAATACATGCCGAGCAGCACGTTGCGCCAGCGGATCATGTGATAGGCGAGTTTCGCCGAGAGATTCTTGCGCAGCTTGTTGGCGAGCGCATCCTCCGCCGGCCGCGCGACGACGTAAGTCGGCGAGCGCTGCAGCATGGTGACGTGCGAGGCGGTCTTGGCCATCTCCGGCACCAGCGTCACCGCGGTCGCACCCGAGCCGATCACCACCACGCGCTTGCCGGCGTAGTCCAGATCCTCGGGCCATTTCTGCGGATGCACGATCTGGCCGGCGAAGTCAGCCGTCCCGGCAAACTCCGGCGTGTAGCCTTCCTCGTATTTGTAATAGCCCGAGCACATGAACAGGAAATTGCAGGTGAAGCGCACGATCTCGATTGCGCCCTCGCCCACCGTGCGCTCGGCCTCCACCGTCCAGCGCGCCTCCGGCGACGACCAGGACGCGCGTTTGACGCGGTGGTGGAAGCGGATCTTGCTGTCGATGCCGTTGTCGACGGCGGTCTCGCGCACATAATTCAGAATCCGCGGTCCGTCAGCGATCGCCTTCGGCTCGGTCCACGGTTTGAACGAATAGCCGAGCGTATACATGTCGGAGTCAGAGCGGATGCCGGGATAGCGAAACAGATCCCAGGTGCCGCCGATGCAATCGCGACCCTCGAGGATGACGTAGCTCTTGCCCGGGCATTTCTGCTGCAGGTGATAGCCCGCGCCGATGCCGGACAGGCCGGCGCCGACGATGAGGACGTCGAAATGTTCATTCTGCATGGCGGTCTCCGAAGGCTGGATTGTCCGACCGCTGCCGCGCTCAGTCAATCGGCTGGCAGAGAGAAAGATGCGATCTGCAACCTCGCGTCAAGACGCAGCTGGCAGCTCGCAGGCGCGCTTGTCAATCGGACGCAGACACTACTTGAGCCCAGACGCAATCTCCGATCGTTGGGGGCTCAAAGCCGTTTCGGCCCTAGACGGCCAGAGAGCTCTTGCAAGCAAGTAGGCCGTCACCCAAATCGCCGCTCCAGCTGGCAGGTCCACCATGTAGTGTCCGCCGATGGGTATTGTCGACACGATCACCAGAGCATTCCACAGGAGCGAAATGAGTAAGAGCCAGCGATGCTCGACATAGGCAAACGCGGTCATAAGGGCAAGGCAACAATGGAACGACGGAAACGTAACTACCCCCTGTACGCTAGACATTGAAATGATCGGCGCAACTGCATGACGGTAGTATTCGAACTTCGGCAGATGATAAACACCCGCACCCGATGGTAGGCCGTCAAGCACGTCTGCGGGATACGCAAATTGAGCAAAAGCGCCCACCGCGGGAAAGAATACGGAGAGCGTGGCGCAGCCAACCGCCGTGAATGCGAAGACAAATGCGAGCTGCCATAGCGGCCTGATATGTCTTGTCCAGCCAAGATACACGACTGCCCCGAACAAGATCGGGAATGAACTCACATACGCAAGGCCTAGCAGGCCCGCAAAGGTCGTCGCATTCGCAATGGCAACAACGATGGAGCGCGTATCAAACAGCAAGGAGGCATCAAACGCCGCCAGGTTTGCGTCGACGAGCGGCGCACCCATGCGAAGCCCCGCGAGGCTAATGATGCCTGCGGTGGCTGCGGATAGCATAACGACCGCCAACACACCGCAAATGTTGCGAATTACCGGTTCGGGTCGCCGCCTGCCATATACAATGTAGGCGGCGATCAAGAACCCAATAAGCAGCAAAGGCACTCCCAAACTTTGGACGTCGACCCCGACTCCCCCCGCAATCAACAGGTAGACTGCAAAAACCGCTGATGCCCCGCAAACCAGCCACGCGCCGATCTCGAGGGAATTGCCCTGATCATCAAACTGCACTTTTGTTGTCCCACAACGTAAGGGTGCAGATCCTTTTGGCAGGGCTCTCCTAACAATATCCTAATTGGTTGACGAATTTTATAGACGCAACCTAAGCGCGGCCGCCTTTTCCCATGCTGTATGTCTTCGTCCCGGGATCGGAACACAAGTCAGTTGAGCAGCGTCGTCGCAAAAACAAAGGCCCCGCATCGCTGCGGGGCCTTGTGGGAGCCGATGTTATCGCAATCAGTAGCGGTAGTGATCCGCCTTGAACGGGCCTTCCGGCTTGACGCCGATATACTCGGCCTGGTCCTTGCGCAGTTCGGTCAGCTTGACGCCGATCTTGGCGAGATGCAGCCGGGCCACCTTCTCGTCCAGCGACTTCGGCAGCACGTAGACTTTCTTCTCGTACTTGCCGTCCTTGTTGTTGGCCCAGAGTTCGATCTGCGCCAGCGTCTGGTTGGTGAACGACGCCGACATCACGAAGGACGGATGGCCCATCGCATTGCCGAGATTCACCAGGCGGCCTTCCGACAGCAGGATGATGCGGTGCTTGTCGGGGAATTCGATCTCGTCGACCTGCGGCTTGATGTTGGTCCACTTCAGGTTACGCAGCCCCGCGATCTGGATCTCGTTGTCGAAGTGGCCGATGTTGCAGACGATGGCGCGATCCTTCATCGCGCGCATGTGGTCGATGGTGATGATATCCTTGTTGCCGGTCGCGGTGACGAAGATGTCGGCGCGCGGCGCGGCGTCTTCCATGGTCACGACTTCATAGCCTTCCATCGCCGCCTGCAGCGCGCAGATCGGGTCGACTTCGGAGACCATGACGCGGCAGCCGGCCTGGCGCAGCGAGGCGGCCGAGCCCTTGCCGACGTCGCCAAAGCCGGCGACCATCGCGACCTTGCCCGACATCATAACGTCGGTACCGCGGCGGATGCCGTCGACCAGCGATTCACGGCAGCCATAGAGGTTGTCGAACTTCGACTTGGTGACGCTGTCGTTGACGTTGATGGCCGGGAACAGCAGCTTGCCTTCCTTCTCCATCAGATAGAGACGATGCACGCCCGTGGTGGTCTCTTCCGAGACGCCCTTGATGTTCTTGGCGATCTCGGCGAAGTAGCCCTTCGGCTTCTCCTTCAGAAGCTTCTTGATCAGCGCGAAGAACACTTCCTCTTCTTCGGAAGCCGGCTTTTCGAGGAAGGCCACGTCGCCCTGCTCGGCGCGGAGGCCGTGATGCACCAGCATGGTGGCATCGCCGCCGTCATCGAGGATCATGTTGGGCGTACCGCCACCGTGCCAGTCGAACAATTTTGCGGTGTAGTCCCAGTATTCGGCGAGCGTTTCGCCCTTCACCGCGAACACCGGAATGCCGGCGGCCGCAATGGCGGCTGCGGCATGGTCCTGCGTCGAATAGATGTTGCACGACACCCAGCGAATGTCGGCGCCGAGCGCGGCCAGCGTCTCGATCAGCACCGCGGTCTGGATCGTCATGTGCAGCGAGCCGGCGATGCGGGCGCCCTTCAACGGCTGCTTCGGGCCGTATTCCTCGCGCGTCGCCATCAGGCCCGGCATCTCGGTCTCGGCCAGCGAGATTTCCTTGCGGCCGAAATCGGCGAGCGACATGTCCTTGACGATGTAGTCGGTGAAGGCGGGCTTCTTGGCGGCAGCGGTCATGAGAGCTTCCTGTTGTTTAGCTCGTCATTCCGGGTCGCCTCGAAGAGACGAACCCGGAATCTCGGCGTGATGGATAAGGATTCCGGGTTCGCTCGCTGTGGCGAGCGCCCCGGAATGACGTCAAGATTAGACGGCGCGCTTCAGCGTCTCGGCGAGATCGGTCTTCTCCCAGGAGAAGCCGCCCTCATTGTCCGGCGTGCGGCCGAAATGACCGTAGGACGAGGTACGCGCATAGATCGGCCGGTTGAGATCGAGATGGCTGCGGATGCCGCGCGGCGTCAGATCCACCGCTTCGGACACGACCTTTTCCAGCTTGTCCTCCGGCACCTTTCCGGTGCCATGAGTATCGATGTAGATCGACAGCGGTCGCGCCACGCCGATCGCGTAAGCGAGCTGCAGCGTGCAACGATCGGCAAGTCCGGCGGCAACGATGTTCTTGGCGACATAGCGCGCTGCGTACGCCGCCGAACGGTCGACCTTGGTCGGGTCCTTGCCCGAGAACGCGCCGCCGCCATGCGGGGCTGCGCCGCCATAGGTGTCGACGATGATCTTGCGGCCCGTCAAGCCCGCGTCGCCATCGGGACCGCCGATGAAGAATTTGCCGGTCGGGTTGATGTGCCAGATGGTCTTTCCGTTGATCCAGTCCTTGGGCAGCGCCTCGCGCACATACGGCTCGACAACGTCGCGAACCTGGTTCGAGGTCATGTCCTCGACGAGGTGCTGGTGCGAGACCACGATCTCGCGCACGCCGACCGGTTTGCCGTTCTCATATTGCACGGTGACCTGGCTCTTGGAGTCCGGACCCAGCACCTTCTCCTTGCCGGAGTGACGCGCTTCCGAGATCAGCCGCAGGATCTTGTGGGCGTAGAAGATCGGCGCCGGCATCAGGTCAGGCGTTTCGTTGGTGGCGTAGCCGAACATGATGCCCTGGTCGCCCGCGCCCTCTTCCTTGTTGGTGCCGGGCTGCAGCGCATCGACGCCCTGTGCGATATCGGCGGATTGCGGATGCAAGCAGGATTTCGATGTCGGCCTTCTGCCAGTGAAAGCCTTCCTGCTCGTAACCGATGTCCTTGATCGCCGCGCGAACGACGCTTTCGATCTGGTCGTTGGTGACGGATTTGGGACCGCGGGTTTCACCGGCGATAACCACCTTGTTGGTGGTGGCGAGCGTTTCGCAGGCGGCGCGGATCGCCCAGGGGTCGATGCCGGCCTTGGGGCCCTCACGGAAAAACAAATCGACGATCTCGTCGGAAATCCGGTCGCAAACCTTGTCCGGATGACCTTCGGAAACCGACTCGCTGGTGAACAGATAGGACGCGCGCATCAACAACCCCTTGTTCCCGCCGGATGCCGGCGGCTGTCTGTGATCTATCCTGGAATGTCAGTCGCGACGGCGCGAAATGACGTAGGATTCGTCGTAAAACCAAAGCCCATTATGCTTGCGCAGAACCTCTCTGGTGGCATCGAGGGTTCGGCTGTTTTCAGTCATTTCCGTCAACCGGTCGTCTTCGATCTGGGCGACATACACCGCCGCATTCCACGCTGCAAAAGCCGTCGAGGTTCCGATCTGGCCGGTGACCTCGTTGGGCAGCGCTTCCATATCATAACGGAAGATAGAACGGTTATCGGCGTACGCATTAAAGTTAAGGTCGCGGCCGGCCGACCCCAGCTCGTATTTCACCGCGCGCAATAGCTCATGACGGCTCACGGCGAAAGGATTTTCTCCCGGCCAGACCGACTGGATGATTTCCAGGCCCGGATCCTGCCCGTGGGAGTGGATTCCGATCAGCCGGCCCCCTGCCCGCAAGCTCCGCGCCAGCGGTGCGATGATCCGCTTGGCGCGGAAATTCACAGAGGATTTTGCCCGATAGGGCTGGGAAGCGATGACGAGGTCGAAATTGGCCTCGGTCCGGCCGGCCCGGGGGATGATCGAATCAAGCAGGAACCGGTGGTCTTCCCGGTACACGACCAGCGCGACGGGGCGTTCATAGATCGGCATGCCCGATCTGGGACTGATATTGGCCCGCCAGTTTTGCTCCAGAAACGGGCCCAATTCGGCGATCTGGGTCTCGAATTCGCCCGAGGAAGCGCCACGAAGCGCCACCTCGTGCCAGATCATGCCCGCGGCCGCGGTGGGCGAGGCCGGCGTCAGCCAAGGCGCCTCGGCGTAATGCATGTTGGTCAGGACGACGACGGTCGCCGGGTGCTCGAACAACCGGTCCGGCACCTTGTCGAGCGTCAGCCGGACGTCCTCCAGGCTCAACTCCTTGCCGGCGATATAGAACGGCATGTGGGGAAAGCGGCCGTGCATCGAGCGCATCACCCGCGCCAGCACCGTGCCGTCGCCGACCCCGGCGTCGAATACCCGCAGCGCCGGCGGCCGCGGATGCAGGCTGGCGAGCTCCAGCCCGACCCGCTCCGCAATCACCCGCTTCTCGCTGCAGGTGTGGACGAACAGCAGGTATTTCTGCCGGTTTTCGAAAAAGCGAAAATTGCCGCGCGGATCGCGCTTTTCCGGCGGCACTTCGAGGCCACGCGGCGGCGGCAGGGTACCGGTGGACGTCGCGATATAGGCCTGGATGCGATCCAGCGTATCGACGGTGATGCGTTTGCCCTCGCGCAACCGATGCACCAGCTTGCCGTCGTTGACCGACCGGCGGCCAAACGTCGTCTCCGCCATATCGGAATGGCGGCAGAAGTCGGTGATCTGGCTGAGGATCTGGTCGTTCTTCATCGGGCGGGATTATTGGGAAATATTGGTGGGCAAAGCCATGTGACTGGCGCGTCCTACCACGGCCTGCCCACCAAAGAAACCCCCTTCCGCCGGCGGCCGGCATGTCGCGGGACTGGCCTTGAACCCCCGCTCCGCGGCAGGCAACAAAGGGTTATCCGCTACTCGCGACCGCCATTCACGGGGACCTGATGCGCCGCGCAATCCTGATACTCACCCTGCTCGCCGCCGCGCTGTGGTCCGTGCCTTCGCTCGCCCAGTCGAGTAGCCAGCTTGGGCCGCTCTGCACCACCGACACTACGCCGGCCGATCAGATGATCGACGCCTGCAGCAAGATCATCGCGCTGAAAGTATTCTCCGGCGAGAAACTCGCGACGATCTACTTCTGGCGCGCGGTCGGCTGGAACAAGAAGGGCAACTACGCGCAGGTGATCGCAGATGCCGGCGAGGCGATCCGCCTGCAGCCCAGCGCCGCCGCCTATAATCTGCGCGGCTCCGCCTATTACGACAAGGGCGAGTACGACATCGCAATATCGGACTTCAACGACGCGCTGCGGATCGGGCCGCCGAGCGGCATCATCTTCCACAACCGCGGCAACGCCTGGCGCGGCAAGGGCGAATACGCCAAGGCGATCGCCGACTACGATCAATCGATCAAGGCCGGACCGCCGTCGGCGTTTTCCTGGCAGAACCGCGGCATCTCGAAGCTGGCGCTCGGCGATCTCGACGGTGCGCTGGCCGACATCAACGAAGCGATCCGGCTCGACCCGGCATTGCCGCAGCCGCTGACGAACCGTGCGGTGATCTGGCGCGCCAAGGGCAACCTCGATCGCGCCATCGCCGACTCGACCGAGGCGATACGTTTGGCCAAAGCAAAAGCGCCGGTCAACATCATGACGCCGCCCGGCAGCGTGCTGATCTCGGCCTACGCGCAACGCGCCCTCGCCTACGAGGCCAAGGGCGATATCGACCGCGCCAGGCTGGATTACGCCGCCGCGCTGCAGGGTCAGGCTTCCGACGCCGGCAGCAAGGCCAACCAGGCCACCGCAAAGGTTCGACTGTCGCTGTTGTCGGAGACGCTGCCGCCGTCGCCGCGAACGGCAACCGCAGCGCCACCGCCGCCAGCCGACATGGCGGCGCGCTCCAGCCGGCGGGCGCCGCGAGCCCGCCCGCGCCTGCCGCGGCGGAAATGCGCAAGCGCGCCGAGACCGAAAAAGAAGCCGTCAGGCGCGTGGCCCTGGTGATCGGCAACAACGCCTACGCGCATGTCAGGCCGCTGCCCAATCCGGCCAACGATGCGCGCGCGATGGCGAAAAGCCTGCGCGACATCGGCTTCGTGGTGACGGAAGGCACCGACCTCGACCGCACGGCGATGCAGGCGACGATCCGCGACTTCCTGCGCGATGCCGCGCGGTCGCAGGTGGCGGTGGTCTATTACGCGGGCCACGGCGTGCAGGTCGACGGCCGCAATTACCTGGTGCCGATCGACATCGAGTTTCGAGCCGGCAGCGGCATGACGGAAGCGATGATGGACCTGGATACGATCATGGCCGGCCTCGACGATCAGGTCCGCACCAACATCCTGATCCTCGATGCCTGCCGCAACAACCCGATGGCGCCGAAGCTTGCTTCCGCAGGTCCCGCCCGTGACATCGGAGCCGGCTCGGGGCTGGCCGCACCCGCTACGCTCGGCGCCGGCTCGACCTTGGGAGCGGGCACGCTGATCGCCTTTGCGACCGCGCCCGGACAGGTCGCGCTCGACGGCGAAGGCGCCAACAGCCCGTTCTCGGCGGCGCTGACCCGCCACATCGGTACGCCCGGGCTGGAAGTGCAGCAGATGCTGACGCGGGTCCGCGCCGAGGTGGTCGCGGCGACCAAAGGCAAGCAGGTGCCGTGGTCGAACTCGTCGCTGCTCGGCGACGTCTATCTGGCGGAGAAGTGAGGCGATTATCCCTCGCCGTCATTGCGAGCGCAGCGAAGCAATCCATCTCAGCGCTCGCATGAAGCATGGATTGCTTCGCTTCGCTCGCAATGACGGTCGCAGACGCAGTTACTTCCCCCACACCTCGTTGGCGACTTCGACTGCGAGGCTGAGCTTGGCCCACTGCTCTTCCTCGGACAGGATGTTGCCTTCCTCGGTGGAGGCGAAGCCGCATTGCGGCGACACCGCAAGCTGGTCGAGCGGCGCGAATTTGGCGGCCTCCTCGAGACGGCGCTTGATGTCGTCCTTCTTCTCCAGCTCGCCGAATTTCGAGGTGATGACGCCGACCACGACCACCTTGTTGCCTTTCGGCAGATAGCGCAGCGGCTCGAAGCCGCCGGCGCGGTCGGAATCGTATTCGAGGAAATAGCCGTCGTAATTGGTGCCGGCCAGCATGGTCTCGGCCACCGGCTCGTAGCCGCCGGACGAGATCCAGGTCGAGCGGAAATTGCCGCGGCAGACATGCGTGGTGACCACCATGTCGGCCGGCCGCTCGGCCAGCGCGTAGTTGATGACGCGCGCGTAGATTTCCTGCAACCCATCCGGGTTGTCGCCGCGATCGCGCGCCTTCTGCAACTCTTCCTGCGAGCACAGATAGGCCCACACGGTGTCGTCGAACTGCAGGTAGCGGCAGCCGGCGTCGTAGAACGCCTTCACCGCCTTGCGGTAGGTCTTGCCGAGGTCGAGGTAAAACTCCTCGAGGTCGGGATAGACCTCCTTCGAAATCGCCTTGCGGCCGCCGCGGAAATGCAGCACCGCCGGCGACGGGATCGTCATCTTCGCCGTGACGTGTGCCCTGTCGGCATGCTTCTTCAGGAAGCGGAAATGATCCAGCATCGGATGAGTGTCGGGGAAATCGAGCTTGCCGATCACGCGGACGGCGTCATGGCGGGTCTCGACGCCCGCGAACTGAATACCGGTCTCGGGGTGGAAGAGCTCGCAGCCGCCGAGCTTGGCCAGAAAATCGAAATGCCACCAGGAGCGGCGGAATTCGCCGTCGGTCGCGAGCTTCAGGCCGATGGACGCCTGCTTGTGCACGACCTTTTCGATCTCGAGGTCCTCGGCCTTGCGCAGGTCCTCCGCAGTGACCCTCGCCCTTCTCCAGCTTCGCGCGCGCTTCCTTGATGCGCGGTGGCCGCAGCAGGCTGCCGACCTCGTCGGCGCGGAACGGGGGTTTGGTTCTCTGCATGGTCTCAACTCCCATCAATCTAATGCGCGGCGGCGCCGGCGACACCGAGGTAGCGTTCGAGCACGGCGGGATCGGCCTTCAACGCGTGACTTGCCGCATCATGCACGATGGCGCCGCGTTCCAATATCACAACCCGATCGGCCAGCCCCAGAATCTTTTGCGCGTTCTGCTCGACGATGATAGAACAGATACCACCGGAACGGGTGATCGTGCCAAGCGCCCGGAGCAGTTCCTCGACGATGATGGGCGCCAGCCCCTCGGTCGGCTCGTCGAGCAGCAAAACCTTGGGATTGAGGGTCAGCGCGCGGCCGATCGCCAGCATCTGCTGCTCGCCGCCCGAGAGCTGGTTGCCGAAATTGCTGCGGCGTTCCTTCAGCCGCGGAAACATTTCGTAAACCTTATCCACGGTCCAGGGGCCCGGCTGGGCCACCGCGGTCATGTTTTCCTCGACCGTCAGCGAGCGGAAGATATTGCGCTCCTGCGGCACCCAGCCGATCCCTGCCCGCGCCCGCTGGTCCGGCCGCATCGCCGTGATGTCCTGTCCGCCGACCGCAAGCGTACCGCCGAAGCGGCGGGTGATGCCGACGATCGAATTGATCAGCGTGGTCTTGCCGGTGCCGTTGCGCCCCAACAGCGCCAGCACCTGGCCTTCGCCCAGGGACAGCGACATCGAGGGCAGCACCACGGCTTCGCCGTAGCCGGCGCGCAAGGCATCGATGGCGAGAAGCTCAGACATCGGCCGCCTCGCCGAGATAGACCGCCTTGACCTGCGGATCCCGCGCCACCTCGTCGGGCGGGCCCTCCACCAGCATGGCGCCATTGACCAGCACCGAGATGCGGTCGGCAAACGAGAACACCAGGTCCATGTCGTGCTCGATCAGCAGCACGGTGACGTCGCGCGGCAGGGCGGCAACGGCGGCCAGAATATCGTGGCGCTCGCTCTCGGGAACGCCGGCGGCCGGCTCGTCGAGCAGCAGTACGCGCGGCCGGGTTGCGATCGCGACCGCGATCTCGAGCAGGCGCTGCTTGCCGTAAGGCAGCGTCGCGGTGAGTTCGTTCATGACGTCGAGCAGATGAAAGCGCGCCAGCGTTTCCGCGATCTCCTCGTTGACGTCGGCGCGCGTGCCCATCCGCCGCCACCAGTCGCCGCCGCGGCCGAGCCGTTCGGAGACCGCGAGCCCCACGGTTTCGAGCGGGGTCAGATCGGCATAGAGCTGGTTGATCTGGAAGGTGCGCGAGAGTCCGCGCAGCACCCTTGTGTGAACCGGCAGATCGGTGATGTCGTTACCTTCGAGCAGTATCCGTCCCCCATTGGGCTTGAGCACGCCGGTCAGGAGGTTGATGACGGTGGTCTTGCCGGCGCCGTTCGGCCCGATCAAGGCGTGGCGGGCACCCTGCTTCACCTGCAGCGACAGATCGCGCGTGACCTTCAAGCCGCCGAAGGATTTCTCCAGTCCCCTGGTTTCCAGCGCGATCGTCATGGCGCATCGCTTTCGGGAACGGCCACGACGGCCTTGCGTCCGGTCACTTGCCGGATCACGAGGTTGGGGAGCCACAGCGCCCAGCGATGCATGCGGTCGCGGCCGACCAGCACGATCACGACCAGCACAAGGCCGATCCAGAACAGCCAGTATTGCGGCGTGATGGTCTGGAACACCTCCTGAAGCATCTTGAACACGACCGCCCCGATCAGCCCGCCATACAGATAACCGGTGCCGCCGATGACGAGTACCAGCATCAGATCGGCGGATTTTTCGAACGCGAACACATCGAGCGAGGCCAGCGCCGTGGTCTGGGTGAACAGCGCCCCGGCAATGCCGGCATAGAACGCCGCCACCGTATAGATTGCGATCAGGCGGCGGTTGACGGGCACGCCGATCGCGGAGGCCCTGCAGCGGATTGTTCTTGATCGCACGCAGCGACAGGCCGAACGGCGAGTTCACGATCCGCCGCGCCAGCAGAAACAGCAGGAACAGCACGATCAGCGAGTAGAAGAAGCCGGTCTTGCCGAACATGTCGAACGCAAACAGGCCGAGGATCGGTTGCATCTCGATGCCCTGCAGGCCGTCGGTGCCGCCGGTGATGTTGGAAAAACGTTCCCCCAGCGCTTCGAGCAACAGCGCAATGCCGAGCGTCACCATCAGCCGGGTCAGGTCGACGCCGCGGATAACGAGAAAGCTGGTCAGAAAGCCGAGCGCCATCGCGATCAGCCCCGCCACGACCAGCGCAATGACCGGCTCGTTGATGATCCCGTGCAAGGCCATCAGCCCCGCCGAATAGGCGCCGACGCCGAAGAAGGCGGCGTGTCCCAGCGAGACGATGCCGGCGTAACCGAGGATCAGATCGAGCGACAGCGTGAACAACGCCAGCCGAATGATGTCGGTCATGATCAGATAGCGGGACGGAAACAGGAAGGCGCAGGACGCCGCGAGAACCCAGAACGCGATTTCGGCCGGGCGCCAGCGGGCGCGGGCCATGGCATGGGATGAAACATCGGAGACTGCGGTCATCGCCGGCTCACCGCGCAGCCGTGCGGCCGAACAGGCCGTTCGGACGCCAGATCAGGATCACGATCATGATGGTGTAGATGACGAACGGGCCCATCTTCGGCACGTAATATTTGCCGGCGACGTCGCCGATGCCGAGCAGGAGCGACGCGAGGAACGGCCCGGTGATGCTGGAGGAGCCGCCGACGGTGACCACGATCAAGAAGTAGATCATGAATTTCAGCGGAAAATACGGATCGAGCCCGAGGATTTCGGCGCTGAGCGCGCCACCCAGACCTGCAAGGCCGCAGCCGAAGGCAAAGGTGAAGGCAAAGACCTGCGGCACGTTGATGCCGAGGCCGCTGGCGGCGCGCGGATCGTCGACGGCGGCGCGCAGGCGGCTGCCGAAGCGGGTTTTCGCCAGGATCAATTGCAGCGCCACCGTGAGCAGGCCGCAGATCACGATGATCATCAGCCGGTAGCGGCCGATGCCGACGCCGAAGAAATCGAACTGGCCCTCGAGCGCCGCCGGCAGCTTGATGAAGATGCGCGACGATCCCATGATGTAGTCCACCGCCGCCACCGACATGAAGGTCAGGCCGATCGTGAACAGCACCTGGTCGAGATGGCTGCGGGTGTAGAGATGGCGGTAGAGCGTGCGTTCCAGTAGCACGCCGATCGCCGCGGCCGATACGAAGGCGAGCGGCAGCGCCGCGAAGAACGGCCAGCCGGAATTGTTCACCAGCACCGCGCAGATATAGCCGCCGGTCATGGCGAAGGCGCCATGGGCGAGATTGACGAAATTCATCAGCCCCAGCGTCACCGCCAGCCCGCAAGCGAGCACGAACAGCAGCATGCCGTAGGCGACACCGTCGAACAGGATGGTGAACAGCGTGGTCATGGGAAGAGACTAAGCCAGGTTCATCGACATTCGGCGCGCAAATCTCGCGCAACTGTCGTCATGGCCGGGCTTGTCCCGGCCATCCACGTCTTTCCTTGACTTGCCGCAGAGAAAGACGTGGATGCCCGGGATTCGCAAGCTCCGGCGCATGACGTGGAGAGAGCGAGCGAACGCTCGGCTCCGCTCATTCGCCGTCACTTCTTGGTCTTGCCGGAATCCTTCACCGCCTCAAAGGTCGCGAATTCGACGTTGTAGAGTTCGCCGTCGACCTTCTCGACCTTGCGGATGTAGATGTTCTGCACGATGTCGCGGGTTTCCGGATCGATCGAGATCGGGCCGCGCGGGCTTTCCCACTTCATGCCCTTCATCGCCTCGATCAGCGCATCGCCGTCGGTCTTGCCGCCGGTCTTCTTCAGCGCCTCGTAGATCAGGCGGATGCCGTCATAGCCGCCGACCGCCATGAAGCCCGGGCGCTGGCCGAACGCCTTCTTGTAGGCGGCGACGAATTCCTTGTTGGCCGCCGAGGGATGCGCCGCGGAATAGAGATGCGCGGTCACCGTGCCGAGCGCCGCATCGCCCATGCCGTTGAGCAGGTCGTCGTCCATCACGTCGCCGGGGCCGATCACCCTGATGCCCGACTTGTCGAGCCCGCGTTCGGCATATTGCTTCATGAAGTTGCCGCCCTGTCCTGCCGGCACGAACACGAACACGGCGTCGGGCTTGGAGTCCTTCATGCGCTGCAGAAACGGTGCAAAATCAGGGTTTTGCAGCGGCACCTTCACTTCTTCGACGATCTCGCCGCCACCGGCGGTGAAGTTCTGCTTGAAGAAGTTCAGGGCGTCGTTGCCGGGCGCATAGTCGGAGGTCAGCGTCGCGACCTTCTTGATGCCGTTCTTGGCGGCCCAGTCACCGATGATGGTCGACGACTGCGCCAGCGTGAACGAGGTGCGCACGATATAGGGCGAACGCTCGGTTATGATCGAGGTGCCGGCCGCCATCACGATTTCCGGCACCTTGGCCTGCGTCGCCAGCGGTGCTGCGGCAAGGGCTGCCGGGGTCACGCCGAAGCCCGCGATGAAACTGACCTTGTCGTTGACGATCAATTCCTGCGCCAGGCGCTTGGTGTTGTCGGGGACCGCCGCGTCGTCCTTCAGGATGACTTCGATCTTCTTGCCGGCGACGGTATCGCCGTTCTGCTGCATGTAGAGCTTGACCGCGTTGTCGATCTGCTTGCCGGTCGATGCCTGACCGCCGGTCATCGGCAGGATCAGGCCGATCTTGACGGTCTCCTGGGCGTGAGCCGGCGTGAGCGCCAGCATGCCGGCGACGGCGCCGGCGGCCAGCAACATATGACTGCGAATAGACATGAACATCTCTCCCCCTGATCGGCCTTGTGTCCTCGAACCGAGTCCCCGGCCCTTGATCTCTCACCATAACCCGGATTTTTCGGCCGGGCAGCGCGGCAACATGGCGTCCTTGGTCGCCCTTTTGTCAATCGGACCATTGGCGTGCCGCGGCGAAGAGACCAGTCCAGCCTGAACCGTCGCGAAACAGGTGACGGTATTATATTATGATCCGGTCTCGCCGCTCGACACCTTCTTTGATGGGCCGTTATTTGTACGATTGTACAAATCAAATGGTCCTGTCAACAAAGAAGCGCCCTTCACGATTCCCGGAGGTCGCGCCCTAAATCCATCATCCTTAAAGAGTGAGGCTGTAATCTTCCGCCGATGCCGACCAGCGCGCGCCATATTGTTACGATCCTCACCGTTGCCCTCGCCGGCTGCGGCGTGAGCGGCTGCGGCACGATCCGACGGCCGGTGTCAGCGACGCCATCCCGGCGGCGATCGGCGGAATGCCCGCGGACGTGCCACCGCGTCCCGGGACCGCGAAATACGAAGAGTACATGCGGGAGCGCGAGCGAAAGCGCCTGCTGCCGGCATCCGAACGCGGTGAGGAAGCCAAGCCCGCGCCCGCCGCGCAGGATGCAGCGCGCTAGTCCATAAACACGACGGTCTTGCGGCCGTTGAGGATCACGCGATCCTCAAGATGATGACGCATGGCGCGCGCCAGCACGCGGCGTTCGATGTCGCGGCCCTTGCGCGAGAGATCTTCCGGCGTGTCGCGATGGCTGATGCGCTCGACGTCCTGGTCGATGATCGGGCCTTCGTCGAGGTCGCGCGTGACGTAATGCGCGGTGGCGCCGATCAGCTTGACGCCGCGCTCATGGGCCTGGTGGTAGGGACGCGCGCCCTTGAAGCCCGGCAGGAACGAGTGGTGGATGTTGATGCAGCGCCCCGACAGTCTTGCCGACATCTCGTCCGACAGGATCTGCATGTAACGCGCCAGCACCACGAGATCGGTGTTGGTGTCCTGAACCAGCTTCCAGACCGCCTCTTCCTGCTCGCGCCTGGTTTCCTTCGTCACCGGCATGTAGTGGAACGGGATCTCGCCGAAATCGAGATTGCCGTAGGTCTCGCGCGGATGGTTGGAGACGATAGCGGTCGGGATCATCTCGAAGTTCGCCGGTGCGCCAGCGATAGAGGATATCGACCAGGCAATGATCCGATTTGGACACCAGCAGCATCACCCGGCGGCGGCTGGCGCGGTCGCGCATCTGCCAGTCCATGCCGAAGCGGTCGGCGATCGCGGTAAAGCCGGTCTGCAGCGCCTGCAGTTCGACCGCGAGATCGGCGGCGGTGAACACCACCCGCATGAAGAAATTATTGGTCTCGATGTCGTCGAACTGCTGGGCGTCCAGAATGTTCTGCCCGTTATGGGCGAGAAAGGTCGACACCGCGGAAACGATGCCGGGGCGATCCGGGCAGGACAGGGTCAGGACGAACTGGTGATCGGGCATGGCGAAGCTGACTACAATTCAGGCAAAAGGGTGAAGCGGCGATTTGCGGCCCTGCTCTATCACCGCGCATGCGCTTGCGCCAATCCCGAAACCGGGGTCAGGATGAACAAAGCGCGAAGCTGAAGCGTTGGAGCGAGATCATGGCTGACAGATTGAACGGTTACCGCATCCTGATCCTGGAAACGCGCGAGGAAGCGCAGTTTTCCCGCCTGCTCACCGAACAGGGCGCCGACGTGCTGCAATGTCCGATGTTCACCATCCACGACGCGCCGGACCCGGCGCCGGTCGAAGCCTGGATCGTGCGGGCCATTGAAAGGCCGCTCGATGACATGGTGCTGCTGACCGGCGAAGGCCTGCGCCGGCTGATGAAGGTGGTGCGGCTCATCGGCGTCGAAGAAGCCTTCGTCGCCGCCCTCGGCAAGGCGCGCAAATTCGCGCGCGGCCCCAAACCGGGCAAGGCGCTGCGCGAAATCGGCCTGGAGCCGCAGATGACGACGGAAAAGCCGACCTCCGAAGGCGTCGCCGAGATGCTGTCGCGCCTCGATCTCAACGGCCATCGCCTCGGCCTGCAGCTTTACCCGGACAAGGATCACAGCGTCCTGATCGGCGCGATCAAGGCGCAAGGCGCCGAGGTCGATACCGTGCTGCCCTATGCCTATGACGCGCAGGCCGCCGACGCCAACATCATCATCGCGATCGACGAGATGGCGGCCGGCCGCATCGACGCGATCGCGCTGACCAATCTCGGCCAGATCCGCCGCCTGATCGAGGTCGCGCGCGCGCGCGGCTGCGAGGACCGGTTACGCGAAGGGCTCGAACGGACGCCGATCGCTTCCGTCGGACCGGCCGTATCCGACGAACTGAAGTCGCACGGCCTGCGCACCGACATCTATCCGGCCGAGGACGCCTTCTTCATGCGGCCGCTGATCTCGGCGATGGCGGTGGCGCTCGGCAAAGAATCCGCCGCGCGCGGCTGCGGGAAACTGACAATTCGCCGCAGCCGGATTGCTTGCGACCAGCCTACCCTCCGCTTTGCCGCTGAAAAGCGGATATTGCGCGCTGATCTCCGCATGCCCCAAGGGCGCGGTCATCGGGGGCCCGAGAAAGTGAGGCAGATCACAGAATGTCTAGTCGAGGTGCGCTAGGTTTGCCGTACTGTGCGGGGCGGCTCGTCAGGGCTCAGGGAAACAGTGACTGAACACTGACCACGCGTGCGTTGCGGCGCAAGAATGAACGGCATTTTGAGCGCGAACTAACGCGTGATGCACAGCGTAACATTGTACCCGGACGGGTCCAATGTTACTAGCACAACCATTGCTGTTCATGCGTAGGAGAGTTCAATGAAACATATTCGCGCATTTGCTTTTGGAATTGGGTTGCTGGCCTTGACCGGCTTGACGGCGGGTGCCTGCCTGGTCGCAAACCCAACAGTTGCCATCGCCGGCTGTAGCGGAAGGTGCTGAACCGAACCTGCTGTGTCCATGTGGATGGTGGTCAATTCGCCTCTTGGCTCAGAAGATCGGCCAGTTTTGCCTTGAATTCATCCTTATCCATTATGTAGTGACGCAGAAGGTAGAGTTCGTGGCTAGGCACGTAATTGCGATTTCGAAGTGCATCTTCGAGGTGAGTTAGTGCTTTTTGATCGAGTTCTTTCTTCTCGTCGCCATTTTTTTCCGACGCGAGCGCGTGCAGCGCTACGGCATATCTGAATATCGAGTCACCGCGTAAGATCTCGAGGATTCCGGGCTGCTCCAACAATTCAACAGCCCTCGCCGGCTGGCGTTCCTGCAGGAAAATGTATGCGATCGTATCTGTAAAATTCGCGCGATTGTCGTCGATCCAATCTTTCCGATTTTCCGGGATTGTCTTGAGCCCGTCTAAGGCCTTTTGCGCGTATTCCTTGGCCATTTCCAGATCAGCACCGTATATGGTGTACGTCCACGCAACGTCGTTCAACGCCTGCACGCGCCATACCGGGACGCTTGCTTTATCGACTTCTGCCATTCTTGATTTGATGTCTTCCTTGAAGATTTCGGCTTCTTTCATATTTGGATCGCCATATCGAGCAGCCAATTTTTCGAACTGCGGAAGGGTCCAGCCTAAGGCAAGCCACCACGCGGTGCCGGTGAACGTAAGTTCACCATTTATCCTGACGTTTCGAAACGACGTGGACCGAAGATCGGTGTTTGAGAAATTGACGTCGTCAAATTGCGCATTGTCGAAGATGGCACGATACAAAATTGCCCCGGAGAAATCCGTTTGGGTGATGACCGCTTGGTCAAATCGCGCAGCAGTCAAAATTGCTCCCCGGAATTTCACATCACGAATGTAATTTTGAGAAAACAAAGCATACGGGAGGGTCGCGCTTGCGAAATTGACTCGGAAAATTGCCGACTTGAAAAATTCCGCAATCGCGGGCGGCTTAGAGCCAGCATATATTCTATTTAGATCAAGATTTTTTATATTATGCGATTGGAATCTGAGCGGCTTGCCATATGAAGCCAACGTTCGGATGGCTTCTTCCCTGCGCGGGTCATCCTCCGAAACTGCAACCCGTGCCAACGCCTCGCTTTCGGCTTCCCGCTTCAGATCTAAGAGATGGTCCAAGACGTACCCGAACATTCCGACCGCAACGGTGCAGACAATCGCCAAGGCAATGATCTTGCGGCGGCTATGCGACGAACTGGCTGCGATGAAATCACGTTCCAGCGCGTTCAGGTCGGCGTAGTCAGCCAGTGCCTGATCGGCTAGGCCGGCGGATATCAGCGCGCCTTTGGCGCGTGCCCGTTGGGCCCAGACCATCACTGCATCGCGAAAAGCAACGCGCTTACCGATCAGCGCCCGCAACGCATCCCACTCACGTATCATCGCTCCATACCGCAGCGAGATTAAATCCCCCGTCTCCTTGGGTTCGACGCGCAGAACGCCCGCCGCGATAAGGCTATCAAGCACCTCCTTCGCCCGCTTGGGATCACCCAGTAAGAGAAGGTCATTGCGCTTGACTGCCACTGGCTTGCATGCGCGATCACCCTCTGACATACCAACTGTGCGTAGCAGCATCCGTTCTGCGAGGCCCTGGTAGCTGGCGACATGATCGTTAAGCGAAGGAGCTACACGCAATAGAATTTGGCGCAGAACGCTCTTGCTTTCATCATCACCATCTTTCCGGCTGAGCGAAGCCAGCACCTTCTTGCCCTCAGCAACTGTGACCGTCACCGCTACTAGATCAAAGGGTCTTAGCAAGGTATTGGCTCGTATCGACGACCGTTGCTTAGTGGGGGTTTCGCAGGGAATCGCGTAGAATTTCGCCGACCAAAAGTCGACGAGTGCCTGTGCGGCCTTTCGATCGTCCGGTGCATCCAACACAGCGCCGGTCATGGTGGCGCGATCGATGAAAAGCGCTATCCGCCCGGCAATCGCATCGTGGTCCGAGTCAGAAACTGAAAGTTCATCTTCGGGAAGGCTTGCGATCAACGCATCGCTTGCGTCCTCGAGGGCCTTCAGCGAGGCGTAAAGCTGAGATTCATTCGCTGTCATGGTCATTGCGGTCAGACCCGGTTATTCGTTCAGGAGAGCGTCAAGCGGTGTCTCAAACGACGCGACCTTCTTGCAAAGCTCATTCAGCTCATCGTCGACTTCTATGAAGCGGTTGACGCATTGTCTGTAGAAGGTGTCGAAGTCCTCGTTGAGTTTCCAGATATTGGCCGGTATTTGCGGCTCGGGCGGCGGGTCGTCTGCCTTCCATGGCTCCATCATTTCCTTCAATTCGATCGACCACTCCTCCTGCGCGAACGCATCGCACAACCCGGTAAGCTTGGCTCTGAACTGCGGCCACGACGAGAATCTAGCTTGCGGCTGAATTTTCTTTTAAGTCTTGGTATATTCGAGATCGGTATTGAGCGACTGCCACTCGTCGTGCTCGGAAACCAGGCCTGCAAGGCGTGACCGCAGCCTGCCGACAGAAAGCGTGCCTTCGCGCAGCCGGCTCAAGGAACTCTCCGACATGGTTGCGCCAAGCTGCTGCTCGACCAGGCGCATTGTTTCGGCAAAATTGTTGAGGCCGACGTTCTTTGCTGTCCCGACCAACTCTTTGTTGATGTGCGATGCATTGGGTAGAAGATGCGCGAGACGCTCGGGAACAAGCAGAACATTTTCGTCGATGACGGACACTGCCAAGCTCGCGGCCCTCAAGTCTGCGACGCAGGCATCGAGCTCATTGATCCAATCGCGCTGGTCTTCGGCGGTCGGCAAATCCACGAGTTGATTGCGAGCTTTTCGAGCTACGTCTCGCAGAAAATTTGCATCTTCCCTCAGGTACAGCCGAACATTATCACCCGATTTGAGGCGTGCGACGTTGTTATCTATCTGATTGAGCCGCTTTTGAAGTTCGTGGAGACAGTTATGCAGTTCCTTGTATTTGGCGAGGATGACGATTTGCTGGCGTGTCTTTTCGAAATCGGGTCGGTAGCTTGCCATGATGTGATGGAGGTCCCGCGCCTGCCTTATGCGATTCAGGTCTATCAGCGCGCGTTCAATCTTGACTTCCAACTCGTGATCATGCGCTTCCTGAACCTCCCGGTCGTCATTCAGTGGCTCCAGCGAGTAAGGTGAAACCTGCTGCGCGAAGGTGCGCAGATCCTGGTTCGTCGGGCGTGCCGCAATAGCGCCGCGCAACAGCACGCTGATCATGCCGGGACCTTGTTGGGCCAGCGTTGGCAGCAGCGTGGACACGAATCCATCGACGTCTTTGGCCGGCGTCACGCAACGCTCCGCCTCGGAACCTAGCGAAAACCTCACGGTGCGGCGCAGACCATTAAGACTGCCCGTGAAGGCCGCCACCAGAAATCCTGCCAATTGCGCCATCTGCTCCGGTGTCACGAGGATTGTGGGCATGAGCGGCGGACGCAGGCTCAGCTGTTCGGGGTCGAGCGCAACAATGTCCCGCGCGCTGCAGCCATAAAGTGTGCCGGCGACTGTGCGCCCGTCCTGCATCAAGGCGAAGCGCATCAATCCGATCGCCGCCGTACCGACAATGATTGGAGCGCCCGAGAGCCCCTTCGGCGGGGCACCGCTGCCGGCACCAGCCTCCTCGCAGAAGAGTTGCAGGACCGGCCAGTATGCAGATCGCCGCCTCGCGTAGAAGTTGGTCAGTTGCGCCCCGTAATCCCTGACCTTGCCAGCCCAGGTCATTCCATCGATCGGCTGCGCGTCCGGATAGCCTCGCGTTTTGAACAAATCGTCCGACCGATCCAGTTCGCCTGGCGGAATCGTCTCGCGTAGCGGAATCGTCGGATAGGCGGCCAGCTGCCCCGGATTAAGGCATCGAAGCAGAACGCAGTCCGCGTCCTGATTCCATTTATTGGGTATCACTTCGGCCGCGGTCTTGTGGCCGCGGAATTCGAGATGGATCGTGCCGGCAAAAAAAGCGGGCGGTTCGACCTTTCGGTCGGCAACAACATGAAGCGCGGTTGCCACTATATCGGGCGCCACCAGGAAACCCGTGCCGCGCCCGTTCTCGCCATCGATGGTGATCCTGGCGATCGCGTCGCGAAATTCATCCATGGCGGCTGTCCGACAAGTGCCGGGCGCCGATGTGCCAGAACGCCTTGGGAACGCACGGGCTCATGACATTGCGGCCTCCGAAAACTTCAGTAGTTCGGCCTTCGAAACCTTGCCATCGTCGCCGACCTCAAAATGGACATAGGTCGGACGAAACAACGTCCAGGCGGAAAAATCACCGGCTTTCATTTGCGCCACGAAGGTCTGCAAGGCCGGCAGCGCGTCGGCCTCCGACTTCAAAATCTCATTGGGAAACCGCAGGACGTCGGCCCACGTACCGGTATTCAAATAGAAGCGGCCGCCTCCCAGAGATACTTGCTTGGCTTGATGGGTGTGGCCGAACACGACATAGCGGAAGCCACCGCGATCGGAGAGCATTTGCGCGGCGTTCAGATACTCCTTCGCGCTTTCCGTGCCGAGGTCGAACGTATCGCTGTCTTGCAGGCCGCGCATGGCCATCAGCAGGGCAGGCATGCGCTTCTCGAAGGGTTGAGACGTGCGCCCGAACAAGAGAGCGGCGAAGCCGTAGATCCGGCTGACAGTATCGGACGCCGTAATCTCGCCTCCAAGTTGGCCGAGCGGGTCGGCTTCAGCGATTTCAGCGTCGAGGTCCCGGAGAAACTGTTCGGCTTGGTTTCCCAACGCAGCCTGCAGCGTTTCCTTCAGTGCAGCGTTCTGCTCGGACCGAGCTGTATTTGCCGTGACGTTTCCAGCGGCAGAAATCTCCTCGCCAAAGCTGTCCTCGGCTGCGCCAGTACGGCTTCCCATATCCTCGCCGGGGATGATGCCCATATCCTGCTCGGATCGGATGTCGCCGCCGAATTTGGGGGTCACCGGATTCGAGAGCCCGTGGCTGCGCGTTCGCTTGTAGAGAAGAGCGATCGTGGCAAGGCGCGAACGAAACCCCGGCTCGAGGGCGAGCAGCATCGGCACTACGGCAGCGGTCTCGGGTTTCAGCAAATCCACGAACGGATAATCGAGCTTGATCGTATTGATGACCTCGGTGACCATCTCGCTGCCGGCGGGTGGGATGAAAATATGCTCGTCGGGCACATCCAGGAAGCGCGACTGGACCGAGCGAACATGACGAAGAGCGTCATAATCGACTTGGTTCCAGTCGTCGTAGCGATTGCCATGCTCGATCAGCGCGTCGCCAACAATGTAAGCCTCGCCGTCATAGAGAAACTCGAAATCATGGCCTGCCTTGACGCCGAGTGCACGACGGAACGCGGCGCGCACCGCAGGCAAGCTCAATTCGATATCGTGATTTCCGAGCAGCACCACGAGACGGCCTCCCTTGTCGAGAAACCGCCCGATGGCATCGAACACAGGTTGGTCGCGTTCGACGATCAATTCTAGTTTTTTAACTGCGCGACCGGGATCTCGTGTGAAGGGAGACCACGTACTCGGCTCTTCATCGTGCTCGGCCAGAAAGTCGACCGTATCGCCGTTGAGGATCAGTTCGCTCGGCCCTTGCTGCGCGAACTTCTGAGTGATGCAATCAATGAACTGTGCAACTGCATCGGCGCGGGTGCACAGCCGGAAGCCGCGCTTGCCCGATCCGCGCGGATGCGAGTAATCTCCGCCGAGATGCAAATCAGAAATGATATAAACATTACGCACTTGGCCCTCTTATAAACAGCGACCAAGAAGCAAAATAACGATCAGGAAGCGCATCCATCTTGCGCCCGAGTCGCCCTCGCTTCACGCAATCAGCCGGTCTTTGGCGCTAGCGCCTGGGCGGCGACCCTCCACTTATCGAGTTTGCCGAGGGCGCCCCACGCCGCCAGACCGAGCATGATCGGCTGCAGATAGGGGACCGCAACGCCAAGCGTGGAAAGGATGCCCATGAGGCCACTCGCCGTTCCGGCGGCTCCGGCCGCCGCGCCGGCGGCTCCGGACGTGGTCGCAGCAGGCGCCACCGCGCCAAGCAGCCCTGTCAGCACGCTGCCGATGATCCCGATGGCGCTCTTCTTGCCGTCGAGCATGTTGCCGATCGTTTGCCCCAACGCGCCGTTGACTGGCGTCAGGGGCGTCGTGGTGGTCGTGGCGATTGCGTCCGGCTTTGGGACCGGCGAAACGCCAAGGCCGAGCTGGCGCAGCACGTCGACGACTTGAGCGACGCGGGACAGTGTGTCGTTCGCAGCTGGCTGCGCGGTGCTCACGATCGGGGGGTTTGGCTTCTGACCAAACAGCTCGACCAACTCTTCGATCTTCGCGAATATTTCGGCCCCATTCGGCTGGGCCTTTAGCCTTGGCTGTTCCAGCACGGTTGTTCCTCCGGTTGCGACGACGATGGGCTCGGCAGCGAGCGTGGCGACGAAACTTCGCATGTCGTTCAGGCGGTTGAGCCAGCCCTTGCCGAACACTGGAAATTCGGGAAGCCTTCGAAAATATGCGTCCTCGATGTCGAGGAACGCCTTGGAAAGCTGTTGCACATCGACCGCGGCCACCGCGCCGAGCGTATCGGGGCCGATGATGCGATCGACGTCCACATGTGCGCCGCAACTCACCAGCGAGTTCTGCAGGAATTCGGCAGATCGACCGGTGCCATGCAGCACCGCGGCGTTATAGACGGGAGCGGCGACCTGCAGCGGCAGGTCGTCGCCGCGCACAACGTCGTAATAACGCGCCTTGAAGATGCGCCGGGCTTCGTCGAGGCTCAGTCGCTTGACGTCTTCCGCGGTCAGGCTGTCGTCGTGGCGCCAGCTTCGCAGCGTCGCGAGCGTGATCCCCATATTGGTTGGCCCGCCCCGGTCGCTGGGATGATTGCTGTAGCCGCCTTCCCATTTCTCGATGAAGGGCTGAATTCGCGCAAAGTTGTTGGAGCTGGAGCTCATGGTTCTGCTCGCAGAACTGGCGGGGCGATCGACCTCGGACGGCTTCGCGGCCGCGGCGATCGCAGCGCCCGGCGCGAGCGCGGGGCGGGAAACGGCCGCAGGCGCAGGCGGCGGAATCGGCGATCCGCGCCATCCGGCAATAGCGGCCTCGAGATTTTCGACCCAATCGGCGTCTCCGCCCGGCGGCAATCTTCCCTCGTGAAGTTGCTCGATGCGCAGACCCATCATTTGCAGGTGTGGCGTTTCGAATTTCAGCGGCTCCATGCCATGCGCGCGGCCGATCTTGTGAAGCTGTTTCCATGCCGCGGCGTTGGGGCCGGCGTCGCTCCAATCCCAGTTGCCATTGGTCTTGAGCACGAAATCGACCGCCAGCCCGTATTGGTGATAGGACTTCCAGGGCTCTGCATAAGTCACGATCTTGCCGGGCCGTGTGCGGCCCTGGGCATAGAGATAGGCCTGGCGTTGCGGCGACCGGAAGGCCTCGAAGACGTGGAAGTTGAGGCCTGCGCCGTTCAGCTCGCCCTGGATGGCTTGCACGCGCTCTCGAATGGAGGGGTGCAGAAAAGCAAGTTCGACGGATCGTCGGTCCTCACTGGCCATGAAACACTCCAACGGAAATGAGACAGGCGTGGCGAGGATCCGTTACGCGGAGCGCTCGCAACCGCTGCACATTGGCGCCTTTTATCTTTGTACGGGAAGCAGACCTCGACAAGTGATCTACTTCACACACCAGTTTGGCGTGTCATTTTGTCACGGATTTTCGATGGACGTTGCGCGTGACAGGCATCGCCGCGGAAGCTCGCTTCCGCACGGTGGGGCGTCGAAGGACTAATGTCGAAGACGGGTATTGGCCGTTTTCACACAGCCAGGGCCACTCGCAAACATCACGGCGCGGCTGAGCCGCGTCGGCCTTACCCCGAAAGCAGAAATTACATATCGCGGCCACGCCGCTAGTTCGATAAGTGCCCTAATCCACCTTGGCGCCGGCGAACTTGACCACCTTGCCCCACTTCTCGGTTTCGTCCGCCACCAGCTTGCCGAAGTCGGCGGCCGAGCCCGGCAGCAGGATGGCGCCGAGTCTCGGTGAACCGTGCCTTGGCCTTGGGATCGGCCAGGATCTCGTTGACCGCCTTGTTGAGCCTGTCGACGATTTCGGGCGGCGTGCCCTTCGGCGCCGCGAGGCCGTACCAGGCGCTCGCCTCGTAGCCGGGCAGGAAGTCGGCGACCAGCGGCAGATCCGGCAGCACTTCCGAACGGGTCGTGCTGGTGACCGCGAGGCCGCGAAGCTTGCCGGATTTGACGTGCTCGGCGCAGGTCGGAATGTTGTCGAACATGACCTGCATCTGGCCGGAGAGCATATCGGTGAGCGCCGGCGCGCCGCCCCGGTAGGGCACATGCTGCATGTTGATGCCGGTCAGCATCTTGAACAGTTCACCCGACATGTGGATCGTGGACCCGTTGCCCGACGACGCCATGTTGAGCTTGCCGGGATTGGCCTTGGCGTAGGCGATCAATTCGGGAATCGTCTTGATCGGCAGCGAGGGATGCACCACCACGACGTTGGGAAAGCGAATGATGCCGGCGATCGGCTCCATCTCCTTCATGAAATCGAAATTGAGCTTGTCATAGAGCGAGGCGTTGATGGCGTTGGCCGGCGCGACCAGAAGCAGCGTGTAGCCGTCAGGTGTCGCGCGCAGCACCTGCTCGGTCGCGATATTGGTGCCGCCGCCCGGCCGGTTCTCGATCACGAACGATTGCCCGAGCTTTTCCGAAAGCCACTGCCCCATCAGACGCGCCGTGAGATCCGCCGAGCCGCCGGGGGTGTAACCGATCACCAGCCGCACCGGCCGCGACGGATAGGCCTGCGCACTGGGCGATGCTCGATGCGGCCGGGAGTGCAGCCGCACCGGCGACAAGCTGCAGGAATTGACGACGCTGAAACTTCTTCATGCTTCCTCCAACGAAACCGCGCTGGCGGCTCTTTGCGGCCGCCCTGGGCGCGCGCATCCTAGCAGCATGATTGCGAGAATGTGTACTGGTTTTCCCTTGGCGAGGCGCGAGATTACCGTGTCACTTCGTCTCGTCGAGGATAGGCCTGATAGGCGAGCCGGATGCCGTCCTCGAGCGAGGTCGCGGCGCGCCAGCCGAGTTTCGCCAGCCGGCTGACATCGAGCAGTTTTCGCGGCGTGCCGTCCGGCCGCGAGGTGTCGAAACTGATCTGCGCCGGTATAGCCGACCGTCGCCGCAACCACGCGGGCGAATTCGGCGATCGTGATGTCCTCGCCGGTGCCGATATTGACCAGTTCACTGCTGGAATAGGTCTTCATCAAATGGATGCAGGCATCCGCGAGATCGTCGACATAGAGGAATTCGCGCCGCGGCGTGCCGGTGCCCCAGACCACGACCTCCTTGGCGCCGGAAACCTTCGCCTCGTGGAAACGGCGGATCAGGGCGGCCACGACGTGGCTGTATTCGGGATGATAATTGTCGCCGCTGCCGTACAGATTGGTCGGCATCACATTGATGAAGTCGGCGCCATACTGGCTGCGATAGGCCTCCACCATCTTGATGCCGGCGATTTTTGCAATCGCATAGGGCTCGTTGGTCGGCTCCAGCGGCCCGGTCAGCATGCAGTCCTCGCGCAACGGCTGCGGCGCCAGTTTTGGATAGATGCAGGACGAGCCGAGGAACATCAGCTTCTCGGCGCCATGGACATGCGCCGCGTGGATCACATTGGTCGCAATCGCCAGATTGTCGTAGAGGAATTCGGCGCGCAGCGTGTTGTTGGCGACGATGCCGCCGACCTTGGCGGCCGCGAGAAACACCACCTGCGGACGGTTGGCGGCGAACCATTTGTTGACCGCGGCCTGATCGCGCAGATCGGCCTCGCTGCGGCGTCGCGGTCAGCAGCTCAACGCCTTCGCGCGCCAGCCTGCGCACCAGCGCGGAGCCAACCATGCCGCGATGCCCGGCGACGTAGACCGTCTTGCCTTTCAGCTCAAACGGAAGGCTTGCCATTGGCCACCTCCCGCCTTGCGTCAGCGAGATCGCTTGCGACCATTTCCTTGACCAGTCTGGGCGAACGAGGTCTTGGGCTTCCAGCCGAGCTTCTCGCGCGCCTTGCTGGCATCGCCGACCAGAAGATCGACTTCGGTCGGCCGGAAGTAGACCGGATCGATGCGGACCACGGTCTTGCCGGACTTTCTGTCGACGCCGGTCTCGTCGACGCCCTTGCCGCGCCATTCGATGGTGCGGCCGACTTCGGCAAATGCCAGTTCGACGAACTCGCGCACCGAACGGGTCTCGCCGGTCGCCAGCACGAAATCGTCGGGCGCATCCGCCTGCAATATCCTGTGCATGCCCTCGACATAATCCCGCGCATGGCCCCAGTCGCGCTTGGCTTCGAGATTGCCGAGATAGAGCGCCTCTTCCAGGCCGGTCTCGATGCGGGCGACGCTGCGCGTGATCTTGCGCGTCACAAACGTCTCGCCGCGGATCGGGCTCTCATGGTTGAACAGGATGCCGTTCGAGGCATAGATGCCGTAGGCCTCGCGGTAGTTCACCGTGATCCAGTAGCCGTAGAGCTTGGCGACGCCGTAAGGCGAGCGCGGGTAGAACGGCGTGGTCTCCTTCTGCGGCACCTCCTGGACGAGGCCGTACAGTTCCGAGGTCGAGGCCTGATAGAACCGCGTCTCCTTCTCCATGCCGAGGATCCGGATCGCCTCCAGGAGCCGCAGCACGCCGATGGCGTCGGCATTGGCGGTGTATTCCGGGCTTTCGAAGCTGACGCCGACATGGCTCTGGGCGGCGAGATTGTAGATCTCGGTCGGCCTGATCTGCTGCATCAGCCGGATCAGGTTGGTCGAGTTGGTCATGTCGCCGTAATGCAGCAGGAACGGCACGTTGCCGGACTGCGGGTCCTGGTAGAGATGATCGATGCGCGCGGTGTTGAACGAGGACGACCGCCGCTTGATGCCGTGGACCTCATAGCCGAGGCCGAGCAGATATTCGGCAAGATAGGCGCCGTCCTGGCCGGTGACGCCCGTGATCAGCGCCACGCGCTTTGGATTTTGAGCCGTCATAGTCTCTCCAAGAGCCTGCGCAGGCCCGGGGGATAATAAAACCCCAGGTCTCAGGGCCCCCACGTCTCGGCTACGCCGGAAGCCCCCTGCGCGGCGCAGGCCATAGCATCCGCGAGAGACATAGTCTAATCCGAAAGTCGCTCAATTTCAGACCCTTAGGCCAAGCGCCGTCCGCATCGACTGATGGTAGTGGATCATGGCCGGCTCGTTGCGACCATAGACCGTGTGGGTCTGCGCGCCCGACGTCAGGCCGATCTGAATGCTGCGCCCGGTCGGGAAATCCTCGCCCGTCACAACGTCGAGGACGAGCTGCATGTTCTTGTCCCAATGGACGCGCTCTTCCTCGGTGCTCGGCGCCTTCGGCACGTAAAGCCCAAGGTCCATGACGGAGCGATCCGCCCGTCCCTCGCAGGGAAACACCCGCGCGAGTTCGACATGGTCGCCCTGCACGAGGAGAACGGTGTTGGGAAACAGCGAATAGACCAGCGTCGTATTCCACATCAAATCCCATTTGTCCTCGGGCTCGGCCTTGAGCCGCTCGAGTTTCCGGCGCGGAAACGTCAGGCGGTGGTTGAGACCGAACGCCTCGAAATCGGTCACGTTGCCATGCAGGATGTCGCGCAGGGAATCACGGTGCAGGAAGCCGACGTGGTAGCCCTCGTTGAACGTATCGACGACAATCTTCCAGTTCATGGTCTCCGGGATCAGGCGCCGGTCGTAGAACGACCAGGACGCAAACCCAAACGAAGCGAGCTCGTCGGCGAGCCCGCCAAGCCATGGATCGATGTCGAAATTCGTCGAACCGTCCGCGGTCGGGATCACCCACACCAGACCGTGCTTTTCACACAGCGGCAGTTCGACGAGAGAAGCGCGTTCGCCGCGCACGTCAGGAAAGCTGCGCTCGTCGGGAATGCCCATCAGCTCGCCGGCGAGATCGTAGGTCCAGGCATGATAGGGGCACGAGAACAGCCGCGCCTTGCCGCAGCCCTGCGCTACCTTGGCGCCGCGATGGCGACACACGTTCAGGAATGCGCGCAATTTGCTGTCGCGTCCCCGCACGATCAGAATGGGCAGACCGGCATGGTCGTCGGTGCTGAAGCTCCCCGGCGCGGGCCAGTCCGAAGCGAAGCCCATGACCAGCGGATGCTTGCGAAACAGAACCCGCTGTTCCTCGGCGAGGCGCTCGGCGTCCGTGTAAGCCGACACCTCGTTGCGCCAGGGGCTGTCCGCCATCGCCGTGGTCCGGGTCTCCACGTAATGCAACAGCCGCTTCAAAAGGTTGATCTGATCCTGCCTGCTCATCGGACATCTCCCCCTGGCTGTGGTTTCAACACCGATCATTCCTGTGATACGGCACCGTATCAATATCACTTGCCCTTTCGACTTTCAATACGGTACCGTATCGCTCGCCAACACAACAACGAGAGCGACCGGCAACATGGTGCCCTTGCTCAATTTTGAGGACGTCGAGCGCCGGTCTTACTCGCCATGATGGCGCAAGCGTTCGAGTTCGATGATGGTGACGCCGCCATATTCGAGCCGCAGCAAGCCTTCCTTCTCCAGCCGCTTCAGGCACTGGTTGGCATTTTGCCGCGAAATACCGGAGAGCGCTCCGATTTCTTCCTGTGTGATCTCGAGATGACGCGTCATGTCCGGATAGAGAATCGGGTTGAACAGCGAGGCGATCGAGCGCGCGACGCGGCTGGTGGCATCGAGCGTGCGGCCATGTTCCAGCGCCCCGATGAACTGGCCGACCCGCTCGTTGAGCTGCCGGACCAGAAAGCGGTTGAACGCGACGCTGTTCTCGAACAACCAGAAGAAGGTGCTGCGGTCCATCAGCGCCAGCCTTGTATCGCGCAACGCGACCACGTCGTAACGGCGCGACTCGCTCTTGAGCATGGAGCCCTCCCCGAACCAGGCCCCCGCGGTCATGCCGGCCAACGTCACGGCCTTGCCGCCGCTCGACACGGTACCCATCCGGGCAAGACCCGTGACGATGCCGGTCCAGTAGTCGAAGGCATCGCCGCGCATGAAAACATATTCGTTGGCACGAAAGGATTTCTCCACGATGCCGGCACGGGCGACCTCGATTTCCCGATCGTTCAGTTCGCGCGACCACGCCGCGATGCGCTTGAGGTAATCCGCAGCAATCATGATCGCATCGACCGTCGCGTCCCATACTTGCTGCACTGCAACAGAAGTGCGGCCCGGCAAAATTTCCCGACCAATTGTCAGCCAAACGACATTTCAAACTATCGCATTGCCCTAAGGAGAGCCACCTCGGTACGCGCCGCCTATGGCGCGGTGGCGGGGTGCGACACTACCACGCGTGAGGCGGGACATCGGCCGGCACCGTTAGTCGGATGGCCTGCCCGTCACCGCCGATGTAGGATCGCACGCGATTGCAACGATAGATAAAGAGCGCCGCTCAAGCGCCGTATCCGGAGGGAATGAGTGGCTTACACGTTGGAAGTGCGCGGGGTTTCGCTGCGCTTCGGTGGCGTTCGCGCGCTGACCGAGGTCTCCTTCGGCGTGAACGAGGGCGAATTGTTCTCGATCATCGGCCCGAACGGCGCCGGCAAGACCTCAATCGTCAATTGCATTTCCGGCCGCTACAAGCCGACCGAAGGCCAGCTGTTCTACCGCGGCAAGGACATCACCGGCCTCAATCCGAACGCGCGGCCCCGACTGGGCATCGGCCGCACCTTCCAGAACCTGGCGCTGTTCCATCATATGAGCGTGCTCGACAACATCATGGTCGGGCGGCACCACCTGCTTGAAGAACAATTTCATCACGGGCTCGCTGTACTGGCTGACCGGCGCGCGGCGCGAGGAACTCGAGCACCGCCGCAAGGTGGAGGAGATCATCGATTTCCTCGACCTGCAGTCGGTGCGCAAGGCGACCGCCGGCACCCTGCCCTACGGCCTGCGCAAGCGCGTCGAGCTCGCCCGCGCGATGGCGCTGGAGCCGCAGCTGATCCTGCTCGACGAGCCGATGGCCGGCATGAACTTCGAGGAAAAGGAGGACATGGCGCGCTACATCGTCGATCTCAACGAAGAGTTCGGCATGACCGTGATGATGATCGAGCACGACATGGGCGTGGTGATGGACATCTCCCACCGCGTCATGGTGCTGGATTTCGGCCGCAAGATCGCCGAGGGCGATCCGGCGTCCGTGCTCGCCGATCCCCATGTGAAGCGCGCCTATCTCGGCGAAGAGGATGAGGTCCTCGTCGACCCCGACGATAAGCCCGCGGCTCCGGAGAGCGCGGCATGATGGATTACGCCGGACGCGTCGCCCAGGCCGATACTTTTCCAAAGCTGCTGCGCCTCAATGCGAGGGAGCACGGCGGCGAGATCGCGTTGCGCGAAAAGGACCTCGGGCTGTGGCGCGTCTTCACCTGGAACGACTACCAGACGCGCGTGCATGATTTCGCGCTCGGCATGGTCGAACTGGGTCTCGGGCGCGGCGACGTCATCGGCATCATCGGCGACAACCGGCCGGACTGGGTGGCCGCCGAAATCGCAACGCATGCCATCGGCGCCATGAGCCTCGGCCTTTACCGCGACGTGCTGGACGAGGAAGCGGCCTACCTTCTCAGCTATGGCGACGCCAAACTGGTGTTCGCCGAAGACGAGGAGCAGGTCGACAAGCTGCTGGCGCTGGCCGATCGCGCGCCGAACCTCAAGCACATCGTCTATTCCGATCCGCGCGGCATGCGGAAATACGACGATCCGCGGCTGATGGAAGCCGAGAAGCTCGCCGCGATGGGGCGCGACCGCGCCGCGCGCGAACCGGGTCTCTACGACCGGCTGGTCGATGCGACAAGCGGCGAGGATGTCGCGATCCTCTGCACCACCTCGGGCACCACGGCGAACCCGAAGCTGGCGATGCTGGCGGGCGGCCGCGTGCTGAAGCATTGCGCGACCTATCTGGCGTTCGATCCGAAGGGACCGGACGACGAATATGTCTCGGTGCTGCCGCTGCCCTGGATCATGGAACAGGTCTACGCGCTCGGCAAAGGGCTGCTCTGCCGGATGAAGGTCAACTTCGTCGAAGAGCCCGAGACCATGATGCACGATTTCCGCGAGATCGCGCCGACCTTCGTGCTGTTCGCGCCGCGGCTCTGGGAATCGATCGCCGCCGACGTGCGCGCCAACGTGATGGACTCCTCGCCGCTGAAGCAAAAACTCTTCGATATCGGCATGAAGGCCGGGACTCTCGGCGCTGGCGCAGGGCAAGCATTCGATGCTGGCCGACCAGTTGCTGTTCCGCGCGCTGCGCGACCGGCTCGGCTTTACGCGGCTGCGCTCGGCCGCGACCGGCGGCGCGGCGCTCGGGCCGGATACCTTCAAGTTCTTCCGGGCCATGGGCGTGCCGCTGCGCACCCTCTACGGCCAGACCGAAATGCTCGGCGCCTACACGCTGCACCCCTTCGGCAAGGTCGATCCGGATACGACGGGCGTGCCGATGGCGGCCGATATCGAGATTCGCGTCGACAACCCCGATGTCAACGGCGTCGGCGAAATCGTGGTGCGCCACCCCAACATGTACCTCGGCTACTACAAGAATCCGGAAGCCTCGGCCGCCGACATGAAGGACGGCTGGATGCACTCCGGCGACGCCGGCTATTTCAACGACGACAGGCAGCTCGTCGTCATCGACCGCATCAAGGATCTCGCCGAGACCTCGCGCGGCGAACGCTTCTCGCCGCAATATCTGGAAAACAAGCTGAAGTTCTCGCCCTACATCGCCGAAGACGGTCGTGCTCGGCGCCGGCCGCGACACGCTGGCGGCGATGATCTGCATCCGCTTCTCGATCATCTCGAAATGGGCGGAGAAGAAACGCATCTCGTTCACGACCTACACCGACCTCTCCTCGCGGCCGGAAGTCTATGAACTGCTGCGCAAGGAAGTCGAAAGCGTCAACGCCACGCTGCCGCCGGCGCAACGCATCTCGCGCTTCCTGCTGCTCTACAAGGAACTCGACGCCGACGACGGCGAACTGACCCGCACCCGAAAGGTCCGCCGCAGCGTCATCAACGAAAAATACGCCGACATCATCGACGCGATCTATGGCGGCAAGCGCGACATTCCCGTCGACACCGTGATCCGCTTCCAGGACGGCACCACCCAGCGCATCCGCACCACGCTTCGGGTGGTCGATCTCGGCCATGATGCGCCGATGGCGGAGGCCGCGGAATGATGGCGCAGCAACAACACAGCGCGGTGCCAGTTGATGCGCCCTCTCCCCTTGTGGGAGAGGGCATCTCCGCTGTCGCCACGAACTCACTCCGGTGAGGGGTCTCTCTCCACACTTGCGAATGCCGAGAGAACCCCTCACCCGTCTTCGCGGAGCCTGTCATCGGGCGGCGCTTCGCGCCGACCCGGTGGCGAAGCCACCCTCTCCCACAAGGGGAGAGGGAAAGAGGGCAGCATGAACACCCAGCTCCTGATCCAGCTTCTGGTCAACGGCCTCGTGGTCGGCACGCTCTATGGCGTGGTCGCGATGTCGTTCGTGCTGATCTACAAGGCGACGCAGGTCGTGAACTTCGCGCAGGGCGAACTGCTGCTGGTCGGCGCCTGGGTGTGCTGGTGGCTGCTCACCAAATATCAGGTGCCGTTCTATCTGGGCATGCCGATCACGCTGGTCTTCATGTTCCTGTTCGGCATCGCCATCCAGATCGTCATCCTGCGCCCGATGATCGGCGAGCCGATCATTTCCGTGATCATGGTGACGATCGCGCTGTCGACGGTGTTTTCCGCGCTGATGAAGTGGATGTTCGGCGTCAATCTGCAGCCGTTCCCGCGCATCTTCCAGACCCAGAACGTCAATATCCTCGGACTGCAGGTGCAGACCGTCTATCTGATGAGCCTTGCGGTCTCGGTGGCGATGATGATCGGCATGGCGTGGTTCTTCCGCCTCTCCAAATATGGCCTGGCGATGCGCGCCACCGC
>CAWIZF010000029.1:0-273901 GCA_963840465.1 uncultured Alphaproteobacteria bacterium | reverse complement strand
CAACTTTCCGAGCTTCGACTTCCGCGACGTCGGGAATGGCTCCGCCTTTGCGCGCTACAATTTTTCGAACGGCTTTTTTGTCGGCAGCCAGCGCAACACCATGGGCTTCAGCGGGCTCAGCCAGAGCGCGTTCGGGGGTTTCGGGTCGCTCTATAGCGAAGGCGTGCAGTTCGGCTACAGCCTGAAGAACGGCGGCGGGCCGCCCGTCACCTTCTTTGCCGGTTTCGACACGCTGAAATACAATACCGGCATCGGCAGCAACGCATTCGCGCCGTTCAACTCCAAATCCGGCACGCTGCCCGTCAGCAGCGCGTATGCCGGCGTCGAGTTCCAGCCGACGTCCAATCTCAGCCTGTCGCTCGGGGTCGGCGTCGTCCAGCAAACGGGGCGGATCGACAGCGAGATCAATTCGCTGCCGGGCGCTTCGTCGTTCTCGGTGGGCGGCCGCCGCTACTAGAGCGCTCCGACCGTCTCGTCGGCCGCCAGGCGATTACTCCGACGGTTTGACGCCCAGATCGCGCAGGATGCGGAGCATCACATCGCTGTCGCGCCTGAAAATACGCGCCGTTGTTTCGGGATCGGCCGGGGAAGACAGTATGAAGTTGTTCAGCATCTGCTGGACCTTGGGGTCGGAGCCGGCCTGAATCAACATCGGCGCGAGCCGCTCCACGATCTCTTTTGGCGTGCCGGCCGGTACAGCGAAGGTGGTGAATGCGCGCAGGTCGTAGAAGTCGCCGACCGCGCCCTGTTCGGTCATGGTAGGCGTGTCCGGATACGGTGGCAGGCGGCTGCCGACCACGCCGATCAGGTTTCCAGTTCCCGCCTGGATGACGGGTGCTGCCGCGGCATAGCTTCCCGCGGCGCCATCCAGCGTCTGTCCCGCGATGTCATTCCACATCGGCGCCTCGCCGCGGTACTGGATGACTTGAAACTTGATGCCGTATTGCTTCGCGATCGTCTCGATGAGGACGTGCGGCGTCGAACCCACGCCGTACGATCCCCAGTTCAGGCTGCCGACCTTCTTTGCATATTCGATGAACTCGCGAAGATTCGTCGCTCCCGTCTTCTTCGCCGCCACGACAGGACCGCCGGCGCCGCTGACCATCGTCAGATAAATGAAGTCTCTTTCAGGATCGTATGGAAGGTCCTTCACCGTAACGCGGTTCTGGATCAGCGACGAAGAGATCGTGCACAGGATGGTGGCGCCATCCGGCTCTGCCCGCTTCGCTTCCGTCACGCCGATAACGCCACCGGCGCCGGCCTTGTTTTCGATGATGACCGGCTTTCCCACCTGCCGCGCCAGATAGTCACCGAACGCCCGTGCGATGCCATCCGTCTGGCCGCCGGCCGGATATGGCACGATGATTCGAATCGGTCGTGCCGGCCACGAGGATTGCGCCTCGGTCCTTAGGGCCGGCGCGCACAACAGTGCGGCCGAACCCATCACGAACGTTCGCCGTGTCAGCTTTTTCATTTTCCTGCCCTTGGTCTTTGTTGTTGTTGTTTTCGGGCATCGAAAGTAGCGCAGAACGTGCCGCCTGACGTTGTGGCACTGTGTCCGCCACGGATCAGGTGACTTCCGCCTCGCGGAAAACGGAGACTGCTTGGCGGCTCCGCCTCAGATCGCTTCGGTCCAGCTTTCCGAGAATGCCAGTGCCGACGTCGAGAAGGGCCGTCCCTCACGTTCCCGCGGCCAGGATCGCCCCGCTGCCTCGACGCCGTTGCGGACGAGGCGCGTACCGAGCGCCGGGATCAGGACGGTGCACACGCCGTAGCGCCGGTCGGGAATCTGGTTCGGCTGCGAGTGGATGAGCAGCGGCTCGCCGATATCGAACCAGGTAAGCGAGATTTCTTCGCCGTGCGATTTGACGTGTTCGGTCCAGAAGTAGCGCGGATCTCCAGCCTTGGAGAATTGCGCGTCCGCACAGGGGATAGTCATGTCGGAAAGCTCGGCATTGAGCATGCCTTGTACGGTTGACTGCAGCCACCGCGCCATCGCGATATTGTCGGAGTAAATGCGCCAGCGCCGTTCCGTCAGCTCGCTTTTCAAGTAGAGAACGTGACCGGGACCGGCCGGCGAAAAGATGATCCGCCAATAGCTCGCCTCCGTTGAGTTCGGTTCGCCGTCCTTCGGGCTCAAGCGGATAAAAGGGTTCTCGCCCGTCAGGATCGTTTTGTTGGGATCGGCAATGCTCATTGGTACTGGTCTCCCTCAACTTCTCACGATACGCCGGAGCATGTCTGCTTTAAGCCCTAGGCGGACATTAGTATCATTCCGCGCGATATCCGCTATGTGCCAACTCCAACGCCCGGAAGTCCCGCTATTCGATCACCTCGTCGCAAACGGTCGAGCACTTGCTGCGATGGTCATTCGGGCAGCCCGGCTCGCCGCAATCCTTCTTCGATATCGCGAGAGGTCTTCGGCCCGCCGATAAGGGCCCACCACGTCTTTGAGAGTGGAAACACGTAGCGCGGGATTGAGTTGCCGCAGCCGAGCCACTGCCTTATGTGCTTGCTCCGGCCGTCCGGCCATTGCATTGCTTGCGGCGGCGATACGTAATCCAGGTTGATAGTCCGGATTGTCCTGCAATGCCATTGCCGCCCACGATGCCGCTTCGTCATAGCGGCCCAGGAAGAAATGTGCATGCGCGGTCCCGGTTCGCATTGCTGCATACCCGACGGATCAAGTGGGCTCAGGCGCATGGCACGCGCGAAGCGCTCGATCGCCAGTTCCGGCTCGCCGAGACAGTTTTTTACCCAGCCGCCGTAAAACCATGCCTCGGCCAAATTGGAATTGAGCACAAGCGCGCGATCGATTAAGGCGGCGCCTACCCCGAGATCGCGAACAACAAACGCTAACGCCCACCCGCTGGCGGCGAGCGCGATCGCGTCATCCTTGCCCAATTCAACCGCCCGCTGAGCGAGCCTCGTCACTTCGGCAATCTCGTTCGCTGTGACTGAAATCCAGCCATTGGCCTTGGCAAAGACGTAGCAAAAGGCGGCACGACCGTAGGCGGCCGCAAAATCCGGGTCGAGCTCGATCGCGCTGTTGAACAGGCGCAATGCCTCGTCGTTCGCTTGCCGGTTACCAAACTGATAAAACCTGGCCAAACCGCGTAAATAGAGGGCATAGGCGTCGAGACTCTCGGTCGGCTTGCGCTTGGCACGCTCGATCTCGGCTTTTTCCACCGCTGGCGCGATCGCCCCGACAACGCTCTCGGTCACCTGGTCCTGCAGATCGAAGATGTCGCCGAGCCCACCATCAAACCGTTCTGCCCAAAGATGTGCCCCGGTGGCGGTATCGACGAGCTGTCCCGTGATGCGCACTCGATTTGCCGCTTTGCGAACGCTCCCTTCCAACACGTAGCGCACCCCAAGCTCGCGCCCGACCTGCTTCACGTCGACGGCGCGCCCCTTGTAGGTGAAGCTCGAGTTGCGGGCGATGACGAACAGCGCCTTGAAATGAGACAGCGCCGTGATGATGTCCTCGACCATTCCATCAGCGAAGTAGTCCTGTTCCGGATCACCGCTCATGTTGGTGAATGGCAGAACAGCGATGGAGGGCTTATCGGGGAGCGCAAGGGCGGTGCATCATCGGGCAGGCGGTTCGGCACGGCTGGCGACGGCGCGACCGTATGTGACGCGCCAGACTCGCATCGGTTCGGCGATATTCTTCAAGGATTGCGAACCCAAATCCTCAAACGTTACATCTACCTTGCCACGAATTTGCCGATGAGCGTCGTCCGAGATGCTGATACCGCCCGGCTCTGCGATCCCTTCGAGACGCACTGCAATATTGACCCCGTCGCCAAAGATATCGTTGTCTTCGATAATAATATCACCGACGTGAATGCCGATGCGGAGCTCGATCCGCTTGTCCTGCGGCACGTCGATATTTTGTTCGGCCATGCCGCGCTGAATTTCGTCGGCACATCGCACGGCGTCGACCGCGCTGGCGAACTCAGCAATAGCGCCGTCCCCGGTATTCTTGACGATACGTCCGTGATGCTCAGCGATTTTGGGATCGAAAAGCGTTCTTCTAAGCGCTTTCAGTCGCGCCAGCGTGCCTTCTTCGTCGATCCCTATTAAGCGGCAAGAGCCCGCGACATCCGCCGCCAGAATAGCTGCCAGTCGTCGCTCTACGTGCTCGCTGCTCAAGATGGCCCCCATGCTCGGGGAAATTGAATGGCTATATAGCAGGATTGTGGGCCGATGTCCGGCGATGCCCACGTCCGAAATGGGTCTTGGTCGTGTAAAAACACCCTTCCAAGGAATTCGGTGAGAAGCCAGGACCGGTTCGGTCTCAGGCCACGATCGCAGCCATCAACGGCTTGGTTCCGACGATGTTCATGACCCGTGTCATATTATAGGCGAGGACCGAGAGCGCCATCTCGGCGGCTACTTTTGGAAGCGTTTTGGTGAGGAAGTGTGTCGCTCCCATGCGGGCCTTCATCGTGCCGAACGGATGCTCGACCGTCTCGCGACGCAGGCGCATGGCTTGTGGGTTTGCATCAAGGCGCTGCTGCACAGCGTCGAGCAGATGCTCATGCTCCCATCGTGGAATCCGCCGCTCTGGTCCTGTTGTGCACTGCGATTTAAGCGAACAATCTTGACAGGCTGTGGTCCAGTAGCGCCGTAGCCGCTTGCCATCCTCCTCGCTCGTAAAGCGATATTGCAATTGCTGGCCGGCTGGACAGCGATAGGCGTCCTCCTCTGGCAGATAGACAAAGTCCTGCTTGCCGAAGCGGCCATCTGACTTGGCGCCCGACGTCTGCGGCTTGGGCAGAGTTACCGTAATGCCGGCCTCGTGGCACGCGAGGATCTCCAGGCTGCTGAAGTAGCCGCGATCGGCAACGGCTTCGAGCGTCTCGGTCTGTAGAACAGCCTTCGCCTGCTTGCCCATATTGGCCAGTTGAGCCCGGTCTGAGCCGCTGTTCGTTACCTCATGCGTCACAATCAGATGGTGCTCGGTATCGACGGCGACCTGCACGTTGTAGCCGACGACGCCGGAACCACGCCCGCTCGTCGCCATCGAACGGCTGTCGGGATCGGTCAGAGAGATTTGTTGGTCAGGCGAAGCAAGCATCTGCTTCTCGTAAACGGCAAGCTTGCCCATTTCCTGCTTCAGCTTCGTCAGTTTCTCGGTAAGCCTCGTCACCTTCGCGGCCAGTGCCTCCGTCGGCTCCTGCCGGTCGGCCGTGTCAAGTTGGCTCAGATACCGCGCCACACTCTCCTCCAGCTGCGCACGCCGCCGTTCCACCTTCGCCCGCGTGAAGTTCTTGTCCCGGTTGTTCACGGCTTTGAACTTGCTGCCATCGATGGCGACGCTCGCCGTCGCCAGCAGACCCATCTCACGGCAGAGTTCGACGAAGCGCGCACATACCCTGCGCAGCGCCAGGCCATTGTCTTTGCGGAAGTCCGCGATCGTCTTGTGATCAGGTGCAAGCCGACCCAGCAGCCACATGACTTCACATTGCGTCCCCTCCCGTTCTAGCAGCGATGGACGTCGGAATGGTCACTACCAGAGGCGTTGTGGCGCAGATGCTGACTTCCGATATGGGTCACTAGCTGCTGATCACGAACAAGCCGGGTGTGGGAAGCTGACGTTTACGAGTACACGCCCTGATTAGCCACCAATCCCACGCGCATTCGCAATCCCCAGCGCCTTGATGCGCGAGGCCAGCGTGGTCGGCTTGATGTCGAGCAGCTCGGCGGCGCCGCCGGGGCCGAACACCTTGCCGGAGCAGGCCTGCAAGGGCTGCGAGAATGTTGGCGCGTTCGTGCGCGCGCATTTCCGATGAGGTCATGACCGTGGGACGGCTATCTGCTTTCGCGCGCGCCGCGGCCGGGGAGGGCTGCCCGCCCGGCACTCCGGCAGGTCGATGCGCAGCCGGCCGTTCTGCGCGAGGATCGCCGCGCGTTCGATCACGTTCTGCAGTTCGCGGACATTGCCGGGCCAGTCGTAGCGCGACAGCCTGCGGGCATCGCCCTCCGACAACCGCAGCTCTGATTTCAGCGCCTTGCTCTCGCTGTTGAGGAAGTGCTGCGCCAGCAGCGGGATGTCCTCGCGCCGCTCGCGCAGCGGCACCGACTCCACCGGGAAGACGTTGAGGCGAAAATAGAGGTCTTCGCGAAACCGGCCGCGCTGCACCTCCTGCTTGAGATCGCGATTGGTGGCGGCGATCAGGCGCACGTCGACCGCGCGGGTGCGCTCTTCGCCGACGCGCTCGAAATTGCCCTCCTGCAGCACCCGCAACAGCTTGCCCTGCAGTTCGAGCGGAATTTCGCCGACCTCGTCGAGGAACAGCGTGCCGCCGTCGGCGAGTTCGAAGCGGCCGATGCGGTCGCGCATCGCGCCGGTGAAGGCGCCGCGGACATGGCCGAAGAACTCGCTCTCGAACAGTTCGCGCGGGATTGCCGCGCAGTTGACGCGGATCAGCGGGCGGTCGCGCCGGCTGCTCGCCTCATGGATGGCGCGCGCGATCAATTCCTTGCCGGTGCCGGATTCGCCCGTGATCATCACGGCCGCCGAGGTCGGCGCCACCAGCTTGACCTGCCGCAGCGTCGTCTGGATCGCCTCGCTCTGGCCGATGATGCCGCGCGGGTTGGTCTCGATGCGGATTTCTTCCTGCAAATAGGCGTTTTCCAGTTCAAGCCGTTCGCGCAGGCGGTCGACCTCGGCGAGTGCTGCGTGCAGCTTTTCGTCGGCCTCGCGGCGCTGGCTGACGTCGCGGAACACGATGACCGCGCCGACCACCACGCCGCGGTCGCGGATGGGAGTGGAAGTATATTCGACCCAGACCGGCGTGCCGTCCTTGCGCCAGAACACCTCGCCGTCGACCTGGTGCACCGCGCCGTCGCGAAACGCCGCGTAGATCGGGCAGTCATGATCGGGATAGTGCCGCCCGTCATGATGGGTGTGATGCACGATCGGGTGGATTTCCTTGCCGACCAGTTCTTCTGCGCCCCAGCCCAGCATGCGTTCGGCGGCAGGATTGACGAAGGTGGTCTTGCCCTCGGCGTTGACGCCGTAAATGCCTTCGCCGGCCGCGCGCAGGATCAACTGGTTTTCGCGCTCGATGTCCTGGAACACGCGCTCGACCCGCTGCCAGGTCGCGATGCCGCCGCGCATGTGGTCTTCGGCCGCCGCGTCGACATAGCGGCGACGGCGGGCATCGAGGTCGCTCATGGTGAGCAGCACTTGCGTGCGGCCGTCGCCCGGCACGCGGGAGCCGGCATATTCGAGCCTGAGCGTCTGCCCCGTGGCGTGACGCGGCGTCAGCGCATTGGTCCAATACGTGCCCTTGTCGAGCACGGCCTGGGTGAAGACGATCAGTGCGGGCAATTGCCCGGCATGCAGCGTGCTGGCCCTGGTCTGTCGCAGCAGCGCGCGGTCGTAGCCGAGCAGGGTGCAGGCGGCGGGGTTGGCGTCCAGAATCAGATCGGCATGGGGATCGAGCAGCAGCGTTGGCTCGACCGCGAACTCGAACGCCGCGGCCTGGAGATCGACATCCTGCGGATCCAGCCGGAGAACCGAGAGCAAGATCCATCACGCAAAACTCCGAGATTTCGTAATCACGCTACGAGTTTTCGTTTATCACGAATTTTCGTAGCCGCCAATATCCCTGCAAATCGCTGCGACATCAGCGCAATCGCCGAAGAAGTGGGCTGGCATGTGGCTTGCTTAATTAGGGGGCAACGTCCGCGCAGGAGGCCTCATGTCTACCTTCGACAACCCATTCGATCCCAATCGCCGTCTTCGTGCCGGTGGCTGCCATTGCGGCCAGCATGTCAGCGAAGCCGAACACGAACATGCCGCCTTGGCGCTGCGCTGCGAGCCTCAGCCTAGCGAGGACAAGCGCTACGAGGGCGTCGTCGCCTCCGCCGTGATGCGGGCGATGTTTCCGAAAGACGTGGCGCGGCGCGCGTTCCTGAAATCGGTCGGCGCCTCGACCGCGCTGGCCGCGATCTCGCAATTCTTCCCGCTTCAGACCGCGACCGAATTGTTCGCGCAGGGCGGAGTGCCCGAGAAAAAGGACCTCAAGGTCGGCTTCATTCCGATCACCTGCGCGACGCCGATCATCATGGCGCATCCGCTCGGCTTCTATTCCAAGCACGGCCTCAACGTCGAAGTGGTGAAGACCGCCGGCTGGGCGGTCATCCGCGACAAGACCATCAACAAGGAATACGACGCCGCCCACATGCTGGCGCCGATGCCGCTCGCGATCTCGCTGGGGCTGGGCGCCAATCCGATTCCCTTCACGGTGCCGGCGATCGAGAACATCAACGGGCAGGGCATCACGCTCGCCATGAAGCACAAGGACAAGCGCGATCCAAAGGACTGGAAGGGCATGAAGCTCGCCATTCCGTTCGACTATTCGATGCACAATTACCTGCTGCGCTACTATCTGGCCGAGCACGGCATCGACCCCGATACCGACGTGCAGCTCCGCTCGGTGCCGCCGCCGGAAATGGTCGCCAATCTGCGCGCCGACAATATCGACGGCTTCCTCGCGCCCGACAACATCTGCCAGCGCGCGATCTATGACGGCGTCGGCTTCATGCACATCCTGTCCAAGGAAATCTGGGACGGCCACCCTTGCTGCAGCTTCGCCGCCAGCCGGGAATTCATCACCAGCTCGCCGAACAGCTTTGCGGCGCTGACGCGGGCGATCGTGGACGCCACCGCCTATGCGTCGAAAGCCGAAAACCGCAAGCAGATCGCGGAGGCGATCGCGCCGGCCAACTACATCAACGCGCCGGTCACCGTGCTGGAGCAGGTGCTGACCGGCACCTATGCGGACGGCCTGGGCGGCGTCAAAACCGACGCCAAGCGCGTCGATTTCGATCCGTTCCCCTGGCAGTCGTTCGCGGTGTGGATGCTGACCCAGATGAAGCGCTGGGGCCAGATCAAGGGCGACGTCGATTACAAGGCGGTGGCCGAGCAGGTCTATCTCGCGACCGACACGGCCAAGCTCATGAAGGAGATGGGGCTGACACCGCCGACGACGTCGTACAAGTCGTTCGCCGTGATGGGCAAGACGTTCGATCCGGCAAAGCCGGAGGATTATCTCGCCAGCTTCAAGATCAGGAAGGCGTCGTGACACGAACGGACTTTCCTGTTGCGCGGCGGGTGGGGAGAGGGCGATGACCTTCTCCCTTCGCTTCCGCGCGGCGGTTGTTTCGATCGCGTTGCTCGCGGCCTTCCTTGGCATCTGGCATCTCGCTACCCGCTCGACGGCTGCGACCACCACCATGTCGCCGGAATACGCCAAGCTGATGGGGCTGACGGCAACCCAGGGCAAGTCGGCGATGCCGGGCCCGCTCGATGTCGGCGCGAAATTGTGGGAGCACCTCAAGCAGCCGTTCTACGACAAGGGGCCGAATGACAAGGGCCTCGGCATCCAGATCGGTTATTCCATCGGCCGCGTCGGCCTCGGCTATCTGCTTGCGGTGATCGTCGCGATCCCGCTTGGCTTCCTGATCGGCATGTCGCCGTTGATGAGCAAGGCACTCGATCCGTTCATCCAGGTGCTGAAGCCGATCTCGCCGCTGGCCTGGATGCCGCTGGCGCTCTACACCATCAAGGATTCCTCGATCTCGGCGATTTTTGTCATTTTCATCTGCTCGGTGTGGCCGATGCTGCTCAACACCGCGTTCGGCGTCGCTGCCGTGCGCAAGGAGTGGATCAACGTCGCGCGCACGCTTGAAGTTGGCACCATCAGGCGCGCCTTCACCGTGATCCTGCCGGCGGCGGCGCCGACGATCCTCACCGGCATGCGGATTTCGATCGGCATCGCCTGGCTCGTGATCGTCGCGGCCGAGATGCTCGTTGGCGGCACCGGTATCGGCTACTTCGTCTGGAACGAGTGGAACAACCTTTCGATCACCAATGTCATCATCGCCATTCTCCTGATCGGCGTGGTCGGCATGCTGCTCGACCAGATCCTGGCGCGGTTCACGCGCATGGTCACGTTTCCGGAGTGAGGCGATGACCGACAAATTCATTTCCATCGAGGGCATCGCGCGGCGTTATCCCGGCGCGGATGGCGGGCAGACCACGATCTTCGAGAATCTCTGGCTGTCGATGAACCGCGGCGAATTCGGCTGCGTGATCGGACATTCCGGCTGCGGCAAGACCACGGTGCTGAACATTCTGGCCGGGCTCGACGAGCCGAGCGAGGGCGCCGTCATCGTCGACGGGCAGGCCATCGAGGGCACCAGCCTCGACCGCGCGGTGATCTTCCAGAGCCATGCGCTGCTGCCGTGGCGCACCGTGCTCGGCAACGTCGCCTATGCCGTGACCTCGAAATGGCGCAAATGGGACCGCGCCAGGGTCAAGGCGCATGCACAGAAATTTATCGACCTTGTCGGGCTCACGGGGTCGGAGCACAAGCGCCCGTCGGAACTCTCCGGCGGCATGAAGCAGCGCGTCGGCATCGCGCGGGCGCTCTCGATCACGCCAAAGATCATGCTGATGGACGAGCCGTTCTCGGCGCTGGACGCGCTGACGCGCGGCACGCTGCAGGACGAGGTGCGCCGGATTTGCCTGGAAACCGGCCAGACCGCGTTCATGATCACCCATGACGTCGACGAGGCCATCTATCTCGCCGACAAGATTTTTCTGATGACCAACGGTCCGGGTGCCGTGCTGGCCGAGATCGTGGAAAATCCGCTGCCCAAGAACCGCGGCCGCATCGATCTGCACCGCCATCCGCTGTATTACGCGCTGCGCAACCACATCGTCGATTTCCTGGTCAGCCGCAGCAAGACGTTTGCGTCTGATGTGACCGGCCACGATCCGCGCAACGTGCCGACGGTGCGGATCGGGAAGCCGGAATTGGTGATTGCTTCGGGGGCCGAGGATTCAACACAGGCGTCATGGCCGGGCTTGTCCCGGCCATCCACGTCTTCCTGAGAACAAGCAAGACGTGGATGCCCGGGACATTTGAGTGAAGACGCGCTTCGCGCTTTTGCCCGGGCCCGATGAGATTGAACCAAAGGAGAGACCATCCATGAAACGCGAAGACCTCACCGAAAAGCTGCTCGACATCAAGCGCGAGAAGGGCTGGAGCTGGAAACATATCTGCGAAAAGATCGGCGGCTATTCGGAGGTGCTGATCGTCGGCGCCGTCATGGGCCAGATGAAACTGACCAAGCCGCAGGCCGCCAATGCGGGCGAGTTGTTCGGGCTGTCGAAATCCGAAACCGCGATGCTGAACGAGGTGCCGATGCGCGGCACCGGCACGCCGATGCCGCCGACCGATCCGTTGATCTACCGCTTCTACGAAATGGTGATGGTGAACGGGCCAGCCTGGAAGGCGCTGATCGAGGAGGAATTCGGCGACGGTATCATGTCGGCGATCGACTTCGACATGGCGATCGATCGCGTCGCCAATCCGAAGGGCGACCGGGTCAAGATCACGATGTCCGGAAAATTCCTGCCGTACAAATATTACGGCGCCAGCGGCAACGTGCCGGAATACGGGTTCAAGGAGGAGTGAGGGCGCGAGTGGCGAATAGCGAGTAGCGAATGGAATTTTCCCCATTCGCTATTCGCCACTCACCATTCGCCATTGCTCACGTCCCCGCCTTCACCTGGGCGACCGCTGCCGCCATCAGCTCGTCCATCTTGGCGCGCACCTCCGCGGCGGCGATGGCGACGCCCTTGGCGGCAAAATCCTTCACGACCTTGTTCTGGACGTCCTGGTCGCCGGCTTCCTCGAAATCGGCCGCGACTACTTCCTTGGAATAGGCCGTGGCGGCATCGCCGGTCAGACCCAGCTTTTCGGCTGCCCAAAGACCGAGCAGCTTGTTGCGGCGCGCCCCGGCCTTGAACGTCTGCTCCGAGTCGAGGGCGAATTTCTTCTCAAAACCTTCCTCGCGCTTGTCGAAAGTGGTCATTTTGCGGTTCCAATCCCCGGAAATGGTAAATTGGGCCAGCGTTGTCGCGGCCCGATCGCCTACCTAGATAGAGGGGGCGAATCGGTAAAACAACGGGCCGTTAGGCCGCAGGCAATCGTTATAAGTTGGGCCCAATCGGGCCGGGTCGATTGTGCTCGATGGGCCAATCGGATAGGTTGCCAGCAGGCTAGGTTCTTGTTCTGTTTCGGTCGTTTCTGTCCTGGACCTGGCCTTCACGGCAGCTCCGTCGTGGTCGCCAACCCTTGTCATCCGGAGCACACCAATTTCATGGATTTCAACAAAACACGGTACATCCCTATGAGCCGTCGACGCCGCATTTATGAAGGCAAGGCCAAGGTCCTGTATGAAGGCCCCGAGCCGGGAACCCTGATCCAGCACTTCAAGGACGACGCGACCGCGTTCAATGCCAAGAAACACCAGGTGATCGAGGGCAAGGGCGTCCTCAACAACCGGATTTCGGAGTACCTGTTTCAGCACCTCAACGACATCGGGGTGCCGACCCATTTCATCCGCCGCCTCAACATGCGCGAGCAGCTGATTCGCGAGGTCGAGATCGTGCCGCTGGAGGTGGTGGTGCGGAACGTCGCCGCGGGTTCGCTGTCGCAGCGCCTCGGCATCGAGGAAGGCACCCAGCTGCCGCGCTCGATCATCGAGTTCTATTACAAGAACGACCAGCTCAACGACCCCATGGTGTCGGAAGAGCACATCACCGCGTTCGGCTGGGCCACGCCGCAGGAAATCGACGACATCATGGCGCTCGCCATCCGCGTCAACGACTTCCTCACCGGCCTGTTTCTTGGGCATCGGCATCCGTCTGGTCGATTTCAAGATGGAATGCGGCCGCCTGTTCGAGAACGAGATGATGCGGATCATCGTCGCCGACGAGATCTCGCCCGACTCATGCCGGCTGTGGGATATCAAGTCGAACGAGAAGCTCGACAAGGACCGTTTCCGCCGCGACCTCGGTGGGCTGCTGGAGGCCTATACCGAAGTGGCGAAGCGGCTCGGCATCCTGATGGAGAACGAGCGTCCGGCCGGTACCGGTCCGGTGCTGGTGAAGAGCTGAGGTCAAAATCGTGAAGGCACGCGTTACCGTTACGTTGAAGTCGGGCATTCTCGATCCGCAGGGCAAGGCCATCGAAGGCGCGCTGAAATCGCTCGGCGTCGATGGCGTTGCCAGCGTGCGCCAGGGCAAGGTGTTCGACATCGAATTGTCGGGCGCCGACAAGGCCAAGGCCGAGGCGGCATTGAAGGATGCCGCCGACAAGCTGCTGGCGAACACGGTGATCGAGAATTACCGGGTCGAACTTCTCTAAGGCGCTTTCCATGAAATCAGCCGTTCTCGTCTTTCCCGGAATCAATCGCGAGCGCGATATGGCGCGCGCGCTGAAACTGGTCTCCGGCCAGGAGGCGGCGATGGTCTGGCATGCCGATACCGCGCTGCCAAAGGGGACCGATCTGGTCGTCGTGCCCGGCGGCTTTTCCTATGGCGACTATCTGCGCTGCGGTGCGATCGCCGCGCGTGCCCCGGTCATGGATGCGGTGCGCAAGTTTGCGGCCGACGGCGGCCTCGTGCTCGGCGTCTGCAACGGTTTCCAGATCCTCTGTGAAGCCGGCCTGTTGCCCGGCGTCCTGATGCGCAACGCGAAGCTGAAATTCATCTGCAAGGACGTCCATCTGCGGGTCGAGCGCTCGGATACGCCGTTCACGCGCGGCTACAATGCCGGCCAGGTGATTCGCGTGCCGGTCGCGCATGGCGAGGGCAATTACGAAGCCGACGAGGAGACCGTGAAGCGGCTCGAGGGCGAGGGGCGGGTGCTCTATCGCTACTGCTCGGCGGAGGGTGTCGTCGACGAAGAGTCCAACATCAACGGCGCTGCGGATTCGATCGCCGGCATCGTCAACGACCGCGGCAACGTGCTCGGCATGATGCCGCATCCGGAAAACCACGTCGAAGACATCATGGGCTGCACCGACGGCCGCGGGCTGTTCGCGGGCCTTGCCGCGCATCTGGAAAAAGCTGCGTGAAGTCCTTCGTGATGCGCATGACGATGCGGCTGGCCGTTGCCGCCGCGGCCTTGTCGCTCGCTGCAGCCGCCCACGCGCAGGACTATCCCAAGCGTCCCATCAGCATGATCGTGCCGTTCGCGGCCGGCGGCACCTCCGACGTGATCGCGCGCGTGGTGGCCGAGGAGATGGCCAAGTCGCTCGGCCAGCCGATCGTGATCGAGAATGTCGGGGGCGCCGGCGGTTCGACCGCACTGACGCGTGCGGCGCGCGCGGAAGCTGACGGCTACACCATCGTCATCGGCAATGCCGGCACAAGTGCGGCGGCCTACACGATCTATCCGAAACTGCCGTTCACGCCGGAATCCTTTGCGCCGATCGCGGTCGTTGCGAAGACGTTCGGCATCGTCGCGCTGCGCAAGGATTTTCCGGCGAAGAACCTGCAGGAATTCATCGCCTATGCGAAGAAGAATCCCGGCAAGGTCAATCTCGGCCATGCCGGCATCGGCTCGTCGAATTTCCTGATCTGCAAGAGCTTTGAAAACGCGGCCGGCATCGAGGTGACGCTGGTCGGCTATCGCGGCGCGGCGCCGGCGCTGACGGATGCGATCGGCGGCCAGATCGACGGCGTCTGCGACTCCGCCGCCTCGGTGTCGCAGGCGATCGACGACAAGCTGGTGAAAGGCCTCGTCGTCGGCTCGACGGTGCGGCTTGCGACCTTGTCCGAGCTGCCGACATCGGCGGAAGCAGGCCTTCCCGAATTCGAGGCGCAGGGCTGGAACGGCCTGTTCGCGCCAAAGGGCACGCCGCCCGCGGTCATCGCGAAACTGAACGCCGCGGCCAAGACCGCCGTCGAAAGCGAGGCGGTGAAGAAGCGCTTTCACGATCTCTCCACCGTCGCGCCCGACGCCAACGAACTCGCGCCCGAAGTGCTCGGGCAACTGGTGACGCGCGACGTCGCGAAATACAAAAAGCTGCTGGAAGAGAAGAAGTAGCAGCCGAGCGACCACGCCAATGAAAAAGCCCCGCCTAAGCGGGGCTTTTTGCTGTCAGCGAGTTATTTATCGGCCGGTGTCGCACCGGGCGTTGCCGGCGTCAGGGTCGAACCGCTGGGCGAGGGATTGATAAGCGTGCTCCCCGACGGGTTCAGCCCGCTGTTAGCCCCGGCCGCCGCGCTACCGGCGCTGTTGCTCATGCCGGTTCCTGCACCCATCGCATTGCCTGATGTCGTTCCGGTCGTGGAAGATCCCGTCGACGCGCCGCTCGTTGCCGCGCTACCTGCGGCCGAGCTTCCGCTTGCCGCCCCGCCGCTGGACTGCGCGAGCGCAAAACTGCTTGTGAAGACAAGCGCGGCCGTCAATCCAATTTTTGCGAATTTCATGATCGCTCCTTTTGTTGCTGCATAGGCCAACGATGTCCGTCGTCGCTGCGTTCCCACCGGCAAATCACAGTTCGTTGCTGTTCCGTCGAGGGCTTCTACCGGTCGCAATTTTGTAATCGCAGCGGCCGAAGACAGTTTGGCTCAATTGCCGAATTTTTGGTCAACGGCAGAAATTTGGCTGGCCTGAAACTTGCTCCTGTCTCCTGATCCAAACGCGGATTTCCCGATCGTCGGACGGAGATAGATCATGCCCATTCGCAAGGCTTTCAGCACGGTTGCGCTGCTGACCGCACTACTGTCGTCCCATTCCGCGATGGCTGAATCGACGCTGCGCATCGCGATGACGGCGTCCGATATCCCCACCGCGACCGGGCTGCCGAACAACGGTTTCGAGGGAATGCGCTTCCTCGGCTATCCGATCTTCGAAGGATTGGTGCTGTGGGACCTGACCAGGACCGACCAACTGGCGACCTTGCGTCCCGGGCTTGCGGAGAAATGGGAGCAGGACCCCGCGACAACAAGACCTGGATTTTCCATCTGCGCCAGGGCGTCAAATTCCACGACGGCACCGATTTCAATGCCGACGCCGTGATCTGGAATCTCTGACCGCTATTTCAACAGCGAGAGCCCGCAATTTGAGCCGCCGAGTTCGGCGATGTCGCGGGCGCGCGTGCCCGTGATGGGCAGCTACAAAAAGATCGACGACGCCACCGTCGCCATCACCACCACGAAGCCGGCCTCGTATTTTCCCTATATGGCAGTCTACTTGCTGTTCACCTCGCCGACATCGTTCGAGAAGGCGGGAAAGGAATGGGCCAAGGTCGCGACCTTGCCGGCGGCGGGCACCGGGCCGTTCCGGATCACCAAAGTGGTGCCGCGGCAGGAAGCCGATCTGGCGCGCTGGGACAAATATTGGGATCCGGCCAGAAAGGCGAAAGTCGACAATGTCGTGCTGATGCCGATCCCTGAGGCGAATTCGCGATTGGCCGCGCTGCGCTCCGGCCAGGTCGACTGGATCGAGGTGCCGCCGCCGGATGGCATCGGCTCGCTGAAATCCGCAGGCTTCACCATCACCACCGGCTCCTATCCGCATGTCTGGCCGTGGTTCTACAACATCGGCGCGGCCAACAGCCCGTTCAAGGATGTCAGAGTTCGCCAGGCGCTGAACTATTGCATCGATCGGGAAGGGCTGGTGTCGCTGCTCAACGGCACCGCGGAGCCGTCGGTCGGTTGGCTCAAGGCCAGCGATCCCGATTTCGGCGCGCCGGTCAATCGCTACAAGTCCGACCCCGCCAAGGGCAAGGCGCTGCTCGCGGAAGCGGGCTACACGCCGGCGAAGCCGCTTTCGTTCAAGGTGCTGATCTCGAATTCCGGCTCGGGGCAGATGCTGCCGCTGCCGATGAACGAGTTCCTGCAGCAGAATCTGAAAGAGGCCTGCGGCGTCAACGTGGAATTCGACGTGATCGAATGGCAGGTGCTGCTGACGGCGGCGCGCGCCACGCCCGACAGCCCGAACCTGCGCGGCGCGATGGTGCTCAATATCAGCTCGCCGTCGTCGGATGCCGGCGTCATGGCGCGCTATTTCTCGGCGGCCAACTTCTCGCCGAACGGCTTCAATTTCGAGCAGTGGAAGGACGACGACTTCGAAGACGCGCTCAAGACGATCTCGGAATCAACCGATCCGAAGGCGATCTCGACCGCCTATCGCAAGGCGCATGAGCGGCTCGTCGACAATCCGCCCTGGCTCTACATCGTCCACGATCTCAATCCCCGCGCGATGAGCTCGAAGGTCAAGGGTTTCGTTTCGCCGCAGTCGTGGTTCGTCGATCTGACGCTGGTGAGCGTGCAGTAGGCCTGCGCGCTATAAATCCCTCATGGTGAGGAGCGCGGCACGCGCGTCTCCGGACGATGCTTTGCATCGCCGGGCGAACCATGTAGGCCCGTCGTGGCCTACATCCTTCGAGACGCCGCTTCGCGCGCTCCTCAGGATGAGGGTTTAAGAGAAGTGACTTGGTGAAATTGCGCGTAGTGCTCAGTCGCCGCGCTGCCGCCACCGCCGGTAGGCGTCTTTCGGGATCGTCATGGCGGCGACGCCGGCCATGACGAGAACGAGGCCGAGCGCGAGATTTGCCGGCACGGCTTCGCCGAGCAGCACCACCGACAGGCCGACGCCGATCGGGATGCGCAGATAGCCTTGCGCGTTGGTGGTGAGCGTGCCGAGCCGCGTCAGGCACATGTAGAACAGCATCAACCCGAATGCGCTGGAGAATATTCCCAGCGCCACCGTGGCGACCAGCGCCTCGGCCGTCGGCCGCAACGTCCAGGGATGGTCGACGATCAACGACGCCGGCAGCAGTATCAGCCCGCCGAACAACAGCGAGCCGGCGGCCACCACCATCGGGTCGTAGTCGGTCAGCCGCAGCCCGAAGATCGTGGCGCAGGCGAACGAGATGGTGGCGATCAGGATCACGATCTCGGCGAAGATATTGGCATCGAGCGTCGCGAGCGCGTCGAGGCCGATGATCACGGCCGTTCCAGCAAGCCCCAGAATGGCGCCGGCAAGCTTGAGCAGCGTGGCCGGTTCGTGCCGCGTAATGGCCCAGGTGATGAGAAAGGCAAAGATCGGCGTCGTCGAGGCCAGCACCACCGTATTTGACGCCGGCACATATTGCTGCGCCCAGGTGATCAGCAGGAACGGAAACGTCGAATTGATCGTCTGCTGCTGGGCGAACAGCTTCCAGGCCCTGGCTTCCGTCGGCATCGGAATCCCGCGAACGCGCAAGACCACCAGCAGAAAGCCCGCGGCGATCAGCGAGCGCACCGAGATGAAGGTGATCGGCGGGAATGATCCGAGGCCGATCTTGGTCAGCGGATAGGTCGAACTCCAGCAGCACGCCAGCGCGAGCAGCAACGCATAGTCGCGCCAGCCGCGACGGGCTTGTGGCGTGTCAGGTGGCAACGGCGCCTGCGCCTGCAGGCTTCTTCAATTTCACCCGCTTGATGGTGCCGGAGAAGGTGAACAGCGACCGTTCGGCGGATTTCAGCACACCGCGCAGGAAGATCAGCGAACCGCCGGCGCGGGTGATTTCACCCTCGCATTCGACCAGTTCGCCCTCGCGCGCGGCGTCGAGGAATTCGCAGGAAAACGCTACCGTCACGCCCGGTCCCTGCAGCACCGAGGAGGCGATCGCGAACAGGCAGTAGTCGGCGAACGACATGAAGCAGCCGCCATGGACGTTGCGCATGCCGTTGAGGTGTTTTTTCTCGACCCGGAACGCGCATTGCACGCGGCCGTTTTCGTCCATCCGGTGCCAGAACGGGCCGTTATGGGTCTCAAAACTGTCGCGGGTCCAGGTCCGCCAGCCCGCAAATTCGCCCTCGGTTTCGACATGCAGGTCCGGGCGGCGCTGAAATGCATTTTGGGGGAGTTCGTTCACTAAAAATGGCCCTTCAATTCGGTGTTTCCGCCCTTAAATCCGATCCGGGAACGATGTGCAAACGCCGATCCCGCAAGGCTCCCCGCGCAAAGCTCTGGACAGGGCGGAAATGCGCCATAAAAGGCCTTTTCGCACCCCCGCGATCTACCTAATAAGAGACCCATGAACGAGCCCCAGATCACCCCCGAACTCGTCGCCAGCCATGGCCTGAAGCCCGACGAGTATGAGCGCATCCTCAAGCTGATCGGGCGGGTGCCGAGTTTCACCGAACTGGGGATTTTCTCGGCGATGTGGAACGAGCACTGCTCGTACAAGTCCTCGCGCATCCATCTGCGGGGCCTGCCGACCAAGGCGCCCTGGGTGATCCAGGGCCCGGGCGAGAACGCCGGCGTCATCGACATCGGCGACGGCCAGGCGGTCGTCTTCAAGATGGAGAGCCACAACCACCCGAGCTATATCGAGCCCTATCAGGGCGCGACCACCGGCGTCGGCGGCATTTTGCGCGACGTCTTCACGATGGGCGCGCGGCCGATCGCCTGCCTCAATGCGCTCTCCTTTGGCGCGCCGGAGCACCCCAAGACGCGGCATCTGGTGTCGGGCGTGGTCGCCGGCGTCGGCGGCTATGGCAATTCGTTCGGCGTGCCGACGGTCGGCGGGCAGGTGCGTTTCCATACCCGCTATGACGGCAACATCCTGGTCAACGCGATGGCGGTGGGCCTCGCCGACACCGACAAGATTTTCTATGCGGCGGCCTCCGGCGTGAACATGCCGATCGTCTATCTCGGCTCCAAGACCGGCCGCGACGGCATTCACGGCGCCTCGATGGCCTCGGCCGAGTTCGACGACGATTCCGCCGAGAAGCGGCCGACGGTGCAGGTCGGCGATCCCTTCGCGGAAAAGCTGCTGCTGGAAGCCTGCCTCGAAATCATGGAAGCCGATTGCGTGATCGCGATCCAGGACATGGGCGCGGCGGGGCTGACCTGCTCGGCGGTCGAGATGGGCGCCAAGGGCGATCTCGGCGTCGATCTCAATCTCGATGCGGTGCCGACGCGCGAAACCGGCATGAGCGCCTATGAGATGATGCTCTCGGAAAGCCAGGAGCGCATGCTCATGGTGCTCAAGCCCGAGAAGGAAAAACAGGCCGAAGCGATCTTCAAGAAATGGGGCCTCGATTTTGCCGTGGTCGGCTACACCACGCCGAGCAAGCGCTTCGTGGTCAAGCATGGCGGCGACGTCATGGCCGATCTGCCGATCAAGGAACTGGGCGACGAGGCGCCGCTCTACGACCGGCCGCATGTCGCGTCCGCGGCATTGCCGGTGGTGCACGCGCGTGAAGTGAATCCGCCGCTCGGCATTTCCGCGTCGCTGGAAAAACTGATCGCAACGCCCGAGCTGTGCTCGAAGCGCTGGGTGTGGGAGCAATATGACCACGTCATTCTCGGCAATACCGTGCAGCGTCCCGGCGGCGACGCCGCCGTGGTGCGCGTCGAGGACGGGCCGAAGGGGCTCGCGCTCACCGTCGACGTGACGCCGCGCTATTGCGAAGCCGATCCGTTCGAAGGCGGCAAGCAGGCCGTCGCCGAAGCCTGGCGCAACATCACCGCGGTCGGCGGCCGTCCGCTCGCGATCACCGACAACCTCAATTTCGGCAATCCGGAGCGGCCCGAAATCATGGGCCAGTTCGTCGGCTGCCTGAAGGGTATTTCCGAGGCCTGCACGGCGCTCGACTTCCCGGTCGTGTCGGGCAACGTCTCGCTCTACAACGAAACCAATGGCCGCGGCATTCTGCCGACGCCCTCGATCGGCGGCGTCGGTCTGCTCGACGATTTCACGAAATCCGCCACGCTGGCGTTCAAGGCGGCCGGCGAAGCGATCCTGCTGATCGGCGACACCCAGGGCTGGCTCGGGCAATCCGTCTACCTGCGCGATATCTGCGGCCGCGAAGAGGGCGCGCCGCCGCCGGTCGATCTCGCGGCCGAAAAGCGCAATGGCGACGTGGTGCGCGGCATGATCCACGCCGGCACCGCGACCGCGGTGCATGACGTCTCCGACGGCGGCTTGCTGATCGCGCTCGCCGAGATGGCGATCGCCAGCGGCATCGGCGCGCAGCTATTGGCGGCGCCGAGCTCGATCGTGCCGCATGCCTATTGGTTTGGCGAGGATCAGGCGCGCTACATCGTGACGGTATCAGCGGCGGATGCCGGCCTGGTGCTGGCCAAGATGAAGGGCGCGGGCGTGCCCTGCGCACGGATCGGCACCACCGGCGGCGATGCGATTGCCGTCGCCGGTGAAGCGGCGGTTTCGGTGGATGCGCTCAAGTCGGCGTTCGAGCACTGGCTGCCGGCCTATATGAGCGGCAAGGCGCTAAGTTCTTGTAGCCCGGATGGAGCGCAGCGAAATCCGGGGGCGGTACCTCCGCGAATCCCGGGTTGCGCTGCGCTCCACCCGGGCTACGGATTTCACAGCACCTTCGTCGCGCCCGGGATCTGCCGCAACGCGCGCGTCAGCGCCCAGCTCAGCGCGACTGTCAGCGTCGAACCCGATCGCGACCTTGACGATCGCCGGCAGGTCGTAGTCGAACAGCCAGTATTGCAGCCACAACGCGATCGGGTAGTGCACCAGGAACATGCCGTAGGCATCCGCCTGCATCGGATCGAGCAGCTTGGCTGAGCCTGATTGCCTGAACCTCTGGAAAAAGGCCAGGATCAGAAACATGATGGCCACGCTGAAGACAGCGAAGCAGACGGCATAGAGCCCCTCATACCAGTTCGGCAACGGCGACGGGTTGCCCAGTATTTCGCGCTTGATGAAGATCAGCACCCAGAGCAGGCAATACGGAACGATCGCCAGCACCATCCAGTCCCAGCTGACCTTCGCCATCCGGCCGTCTGCGGCGAGCAGCCCGCGATCCATTTGCGCAACGCCGATGCCGGCGCCGAAAAAGAAGTAGCTCGCATAGAGCATCACGCGCCCGTGCTGCACCGAGAACGGCCCGAACTCGAACCAGCTGCTTGGTCCGTAAATCATCAGCCCGGGAACGTAGAACGCCGCGGTGACGGCCAGCATGACCGCGAAGAACACCGCGGGCCGGCGGCGGCCGTGCAGCGAGAGGCGATTGATCGGATCGAGCAGATGGGGCGACAGCCGGTGCAGCAGGCAGGCAACCAGGTCGAAGGCGAACAGGACCCAGAGAAACCAGATCGGCCCGCTCGGCCACGGGCCCTTCGTGACCATGTTCCACCAGAATTCCGAAAAGCCGATCTCGGGATGGTGCCGCAGCGAAATCGCGTAATAGGCGAGCGGAATGACCGTGAACGCGCAGATCACGAAGGGCAGGCCAAGCCGAAGCAGGCGATCCGTCAGATAGTTCAGCGCTCCCTTGCGGGCGATACCGGACCAGGCGAACAGTCCCGACAGGAAAAAGAACATCGCCATGAAGAAACTGTCGGTGGCGAGCACGATCATGTCGAAGCCGAAGAAGTACTTCGGATCGGTGTGGCCGAAATAGGTGTAGGGGATCACGGCATGATGCAGCAGCACCACCAGCGTCAGGAAGGTGCGGGCGCGATCGAGCGAAAGGTTGCGCGATTTGACCTTGGGGCACTGCGCTCGCGTCGGCATGCCCTGCGGTGGAAATCGATGTCATGCGCGCCTCCCGGCCAGGCTGGTTGGGCCAAATGTTGCAGACGGGAACCTGATTCAGCAAGGCCTATAACGTCCGGGAGCCGGCAATAGGACCTTGGTCCAACGCGCATTGGCAGTCGTCGGCCCCTCTCGTCATTGCAGGGGCCAACGGGTCACGCGAATGCACGGGCAACAGCAGCTGGTTCGCTGCTGCCCGCTACGCCACTTCCTCGATCGTCACCTTGTCCGGGTAGAACGCCAGATGGCCCGCGATCTCGGTCATGGCCGGGAAGGGCGTCTCATAGGTCCAGATCGAATTTTCGATGCTCTTGCCGTTGGCATTGATGCTGAAATAGCTCGCATCCCCCTTGTAGGGGCAGTGCGTGGTCCGCTCGGTGCGGGCCAGCAGCGCCATATTGGCATCCTCGCGCGGCACATACTGCACCGCCGGGTAGCTGGCTTCCTTCAGGGTCAGCGCATGGGTGGTGTCGGCGATCACCACGCCGCCCACCGAGACGCGGACGCGCCTGGGGTTTGCCGTAATCGTGATCGGATGGTCGGGACCGGGCAATTTCATGATTTTGAGCCTCTTTTTCGGTCAGCCTGACGTGATCGGGCGCGACCGCATCTCACAGTGTCAAACGATCGGACCGGGAATATAGTGCCGTCAGGCGTGACCTAGAAGAGCGCACGCGCTAGGTTCGGCCGTCACGGTCGCGCGAGCCGGCCGTGATTCGAAACACCTGACGGAGACATGCTGGATGCCGATGGAGGCCCACGATATCGAATCGATGATCAAGGCAGCTATCCCCGATGCCGAGGTGACGATCCGCGATCTCGCAGGCGACGGCGACCATTACGCCGCGACCGTGATCTCGGAATCCTTCCGCGGCAAGTCGCGCGTGCAGCAGCACCAGATCGTCTACCAGTCGCTCAAGGGGCAGATGGGCGGCTTGCTGCATGCGCTGGCGCTGCAGACCGGGGTGCCCGAGGGCTAAGGCCCCGGCGGGCGGCGGGGGGCGCATCGATGACGGACAATCCGCACGGCGCGCTGTTTCGCCCGATCGTGCCGCACCAGCACAGCCGCGTCACTTACGTCGAGTTGTTCTTCGACCTCGTCTTCGTCTTTGCGGTCACGCAGATCTCGCACACGCTGCTCGCGCATTTTACGCCGCTGGGCGCGCTTCAGGTCACGCTGCTGTTTCTCGCGGTGTGGTGGGTGTGGGTCTTCACCTCCTGGATCACCAACTGGCTCGATCCTGAAAAGACGCCGGTCCGGCTTCTGCTGTTTGCGATGATGCTGGGCGGGCTGGTGCTGTCGACCTCGATCCCGGCGGCGTTTGACGGGCGTGGATTGTGGTTTGCCATTGCCTATGCGGCGATGCAGGTCGGCAAGACGATCTTTCTGTGGGTCTCCACGCCGCCGTCGCGCCCGCGGACGCGCATGAACGCCATCCGCATCGCCGCCTGGCTTTCGGTGTCGGCGATCTTCTGGATCGCGGGCGGATTGGCGCAAGGCGAGTTGCGGCTCGTGCTTTGGGCGATTGCGCTTGTGATCGAGTATATTTCGCCGGCGGTGCGGTTCTGGATTCCCGGATATGGCGCATCTTCCGTCGCGGATTGGGTGATCGAGGGCGGCCACATGGCCGAACGCTGCGCGCTCTTCGTCATCATCGCGCTCGGCGAATCCGTCGTCGTGACGGGCGCGACGTTTGCCGAACTCGCCTGGTCGGCCGAAAACGTCGCCGCGTTCGTCTCGGTGCTGGTCGGCAGCATCGCGATGTGGTGGATCTATTTCCACATCGGCGCGGAAGCCGGCTCCGAGCAGATATCAAGATCGAGCGAGCCGGGAAGGCTGGCGCGGCTCGCCTACACCTATCTGCACATGCCGATCGTGGCCGGCATCATCGTCTCGGCGGTCGCGGACGAACTGGTGCTGAAACACCCGGGCGGGCATTCCGATCTCAAGACGGTGATTAGCGCGATCGGCGGTCCCTTGTTGTTTCTGTTCGGGACCATCCTGTTCAAGCACAGCTTTCGCGGCTTCCTTCAGCTCTCGCACGGGGCCGGCATCGTCGCGCTCTGCGTGCTCGCCTGGTTCGCAAGCGAGCTGTCGCCGCTGATGCTGTCCATCCTGACCACCGCGATCCTGATCGTGGTCGCGGTGTGGGAATCGATCTCGCTGCAGTCCGATCCGGCAGAGCAACGCCTTTAATCAGGCAGCGATCGCCTGACCGGCATGATTGGCGAGGTGCTGTGCTGATCGACGACGTTTCGAAGAACGAGAGTTGACAATTGCACGACGAGCGCCCGCAGCCTGGCGTTCTCCTCGATGAGCGACGCCCGGTCGATGTCCGCCTCTTGATCCCAGGCCGTGTCCGCGGGAACGGACGACGAACTGGAAAATTCCCTCCGATGGCCGGACGTTGGATACGCATTTCCCATGACTGACATCCCCTGGCACGAACTCACCCCTAGCCGAGCCTGCCGCAGAAACTCGACTGAGTCCGCGTCAAAAGTTGGACGTTTCGAAGGGCAAACGAAAGCGCAGATGGATCGTTTTGCGGGCGGGGCGATAAAGATGAAGATTTGTTAAGAAGTTTGTCTATAGTGGGTGCGGCAGAAGGTGCGGGACGCGCGGCGGCGTAGCACCTTTTCATCCGACCTTGACCAGCGCAATCACTCAGAGTCCACGGACTGCCGTGGCTGGGAATACGTGCCTATGAAACAAAGTGAAGCAAGAGTACGGATCATTCAGGAGTGGGATCGCTGGATCGTGACGCAGCCGATCGAGCAGGACAGGCCCACTGGAAAGAACTCGTTGAAGTTCTTCCATGAGCTGCAGGACACCGGATCGCAGCTATTGGATTTCCAGTCTCGCGGGCAGGACAAGTGGCGGATCATCCACGCGTGGCTGCTGGGTGCAGACCGGCTGTTCGACGACTGGATATCCGCCGCGCCCCGGATCGCTCCGTCACGACGGATGCGACCGGATCGCAGGAGATTGGTCAAGACCTGAACGCAACGCCCCGAACTGCAAGGCTCGGGACCACTCGTCAGGCTGATGCCGCCAGCGCGTGAACCGAAAACATCCGGTCGCGGTCGGTCCAGGATTCCCGCACCGACCAGCCGGAGTCGCGCGCCAGTGCGGTGAAGCGGTCGAGGCTGTATTTGTAGCTCGAACTCGGTGTGGATGCTTTCGCCGGGACGGAACGAAAAATTCCGCCCGAGGATGCGCACGGTCTGTGCCTTCTTGGCGATCAGGTGCATCTCGATGCGATGGCGCTCGCGATTATAGACCGAGCGGTGCATGAAGGCGGAAACGTCGAAATTGCCGCCGAGCTCGCGGTTGATGCGGACCAGAACGTTGAGATTGAACCGCGCGGTGACGCCGGCGGCGTCGTTATAGGCGTCGTAAAGCACCCGCTCGTTCTTCTCGAGATCGACGCCGATGATCATCTGCGCGTCTTCGCCCAGAATGTCGCGGGCGCTGCGCAGGAAGGCGCGTGCTTCGTCCGGCTCGAAATTGCCGAGCGTCGATCCCGGAAAGAAGCCGACCTTGGGCATCCCTTCGATCTCGGCCGGCAGGGCAAACGGCGCGGTGAAATCGGCGGCAACCGGATAGACGCCGAGCTCGGGAAAATCCTTGCGCAAGGCGCTCGCCTGCGCGTTCAGGAAGTCGCCGGAAATGTCGACCGGGACGTAGGCGCCGAAATCGCAGCGCTCCAGCAGCAGGCGGACCTTGGTGGTGGCGCCGGCGCCGAATTCCACCAGCGCGGCCCCCTTGGGAATGATGGAAGCGATCTCGTCGCCGCGGCTGCGCAGGATGCCGAGCTCGGTGCGGGTCGGATAATATTCCGGCAGGACCGTGATCTGCTCGAACAGCTCCGAGCCTGCGGCGTCGTAGAAATATTTCGGCGACAGCCGCTTGGGAAATTGCGACAGGTCGCCGATCACGTCGCCGGCAAAGGCGGAGGTCTGCTCGTCGAACTGGTGGGTTTGGGCCAAAGCGGCGGCATGCACATTCATGATACTCTCCTGAACGCGCTTTCCGGCGCGCTTCATCATGGGAAATGTCAGGCGTAATCGGCGAGGCGTAACCCCGTGAATTGCCAGCGGTGGTGGGGATAGAAGAAGTTACGGTAGGTGATACGGCTGTGGCCGGCCGGGGTTGCAAGCGAGGAGCCGCGCAGCACCAGCTGGTTGACCATGAACTTGCCGTTATATTCGCCCAGCGCACCCTCGATGGCGCGGTAGCCGGGGTAGGGGGAGTAGGCGCTGCGGGTCCACTGCCAGACGATGCCGAAGGCGTCGTTGAGCTGGCCGGCGCGGGCGGCGACCTCCCATTCCATTTCGGTCGGCAGATGGCGGCCGGCCCAGCGCGCGAAGGCGTCCGCCTCGTAATAGCTGACATGGCTGACCGGGGCGGCAGGGTCGATCGGCTGCAATCCGCCGAGCGTCATGATCCGCCATTCGCCGTCGACCTGGCGCCAGTGGCCGGGGGCTTGCCAGCCCTCGTTGGTCGCCGTGGCAAAGCCGTCCATCAGCCACAGCGTCGCCGTGCCGTAGCCGCCGTCCTTCATGAAGGCCAGCCATTCGGCATTGGTGACGAGGTTGCGGGCGAGCCTGACCGGGCCGACGAGGGCGCGGTGCGCAGGCTTTTCGTTGTCGAAATGGAAACTGTCGTCGCTGTGGCCGACGGTGTGGATGCCCTCGTTGAGGGTGAGCCATTCCTCCGCCGAACGCTGCGACGCCGGGAAGCGCCAGGACGGATCATAGGCCGGCGGGATCGGGTTCTGGGCGAAGGCGTGCAGGATGTCGGTCAGCATCAATTCCTGATGCTGCTGCTCGTGGTTGAGGCCGACCTCGACCAGCGGCACGAGCTTGTCGAGGCGCTCCTCGCCGGCGGTCTGGAAGAACTTGACCACGGCGGCGTCGACATGCCGGCGATAGGCGGTGACTTCGTCGGCGCTCGGGCGGGTCAAATGCCCGCGCTGGTGACGGGCGTGACGGGGACCTGCCGTGACGTAATAGGAATTGAACAAAAAGGCGTAGTCGGGGTGGAAGGGCTGGTAGCCCTCGCAGTGCTCGCCGAGCAGGAATTGCTCGAAGAACCAGGTGGTATGGGCGCGGTGCCATTTGGCCGGACTGGCGTCCGGCATCGACTGGATCAGCTGGTCCTCGGGACTCAAGGGAGCGGCCCGGCGCTCGGTCTCATTCCGGACAGCCAGATAGGCTTCCACCAGATTTTGGGCGAGCGTGCCGGAATCGGAGAAAAGTGACGGGGCGGGGTTGGCAAACTCGGCGGCGGCTACTGATTTCGTCACGGGTGTCTCCGGTTGAGGGAGAGAACGTTGGTCTGGCAAACTGGTTCCTGCCGGACAGTCCGTCCTAGATAGGGGTTCCCGTCCGGGAAAAAAGCCTTCGCCCGGTATGATATTGATGCCGTCAGACTATGGGGCCGCGGTCTCTCCGGGGGCCTGAGCCGGCCTGTGCATGCCAGCTCCCCGCCATTTTACTTTGGATGCACAACGGTTTGGGCTACATATATGTCAAGTGACCGGGTTAGATGGATCAGGCCCGTCAGGCGAAGCCGCAGGGGGCTGTGCCCCAAAAGGAAGCGAATATGAGCATCGAACAATTCATCGACAACGAAGTGAAGTCGAACGACGTCGTGCTGTTCATGAAGGGCACGCCGCAGTTTCCGCAGTGCGGTTTCTCGGGCCAGGTGGTGCAGATCCTCGATCACGTCGGTGTCGGCTACAAGGGCCTGAACGTTCTGGAATCCGCCGAGCTTCGCAACGGCATCAAGGAATACTCGAACTGGCCGACCATCCCGCAGCTCTACGTCAAGGGCGAGTTCGTCGGTGGCTGCGACATCATTCGCGAGATGTTCCAGGCCGGCGAATTGCAGCAGCTGTTCGCCGACAAGGGCGTCACCGTCAGCGCGGCGGCGTCAGCCTGAGCGGGGCCGCGCGCCGGATCGGCACGGCGCGGCTGGAAGTCATTGTTGCCGACATCACAAGCTTGCGCGTTGACGCCATCGTCAACGCCGCCAATTCGTCGTTGCTTGGCGGGGGCGGTGTCGATGGCGCGATCCATCGTGCTGCGGGGCCGGAGCTCGTGGCCGAATGCCGAATGCTCCACGGCTGCAAGACTGGTGACGCCAAGATCACCAAGGGCTATCGGCTCAAGGCCGGGCATGTGATCCACACGGTTGGGCCGGTGTGGAACAGCGGCACCCTCGGCGAGGACGATCTGCTCGCCTCCTGCTATCGCCGCGCGATGGAACTTTGCCAGAAACATGCGCTTGCCTCGGTGGCCTTTCCGGCGATTTCAACCGGCATCTATCGCTTCCCCGCCGAACGCGCAGCCGGCATCGCGCTCCGGACCGTCGTCGATACGCTCCCGGCCGCGCCCACACTGGCGCAAGTGATCTTCTGCTGCTTCTCCGACGCCAGCGCGCAGTTGCACCAGGCAGGCATTGGATACCTTTGGCAGCCCTTGTGCCGACTGATGCGTCGCCGCTACACTCCCTGCCGTTAGCTCGGAGGGGCCAAATGAATTTACGTCGATGGCGGCGCGCGCTGATTTGTGGCGCGCTGATACTGGTGGCAGCGCCGCAGGTCCGCGCCGAAGGCACGTTCGATATCCCCGCCGGCGCGCGTTTCAACCAGGACAAGCTTGCGAAGATCACCGAGTTCTTCAAGAACGAGGTTGCGACCGGCAAGATCGCCGGCGCCAACGTCCTGATCCAGCAGCACGGCAAGCCGGTCTATCACGAAACCTTCGGCGTCCAGGACGTGGCGTCCAAGGCGCCGATCACGGACAAGACCATCTTCCGCCTGTCTTCGCTGACCAAGGCGATTACGTCCGTCGTGGCGATGCAGTTGGTCCAGGACGGCAAGATCAAGCTCGACGATCCCGTCTCGAAGTACATTCCCTCCTTCGCGAATATGAAGGTCGGTGAGGAGAAAAAGGCCGAGGACGGCAGCAAGACGCTCGAACTGGTGCCGCTGACCAGGCCCATCACCATTCTCGACCTGTTTCGTCATACCTCCGGCATCACCTACGGCTTCTATGGCGACAGCCTGGTGCGCAAGGCCTACAAGGATGCCAACCTCTACGCGGGCGAATTCGACCTCGCCGAATTCGCCGAGCGGATCGCCAAGCTGCCGCTGCACAACCAGCCGGGCGCGCTCTGGCAATACGGCCATTCCACCGACATCCTGGCGCGGATCATGGAGATCGTGTCCGGAAAATCATTGCTCGAGATCGAAAAGGAAAAGCTGCTCGATCCGCTCGGCATGACCGACACCAACTTCTTCGTCACCGAACCGGAGCGGCTGCAGCGGCTCGCCCAGCCGGTGCCGAACGACAGCGATTTCCGGGTCGGCCGCCTGTACAGGACCGAGGTTCGCCAGAAGTGGGAATCCGCCAGCGGCGGCATGGTTTCGACCATGTCGGATTTCTCGAAATTTGCGCAGATGCTGCTCAATGGCGGTACGTTCGACGGCAAGACCTATCTCAGCCCGAAGACGTTCGAACTGATGGCATCGGACCATACCGGCAAGGACTCCGGCGTTGCGCGGGATCATTTCTATTTTCCCGGTGACGGCTTCGGCATGGGGCTCGGGCTTGCCGTGCGCACCGATCCCGGTAACGCCAAGCCGCCGCCGCCGGGATCGCTCGGCGAACTGAAATGGGACGGCGCCGCCGGCTGCTACATGGTGATCGACCGCAAGCAGGACATGTTCTTCGTGGTGCTGGAGCAAACGCCGACGGAGCGCCAGCGTATCCAGCGGACGCTGAAGCAGATGGTCTATGAAGCGCTGGAGAACTGACGGCGCCGCAGGGCGCAGCCTCATTGTAGCGGCGCTCGCGCTGCTTGTTCTCGGCGGCTGGCCGCATCGAGTTGCGGGGCGAGCCGAAGGCGCCAGACGCGCCAACTTTTTCACGCGCGGCGCTCGACCGGATGGGCGACTACGTTCGCAACGAGATCACGACCGGCAAGATTCCCGGCGCCGTCATGCTGATCCAGCAGCATGGCAAGCTCGTTGATCTCGAATGTTTCGGCGTGCGGGACCCTGCGTCCAGCCAGCCGATGACGCCGGATACGATCTTCCAGATCTATTCGATGTCGAAGGCCGTCACCTCGGTTGCCGCGATGATGCTGGTCGACGACGGCAAGCTCGCTCTCGATGATCCCGTGTCGAAATACATTCACGCCTTTGCGGATGCAAAAGTCGGCGTCGATCCTTCCGATGAAGCAGGAAAACATCCGCTCAAGCTCGAGCCGCTGAAGCGCCCGATCACGATCAGGGACCTGCTGCGGCATACCTCGGGCATCACCTACGGCTTCTTCGGCGAAACCGTGGTGCAGAAACTCTATGCCAATCCCCAACTGTACGCCGGCGATTTCGACAATGCCGAATTCGCCGACCGGATCGCGAGTACTGCCGCTCGCCGACCAGCCCGCCGTGCGCTGGAACTACAGCCATTCGACCGACGTGCTCGGCCGTGTCGTCGAGGTGGCCTCGGGGCAGACGCTGTTTCAATTCGAAAAGCAGAGACTGTTCGATCCGCTCGGCATGTCCGAGACCGCATACTATGTCGCAGATGAAGCGAAGTGGTCGCGCATTGCCCAGGCATTTCCCGTCGATCGTTTTCGGGTGGCCGGCATCAGGGATCCGACATTGCCGCGGCGCTGGGAATCCGGCGGCGCGGGCCTGGTCTCGACCGCTGGCGACTACGCCCGCTTCCTGCAAATGCTGCTGAACGGCGGCGAGCTGGACGGCAAGCGGTACCTCAAGCCCGAGACGGTCGCCCTGATGACGTCGGATCAGATCGGGCCGGAGACCGGGATCCTTCACGACCCCTTCTATTTCCCGGGGCCGAGCAGCGGCTTCGGCCTTGGCTTTGCCGTGCGCACCTCACCGCCGCCGAATACGACATGGCCGCTCGGCGAATACCGCTGGGACGGCGCGGGCGGCAGTTTCTATTTCGTCGATCCCCAGGACGACCTGCTCGTTGTCTTCATGGTGCAGGCCCCGACGCAAGGCGGGCGGATCCAACTGACGCTGAAGACCATGATGTTTGAGGCGCTGGGCAAGGGTCTGCGCAAGGATTGACAATCGCGTCGCCGATTACGCCACGGCGTTTCGCGCGATCGTCTCGCGATAGAATGACGCGCTCAGCTTTGGCGTGCGGCGCTTGGTATCGAAGTCGACATGATAGATGCCGAAGCGCTGTTCATATCCGTCCGACCATTCGAAATTGTCCATCAGGCTCCACAGGAAGTATCCGTGCACCGGCACGCCCTCGGACGTCGCGCGCTGCAACTGCGTCAGATAGTTGCGCAGGTACATGATGCGATCGACGTCGTAGATGGTGCCGTCCGCGGCCGGCTGGTCGCTTCCGGACGTTCCGTTCTCGGTGATGTAGATCGACTTCACGTTCCACAGTTTTGCGACGTGGCGCGGCACCCAATACATTGTCTCGGGGCCGGGCCTGAGCCAGGCCGCCTTCATGTGCGGGAACGATTTGGGAAATGGCGCCAGCGTGAAGCCGCGTTCGTTGTCGGCCGCAACGACGTAATGATCGGGCATGTAGACATTCAGCCCGACAAAATCGATCGGGGAGGAGATGATGCGCAGATCTTCGGCGGTGTATTTCGGACCCTCTTTGCCGGCCTGCGCGAGATAGGCATCGGTGTATTTTCCCTCGAGCATGACCGTCAGATAGCCGGCATTGAGCTCGCGCGTCGCGATCTCGGCTGCGCGGATGTTTGCAGGCGTTTCGATGGCCGGGATGCAGCTCACGGCATTCTCCGCCGGACCGACCTTGATTCCGGCCGGTCCATTGGCCCGGATCGCCTGAACCGCGAGACCGTGCCCCAGCGCGACGTTGTGCCGGACCTGCTTCACCTCCGATGGGGATAGTTTGAGCCCCGGCGCATCAGCGCCCCATTCATGGCCGTGATGGACGAGCCTGGAGCATTCGTTGATGGTGAAGAAGTGCTTCACGCGATCGCCGAGGCGCCCCGCGACATAAGCTCCGTAGTCCGCAAATGCCTTTGACGTATCGCGCGAGGTCCAGCCGCCGAACCGATCCTGCAACGCCTGCGGCAGGTCCCAATGATACAGCGTCGCGAACGGCGCGATGCCGTTCGCCAGCAACTCGTCGACAAGGCGGTTGTAGAAATCGAGACCCTTTGGATTTGGCGCGCCGGCGCCTTCCGGGAAGACGCGCGGCCAGGCGATCGAGAATCGATAGGCCTTTGCGCCCAGCGCCTTCATCAACTGGATGTCTTCCTTGTAGAGATGATAGTGGTCGGTCGCGGTATCGCCGTTGCTGTTGTCGGAGATGGTCCCGGGCGTGCGGGTGAAGCGGTCCCAGATCGACGGACCGCGGCCATCCTCGTTCACGGCTCCCTCGACCTGATACGACGAGGTCGCGGTGCCCCACAGAAACCCGTTCGGAAAACCGGAAGCGGCCGTTCGATTCCGTGTTGCGCTGTCCGCGTTCGACTGGGCCATTCCGGATCCGGCCGACAGCATCGGCATGCCGAGCGCCGACCAGCCTGCAATCCTGCCAAATTGTCGCCGGGAAAATCGCTTGAATGGCATCGTTTCACTCGCCGAGTCGTGATCAATCTTGAGCAAAACAAGGCTCACTCTTGATGCTTCTTGTTTGAAGCAGGCCTAATATCGCCGCTTCCGTGTCTCGGTGCAATTGTGCGCGTGGCTATGCCGGCCGGCGGGTCGACAGGGCTTTCGCGCACCGCTAAATAAGCGAATATATTCACTGATTTGGGAGCAGGACGATCGGCTTTCGCACGCCGCTGGCGCTTTTCTTCGTATCGCTGGGCATCGTTGCCGCGGTGTGGTGGTGGCTGGCCACGCCGGTGGCGCTGACGCGCGCGCCGATCGATGGGGCGGCGAAGCTGGAGTGCGTTTCCTACGCGCCGTTCAGGGACGATCAGACCCCGCATGACCCGACGCTGATCGTCCGTCCGGAGCAGATCGCGCAGGACTTACGCGAACTCGCCAAGGTCTCCAAATGCATCCGCACCTATTCCATCGACAACGGGCTCGACAAGGTGCCCGAGCTTGCGTCCCAGGTCGGATTGAAGGTGCTGCTCGGCATCTGGATCGGACGCGATCGCGCGAAGAACGCCCACCTCGCCGACATTGCGGTCGGGCTGGTGAAGGACCATCCCGGCACGGTCGCGGCGGTCATCGTCGGCAGCGAAGTGCTGCTGCGCGGCGAGATGACGGTGAGCGACCTTCGCCAGATCATCCGCTCGGTCAAGCCGCGCGTGAACGTGCCGGTGACCTATGCCGATGTCTGGGAATTCTGGATGCGCTACCGCGAAGTGGGCGAGGATGTCGATTTCGTCACCGCCCATTTCCTGCCCTATTGGGAGGACGTTCCGCCGCGCGCCGAAGAAGCGGCCGCGCATGTCGACAACTTTCGCAAGCAGGTGGTGGCAGCCTTTCCCGGCAAGGAGATCCTGATCGGCGAAACCGGCTGGCCGAGCCATGGGCGGATGCGCGACGGCGCGCTGGCTTCCCGCGTCAATCAGGCGCGTTTCATTTCCGAGATTCTCGAGCGGGCCAGGCAGGACAATTTTCGCGTCAATTTTTTCGAGGCCTATGACGAGCCGTGGAAGCGCCGCTGGGAAGGAACCGTAGGCGGCTATTGGGGGCTGTTCGACGGGGCCGAACGCAAGCTGAAATATCCGGCAGGGGTGGCGATCAGCAACTATCCGTTCTGGAAGCTGCAGATGGCGGGCGGGCTGTTGCTTTGCATCTGCGTATTCGCAGTCGCCTTGTTTACGCCGAAGCCCCGGCCGTCGCCGCCGGCCGTGGCATCGTGGCTCGCGGTCGCCATGTCCGCGACGATCGGCGGAATCCTGCTGGGCGTGAGCGCCGACAAGATGCTGCACGAAAGCTACGGGCTCGGCGGTTGGCTGGTTCAGGGCTTCTTGCTGGTGGCGGCAGTGACAGCGCCGCTGCTGTCCACCTACGCCTTGATGTCGGGACGCGGGCTTCCGTCGTTTCTTGAGGTGCTGGGGCCGACCAAGGGCCTGACGCCGTTTTTCATGGCCAACATGCTGGGCGTCACGCTGATCGTGACGACGCTCATTGCCGCGCAAACCGCGCTCAGCCTGATCTTCGACGCGCGCTGGCGCGATTTCCCGTTCGCCGCCCTGACCATGGCCGTGGTGCCGTTCTGGACCTTGGCATTCCTCAACGGTTCGAAATCCGGCGAGCGGCCGCTCGCGGAAGCCGTATTCGCCGGGCTGTTCGCGATGTCAGCGGTCTATGTCGTTCTCAACGAAGGCTTCGAGAACTGGCAGGCGCTGTGGACCGGCGCGACGTATGTCCTGCTCGGCAGTGCGCTGTGGCGGGCGCGCACCGCTGCCGTTGCCTGAGTTCGTTCACGCCCCGCGGACGATCTCGCGCACGATGCCGACCGTCTCCTCGATCATCGCAGCGCTGACGTCGAGATGCGTGCAGGCGCGAATGCGGCCGTCCATCATCGCGAGCAGAACGCCGCGCTTGCGCAAGGCCTCGACCATTTTGTCGCCGGCGACGCCGGCGCCGTCGGGCTTGAAGAACACCAGATTGGTCTCGGGCGCCTGCACCTCGATGCCGTTGATCTGCGACAGCCCGCGCGCCAGCGCCCGCGCATTGGCGTGGTCGTCGGCGAGGCGGTCGACATGATGGTCGAGCGCATAGACGCAGGCGGCTGCAGCTATGCCGGCCTGCCGCATCGATCCGCCGAGGCGCTGCTTCCAGCGCCAGACATCGTCGATGAACTGGCGCGAACCGGCAATGACGCCGCCGATCGGCGCGCCGAGGCCTTTTGAGAAATCGATCCAGGCGGAATCCCAGCCCGCGGCCATGTCGCGCGCCGATATTTTTGTCGCGACGCAGGCGTTCAGCAGCCGCGCGCCGTCCATATGGGTGATGAGCCCGTTCGCCTTGGCGATCGCGACCACTTCATCCAGCGCCGTTTTCTTCCAGATCGTGCCGCCGCCGATATTGGCGGTCTGCTCGACGCTGACGACGGTCTGCGGCGGCTGGTAGCGCGAGCGCGGATGCAGCGCGGCGCGAAAGGTTTCCGGCGCGAATTGCCCGTCGTCGCCCGTCAGCGGCGTGATCTGAAATCCGCCAAGCGCGGCATGCGCGCCGCCTTCACGGGCAATGATATGCGCGCTGACATGCGCCAGAATTTCATCGCCCGGCCGGCAATGGGCCAGCGTCGCCGCGACGTTGCACATGGTGCCCGAGGGCATGAACACGGCGGCTTCCTTGCCGAGCAGGTCCGCCACGCGTTCGCACAGCAGGTTCACCGTCGGATCGTCGCCGATCTGCTCGTCGCCGACCTCGGCCCGCGCCATCGCCTCGCGCATCGCCGGTGTCGGCCGCGTCTGCGTGTCCGACAGCAGGTTGATGCGGATGGGGTCAGCCTTGGGATCGCGCGGGGCAGGGGTGTAGTGCATGGGGAGGTCTTTCTCACTCACATTGTTATGGCCGGCAAAAGCACGCGTCCGGCGCCTCACGTCAAGGTGGGGTTCTAGTGTGTATTTATACACTTGAAATTGTATATTGAAGTGTGTATAAATACTTATGAACTCGAAGGGCATTATTTCCGCGTTGAAGGCGGACGGCTGGGTGCAGGTCGCCCAAAAAGGAAGTCATGTCCAGTTCAAGCATCCGACCAAACCGGGGCGAGTGACGGTGCCTCACCCGCGGAGAGATATCCCGACCGGAACGTTCAGAAGCATCGAAAAGCAAGCCGGTCTGAAGCTGAAATAGACGAGATAGGAATGGGCCAGCGGTCCGCCCTCGCGAGAGGCAGAGGAGTGAATAGAAAATGCGACAGTACATCGCCTTGATCCATAAAGAGCCGGGTAGCGACTACGGCGTATCGTTTCCGGACCTTCCCGGCGTGATCAGCGCCGGCAAGACTCTCGATGACGCCCGCGACATGGGCGCAGAAGCTCTCGCACTGCATCTTGAAGGCTTGGCAGCCGATGGCGAAGCCGCGCCAGAACCAAGCTCGCTCGAAGAGATCATGAGGGATGCGCAAAACAAGGATGGCGTCGCCGTCCTCATCGCGGCGCCTGCCGCGGAGGTGAAGAGCGTTCGCATCAACGTGACGATGCCAGCCGACGTGCTCGATCAAATCGATCGCTACGCCGAACGGGAAGGGTTCACGCGCTCAGGCTTTCTCGCGCAGGCGGCGAAGAAGGCAATGGCGGTCTGACGCGGCGATCGGATCTTTGAACCTCATGCAAAAAGGCCCCGGCAAAACCGGGGCCCTTGATATCTCGGAACCGAAATCCGATCAGCGCGAATAGAATTCGACGATCAGATGCGGCTCCATCTGCACCGCGAACGGCACGTCCGACAGCGCCGGGATGCGGTTGAACTTCGCGGTCATCTTGCCGTGATCGGCTTCGATGAAATCAGGCACGTCGCGCTCGCCGAGCTGGCTTGCTTCCAGAACGTGGGTGAGCTGCTTGGAGGATTCCTTGATCTCGACGAGGTCGCCGGGCTTGAGTTTGTAGCTCGAAATGTTGACGCGGCGGCCGTTCACCTTGATGTGGCCGTGGTTGATGAACTGGCGGGCGGCGAACATCGTGGCGACGAACTTGGCGCGATAGACGACCGTGTCGAGACGGCGCTCCAGCAGGCCGATCAGGTTCTCGCCGGTGTCGCCCTTCATCCGGCCGGCCTCGACATAGATGCCGTGGAACTGGCGCTCGCTGATGTTGGCGTAATAGCCCTTGAGCTTCTGCTTGGCGCGGAGCTGCACGCCGAAGTCGGACAGCTTGCCCTTGCGGCGCTGGCCGTGCTGGCCGGGGCCATATTCACGGCGGTTCACGGGGCTCTTGGGGCGGCCCCAGATATTCTGGCCCATACGGCGATCGATCTTGTATTTCGCCTCACTGCGCTTTGTCATCGCGTCCTCTGCATTAGGTTTGAGTATTGAGGAAACGCGCCCTCCTGTGCACCGGCAGGGCCGGGGCCGACAGGTCCGCCTCGAAAGCTCGGGGAAGACCACGGGTCGCGAAACGCATCGCGGGCCGAAACCGGCCCGCGAGCAAGCGGGTTCTTAGGGAGAAACCACCGTTCTGTCAACGAAAACGGCCCGGTTTCCGGACCAAATCGGCCCCGTCAGGTCGCGACCGCCCGGACCGGTTTGGGCTCGCTTTGCTGCCGGTTTACCCGCAACTCAGCGGCGATTTCACCGTTCAGCACCTGTTCCAGCCGGTTCAACGCCCTGGCCATCGGGGCCGCGTCGGTAACCCGGTGATCCCAGCGCAGCACCACCTCGATGGTCTGGTCGGGCTTTTCCACCCCATAGCTGAGGACAAACGGCCCTGGGCTGATGGCATGGAGCTGGCCGGCGCCGTAGGCGGCCACCGAAGTGACGCCAAAACTGCCGAAATAATTGGCCCGCTGGCGGCCGAAATTGAGCCCGACGGCCCAGAACAGCCGCCGCAGCGGCAGCGGCAGCCGGGTGGTTCGCAAGATCTTCCGGAACGCCGGCACCTCGTTAATCGGCGCCTCCTTGGCATGCCGGATCAGGGCGTCGACCTCGGCAAGCGGCATTTCATCGGGGGCCGCGACCTTTTGCGGCAGCACGCAATCCTGGCCGTCCTCAACCCTGGCGATCGCCACCATCGCGACGCTGCGGGGCAGTTCGTAAAAGGCGGGCAAAGGCCATTTGACGTAGAGGGTGCGCAGGATCGGCTCTTCCTTCGCCACCAGCGCGAAGGCCTTGACGAAGATCGCAGCCCAGCCGGGCCGCTGGGCGGCCTGGGCGCGGGCCTCCTGCAGGGCGCGGATCTGAAGCGGTCGCGCGAGCGAGACAAAGGGCACGCGCATCGACGCGTGCATGAGGTCGGCGACCAGGCGGCGCGGTAGTGTGATTTTTCGAACCGTTCCGCGCATCACTCAGCTCAGGGTTTCCGCAACAAACAAATCAGAAAGACCGCCAGGCCGCTCCGGCGGCCTGCCGTCACTTCATCTAGCACGAACCCGGCAATTTGACGCCAGCGAGATCGCCTTACGGCGCCGGCTTGGCCAGCGGCTCCCCGGCCTTCACCACGTAAACCCCTAGCACTTTGAAGGGCTTGTCGCCGGCTTTTGCGTCGTGAATGGCGCCTTCGGGGATTTGGTAGGATTCGCCTGCCTTGATTTTCATCGGCGGCTGGCCGTCGATGACAAGCTCGAGTTCGCCTTCGAGCACATAACCGGTTTCGGCGCCCGGATGGGTATGGCGGCCCGCAGCGCCGCCGGCGGGAACTTCCGCAATCGCGGTGACGGTGTTGTAGCCGGCCGGGAAATCGAGCTTTTGCAGCGGCGTGCGTTTGATGCCGGATTGCTGCGCGATGGCGACACCGGCGCCCGCGACAGCCACGACGGTCAGTCCGAGCAGAAGTTTTTTGATCATGTGTTTTCTCCCTGTCGGGAAAGCCTAGCAGCGCTTGCGCGGTGCTGGAAGCGCCGCCCGTCTCGGCATCTATCGCTTGATCCCGTCAAAGCTCGCGGCGATGCCGCGCTGGAACAGCGACCAGTCGAAGCCGAGCGCCAGCGCGACGTAGCCACGCTCGATCATCCGGTTGGCCTGCTCGGCGGTGCGGGCGACGCCGCCGATCGGCACGCCGCTCCTGAGGATGCCGGCCTCGGCGCGCGCCATCAGCGCCAGCACCTCGGGATCGTCGGGCAGGCCGCGCTTGTTGATGGAGGTGGCGAGGTCGCCGGGGCCGATCACCGCGAGGTCGATGCCGGGCGTTGCCATGATCTCGTCGATGCGCTCGACCGCCTCGACATGTTCGATGGTGATCATGCAGATCATGTCGTCGTCGGCCGTCGCCATGTATTCCGCCATCGACACGCCCCAGCGGAACGGCGCGTGGAACGGGCCCCACAGCCGGTCGCCCTTGGGCGGGTAGCGCACGCTGCGCACGGCCTTTTCGGCGTCTTCGCGGCTGCAGATCATCGGAAAATTGATGCCGAGCGCGCCGAGGTCCATCGGCGCCTTCGCCAGCCACGGCTCGTTGGCGGCAATCCGCACCATCGGCACGCAGGGCGTGCCTGCGGTGGCCGTGATCATCGCATGCGCCGAGCCGAGATCGATCGGCCCGTGCTCGAGATCGACGATGATCCAGTCGATTCCGGAGCGCGCCATGATCTGCACGGTCTGGATCGAGGGAATGGTCGCGATTGCGCCGAAGGTCGGGCGTCCCTCCCGCCATAGCTGGCGCAGGCGGTTGAGCGGCGCAGGTTTTGCGGAGGTCAAGCAGGAAGCTCCTTGATCGAATACCAATTCAAGAATTGGGGACCGATATCATATGGATAAATCCTTGGGCTAGTGCCCACACACACCTGTCCGCCGTTGCTCGCGCCCGCGTAACGCGCGATCGCGGGAATCCGGGACTCAACGAATAGCGAATGCTAATGTCACGACGCGACAGGCCGCCGCGAGGCGTGTACCTGTCGCTGTCGTCAAGTCGGCTTCGAACAAAAAAAGCTTCGGGAGAGCTGCGCGGGCGTTGCCCGCGTCATGCGCAACAGGGAGGCTTCCATGTACAAGAAGACTGCCGAAATTCTCTTCACCATAAGCGTTGGAGTTGCTGCGTTGACTGGAACTGCGAGTGCACAGAATTCACCAGGGAGTTTGGCCCTTGACGCAAGCCTGCGCGGCGCGGTCGAGCGCAAGGACGTGCCGGGCGTGGTCGCGCTGGTCACCGATCGCGATAAGGTGCTCTATCAGAGCGCCTTCGGCGTCGCCGACGTCGCGACCGGGCGCCCGCTGACATCAGACGCGCTGTTTCGTATCGCCTCGATGACCAAGGCGATCACGTCGGTGGCGTTGATGCAACTGATCGAGCAGGGCCGCCTTGGTCTCGACGACCCGGCCGAAAAATACCTGCCGGAGCTTGTCGGGGTGAAAGTCATTCGAATCCTTCGACAAGGCGACCGGCGCCTACCAGGTTCGCCCGGCATCGCGACCGCCGACCGTAAGACACTTCCTGACGCACACGTCCGGATTGGCCTATCCGTTCACCAGCGAGATTTGGCGCGATCTCAAGCCGCGCGCCGGCGAAACCTATCCGTTCGGCGGACCGCTGCTGTTCGATCCGGGCGAGCGCTGGCACTACAGCACCAGCACCGACGTCGTCGGCAAGCTGGTCGAGGTGGTGTCCGGCCAGAAGCTCGAGGAGTATTTCCGCCAGCACATCTTTGCCCCGCTCAAGATGGATGACACCTCCTACAACGTGCCGGAGGCAAAGGGGCCGCGCCTCGTCGCCCAGCAGCAGCGCGGCGGCGAGCGCATGGATGGCGCCGTCGAACTGCAAAAACCGCAGCTCGGACTCACCATCGCGGCGCCGATCGGCGGCGGCGGGCTGGCCTCGACCGCCGATGACTACGGGCGCTTCGTGCGCATGCTGCTCAACGGCGGCGCGCTCGACGGGGCGCGGGTGCTCAAGGCCGAGACGGTGGCGCTGATGGGCCAGAACCACATCGGCGCGGTCTCGGTCCCCGCGCTCACGAGCGCGCTGCCGCGCAGCGCCGACTTCACCTTTATCGCTGACGGCCGCGACAAATGGGGGCTCGGCTTCCTCATCACGGCCGATCAGGTGCCCGGCAAGCGCTCTCCCGGCAGCCTGAGCTGGGGCGGCATCAACAACACGTTCTTCTGGATCGATCCGGCGCGCGGCATCGCCGGCGTGATCATGATGCAGTATCTGCCGTTCGCGGACGCCAAGGCGCTGGCCGTCTACGACGCGTTCGAGCGCGGCGCCTATCAGCTCGTCAACGCGGAGCGGTAGGACTGTTGCAATGCAGGTGCATTCACCCCTCAGGAGCGGAAACGGGGCGAGTGCATCAGCTTGTCCGTTTCGGACCCGGGAACCGACGTCGCGGGATGCAATGCGATGTCTCAGCGTGACCTTGCTGCCAAGCGGAGTTCAGCGGACATGACCATTCAGGTCATGCATTGATCCTCAGTTCAAAATAAAGGGGAGTTTCGGTCACTCGATCCAAAAAGGCCTGCCAACCGCTTGCTCCATCGCCGGCCGGCTTGTCTGGCAAGCTCGAATCCGTTTGCAAGACGCGCCCCCCGGCTTTGTTCACGAGCGCCTGCTTGATTGCCGGGAACGGATGGTTCCAGTCAGGTTTGGGTCTTTGATGCGCCCAGGCCTCAACCGCGGTAATCATCGCGACGAACTCCGCTGCATGCTTGCTCTGCGCCATCACCGCAAGACTTGCCGCGTGGGACCCAGCCTTGCCCTTCATCGTCGCATTGTGACTGCCGTGATGACCAACCTTGTATAACACGGTACGTCCCAGCAACTCCTCCGCGGTGACCTTCGCGCCCTCGTCATCGAAATCGTCTTCGGACCAGGACCGCCAATTGCCGGCCTGCGCATCGCCAACGAAGAGCAGGACCTTGCCGCCCTTGGACAGTTCGAATGCCAGGACGAGGCTTGCATTGTTTGTGGCATTGTTCATTGCGAGCGCCAGCGCGCCCGCATCTGCGGCGTCGTCGGCGGTCATGCGGCGCCAGCCGGCGTTGGGCGCAATCTCCTTGCCGTCGTCCGTTTCGGCTACGGCGATGCTGTCGGCTCCATAGTAGTTGCTAAAAAATGTTCCAAACGTGGGATCGATGACGGCCTGATCGAGCGGAATCACGTGGCGCCGCGAAAATGGAGAGCCTTTCGACGAACCGCCTGCACTCCCGGCGGCGCCAGCGCCCAATGCATGGTCGTCGCCGAACGTCTCGTCCCCAACCGGATCGAGGTCATCGATCTTGCTAATATCGTGCGGTGGGCCAAGCGCAAAGACGCGCGCGCTTTTTGCGCCCGGGACCGCGAGCACCTTCTGGTGTGGATAGATGTACTCCGGGTCTCCCTCGGCACAATCGCGGAGAAATTTCATCGCGATCTTGTTTGCAGAACTGGCGGGGTCCTTTCCAGCGGCAGCAAGGTGATTGGCACCGTTGAAGTCATCCGGATTTTCGCCCAGCTCGAATTCAAGATACAAGTCGAGCTTGCCAGCGATGTCAGTCTTGCCAAGGCCCATGAGATTGGCGCGGGTGTCGATCATGCCGAGCAGTCTGTCCTTGAACTTCTTGCGCAGCTGATTGGCGATATCGTCCTTGGGATTTTCGGTCCAGGCGAACCAGACCTTGCCCACCTTGAGCCCGGGGAAGTTGCCGGACGTCAGGCCGTTGACGTGGTCCTGGTGTTCATGCGTCACGATGCCGACGTCGACGAAGCCCCCGGTGGTCGCGATGATGTGCGCGCCGATCTCTTTCACCTTGGTAGGCTGGGCGAGCTTGCCTGGCGATCCCGGCTTGTAGCCGCAGTCAATCAGCACATAGGCTGGCTTCTCCCGGTTCTCACCGTCAAACGCGATAAGAAAGCAGTCGCCGTGCCCGATACGGTACATGCGAACCACGGCGCCGCCAGGGGGCGGCTTCATGGCGCCGGCGGAAGCGCTCGCTCCATCGGCTTTGCCCGCATCGGCTGGCGCTGGTTTCCTGGCCTTCTTCCTGGTCTTGGTCTTCTTGGCTTTCTTCGCCTTCTTGCTCTTTTTAGCGTGGCCGGTTTTGGCCGCAGCCTTCTTGGCCATGGTCACTCTCCGCCGTGAGAATGAAGGAACGCGAAGGGCTCAGCATTTGCCGCAAATCGGTCTGTAACCGGCGCAAAGGCATTCGGTGGCATGAGGCCACCAAGCAGGTAGTCCCGCATGCGGTTGAGTTCGTCTTCGTCAGCCACCGTGCCCGGCGTCCGGATGACCCTGCGGATCTGCATTTCTTCCGGGTCGATCAGCAGTGTGCAGCCGGCGCGATATTTGAAATCCCGCTCCGGATCGTCGAATGCGCCCGGGGACTGATCCTTCGCTTTCTGTTTGCCCTTGTCGAAAAATCCCGCACGCCACTGCGTGAGGACCACGACCATGTGCTGTTCCGGCCATCCGAGCGCCCCCTGCTTTATGGCTGTACGCACGGAATGCACCTCGATGCTTGCCCGGCTATTTCTTGCAGAGATCGTCATCGGCAGGTCGCTGACGTCGACGACCAGACCGAGGGCCAGGGATAGCCAGGCCAGATCCTCGTCGATCAGCCAAGCGTGAAACATCCCCGCCTGCTTGTCGGCATCCAGCCAAGTTTTGAAGCGTGGCATCGATAATCGCGCCGGCGTGAGCACGTTGCGGGACGTGGCCGGAGACGTTGGCGCAGATCTGGCAACCTTGCGCGAGTATCTGTCGTCAGCGGACGGCGGGGCCTCCTGACTGAACAGCTTCGTCATCGCGTTGCGGCCGCGCAGGGCTGCGAAGTAAGCATCACCGCCGAAGCTTCCGGGCTTGTACGAGGCCTGCTTCTGTTCGTACTTGACCTGTGTCTGTGCCTGCGTCCGTTCGTATTTGACTTGCTCGCTGATGACGTCCTGCTCCGTCGGCCAGAGCAAGCTGTCCTCCGCCATGGACCGGGCACCGCGCGGCGCTATTCCCCATTCGCGGAAGCTCTCGATGAAAGCCAGCCGCCAATTTTGCTGATCGATCGGGTTTATGTCGTGATCGGCAGTGACAATCGCGCGCAGATATGCGCCGAACGTGATCTCCGACCGGCGGACAATAGTCAATGGCGCGAATGCACATCTGGAGCGCCCGGTCAGCGGCGCGACGAGCCTCCTCTGCAAGGCGATTCACGAGATCAGGATGGATGTCCCCCTCGCGCAGGACGCCGGTGCCTTCAGTGGCGATGCGGAACAGATCGTGCGTGCGCGCCTGGTAGACCTTCGCGAATGCGCCGAAGACTGCTGCAACGAGAATTGCGCCGCGGTCATGCGGTTCGGAGGTCTGCCCGAGAACCGTGGGATCCGGCTTTATCGGCTCCCATTCGCCTTTCTCGTTCGTCTTCCCGAGATAACTGCGCAGTGCGTCGCCGCGTCCTGACGCTAGGGCAAACTGCTGTGCGAGTTGGCCCAGCACGCTTTGACGAGCGAGATCACCACGGGTACGCGCGATCTGGTCGCGCAACACTCCTGGATAGCGAAAAGTGCTGGAATAGCGCCACGATGTCGGCAAAGGCTTCGTGAAACGCCAGCACGTCTTCATTGACCGGCTCGTTGAAGCGCGGATGCACGCCGTCGAGAAGAGCATGCGTCGTTTCGTGCGCGATGATATCATGCGACAGGCAACTGAAGACCGTCGTTCCCGGCGTATTCCTTCCGTCGTTTGCCGTGGTGACGAAATATCCGAACAACAGGGCCTTCTTCTGCGGACTGTAAAACGCGTTCTGCTGGCGCAATGCATGCGGATAGATCCGCAGCCTGGGAACATAGTTTTCGGAATAGCCCGGGCCGCCTTGCGCCCGGTGCGAAGACCAGAGCGCCTTTCGTCCCAGAGCGCGCTCGAAGTGCTCGATCGTCTTCATCGCAACCGCGTAACACATCTGCTGGTGGAAACGCGGATCGGATTCCGATGGCTGAAGGCCATCGGTTGCGAGCAGCGATGGCGAGTTCAAGTCGACCGGCGCGTAGGCGGCATTGCTGCCGGGGTCGATGTCGATGACCTCTACATATTCGCCGATAGGACCCGGCTTTAGATCGCTTTCCCACGGAATTTCGATCGTTATGCCGCTGATGCCTGCGAGATCATAGCGTGCGGCAAGCGCTGGATCGAAAGAGAAGATGCGCAAACGGCGCGTGTTGGGGCTTGGATAGTAGTCTTCGGCTGTCGCCATAACTCGCCCCCTTCGTGCAATTTTCGGGAAGTCGAGATCTCGTGAAGTTTAATCTTTTCGAATGGCGCGTCAAGGTTGCAAGGCAGTAGGCGGATCAAGACCGATTCGGATCAATGGACATGTCCGATCCCGGGCCTGGAAGGTCCCCGTTGCTCCAAAACCCGTTGGCTATCGTGGTCGCTGGGTTACTTTCAGTCTGTCTTTGCAAGCCACAGTGGGCTTTACGCCGGGACGCGGCCGCCGAAGAACGGCATCAGCGCCTGGCTCAGCGTGTGCGGCCGGTTGGATGTAAAAAACATCTCGGCCCCGGCCGTATCGCTTTCGCGGCGCGGAGATCCGAGCAGGTCGGACACGCGCCGGGCGATGGCGGGCGCGGGATCGATCCATTCGACCGGCCACGGCGCGAGCCTTTTCAGCCGCTCGAGCAACAGCGGATAGTGGGTGCAGGCCAGCACGACGGTGTCGGTGCGATCCGTGCCGTCTCCGACAAAGCAGGGGGCGAGCTCGGCGGCGATATCCTCGTCGCGCACGTCGTGGCCGCTGAGGGCGGACTCGGCGAGCGCGGCGAGTTCCGCCGATCCCACCAGCGTCACTTCGCAGCCTTGCGCGAAATCATCGATCAGACGCCTGGTGTATTCGCGCTTGACGGTGCCCTTGGTGCCCAGCACCGACACGCGCTTGGTCTTCGAACTGGCGCAGGCCGGCTTGATCGCAGGCACGGTGCCGACGAACGGCACGCTGTAGGCGCTGCGCAGATGCGACATCACGAGCGTGGAAGCGGTGTTGCAGGCAATCACCACCAAAACCGGGGCATGGCGCGCGATCAACTCGCCGACCAGCGGCACCACGCGGGCGATGATCTGCTCCTCGCTGTGGTGGCCATAGGGAAAGAACGCATCGTCGGCGACATAGACGTAGTGCGCGTCGGGCCGGGCGCCGACGATCTCGCGCAGCACCGTGAGGCCGCCAAGGCCGGAGTCGAAGACGAGGATGGTGGGCGGGGCTGACACGCTGCGACCTTAGCCGATCTGCGGTTACCGTTGGGTTGCTTTGAGGGTTGCCGGCGGGGTCTCGCACGTTTCGACGAATGTGACAATTTGGAACGATTTGAATCGCGTTGGCAAGGCCGGAAAACTGCTGGGACGGCCGGCCGAGTACCCCTGATGACAGCCACGGGCAAGGGTCGAGCGAGATGCGAAACGGAAGTCCTGCCAAGCGGTTGCCCGTTTAGAACGTCTCCAATTTGGAACGGCGTTTTGCCCCTTCACGGCGGGGCTTCGGGCAGCGTATGCCAACGGCGGACCATTTCAGCCATATTGGAAAAGCCAGCATGTCTTTCTCGCGTACGCTCCCGAAGCTCACCGTGTTCGCCGCCATGGCGCTTGTTTCGATCGCCGCCGCTGGCGCAGCCCGCGCGCAGAGCGCGACCGAGATTCAGCTGAGCTACAAGGACAAGAAGTTCGATCCGGCCGAGGTCAGCGCGCCCGCCAACACGCCGATCGTGATCAAGCTGAAGAACCTCGATGCCAAGGCGATGGAATTCGAAAGCAAGACCCTGAAGGTGGAGAAGGTGGTCGCCGGCTCCAGCGACGCCACCATCAATGTCCGCGCCCAGAAGCCGGGCCGCTACGAGTTCTTCGACGAATATAACGAGAAGGTCGCCCGCGGCGCGCTGGTCGTAAAATAAGAAGAAATCGTGATCGCCGCACTGATCATCGTATTCCGTGAAGTCTTCGAGGCCGGCCTGATCGTCGGCATCGTGCTTGCGGTCACGCGCACGGTGCCGCACCGCAACCAGTGGATCGCCGGCGGTGTGCTCGCGGGCATTCTCGCGGCCTGCGTGGTCGCGGCCTTTGCCGGCGCCCTGTCGAACCTGTTCGCCGGCATGGGGCAGGAGCTGTTCAACGCCGCGATCCTTATCGTCGCCGTCGTGATGCTGACCTGGCACAATGTCTGGATGGCGCGCCACGGCGCCGAACTCGCCGGCGAGTTGCGGGACGCGGGAAGGGCGGTGGTCGAGGGATCGAAATCGCTGCTGGCGCTCGCGATCGTGGTCGGCGTCGCCGTGCTGCGCGAGGGCAGCGAAGTCGTGCTGTTCCTCTACGGCGTTCTGGCCGGCGGCAGCGACAGCGGATTGAGCGTGGCGCTCGGCGGCCTTACCGGCCTCGTGCTCGGCGCGCTCGTCTGCATGCTGACCTATTTCGGCCTGGTGAAGATTCCGACGCGCGCGCTGTTTGCGACCACCACGATCCTGATTGCGCTGTTGGCCGCCGGCATGGCGGCGCAGGCGGCGGCGTTCCTGGAAAAGGCCAATTGGCTGACCGCGCTCGACAATGTGGTGTGGGATTCCGGCTGGCTGCTTTCGGATTCAAGCTTGCCTCGGCAAGGCGCTGCACACGCTGATCGGCTACACCGACCAGCCGACCGCGATGCAGCTTATGGTCTATCTGGCGATCCTGGCCGTGACCTTCGTGCTGATGCGGCTTTACGGGGCGCCGGCGAAGACTGTTACGCCTGCGCCGGCGGAATAATCAGCTCTCGCCGAACACGCGCTTGAAGATCGTGTCGACGTGCTTGAAGTGATAGCCGAGGTCGAACTGCTCTTCGATCTCGGCATCGCTCAGATGCTTCTTCACGTCGGGATCTTTCTTGAGCAGCGTCTGGAAATCGCCTTCGCCGCGCCAGACCGGCATGGCGTTGCGCTGGACGTATTTGTAGGCGTCCTCGCGGCTGGCGCCCTTCTGCGTCAGCGCGATCAGCAGCCGCTGCGAATGCACCAGCCCGCCGAGGCGGTCGAGGTTCTTCTGCATGTTGGCGGGATAGATCAGCAAGTTCTCGATCAGGCCGGCGAGGCGCATCAGCGCGAAGTCGAGCGTCACGGTGGCGTCGGGGCCGATCATGCGTTCGGCCGAGGAGTGCGAGATGTCGCGCTCGTGCCAGAGCGCGACGTTTTCCATCGCCGGCATCGCATAGGCGCGCACCATGCGCGACAGCCCGGTGAGGTTTTCCGACAGCACCGGATTGCGCTTGTGCGGCATCGCCGACGAGCCCTTCTGGCCCTCGGAGAAGAATTCCTCGGCTTCCAGCACCTCGGTGCGCTGCAGATGGCGGATTTCGATCGACAGCCGCTCGACCGAGGAGGCGATCACGCCAAGCGTCGCAAAATACATCGCGTGGCGGTCGCGCGGGATCACCTGGGTCGAGATCGGCTCGGGCACCAGCCCCATCGCCTTCGCAACGTGTTCCTCCACGCGCGGGTCGATCTGCGCAAAAGTGCCGACGGCGCCCGAAATAGCGCAGGTCGCGACCTCCTTGCGGGCAGCGATCAGGCGCTCGCGGGCGCGGGAAAATTCCGCATAGGCGTAGGCGAGCTTGAGCCCGAACGTCACCGGCTCGGCATGGATGCCGTGGGAGCGGCCGATGGTCGGCGTCATCTTGTGCTCGAAGGCGCGCTTTTTCAGCGCCGCCAGAACCTTGTCGACATCCGATATCAGGAGGTCCGCGGCGCGGGTGAGCTGCACGTTGAAGCAGGTGTCGAGCACGTCGGAGGAGGTCATGCCCTGGTGGACGAAGCGGGCCTCGGGGCCGACGATTTCGGCCAGGTGGGTCAGGAAGGCGATGACGTCGTGCTTGGTCTCGCGCTCGATCTCGTCGATCCGCGCCACGTCGAAGGTGGCATTTTTGGCCTTGGCCCAGATCGTCTTCGCGGCTTCCTTCGGGATTGTGCCGATTTCCGCCAGCGCATCCGCCGCATGCGCCTCGATCTCGAACCAGATCTTGAAGCGGGTCTGGGGCTCCCAGATGGAGGCCATTTCCGGGCGGGTATAGCGGGGAATCATCGAAAACTCCGGACGAGTTGGGCGGGACGCGAGGCGGATCCCGGCCGATTTGTTTTTTACGCCGTGCTTTAGCAGATCAGGTGCCCGGAAACCACCCGTGTGAGCCGGGCCGGGGGAAAACTGCCGGGCTCCGGGCGCCGGCCGAAGGCGGCTACAGGCTGGCCAGCCCGCACTCGACGGCCAGCCGGACCAGTTGCGCGTCGGTGCGCATGCCGGTCTTGGTCTTGATCAGATAGTGGTAGTTCTGCACGGTCTTGAGGCTGAGATTGAGGTTGGAGGCGATCTGCTCGGCCGTCGCGCCGGCCAGCCAGTTGCCGCAGGATCTCGATCTCCCTTTCCCCCAACTGGTCGAGCGCCGATCCGTGCGGGGACAGGCTTTCCATCGCCAGAACGTGGGCGATGTCGTCGCTCATCGCATGTTCGCCGCGCGCCACGGCGCGGATCGCCTTGACGAGCGCGGCCGGCTCGCTGCTCTTGGTGACATAGCCGCTGGCCCCGGCGCTGAAGGCGGCCTTCACCAGCGCCGCCTCGCTGTGCATGCTGAAGACCAGGATGCGGGAGGCGGAGTGCCTCATCCGGATGTTCCGGATGGCTTCGAGGCCGCTGGCGCCGGGCATCGATATGTCCATGACCACGATGTCGGGGGCATGGGCCTTGAACGCGCGGTAAGCGGTGGCGGCGTCGTCGGCCTCGGCGACCACGCGAAAATCGCTTTGGTGCTCCAGCACGCGCCGGTAGCCTTGCCGGACGACGGGATGGTCGTCGACCAGCAGGATCGCAATGCCCTTGGTCTGGGAAGCGGTCATCCGGATATCACGCGGCGAGCGGAATCGTGGCGGCCACGCTGACGCCGCGTCTTGCGCGCGCGATCGAAAGCGAGCCGCCGAGCGCGGCCACGCGCTCGCGGACCCCGGTCAGGCCGAAACCTTCGGACTGCGCCACCTTGGCCGCATCGCCGCCGCCGTCGTCCTCGACGCGGATCAGCAGCGCATTTTCCGTCCCCGTCCGCCGCTCGATCCGGAGCACGATCTCGCGGGCGGCGCTGTGGCGCAGCGAGTTGGTCAGGCATTCCTGCGCGACGCGGTAGGCGGTCGCGGCAACGGCGCCGCGCACATCGGCAAGATCACCCTGCATATCGAGCTGGATCATCGGCTGCGTTGCGTTCTGGGAGCGCCAGCTGTCGACCAGGCTGACGAGGCAGGCTTCCAGCCCGAGTTCCTCGGCCGGCGGATGGCGCAAGCGATTCAGGGTATCCCGCAGGCAGGCCATGATGCGGTGGGTGGCCTGCGAGATCATCCGCGCATCCTGCGCGACATCGCCCTTGGTGTTGCGCTGGCTTGCTGTCGGCCTGCTCCTGCGCGCCGGTCGCTTCGATGATGCTGGCGAAGGCGAGAATGGCCGAAAGGTTCTGTCCGAACTCGTCGTGCAATTCGCGGGCAAGTACCCGCCGCTCGTCGTTGCGGATTTCGAGCAGGCGCCGGGTCAGGACGGCGCGTTCTTCCGTCGCCTGCGCGAGGCGTTCTCCGAGATCGCCGACGGCTTGCCCGATCATGGCAAGTTCCATCGATCGGAAGCGCGGCAGCGGCGTCCGGTACTGGCCGTGCGCCATGCGCTGCAGTGCGGCGACGATCTGCTGCGCCGGCGCCAGCGTATGCGCGATCGCAAGCGAGGCGAAGAAGGCAATGGCGAGCGCCATCAGCAGCGCGACGTGAATGTTGTCCACGATGTGCTGCCAGGCCAGCGATATCGCGGCGTCCGGATCGGCCATCGCCGAGACGGTGCCTGCGATGTCGCTGCGCGTGCTGATCGCGCGGGCGACCGCAGCGTGGGTGCCAAACAACGTCTGCACGGCCGCGGCGAACCACCATGGCGGCGACGCGCCGATCCCCTTGCTCTGGCCGCATAGCGGCTTCTCGAACGCGCCCACCGGCTCGAAGCGGACGCAGATTCCCGGTGAAATCAGCTTCATCGTCTCGATGGTGCGCCAGTCGGACACCGGCACGAGATGTTCCCGCGTTCTGTTGCCGCGCAACAGCAACTCGCGCCAGTACAGCGCTTCCAGCGCCTGCGAGACCCGTTCTGCGGACGCGGCGGTGGCGCGATCGACGCTGCGATAGGCGTCGATGGTGGCCCAGACGGTCGCGGCTCCCAGACACAAGGCGACGACGACGAGCAGGCGGGCGACGAGTTGAAGCACGAGGCGCATGCGGTCACTCCACGGCTTGCCGATGGTGCTCACAGCAGCGCTATTTCGCGCCAATTGCAAGCCGGGCGGCGATGCGCGGATTGGGAAATTTTCCCGGCCATCCGCGGGCATATGTCTTTGGACCGCACCTGCGGCCTCTGATCTAACGAAAGGCGAGGGGCCTTTTGGCGGGCGGGCTTCGGCGCGGCGGCCCGCAAGGGAGCTAACGCAGCATGAGTGCCATCGGTGCGGAGACCGCATTTTCGGGCAGGGACACGCCGGAACGCGGCGTCCTGCTGCTGTGGATGATCTTTACCGGGCTTTCGGTCTTTGCCGTCTTCCTGCTGTGGCGGTACGGGCTGATCCATCTCATGGTCGCCTCCGACCGCACCTATATTTCGAGCCTGATCGCCGTTCTCTACCTCATCACCTGCGGCCACTGCTTCTGGCGCACGCGTGCGATCGCGCGGGAAGGCGAGGTCGCGAAGGGCTGCCGCGCCGTGCTGTCGGGGCCCGATGGCGCGAGGGCGCTCGCCGCCGATGCGCGCGGTCTGCCGGGCGGGCTGGTCGCCGATCACATCCGCAGCCTGGTGACCAAGGCCAGCGCGCAAGCCACCGGGCGCATCGACCAGACGCTGCTGCTGCGGACGCTGGCCGACCGGCTGCGCGGTTCCAACGGCTTTGGCGCATTCGTGTCCGACACGCTGATGAAGCTCGGGCTGCTCGGCACCATCATCGGCTTCATCATCATGCTGGCGCCGATCGCGACCCTCGATGCGGCCGACAAGGCCGCCATGAAAACATCGATGGGCCTGATGAGCGACGGCATGGCGGTGGCCATGTACACGACGCTGGCGGGCCTGATCGGCTCCATCCTGGTCCGCATTCAATATTACATGCTCGATGCCGCGACCCAGCGGGTGTTTTCCGATGCCGTCATGCTGACCGAGACCCACGTCACCCCGGTATTGGAAAGCCGGCCTGAGGGAAAGTCCTGGAACGCCGCCATGATGGACGACTTCGGTCTCTATCCGCGCGAGGAGCCGTTCGACCCGCTCGGCGTGATGCTGTTCAAGGCGCTGCAGGTGATCGCCTTCCTGTTCTTCCTGGCGCTGCTCGCGGTCTCGCCGGACGCCAAGGACGGCAAGATCGATTCCAAGGCCGAATTCCTCATCACGATGGACTGGCCGGACAATCATCCCGACGACTTCGATCTGTTCGTGCAGGACCCCGCCGGCAACATCGCCTGGTACCGCCGGCGCGAGGCCGGTTTCCTCACCCTCGACCGCGACGACCGCGGCGGCGCCAACGATTTCATCGTCGTCGCCGGCAAGAAGATTGCCTCGCCGATCCGCGAGGAAATCGTCACCGTGCGCGGCATCGTCCCCGGCGAATACACCGTCAACGTCTCGCACTTTCAGGCCACCACCGGACAGCCCGTGGCCGTCAGCGTGAAGGTGCAGAAACTCAATCCGACGGCGCAGGTGATCTTCGACAACAAGCTGACGCTCGATCACACCGGCCATGAGAAGACCGCGGTGCGCTTCTGGCTCGACGCCGCGGGCAAGGTGATCGACGTACAGGAACGGCAGAAGTCGCTGATGGAGACGTTCCGTAACGTGCGCGCGAACGGCGCCGATCTGGACCCGAAAACCGGCGTCAGGATGCCGCGCCGTGAGTAGCCTTCAATCCGTCGTCCTCACGCTCGCGCTCAGTTATGCGCTGATCGGCGCGCTGCTGCTGATCGTCCTGGTCTATGCGCGCCTGCACTGGTCGGCCAAGGCGGTCGCCGTGGTCGTGACCAGCGCGTTCTACATTGTGAGCTTTGTCGGGGTGCGCGGATTGTTGGGTTGGGCCAGCGTCGACAGGCTGCCCGCCAACTTCAAACTGCTGCAGGCCCGCATCGTCGAGCCGCATTCGCTGGATGGCGATCCCGGCTCGATCTATCTCTGGGTCGAGGCGCTCGACGAGGGCAACCGGCCAAGTGGCGTGCCCCGGGCATACCGCATTCCCTACAGCGACCGGCTTGCGGAAAAGACCGACAGGGCGACGGGCGAGATCGCCGCCGGCCGCCCACAGGGCGGTCGCGCCGCCGATTTTGGCGATGGCGGCGGCAGCGTGCTCCAGGCCGCCCGGGAGTACATCACGCCCAGCATGATCCTGGACACTTCAGGCGGCGATTCCTCGACCGGAGGGGGCCTGCTGGTGTCGCCGCGTCCCGGTGACGAAGTGTCGTTTACGCCGCTGCTGCCGCCGCGAATGCCGCCGAAGGACGTCCAATAGGCCGGAATGGGGGCAGGGCGCCGTCGCCGACCTCGAGGTGGCCTGTCGCCCGCCATAGCGCCGCCGGAATTAGCCCCAGAAAAAGCGCCAATCTCACGGATTATTGACTGACAGATATTGAAATCTGTCAGCGAGACATGCTATATCCTTTGCCGACGCCGGAATCAGGCGTCACCCGGCTCGACGGTTTGAGCCCGGGTACTTGCAAAGGACTACGCTATGACGACCCATATCATTCATCTGACCACCCACATCCAGCGCTGGCTCAACCAGAGCGTTGCCCGTCATTTGGCCGCCCAGGCCGAACGGCTGGAGCCGGCGACGAAACATTAACCCGCCAAGGGAATTACCCAAGGGAACTACCAAGGGGGATTAGATGACCACCCGTCCGATCGCATCAAAGGTGCGCGCATGAACGAAGTCGTGGTTCTGACCCCCGAACGGATTTTGGAGGTTACCGAGGACGTTCTGCGCCGTTACGGGCTGGCCAAGGCAACCGTGGTGGACGTGGCCCGTGCGCTCGATGTCAGCCACGGCAGCGTCTACCGCCATTTTCCCAGCAAGGCCTCGTTGCGCGAGGCGGTGGCCAAGCGCTGGCTCGACCGCCTCAGCGCGCCCCTTTTGAAGATCGCGGAAGCTTCCGGCCCGGCGCCCGCCCGGCTCGAGCAGTGGCTGCGTACGATGTTCGCGATCAAGCACAAGCGGCTCGGCGACGATCCCGAAATGTTTGCGACCTACCTGACGCTGGCGCGCGAGGCCTGCAAGGCGGTGAGCTGCCACAAGGACTGCCTGGTCGATCAGATTGCAAAGATCCTGTCCGACGGCGTGAAGCAGGGCACATTCGAGGTCGCCGACGTCAAGGTTTCGGCCCGCGCCATTTTCGACGCCACCAGCCGCTTCCACCATCCCGCACATGCCGAGGAGTGGAACGAGCCGGGTGCCCCGGCACGGATCGACGCGCTGCTGGCGCTGCTGCTCAAGGGTTTGGAAGCGCCGCGCAAGCACTGACCATCCTTCTGAGACCGAGCTGTGAGGCCAAGCTCCTTTTCCCGTGAGACGTGAAGTCTGATTTTGGGGCGGCCCGCTTCGGCGGGCCGTCGCTTTTCTCGTAGGCTGATCCTCGCGGAGGGGAGGGCCGATCTCGCGACGTCGCCATTGGCACGAAGCTGACATGGAGGTATTTCTGAGAGTAGAATGCGCAACAATCCCATAATCGTGCAAAAATACGGCGGCGCCTGTCTCGAAACACCGGCAAAAATCCGCGCGGTCGCGGGTAGTCTCGCCGATCTGCACAGGCGTGGTCATCGGGTCGTAGCGATCGTTTCGGCGATGGGAAAGACCACCGATGAACTTGTCAAGATGGCCTATCAAGTAAGCCCGCATCCCAGTCGCCGTGAACTCGATATGCTGTTAACCACCGGCGAGCGCATCAGTATGTCTCTCATGAGCATGGCGCTGTCCGATTTTGGCGTGCCGGCGATTAGTTTTACCGGTAGCCAGGCCGGCGTGATGACCGACGAATCCCACTCTTCCGCGCGCATTATAGATGTGCGGCCCATTCGCGTGCGCGAAGAACTCGACCGCGGACGCATCGTGGTTTTGGCCGGCTTTCAGGGCGTGAACCCGGTGACGAAGGAAATCACCACGCTGGGCCGAGGTGGCAGCGACACCACTGCGGTTGCCATGGCCGCGGCGCTAAAAGCCGAGCGCTGTGAGATTATCAAAGAGGTCGACGGAGTTTGCTCGGCCGATCCGCGCATCGTGGCGAATTCAAAACCCTTGCGTCAGCTGGATTTTGCGTCGCTATCCGAAATGTGTTTTTGGGGCGCCAAGGTCTTGCACTTTCGCAGTGTGGAGCTGGCACAAAGCCAAAACGTTCCTTTGGTCTTGAAAAAATTGGGCAGCGCTGAACACAGCACGCAAGTGATGAGAGAGGTTATGGGGATGGAAAACGGAAAAGTTTTGGCCGTCAACTCGATGGCTCGCATTGAGCATGTGGAAATCGATTCGACGGATCTCAATCAAGGCTTTGAGAAATTCGCGCAGCATCTCAAGCAAAACGGCTTATCCTGGCCGCAACTCCTCGCCTCGGCTTTCACCGCCGGAAAAACGCGCATCATGATGACTTCCGATTCGGAGTCGCTCGACACTTTGCTTCGCACGCTGCAGGGGAGCATAGACTTGCGCCAACAGCGCGAGACTTTAAGTTCGGTGAGCCTCACCTGCTTCGGCGGTGTTTCCTCCGATTTGCCATTTAAGGCGATTCAGATTCTGAAGCATCACGGGATTGTCGCCGACAAATATCTTTTGTCACCGCATTCGGTGAATTTAATTGTTCCTGCGGAGAGCCGCGAGGCCGCGGTCAAGGCTTTGCATTCACTGATCTAGCTATCGTTTCGTTCAAAAATATTGCGGCACTCTGCGTGAAAAATTCGGTGTGAGCCTGTCAGCCAGGCGGTCAACATTGGCACGAAGCGGGAGGCACGTTCGATTTTCGGACAAGTCACATCTTCACCGCATTCGCGAAGAGCGTGTCACCCCACTCATACAAGGGCCGCATGAAGTCAGATTGGGTGTGGATGGCTCGACCTTTGCGATCGCGCCATTTTCGTCCGTAGGTATCGAACGGAAAGTGTCGCATGTAGTATTCGCATGTCTCTTCCCAATGTTCGACCGACAACGACTTGCCATAGTGTTGGCAGTACAGACTGGTCTCCACGTGTTCAACACCACCCGGCTCTCGCCCATGGTGCTCCGCGAAAAAGACCTCCAACCGGTTTCGCCACAACATCAGAATGTCTCGCCGTTCCGGGCCGAAGAAACGACGAAAGCCCAATAGTTCGCGATCGGGTTGATAGGGTGCATGATCGTCAGGAGTCATATAAGCGTCGAATAGTTGAACCCGCACGCCGTCGCATTCGCTGGAATGCGTTCGTTCCATGTATCCGCGCAGATTTCCGGTAACGCGTTCATCCGCATCGAAACAAAACATCCAATCGAACTGCAAATGTTCGCGCGCCGTCTGCAGCAAAAGTCCGCGATGTCGACCCTCGGCAATCCGGCGTGCCTCGATGTTCGCTTCCCACGACCGATTTGTCACGATGAGAGCGACTTTTGGGTGTCCGCCAAGAATCTCCAGCGTTCGATCCGTACTCGCGTCATCATAGGCGACTATCGCATCCACGTGTTTTCCGACGTAGTCCAGCGTGTCTCGGAGGATAAGTGCTTCATTGCGAACGCGGGTGATTCCGATCAAAAAGTGCCTATGGCCCAACAGGGTTCCATTGCAGGCAATGATTTGTTCACCGTCGCGGAGCTGCCAACTACTCGTGCCCAGCATGATCACCACCTGGCTGCGAGAAAGAATTGGCACCAATGATGGTAGGCGGGCGCAGTCACCGCAAGGGTTATGTATCGTAGGACGGATGTTGTCGGCGGGACACCGCCGACGAGAGATTGCAGAAAATCAACCTCGCGGCGCGGTTGGGCGAGGCGTCCGAAATGGCATGTTGCCTGTTGATGGGCCTGCCTTAATCCTCCGGGATGTCTGCCATTGGGGTAAAACTGAGAAATGAGGATGGCCAGCCCTCAGGTCAGGACAGCGGGGGGCTCGAATCGGATTATCGCCCGCCGGCTAGATCTGATCAGCCCAGACCTGCAGGCGCACCCGGCCTGATTGCACGTCACAAGCCGCCTGTTGTTTGATATCCATCAAGACACGCGCAGGCACCGGCGCGATGATGGACGGGGAGGAAATGTGCGGCTGGCCATCTTTGCCGATATCCATGCCAACCGGCAGGCGTTCAGCGCGTGCCTTGATTTCGCGCGCGCCCGCGGGGCCGAGCGGATCGTCTGCCTCGGCGATATCGTCGGCTATGGCGCCGATCCGGAATGGGCGGTCGATACCGTGATGGGCCTGGTCGATGACGGCGCCATTGCCGTGATCGGCAACCACGATCACGCCATCAGTACCCCGGCAGAAAGCATGAATGCCGTGGCCACGGCCGCGATCGAGTGGACGCGCGGCAGGCTCAGCGCCCCGCAGCGGCGGTTTCTGGCGGAGTTGCCGCTGACGCGGCAGGACGACGATCGCCTCTATGTGCATGCCGAAGCCTCGCATCCGGCGCGATGGCACTATGTGCGCGATACGCCGGACGCCGCGCGCAGCATCGCGGCCACCGATGCCCATGCCACCTTCTGCGGGCACATCCACAGGCCGGCGCTCTATTCGATGTCGTCGGCGGCGAAGATGACGAGCTTCATCCCGACGTCGGACGTGCCGGTGCAACTGCTCGGCGGCCGGCGCTGGCTCGCCGTGCTCGGCTCGGTCGGGCAGCCGCGCGACGGCGATCCGGCGGCTTCGTTTGCGATGCTCGATACCGACGTCGCGCGAGATCACCTATTGCCGCGTGCCGTACGATGTCGAGGCGGCGGCGGACCGGATCCGCGCCAACGGCCTGCCGCACTGGCTGGCCGATCGTCTGCTCCTGGGGAAATGAGTAATGGTGAAGCCGTTGATCGAACAGGGCGCGGAACTGGACGGCTTCACCATCGGGGAGTGCGTCCACCAGGGCGGCATGGCGACGCTGTGGACGGTGACCCATCCCGGCATCAATGTGCCGCTGTTGATGAAGGTCCCGCGGGTTGCCGAGGGCGAGGATCCGGCGGCCATCGTCAGCTTCGAGATGGAGCAGATGATCGTGCCGCGGCTGGCCGGCCCGCACGTGCCGGGCTGTTTCGGCACCGGCGATTTCGACCGGCAGCCCTACGTCGTCATGGAGCGCATCCCCGGCAAGACGCTGTACAGCCGGATCGACCAGTTGCCGATCCCCTATGAAGAGGCGAGGGTGATCGGCGGACAGATCGCGACCGCGCTGGCCGACCTGCACCGGCAGAACGTCATTCACCACGACATCAAGCCGAGCAGCATCATGTTCCGCCCATCCGGCGAATGCGTGCTGATCGATTTCGGCCTGTCGCATCACAACCAGTTGCCGGATCTGCTGCAGGAGGAATTCCGTCTGCCTTACGGCACCGCGCCCTACATGGCGCCGGAGCGCCTGCTCGGCGTCCGCGACGATCCGCGCAGCGACCTGTTTTCGCTGGGCGTGCTGCTGTATTTCTTCACCACCGGCGAGCGGCCGTTCGGCGAGAGCGAAACGCTGCGCGGCATGAAGCGCCGGCTGTGGCGCGATCCCTATCCGCCGCGCAAGCTGAGGGGCGACTATCCGCCATGGCTGCAGGAAATCGTGCTGCGGTGCCTGGAGATCGAGCCGGTGTGGCGTCATCCGACGGCTTCCCAACTGGCGTTCGAACTGGCGCACCCCGAACAGGTCAAGCTGACCGCGCGCTCGGAGCGGCTGCAACGCGATCCGCTCTCTACGGTGTGGCGTCGCCGCTTCAACCGGGCGTGACGCCGTCTCGAGAGCGAAATCCGATGTCGCGGCCCAACTGGCTTCGGGGCCGATCGTGGTGGTTGCGATCGATACCGAGGAGGGGTCGGGCGCGCTCAACGAATGCCTGCGCCGGACCGCCGCGCAGCTGCTCTCGACATTGCCGTCGGCGCGGCTCGCCTGCCTGAACGTGCTCAGGCTCGGGCGCGTCACCATCGACAGGACGCTCGACGAGCAGGGCAACAACAAGCATATCGACCGCCTGGTCGCGCTGCGGCACTGGGCGCAGCCGCTGGAGCTCGATGAAAGCCGGCTCACCGTGCATGTGCTGGAAGCGGTCGATCCCGCCGCCGCGATCCTGGAATTCACCCGGGTCAATCACGTCGACCACATCGTGATCGGCGCGCGGCAAAGTTCGATGCTGCGCGCGCTGCTCGGCAGCGTGTCGGCCAAGGTCGCGGCCGAGGCCGCCTGCACCGTGACCGTGGTGCGGCCGCCACCGTCGGCTATGGCGCCGCTGCAGGAAGGTGGTCGACGGCGTAGCGACGTGAACCGGGCGTCGCTGCGCTCAGTCGAGGGTCTGGACGGGCGGCAGCGTTGCGTGGCGTGAACGCGGCGGGTTCGGCCGGGATCGACTGGTGGCGCGGCCGCGCGGGGCGGCTTGACCGGCGGACCTGGATCGCGGCGCCCACGGCTTCCGCCCTGGCGCTGCGCACGCTGTCCCTCGAAGCCTGCCGGCGGTGACGCGACGACCGCGAGCCTTCCAGTCCCCACGACCGCGAAATCGAAGGCCCGGCGGTATAGCCGACGAAGGCGCCGGCGACGGCCCCGACCGGGCCCAGCACGACGGCGCCGGCTACCGCGCCCAGTGCGGCGTCGCCCGCGCGCTGCGCGAGCACGGAGGAGGGCGCGAGTACCAGGAGCAATGCGGCGATGCTGTAGGCCTTGATCATATTTCCGTCCCATCCGTGGAAGGCGGAATGCTGATCTGCCTTTATGGCGAGATGCGTGACGCTTTGTGGCCGGACCATGGACTTTCAGGTTCCGTGGCTCGCAGCGCCTTTGGTGTGACCTTGCTACCCGCTCGCTACGGCGCGCGGGAGCGGCGTCAGATCGCTTCGCCGCGTGCCAGCGCCGCCGCGTTGCGGATCGCGGAAATGTTGGCCTTGTAGGCCTCCATCGTGCCGCCCTTGAACACCGCGGAGCCCGCGACCAGCGCATTGGCGCCGGCGGCGGCCAACTGTCCGGCGACGTCAGGGGCCACGCCGCCGTCGACCTCGATGTCGATCGGGCGTCCCGCCGTCATCGCCCGGATGTCGCTGACCTTGCCGAGCGCCGATTTGATGAAGGCCTGGCCGCCGAAGCCGGGGTTGACCGACATCACCAGCACCAGATCGATCAGGTCGATGACATATTCGATCGCGCTCACCGGCGTGCCCGGGTTGAGCGAGACGCCGGCCTTCTTGCCGAGCGCGCGGATCGCCTGCAGCGAGCGATGCAGATGCGGACCGGCCTCGGCATGGACGGTGATGTGGTCGCAGCCGGCCTTTGCAAACGCCTCGAGATAGGGGTCGCAGGGCGAGATCATCAGATGCGCGTCAAAGATCTTCTTGGTGTGCGGGCGCATCGCCTTGATGACATCCGGGCCGTAGGAAATGTTGGGCACGAAATGCCCGTCCATCACGTCGAGATGGATCCAGTCGGCGCCGGCGGCATCGACGGCGCGGACTTCTTCGCCGAGCTTGGCGAAATCCGCCGCCAGGATCGAGGGCGCGATGACCAGGGGACGCGACGCAAATTGCTGAGACATGTGCGCTTTCCCAAACCTCTTTCGGGGGCGGAATGGCCCCGCGTAACATGCAGCAAGGCCGGGGGCAATGCGCTCGCCGACGTCTCCTGTGGGCGGAAAAATCTGCCGGAGCGGGCAGCTATTGCCGGGTTCGCCGGGTGGAAGCGGGTGCGGGAAAGCCTGGTTTTATTGGGTTTTTCGTATTGGCACGACGCTTGCTGATCAACACGCACGATCTGTCGGCCGCCATGCGTGCGGTCTTGTTTGGAGTTCTACCATGTTCTTTGCTCTGGGCGCTGCGTCATCGGCGATCGATGCCCTCAAGGCGCTGACATCGTCGAAATCGTCTGCGCAGACCACCGGCGTCAGCCAGAACCCCGCAAGCCCGTTCGACCTGCCATCCTCGAATGGGTCGGCTTCGATCGGTGCGGGAACCGGCTCAGGCGGCGGCGGTTCGCAGATATCGCCGCAGACCATGAGTGCGCTGCTCGACGCACAGAGCCAGTCCGCGACAGGATCGGCGACCACGGCATCCAAGAGCCGCTCGGCCGCTTTGAAGGACCTGTTCGGGCAGATCGATGGCGACGGCGACGGCAAGATCAGCAAGGAAGAATTCGAAGCTGCGCTCGGCGCCGGGGGTACCAACCTCAAGCAGGCCGACAGCGTGTTCGGCAAGCTCGACAAGGACGGCGACGGTTCGGTCACCCTCAAGGAACTGGCGTCGGCGCTGAAGGGCGGCAAGCATCGCCATGAGCATGCCGAAAGCAGCTCCAGCGACGACGGATCGAATTCCGATCCATTCTCGCAGGCCCTGCAGGGCGCATCCAGCACTTCCGTCACCAACAGCGACGGTACGGTGACGACGTCGCTCACCTATGCGGACGGTTCCAAGGTGACGATGACATCGGCCGCCAGCAAAAGCGCATCGACATCAGCGGCATCGTCCTACAATTTCATCGAGCAGATGATCCAGCGTCAGGCCCAGGCAATTTCATCAGCCGCCACCGCATCGCTTTCGGTCAGCGTCTGAGCACGAGACCCGGCGAGATCCCTTCGGAATGCGACCTAGCCGAAGCGATCGCCCCACGCCGGTAGCGCACCCAGAAAGGGTAGCGCGGTCGCACTGTGAACGCCGCGCGCGATCGCACGCGCGACGGTGTTTGCGGCCACCATCCCGAGTTCGGTGAGGCCGGACTGCGGATCGATCGGCTTCCTGCCGGTCGCGGCGGCATACACCACGTCGCCATCCGTCGGGGCATGGACGGGGTAGATGGCGCGGGCCATTCCGGTTTGCGCGATCATCGCGAGCCGTTTGGCCTGCGATTTCGTCAGCACGGCATCCGTGACCACGACCACCAGCGTGGTGTTTTCCGAAGGCGTCGCTTGCGGGCCGCCCTTGAGCCGTGCGCGCAGCATGTCCGGCGTGAACGAAGCCGGCAGTCCGCGTCCGCCAAATTCGTTGTTCAGTTCGAACGGCGCCGCCCAGAACCATGGCCCGTCGCCGACGGTCACGCTGCCGACGGCGTTGACGACGGCGAGCGCCCCGACGGTGACGCCGCCGTCGGTTCTGCGCCGACGCGGAACCAAGCCCGCCCTTGAAATTGGCTGTCGTCGCGCCGAGGCCGGCGCCGACGCTGCCCAGTGCGAAATCGCTGCTCGCCGCACAGGCCGCGGCGTAGGCCGAGATCGCGGTAGGGCGGGAAGCGCCCCCATGCCTTGTTGCCGCCGTTGAGCAGATCGAAGCAGATCGCGCCCGGAACGATCGGAATGACCGCCTCGCGGATTCTCAAGCCGCGGCCCTGTTCGGCAAGCCAGGCCTGTACGCCGCCCGCGGCGTCCAGCCCGAGTGCCGAGCCGCCGGATAGCGCGATGGCGTCGATCTCCTGGACGGTGCTTTCGGGCTTGAGGAGGCCGTCCTCGCGGGTGCCGGGCCCGCCGCCGCGCACGTCGATCGAGGCGACGGCGGGGGAATCGAAAATAACCGCGGTCACGCCTGAAGCGAGCGCTGCGTCGTCGGCGTGGCCGACGCGAACGCCGGAAATGTCGGTGATGAGATTTTTCAACGCGCCGGTCCGTCAGGCCGCATGTGCTGGGCCTTGCTCCACGGATATATCAGCCGCGCGGAATGCTCAACTGGCAAGCGCCAGCCGGATCATCCGGGCAAGCTCGGCTTTGCGGTAAGGTTTCGCCAGCAGCAGCACGCCGGAATCCAGCCGGCCATGATGGACGATGGCGTTCTCCGTATATCCCGACGTGTAGAGCGTCTTGAGGCCCGGCCGCCGCTTCAGCGCTTCGTCGACGAGCTGGCGGCCGTTCATGGCGCCGGGCATGATCACGTCGGTGAAAAGCAGGTCGATGGCGGGGACATCGTCGATGATGCGCAAGGCATCGGATGCGTTGGACGCTTCCAGCGTGGCGTAGCCCAGGCTCTGAATCTGGGTCATCACATAGCGCCGCACCAGCGTATCGTCCTCGACGACGAGGATCGTTTCGTGGCCGCCCTCGACGGTCGACGAGACCAACGCTTCCGCTGGCGTTTGCTGCAATCCGGTCGCCCGCGGCAGGTAGATCTTGACGGAGGTGCCATGGCCTTCCTCGCTGTAGATCTTGACATGGCCGCCCGACTGCTTGACGAAGCCGAACACCATGCTGAGGCCGAGGCCGGTGCCCTTGCCGACCTCCTTGGTCGTGAAAAACGGTTCGAATACCCGTTCGAGCAGCGCGGGCGGGATTCCGGTGCCGGTATCGCTGACTGCGATCATCACGTAGTTGCCGGGCGCGACCTCGCTTTGCATGTTCGCGTAGTTGTCGTCGAGAAAGATGTTGCCGGTCTCGAGCGCGAGCTTGCCGCCATTGGGCATGGCATCGCGTGCATTGATCGCCAGATTGAGAACGGCGGTCGTGAGCTGACTGGGATCGGCCAGCGCGGTCCACGCATCCTCGGCCAACAGCGGCGTGATTTCGATGTGTTCGCCGAGGGTGGGGTGCAGCAGCTTCGCTGCCTCCAGCACCAGCGCATTGACGTCGAGTTCAACGGGTTGCAGTGGCTGCTTGCGGGCAAAGGCCAGGAGGTGCTTGGTCAGGTTGGCCCCGCGTTCGGCGGCTTCGTCGATCAGCTTGGCGATGGTGGCGAGCTCAGGTTGATCGGCGACGGCTTCTTCCAGAATGCCGATGGTGCCGGTGATCACGGTCAGGATATTGTTGAAGTCGTGCGCGACGCCGCCCGTGAGCTGGCCGACCGCATCCATTTTATGCGCATGCCGCAACTGGGCTTCCGCAGCCTGCTTTTCGGTCAGATCCCTGCCGATGAAGAAGTGGCGGCGGACGGGCTCCGACCACGTCCCGGTCCAGTTCAGCGCAACCGCCTTGCCTTCCTTGCTGACATAGCGCGTCTCGAAACTGCGCTTGCTTTGTCCTCGTCGCGCCGCCCGCATCTCCCTGCGGGTGTGTTCGAGATCGTCGGGGTGGATGAACTCCACCGCACTATGCCCGATCATGTCGGAGGGCTGATAGCCGAGGATCGCAGTGACGCTCGGGCTGACCTGGATGAAATTGCCCGCGCTGTCGGTCACGAGGATGAGATCGTTCGAGGAATCGAAGATGCGCCGCCGTTCCTCGATTTCCTGGCTGAGCGCATCCTGCGTCCGCTTGCTTTCGGTAATATCGCGCGCGGCTTTGGAGATGCCGACGATCTTGCCGGAGGCCGACCGGATCGGGGAGACGCTGAGCGAAACGTCGACGAAGCTACCGTCCTTGCGCACGCGCGAAGTCTCGTGATGTGCGATCGGTTCGCCTCCCTCGACCCGTTCGATGATGTTGCGCACTTCGTCGCGGCGGTCCGGCGGGACGATGAGGGTGATGCTCTTGCCGATCGCTTCCTCGGCCGTGTATCCGAACAAGCGTTCGGCGGCTCCGTTCCAGCCGGTAATGGTGCCATCAAGCAATTTGGTGATGATGGCGTCGCTGGAGGATTCCACGACGGCGCTGAACAGGCGCTCCCGTTCGGTGCGCAGCCTTCTCTCGGAAGCGGCTTCCTGGCGGAACGTTCCGAGCAGACGAGCCAGCCTGGCCTGCAGGTGGACATTGTCGATCAGCAGGATGGCGAGCACGAAGCTTGCGGCGCAAAGGCCGTAGATGCGGCCGAGATAGAAGCCGAGGTCGAAGCGCGCGACGTTCAGGATCGCCGACAAGGCGATGTCGAACAACCAGGCGCTCATCACCACCATCAGCCAGATGTCGAGCACGGAGTGCGGCCGGCGAAGCCACAGCACCGCCAGCGCAGCGAAGCTGAGGCACCATACGGTCGAAACCACGCCCAGCATGACGGGCGTGTAGTGGCCGCCGCTCAGAAGGACCGGCAACCGGTCGTGCTGGGCGGTGACGAGCCAGGTGAACGCGGCCATCCCGACACTGACCGCAACGACGCTCGCCACGATTGCCGAGCGAACCGAGCCCCCGATATTCCGATCGTTGTCGCTTGCCTTCAGCAGCGCATAACCAAGCACCAGCAACGGGAATACGCCGTGCCACACCATGTAGAGCCAGACCGTTGTCTGCGGTCCCGCGCCGAACAGCCCTCCGGGCGCGAACAGCCCGGGAAAGCTCAGCGCGTGGACGATCGCCGCCATGGCCGTGAACAAATATCCGCTCGCGAGCAGCAGGAGCGCCCGCGAGCGGGAAATCGCCACCTGCGAAAACAACAGGACGGCGGTGATCAGGTCGTTGACTGCCAGGGCGGATTGATAGCTCGCAACGAAGGCGGGGACGGGGGTGAGCGGCACGCCGGCAAACGGCACGGCGCAGGCGAACAGCACCGCCGAGACGACGACCACGGAAATTGCGGCCATGCGATCGCGGCGGGTCGCCGGCATAGTCGAAAGAAAGATGTCGCGCTCGTCACCCATTGTCGTCTCCGGCAAACTGGCAGCGAACGCGCCATGGCAATAGACTCAAACGCGTGAAAATAACGCATTCGACGCGGCCGGATACCCAGCCGAAAGTTGGACGCCATTGGAATCGTAGCTCCGAGTCTACGCCAAGCGCAGCTCGACGGGAATCAATCTAAGGTCACATGTTACCTGACGATGCGGGAAAGAACGGGAGAAGTGGTAACCGCCTCTTTACTGACTGACTGAATAATGCCTCGCTGAACCCGAATTTCATCGTAGGCTGCTGCACTACCGATCCGGAGGCTTCGATGCCCTGCGTGCTTGTTGTTGACGATCAGGCCGACATCCGTACGATGATTTCCATCGTGCTGCGTATCCATCATTTCGAGATCGTCGAGGCGGAAAGTGCGGCTTCCGCACTGAAGCGGTTCGAGGAAGCAAGCTTCGACCTTGCGATCGTCGATATCTTCCTGCAGGGCGCCAACGGCTTCGATCTGATCGCAGCGCTGCGCGCCCGCGCGCCCGGCTTGCCCATCATTGCGATTTCGGGAATGACCGCGCTGGACTTTCTGTCCGAAACACCCGAGCTCTCCGACGTCGTCTGTCTGCAAAAGCCATTTCGTCCGGCGGATCTGATGCGCGCGATCGAAGCGGCGCGGGGATCGCGCCGACAGCCGGCCGATGCCGTCTTGGCGGTGGCGGTATAGCGCGCTCGGGAAAGTCAGCTTCGGCTACCGATCTTCAGGCACCGGGTTACCGCTCGGCGCGTCGCAGGCCAGTGCCGTCGGCGGCCTCGATCAGTGAAACCGGATCGGCGGCAAACTGCCGGTGCGGCAGGGGCACCGACAGGCAGCAAACGAGGCCCTCCGGGCGCCAGTCGAATTCGGCCTGGCCACCGAGCTGCAACTCGATGCTGGCGATCACGCTGCGCGTTCCGAACCCCCGCGATACCGGCTTCTCGACCAGCGGTCCGCCGGTCTCCACCCATATGATCTTGAGAAGGCCTGCCTGGTCTTCCCAGCCCACCGACAGCCGGCCCGACAGCGTCGACAGGGCGCCGTACTTCGCCGAATTGGTGACGAGTTCGTGCAGCGCCAGCGCGACGGTCTGCGCCGTCGCCGGCTCGAGCTGGATCTCCGGACCGGACAAGTCGATCTGTTCGCCGGTGGAGTAGGGCGCCAGCTCCTCGTCGATCAGTTTTCTGATTTCGGCGCCCTGCCAGCTCGACAGCGAAAGCACGGTGTGCACCCGCGCCAGCGCGTTGATCCGTCCTTCGACTGATCGGACATAGGACTTCACGTTCTCGCCGCGCGTCAGCCGGACGATGGATTGCGCCAGCGCCAGCGCGTTCTTGGCGCGGTGGTCGACCTCCCGCGCCAGCAGGTTCTGCCGCTCCTCGGCCTGCTTGCGCTCGGTGATATCGACGGTGACGCCGCTGACGCGGATGACGCGGCCGCCCTTGTCGGTGCTCGCCGCCGCCGTGCCGGCGCACCAGCGCACTTCGCCGTTCGGTCGCCTGATACGGAATTCGGCTTCGTAGGATTTCGCGCCCCTGGCAAAGCCGGCCCACGCCTCATGCAACATCTGAACGTCGTCGGGATGAAACAGCGCCTGGATATTGGCCGGAGTCAGTTCGAACTTGCCGGGATCGACGCCGAGGATCTGATACTGGCCTTCGTCCCACATCCAGTCGCCGTTGACCCAGTCCCAGTCCCAGGACCCCATCTTGCCGGCGGCGATCGCGAGGCTGCGGCGCTGTTCGCTTTCCAGCAGCCTTGCGTGCGATTCCTCCAGCTCGGCGGTGCGGGCGCGAACGCGATCTTCGAGCTCGACGTTGAGTCGCTCGAGCTGGCGCGTCTTGCGATAGAGCTCCGCAAACACCTTGATCTTGGCGCGCAGCACCTCCGGCACGACCGGCACCGGAACATAGTCGACCGCGCCCATCTCGTAGCCGCGCAGCCGGTCGATGTCGCTGACCTGGATGGCGGAGATGAAGATCATCGCCGTCTTCTGGAAGCGGGGATGTTCGCGGATCATGGCGGCGAGTTCGAACCCGTCGAGTTCCGGCATGCAGACGTCGACCAGGATGATCGCGACATCGTTCTTGAGCAGGAACTCGAGCGCTTCGCGCCCGGACGAAGCCTTGACCAGGTTCTCGCCGAGTTCCTTCAGGATGACTTCATAGGCGAGCAGCTTCGCCGGCTGATCGTCCACCAGAAGAATGTTTACCTTTTCTTGGTCCATCATCTATTTACGCCGGTCAACGGTGTAACCACATTCGTATGGCGAGCAGCAACTGCTCGGTATTGACGGGTTTGGCGAGATAGTCCGAAGCGCCGGCTTCGAGACATTTCTCGCGGTCGCCCTTCATCGCCTTGGCGGTCAGTGCGATGATCGGAAGGCGGCCAAACGACGGGTTTTGCCGGATAACGCCGATGGTCTGATATCCGTCCATCTGCGGCATCATGATATCCATCAGCACGATTGCGATATTCGGATTGGACTCGACCAGCGCGATGGCCTCATGGCCTGTCGTCGCCGTCAGCACCTTCATCCCGCGCCGTTCTAATACGCTCGACAGCGCAAAGATGTTCCGGGCGTCATCGTCCACGAGAAGTGCGGTCTTGCCAACAAGATCTTCATCGGAACTATTGAGCTTTTCGAGCATCCTCTGCTTCGCGACCGGCAATTCCGTGATCACACGGTGCAGAAACAGCGACGTTTCGTCGAGCAGGCGTTCCGGCAACTCGACGCCCTTCACCACGATGCTGCGCGCCATGGTGTGAAGTTCCGCATCTTCCTCGGCCGAAAGTTCCCGTCCCGTGAACACGACGACAGGTACGTTCGACAGCGTCTCGTCGCTGCGGAGCCGGTCGAGCACCTCGAAGCCGCTCATGTCGGGCAGCCGCAGGTCCAGCACCACGCAGTCGCACGGCTGGTTCCGCAGCGTCGACAACGCATCCGCGCCGGTGTCGGCGGTGATGATCTCGATGTCGTCATGGCCGAGCAATTCGGTGATGCTCATCTGCTCGGCGGCATTGTCCTCCACGATCAGCAGGCGCTTGCGCCGGGGCTTGGCGTATTCCTTGATCTGCGACAGCGCCGCGCTGACGCCCTCGGTCGTCGTCGGCTTGTTGACGAAGGAAAACGCGCCGCGCGCCAGCGCATGCTGACGGTCTTCGTCGAGCGTGATGATCTGCACCGGAATGTGCCGCGTCAGCGGATTGTGCTTGAGCTGGCTCAGCACGGTCCAGCCCAGCATGTCCGGCAGGAACACGTCGAGCGAAACCGCTGATGGCTGGAACTGCTTGGCGAGTTCGAGCGCCTCGGCGCCGCGGCTGGCGACCAGCACCTTGAAGCCCTTGTCGCGGGCGAGATCGATCAGCACCCGCGCATAATGCGGATCGTCCTCGACGATCAGGAGGATGGTATCTCCCGGCTCGAGATTGAGCCGGTCGTCCGGCAATTGCTCGATGACCCGCTCCTGCGTCGCTGCGACCTGCAGCGCCGGCGTCGACGCGAAAGGCGACGGGGCAGGGGCCCGTGGCGCAACCGTCGGACCGGAATATTTCAGCGGCAGATAAAGCACGAAGGTGCTGCCCTTGCCGGGCGCGCTGCGCAGATGGATTTCGCCGCCGAGCAGGCCCGCGAGTTCGCGGCTGATGGCGAGGCCGAGACCGGTGCCGCCGTATTTGCGGCTGGTGCCGGCGTCGGCCTGCTGGAACGCCTCGAAGATCAGTTTCTGCTTCTCCGAGCGGAATGCCGATGCCGGTGTCGGTCACCTCGAAGGCGACGACGGCGGGCGCTTGATTGAGGATCGGATGCTCGGCGCTCCAGCCGCCGACGGCGGCCGATACGTTCAGCTTGACGCCGCCCTCGGCGGTGAACTTGAACGCGTTCGACAGCAGGTTCTTCAGGACCTGCTGCAGGCGCTTGGAGTCGGTCACCATGCTGCGGGCGAGGTTCTCATCGACATCGATGCTGAACGAGAGATGGCGGTTATCGGCCTCGTGCCTGAACGGCCGCCCGACGGTCTCCAGGAGGCTCGATGTCAGGATCTCCTCGGCATCGACCGTCACCGTGCCGGATTCGATCTTCGAGAGGTCGAGGATGTCGCTGATCAGGTTGAGCAGGTCGGTGCCGGCGCCGTGGATGGTGCGGGCGAACTCGACCTGCTTTGCCGACAGATTGCCGTCCGGATTTTCGGTGAGCTGCTGGCCGAGGATCAGGATGCTGTTGAGCGGCGTGCGCAGCTCATGCGACATGTTGGCGAGGAATTCGGACTTGTACTTCGAGGTCAGCGAGAGCTCGGTCGCCTTTTCTTCGAGCGCGCGTCGCGCCTGTTCGATTTCCTGGTTCTTTCTTTCCACCTCGACGTTGCGCTCGGCAAGCTGCTGCGCCTTCTGTTCGAGCTGTTCGTTGGTCTGCTGCAGCTCCTTCTGCTGCGTCTGCAGTTCGCCGGCGAGCTGCTGGGACTGCTTCAGCAGGCCCTCGGTCTGCATCGTGGCCTCGATCGAGTTGAGCACGATGCCGATCGAGTCGGTGAGCTGTTCGAGGAAGGTCATCTGCGAGGTCGTGAACGAAGAGATCGAGGAAAGCTCGATCACCGCCTTGACCTGGTTTTCGAACAGGACCGGCAGCACGACGAGATTCTTCGGAACGACGCGCAGCAGCGCCGAATTGATCGGCGCCGTGTCGGCCGGAATGTCCGACACCAGCCGCTGGCGCTTGTCCATCGCGCATTGGCCGATCAGCCCCTCGCCGAACTGCACGAGTTGCGGATGCGGATTGGCCGCGTCGCCGGCATAGGCCGAGAGCAGGCGCAACTGCGGGTTATCCGCGCTCTCGGTCTGATAGATCACGCCCATATGGGCGTTGATCAGCGGCGCCAGTTCGGTCAGCAGCAGCCGGCCGACGGTCGTGAGGTCGCGCTGGCCCTGCAGCATGTTGGTGAATTTGGCGAGGTTGGTCTTCAGCCAGTCCTGCTCGGTATTGACCTGCGTGGTCAGGCGGAGGTTGCCGATCATGGTGTTGATGTTGTCTTTGAGTTCGGCCACTTCGCCGCGGGCGTCGACCTGGATCGAGCGGGTCAGGTCGCCCTTGGTCACGGCGGTCGCCACCTCGGCGATCGCGCGCACCTGCGAGGTCAGGTTGGCGGCGAGCAGGTTGACGTTGCCGGTGAGGTCCTTCCAGGTGCCGGCGGCGCCGGGCACGTTGGCCTGGCCGCCGAGCCGTCCCTCGACGCCGACTTCGCGCGCCACGCTGGTGACCTGATCGGCGAAGGTCGCCAGCGTCTCGGTCATGTTGTTGATGGTGTCGGCAAGCGCTGCGACTTCGCCCTTCGATTTCACGGTCAGGTTCTGCTTCAGGTCGCCGTCGGCGACCGCGGTCACGACCTTGACGATGCCGCGCACCTGTTCGGTCAGATTGGCGGCCATGAAGTTGACGGTGTCGGTGAGGTCCTTCCAGGTGCCGGCGACGCCGGGGACCTGCGCCTGGCCGCCGAGCTTGCCCTCGGTGCCGACTTCGCGCGCCACGCGCGTCACTTCGCCGGCAAAGGCGTTGAGCTGGTCGACCATCGTGTTGATGGTGTTCTTCAGTTCGAGGATTTCGCCCTTCACGTCGACCGTGATCTTGCGCGACAGGTCGCCGCGCGCCACGGCGGTGGTGACTTCGGCGATGTTGCGGACCTGCGTGGTGAGGTTGGCCGCCAGCAGGTTGACGTTGTCGGTCAGATCCTTCCAGGTGCCGCCGACGCCGGGCACCACGGCCTGGCCGCCCAATCGTCCCTCGGTGCCGACCTCGCGCGCCACGCGCGTCACTTCGGCGGCGAACGAGCGAAGCTGCTCGACCATCGTATTGAGGGTGTCCTTCAGCAGCAGGATTTCGCCGCGGACGTCGACCGTGATCTTCTTCGACAGGTCGCCGCCGGCGATGGCGGTGGCGACTTCGGCGATGTTGCGGACCTGCGCGGTCAGGTTCGAGGCCATGAAGTTGACGTTGTCGGTGAGGTCCTTCCAGGTGCCGGCGACTTCAGGCACCTGGGCCTGGCCGCCGAGCTTGCCTTCGGTGCCGACTTCGCGCGCCACGCGGGTGACTTCGGAGGCGAAGGCGTTGAGCTGGTCCACCATCGTGTTGACGGTGTTCTTCAGTTCGAGAATCTCGCCCTTGACGTCGACGGTGATCTTCTTCGACAGGTCGCCCTTTGCCACCGCCGTCGTCACTTCGGCGATGTTGCGGACCTGGCCGGTCAAATTGCCGGCCATCGAGTTGACGTTGTCGGTGAGGTCCTTCCAGGTGCCGGCGACGCCGGGCACGTTGGCCTGGCCGCCGAGCCGTCCCTCGGTGCCGACCTCGCGCGCCACGCGGGTCACTTCGCCCGCGAAGCGGTTGAGCTGGTCGACCATCGTGTTGAGCGTTTCCTTGAGCTGCAGGATCTCGCCGCGCACGTCGACCGTGATCTTGCGCGACAGGTCGCCGCCGGCGATCGCGGTCGCCACCTCGGCGATGTTGCGGACCTGCGCCGTCAGATTGCCGGCCATCGAGTTCACGCTGTCGGTGAGATCCTTCCAGGTGCCGGCGACGCCGGGCACCTCGGCCTGGCCGCCGAGCTTGCCGTCGGTGCCGACCTCGCGCGCCACGCGCGTCACTTCGCCCGCAAAGGCGTTGAGCTGGTCGACCATCGTGTTGAGCGTTTCCTTCAGCTGAAGGATTTCGCCTGACACGTTGACCGTGATCTTCTTCGACAGGTCGCCCTTCGCCACCGCGGTCGCGACCTCGGCGATGTTGCGGACCTGAGCGGTGAGGTTGCCGGCCATCGAATTGACGTTGTCGGTGAGGTCCTTCCAGGTGCCGGCGACGCCGCGCACGTTGGCCTGGCCGCCGAGCTTGCCTTCGGTGCCGACCTCGCGCGCCACGCGCGTCACTTCGCCGGCGAAGGCGTTGAGCTGGTCCACCATCGTGTTGATGGTGTCCTTCAGCTCCAGAATTTCGCCGCGCACGTCCACCGTGATCTTCTTCGACAGGTCGCCATTGGCGACCGCGGTCGTCACCTCGGCGATGTTGCGGACCTGCGCCGTCAGGTTGGAAGCCATCGAGTTGACGCTCTCGGTGAGGTCCTTCCAGGTGCCGGCGACGCCGAGCACGTTGGCCTGACCGCCGAGCCGTCCCTCGGTGCCGACTTCGCGCGCCACGCGCGTCACTTCGCCCGCGAACGCATTGAGCTGGTCGACCATCGTGTTGAGCGTTTCCTTCAGCTGAAGGATTTCGCCCGACACGTTCACGGTGATCTTCTTGGAAAGGTCGCCGCCGGCGATCGCGGTGGCGACGTCGGCGATGTTGCGGACCTGCGCCGTCAGGTTGGAGGCCATGAAGTTGACGTTGTCGGTGAGGTCCTTCCAGGTGCCGGCGACGCCCGGGACCTGGGCCTGGCCGCCGAGCTTGCCTTCGGTGCCGACCTCGCGCGCGACGCGGGTCACTTCGGAGGCGAACGAGTTGAGCTGGTCGACCATCGTGTTGATGGTGTCCTTTAGCTCCAGGATTTCGCCGCGGACGTCGACCGTGATCTTGCGCGAGAGGTCGCCGCGGGCCACCGCCGTGGTGACGTTGGCGATGTTGCGGACCTGGGCGGTGAGGTTGCCGCACATCGCGTTGACGGAGTCGGTCAGATCCTTCCAGGTGCCGGCGACGCCGGGGACGATGGCCTGGCCGCCGAGCTTGCCGTCGGTGCCGACCTCGCGGGCGACGCGCGTCACTTCGGAAGCGAAGGAGCGAAGCTGGTCCACCATCGTGTTGATGGCTTCCTTGAGCTGCAGGATCTCGCCGCGGACGTCCACCGTGATCTTCTTCGACAAGTCGCCATTGGCCACCGCGATGGTGACCTCGGCGATGTTGCGGACCTGGCCGGTGAGGTTGTTGGCCATCGAGTTGACGCTCTCGGTCAGATCCTTCCAGACGCCGGTCACTTCCGGCACCTGGGCCTGGCCGCCGAGCTTGCCCTCGGTGCCGACCTCGCGCGCCACGCGCGTCACTTCCGAGGTGAACACGGAAAGCTGCTTGATCATCGTGTTGACGATGTTGGCCGACTGCAAAAATTCGCCGCCAAGCGGGCGGCCGTCGACGTCGAGCTGCACGGTCTGCAGCAGATTGCCCTGCGCAACCGCTGCAACGGCGCGCGTCACTTCGCGGGTCGGCCACAGCAGGTCGTCGATCAGCGTGTTGACGGAGCCCTCCATGTCGGCCCACGACCCGCTCGACAGGTCGAACTTGACGCGCTGCCGGGTCTTGCCTTCGCGCCCGACGACCTGGCCGACATGCTCCAGTTGCTGCGCCATGCGCTGGTTGGCGGCGACGATTTCGTTGAAGGTGTCGGCGATCTTGCCCTCGATGCCGATGTGATCGCCGGTCATCCGTACCGAGAAATCGCCCGCGCGCATCGCCTGCAAGGCATGCAGCAGATCCTGCATCGGATCGGACGTGCCGTTGGTGGTGGCTGGCTTGGGTTGAGCGACCCGGCGAACGGAGGGTGATGCTCCAGGGGAAAGATCACTCATGGTTTTTCCTTGGCCGGTTCGCGCAAATCCCATGGGCTGAGATGCAATTTCACAAATAGAACCGCTGCCCCATCGGCATATCAAGCCGGACTAACGGTTAAGGTCGTGAAATCAATGACATGGAACTCAGCCCCAACGCTGCTCAATGCGGCGGGAACCCAAATGTTCCCGCGGCCGGGAAATTATCTGGAACTCAAAATGAAAAACGCCCCGGCAAGCCGGGGCGTTTGACGTTCTGATCTATGAAGGAGTCAGGAGCCCTTCGGATTGATCTCGGTGTAGTTGCCCTTGGCGTCCCACTTGTAGACGACGTAGTCGATCACCTTGATGTCACCCTTGGCATCGAAGGAAAGCTTGCCGAGCACGGTGTCCCATTCGCCGGCCTTGATGGTCTCCATGACCTTCTTCGGATCGGTGGTCTTCGCCTTCGTCACCGCCTGCGTCCAGACCTGCATCGCGGCGTAGGTGTAGAGGGTGTAGCCCTCGGGATCGATGTTCTTGGCCTTGAACTTCTCGACGATCGCTTTCGCGGTCGGCTTGTTGCGCGGGTCGGGACCGAAGGTGAACAGCGTGCCTTCGGCGGCCGGACCGGTGATCGAGGCGAACTCCTTGTCGTTCATGGCGTCGCCCGCCATCAACACCGTCTTGAGGCCCTGGTCGCGCATCTGGCGCAGGATCAGGCCGGCTTCCTGATGGTAGCCGCCGACAAAGACCAGATCGATATTGTCGCGCTTCAGCCGCGACACGATCGCGTTAAAGTCCTTGTCGCCCTTGTTGTAGGACTCGTACATCTTCTCGGTGAAGCCGGCCTTGTTGAGCGCCTTCTTGGTTTCGTCGGCGAGGCCTTTGCCGTAGGTGGACTTGTCGTTGAGGATGGCGACGTTCTTGCCCTTGTAGTTCTTGACGATGTACTCGGCGGCAACCAGGCCCTGCTGGTCGTCGCGGCCGCAGACGCGCGCCACGTTCCACAGCTTGCGCTCGGTGAACAGCGGGTTGGTCGAGGCCGGCGTAATCTGCAGCACGTTGCCGTCGGCGTAGGCTTCCGACGCCGGGATCGACGACGACGAGCAGAAGTGACCGGCCACGAACGGGATCTTGGCGCTGGCGAACTTTTCCGCCACCGAGCGCGCCTGCTTGGGATCGCAGGCATCGTCGCCGACCTGCAGCGCCAGCTTCTTGCCGAGCACGCCGCCGGCGGCGTTGATGTCGGCCACCGCCTGTTCGGCGCCGTTCTTCATCTGCCGGCCGAACGCGGATTCGCCGCCCGTCATCGGGCCCGCCACGGCGATGGAGATGTCCTGCGCCAGCGCCGTTGTCGACAGCGCCAACGATGCGCCCAAAGCCAGGCCGATGAGTTTCAGTGATTTCATGAGGTGTCCTCGCGGGTAGGTCGATTTCAGGAAGCACCCGGCAGGCCGGGTACGAAAATCACGCCTATTGTCGGCTGATTTTACGGCGAAGTCATCGGCAATTTTCGGGCAAATCCACGGTCAGTTCGCAGCATCTTGACGCAGCACGCGCCAAGGTAGGTGGGGCGTGGCTACTCCCGCCGGCCGCCTTCCAGATAGGCAGCGCGGATTTCCGGGCGCTGCAGCAATTCGCTGCCGGTTCCGGACAGGGTGATCAGGCCGTTGACCATGACATAGCCGCGATGGGCCAGTTTCAGCGCGTGGTTGGCGTTCTGTTCGACGATCAGAACGGTCAGGCCGTCCTGCCGGTTCAGGGTCCGGATCGCATCGAAAATCTGCCGCGCGATCAGGGGCGCAAGCCCGAGCGACGGCTCGTCCAGCATCAACAGGCGCGGCCGGCTCATCAGGGCGCGGCCGATCGCCAGCATCTGCTGCTCGCCGCCGGACAGCGTGCCGCCGCGCTGGGTCATGCGTTCCTTCAGCCGCGGAAACAGCGCGAAGACGCGCTCCAGGCCGTCTCGCCCGATCGGCCTCGCTGCTATCGGTCGCGTCGGCGCCCATCTGCAGATTTTCCGCCACGCTCATGCGCGGGAAGATGCGGCGGCCCTCGGGCGACTGGGCGATGCGCAGCCGCGCGATCTCGTGCGTCGGCACGTCGGTGATATCCTGGCCGTCGAATTCGATGCTCCCTGCGCGGGCGCGGGGCCGGCCGAAGATCGTCATCATCAGGGTCGACTTGCCGGCGCCGTTGGCGCCGATCAGGGCGACGATCTCGCCGGCGTTGATGTCGATATCGACGCCCTTCAGCGCCTCGATCTTGCCGTAGGCCGCGCGCAGCGAGCGGATCGCGAGCAGGGGCGTCGTCGATGGCGACGCTCACGTGCCGCTCTCCATCACGGCGATGGCTTCTTCCTCGTCGGTGCCGAGATAGGCGGCGATCACCTTGGGATCGTCGCGGATCTGTTGCGGCGTGCCTTCGGCGATCTTGACGCCATGGTCCATCACCACGACGTGGTCGGAAATCTCCATCACCACGCTCATGTCGTGCTCGATCAGCAGAATCGAGGTGCCCTGGTCGCCGCGGATCGAGAGCAGCAGTTCGCTCAAAGCGGCGCTTTCGCGCGCATTCAGGCCGGCCGCCGGCTCGTCGAGGCAGAGCAGCGCGGGCTGGGTGCACATCGCGCGCGCGATCTCCAGACGGCGCTGGTCGCCATAGGGCAAATTGCCGGCGGCATCATCGGCGCGGTCCAACAGCCCGATGCGGTCGAGCCAGGTCCGCGCCAGATCGATCGCGGCCTGTTCGGCCTTGCGCCAGGACGGCGCGCCGATCAGGCCCAGAAACGTCAGCCCGGAGGCGCGCATCAGCGCGTTGTGCTGCGCCACCATCAGGTTCTCCAGCGCCGTCATGCCGGGAAACAGCCGGATGTTCTGGAAGGTGCGCGCGACCCGGGCGAGCTTGGAGATCCGGAAATCGTTCAGCCGTTCGAGCTGGATGACGTGGCCGTCCTCATGCGTGAGCCGCATCGCGCCTGACGTCGGCTTGTAGAAGCCGGTGATGCAGTTGAACACGGTGGTCTTGCCGGCGCCGTTCGGCCCGATCAGCGCGGTGATCTTGCGCCGCTCGGCGTTGAAGGAGAGATCGTTGACGGCGACGATGCCGCCGAAGCGCATCGACAGGCGATCGACCGACAGGATGGGGCCGCCGCTCATCCGTGTCCCTCCTTGACGAGGTCGGATGAGATCGCCTGGCTGTGCTTCAGGAACACGGTCGGCGCGCGATGGCCGATCAGGCCGCGCGGCCGCCAGATCATCAGCAGCACCATCGCCATGCCGAACACCAGCATGCGGTACTGCTCGAGGCCGCGAAACAGCTCGAAGCCGCCGATCATGGCGAGCGCCGCCAGCGCGACGCCGAGTTGCGAGCCCATGCCGCCCAGCACCACGATCGCCAGCACCAGCGCCGATTCATGGAAGGTGAAGGATTCCGGGCTGATGAAGCCCTGTCGGGTCGCGAAGAACGCGCCGGCAAAACCGCCGAACATCGCGCCGGTCGCAAACGCCGTCAGCTTGGTGGTGGTGGTGTTGATGCCGAGCGCGCGGCAGGCGACCTCGTCCTCGCGCAACGCTTCCCAGGCGCGGCCGATCGGCAGCCGCCGCAGCCGGATCGTGACCCAGTTGGTGAGCAGCGCCAGCGCGAGGATCAGATAGAACAGGAACACGATGCGGTGCGTCGGCGAGAATTCGATGCCGAGCATCGCCGCAAGCCCGTCATCGCCCGGCGTCAGCGGAATGCCGAACAAGGTCGGGCGGGGAATGCCGGTGACGCCGTTCGGCCCGCCGGTCAGGCTCTGCCAGTTGATGATGACGAGGCGGATGATCTCGCCGAAGGCCAGCGTGACGATGGCGAGATAATCGCCGCGCAGCCGCAGCACGGGAAAGCCGAGCAGCACGCCCCAGAACGCGGCGAGGATGCCGGCGAGCGGCAGGCAGACCCAGAACGACAGTCCGAAATTGGTCGCCAGCAGCGCGTAGGAATAGGCGCCGACCGCGTAGAACGCGACATAGCCGAGGTCGAGCAGGCCGGCGAGGCCGACCACCACGTTCAGCCCCCATCCGAGCATCACATAGGTGAGCACGAGGATGCCGAGATCGAGAATGTAGCGCTCGTCGTAGAACAGGACCGGCACCAGAAACGTGAACACCAGCAGCACCGGCGCGACCAGGCGTCTGGCGAACGCGAGTGTGCTCTGTACCGAAGCGGGGACCACCCTGATGGTTTCGACCGGTCCCCACCATTGCCGCAGCAACTCGATGACGATGCTGCCGCCGAACACGGCCGCGACCATGGCGGCGAGGTCGCCGAACCGCGTCCAGTAGGTCAGTTGTCCGTCCGATCCCGCCTCGGTGCGCACGCCGATCATCAGCGAGAACAGCACCAGCGCCACCAGCGCGCTGATCAGCGCTTTCTTGAAGATGAAGGCGGCGCCCGGAGCGCGCGAGGTTTGGGCGGCGGGGGGTGCGCTCACGCTGCCGTCCGTCAGACTTTTTCGACTTCGGGCCGGCCGAGCAGGCCGGTCGGAAGGAAGATCAGGACGACGATCAGGATCGAGAACGCGGCGACGTCCTTGTACTCGACCGAGAAATAGGCCGACCACAGCGTCTCGATCAGGCCGATCAGAAGCCCGCCCAGCATCGCGCCGGGCAGCGAGCCGATGCCGCCGAGCACGGCGGCGGTGAACGCCTTGATGCCGGCGACGAAGCCCATGAAGAAATCGACCAGGCCGTAATAGAGCAGGTACATCATGCCGGCGACGGCGGCGAGCGCAGCCCCGATCACGAAGGTCATGGAGATGGTGCGGTCGACGTCGACGCCGAGCAGCGAGGCCATGGTCTGGTCCTGCTCGCAGGCGCGCATGTCGCGCCCGAGCCGCGTGCTCGACACCAGCCAGGTGAACAGCGCCAGCAGCACGATGGTGGTGATGACGACGATGATCTGGATGTTGGAGAGCTGCACGACGAAGCCGCTCCGGCCGCCCTCATGCAGGGCATAGCCGCCCGTGATGATCGGCGGCACCGGTTTGACGCGCGCGCCCTGGGCGACCTGCGAAAAATTGGTCAGCACGAATGACATGCCGATCGCCGACAGCATCGGCGCCAGGCGGAACGAGTGCCGCAGCGGCCGGTAGGCGATGCGCTCCACCGTCCAGCCATAGAGCGCCGTGATCGCCATCGATACCAAAAGCACGATCAGCAGGATCAGGGGGATGGCGGTCAGGCCGAACGAGACCAGGATCAGGAAGGTGATCAGGGCGATGAAGCCGCCGATCATGAAAATATCGCCATGGGCGAAATTGATCATGCCGACGATGCCGTAGACCATGGTGTAGCCGATGGCGATCAGGCCGTAGATCGAGCCGAGCACGAGGCCGTTGATCAGTTGCTGGGCGAAATAATCCATGCGCTGCCGTGGCTAGAGCTAGCGACGCGGCGAGAGCTCCGGCAGCCCAAGACGACGCGTCGTGTCGTTTTCTAACAGTGGGAACCGGGGGCGGCAACAGCGCGGGCTGCGGCTAAATTGGCTTGTACAGAGCTAGTTTTGCGGCACGGTTCCCGGCGCCACAGTCCGAACATGGCCCTGCCGCGGAATGATCGCATCGGAACCTGCGTTCCCTGGCAACGAATGCGCCCGCACACCGTTGACCCCGGCTACGTCTAACCAACGGAGATTTTTCAATGACCAATCAGAACAATCCGGGCCAGCAGAACCAGAACCCGGGTCAGAAGCCCGGTCAGCAGCAGGGCGGCGGCCAGAAGCCCGGCCAGCAGCAGCAGGATCCGGGCCGCGAGAAGCCGAACCCCAGCCGTCAGGGACAGCAGGTCCCCGGTCAGGATCGCTAGCCGGATTGGTGAATGAAAAGAGAAGGCCCCGCCGAAAGGCGGGGCTTTTCTTTTGTGCGCCCGCCAAGCTGATCCTTCAAACCTGACTCCGCGACTTGCCGCTGCCGGCAGCCCGGCGATACAGCACGGACAGAAACACCAGCAGCACGGCGGCCGACAGTCCCAACGACCAGTGAATGCCGATCGCAGCGCCGGCGAGGCCCACGGTGATGCCGCTGAAGGCCCGCATGCCGAGGCCTGCCATGTTGAACAGGCCGACCACACGGCCGCGGATGTCGGCAGGCGCGTTGATCTGGACCAGCGCCTGCGCCATCGTGTTGAACGACAGCTCGAAGAAGCCTGCGGCAAACAGCAGCGCGATCGCAAGCGTGTAAATTCCCGACGGACGCGAACGCGAGCAGGGACAGGCTCCACAGAATGGCGAGGATGATCGCCGTCCGAGGATTGGGCTTGAGCCGTCCCCACGCCTCCAGCGCGATGCCCGCAAGCAGCGCGCCGGCGGCGTCGGCGGCCAGCAGCACGCTGTAGGATACGCCGGGGTCGCCGTGCCCGAGATCGCCGGCAAAGCCCGGCATCTGGGCGTGGTAGGCGTTGCCGATCATGAAGGAGGTCAGCCCGGCGAGCAGCGTCATCGAGGTCAGCACCCGCTGCGTGCCGATGTCGCGGATCGTCTGCACGATGTCGGCGAGGCCGCGCACCGGGATGCGCCGGGGTGCGGCGTCCTTGGCGCGAGTGGGCGCCCGGAACAGCCAGAGCAGCATCGGCAGATAGAACAGCGTGTTGAAAATGATGCCGTGAGACGGGCCGAGCGTCAGCATGATGACGCCGCCCACGGCCGGGCCGACCAGGATACCCAGATAGCGCGCCGTCGCGTTCAGCCGCACCGCGCTCGGCAGATCGGCGGGGCCTACGATGTCGTAGAGCAGCAGCTGGTTCGGCGTCTGCCACAGCACGCCGGCGCAGCCATGGATGACCAGCAGCAGCATCGCGTGCCACATCTGCAGCGTGTCGGTGATGAAGAAAAATCCCCATCCCGCCGAGGCCACGATGAACAGCAGCATCCCGCACTGGATGATGCGGCGCGGATCGAAGCGGTCAGCCAGTCGCGCCGACAGCGACCGAGAACAGCAGGAACGGCAGCCAGTGCGACAGCACCGCAAAACCGGCCAGCGCGGGCGAATGAAATTTCTGGAACACCACCCAATAGCTGATCACGTGCTCGATATTGTCGGCCATCATCGCCAGCACATAGGCTGCGAACTGGGCGCGATAGGGCGCGGATTTCATCGCCGCGAACGAGCCGGACGCAGCCACGGGGGTCGTCGAAGGTTGGGAGTTCAAGATACCACCTGGGCAGGACTTCACCGGCTCGGCGCTGTCACGCTGCTGAGGCGGCACTTTGCTTGCGCCGATACACGCTTGCGGTCCGGCGCTCAAGACACTTGCATGTGGATACGCTCATGCAAAATAGTGGTCCTGGTCGAGATCGGCGATCAGCCCCGGCTGCTCCGGTTGCCATCCCAGCGCCGATTGGGTCCGCGCGCTCGAGGCCGGCATGTCCATCGCGGCGAATCTCGCGATCCAGCCGAAATGTGCAGCCGCTTCTTCATGCGTCTTGGAGACGACGGGCACGCCGAGCCTGCGGCCGATCACCTCGGCGATGGCCTTGAACGGCACGCCCTCGTCGGCGACCGCGTGATAGGGGCCGCTCTCGACACCCTGTTCGAGCGCCAGCCGGTAGAGCCGGGCGGCATCGAGGCGATGCACGCCGGGCCAGCGGTTCTGCCCGTCGCCGACATAGGCCGCGACGCCTTTCTCGCGTGCGATAGCGATCAGGCGCGGGACGAAACCGTGATCGCCTTCGCCATGGGTCGACGGCGCCAGCCGCACCGCCGAGGCGCGCACGCCCCGTGCCGCGACGGCGATGGCTGCGGCCTCGGAGACGCGCGGGAAACCGGTCGGTGGACTATCGGCTTCGATCGCGATCCGGCCCGGCGCCAACGACCCAAATCCTGAGGTCACCAGCATCGGCCGCGCGGATCCCTCCAGCACCGCGCCGATCGCTTCGATGGCGCGCCGGTCCTCCGCGCAGTTCTCCAGGAATTTCGAGAAGTCATGGTTGAAGGCCGTGTGGATGACGGCGTCCGCCTTGCGCGCGCCGTCGCGCAGGCTTTCCAGATCGTCGAGCGCGCCGCGATGGACCTCCGCGCCCATGGTGGCGAGGGTTTTCGCTCCGGCCTCGGAGCGGGCGAGGCCGAGCACCTGATGGCCCGATGCGATGAGTTCGCGGACGATCGCTGAGCCGACAAAGCCGGTCGCGCCGGTAACGAAAATGCGCACGTGAAAAATCTCCAATGATGTTCGGAGATGGATATTGGTCAGGCGGCTGTCATGTTAAAGTAGTGACGTTATCAGGGTATAATGACCAACAGGATCACCGTGAGCGTCGAAACCGGCAATCTGCTCGGAAGCTATCTCAGGGATCGCCGCACCCGGCTCGATCCGGCCGCCCTCGGTTTTGCGGCGGGCCGCCGGCGGACGCCGGGGCTGCGCCGGGAGGAGGTCGCCCAGCGCGCCAACATCAGCCCCACCTGGTACACATGGCTGGAGCAGGGGCGGGGCGGCGCGCCGTCGCCGGATGTCTTGAACCGGATTGCCCGCGCGCTGATGCTGACCGACATCGAGCGCGAACATCTCTTCCTGCTCGGACTGGGTCGTCCACCCGAGGTCCGCTACACCGCCACCGAAGGCGTCACGCCGCGCTTGCAACGCCTGCTCGATGCGTTCGATGTCAGCCCCGCGCTGATCAAGACCGCCACCTGGGACGTCGTCGCCTGGAATCGCGCGGCGGCGGCGGTGCTGACCGACTATGGCAAGCTTCCTCCGGGCCAGCGCAACATCCTTCGCCTGATCTTCGGCGATCCCCGCGTCCGGGCGGCGCAGTATGATTGGGAGCGCGTGGCGCGTTTCGTGGTCGGCGCGTTCAGGGCGGACGCGGCGCGCGCCGGCGCTGTTTCCGAAGTCGGCCAGCTCGTCGACGAGCTCTGCCGGCTCAGCCCCGAATTCGAAGCCTTGTGGCGCGACAACAACGTCAACGTTTACGGTGAAGGCATCAAGCGCCTGCGCCATCCGATCCTGGGAGAGCTCACGATGGAATATTCCGCGTTCGCCGTCGACGGCCGTCCGGACCTCGGCATGATCGTCTACAATCCGGTGACGCGATCGGATGCCGATCGCATCAGGTCGCTCGTCACATCGCTGCCGGTGCAGCCGTGAAATCGTGGCCGCATGTGAGCTAGCTCTTCAGCAAACCCATTTCGGCGATGATCGCGTTCGCTTCCTTCACCGCGTGGTTGGCCGCCGGCACGCCGCAATAGATTGCCTGCTGCAGCAAGATTTCCTTGATGTCGTCGGGCGTGAAGCCGCCTTCGGCAAGGGCTGCGCGCACATGCAGGCGGAATTCATCCCACTGTCCGAGCGCCACCATGGTGCCGATCACGAGCACGCGGCGGGTGCGGTGGTCGAAATGCGGCCGGGTCCAGATGTCGCCCCAGGCATAGCGGGTGATCAGGTCCTGGAAGTCGGTGTTGAACGCGTTGCGGTTCTTGACCGACTTGTCGACCCATTCATTGCCGAGCACTTTTCGGCGCTGGGCCATGCCGTCGTCGCGGCGTTGATTGTCGTCCATCAATGTCTCCTCCGGAGTCGTCATTCCGGAGCGATGCGAAGCATCGAATCCGGAATCTCGAGATTCCGGGTTCGCCTCTTCGAGGCGCCCCGGAATGACGACGATAATTACCGTTGCGTCAAAAAGCCCACCAGCGCGTCGGTGAAGGCGTGCGGCTGCTCGACGTTGGAAATATGCGCGGCATCGAGGATGGTCATGCTGGCGCCGGGGATCCGGCTGCGCATGAATTCGCCGTCCGCGACCGTCGTCGACATGTCGTGGCGGCCGGCGATCACGAGCGTCGGGCTTTTGATCTTCGGCAGCAGCTCGCGCTGGTCGAGCGTCGACAGCGCCTCGCAGCAGGCCACGTAGCCCTCGACCGGCGTGGTCAGCATCATGGCTTTCATGTTGGCCGCGATCTGCGGCTCGCGCTCGCGAAAATCCGCCGTCAGCCAGCCCGCCAGCACGGCGTCGGCGACGGCGGCGATGCCGCCCTGCTTCACCGCCTTGATGCGGTCGTTCCAGCGCGTCGGGTCCGGGTAGTGGCAGGTGGTGTTGGCCAGCACGATCTTGCCGAACCGCTCGGGCGCGTTGGCGCCCAGCCATTGCCCGACCATGCCGCCCATCGACAGGCCGCACCAATGGGTCTTGGCGATGTTGAGGTCGTCGAGGATCGCCAGCACGTCGCGGCCGAAGCGCTCCAGCGAATAGGGTCCGGGCGGCACGTTCGACTTGCCATGGCCGCGCCGGTCGTAGCGGATGACGCGGAACAGCTGCGTCAGCGCCTTCATCTGCGGCTCCCACATCTGCATGGTCGAGCCCAGCGAATTCGACAGCATCAGCGTCGGTCCGCCGTCGCGGCCTTCGACGGATACGTTGAGCAGGCACCCGTCGGCGTCGATCATCGGCATGGCTTTTTCCTTCGTCATGCGCGGGCTTGACCCGCGCATCCATCCAATAAGAGTCTATTCAAGAAGATGGATTGCCGGGTCAAGCCCGGCAATGACATCAACTATCGTCGGTTGAAGCGAGCAGGCGGTCGATCAGGGCCTGCGAGGCGCCCTGATAGGCCATCGGCTCGAACAGTTTTGCAATGTTCTCGGCGCCGAGCTGCGCGGCAACTTTTGGGTCGTTCGTCAAGACGTCGCGCAGATGCTTCTTGTCCTTGACCGCCTTCTTGCTCGCCGCCTCGATCAGATGATGCGCGTCGCTCTTGCCGATCTTCTCGGCGAGCGCAAAGGTGACGGCTTCCGCCATGATCAGCCCGTGCGTCGCGTCGAGATTGGCGCGCATGCGTACCGCGTCGACTTCCAGCCCCTCGGCGATATCGACAATCGCCGCCAGCGCGCCCGAGGTGACCAGCATCAGCGTCGGCAAGCGTCGGCCATTCCGCGTGCCAGGGGCCGGCGCTGCGCTCGTGGTCCTGCACCTGCGCGGCAAAGATCGTCGCCGCGAGATTGGGGGCCATGGTGGCCGCCGCCAGCGCGCTGGCCGCCGCGACCGGATTGCGCTTGTGCGGCATGGTCGAGGAGCCGCCGCGGCCTTCGCCGGAGGGCTCGAAGGCTTCGCCGACATCGGTCTGCATCATCAGCGAAACGTCGCGCGCGATCTTGCCGCAGGTGCCGGCGATGATGGCGAATACCGAGGCCGCCTCCGCGATGCGGTCGCGGTGGGTGTGCCAGGGGGCATCGGGCAGCGGCAGCTTGAGTTCCGCCGCCAGTCCTTCCGCGACCTTTAGTCCGTTGTCGCCCAGCGCCGCCAGCGTGCCGGCCGCGCCGCCGAATTGCAGCGCCAGCGTCTCGCTGCGCAGGCGCTGCAGCCGCAGCTTCGAGCGGTGCAGCGCCGCGGCGTATTCGGCGAGCTTTAGTCCGAACGGCATCGGCAGCGCATGCTGCAGCCAGGTGCGGGCGACGACAGGGGTATGGCGGTGTTGACGCGCCAGTCCGGCAAAGCCCGCGATGGCGCGATTGATGTCGGCGAGCAGCGCGTCGATGCCGGCGCGAAGCCCGAGCATGGCGCCGGTATCGATGACGTCCTGGCTGGTCGCGCCCCAATGGACATAACGCGCCGCCTCGGCATCCACCTTGGCGACGTTGGCCGTCAGCGCCTTGACGAGCGGGATGGCGAGGTTGCCGGACCGGGTCGCGGCCTCAGCCAGCGCGGCGAGGTCGAATGATTCGGCCCGGCACGCATTCGTGATCGGCCCGGCCGCGCTTGCCGGAATCACCCCGAGCGCGGCCTCGGCGCGCGCCAGCGCCGCCTCGAAATCCAGCATGTTTTGCAGGGTCGCGGCATCGTCGCAGACCGCGCGCATCGCCGCGCTCGACAGCATCGGAGCCAGCAGGGGGGAAAGGGACGTGCTCATCTGCGCGCGACCTAACCATTACGGCCTGTCGCTGCCAATGCCCTTGTCGGGCCGGCTCTGCTGCACTTGCGAATATGCATCGCTCATCGCCGCGGGCGGTCTTCCTTTTGGCCCGGGCGTGCTTTACTTGGGGGAGATCAGTTTGAGGCGATCCAGGAGGCACCCCCATGGCCATGACGATGAACGGCGAAGTCCAGCTTGCGGCGCCGCGCGAGGCCGTATGGGCCAAGCTGAACGATCCGGAAGTGCTGAAGGCCTGCATTCCCGGCTGCGAGGAACTGGAAAGGACCGAGGACAACGGCTTCCGCGCCACCGCCAAAATGAAGGTCGGACCGGTCTCCGCCCGCTTCAAGGGCAAGGTCAATTTGAGCGATCTCGATCCGCCCAACGGCTACAGGATCTCGGGCGAAGGCGAGGGTGGCGTCGCCGGCTTTGCCAAGGGCGGCGCCACCGTGGCGCTCGCCGAAAAGGATGGCGGTACCCTGCTGAGCTATAATGTCGAGGCCCAGATCGGCGGCAAGCTCGCCCAGCTCGGCCAGCGCCTGATCAACGGCGCGGCCAAGAAGCTGGCCGACGAGTTCTTCGCCAATTTCGCCAAGGCCGTGCAAGGTTGAGACAAGGCTGATTCTGGCGCAGGCCTCAAGCCCCGTTCCGCCGTCCCGCCATGTCCACTAGGCATGCCCCAGGCGAGGGGCTCCTGAGGTTGCTCATTACCGGGATGGCCCATATTATGGGCTTTGGAATGACTTTAAACGCCTGCGCGGCCGATATGCGGCGGTGCAGCCCAAGAGAGTGCTGATGGCCAAGATTTCCCTGATCGTGAACGGTAACCCCGTAAACGCCAATGTCGACCCCCGTACCCTTCTGGTCCAGTTGCTGCGAGAAAATCTGCGGCTGACGGGCACCCATGTCGGCTGCGACACCTCGCAATGCGGCGCCTGCGTCGTGCATCTCGACGGCAAGGCGGTGAAGTCCTGCACCACGCTCGCTGTCATGGCCGACGGCCACGAGGTCAAGACCATCGAGGGCCTGGCCGCCGACGGCGCGCCGCTGCATCCGATGCAGGAAGCGTTTCGCGAGCATCACGGCCTGCAGTGCGGCTTCTGCACCCCCGGCATGATCATGACCGCGGTCGATCTGGTCCACCGCAAGGGCCATGACCTCTCCGACCACGTCATTCGCGAGGAGCTTGAAGGCAATCTGTGCCGCTGCACCGGCTACCAGAACATCGTTGCCTCGATCGCCGCCGGCGCCAAGGCGATGGGCAAATCCGATCTCGCTTAATTGATTTCATCGCGACCGCGATCAGGAAGTTCTCCATGTACGAATTCAAATATCACCGTCCGGCGACCGTGCGGCAGGCCGCCAATCTCCTGGTAAAGAACGAAGACGCCAAGGTGATCGCCGGCGGCCATACGCTGGTGCCGGTCATGAAGCAGCGCCTTGCCAGCCCGCCGCATCTGGTCGACCTCTCCCACATCGAAGGGCTCGACACCATCGAGATGAAGGGCCGTTCGCTGGTGATCGGCGCGACCGCAAAGCATGCGGCCGTCGCGACATCCGCCATCGTCGGCGAAGCCATCCCGGCGCTGGCCGAACTCGCCGCCCAGATCGGCGATCCCGCGGTGCGCCACAAGGGCACCATCGGCGGCTCGCTCGCCAACAACGATCCGACCGCGGATTATCCGGCGGCCGTGCTCGCGCTCGGCGCCACCATCGTCACCAACAAGCGCCGCCTCAAGGCGGAAGAGTTTTTTCAGGGCCTGTTCACGACGGCGCTCGAAAGCGACGAGATCATCACCAAGGTGATGTTCCCGCTGCCGAAGAAGGCGGCCTACATCAAGTTCCGCAACCAGGCCTCGCGCTACGCGCTGGTCGGCGTGTTCGTCGCCAAGCGTCCGTCGGACGTGCGCGTCGCCGTCACCGGGGCGGGCTCCGACGGCGTGTTCCGCGCCGCTGGCTTTCGAAGAGGCGCTGAAGAAGCGTTTTTCGCACAAGGTGCTTGACGGCATTTCGGTCTCGGCCGAGGGGCTGAACAGCGATCTGCACGGCAGCGCCGAATATCGCGCGCATCTGATCGGCGTGCTGACGCGCCGCGCCGTCGAAGCCGCGACGGCGAAGTGAGTTTGCCGATTCCTTGCGTATCGAAATTGGCTTTCCGAGAACAGGTTTGCCCATGACTGCATCGGCGCTGCCCACATCCGTCGATGGCATGCTCGAGTTGCTGACCTCGCGCGGCTATCTCGCCGAGCGCTCGCTGGCGACGGTGACCTATCTGGCGCTGCGCATGGGGCGGCCGCTGTTTCTCGAAGGCGAGGCCGGCGTCGGCAAGACCGAGATCGCAAAGGTGCTGTCGGCCGCGCTCGGGCGCAAGCTGATCCGCCTGCAATGCTACGAAGGGCTCGACGTTGCGTCCGCGGTCTACGAATGGAGCAGCGCGGCGCAGATGATCGCGATCCGGCTGGCGGAAGCCGCCGGCGATACCGATCGCGACCAATTGTCGTCGGACATTTTCGCCGAGCGTTTTCTGATCAAGCGCCCGCTGCTGCAGGCGCTGGAGCCTGACGTCGCCGGCGCGCCGGTGCTTCTGATCGACGAACTCGACCGCGCCGACGAGGCGTTCGAGGCGTATCTTGCTGGAAATCCTCAGCGACTTCCAGGTCACGATCCCCGAATTCGGCACCATCAAGGCGCCGCAGCCGCCGATCGTCATCATCACCTCGAACCGCACCCGCGAGATCCACGACGCGCTGAAGCGCCGCTGCCTCTATCACTGGGTGGACTATCCCGACGCCGAGCGCGAGCTTGCGATCGTCAAGTCGCGCGTGCCGGGCATCTCCGCGAAACTCTCGCAGCAGGTCGTCCGCTTCGTGCAGGCGCTGCGCGACCAGGATTTCTACAAGTCGCCGGGGGTCGCCGAGACCATCGACTGGGCCACCGCGCTGACCGAGCTCGACGCCCGCTCGCTGACGCCGCAACTGGTCGGCGACACGCTCGGCGCGCTGCTGAAGTACCAGGACGACATCGCGCGGATGCAGGGCGACACGCTGCAGAAGGTTTTGAAGGAAGCGACGAGCGACTGACCCGTCATTCCGGGGCGCGCCACTTGGCGCGAGCCCGGAATCCATCGAGCCGCGTGGATCGCTGAGAAATGGATTCCGGGCTCTCGCTCCGCTCGCCCCGGAATGACGGCGGAGGTTAATGCATCATGACCACCATCGACCACCTCAATCCCCCGACCGGCCACATGGCCGACAACGTCGTCGGCTTTGCGCGTGCGCTGCGCGCAGCCGGGATTCCCGTCGGTCCCGGCGCGGTCATCGATGCGCTCAACGCGCTGCAGGCGATCGAGATCGGCCACCGCGCCGACGTCTACGCCACGCTGGAGGCGATCTTCGTCAAGCGGCGCGAACACATGCTGATCTTCGCGCAAGCCTTCGACCTGTTCTTCCGCGCCGCCGAAGACTGGAAGCACATGCTCGATTCGGTGCCGCTGCCGGACCACGCCAAGAAGAAGCCGCCGCCGGCCTCGCGCCGGGTGCAGGAGGCGCTGGCGCAGCCCTCGATGCGCGATGAGGCGCCGCAGGTGCAGGAGCAGGAATTGCGGCTGTCGGTCTCCGACAAGGAGATCCTGCAGAAAAAGGATTTTGCGCAGATGAGCGCGGCCGAGATCGCCGAGGTCACCCGCGCCATCGCCAACATGAAGCTGCCGCAGGCCGAACTGCGCACCCGCCGTTACCAGCCCGACGCCAAGGGCCTGCGGCTCGACATGCGCCGCACGCTGCGCAGTTCCTTGCGCACCGGCGGCGAGATCATCGACATCCGAAAGCTCGGCCGGATCGAAAAACCGGCGCCGATCGTGGCGCTGCTGGATATCTCGGGATCGATGAGCGAATATACCCGCCTGTTCCTGCATTTCCTCCATGCCATCACCGACGCCCGCAAGCGCGTCTCGGTGTTCCTGTTCGGCACGCGGCTGACCAATGTGACGCGTTCCTTGCGGGCACGCGATCCCGACGAGGCGCTGGCGAGCTGTTCGTCGTCGGTGGAGGATTGGGCCGGCGGCACCCGGATCGCGACCTCGCTGCACAGCTTCAACAAATTGTGGGGCCGGCGCGTGCTCGGCCAGGGCGCGATCGTTCTCCTTATATCCGACGGGCTGGAACGGGAGGCCGATGACAAGCTGGCCTTCGAGATGGACCGGCTGCACCGCTCCTGCCGCCGCCTGATCTGGCTCAACCCATTGCTGCGCTACAGCGCCTTCGAGGCCAAGGCGCAGGGTATCAAAATGATGCTGCCGCACGTTGACGAATTCCGCCCGGTGCATAACTTGACCTCGATGGAGGGGCTGATCGGGGCGCTTTCCGCACCGCCCCCGCCGCACCACATCAGCCGCATCCGCTCCGCAGCTTGAAAGGGCTTCAAAATGCTCAACCGCGACGAAGACATTCTGCAGGCCGCCGAGAACTGGCAGAAGGCCGGCCATGGCGTGGCGCTGGCAACCGTGGTCGAGACCTGGGGCTCGGCGCCCCGTCCGGCCGGCTCCAGCCTCGTCATCAACGATGACGGCACGTTTCTGGGCTCGGTTTCCGGCGGCTGCGTCGAGGGCGCCGTCGTCACCGAGGCGCTGGACGTGATCGCCAGCGGCAAGCCGAAAATGCTCGAATTCGGCGTCGCCGACGAGACCGCCTGGAATGTCGGGCTGTCCTGCGGCGGCACCATTCGCGTCTTCGTCGAGAAGGTGGGCCAATCGTGAAACTGGAAACGCTAACCCAGGTCAACACTGAGCGCGCCGCACGCCGGCCCGTCATCGTGATCACCGATACCGCCAACGGCGAGCAGCGGCTGGTGAAGGCCAAGGATATCGCGACCGATCCCCTGAGCGCCGAACTGTCGAAGCAGCTCCGCATGGGCAAGAGCGGCACGGTCGAGAGCGGCGGCAAAAAGCTGTTCCTCAACGTCTACGCGCCGACCGCACGGCTCGTGATCGTCGGCGCGGTCCATATCAGCCAGGCCTTGGCGCCGCTGGCGCGTTCGCTCGATTACGACGTGACGGTGGTCGATCCGCGCACGGCGTTCGCAAGCCCCGAGCGTTTTCCCGACGTGCCGCTGATCGCCGAATGGCCCGACGTCGCGCTGCCGCCGCTCAACGTCGATCATTACACGGCGTTCGTCGCTGTCACGCATGATCCCAAGATCGACGATCCGGCGCTGCTGCATGCCTTTGCGCGCGACTGCTTCTATATCGGCGCGCTCGGCTCGCGAAAGACCCATGCCAAGCGCGCCGAGCGGCTGAAGGCGCAGGGCGCGTCGGACGCCGACATTGCCCGCATCCATGCGCCGATCGGGCTTTCCATCGGCGCGGTGTCGCCGTCGGAGATCGCGGTCTCGATCATGGCCGAGATCACCGCCGAGCTGCGGCTGCCGAAAGAAACCGCGAAGGTGCAGGCGGCATGAAGTTCGGTCCCGCCAGTCCGGCCGATGCGATTGGCGGCGTCACCGTCCATACGCTGCGGCAGGGCTCGCTGGTGCTCAAGAAGGGCACCAAGATCGGCCCGGCCGAGGTTGAGGCGCTCAACAAGGCGGGCGTCAAGGAAGTCGTCGTCGTGCGGCTGGAGGCGGGCGACGTCTCCGAAGACGAGGCCGCCGCCAGCATCGCGCAGGCCGTCGCGGGCGAGGGCGTCAATGTCGAGCGCGCCTTCACTGGCCGCTCCAATCTGTTCGCCGCGCAAGCCGGCGTGCTGGTGGTCGATCGCGCCGCGGTCGACCGCATCAACGGCGTCGACGAAGCCATTACTTTCGCGACGCTCTCAGCCTTCAAGCCGGTGGTCGAAGGCGAGATGATCGCGACGGTAAAACTCATTCCGTTCGGCGTCGAAGCGAAGCTGCGCGATGCGGCCGTTGATGTCGCGGGCAAGGACACGCTGCGGATTGCGCCTTACGTGATCAAGAAGGTCGGCGTGGTCTCGACCCTGCTGCCGGGGCTTGCGCCAAAGGTGATCGACAAGACCTTGCGGGTGACGGCGGAGCGGCTGGCGCCGGCCGGCGCCAGCATCATCGCCGAGCGCCGCGTGCCGCACGACGAGGCCGATCTGGCGGCATCCATCAAGGAACTGCTCGGTCTCGGCGCCGAGCTCGTGATCGTGTTCGGCGCCTCCGCGATCGCCGACCGCCGCGACGTGATCCCGGCCGCGATCACGGAGATCGGCGGCAGGATCGAGCATTTCGGCATGCCGGTCGATCCCGGCAATCTGCTCTTGATCGGCAGCGCCGGCGGCGTGCCGGTGCTGGGCGCGCCGGGCTGCGCGCGCTCGCCGGTCGAAAACGGTTTTGACTGGGTGCTGATGCGGCTTCTCGCCGGGCTGAAGGTCACGCGCGCCGAGCTGACCGGGATGGGCGTCGGCGGGTTGCTGATGGAAATCGTCACCCGGCCGCAGCCGCGCACCGTTGCCGACCTCGAAGCCAACCGCAACGTCACGGCCGTCGTGCTCGCCGCCGGGCGCTCGACGCGGATGGGCGGCCCCAACAAGCTCTTGGCCGAGATCGACGGCAAGAAGCTGGTACGGATCGTCGCCGAGCAGGCGCTGGCCTCAAAAGCGACCGACGTGATCGTCGTCACCGGCCATCAGGCCGATCTGGTCGAGCAGGCGCTGGCGGGACTGAACGTGAAATTCGTCCGCAACCCGGATTTCGCCGGCGGGCTGGCGTCCTCCGTCAAGGCCGGCATATCAGCGGTGTCTGAAAATGCCGACGGCGCGATCGTCTGCCTCGGCGACATGCCGCTGATCTCGGCGAAACTGATCGACCAGCTGATCGAAACCTTCGCGCCGGACCGCGGTCAACTGATCGCGGTCCCCGTCAGCGACGGCCGCCGCGGCAATCCCGTATTGTGGTCGCGCCGCTTCTTCAAGGAATTGATGACGCTCGACGGCGACGTCGGCGCGCGGCACTTGATCGCCAAGCACGCCGAAGCCGTGGCCGAAGTCCCGGTCGACGGCCAGAGCGCGTTTCTCGATATCGATACCCCGCAGGCGCTGGAGGCCGCGCGGCGATCGTAGGGTGGGCAAAGGCGCACTTGCGCCGTGCCCACCATCTCTCGCGTTCACCGCTGCATGGTGGGCTCGCTCCGCTCAGCCCACCCTACGACGCCTCCATTCACCAAATTTAAAACTCCCCCGGGCAAGATTCTGCAGGTTGCCTCGGGGGAGGGGATCTTGATTGTTTCGACCGTGGCGGCGCAACGCCGCGCGTTGTTCGTGGTTGCGTTGACGCTGATAGTGGGCGTCTCGGGTTTCATCAGCAAGGCTTGGGCCGCGGGCGCATTCGCCGTCGGAAAGTGCGGCGCCTACGGCAAGGCCTATGACTATCCCGCCGAAGCCGCCGCGCGCGCCGCGGCGCTGAAGCAATGCAAGGGCAACTGCACCGCCGTCACCATGAAGCGCGCCTGCGCCGCGTTCGCGGTCGACATGGCCAATCCGTGCGGCGCCCACGGCTATGCCGTGAAATCCAGAATATCCAGCTCGCTCAACGCTGCGACAAAAAAGTGCTACGAATTCGGCGGCAAGGAATGCGTGATCCGCGCCTGGGCCTGCGACGCCAAGGGGTGATATGCTAGCCTCATCCTGAGGAGCGCGCCCTTGCGCGCGTCTCGAAGGATGGACGCGGGCCACATGGTTCGAGACGGCGCCAAGGCGCCTCTCACCATGAGGGGCTGAGTTCCGTGCAATCCCAACGGTGCAGACAATCTCATGCAATTCGACACCAAGATCGCGGTCGTGATCCGGACCGATCTCGAACCGTGGCAGAAGCTCAACGTCGCGTCGTTCCTCGCCGGCGGCATTGCCGCTGCCTTTCCCGAATGCATCGGCGAGCCCTATGGCGACGGCTCCGGCACGAAATATCTGTCGCTGATCGGCCAGCCGATCCTGATCTACGGCGCCGACCGGGCTGCGCTCTCCCGCGCGCTCGAGCGGGCGCTGGCGCGCAACGTCACGCCCGCGGTCTATACCGAGAACATGTTCAAGACCACGCACGACGCCGCCAACCGCGAGGTGGTGCGCGCCGTGATCCGCGCCGAGCTCAATCTGGTTGGGATCGCCATGCGCGCCGAGCGCAAGGTGATCGACAAGATCGTCGACGGGCTGAAGTTTCACAGTTAGGTCCGGCTTCGAAAAGTCCTATCCGATACCCATGCCTGCGTCATCGAATTGTCATGCCGCGCCTTTCCGCGCGCTTCCGAAATGTTTGACACCGATCAAACGTGAACGCCCGCGCGCGCCCTAATGTGCCTCCAACCAACAGCAACGGAGCGCATCAGAGATGTCGACCATGATGAAGGCGGCGGTTGTCCGGGTTTTCGGCAAACCTCTCGTCATCGAGGACGTCCTGGTGCCGGTCCCGGGACCGGGAGAGATTCTCGTCAAGGTCAAGGCCTGCGGCGTCTGTCACACCGATCTGCACGCCGCCTCCGGCGATTGGCCGGTCAAGCCTGTGCCGCCCTTCATTCCCGGCCACGAGGCGGCCGGCGTGGTCGCCGCGCTGGGCCCTGATGTCACCGATTTCAAACTCGGCGATGCGGTCGGCGTTGCCTGGCTGCACGACGCCTGCATGCGCTGCGAGTATTGTGAAACCGGCTGGGAGACGCTGTGCGAGCACCAGCACAATACCGGCTACAGCGTGAACGGCGGTTTCGCCGAATATGTGGTTGCTTCGGCTGCCTTTGCGGCGCGATTGCCTGCCGGCGTGGACTTCGCCGCCATCGCGCCGATCCTGTGCGCCGGGGTCACCACCTACAAGGGATTGAAGGAGACCGAGGCGCGGCCCGGCGAATGGGTCGTCATTTCCGGCATCGGCGGTCTCGGTCAAGTCGCAGTCCAGTATGCCAAGGCGATGGGCCTGAAGGTCGTCGCGCTCGACATTGCCGAGGACAAGCTGGAACTGGGGCGGGCGGCCGGCGCCGATCGCGCGGTCAATGCCCTGTCGGCGGACGCCGTCGACAGCGTGCTGCGGGACACCGGAGGAGGGGCGCATGGCGTGCTGGTGACGGCGGTCTCGACCGCGGCATTCGCGCAGGCGCTCAAGATGGTGCGCCGCAAGGGCACCATCAGCCTGGTCGGGCTGCCGCCGGGCGAATTCCCGACGCCGATCTTCGATGTCGTGCTCAAGCGGATCACCGTGCGCGGCTCGATCGTCGGGACGCGGCGGGACCTCGACGAAGCCATCGCCTTCGCGGCGGACGGGAAGGTGCGCAGCAAAATCACCAAGGCCCCGCTGGCCGACATCAACGCGATCTTCGACCGGATGAAATCGGGAAAGATCGATGGCCGCATGGTGCTGGACATCGGCTGACCCGGCGTACGCGCCTGTTGTCCGTCGCAGGGGAGCTTAAAAAATCGCTGCCAATCACGCCTGTCGAGAGGTCTCGTTTGGAAAAATCGGATCAGATCACCTATCGGATGGCGGGTCCCGACGACAGTCGCGACATCGCACGGTTCATGTGCATGGCCGGCGGCGGCGTTTTTGAATTCCTGTTCGACGATCTGATCCCGTTTGTAACGGCAGCCGACTTGTTGTCGAGCGGCATCGGCGGCGAACAATATCCCATCTCGTACCGCAATTGCTGCGTTGCCTCGCTCGGCCACGACGGCGAAATTGTCGCCGCCGCCAATGTTTTCCCCGCCGATTTGCTGAAGGAAGACCATTATGTGCTGCTTGGCTCCGAACGCCACGACCACATCCGGCCGATGTTGGAGCTTCAGGACTGGGGTAGCATGTTCCTGAACAGCCTGGCCGTCAGCGACGCCCATCGTGGTTCCGGCATTGGTGCAACGTTGCTCGGTTGGGCCGAAGCCCAGGCGGCGGGCGCGGGCTACGACCGCTTGAGCCTGCACGTATGGGCCGACAACATCGCCGCCGTGAATTTCTACGAGGCTCGGCGCTTCGTCCGGGTCGGTATCGCCAGCATCCCGGCGCATCCAGGACTCGCTCATAGTGGCGGCAGCATTCTGATGCGCCGTACGATCTCCGGCGACGGCACGGCCGAGGCTGGAATGGTGACATTCGATTGAGATCCATGACGCCGCCCACCGCGAGGTGGTGAGGGCGGCAGTTCGCCGCCGAACTCAATCGGGTCGGGATCGCAATGCGGGCCGAGCGCAAGGTGATCGAAGTGCTGGAGTTTCAGGGCTGGCGCATAGACCTGCCATCTTGCGGCACGGCTGCAAAACGCAAATACTCGTCCCAGTTGGGTTTCCGATGGGAAGCCCGGCCAAGAAAGCCCGGGAGCGGGCAACAAGGGAGAGACGTCATGGCGCGGGAAACCGGGGGCAATACGGCTGACGGCAACAACTTCGAGACCAGCCGGCGCAGATTTTTGGGCAGTTCAGGTCTGGCGGCGATCGGCGCCGTCATCGGCGGCGCGCTGCCGCTGTCGCGCGACGGCATTGGCATTCCTCAGGCCCACGCGCAGGCTGCTCCGGCCGCAGCGCCCCCGCCGGCCAAGGGACCGCAATATCTGAAATTCCCCGGCAAGAACGAAGGCCTCGTCGTGCTCGGCGAAAAGCCGCTGGTCGCCGAGACGCCGGAAAGCCTGCTCGACGACGACACCACGCCGATCGAGAAATTCTACATCCGCAACAACGGGCAGATTCCCGAGGAGACAAAGGATCCCGACGCCTGGAAGATCACCATCGACGGCGAGGTCAACAACAAGATCGAGATCACGCTCGGCGAGTTGAAATCGAAATACAAGGCGGTGACGCGGCGCATGGTGCTGGAATGCGGCGGCAACGGCCGCGCCGGATTCTCGCCGCCGGCGCGCGGCAACCAGTGGACCAATGGCGGCGCCGGATGCGCGGAATGGACCGGCGTGCCGCTGGCCGATCTGCTCAAGAAGGCCGGGCTGAAGCCCAGCGCAAAGTACACCGCGCATTATGCCGCCGATCTGCATCTGTCGGGCGACGCCGGCAAGCCGAGCCTCTCGCGCGGCGTGCGCATCGAGAAAGCGATGGACCCCAACACGATGATCGTGTGGGCGATGAACGGCAAGCCGCTGCCGAACATCCATGGCGGGCCGGTGCGCCTGATCGTGCCGGGCTGGGCCGGCTCGGCGTCGCAGAAATGGCTGACGCGCATCACCATCCGCGACAAGGAGCATGACGGCCCCGGCATGACGGAGTTTTCCTATCGCACGGCGATCAAGCCGATGGTGCCCGGGGCTAAGGCCGATCCGGCGAATTTCCGCATCCTGGAATCGATGCCGGTGCGCTCCATCATCACCAATCCCGCGAACGGCGCCAAGTTCGCCGCCGGCACCAAGGAGCTGAAACTGCGCGGCGCCTCCTGGGCCGGCGATCTCACCGTCAGGCAGGTGGATATCTCGACCGATTTCGGCGCGAGCTGGCAGCGGGCCACGCTGGAAAAGCCGAAGAACAAATATGACTGGCAGCGCTGGACCGCGACCCTAAAACTGCCGACCGACGGCTATTTCGAAATCTGGGCGCGCGCCACCGATTCCAGGGGCGCGATGCAGCCGCATCAGGCCGGCTTCTGGAATCCGCAGGGCTATGGCGGCAACGCCATGCACCGCATCGCCGTGCTGGTCGGATGATGCAGCGTTTGGCGTGGCTCGCCTTGGCCGGCATGCTCTTGATGGCGCCGGCCATGGCGCAAACGACTTTCACCCCGCGCGACGAAAGCCCGGAGGAGTTCGCGGCCGGCGCCGGCCGCGACGAAACCTTCTATGCCTGCACCGCCTGCCACGGCTTCCGCCTGGTGGCGCAGCAGGGCATGACGCGCGCGCAGTGGGAGGATTCGATCAACCTGATGACCCGCCGCCACAACATGCCGCCGCTCGACGGCAAGGACCGCGAAACGGTGCTGAACTATCTCGAGGCCGCCTATCCGCCGCGCGCGCCGGCGGGCCGGGGAGGCTGGGTGAACCCGTTTGCGAAATGAATGCCTGGAAATGAAAGCGGCCGCCCGGCAGCTAAGCTGGAGGTGCCCGGATAATGATGATCCCAAAATCACAGATGATATCAGCATAGAAGCCATCGCTATGCTCTTGACGCCGCCGCGCTCCGGGCCAGAATGGCTGACGGCTCGCGCCCGGAGACGATTCCATGATGTTCTTGATCAATGCGCAGGATACGGCGGGAAACGTGACCCTCAATCGGGAATCGGTTCCGGCTGCGTTGAAGAAGGCCGGAGAATTGATCTCGGACGGTTGCTGGAACGTCAAGATCGTAACGCCCGACGGCGCCACCTATCACCCCGGTGAATTCGATCAGCTGAAGGAGCGCGCCGGCCCGACGGGCTTCGACCGGTCGCTGACCGCGCAATAGCGGCCCTCTTTTGATCAGGCGGCTGGCGAGGCCGAACGCGCCGCCCTCGGCGCGCTCTGCTCGTCTTGCTGCCGCGCTGGAAATCAGCCCTCGAGGGTGAACCCAACCCGCAAGGTGACCTGGTAGTGGCGCACGGACCCGTCCTCGATATGGCCGCGCGTTTGCACCACTTCGAACCATTTCATGAAGCGAATGGTTTTCGATGCGCGGGTGATCGCATTCTGAATGGCGTCCTCGATGCTCTTTTCGGATGACCCGACGAGTTCGAGGATCTTGTAAACGTGGTCATGCATCTCGGCAGGAGCTGGCACGGTGAACCTCCGTTGTCATGTGCGTGGGGCGGGGTCTTGATCCGTCGTGAGCCAACGCCATGCCGTCGTCCGGGTTCCGGCGATTTGTCCTGATGGGCGCAGGGCGGCTGGACCATCCGCTTGCAGCATGCGCGAGACGGTCTCATCCAGGTTGCGGCGCCCGCCATTGGTCTTTTGGGTAGGGCGCCCACGCCGAATTGCCCGGTTTCGCGCTTCCACGCATGCCCCGAAGTTCGCTATGGTAGGGGTGAAATGGTCGCGGAAGGCCCGAGTGCGCTCCGGATCAAATGGATCTGCATTTTGAAGGAGTTAGCACATCATGAAACGCCGTACATTTCTCAAGGGCGGCGCCCTGGCCGGCGCGACGACGCTGGTTGCGGCGCCCGCGATCGCGCAAGGCGCGCCCGAGATCAAGTGGCGCCTGACCTCGAGCTTTCCGAAATCGCTCGATACCATCTACGGCACGGCGCAGACCTTTGCGAAATACGTCGCTGAAGCCACCGACAACAAGTTTCAGATCCAGACCTTTGCGGCGGGCGAGATCGTGCCCGGCCTGCAGGCGCTCGATGCCGTCAGCAACGCGACCGTCGAGATGGCGCAGACGCCGCTGTATTTCTACATCGGCAAGGAGCCGGCGCTGGCCTATGCCACCGGCGCGCCGTTCGGCATGAACCATCGCCACCAGCATTCCTGGTGGTCGTTCGGCGGCGGCGCCGAGCTCTGCAACGAGGCGCTGAAGCCCTTCAAGACGCATGCGATCCTGTGCGGCAACTCCGGCACGCAGATGGGCGGCTGGTTCCGCAAGGAGATCAAGACCGTCGAGGATCTCCAGGGCCTCAAATTCCGCATCGCCGGCATGGGCGGCCATGTGCTGGCCAAACTCGGCGTCGTACCGCAGCAGATCGCGGGCGGCGACGTCTATCCGGCTTTGGAGAAGGGCACGATCGATGCCGCGGAGTTCGTCGGTCCCTATGACGATGAGAAGCTCGGCTTCTACAAAGTCGCAAAATACTACTACTTCCCCGGCTGGTGGGAAGGCGGCGCCATGCTGCACATGATCGTCAACGACGAGAAGTGGAATTCACTGCCGAAGCAATACCAGGCGGTCCTCAACCAGGCCGGTTCGGCCGCGGGCGCGTGGATGATCGAAAAATATGACAGCGTCAATCCGGCAGCCCTGAAGCGGCTTGTCGCCGGCGGGGCCGAGCTGCGCGCGTTCCCGCAGCCGGTCATGGAGGCCTGCTACAAGGCAACCCAGGACCATCTCAACGAGATTGCCGAGAAGAGCCCGCTGTTCAAGAAGACCAAGGAGAGCCACGACGCGTATATGAAGGAAGTGCTGTTCTATACGCAGATCGCGGAAAACTATTACGACAACTATCTGCTCGGAAAAATGCGCAAGGGCTGAGTGCGATCGAGAAAGAACGTAGCCCGGATGGAGCGCAGCGCAATCCGGGGCAGTCTGGCCGCTTGCGAGATCCCCGGGTTTCGCTTCGCTGCACCCGGGCTACAAGCTGATCACGTCGCCGTGGCAGCGACATAGGGAATGCTGACCACGATCGCGAACAGCAATATCGCGTTGGCCAGCATGCCGCCCCAATGCAGCCGCCGCAGCCGGCGCACCGCGGCGGCATCGCCGGCATCCCTGGCGCTGAGCTGGACATCCCACTGCCGCAGAAACCAGCCGCGCGCCCACACCGCGAAAGCTGCGATCAAGGCAACGCCAATCGCGAAAACCGGTCGACCCGTCAGAGCAAAGGTCACCGTCCCGATGATGGCGGCAATGCGCGTCATCAGAAAATGCGCATTGAACATGCCGCGCAGCAACTGCGTGACGGGCGGAATATCGAGCTTCACCAGCAGAAAGGCGGGCGAGGCGAGAAAAAAATAACCCATCGGAAAAATCAGGATGACAATGGCGGCGAGGGCCATTCCGTCCGACGTCATGCGACTACCCCTTCTTTTCTCAAGTGGCGAGGGCTTCGACAGCCTATGATATCACCGCGGATGGCCTTCGGCACTATTGTGCTTTGGTCGGATCAGCCGCGCTTCCCGCCAACCGAGACGAAAGCCATCAGGCAGGGCTCCGGCAACGGGTTGCGCCAGCGGTGGCGGGTGCCGTTCTGCACGATGCAATCGCCCTGGCGCAAATGCACCTTCTGTCCGTCGTCCAATTCCAGCGTCATCTCGCCGCGAACCACGACCCCGTAATCGATGGTATCCGTCGTGTGCATGCCCGGCGCGCCGCGCTCGAAATGGTCGCCCATGCCGGGGACCTTGTCCGACAATTCTTTCAGCGCGCTCTCGAAGGTGACGCCCGGTGGCGGCTTGTAGCCTTCGGGACGCCTGGGCGGATAGGAGATCAGGCGAAACATCGTGCCGCCCGGGCCCGGAAAGGCTTTGGTGCCTGCGAGCATCGGGTCCGGCTCCAGGCCGGTGAGGGCGGGCACGCCTTCGGTCATGTAGAGTTCGTAGAACGTCAGTCCTGGATTGGAATCGATCTCCACCACCTTGGAGGTGACGTCAAAGGACTTGAACACCGACTTGCCGGCATCATCGCGGCCGGTCAGCGCTCGCTTGGGTGGCGGCAGTTCGCTGGCATCCTTGGCTTCGGCAGGGTGTGACATCGCGGCCAGCGCGCCGCCGCCGACCACGGCGGAGAGTGCCTGCAGCAGCTGACGTCGATCTTCGTCTGCAAACTGCTCAGATGAATGCTTCGCGTCATCAGTGGATTTGTTCTTGCCCCGCGGCCACCAGCGCCAGGAGAAGGGTCGAGCGAAAGGTCGAGAGAGCCTGCCCATCTGCGTCCTCCATTGCAATACGCGCGCTTCTACAATCAAGGAAATGAACGGCGCGCTTTCCGCAACCGTAGCAAGGACTGCAATATTGGCCACGCTACTTCCGGCTAGGTCCAACCGTCGTTCGCCTCATCACGACAGCGGCTGCGCTTCAGGCAGCTTCCAGCTTCCATCGAGAATTTCCTTGCGCGGCCGATAGAGCCGCATCGTGTAGCTCCAGCCCTTTACGATCGGCAGGCAGTTCGGCGTTTGTTTCCCGCAGCCGCCGAACTGGATCGTGGTGCCGCCGCCCGGGTCCGGCTTGGCCGTCAGATTGTTGAGCGAATAGGCATTCAGCGCGTTCTTCTCGAAAAAGCCTTTGGCGTTGTAGACGCTGATCGACCAGAAGCCGTCCACCGGCACATCCCTGAGCGTCAGACGATACGCCGTCTTGCCGTCATTTTTGGGCGGATAGAAGCTCTGGTAGTCGGCCGCGTGGCGCGGGTTGCCGCCCCAGCCGATCGCCGTTCCGATAAGATGGTCGAACGGGTCGACCTCCTGCTTTTTGCCGAACCGTTCGACGGTGCCGCCGAGCGAGCCAAGCGTTTCGAGCGCATCGCGCGCCTTGGTCAGCGATGCCTGGTCCCAGTTCGGCACCTCGAACTTGCCGGCGCTGGCCTGCTCCACCTTGATCGCATCCTGCACGGCATTCGCCGCCTTCACGTCCTGCGGATTGCCGGAATCCGCGAGCGTGCGGATGATGATGTAGACGTAGCGCGTTCCGACCTTGTCTTTGGTGTAGGTGAAGCTGCCCGGTCCGTAAGCGACCTCCGTCGTGTAATGGTCCTGCGAGATCACCTGCATCGACATGAACCGCTTGCCGGCGTCGGGCAGCGTGATCGTAACAGGGCCGGCGTCGAGGTCGAACACGCCGGACGAGTACAGCGTGTCGCGGTTCATGCGCACGACGTCCTGCTTGTCGATCGACGCCATCTCGCGCCGGTGCCGGAGCTTGCCGAAGGCGCCGTCACCGATCGCGGCCTTGCCAAAATAGCGGTCGGTCTCGGCGCGGACAAAATTGTGGACGTTGACGGGCGTTGGTTTTGCATTCTGGGCGAACGCCGTCGAGGCGAGGAACGCGAGACCGAAAACCAGGCCCGAGAGAAACTTCATTGTCGCCTCCCATGCTTGCTGGCCGACGCTTTCTATTTGGACGGCGCTTTCGGCACGCCCAGTTCCTCATCAACCTCGTCCTCGAAAGCGCGTTTCTTGCCGGCGATGAAGCGCCGGTATCCTTCCGGGTCGATCCACGCTTTCACGCCCTCGGTCTCGGCGCGCTTCCGTTTGCCTTCGAAGTCGTAATACTCATTGTGCTGCGCCAGCCAGATGTCGGGCTTCAGCATCTCCAGCACATGGTGCGTGCGCCGAAAGTCGTCCTCGATGCCGGGATAGGACGGGTCTTTGGCGATCCGGTAGCCCGGGTTGAAGCCTGCGCCGTCGGGGAAAACAACGACATAGGCCTTCCCGTCGAGCACAAGGTTCAAGACCCAGGTCGTCGCGCCGCGCGTGTGTCCAGGCGTATGCCAGGCCGTGAACAGCACGCTTCCCATCCGGATCTGGTCGCCGTCGCGCAACACGCGATCGACCTTGACGCCCGGATAGACGAAATCATTGGCGTATTTGAAGTCGTTCAGGTCGCCGCTCTCCATCGCCGCCACGTCGTCCTTCATGACAGCGAGCTGCGCGCCATACTGCTGCTTGAACAATGCAAACGCGCCGGCGTGATCGATATGCGCGTGTCCGTTGATCATCAGCTTGATGTCCTCGGGCCTGAAGCCGAGCTTGCGGATGGAATCCACGATCATCGGCCCCGACGAGGGCATGCCGGTGTTCATCAGGACATGCCCCTCGGATGTCGTGATCAGGAAGGCGCCGAGCCCCTTGGTGCCGACGAAGTAGATCGGCCCCGCGATCTGCACGGGCTCGGTGGGCTCCTCCCACTTGAGCACCTTCTTGGCGAGCGCGAGGAACAGATTGTTGTCGTTGGCGAGCTGCTCTTTGGTCGGCCGGTTCGGCAGCTCCTGCGGCAACCCTTGCGCCTGCGCCTGCGGCGCGAGGCCGACCATAGATGCCAGTGCAAACGATGCAGCCGCATTACGGATCGTGTCGCGCATGCCGCCTCCCATCCGACGGGTGATGTGGAGACGATCCTACATCGTTCTGCAGGCGCCTCAATCTCCAGTAGCCGGGGCGCTTGACCTCGTTCGACCGCGCGGGGAAGGCGGTAGCCAGGGTCATCGCGGCGGAAAAGCCGGTGCGCGTAAAATCGAATTTGCTGAACAGATTCAATCTGATTTGGGCCGTCCAGCTATCCTCGCAAAAATATACTTCTTCCCTGTCACCCCAAATCAGTGGCTATTTCCGCGCGTCCCGTCTCGACAAGAGGGGCGTATCGCGATCGTCACGAACGCGAGGCGGGATGTGGTGGACGCGGCAGCGTCGGCGCGGAAGGTGGATGCAGGGCGAGGTTATCTCGTGAGCGAAATCACGTCGCGCAGGACGTACGGCGCTGAAGCGTACGGCAAAACCGTGTGGTTCTGGCACCCGTGGCTGGTGTCAAGCTGCCGGTGGCGAATTTGATCCAACCGGATCGATTGTGCCATCAAGCCGGCAGCGATGGAGGCAAGACGAATTCGTCTCCAGGGAGAGCTCGGCATAAGCCGTCAAACCATTGCGCAGGGAATGCCGGCGTGCCCCGGCTGTACCTGTATGCTCGTGTGCGCATCTCTCTACAACATTGCACACGAGACCGCGGGTGCAGCAAGCACCCGGCATTCCCTGCTCCCTCCGATTTCGAAGGAGGGGACAAGTTCATGCAAACCTCGGGCGCCGCGCGTCGCGAGAATGCGAATGCGTATGGCCGAGCGAGGAATTGCGTAGCCCGGATGGAGCGCAGCGAAATCCGGGGCGGTGACGATGCGGTGAGGGAATCCGGATTGCGCTGCGCTCCATCCGGGCTACGGGGTTGTGAGAATATGAAGCCGTATCCACCGTCATTGCGAGCGAAGCGAAGCAATCCATTCTTTCTTTGCGCTGCGAGGTGGAGTGCTTCGCTGCGCTCGCCATGACGCGGATGGGCCGCGGCGCAATCCATACCCCCGCATGTGTGGGATATGGCGTGCCGTTTGGGCGGCACAAAATCCTCCAGCCGGCGGCGATCGGGATTCGTAAATGACAGTCACGCCCATGTGAAAGCGCGTTCTCGAGCCAAAATTGACAATGACTGACTAGTCAGTCATATTGTGGACATGACAAACGAAACCATCAAAAACACCCGGAAATCGACCCCGAAACCCGCCAACCGCCGGGCCGGGGAGACGGCATCGGCCGCTCCGGCGACGCCCAAGCCCGCCGTCCAACCGCGCCGAACGCGCGGCCGAGCGGCGCGGGGCGATCATCGAGGCGGCGATGGACGAGTTCATCGCACGTGGGTTTGCGGCGACGCGGCTTGATGACGTCGCCAAACGCGCCGGCGTCGCCAAGGGGACGATCTATCTGCACTTCAAGGACAAGGAATCGATGTTCGAGGAGCTGATCCGCACCGCCATCGTGCCGCTGGTCGTGCGCCTCGGCTCGACGCCGCCTCCGCCGGGCGCTTCGGTGCGCGACATGGTGGAGGGGTTCGCCGAAACCTTCATCCAGGAGGTGGCGACAACGCGGCGCGGCGACATCGTACGGCTGATCGTTGCCGAAGGGCCGCGATTTCCTGCGGTCGCCGATTTTTATTACCGCGAAGTGGTGTCGCGCGGCCTCGCCGGCATGCGCGCGCTGATCGAACTCGGCATCGCGCGCGGTGAGATCAAGCAGAAAAGCCTGGCGCGGTTTCCGCAAATCATGGTGGCGCCCGCGCTGATCGCCGTGATCTGGCAGAGCCTTTTCAGCAGACATGCGCCACTGGACGCCCTCGAAATGTTTCGGGTGCATCTCGATCTGATTTTTGGCGAACGGAGGACGACATGACTTCGTCGCGAATGACGAAAATTCTGGCCGCGCTGGTGCTCGCCGCCGTGCTCACCGGTTGCAAGGAACGCAAGGACCCGGGTTTTCAGGGCTGGGTCGAGGCCGACATGATCTTCGTCAGCCCCGACGAAAGCGGCCGCGTGACCAAACTCAACGTGCGCGAGGGCGACGAAGTGAAGCCCGGCATGCCGCTCTATTCGGTCGACGACGATCTGCAGCAGGCGGACCTCAACCAGAACAAGGCCACGCTCGCCAACGCGCAGCAGACCTTTGACCGCGCGTCGTCGCTGAGCAAGACCGGTTCCGGTACGCAGGCCAATCTGGACTCGGCGACCTCGGCGTTGCGCGTGGCCGAAGCCCGCGTCAACACCTCGCAGACCCGGCTGGCGCGGCGCAGCGGCTTTGCGCCGGTCGGCGGCACCATCCAGCAGATCTATTTCCGCGAAGGCGAGATGGTGCCGGCGCAGCGGCCGGTGTTGTCGATCATGCCGCCCGGCAACATGAAGCTGCGATTCTTCGTACCCGAACCGGAGCTGCCAAAACTCTCGATCGGCGACGAGGTGAAGGTGACGTGCGACAATTGCGCTGATGATCTGACGGCAAAGATCTATTTCATCGCAACCACGGCGGAATATACCCCGCCGGTGATCTACAGCCTCGATGAGCGCAACAAGCTGGTCTACCTGATCCAGGCGCGGCCGAGCCGACCCGATAGCTTGCGCGTCGGCCAGCCGATCAGCGTGTTTCTCAATCCCCGAACGCCGATGGCGGACAAGCGATGAGTGCGGCACCTGCATCAGGCCCCGACATCGCCATCAACGTCGAGGGCCTGTCAAAATCGTTCGGCGGCCGCGAGGTCGTGCATGACTTGTCGATGCAGGTGAAGCGCGGCTCGATCTACGGCTTCCTTGGGCCGAACGGCTCCGGCAAGACCACCACCATCCGGATGCTGTGCGGATTGCTGACGCCGGATGCCGGCGAGGGCACCTGCCTCGGCTACGACATCCGCCGCGACGCCGACAAGATCAAGCGCCAGGTCGGCTACATGACGCAGCGCTTCAGCCTGTATCAGGATCTGTCGGTGCGCGAGAACCTCGAATTCGTCGCCCGGCTCTACGGCCTGCGCGACGCGCGGGGCGCCGCACGCGACATGATCAAGCGGATCGGCCTGAACGGCCGCGAGGAGCAGCTCGCCGGCGAGCTTTCAGGCGGCTGGAAGCAGCGGCTGGCACTCGGCGCCTGCACGCTGCCCAATCCGCAATTATTGCTGCTGGACGAGCCGACCGCCGGCGTCGATCCCAAGGCGCGGCGCGATTTCTGGAACGAGATCCATGCGCTCGCCGCCGACGGGCTGACGGTGCTGGTCTCGACCCACTACATGGACGAGGCCGAGCGCTGTCACGAGATCGCCTATATAGCCTACGGCCATCTGCTGGCGCACGGCACGGTGGACGAGGTGATCGCGAAATCGGCGCTGTCGACCTGGACGGTTTCCGGCGACGATCTCAACGGGCTTGCGGCGGAGCTTGCCGGAAAACCCGGCGTCGACATGGTGGCGCCGTTCGGCACCAGCCTGCACGTCTCCGGGCGCGACAAGGCCGCGCTTGAAGCGACCATCGCGCCTTATCGCAACACGAAGGGGCGGCACTGGCAGGATAGCGAGCCGTCGCTGGAAGACGTGTTCATCGATCTCATGACCCGCTCAAAGGACAATTTCCAATGAGTGCGACCGAATCTGTTCATCCCGCGGAAGAGGCGAGGGAGCCGGCTTTCGGCTTCTGGCGGCGCAGCTATGCGATGCTGGTCAAGGAATTCATCCAGCTCCGCCGCGACCGCGTCTCGTTCGCGATGATCGTGATGATCCCGGTCATGCAGTTGCTGCTGTTCGGCTACGCCATCAACACCACGCCGCGGCATCTGCCGACGGCGGTGTTGATCCAGGAGGAAAGCGATCTGGCGCGCTCGGTGCTGAAGGCGCTGGAGAATACCAGCTACTTCCGCTTCACCCGCGAAGTGCACAGCGTCGCCGAGTTCGACGATTTGCTGCAGTCCGGCAAGGTGCTGTTCGGGGTCGAGATTCCGCGCGGTTTCGAACGCGCGGTGCGGCGTGGCGACAAGCCTGCGTTGCTGGTCGCGGCGGATGCCACCGATCCGGTCGCGGCCGGCTCGGCGCTCGGCTCGCTCGGCGTCGTGGTGCAGACCGCGCTCGCGCATGACCTCCACATCGGCGATCCGCCCGCGATGCCGTTCGAGATCAGGGCGCATGCCCGCTACAACCCCGCGGCCGAGTCGCGGCTCAATATCGTGCCGGGCCTGGTCGGCACCATCCTGACCATGACCATGCTGATCTTCACCGCGCTGTCGGTGACGCGCGAAATCGAACGCGGCACCATGGAGAGCCTGCTGTCGATGCCGATCAGGCCGGTGGAGGTGATGTTCGGCAAGATCATTCCCTACGTGATCGTCGGCTTCATCCAGGCCACGCTGATCGTCGGCATCGGGGTTTTGCTGTTCGGGGTGCCGATCCTCGGCAGCGTCGTGCTGCTGGCGGCGCTGACGACACTGTTCATCACCACCAATTTGTCGATCGGCTACACTTTCTCCACCATCGTGCAGAATCAGTTGCAGGCGATGCAGATGTCGATGATGTTCTTCCTGCCCAGTATTCTGTTGTCCGGCTTCATGTTTCCGTTCGCGGGCATGCCGGTCTGGGCGCAGTATCTTGGCGAAGGCCTGCCGCTGACCCATTACATCCGCATCGTCCGCGCCATCATGCTGAAGGGCGCAGCACCTTCCAACCTGCAATACGACACGATTGCACTCATTGCACTGATGCTGGTCGCGATGACGATCGCTGTGACGCGCTTCCGTCGTACGCTGGATTGAGGCTATATATGCCGGAAGGTAACGCGGTGGGGCCATCCGTCATTGCGAGCGCAGCGAAGCAATCCATACTTTCTTCGCGGCGCGATGGATTGCTTCGCTGCGCTCGCAATGACGGTTGAAGCAGACGCGCCTTGCGCACGACAGACAGGATGCCGGTGGCGAGTGGGGCGATGACAGGGTTCTGGGGCACCAAGACAAAGGACCAAGATACAGGCGTATCGGCCGACTTCCAGCACGCGCTGATGCAGGAAGTGATGACGACCGAGCTGTTGCGGATCAAGGCCCTGATCGCCACCGCGGTGGTGCTCGGCGTCATCGTGACCATCGTCTACTTTTTTGCAAACGAGGCGGTCACCCGGGTCTGGCACGGCAATCTGACGCCGCGCTATCTGTATTCCATTATCGGGCCGTTCATCCTGTTCGAATGGTGGGTGCACGGCGCCATCCAGCGGCACATGAAGCGGGGACGCGACCTGCCGCTGTACCGGCGTTATGTCGGCGCGCTGATCGAAACGTCGATGCCGACGGTGGCGCTGGCGCTGCATATCGACGGCATGGGATCGGTGGCCGCGCTCGGCTTCGTCGCGCCGATGATCTATTTCATTTTCATCATCCTCTCGACGTTACGGCTGGACTTCTGGCTTTCCACCTTCACCGGCGCCGTCGCCGCCACGCAGCTGTTTTGCATGGCGATGTTCTATCATCCGGCGGCAGATGCCGACCCCAGCATCTTCTATCATGCGGCCCGCAGCCTGATCGTCCTGGTCTGCGGCGTGCTTGCAGGCGCGGTCGGACACCAGTTGCGGCAGCAGTTCGAGACCAGCATCAAGGCGGCCACCGCGCGCGACCGCATCACCAACCTGTTCGGCCAGCACGTTTCGCCGCAGGTGGTGGAGCGCCTGATGGCGGAGGGCACCAGGACCGACAGCGACATCCGCCGCGTCGCCGTCATGTTCGTCGACTTCCGCAGCTTCACGGCCGGCGCGCGCACCCGCACGCCGCAGGAGGTCGTGGACCGGCTCGACGGTGCGTTTGCCAGTGCTGGTCGACATCCTCGATCGCCACGGCGGCATCGTGAACAAATTCCTCGGCGACGGATTTTTGGCGCTGTTCGGCGCGCCCCTGGAAGCGCCGGATCCGGCGCACCACGCGGTCGCCGCAGCGCGCGAGATGCTGGAAGCCAATGCGCGGGTCAATGAAGCGACGAGCTGGCCCTTGCGGATCGGCATCGGCATTCATCTCGGCGAGGTGGTCGCCGGCAATATCGGCTCGCCGCGGCGCAAGGAATACACCGTGATCGGCGACACCGTGAATTTCGCCTCGCGGCTGGAGGCGCTCAACAAGGACTTCAATTCGCAATTCCTGATCTCGGAAGCGGTGCGCGATGCGCTCGGCGAAGCCTGCGGCGACGCCGTCTCGCTCGGCGAGGTCGAGGTCAGGGGCTATGAGCGGCCGATGGCCGTGTGGCGGTTGGGATAAGGGAGTAAAAAAATGCAGCGGCGTTATATCACTGTGGACGTTTTCACCGACCGTGCCTTTGGCGGCAATCCGCTCGGCGTGGTGCTCGATGCCGGCGGGCTGTCGACCGAACAGATGCAGTCGATCGCCAGGGAATTCAATTATTCGGAGACGACCTTCGTGCTGCCGCCGGCCGATCCTGCCCACGACGCGCAGGTGCGTATCTTCACCGTGAACCGGGAGCTTCCGTTTGCGGGCCACCCCAATGTCGGCACCGCCTTCGTGCTGGCGACGTTGGCGGCAAAGCCGCCGGCGCGGCTGCTGTTCGAGGAGGGCGCAGGGCTCGTGCCGGTCGAGATCGTGACCGAGCAGGGCAGGGTCGTCAGCACCGAATTCACCGCGCCGCAGCCGCTCAAGCGGATGTCGCATCTTGCCGTCGAGCAGGCCGCGGCCTGCCTCTCGCTGACGGCCGGCGATATCAAGACCGACCGGCATCCACCGCAGATCATCTCGGTCGGGCTGGCGTTCCTGGCTGTGGAAGTCGCCTCCCGCGAGGCGCTGCGGCGGGCCAGGCCCGATGCGGCGGCGTTCGCAAAAACCTTCCCGTGCGACGGCAGCGACGCCGTCTACTTCTACACGCGTGATGTGCCGGCCGGCGAAAAGCCGTGCGAGCTGCAGGCGCGGATGTTCCACCCCGGCGTCAGCGGACTGTCCGAGGACCCGGCCACCGGCAGCGCGACGGCGGCCTGCGCCGCGCTGCTTGCCGATCTCGATGACACCAGGGATGGCGAGTTGAAATTGAAGATCGGGCAGGGCGTCGACATGGGCCGGCCGAGTCTCTTGCTGACGCGCGTGCAGAAGAAGAATGGCGCGGTCGCCTCCATCCATGTCGGCGGCGGTAGCGTGAAGATGATGGAAGGAACGTTCCGGCTTGACGGCAAGGGTGGCGCTTCGTAGCCCGGATGAAGCGCAGCGTAATCCGGGGCAGGTCGATCCGCCTGCGACACCGCTCCCGGATTGCGCTGCGCTCCATCCGGGCTACGGGTCATGTTTCACACTTGCGGCGCCACCAGATTCTCCACCTTCACGCCGTCGCGGTTCTCGATGATCTCGGCGATCCATTGCCGGTGGCAATGGGCATGGTCGCGCTCATAACAGAGGATGCACACCGGACCGGACTTGTTCACCAGCGCCGACAGCTCGTCGAGTTCCTCCTTCGCCTGCGCCGTCTTCAGATGCGCCGAATAGATCTTGTGCAGCAGACCAAAGTTGCCGCTGCGCGCCGCCTCCCGGCCGCTCTTCGGCGTCCCGAGGCCTTTCAGATGCAGGTAGGAAATGCCGCGCTCATCGAGGCCGGCCGCGAGTTGATTCTTGGAAAAACCCGGCCGCCGCGAGGACGCGACCGCGCGCACGTCGACCAGCAGCTTGACGCCGGCGGCTTCCAGTTCGTCGAGCACCGCCTTCGACGGCGTCTGCTCATAGCCGATGGTGAAGAGGCGCTTTGTCCTGCGGGCCATGTCGATCCAGACATTATGTCGCTGGCGCAAGGCTATTGGAATGGCCGGCCAATTGCCACATCCGCGTTGCCGTCGGGGGCGGGGTGTCCCATAGTTGCGGAAAGAGCCGCTTGATGGCCGTTCGTCCGGGGGGAACACGATGAACCGAATTTGCCGCTTGCTGACATGGACGCTCGCGTCCCTCGTGCTTGGCGTTGCATCAGCGCACGCCCAGACCGGCTATCCCGATCGTCCGGTAAAAATCATCGTCCCGATCGGTCCCGGCGGCAGCTACGATCTGGTCGGGCGGCAGCTTGCGGACGCGCTGTCGAAGCGGATGGGGCAGGCCTTCGTCGTCGAGAACAAGCCGGGCGCCGGCACCGTCGTCGGCACCCAGGCCGCAAGCCAGAGCGAGCCGGACGGCTACACGCTTGTTGTCGGCGGGCTCTCCAACATGGCCTTCAATTCGGCGCTGTATTCGAAGCTCGGCTACGATCCCCGCAAGGATTTCGTGCCGGTCGCGCTGATCTACAAGTTTGGTTACGTGATGGTCGGCCGCAAGGATTTGCCGCACGGCAAGCTGGCGGACATCGTCGCCGCCGCAAAGGCCAACCCTGGCTCGATTTCGGTCGCGACCGCCGGCGTCGGCACCGGCCAGCATCTGGTGGCCGCCGCCTTCATGAAGGCCGCCGGCGTCAAATTCCTGGAAGTGCCCTACAAGGGTTCGCCGCCGGCCTTCACCGATCTGCTCGCCGGCCGCATCGACCTGTTTTTCGATTCGAATTCGGCAGGGCTTCCTTACGTTCAATCAGGCCAGGCGAAGGGCATTGCGGTGCTGTCGTCGAAACGCAGCCCGCTGGCGCCCGACGTGCCGACGATGTCGGAAGCCGGTGTACCCGGCCTCGATGTCGATTCCTGGCTCGGGATATTCGCGCCGGCCAAGACGCCGCCTGACGTCATTGCAAAACTGCGCCGCGAAATCCGCGCCGCGCTGCCCGAGCTGAGGGAGCGCTTCGAGAAAAGTGGCGGAGAGGTGTGGGATCTCGCAGACGACAAGCTCGACGGCTTCGTCGCCTCCGAATACGACGCCTGGACCAAACTGATCCGCGATGCCGGCATCAAGCTGGACTAGGGAGTTACTTCACGCGCTCGATCAGCTCCATGGCGCCGGCCGGCGCGCGCACCTTGCCCTCGTGGATGACGTAGGCGAACACGTCGCGCGGCGTCTTCGCGGGCTTGGCCTTGTCGACGCGCGGCAGGTCGTCGGGCTCGCCGCCGCCAGCCCAGGCCTGAAAGCGCTTGGCCCAGGCGTCGAGCTGCTTCGGCGGATAGCAGGTCTTGAGCTCGTCATTGCCCTTCTGCAGCCGGGCATAGACGAAGTCGCTGACCACGTCGGCGATGGCCGGATATTTGCCGTGCTCGGCGTACACGACCGGTATCTCGAACTTGCGCAGCAACGCGATGAACTCCGGCACGCAGAAACTGTCATGCCGCACCTCGACCACGTGCCGCAACGCGCGGCCCTCGAGCTTGCGCGGCAGCAGTTCGAGGAATTTTCCGAAATCCGCCTCGTCGAATTTTTTGGTCGGCGCGAACTGCCACAGCACCGGGCCCAGCCGGTCGCCGAGCTCCAGCACACCGGAATCATAGAACCGTTTGACGGAATCGCCGGCTTCCGCCAGCACACGACGGTTGGTCGCGAAGCGCGGGCCCTTCAACGAAAACACGAATCCATCAGGGACCTCGCGCGCCCATTTGCGAAAACTCTCCGGCTTTTGCGAGCCGTAGTAAGTGCCGTTGATCTCGATCGAGGTCAGCTTCGACGCCGCGTAGGACAGTTCCTTCGCCTGCGTGAGCTTGTCGGGATAAAACACCCCGCGCCACGGCTCAAAGGTCCAGCCTCCGATGCCGATATAGATATTGCCGCTGTTTTTTGCGGTCGATTTCGCTGGCTTGCTCACGGGTGGGCTCGTCTGAAAATGAGGGGAAGGGTGATGTTCGATGTTAGCCAAATCGGACCTGATTGGCCAGTTTGTCGCAGTGGCCGGGAATGCCCGCGGCATTTGGCGCGCCAATTGCAACGTCAGTATTGTCGCCAACAATGGCTGGAGCGCCGTCTGTATCGGCGCAGGGTGAGAGACTAGATGGCTACGAGCGGGACATTGATGACCAAGCACCATCCATCGCAACTCGCACAGGCGCCCGGCAAGGCCGGCGCGCCGGCGCAGTTCGGCGCGCTGCTGATGACCGATGGCGGGACGCAGCGGAGCGGGCCGCCGTATTTGTTCAGCGGATTGACGGAAACCGAAATCGCGCAGGTGCTGGGCTCGGGAAAGCGCCGGGTGCTCTATCGCGGCGCGCAGCTGTTCAGCCAGGGCACTCCGCAGGACGGCATCTACCTGATCGAAAGCGGACGCATCAAGGTGTTCTACACCGCGCCGTCGGGGCGCGAGATCACGCTGGCCTACTGGCACTCCGGCAATTTCGTCGGCGGCCCGGAAGTGTTCAGGCAGGGGCTGCACGTCTGGTCGGGGGTGGCGGCCGTCAACAGCACGGTGCTGCATTTGCCGGGCGACGTGCTGCGGCGGATGGTGATGACGATCCCAGCACTTGCTATCGGAATCATCGAGGGGCTCAGTTTCAAGGGACAATGCTATTCGGCGCTGGCGCAGATGCTTGGCACCCGCTCGCCGACCGAGCGGCTGGCGCAACTGTTGCTGCACCTGATGAATCTTTACGGCGTGGAAGAGCGCGATGGGACGCTGATCGCCGCATCATTCACCCACGCCGACCTTGCGCATATGACGGGTGTGACGCGCCAGTCCGTCACCATCAGCCTCAAGAAGTTTACCGAGCTTGGGATCCTCGCCGCGCACGGCGCCAACCTCGTGATCAAGAATGCGGATGTGCTGAGCGATATCAGGGATGGCAAGCTCGCCAAGACCGCGGCCTCGGACGAGGTCTGACGACTGGCGGGGAGGCCGCCAGTCCGCCTCAGACCGCCGCTGACACTTGCCGATATCGGGCGAGTCTACGCGTTCCGGGGGCGGCCCGACCTGGATCAGATGGCCAATTTTCAGTCACGCCGCTCATCCGATAGCCAAATCAGACCAAACTTCTGTCCATTAATTGAGCACGCCGATATTTCTTCGCAATACGTTGCTGGCTCGAAGCGTTCGTCGTTTCGGATTCAAAGGCCGCCGTTCAGAGTTCGCTTACCGGACATTCAGTGTCCGCGATCGAAGCAAGCGAGTTCACGGCAAATGACGTCAACTTCCTTCTTTAAGCACACCGTTCGCGATCCGGGCCGCCGCGACCCGAGCCCGCTGCAGGTCGTCGGCGCGATTCCCGCGGCATATCGCTTGCACCATCATCTCCGTCAAGCCAGCCAGCCCGCTCACCGCCGAGCACCCGGCAACGCCTCCGTGGCCGGGCCGCTTCGCGTGGGCGATGCACGTCCTAAAGCACAGTTCAGTTCGAAAAGGATTTGTCTCATGAGCGTCGGCCCTGCGTCAAAACTCCCTGGCTTCCTTCCCTTGCTCGTCGCTGCAACGCTAGGGTTCGCGCCTGCGACCGCAAGCGCGGAGACCCTCGAAATCGGCATCGGCACGCAGAACACGACCACCAATACGGTGACCGGCGGCGTCGTTCTGAAGGAGCTCGGTCTGCTGGAAAAGCACTTGCCCAAGACCGGCAAGTACAAGGACATGCAATACAAGCTGAGCTGGCAGAACGCGACATCCGGCCCGCCGATCACCAACGGCATGATGGCCAACAACATCCAGATCGGCATGATGGGCGACTATCCGCTGATGGTGAACGGCGCCACCGGGCAGGCCACCAAGAACGAAACCCAGCTCGTCGCCATCATCGCCTACAATGCGGTGGGCGGCGGCAACGGCATTGTCGTCCACAAGGACTCGCCGTTCTATGAACTCGCCGACCTCAAGGGCAAGAACGTGTCGGTGCCGTTCGGCTCCGCCGCGCACGGCATGATGCTGACGTCGCTGCAGAAGAAGGGACTGCCGCCGGACTTCTGGAATCTGGTGTCGCAGTCGCCGGAAGTCGGCAGCACCAATTTGCAGGAAAAACGCATCGACGCGCATGGCGACTTCGTGCCGTTCGCCGAACTGCTGCCGTTCAAGGGTTTCGCCCGCAAGATCTACGACGGCGCCGAGACCAAGTCCCCGACATTCCACGGCGTCGTCATCCGCAAGGATTTCGGCGAGAAATATCCCGAGATCGTGCTGGCCTATCTCGACGCCTTGATGGAAGCCAACGAGTGGATGCGCAAGAATCCGAAGCTCGCGGCCGAGAAGATCGAGGAGTGGACCAAGATCAACAAGGAAGTGGTCTACATCTTCCTAGGTCCGGGCGGCGTGCACACGCTCGATCCGACCATCAAGCCGAAATGGATCGAATCCATCGGCAACAACTACGCGATCCTGCAGAAGCTGAACATGATCAAGGAACTGAACGTCGGTGCCTGGGTCAACGACAGCTACGTCCGCCAGGCCTTCAAGGCCAAGGGGCTCGACTACGAGAAGCAGCTTGCCTCGTTCGATACCTACAACGTGACGGGCACCGATCCGGTCTGCAACGCGCCGGTCAACGATCCCGGGAAAGCCGGCGAGATCTGGATCCAGGGCGGCGACATCGTGCCGTTCAGTTCGCCGGTCTGCACGCTGCTCGGCGTAAAGAAGTTCACGTCCGACGGCAAGAAGTTCAATGCGGTCTATCTGGTCGACAATCAACTGGGCATCAAGGTGTTCGCCGACGCCGCGTTCTATTCGATCGGTGGACAGGACCCGAAGAAGCCGGACGTCGTTCCGTTCCTGCTCAAGAAGGATGCGGAAGCCTACGCAGCCAAGAACGGCGGCAAGCTGGCGACCTATGCCGAAGTGCTGAGCGCCATCAACGTCGGACAATAGGAGCCACCGATGGGCACCGTATCAAGTGCAAAAGTCATAGCGATCCCGATCATGGAAAAGCGCTCGGAGCCAGCGACGGAAGTCGCGACGGAAACAACCGCCAAGGCATCCCCGGTCACCGCGCATTTGCCCGCGCCGGCGCTTGAACCGAGTCCGACCACGGTTTCGCTGCGTAAGGTCCTTCAAAGTCTATTGGCGAAATTCACCCGCGAGCGCCTCATCACTGCGCTACTCGGCGGCTTCTCGATCGCGGCGCTGTTCCTGTTCTGGTATTTCGGCACCAAGTACCGGCTCGAATTCTACATTCGCTTCAAGAACGTTCCGACCCCCTACGAAGTTTACCAGCAACTGACGCAGGTCGGGCTGTCGAACAAGTACCTTGTACAATATCGCCATCAGCGTGCGGCGCATCCTGATGGGCTTCATGATCGCGATTGCGATCGGCGTACCGCTGGGCCTCGCCATCGGCAAGTATCGGCGGGTGAGCGACTTCTTCATGCCGGTGGTCGAGATCCTGCGGCCGATTCCGGCCATCGCGTGGGTTCCGATGTCGATCATGCTCTGGCCCAACAACGAAGCCAGCATCGTCTTCATCACCTTCATCGGTGCTTTCTTCCCGATCCTGCTCAACACCATTCACGGCGTTCACTCGCTCGACGGCGTGCTGATTAGGGCAGGGCGTTGCCTCGGCGCCAGCGAGGGCCGGCTGCTCTGGAACGTGATCCTGCCCGGCTCGCTGCCGCATATCTTCACCGGTCTCGCGGTCGGCATGGGCGTCGCCTGGGTGTCGCTGATCGCCGCGGAGATGATCTCCGGGCAGTTCGGTGTCGGCTACTTCACCTGGGAAGCCTATTCGCTGGTGAATTACCCCGCGATCGTGCTCGGCATGATCACGATCGGCGTACTCGGACTGGCCTGCAGCGGAATCATCCGCATGGTCGGCGTTCTCATGATGCCCTGGCTGGCATTCGCACCTGGGAGCAAGCGATGACAATGGCAATGACCGAACCTCAAGTCGACAAGGGCTTCATCGATGTTCGCAACATCGGCGTCACGTTTGGCGCCAACGACAACAAGGTTGTCGCCGTCGAGAATGTGTCGATCAACGTGCAGCCCGGCGAGTTCGTCTCGCTGATCGGACCCTCCGGCTGCGGCAAGTCGACCTTGCTCTCGATCGTCGCCGGCTTCTCAGAAGCCGACGCAGGGAGAGGCCAAGCTCGACGGCAAGGCGATCACCAAGCCCGGCTCGGACCGCGGCGTCGTGTTCCAGCAATACTCGCTGTTTCCGTGGCTGTCGGTGCGCAAGAATGTCGAGTTCGGCCTGAAGATGGCCGGCGTCGAGCAGAGCAAGCGCAACACCACGGCGCGCGCGCTGCTCGACCTCGCCGGGCTGCTCTCGTTCGAGAACCATTATCCGGACCAGCTCTCCGGCGGCATGAAGCAGCGCATCGGCATCGTCCGCGCGCTGGCGACCAGTCCGCAGGTCTTGCTGATGGACGAGCCATTCGGTGCGCTCGACACGCAAACGCGCGTCGTGATGCAGGAAATCCTGACCAACATCTGGCAGCAGTTCAAGATCTCGGTGCTGTTCATCACCCACGATATCGAGGAGTCGATTTTCCTCTCCGACCGCATCTACGTCATGACCGCGCGGCCGGGCCGCATCAAGGCGGAGATCAAGGTGCCGCTGCCGCGTCCGCGCCGGGCCGAGATGACCGACACGCCGGAATTCATGAACCTGGTGCAGGAGCTCAAGGGCCTGATCCGCGAAGAGTTGCTGGCGGCCATGGCTCCCGAGATCAAGGATCGAGGCCTTTCAGGCTTTGGAATGAAAGTGGGACCGAAAGGAGTAGGCGAAATCTTCTGACCGTATTTTGAACGTCGCGGCCGGACAGGCGCGAAACACCAATCAACGACATCAACCAAGGAGAGACGCGAAGAAGCGCGCGCGTCAACGACGACGTGCGCCTGCGTCACAGATCGGAGAATTCAATGGCAAGTAAACCAAACATCCTGTTTTTCCACGTCGACAATCTCGGCATGGGCGAACTCGGCTGCTACGGCGGCGGCATTCTGCGCGGCGCCGATACCAAGCGCATGGACGCTTTCGCCAAGCAAGGCGTCAAGCTGACGCATTACGTCGTCGAGCCGCAATGCACGCCGACCCGCTCGGCGCTGATGACCGGACGTTTCCCGATCCGCTCGGGCAACCACACCATCGCGCTCGGCGGCAATGGCGGCGGCATCGTCAAGTGGGAGCGCACCATCGGCTCGATCCTGTCGGAAGCCGGCTACGCGACCTCGATCTACGGCAAGTGGCACATCGGCGCCGAGGACGGCCGCTTCCCGACCGATCACGGTTTTGACGAATGGTACGGCCCCTTGCGCACCTATGACGAATGCATGTGGCTGACCGACCCGCATTACGTGCCGGAGCGCGACGGCTTCTCGCACATGCATGAGGGCGTCAAGGGCAAGGGTGCATGGCCGCTCAAGGACGAGCAGCTCACCATGGAGACCAAGAAGACCTGCGACCTCGAGTACCAGAAGCGCGCCATCAAGTTCATGGAAAAGTCCGTCAAGGCGGACAAGCCGTTCTACTGCTACTTCAACCACTCGCTGATGCACTTCCCGATGAGCCCGCGCGACGAATTCGTCGGCAAGAGCACCAACGGCGATTGGGGTGACTGCCTCTTGATGCTGGATCACGACTTCGGCGTGCTGCTCGACAAGCTGGATGAACTCGGCGTTGCCGACAACACCATCGTCGTGATGTGCGGCGACAACGGCGCCGAGGATCATCTCGCCGGCCGCGGCACCGGCGGCTTCTTCGACGGCTCCTACTTCAGCTCGGCGGAAGGCGGCATCCGCACCCCGCTTCTGATCCGCTGGCCGAACCGCATTCCGGCAGGCATCGAAAGCAACGAGATGGTGCATGTCACCGACATGTTCACCACGCTGCTGTCGATGACCGGCTGCAAGGCGCCCGCCGACCGGCTGATCGACGGCGTCGACCAGAGCCCGTTCTTCCTCGGCAAGCAGGAAACCTCCAACCGCGAGTCCTGCATCGTCTGGCTGAAGGACGAACTGCACGCCGTGAAGTGGAAGGACTTCAAGATCAACTTCAAGCGGCAGCAGCATTTCCACGATCCGGAGCTGGCGCTGGGATTTGCCCGCATCACGCATCTGAAGGAAGACCCGAAGGAGCGGGATGCCGTGAACCAGCGTTACGTGCGCTGGTGGGTGATGCAGCATGCCCAGCGCATCATCAGGGATTTCGAGGAGAGCGCCAAGAAGGAGGAGCTGATTCCGCCCGGCGCCGCGCTCGATTTCGTGCCCAAGCAACACGCCAAGGCCTGAACGCGATGACTGCACCGACGAGAGCGGAAACGATCGCGCATGGTGCAGCCGGCCATCGCCGGGGGGAGGGCTGCTGCGCTCTCTCCGGCATGGTCAAATCCGGCAATGCGCCCGATGCGGTCAAGCCGGAATCCATGAACTGGATTCCGGGCGGCACCTTCCTGATGGGCTCCAACAGCTTCTATCGGGAAGAACGCCCGGTTCGTCCGGCCTTCGTCGAGGGTTTCTGGATGGACATCTATCCCGTCACCAACGGCGAATTCCGCAGGTTCGTCGAAGCGACCGGATACATCACCTATTCCGAACGGCCGCCCAATCCTGCGATGTACCCGGACGCAGACCCTGCGCTGCTGGTGCCGGGCTCGCTGGTGTTCGTCAAACCGGATCGCCCGGTCAGCCTGCGCAACAACCTCGCCTGGTGGGAATACAAACCCGGCGCCGACTGGCGGCATCCGGAAGGCCCTGACAGTTCGATCGCCGGCCGCGACGATCATCCCGTCGTGCACGTCGCCTATGAGGACGCGCTCGCCTATGCGGCGTGGTGCGGCAAGGCGTTGCCGACCGAAGCGGAATGGGAGTTCGCCGCCCGCGGCGGTCTCGAAGGCAAGGCCTATCCATGGGGTGATGCCGCCAATCCCGAGGGACGGTTTCTGGCCAACACCTGGCAGGGCCAGTTTCCCGCACGAAAATCTGGCCGAGGACGGATACGAGGGCACCTCGCCGGTCGACGCGTTTCCGGCCAATGGCTACGGCCTGTTCGACATGGTCGGCAATGTCTGGGAATGGACGTCGAGTCCTTATGACGCCGTGCCGGACCAGCCGCCGCAATCCTGCTGCCATCCGAACGCGGGCGATGGCCGATCGACGCGTCGCGTGGTCAAGGGCGGCTCGCATCTCTGCGCCCCCAATTACTGCCTGCGCTATCGGCCGTCGGCCCGTCAGGGCGAAACGGTCGATTCATCCACCTGTCACATCGGCTTTCGCTGCGTCGTGCGTAAACCGCCGGGCAGCTAACGCGCCGTCACACTTTACGGATAGACCCAATGCAAATGTCCAGTTCCGCCGTAACCCAATCGCAGTTCGAAGACTCGCCGTCCATCGCCTCGGTACTCCGCGCCCCGAACCTCTTTGTTCGGGAATCGCTGGCTGGTGTCATCACGGCGCTGGCGCTGATCCCCGAGGTGATTTCGTTCTCGTTCGTTTCGGGCGTCGATCCGAAGGTGGCGCTGGTTTCCTCGATCGTATTGTGCCTCGTAATGTCCGTTCTCGGCGGCAGGCCGGCCATGGTCACCGCGGCGGCCGGTTCGATTGCGCTGGTGATCGGGCCGATGGTGAAGCTGCATGGGGTTGGCTACATCCTGCCGACCATCATCCTCGCCGGCATTATCCAGATCGCATTCGGACTTGCCGGGCTGGCGCGGCTGACGCGCTTCATCCCGCGTTCGGTGATGATCGGCTTCGTCAATGCGCTTGGCATTCTCATCTTCGCCGCGCAGGTGCCGCACATTTTCAACGTTCCGTGGCTGGTCTATCCGCTATTCGCGCTGACGATCGCGATCGTCCTCGTCATGCCCCGCGTCACGACATCCGTGCCGGCGCCGCTCGTCGCCATTGTCGTGGTGACGTCGATCGTGATCCTGGGGCACCTCACGATTCCCAATGTCGGCGGCGAGGGCACGATGGCGCCGGGATTGCCGGGCATCACTGCTTTTGCCGTTCCACTCGACCTCAACACGTTGCGCATCATCTGGCCGACCGCCATCAGCGTCGCCTTTGTCGGCCTGCTCGAGACGCTGCTGACCGCCAAGCTGGTCGATGACCTCACCGACACGCGGTCCCACAAGGGCAAGGAATCCTGGGCGCTGGGCATGGCCAACATCGCCGCCGGCTTCTATGGCGGCATCGGCGGCTGCGCGATGATCGCCCAGACCGTCGTCAACGTGAAGATCGGACAGGGCCGCACCCGCATTTCGACGGCGGTGGCCGCCATCGTGCTGCTGGTGCTGGTGACGGCGCTCAGCGACCTGATGGCGCAGATACCGATGGTGGCGCTGGCCGCCGTCATGATGATCGCGGCGCTCAAGACCATCGATTGGCACAGTGTCAGGCCGGCGACGTTCAGGCGGATGCCGATCCCGGAAACCATGGTGATGGTAACGACCGTTGCGGTGACCGTCGTCACCGGCAACCTCGCGATCGGTATCGCCGTCGGCGTCGTGCTGGCGATGATCCTGTTCGCCCGCCGGGTCGCGCATGTCATTCGCACGGAGCGCACCGTGAGCCAGGACGGAATGTCAGTCCATTACAATGTCCATGGTCCATTGTTCTTCGGCTCCAGCAACGATCTCGTCGAGCGCTTCTCCTATGGCGCCGACCCCAAGCGCGTCCTGATCGATCTCACCGAATTCTCAGATCTGGGATGCGTCGAGCGTCGCGGCGCTGGATTCGATCGAAACCAAATACCGCGATCACGGCGCGACCGTCACCTTCACCGGGCTCGACCAGCGCAGCTCCTCGTTCCACGAGCGGCTGACCGGCCAGCTCGGCGCGTGACTTTCGGATTGCAGGACGAAAGGACCATTCGATGGCCATCATCCAGTGGATATCGACCCTCACCAGCAAGATCAGGCGCGCCTGGGCCCGCCGCTATCGACCGGAGCGGCATTACATGCGCGGGGCCGGGCCTGCGTCGAAGCGGAGCCAGGGTGCCGGCTCTTAGGCGGAATCCCCTGACAATAAGGCTCCGGTAGACCGGAGCCTCTTGCTTCCACACATTGGCGTCAAACCTGTCTCGAATCTCAGGACTTGCCGTGCGTTGTCGGCGTCTTGCCCGTCAACCCCTTGAACGGGTCTAGGGTCTGCTTGGCGAGCCGGTTGTGAAGTTCGCAGATCTTCTGCGACTCGGCGACCGAGGTCTCGTAAGCCCGCTTCACGAATTCGGTCTGAACCGTCATCGCCTTGTCGAGCGAGCGGGCGCCGCTGAGCTGTTCGACAAACGATCCGAACTCCTCGATCGATTTCCGTGTGTAGTCGCGATAGGCATTTGCGATGGTCTGCAGGCTCACCGGCGCAAGCTCGCCCGGTGACGGCTCGGTTGATGCTGACTCGACTAAGACAGGCTCGGCTAAGACAGGCTCGACCAAGACGGGCTCGGCTGAGACAGGCTCGGCGGGCGGGGGCTCGGCAGAGACGGGTGCGGCGGGCGGCAGCTCGGAAGGTAAGGGCGCAGCGGTCGGCTGGGGCTCGGGCGAAGCGGCGACGGCGACCACAGGCTCCTCGACGGCGGGCTGCTCGACAACCGACGCCTCGATGGCGGGTTGCTGATCCACCTTCGGGCTCTCCAGGTGATCGGGCTGCGGCTGCTGCAGCTCCTGATCCGGACTTTGCAGTTGAGCCGGCACCGGGCTGTCAGGCAAACTCTCTTGGGAAACTGCCTCTTGGGAAACAGCTTTTTTACGCTGTTCGACCTTACCCTTGCCCTTGCCCTTGCGCCGTCCGGATTTCCCGGCCGATTTGGTCTCATCTGTCGTCGACATCGCTTTCCCCTCTTCCCTGTCAACCCGAAGGTCGAAACTCTGTCTTGTTTACGATGGAATCGCGGTTCTTGCTTGTCCGTAGCGCGGCGCTCGCGTGGTGAGATTTGGAAGGTCGGGGCCGGCGGCCGGTTTTGGCGATTGGCTGACGCCGCGACTATTCCTCCACACGCTTTTTCCATGATATCAGTTCCCGGTCAGGCGCAGGGGATAGTTGAGGATGAATTCGCAGTCAGTCGCCGGTCTTTTGGGAGCCATCGTCGCGTCGATCGTGATGGTGGTCGCGATCGCCTACGGGCCGATCGGCCAGTTCGGAAAGCCCGCCAGGCCGGCAAGCTCCCAGCAACCCGCGCCGGCGCTTCAGCCGGTTCCAGCGGCGCCGGCCCCGCGCGGGCCGGTGATTCGGGAAGTGCCGAACTAGACGGCGGATCCTTGCGGAATGCTCAGGGCATTCCCATATAGCTTTTAACGGCGACGTTGACGCTTCAAAGCTCCGGCGCCGGGACGACCATGAATAGTTTGGCTGCGCCGGATGTACGCGCGCCCTCTGTTCGTGGTCGTTGGCATTTTCAGGGCATTTTCAAGCGAAGCAGGCCCCGGACCCGATCCGGCAGCGGCTACTGATTCGCCCACGGGGGCAGAGACCGGATCGATTTCGCGCCGGTTTTTCACCGTCAAGTCACCTCGTTCCTGAACCTCGCCTTGGCATGTCCGGCGGCTGCGGATATACGCTGGCGATCATGAATGACGCCATCCAACCGGGCCCCGAAATCCCGTCGCAGGCCGGTTTGCCCGAGCTTTCGGTCGTTGTGCCGACCTTCAACGAGCGCGACAATGTCACCGTGCTGTACCGGCGGCTGGAGGCTACGCTATCAGGCATTGCCTGGGAGGTGGTCTTTGTCGATGACAATTCCCCTGACGGGACCTGGGAAGTGGTGCGGGGGCTGGCGCGGAAGGATTCCCGCGTCCGCTGCATCCGCCGGATCGGGCGGCGCGGCCTGTCGGGTGCGTGCATCGAAGGTATTCTAGCCTCGAGCGGCCCCTATGCGGCGGTCATCGATGCCGATCTGCAGCACGACGAAACGCAATTGCCGAAGATGGTCGCGCTGCTGCGGAGCGGCGAGGCCGAACTCGTGGTCGGCAGCCGCTATATCGCGGGCGGCAGCGCCGACAGCTTCAACAAGCAGCGGGCAGGGGCCAGCCAGCTTGCAACCGAGGTCGCCAGGCGCGCTTTGAAGGTCGAGGTCGCCGATCCCATGAGCGGCTTCTTCATGATCCGCCGCGACCGCTTCGAGCAACTGGCGCCACAGCTCTCGACCCAGGGCTTCAAGATCCTGCTCGACATCATTGCGACCGCGCAGGGCAAGCTGCGCACCATCGAAGTTCCCTACACCTTCGGTTCGCGCCAGCACGGCGAGAGCAAGCTCGATTCCATGGTGGCGCTGGATTTCCTCGGCCTGGTGCTGGCGAAGCTGACGCACGACGTGGTGTCGCTGCGTTTCCTGCTGTTCGCGATGGTCGGGGGCACCGGCCTTGTCGTGCATCTCGCGGCGCTGTTCATCGCGCATGAAATCTTCCAGCAGCCGTTTGCGGAAGCGCAGGCGGCCGGGGCGCTGATCGCCATGACCAGCAATTTCATCCTGAACAATTTCCTCACCTATCGCGACCAGCGGCTGAAGGGATTTGCGATCCTGCGCGGCCTGTTGCTGTTCTATCTCGTCTGCGGCGTCGGACTGCTCGCCAATGTCGGCGTCGCGTTCGCGGTCTTCGACCAGGAACCGATCTGGTGGCTCGCCGGGCTTGCGGGTGCGCTGATGGGGGTGGTCTGGAACTACGCGATGTCCGGACTGTTCGTCTGGCGCAAGCGATGATCGATAGCGTTTCGAGCGAAGTGGATGCCGGTTAGCGTGAAGAGCGATGGGATGACCAGCGCGGCTCACACTCCGCTGTCATCGCCCGGCTTGCCGCCTACGCTAAAGCTTCGGCGCGCCAGCACAGCGAAGCCTCGGCGAAGCCTTGGCGTAGCCGGGACCGGGCGACCCAGTACGCCGCGGCCTATCGTGTTGATCGCAGGCTTCCCGGCGTACTGGATCCCCGCTTTCGCGGGGATGACGGGTGGCGGGCGGGCGCCAAGATGAACCCGAACGAGACGCGGGTTGCCCTCAACACGGGTCTTGCGATCCTGGGGCTGGTCGCACTGCGCCTGGTAGCCGCGGCGTTCACGCCGATCACCTTCGACGAAGCCTATTACTGGATGTGGTCGAAGCATCTTGCCGGCGGCTACTACGATCATCCGCCGATGGTTGCGGTGGTGATCCGGCTTGGCACCCTGATCGCAGGCGATACCGAGTTCGGCGTGCGGCTGGTCTCGATCCTGCTGGCGCTGCCGATGAGCTGGGCGATCTACCAGGCCGCCGCCATCCTGTTCGGCAGCCGGCGCGTGGCGGCCTCGTCGGCGATCCTGCTGAACATCACGCTCCTGGCCGCGGTCGGCACCATGATCGTCACGCCGGACGCGCCGCTGCTGGTGGCGTCCAGCTTCCTGCTGTTTGCGCTCGCCAAGGTGCTGCAGACCGGCCGTGGCGTGTGGTGGCTGGCGGTCGGCGCCGCCGCCGGTTGCGCGCTGCTGTCGAAATACACCGCGCTGTTCTTCGGGCCGGCGATCCTGATCTGGCTGGTCGCCGTTCCCAAACTGCGGCACTGGCTGATCTCGCCCTGGCTTTATCTCGGCGGGCTCGTCGCGCTGCTGCTGTTTTCGCCGGTCCTTCTCTGGAACGCCGAGCACAGCTGGGTTTCCTTCCTCAAGCAGATGGGGCGGGCGAGGATCGAGGATTTCCGCCCGGCCTTCATCGCCGAACTGATCCCGACGCAGATCGCGTTCGCGACGCCGCTGGTGTGGATGCTCGGCGCGATGGGGCTTTACGCGATGTTCCGCCGCCGCGCCGGCGCGCTGCCGGCGCGCGCACTCGTCAATACGATGTTCTGGGTCATCGTCGCCTATTTCGTCTGGCACTCGCTGCATGCGCGCGTCGAGGCCAACTGGTTTGCGCCGGTCTATCCGGCATTTGCGATCGCCGCCGCCGTCGCCGCGCATCTGGTCGAATGGGAGCCGCGCTGGCAGCGTCTGGTCGACTTCTGCCGGCGCTGGGCGGCGCCGGGCGGCGTTGTGATGTTTGTCCTGCTGGTTCTGCAGGCCAATACCGGCGTGCTGTCGGGCTATCGCCGCGATGCCACCGTGCGCAGCGTCGGCGTCGGCTGGCGCGAAACGGCCGATGGAATTGAGGCGGTGAGGGCGCGCGTTGGCGCAACATGCGTGCTTGCGTCGGACTACGGCACCACCGCCTGGCTCGCCTTCCATCTGCCGAAGGGCACCTGCGTTGTGCAGCACACCCAGCGCATCCGCTGGGTCAACATGCCCGAGCCTGATGCGGCACAGCTCGCCGGCAAATTGCTATACGTATACGAGGCGTGGCTCGGCGATACGCCCTATCTGAAGGACAGGTTTTCCCGTGTCGAACGGGCAGGCGAGGTCCAGCGCAAGCGCGGCCCGCTGGTCATCGAGACCTATGCGCTTGATCTGCTGGAAGGCCCCAAAGTCGAGGTGCTCGACCGCAGGCCGCCGCTTGAACTGCGGTAGGGCGCAGCCGGTCACTCCGCGGCGTCGGGATGCGTGCGTTGATCCATCGTGGGATGTTCGCCCCGCCACAACCAGACGGCGAGGGAGCCTGAACGGCCGCGAATCTGCGACTCCACAGGGCCGGCAAGGCTTCCGGTTCTCAGCCGGGCGCCGATGCCCTCCGCCGCGACGCGCAGCGTATCGCTCAGCGCCAGCCGGACATCGTGGCGCGCGGCCACTTCCATCAGGCGGCTCGCCACGTTCACGGTGTCGCCGGTCGCGGTGATGTGCTGATGGTTGCGGCCGCCGAGGCGGGAGGCAACGATCGGTCCGAAATGCGCGCCGATCTTGAAGCCGATCCGCGCCGCCATTTCCGGCGGCAAGGTCTCGATCCAGCGCTCGGTCTTGACGCAGAGCGCGATCGAACATTGCGCCGCGCGCGCAGCGTCATCCGGCGCCGCCTCCGGCAGGCCGAACAGGATCATGGCGCCGTCGCCGAGAAAACTCGTGATCATGCCGCCGCACCGCGTCACTTCCTTGTCGACCAGCGCATGAAACTCCTTCAAGAGGCCCCTGGTGGCATCCGGATCGAGCGTTTCGCTGAGCGAGGTAAACCCGGACAGGTCGACGAACACGACGGCGGCATGCTGCCTGACCGGCGCCAGCAGGAAGTCAGGATCGCGCGTCAGCCATTCCTGCAGACCCGGCGTCTGGAATTGTTCGAGCAACCTGTTCTGCACGGCGAGATGCTGGGCGTTGCGCCGGCCCGACCATAATTGCAACGTACCGAACAGGACCACGGGCGGTAGCGCCGCGGCCATCGTCGTCGCGGTGTCGAGCCATATGCCGTGCGCGAAGGCAATCGTATTCGCAACCGCCCATGCCAGCATCACCGCGCTGACCGTGAGCAGGCCGACGGCGTTTCGCCGCCACGCCAGCAAACCGACCAGCAGTATCGGGAGCAGGATCGTCGTGATGGCCTCGATGATGCGAACCGCCCCGTCGCGCACGAGGCCGTCGCCTGCGACCAGATGCGTGATCGCGGTGGAAATGATTTCCACGCCGGGCATCAGCGAATCGAACGGCGTCGGAAAGAAATCGCCGGCGCCGGTTGCGGTCGCGCCAAGGACGACGATCCGGCCTTGAATGGCTTCCCTGTCGATAGTGCCGTCGATCAGATTTGCGGCGCTGACGGTGCGAATGCGTTTGGCGCGGACCGTAATAGGAAATCGGCAGCGCGTAATCGGCAGCGGTCGCGATCGGCCGGTCGCCGAACAGCAGGCGGTCGGGCTCGATCGTTAGCGGCTTTCCGACAGCGACAGATGCGACGCGAAGCGGAAACGACAATTCGATCTTGTCACGTGTCCGGAACAGCATCGGGACCGACATCGGCGTGCCGGTCTGGCCTGTCGTCACATTGGCGATGCCGACTTCCGCGCGATCGGCAAAGGAGGGGATCGGCAGCAGGAAGCGGTCGGCCTTCGGCAGGCGGGCCAGTGGCCCGTCATCCGCTGCCGAAGGCTGAACGATGTTGGAAAAAACCGCCGCTCCTGCAAGCACGGTCGGAACTGCCGCGAGCGCTTTCGCCAGCGCTGCATCGCCATCGGCGGGTCCCTTGTCCACCAAGAGAAGATCGATCGCGATGACCTTCGGCTCCAGCCGCGCGATCGCCTCGACGATCCCAGCGATCTCGGCGCGCGGCAGCGGATAGCTGCCGCCGAGTTTGACGATGGTGTCGTCGATCGCAACGATCGTGACGAGGTCCGGCGGCGCCTTTACGCCGCGCGCCAGCGTTCGCACATCTGACAACGCCGCCTCGAGCCGGTCGAGAAACCGCAAATGGCCGCTGGTATGGCCGAGCCAGATCGCGCCCGCCCACAATCCCGTGCAGAGCAACGCAACCAGCATATGAAGACGTCGACGGCTCATTTGCGTGTCTTCTATTGTCCCAATCTTGCCATCAGGGCCGTGACGCGCGCGGGCGGCCAGCGCTTGACGATCAGGTTACCCGATGGCTCGACATCGACGCCGTCACCGGCGCCGAGTACGACGCTGCCGCGGCCGGCGGGTCGCGCCACGCGGACGCGGCCGTCGACGACGAACACCGATGTCTTTGCACCTTCGGCGTCCACCGCCCATTTGGTGCCGCGCACCGCCGCAATCGCCTGCGGCGTCACCACGTCGAACCTGGTGCGGCCCGGCTGCTTCGGCACCTCGAGCAGCAGGGCCTTGTTGCTGAGTTCGACGGAATCGACATGGCCGTCGCGGTTGCGATCCCTGAGCTCGAACTTCGCGCCGCTTTCGGACACGATCGTGATCGCCGTCGGGCAACGGAGCGTTTGCGTTCCCTGCGCCGTCTGCTGGGCGTTGCAGCCCAATCCCGCAGGCTGCGCCGCTGCGCCACCGGTCAGCAGCAGCAGGCTTGAGACAGCGATCGATCCGGCGCGCGCCAGCCTTGTCATGGCAGCTTCCCCTTCCGGGCACGGGAGAAAATTGGATTGATACGGCACCGTATCACAATGGCGCCCCCGCGTGCAAAGTCGAAAGAGGTGCGCAGATAATGTGTCTGCCGGCGGGCGATAAGGTTCGCCGAAAACTCCGACCATGCAATGCGACCCAAAAGGCGTCGTAAACGGCCGTTTACAGCGCTGAAAAGGCAGGAATTAGAAAGAGTTGGATCTCCGGCGTCGGCTTCGACATCGGCTGCGGCAACTGGCCGTACGCCTCGACACACCCTTCAGCCAGATCGAAGGCAAGGTCGGCACGAGGTGCAGCACACGCTGCGCCCCGTTCGCTGTCGCCATGGCCGGCGACAACGAATTCGACCCGTTCAAGGATTGAACCCCTGACCTGACCCGATATGGGACATCCGGCGCGTCCATGCGGTGGATGTCGCTGATTGTGGCGTGATCTCTGGAGGATTCCGGACAAAATTTCCGCAATAGTTCCATGCACTTGGAACCACCTTAGATCTAATCGCGTTTAAGCCTGATTTAACTAAAAGTCGCCTTAATGACGCTCCATGCCTCTGCGAAACGACCGTTGGGAACTTTTTGGGGTCGGCATCAAAGAGGGACTTGGTGGAATTGTTGTCTGGGCGGCGTGTGAATGAGTACGAGTAAGCGTGCGTGTGGTCCTGCGGCTCGAAACCGCAGGAAATCTTCCCGTAGTGTCCTTCCTCACTATTTCCTTGGCAGTGTCGCGGTCGCGGGCCTCGTGCTGGGCTGCGCCTGGACCGTCTACACCAACGTGTTCGGCGCCAGCATCTATCCCACGGTGAGCAGCGCCGCGTTCGAGACGCCAGCTGTCAAGAACCAGTTCCACCGTCGTTGCGACACGGCCGGCGCGGCCTGACTTCAATGAGATATTTGCGTCGCTGCCGAGCATCGATCCGCTGGTGATTTCCGCGCCGGAGAACGTCTCGGCTTCGCTGATGTTCAACGAAAGGTTTGCCGCGGCGTCGCCGCAAGGCGAACCGCCCAGATCCGTCGCCACCGTCGAAGCAGAAGTTGGCGGAAGCGTCGCCGCCGGTCGACGCGCCGAAGGCCGCTGGAACGCCGAGGCTCGCGGAAGGCCCGAAGACGAAGGGTTCGACAGCGCCGGCCCAAGCTCGCGCTGAACATACCGGCGCCGAAGCAGGCGGACGCCAAATCTGCGATGCGACGTCGAAAGCCGTCGATGGCAAGCCTGCGGCCAAGCCGTCCGGCTCTTCCATCGGCGACATGGCGCAGCGCGCCAAGGCCGCCGTGATGTCGATCGCTTCCAGCGACAGGCAGACCATGGTCGAAAAGCTGTGGGGCAAGCAGCCTTCGCAGAATTCGCTTTTGTCCTACGCATCGGCCGACGCCAACGTGACCGGAAGCATCATCGAGACACGAAGCCAGAACCCGATGATCGGCGGCGCGCCGCCCTACGATCGCCAGACCGCGGTCTACGATATCGCCGCCGCGACGGTGTATCTGCCCGACGGCACCAAGCTCGAGGCCCATTCGGGGCTCGGCTCCAAGATGGATGACATCCGCTATTCGCACGTTCGGATGCAGGGCGTGACGCCGCCGCACATCTACGAACTGAAGCCGCGCGAGGCGCTGTTTCACGGCGTGCCGGCGCTGCGGCTGACGCCGATCGGCGGCGAGGACAAGATCTACGGCCGCGACGGGCTGCTCGCGCACAGCTACATGCTCGGGCCGAGCGGTCAGTCCAACGGCTGCGTCTCGTTCAAGGACTACTACGCGTTCCTCGACGCCTACAAGAACAAGGGCATCCGCCGCCTCGCGGTGCTGGCGAAGGTGCAGTAGGCGAGGGGCGTCGCGCTGCCGCGCTAGACGGTCAGATTCAATTTTCGAACAACTGCACAAGGCTGTCATGCCCCGCCAACGGGTCGGCCGAACGGCCGCCCGATGACAGGCTTCGGCGGGGCATCCAGTACGCCGCGGCCTATCGTGTTTTGAGCACGAGGCCAGACGTTCTGGAACGAGACACGATTGTGGTTATATTTGCTGATCCAGCGTGAGTCTCCGCTCGACAACCAATCTGGCGCGAAGCGACAGGTGTTCCGCAATGCTCGTCGAAACTCCACCGCCTTTCGCGACCGAGGCATTCGTCGATGCCGCTGCGGCCGTTGCCCGTCTCGAAGAGATCTACGAGCGCAACACCCGGTTCCTTCGCGATCGGTTTGAAGCCTATGTCAATGGCGGGGCGCTCACGAGCCGCGTGCGAGCCTGTTATCCGTTTGTGCGGATGACGACCTCGACCCATGCGCGGCTCGATTCGCGTCTCGCTTACGGCTTTGTCGCGGGGCCGGGCGTGCATGAGACCAGCGTGACGCGCCCGGATATTTTCCGCACCTATCTCACCGAGCAAATCGAGCTGTTGGTCAAGAACCACGGCGTGCCGGTTGAAATCGGCGAGTCGAACGAGCCGATCCCGATCCATTTCGCCTATCGGCGGGACATCAACATCGAGGCGGCGCTGACGATTGCCGACAGCTCGGCCTTTACGCGAACGCTGCGCGATGTGTTCGATACGCCCGATCTTGCCGCCATGGACGATGCGATCGCCGACGGCACGTTTCGAGCTGCCCCCCGGAGCACCCGAACCGCTGTCCCTGTTCCGTGCGGCGCGGGTCGATTACTCGCTGCGCCGGCTCTATCACTACACCGGCACCGATCCCGAGCATTTCCAGAATTTCGTGATCTTCACGAACTACCAGTTCTATGTCGATGCCTTCGTGCAACTGTGCCAGCAGCGTCTCGCATCGGGCGAGATCGGCCTCGATGCCTTTGTTGCGCCCGGGAATGCGATCACGCGCAATGCGCGGCTTGGCGGCGGCACGACCGGGATTACGCCTCGAGCGCGCGCCACAGATGCCTGCCTTTCATCTCGTCGAGCCCGGCTATCGACGGCATTACCCTGATCAACATCGGCACCGGTCCGTCCAATGCGCGGAACGTCACCGACCACGTCGCGGTGCTGCGGCCGCACGCCTGGCTGATGGTGGGGCATTGCGCGGGCCTCAGGAATACGCAGCGGCTCGGCGACTACGTGCTCGCGCATGGTTACGTCCGCGAGGATCACGTGCTCGACCACGAGCTGCCGCTCTGGGTCCCGATCCCGGCACTTGCCGAGATGCAGGTCGCGCTCGAGGAAGCGGTCGGCGAGGTGACCGGGCTGACCGGCTTTGAGCTCAAACGGGTGATGCGCACCGGAACGGTCGCAAGCGTCGACAATCGCAACTGGGAAATCAGCGGCGCGTCGGTCATTCGACGGCTGTCGCAATCCCGCGCAGTCGCGCTCGACATGGAGTCCGCGGCGATTGCCGCCAACGGCTATCGCTTCCGCGTCCCCTACGGCACTTTGCTGTGCGTCTCCGACAAGCCGCTGCACGGCGAAATCAAGCTCGCCGGCATGGCCAGCGAATTCTACCGGCGACGCGTCGGTCAACATCTCGAGATCGGCCTGAAGGCGCTCGAACGGCTCAAGCAGCAGGAATCCGAGCGCCTGCATTCGCGCAAGCTCAGAAGCTTTGCCGAAGTCGCATTTCAGTAGGCGATAACGTTCAACGGTTTCGCGCACCCCTTGCAACGTAGCCCGATGAGCCAACGGGTCGCGCGAATGCGCGCCCGATGACAGGTGTCAGAGTGGTCCCGGATTTCGCTGCGCTCATCCGGGCTACGAACGCGTACCCGCCATCGAGGACGGCGGTTCGGATACAATTTTTGGTTGCGCTTGACGCCATCTCGGTTATTTTGGTCGCAAGCGATCAGGGCTGGGTAATCATGACATTGGTTCAGGACACAGGCCGATCCCGACCGCGATGGGGCAAGATCGCGCTTGTTGTCGTGGCCGTGATGTTGGCGATCCCGATATTCTCTCCGATCGTATGCCGAACGTTTCTGTTCCAGCCGTTCTATATTCCGGCCCGTTCGATGATGCCGACCTTGCTGGAAGGCGACAGTCTTTTCGTCTCGAAGTATGCCTACGGCTACAGCCGCTACTCCCTGCCGTTTTCACCACGTCTATTTTCAGGGCGCATCTTCGGTTCGGTGCCGGAGCGCGGCGATGTCGTTGTATTCCGGATCCCGAAAGACGACTCGGTCGATTACATCAAGCGGGTCGTGGGGTTACCCGGTGACACCATTCAAATGCAGCAAGGGCTGCTCTTCATCAATGGCGTGCCGGTCGTGCGGCAGAGGTTGTCCGATGTCGAAGGTGGCGAGCCGTGCGGGACAGGGGATGGCAACCGAACCAGGCGCTGGCGCGAAACACTTTTGAACGGCGTGAGTTATGAGACGCTCGACTGCGTCGACAACGGCTTCTACGACAACACGAATGTCTACAAGGTCCCGGATGGCCACATCTTCGTGCTGGGCGATAATCGCGACAATTCCACCGACAGCCGGGTGCTTTCAGCGGTCGGCTATATCCCGCTGGCAAATATCGTCGGTCGTGCCGGCCTCATCTATTTCTCACGTGCGCCCGGTGCCGGCGGAGAGCCTTCGATCGTTCGATCCGAACGGATAGGCACGGTGGTGCAATAGCGTGACATCAGTGGCTGCGTTACAACGCCGCCGCCGCAATGCGCGACGCGGATATCGTCGTGGCTGCGCAGCTCGTTGAGGAGCAAAAGCGCCGCTTCAAGCGTTGGTCGGCCAGCCGAGCGCCGGAATTGGAACCACAGCGCCCCGTAAGTTTACGGTGTTCCCCAAGCGCATTTTACGGTTGCGCCCGAAGCCTCATTTGCATCTAACTTCTCAAGTTCACGCGAGCAACCGCCACGCGTCCGATCGTCAGGAGTTTGCCGCTGGAGTTGAAAGCTTGTCTGAGCGAGTGTGCATATAGAAAGCAGATTTAAACTCATGTTCAGGCCGCCGTTCCGGAACGTTCCAAATGGCGATGGTGGCGGACGCTTCACCGCGGATTCCCCGCTGTGACGCCTCCTGCCGGAATAGGTAATCGACTTCTTGCAGCATTGCCGGCATCGGACTTCGATCTGCTGAAGCCCGAGCTCGAGGTGATCGCGCTCGATCAGGACGCGGTCATTTCGCGGACGGGCGACGCGATCGAATACGTCTTCTTCCCCTATAGCGGCGCCATCTCGCTGATGATCGATATGGCGGACGGGCGTACAGTTGCCGTCGCCGCCGTCGGGCGCGAAGGGGCGGTCGGCATTCTTTCGGTGCTGGGGCCGTCGTCTGCCGACAATACCGCGGTGGTTCGTGCGGCCGGCACCGCCGCCCGGATACCTGCATCGCGATTTCACACCGCTTTCAACCGGAGTCCTGCGATACGGCACGCGGTCCAGATTCACGTCAAGGCGATGCTGAAGCAGCTTCAACTCGGTTCGGCCTGCAACGCGCTTCACCCGGTCGAAGCGCGCATGGCCCGCTGGTTGCTTCAGCTTCGCGACCGCGTCGACCATGATGTGCTCCCGCTCACCCAGCAGGCGCTCTCGCAAATACTCGGGGTGCGACGTACGACCGTGACGCTCCTGATGCGCAAGCTGCGCGCGTGTGGAGCGATCAGGTCCGATCGGCGAGGCCAGATCGAGATCGACCCGGCGCGGCTCGCGGCGGCAGCGTGCGAATGCCACAACGTCATGCATCTCGAAGTCGAGGAGATGTTTGGGATGCATCCGGCCCGATCTCGCGCGGAGGCTCTGCCGAAAGACCGGCGCAGTCCCGGAATCAAATCGGGCGGTGCGCGGTGAACGCGTTTTCGCGTAACCGCCCGGCCTGCCGCATTCGCGACTTGCCGCTGCGCATTCCGGGAAAGCCCATCAAACAGCGGACTTGCCGCCCGATCCGGTTTTCTGCCGCCAATCTTGGCCGGGTGTCGCCTCAAGTCTCGCGATTTCTCGCAGCACCTTCGCCGTCTGGCGCAGGTCATTGCGCTCAGGACCCGGCTTGAGCCGGCGTGCTTCGTAAAGAAAGTCCCTGGCCTGGAGCAGCCAGGTGGACGTTTCAGTCGAGATTTGCATGTGCGCCATGGTGTCCCCCAATCGCGGTCATCGCCTGATCTGTATCGACGCTTATGCCAGGGAGTTCTCCCTGTGCCGGACCCGGCGGCTCGGCTCGTCGACCCAGGCTTCCCGCGCAAACCAGGCGTGATCGGTGCGGCAAAGCGGGCAGCGGGTGCGGGCGAAAAACACCGCGCTGCGCGCAAAGCTCTCACGATCAGTCTCGATGCCGGTGGGGATCGCCTGTCCGGTTTGCGGACACTTGACCATGACCATACCCATTACGGCCTCCCTGGAAATCATTTTTGTGCAGAAAAGTACCGGCCGGCTGGAGTGCGCCTCTTGTCGGTGCGGTGTACTTGGGGGGCATCGCGCACCTTGTCTGATCGAGCATCGGGCAGTGGGGCTCATGCTCGTTACTGGGCTCATTCCTACCGGCCGGATCCCTCCTCAAACGAACCTTGGACGTGGAGCGCAACCTTACAGGTCGGCTCGGTGAAAACTTCTGGTAAAGCGTCTCCTGGTCGGCTCACCTGTTTCCGTGGCTTTCAGCGTGATTTTCAATTCGCTTTCACTCACGGCACGATTGTCCCTCTCAGGCGAAAGCATTCCCCGCGACGCTCGCCAGCGTCACGAGAGCTTGCGCTCCGTGTTCGATCAGATTTTTGGGTGAGCCTTGAGCCAGCCTTGCCATTACTCTGAACTATGGAATGCCGGACTGTCGGTTCGGTTTGCGACTCTCGCGCAAAATATTTTTTTGAATTGTCAACACACACCATCGTATATTTGCCGGGTCGTGTGCATAACTAGGATATGCTAACGAGCGTGAAGTCTTGTCTTCAGCGTGACGTTGCGAATTTTTCAGACGTTGCAACGGGCTCGGCGTTCACTGCGCAGGAGCGGTCGTCCGCCCGTCCGCTCAAACAAAAACCCCGGCATCGCTGCCGGGGTTTTGCATTCCTTTGATATCGCCTGAGAGGCTGGATCAGAAATCCATGCCGCCCATGCCGCCGCCCGGAGGCATGCCGCCGCCGGCTGCGCCACCCTTCTTCGGCAGTTCGGCGATCATGGCTTCGGTGGTGATCAGGAGAGCCGCGACGGAAGCCGCGTTCTGGATCGCCGCGCGAACCACCTTGGTCGGGTCGATGATGCCCTTGGAGACCAGATTGCCGTATTCGCCGGTCTGCGAGTCGAAGCCGTAATTGTACTGCTCCTTCTCGAGGATCTTGCCGACGATGACGGAGCCGTCTTCGCCTGCGTTGATCGCGATCTGGCGGGCCGGCGCGGAGAGCGCCTTGCGCACGATCTCGACGCCGGTCTTCTGGTCGTCGTTCGCGGTCTTGATGCGCTTGAGCTGCTCGGAGGCGCGGAGCAGGGCGACGCCGCCGCCCGGCACGATGCCTTCTTCAACCGCCGCACGGGTCGCATGCATCGCGTCATCCACGCGATCCTTGCGCTCCTTCACCTCGACTTCGGTCGCGCCGCCGACGCGGATCACCGCGACGCCGCCCGCGAGCTTGGCCAGACGCTCCTGCAGCTTCTCACGGTCGTAGTCCGAGGTGGTTTCCTCGATCTGCGCCTTGATCTGCGAAACGCGCGCCTCGATGTCGGCCTTCTTGCCGGCGCCGTTGACGATGGTGGTGTTTTCCTTGTCGATCATCACCTTCTTGGCGCGGCCGAGCATCTGCAGGGTGACGTTCTCCATCTTGATGCCGAGATCTTCCGAGATCGCCTGACCGCCGGTCAGAACGGCGATGTCCTGCAGCATGGCCTTGCGGCGATCGCCGAAGCCCGGAGCCTTGACGGCGGCAACCTTGAGGCCACCACGCAGACGGTTGACGACGAGGGTGGCGAGGGCTTCGCCTTCGACGTCTTCCGCGACGATGACCAGCGGCTTGCCGGTCTGCACCACGGCTTCGAGCAGCGGCAGCAGCTCGTTCAGGTTGGAGAGCTTCTTCTCGTTGATCAGGATGTAGGCGTCGTCGAATTCGACGCGCATCTTGTCGGCGTTGGTGACGAAGTAGGGCGAGATGTAGCCGCGGTCGAACTGCATGCCCTCGACGACGTCGAGTTCGGTCTCGAGCGACTTGGCTTCTTCAACCGTGATGACGCCCTCGTTGCCGACCTTCTTCATGGCGTCGGCCAGGAACTTGCCGATTTCGGCGTCGCCGTTGGCGGAGATGGTGCCGACCTGGGCGATTTCCTCGTTCGAGGTGACCTTCTTGGAGTTCTTGACGAGGTCGGCGACCACGGCTTCCACCGCCAGATCGATACCGCGCTTCAGATCCATCGGGTTCATGCCGGCGGCAACCGACTTGGCGCCTTCACGGACGATCGCAGCCGCCAGAACGGTCGCGGTGGTGGTGCCGTCGCCGGCAGCGTCCGCGGACTTGGAGGCGACTTCGCGCACCATCTGCGCGCCCATGTTCTCGAACTTGTCCTCGAGCTCGATCTCCTTGGCGACGGTGACGCCGTCCTTGGTGATGCGGGGAGCGCCGAACGACTTGTCGAGCACGACGTTGCGGCCCTTGGGGCCGAGCGTCACCTTGACGGCGTTGGCGAGAATGTCGACGCCGCGCAGCATGCGGTCGCGGGCATCGACGCCGAATTTGACTTCTTTAGCTGACATATTGGATTTCCCTGAGTTGATGCTTGTCTCTCACCCTGTCGGGGAGGCGCCTTGCGGGCGCTCCTCAGGGTGAGCGTGGCAGGCGAAGTGCTTAGGCAGCCTTCTTCTTGGTGCCGGCGGGGACGTCGAGCACGCCCATGATGTCGCTCTCCTTCATGATCAGGAGATCTTCACCGTCGATCTTGACCTCGGTGCCCGACCACTTGCCGAACAGCACGCGGTCGCCGACCTTGAGGTCGATCGGGATCAGCTTGCCGGCTTCGTCGCGGCCACCCGGGCCGACGGCGGTGATTTCGCCCTGCGAGGGCTTTTCCTTGGCACTGTCCGGAATGATGATGCCGCCAGCGGTCTTCTCTTCGGCGTCGATGCGCTTGACCACGACGCGGTCGTGAAGCGGACGGAATTTCATGCAGTCCTCCTAAGTTTCTGAAGATGTTGTCAGATTCTGAAATTTTGGCAGTCCGAGCAGGCGAGTGCCAGCTCGGCTGCGGTGGACATAAGCCAGTCTTGTTCGGGGGACAAGGGCTTCTAGCAGAAAAATTGGCACTCAAATATGTCGCCTGCCAATTTCGTTAATCATGATTAATTCGGCGGACGGCGTCGCGGACCCCGTATTAGCACGTGCGGTAAGCTGCTGCTAACGCGACCTTTTTCAACAGATCGTTAAACATTTAGGCTTGTGATGTGTTGGTCTCGTGCGTCACATTTCTCTCATGTGAGCGCATCTCCGCCGGGGTGGCTCGGTGTATGGCCACCACGACAAATGCGCTCCAGCAATGGAGGTTTGGCATGGTCTCGCGGGTTGGAGTTGCTTCCGACGATTTCCGGAAGCAGGTGCTGGGTTACGGGCTGACGACGGCGCAAATCCTGTATCGGATGCCGGATCATCCCTCATTGCTGCAGACCTATGTCTGGCAGAACTACGATCTGTTTCCGAAATTCCCGGCGCTGAAGGATTTCCTCGCCTTCTGGCAGGAAAAGCTCGATGGCCCGCTGTACTCCGTGACGGTGGCGCATTCCAAGCTGATCAAGCCGGCCGAGCTGCGCGCGGTGGATGGCGTGTTCAGGCTGCATTGAATTGAGGTCCGGTAGGGTGGGCAAAGGCGCGCTTGCGCCGTGCCCACCATCTTGCACTCTGCTTGTGATGGTGGGCACGCTTCGCTTTGCCCACCCTACAAAAAAGATTTGTGTTAGCCTCCTCGCATCAAACAAAACCGGGGAGGCATCAATGGCCAAGCAGAAGAAAGCGACGTCAAGAGCCGCGGCGAAAACCGCGGTCAGGAAGAAATGGACCGGGCACAAGAGCGCTGCCAAATCCTCCGCGCGCAAGACCATCAAATCCAAGGGACGCGTGTCCGCAGCGAAGCCCAAGCCGGTTAAGAAAGCACGGCCGAAGCAGCGCATCGCGATCAGCCATCACCGCGAGGAGGATTTCAAGGCCGACGGCCTGCGCGCTTACGCGCAATACCGCGACCTCGGCATCGCGGAAGCCTCCCACGGCCTGGCGCAGGCGCATGTGATCCGCCTGATCGGCCCGTGCAATCCGGCGGAAGTTTCAAAACTGCATTTCCATGACGTCGAATTCCAGATGGTCTACGTGCTCAAGGGCTGGGTGAAGACTTACCTGGAAGGCCAGGGCGAGACGCTGATGAAGGAAGGCAGCGCCTGGACCCAGCCGCCGCGCATCAAGCACCTGATCATGGACTATTCCGACGATGTCGAACTGCTGGAAGTGATTTTGCCGGCGGAGTTCAAGACGGTGGAATTGGCGGGTTAACAATGCCCGCGTGAATTCGCGGTGATGCTTGTCATGGCCGGGCTTGACCCGGCCATCCATCTCGCTTCGCGGAGATTCTTCACGGCTGGATGCGATGCCCGGATCAAGCCCGGGCATGACGATTTAGGTCAACACCCCCACGATCGCCCCCATCAGGCACGTCGTCAGCGTGCCTGACACGATCGACTTCAACCCCAGCGCATTGATCTCCTCGCGCCGTTCGGGCGCCATCGTCCCGAGGCCGCCGATCATGATGCCGAGGCTGGCGAAGTTCGCAAAACCGCACATCGCGTAGAGCATGATCAGCCGCGAGCGCGGATCGAGCGCATCGGCGCCGAGCTTTGAAAGTTCGACATAGGCGATCAGCTCGTTGAGGATGGTCTTGATGCCCATCAGGCTGCCCGCCGTGATCGCTTGCGGCCATGGCAGGCCCATCAGCCAGCACACCGGCGCCATCAGGTAGCCCAGCAGCCGCTGCAGCGATATTTTGGCGCCGCCGATTTCGGGCAACAGGCCGAGGATGGCGTTGGCGAGATAGACCAGCGCCACCAGCACCAGCAGCATGGCTATGATGTTGAGCAGCAGTTCAAGTCCGGCCGTGGTGCCCTTGACGATCGCATCCATGGTGCTCGAGGTCTGCATCTCGGGATCTTCCAACGATCCGCCGGTGCGCTTGTCGGACGTCTCCGGCACCATGATCAGGCTGACCAGGATGGCCGCCGGCGCGCCCAGCACGGATGCAATGACAAAATGCGCCGCGGCGTCCGGGATCAGCGGCGCGAGGAAGGTGGCGTAGAGCACCAGCACGGTGCCGGCGATGCCGGCCATGCCGCCGGTCATCACCAGGAACAATTCGCTGCGGGTGAGCTGCGCCAGATAGGGGCGGATGAACAGCGGCGCCTCGACCATGCCGAGAAAGATATTGGCCGCGGTCGATAGCCCCACCGCGCCGCCAACGCCGAGCGTGCGCTCCAGCAGCCACGCCATGCCGCGCACGATCGGCGGCAGCACGCGCCAGTAGAACAGCAGCGTCGTCAGGACGCTCATGACCAGGATGATCGGCAGCGCCTGAAACGCCAGGATGAAATCCGCGCCCGGCGCCTTGAGATCGAAGGGCAGCGCGCCGCCGCCGAGATAGCCGAACACGAAGGACGTGCCGGCGCGCGTCGCCGCCGAGATCGTGCTGACGGCGTCGTTGATGGCGCCGAACGCTTTCGCGACCGGCGGCAGCTTGAGCAGCACCAGCGCGGTGACGACGGTAATGGCGAGCCCGATGGCGGTCTGACGGAGCGACACCGCGCGGCGGTTCTCACTGAGCGCCCATGCGATCGCCAGCAATGCCAGCACGCCAAACGCCGATTGCAGTTGCAGCATGAATCCCCCAAGACCCCGGCAGCGATTATGCCAGTGCCGCGCAGGCGCGCAATGCCGTGTTGCGGGGCCACCCGTTGACATCTGCATCCCGCTCGGCCACCGCTCTTGCCCATGTCCCCAACGATGCCGGTCGGCGCCCGCGAATTGCTCAGGCACGGGCCGTTCCTGTTCTTCCTGTTGTCGCGCAGCCTGTCGCGCTTTGCGAGCCAGATCGCGGCGGTCGCGATCGGCTGGCAGATCTACGACCTCACCGGCAGCGCCTTTCAGCTCGGCATGGTCGGACTGGTGCAATTCCTGCCCACGGCGCTGCTGGTTTTCGTTGCCGGCCACGCGGCCGACCGTTTCGAGCGCAAGCGCGTGGTGCAGCTTTGCCAGCTCGCGGAAGCGGCGACGGCGCTGTTTCTGGCCGTCAGCACCTTTGCCGGCTGGCTCACCGTGCCGCAGATCTTCATCGCCACCTTCGTGATCGGCATCGCCGGCGCCTTCGAGAGTCCTGCCACGGCCGCGCTGCTGCCGCTGATCGTACCCAAAGGCTCGGTGCAGCGCGCGACCGCGATCTCCTCCGGCGCAGCCCAGGTCGCGACCATCACCGGCCCCGCGCTCGGCGGGCTGGCCTTTGTGTTCGCGCCGAGCCTGCCTTACTTCGTCATCGTCGCCTTCTGGCTCGTTGGCGCGGTTCTCACCGGCTTCATCCACACCGAAAAGCAGGAGCTTCGCGAAGGCGGATTCACTCGCGGACGATGTGTTTGCCGGCGTCCGCTTCATCCGCAACAACCCGGCGATCCTCGGCACCATCTCGCTCGACCTGTTCGCCGTGCTGTTCGGCGGCGTCGTGGCGCTGCTGCCGATCTATGCGCGCGATATTCTGGAAGCCGGGCCGCTCGGCCTCGGCATCCTGCGCGCGGCGCCCGCGGTCGGCGCGCTCCTGATGACCATCGTGCTGGCGCGCCACAGCATCAATCGCCATGTCGGGTTGCGGATGTTCCAGGCCGTGATCGTGTTCGGCGCGGCGACGGTGGTGTTCGCGCTGTCGCAGTGGATGTGGCTGTCGGTGCTGGCGCTGGCGGTGCTGGGCGCGGCCGATACGATCAGCGTGGTGATCCGTTTTTCGCTGGTGCAGCTCTCGACGCCCGACGAGATGCGCGGCCGGGTCGGCGCGGTCAATTTCCTGTTCATCAATGCCAGTAACCAGCTCGGCCAGTTCGAAAGCGGCGTCACCGCGGCGCTGTTCGGCACGGTGCCGGCCGCCGTGCTCGGCGGCGTCGGCACCATCGCGATCGCGCTGTTATGGATGAAGCTGTTTCCGTCGCTGCGGAAGGTGGAGCGGCTGGAGTAGGCGTGCAGTGTGGCCCGGCTACCTCGGCACGTCGTCCCTGCGAACGCAGGGACCCATACCGCGTGATCTCTCGTGTGAACACGAGTGGTAGACACTCGTAACGCGATTGCCGCCGCGGCGTATGGGTCCCCGCGTTCGCGGGGACGACACCGGTGGTTTGATTATCCCCGTCCGACGACGATGGTACGAGAAACGCCGGGAAGCGTCGCCGGGCATGTAATCAGCATCGCTGGTTCGGTCGAGCCAGGAAGTGTCGGGGCGTTCCTGTTCTTGGTTGTTCGCATTGTCGTGCCGCTCTTCTGCGGCCTGATCCTGGCGCTACTGATCACCATCGCCAGCCGCTATTTGCTCGGCTTGCCCCTTCGGTCCGGAGATACCGGGCCTGAGTTTCGGGCAAATCTAGGCGGCGCCTATGTCTGGCTGGCGATCGTGATCGTCGGCCATAGTGCGATTAGGTCTATTTGGACGCTGGGGCCTGGGCCACGCTGGCTGCCGTTCGCCGCGGCGAGCCTTGGTGGGTTGACGGCTCTCGCCGTGCAGCTAAGGCTTGCTCACCGTGTTCGTCACGATGAGTTCAATCACCGCCAGAGTTTGAAGGTTGGGGTGCTCGCGGCGGCTTGCGCCTTCGCATGGTTCTTCAGCCCCGGCATATTCGGTCACGCTGGCTTCCGGCTCATGACCCCCAGTTCGGCGGCCAATTCTGCCACCGGCCTCTTACTGCGCTGGATGTAGGCTCGCGTCTTCGGCGTCGTCGCGGCGTTGGCGTGCAGGCTCAGTTCCATGACACGAGGCACTCCCTGACAAAGGCGACGACTCGTTCTACCCATCGAACCAATCGCCCGGGACCAAACACGAACGCAGGGACCCATACCGCGTGATCTCTCGTGTGAACACGAGTGGTAGACCTCGTAACCCAATTGCCGCCGCGGCGTATGGGTCCCCGCGTTCGCGGGGACGACACCGGTGGTTTGATTAACCCCGTCCGACGAACGGCATCTTGCTGGCCATCACCGTCATGAACAGCACGTTGGCATCCAGCGGCAGGCCGGCCATGTAGGCTACGGCATCGCCGACCGCCTTCGCGTCCATGCGCGGCTCGTGCTTCATCGTGCCATCGGGCTGCATCACGCCGGGGCCGGCGACCATGCGGTCCGTCATTGGGGTCGCGGCGTTGCCGATGTCGACCTGGCCGACCGCGATATCGTATTTGCGGCCGTCGAGGTTGGAGGCCTTGGTGAGACCGGTGATCGCGTGCTTGGTCGAGGTATAGGCCGCGGAGTAACGGGCGCGGCGCGTGTGCCGAGATCGAGCCGTTGTTGATGATGCGGCCGCCGCGCGGGTTCTGGTCCTTCATGATGCGGAAGGCGTGCTGCGTGCACAGGAACGGGCCGGTGAGGTTGGTGTTCACCACCGCCTGCCATTGTTCGAGGCTGAGGTCCTCGAAATTGACCGGCGGTGCGCCCATGCCGGCATTGTTGAACAGCACGTCGAGCCGGCCGTAGGTCTCCATCGTCTTGGCGAACAGCGCGGCGATCGAGCCGGGGTCGGTCATGTCGGCGGACACGCACAGGCTCTTGCCGACATTGTCGCCGAGCTTCTTGGTTTCCTCCAGCATCTCCATACGGCGTCCGGCGAGCACCACGGTGAAGCCGGCATTCATCAGCGCCAGCGAAGCGGCGCGCCCGACGCCGGTGCCGGCACCGGTCACGATTGCGATCTTGTTGGTTGCGTCGGCCATTGGTTCCTCGCCTTCAGTTTTTTGCTTCTGTTTCGGATTTGTAGGGTGGTCTTGGAATATTCTGATGCGCCGCCCGCAGTGCCGCCGACCAGCGCGAGCGCAGGTCGTGGAAATAGGGCTCGCCGGCCTCGATACGGTGGTTGAGGTCGGCCTCGCAGGCATCCGCGCGCACCACCAGCACGTCGATCGGCAGGCCCACGCCGAGATTGGAGCGCATGGTTGAATCCATCGAGATCAGGCCGGTCTTCAGCGCCTCGTACAGTTCGACGTCGTAATGCATCGCGCGGTCGAGCACCGGCTTGCCGTATTTGTGCTCGCCGATCTGCAGGTACGGCGTGTCGGTGGTGCATTCGATGAAATTGCCCGCCGTGTAGACCATGAACAGCCGCATCCGCGAGCCCTTGATCTGGCCGCCGAACAGGAAGGAGACGTCGAAGGAGACGTCCTCGGATCGCAGTGCCGGGCCTTCGGTGGCATGGACCAGGCGGATCGCCCGCCCGATGCGCTGTGCCGCCTGGAACATGGTCGGCGCGTTCATCAGCGTCTCGACATCGCCGGTGTCGGGGTCTTCGATGCCCTCGGTCAAGGTCGACAGCACCGACTGGCTGATCGCCAGATTGCCGGCGCTGGCGATCGCCATGATGCGCTCGCCGGGCTTTGAGAAGATATGGAGCTTGCGGAAGGTCGAGACGTTGTCGAGGCCGGCATTGGTGCGGGTATCCGCGATCATGACAAGACCGTCCCGCACCAGAATTCCGCAACAATAGGTCATTCCATCTCCCCGAACGCGCCCGATTTTTCCGGCGGCCAAACTAGTAGCCAATTTCAGGGGGGCATCCAACCCCAATTCCCGCGGTGCGGCATGCATCGGGCAGGCAAAACCTGCCTGCCGGGCCCCGGAGCGGCTCAGACCGGGGACTATCCGCCGCCTTCGATCTCGGAGTGCAAGTCGGGATCAGGCACGCGCAAGAATGATATGCGCCTGGATTTTGGCGGCGACCTCGCCGGTGCCGTGCTTTCGCGCAAGGGCGGATGCGGCATATTCGGTGGCGGCTTCGAGCTTGTCCGCGTCGCGGGCCTCGATCTCGTTGCGCAGCGGCGTTCCCTGGCAATAGGCGACCGCCACGTGATGGGGCGAGGGGGCGCGGCTTTCTTCCGCCCTGGTTTCGATCGTGACGTTCGAAAAGCCAGCCTTCGCCAGATCGCTCCGGATCAGCGCGGTATCGTGATAGCCGTGCGGCGTGCGCGCCATGAAGCGCGGAGGATCGCTCGGGAAAAATTCCGCGAGCGCGCGGGTCACGTCGTCCGCGAACACGTTTTCCTCGATGCGGTCCCATGCGTTGAACAGGAAACAGCCACCCGGCCTGAGCACGCGCCGGGCCTCGCGGTAGGCGGAGGGACGGTCGGGGAAGAACATGACGCCGAACTGGCAGCAAACCAGATCGAAAGCGGCATCTTCGAACGGCAGCGTCTGGGCATCGGTCTTGCGCCAGGTGATGCGGCTATCTTGTTTTTGCCGCGTGGCGGCATAATCGAGCATCGGCTGGTTGAGGTCGGTCACGATATAGCTGGCATCGGGGGAGAGTCCCGGCGCCAGTGCGCGCGTCACCACGCCGCTGCCGGACGCCGTTTCCAGCACGGCTTTAGGCGAAAGTGCGACAGCCCTCCGAGCAATGTCGCGGGCGTAGCTCTCGAAGATCAGGGGAACCATATAGCGGTCGTAGTTTTCCGGGATCGAGCCGGCAAAAACCTTGTCGCCTGCTGACATGGCCTGTCCTCTGCGCTACCGTTGGTATCATCGCAGTTCTATCGTTCTACAGAAAAAGAAAAGACATTGGGAGGCTGAATGCGCACCTGCAATTTGCCGGGCAAGTTACACGCCGCGCTCATGATGCTGTTTTGCATCGCACTGGTTGCCGCGAACCCCGCCGCCGCGCAGAAAAAGGGCGGCACGCTCAGGCTCTATCACAACGACAATCCGCCCTCGACCTCGCTGCTGGAAGAATCGACCATCGCCTCGGTCATGCCTTTTGCGGCTGTCTTCAACAATCTCGTAACGTTCGATCCAGCCAAGGTCCACGAAAGCATTGAGACCGTCATTCCCGATCTCGCCGAAAGCTGGGCGTGGGACCAAACCAACACCAAGCTGACGTTCAAGCTGCGGCAGGGCGTCAAATGGCACGACGGCCAGCCGTTCACCGCGAAAGACGTGCAATGCACCTGGCGGATGCTGATCGGCAAGGCGGAGACGCAGGATTTCAAGCGCAATCCGCGCAAGGTCTGGTACACCAAGCTGAAGGACGTCAGCGTCAACGGCGATTTCGAGGCGACCTTCGAGCTGAGTGAGCCGCAGCCGAGCCTGCCGGTGCTGCTCGCCAGCGCCTTCTCGGCGGTCTATCCCTGTCATGTGCCGCAGCAGGTGATGCGCACCAAGCCGGTCGGCACCGGCCCCTTCAAATTCGTCGAGTTCAAGCGCGGCGATTCGATCCGCCTCGTGCGCAATCCCGATTATTTCAAGAAGGACCGGCCCTATCTCGACGAGATCACGGTGCGCACCATCGACAGCCGCGCCACGCGCATGCTTGCGTTCTCCACCGGCGATTACGACATCACCTTTCCTTCCGACGTCAGCATTCCCCTGATGAAGGACGTCCAAGCGCGGGCGCCGAACGCTATCTGCGAGGTCATCACGACAGGCACCCTGATCAATCTGATGGTCAACCGCGTCAATCCGCCGTTCGACAATCCGGATATCCGCAAGGCGATGTCGCTGGCGCTGGACCGCAAGCCGTTCAACAGCATCCTGATGGAAGGAACCGCGCGGCTGGGCGGGGCGATGCTGCCGAAGCCGGAGGGCGAGTGGGGCATGCCGGCGGAGATGCAGGCTGCTCTGACCGGCTACGGCTCCGAGGCGGAGAAGAACCTCACTGAGGCCCAGGCCATCATGCAGAAGCTCGGCTATAGCGACGCCAAGCCGCTGCAGATCAAGATCCAGACGCGCAACCTGCCGACCTACCGCGATCCCGCCGTGATTGTCTCCGACCAGCTCAAGAAGATCTACATCGTCGCCGAGCTCGACATTCTGGATACGCCGCGCTGGTACGCCAAGCTGCAGCGCAAGGATTACACGATCGGTCTCAACGTCACCGGCGTGAGCGTCGACGACCCCGACGGCAACATCGTCGAGAATTATTCGTGCAATTCCGAGCGCAACTATACCCAGTACTGCAACGCCGATGTCGACAAGTTGCTGGCGGCGCAGTCACGCGAACTCGACAAGGAAAAGCGGCGAAAAATGGTCTGGGACATCGAGCGGATTCTGGTGGAGGACGCCGCGCGTCCCGTCATCCTGCATGGTTCCGCCGGCAATTGCTGGCAGCCGCATGTGAAGAACTTCAAGCCGCACGACAACAGCCAGTACAACAACCTGCGCTTCGAGGATGTGTGGCTGGATAAATAAATCGTAGGGTGGGCAGAGGAGCGAAGCGACGTGCCCACCATCCATCACCGAATCCGCTGAGAGATGGTGGGCACGCTTCGCTCTGCCCACCCTACGAGTTCGGCGATCACCTTACGACTGTGATTGGCTCTGCCACTGACCCGGACGCCCGGCCTGTTCGACCTTGACCGCGACCGTCAGCGTCTCGGCGCCTCCGCCGTAGCGGGTGCCGCGCACCGGCGCGGCTCCGAGGTAGTCGAGCCCGATCGCGACACGGGCGTGCGCATCGGTGGTGCAGATGCCGTTGGCGGCATCGAAGCCGACCCAGCCCAAATCAGGCACGTAGGCTTCCGTCCAGGCGTGGCCGGCCTGCTGCTGGGTGGTGCCGTCGGAGCGCAGGAAGTGCCCGGAGACAAACCGCGCCGGAACGCCGCCGGAGCGCGCGCAGGCGATGAAGATGTGGGCGTAGTCCTGGCAGACGCCGCGCTTGAGCGCGAACGCTTCCGCCGCCGACGTGCCTGAGTTGGTGGGATCCTCGTCAAATGTCATGTGCTCGTTGATCTGCACCATCAGCGCATGCAGGAAGCCGAGCACGTCGCCGTCGGACTCCGAACGCAGCTCGCGGGCAAACGTCGCCATCGCCGGATTGACCTCGGTCAGCGCCGTCGAGCGCAGGAACAGGCTCGGCGGAAAGCGCTCGTCGGTGCCGCGCAGCACGCCGCCGGTGTCGTGGGTCTCGATCAGCCCCTCGACATGGATGGTGAGATCGGCGATCGGCCCGTACGTGAGCACATGCGTCACGTTGCCGAACGCGTCCTGATGCATGTCGAGCCGGGAATCGGTGGAGACGTCGATCTGCCATTCGGCGACATATTGCCCGTCATGGCTGCCGGGCGTCATGCGCAGGATCTGGATCACGCCGGAGGCGGGAGGCTCGTAGCGATAGCTCGTGGTATGGGCAATTCGCAGGCGCATGGCAGACCGGGGCAGAGCTGGAGGTGATCGTCATGCCCGGGCATTAGCGCGAAGCGCGTCTTCGCGCTAGATGTCCCGGGCATCCACGTCTTCCGTACTCTCAAAGCAGACGTGGATGGCCGGGACAAGCCCGGCCATGACGGTGTTTTGTTGCGCGCATCCAAAAATCGCTAAATCAAATACTGCTTGGTGATGATCTCACCCAGCCGGGCGTTGTCCGAAATGAATTCCTGGATGAATTCATGGACGCCGTGCTGGAAGATATCGTCCATATGGCTGTGCTCAAGCCGGTTGCGGACGCCGCGGGCATGGCGCTGGGAGGCGCCCTGGCGGCCATAGGCGACGCCGATCTGGTCGAGGTTGCGCACCAAATTGCTGTAGCAGCTCGCCAGCGACCGCGGCAGCGTGTCGTTGAGGATGAGCAGGTCGGCGATCAGCCACGGCTTCAGTGTCTCGCGATAGACCCAGTGATAGGCCGTCAGCGCCGACACCGAGCGCAGGATCGAGGTCCACTGGTAGTAGTCCAGCGGACCGCCGACATGTTCCTCCTCGGGCAACAGCACGTGGTATTTCACGTCGAGAATGCGGGCGGTGTTGTCGGCGCGCTCCAGATGTAGCCCGAGGCGGGAGAACCAGTAGGCGTCGTTGCGCAGCATGGTCCGGTAGGCCGAACCGTCGAACCGCAATGAGGTCTCCTGCACGAAGCGCAGGAACCGCGCCAGTTCCTCGCGGCTCGAGGTGCCTTTGCCCCAGAGTTCCCCGAGTTCGATCCAGGCCGAGTTGATGGTGTCCCACATCTCGGATGTCAGCGCGGTTCGCACCGAGCGCGAATTGAGCCGCGCGGCCTCGATGCAGTTCTTGATCGAAGAAGGATTGGACGGCGAAAACGCCAGATACTCGACCACGTTCTGCTCGGTGGCTTCCTGATAGGTCTCGTAGAAGCTCGCGCTGACGCCGGCGGTCAGCAGCGCCGATTCCCACTCATTGGTCTTGCCGATATAGGCGGCGGGGAGCGCGGTGACGCGCAAGGTGGCGTCGATGGTGCGCGCGATATATTCGGCGCGCTCGACGTAGCGGGCCAGCCAGTACAGGTTTTCGGCGGTGCGCGACAGCATACGAAAATTTCGCTCTCTATTCGTCCAGTATCCAGGTGTCCTTGGTGCCGCCACCCTGGCTCGAATTGACCACCAGCGAGCCTTCCTTCAGCGCCACCCGCGTCAGCCCGCCCGGCACGATGGTGACGTGCTTGCTTCCCGTCAGCACGAACGGCCGCAGATCGACATGGCGCGGCGCGAGGCCGGAGGCGGTGCAGGTCGGGCAGGTCGACAGCGCCAGCGTCGGCTGGGCGATGAAACCCTCGGGCTCGCGCTTGAGCTTGTCGCGGAACGCCTCGATCGTCGCTTTCGTCGCGGCCGGGCCGATCAGCATGCCGTAGCCGCCGGAGCCGTGCACTTCCTTCACGACCAGCTCGCTCAGATTGTCGAGCACGTAGGACAGGTCCTTCGGCTCGCGGCAGCGCCAGGTCGGCACGTTCTTCAGGATCGGTTCTTCGCCGAGATAGAATTTCACGACCTCGGGCATGTAGGAATAGATCGCCTTGTCGTCGGCAATGCCGGTGCCGACCGCGTTCGCCAGCGTGACGTTGCCGGCCGCATAGGCCGACATCAGGCCGGGGACGCCGAGCGCCGAATCCGGGCGGAAGGTGAGGGGATCGAGGAAATCGTCGTCGACGCGGCGGTAGATCACGTCGACGCGCTTCAGCCCCTCGGTGGTGCGCATGAACACCTCGTCGTTCTTGACGATGAGGTCGCGGCCCTCGACCAGCTCGATCCCCAATTTATCGGCGAGGAAAGAATGCTCGTAATAGGCGGAATTGTAGACGCCGGGCGTCATCAGCGCGACCGTCGGCTCGGCCGAGGCCGACAGCGGCGCCACCGAGCGCAGCGCCGACAGCAATTCGTCGGGATAGCGCTCCACGGGTGCGACGCGGTGGCGGGCGAACAGGTCCGGAAACAGCCGCATCATGATTTCGCGGTTTTCCAGCATGTAGGACACGCCCGACGGCGTCCGCGCATTGTCCTCCAGCACGATGAAATTGTCGGCGTCGACCCGGACGATGTCGATCCCGGCGATGTGGACGTAGACGTCGTGCGGCACGTCCTGGCCGTTCATCTCGGGGCGGAATACCGGGTTCTGGAAGATCAGGTCGTCGGGAATGATGTTGGCGCGCAGGATGTCGCGGCCGTGGTAGATGTCGCGCAGGAACATGTTGAGCGCGCGGACCCGCTGCTTCAGGCCCTTTTCCAGCAGCGTCCATTCCTTGGCCGACATGATCCGCGGGATCACGTCGAAGGGGATCAGCCGCTCCTGGGCTTCGGCGTCGCCATAGACCGCGAAGGTGATGCCGATCCGGCGGAACAGCAGTTCCGCTTCCTGGCGGCGATATTCGAGGGCGTCCGGCGGCGTCTCCTTGAGCCAGCGGGAGAGTTCCTGATAGGCCGGGCGGAGATCGCCGCCGGGGCCATTCATTTCGTCGAACGCAACTGCCATAAATTCTGAATATCCCCAAAGTCACACAGTGCATGACCTGAAGGGATGGTAGCAAGGGCCGGGCCAGCGCGATATGCATTGGCTTGCAGCATTTGGTATGGGTAGTCCGCCGCGCTGCCCTAAAAAAAGGCTGCCGGGTGCTTATTTCGGCAGCAAACCCCCGTGACTTCAATGCGTTGCTTGCGCAAGGTACGGGGACAGGTGGGGAGAAGTCATGAGCGAGATCGTCACGGCGGGTATTCTGGTCATTGGCGACGAGATCCTGTCCGGCCGGACCAAGGACAAGAATATCGGCTTCATCGCCGAATACCTGACCAATATCGGGATCGACCTCAAGGAGGTCCGCGTCGTCGCCGACGAGGAGACCGACATTGTCGATGCCCTGAACGCACTGCGGAATCGCTATACCTACGTCTTTACCACCGGCGGCATCGGGCCGACCCATGACGACATCACGGCCGACAGCGTCGCCAAGGCATTCGGCGTCGGGATCGACCATCACCCGGAGGTCGTGGCGCGCTTCCGCGAACGCTGGACCGAGCAGGATCTGAACGAGGCGCGGCTGCGCATGGCACGCGTCCCCGACGGCGCCGAACTGATCCAGAGCGCGACCATCCTGGCGCCCGGCTTCAAGCTCGGCAATGTCATCGTGATGGCCGGCATCCCCTCGATCATGCAGGCGATGATGGACATCGTCGCGCCCAAGCTGAAATCGGGCGTGCGGATGCTGTCGGACACGGTCCGCGCCAATGCGCGGGAAGGCGACATCGGCGGGCCGCTGCGCGAGATCGCCAACGCCCATCCCGACACCATCATCGGCAGCTATCCGTTCATGGACGACGACAAGAAGCCGAACACCAACCTCGTCGTCCGCTCGCGCGATCCCGAAAAGCTCAGCGCCGCGATGGCCGCGGTGAAGGAGATGCTGGCGGGGTTGAACGTCACCCGGTAGAGCCTTGGCGACGGGAATTCGACAATACAGGAGTAGACAATGGCGGCGGATGCTCCGGAACTGAGCGCGCAGGAGCGGGCGGGCAAGGCATTTCCGGTTTCGTGGGACCAGTTTCACCGGGACTGCCGGGCGCTGACCTGGCGGCTCAACGAGGTCGGGCCGTTCCATGCCGTCATCGCGATTACCCGCGGCGGGCTGGTGCCGGCCGCGATCGTCGCGCGCGAACTCGGCGTGCGCGTCATCGATACCGTCTGCATCGCAAGCTACGACCACGACAAGCAGGGCGACCTGAAGGTGCTGAAGGGCATTTCCGCCGAAACCGCAAAGCTCGGCAGTGGCACTGGCAAGGGGCTGTTGATCGTCGATGACCTCGTCGATACCGGCAAGACCGGAAGGCTGGTCCGTGACATGATGCCGGACGCGCATTTCGCCACCGTCTACGCCAAGCCGAAGGGCAAGCCGCTGGTCGACACCTTCATCACCGAAGTGTCGCAGGACACCTGGATTTTCTTTCCCTGGGATACCGCGCTCTCGTTCCAGCCGCCGATCCGCGACGGCGCGGCGTGAGGGACGTGCCGTCATTGCGGGGCGATGCGAAGCGATCGAAGCAATCGGTGCGCGATTGCTGCACCTGGGAAGCTGAGATTCGGGTCTGCTCCTTCGACCATCCTGCAATGACGGTAGTGGCAGCAGCGTACGCGCCCATGCCCCTGCAAAACCGCGTCACGCCCACGGCGACATCATCGCCACTCCGCATCGCGGCCTGTTCACCGGCAATCGTGGCATCATCCACGATCCCGCGACCAAGACCTTGCTGAGAAAAGCGCTGGTCGAGCCCGGCCTGGATCACCTGCGTCTGTGAGTTCAGGGGCTGGCGGCGGCCGGTGATGGGCCGGCGGAGCTGGACCGAACTGTTCTTTCTCGACGAGGCGACGGCGTTCGCGGCCGGTCATCGGCCATGCTTCTTCTGCCGCCGCGACGACGCCAACCGGTTTCGCGCGGCGTGGGAGAGAGGGCAATGGCGTTGTCGGACATTCGCGCGCGCGAGATCGACGCCGTGCTGCATCGTGAGCGGCTGGAGCGCGGCAGGAAGCGGCTGCATCCGCTGCCGATGCCGGTGGCGCAATTGCCCGACGGTGCGATGGTGCAGGCAGGCGAGGAGAGTTTTCTGATCGTGCAGGGCAGGGCGCTGCGATGGTCGATGGCGGCTATCGCGAGGACGGACGGCGCAATCGATAACGCGCTGCTGCTGACGCCGCCGTCGACGCTGCGCGCGCTGAGTGCAGGATATCGGCCGGTGCTGCATCCGAGTGCGAGTTGACGCGGCGACTACCGCCGTCATCCCGAGGTGCGCGCCTGCGCGCCTTGCACGACTGCCGCATGGCGTTCGTCATGCCCGGGCTTGACCCGGCCATCCACGACCTTCTTTTTGGCGGAGATTAAGACGTGGATGGCCGGGACAAGCCCGGCCATGACGGCGGTTGGAGTTGTGTAACGTTCAGCCCAGCTTCTGCCTAGCCAGCTTCGCGCCCGCGCCGAGCGCCGCCAGCTTCGCTTCCGCGATATCCCGCCGCATCGGCGCCATGCCGCAATTCGTGGTGGCGACGATGTTGCTCAGCGGCACGAATTTGGACACCGCCTCGATCACCTTCACGACATCCTCGGCCGTCTCGACCGTATCGCTGGCGACGTCGATCACGCCGGCCTGGATGACCTTGCCGGGGAGAGCCGCCAGCAAATCCAGCGGCACCTTCGAATTGCGGCACTCGATCGCGACCTGCTGGATCGGGCTTTTTTCGATCGCCGGGAAAATATCCTCGTATTGCCGCCACTCAGCTCCCAGCGTCTGCTTCCAGTCGGTGTTGGCCTTGATGCCGTAACCGTAGCAGATGTGCACGGCGGTGGTGCAGGTCAGGCCTTCGGCGGCGCGCTCCAGAGCCTTGATGCCCCAGTCCGAGACTTCATCCATGAAGACGTTGAAGGCGGGCTCGTCGAACTGGATGACGTCGACGCCGTCGGCCTGCAGCGCCTTGGCCTCGTTGTTGAGCAGTTCGGCGAAGGCGAACGCCATCTTGACCTTGTCGCCGTAATATTTGTCGGCGACGGTGTCGGCGATGGTCATCGGGCCGGGCAGGGTGAATTTCAGCTTGCGGGTGGTGTGGGTGCGGGCGACGCGGGCTTCATCGGCATGGACGCGGCCCTTCAGCGTCAGCGGCGCGACCACCTGCGGCACCATCGCCTTGTAGCGGTCCTTGCGGATGCCCATCTCGACCTTGTGGGCGAAATCGATGCCCTCGACCTTTTCCAGAAAGCCGTGAACGAAATGCTGGCGGGCCTGCTCGCCCTCGGTGACGATATCGACGCCGGCATCTTCCTGCAGCTTCACCGCCAGGATGGTGGCGTCGCGCTTGGCGCGGGCGAGTTCGTCGCCTTTCGATTTCCAGGGTGCCCACAGCGTGTTCGGCTCGGCCAGCCATTCCGGCTTCGGCAAGGAGCCTGCGATGGTGGTTGGAAACAGCATGGGAGCCTCCCGGTCGGTTCTGATTGAGCGCCTGTCTGCCATGTCTTATGATCGAGGTACAGAACAACAAAAGTCGCCCAAAAGCGCGAAGCGCGTCTTCAAGCAAAATCCGGCCTGGGGCGCAAGGAAGGGACGAGGTAAGGGGAGCCATGATCGACCTGCACTACGCGCCGACGCCCAACGGCTGGAAAATCTCGATCATGCTGGAGGAACTCGGGCTTCCCTATCAGGTCATCCCCGTCAACATCCGCGCCGGCGAGCAGTTCAGGCCGGAATTTCTGGCGATCAGCCCGAACAACCGCATTCCGGCCATCGTGGACCATGCGCCGACCGACGGCGGCGAGCCGTTCTCGGTGTTCGAGACCGGGGCGATCCTGATCTATCTCGCCGACAAGACCGGGCGCTTCCTGCCGAAGGAAACGCGGGCCCGGTCCCGCGTCATGGAGTGGCTGATGTGGCAGATGAGTGGGCTCGGGCCCATGCTCGGCCAGCACGGCCATTTCGCGCTCTATGCGGCGGAGAAGATCCCGTATGCGATCGAGCGCTACCGCGACGAGGCGGCACGGCTCTACCGCGTGCTCGATACCCAACTCGGCAAGACCGGCGCCTATGTCGCCGGCGATTATTCGATCGCCGACATCGCCTGCTTCCCCTGGACCATGACCCACAAGGCGCAGGGCTTTACGCTCGACGATTATCCGAACGTCAAGCGCTGGTACGCCGAGGTGCGCGCGCGGCCGCAGGTGCAGGCCGGGCTCGCGATCGGCAAGTTCGTCAAGGAGCCGTTCGACGAGGAGGCGCGGCGGAATATGTTCGGCGCGCGTGCCAAGGAGATGGCCGAGAGGAAGTGACACTCTAACCCTCATGGTGAGGAGGCGCGTCAGCGCCGTCTCGAACCATGAGGCCCCAGACGGGCCTTCATCCTTCGAGACGCGCTGCGCGCTCCTCAGGATGAGGATCCAACATCACAAGGAAAACCCATGCTCGAATTCTTCTTCGACTGCTCCAGTCCCTGGACCTATCTCGCCTTCCACAACATCCAGCCCCTCGCCAAGGAGCTCGGCGTCGAGATCAGTTGGCGGCCGATCCTGGTCGGCGGCATCTTCAATACCGTGAACCCCAGCGTCTACGCCTCGCGCGAGACGCCGGTGCCGTTGAAGGCGCGCTACATGAAAAAGGATCTCGCCGACTGGGCGCGGTCGGCGGGGCTTGCGATCAAGATGCCGCCGACGGTATTTCCGGTGAACAGCGTCAAGGCAATGCGCGGCTGCATCTGGTTGGGCAAGGATATGGTGCCGTTCGCCACCGCGGTGTTCGAGACCTATTGGGGCGCCGACAAGGACATCTCGCAGGACTCGGTGTTGACGGAGGTCTGCAAGAAGGCCGGCGTCGATCACGTCAAGTTCTTCGAGGGCATCGGCCAGCAGGCGATCAAGGACCAGCTCAAGGCCAATACCGATGAGGTGATGGCGCGCGGCGGTTTTGGCTCGCCGACGATCTTTGTCGGCAAGACGGACATGTATTTCGGCAACGACCGCATGCCGCTGATCCGCGAAGCGCTGGAGCGCCTGAAAGCGCGGGCCGCCTGATGCCGAAAGCCGTCGTCTGCCGCGAACTCGGCCCGCCCGAGCGCCTGCGCCTCGAAACGTTTGACGCCGCGCCGCTGGTGCCGGGGCAGGTGCGCGTCGCCATCAGGGCCGCCGGGATCAACTTTCCCGATATTTTGATGGCGGCGGGCGAATATCAGCTCAAGCCGCCGCTGCCGTTCACGCCGGGCGTCGAAGCCGCCGGCGATGTGGTCGAAGTGAATGCAGCCGAGGGTGTCGCTGTTGGTGATCGCGTGATCGTCAAGATGCGGCACGGTGCCTATTGCGATGAAGCCGTCGCCACGCCCTCGCAGCTCGTGAAACTTCCCTCGACGTTCGACTATGCCGAGGGCGCGACGTTCCTGGCCGGCCATGGCACCGCCTATCACGCGCTGATCGATCGCGGCCGGCTTCAGCCGGGCGAAGTGTTGCTGGTGCACGGGGCCGGCGGCGGTGTCGGGCTCGCCGCTGTCGAGATCGGCAAGATGCTGGGCGCCACCGTGATCGCAACCGCTTCGAGCGACGAGAAGCTGGCGATCGCGAAGGCGAGGGGCGCCGATCATCTCATCCGCTACGACCAGGAGCCGTTTCGCGACGCCGTCAAGCGCATCACCGGCGGGCAGGGTGCGGACGTGGTGTTCGATCCCGTCGGCGGCGAGGTGTTCGAGAACTCGATGCGCTGCATCAACTGGGGCGCACGGCTGCTGATCATCGGCTTCACCGGCGGCATCGGGCTTGCGAAGACCAATCTTCTGATGATCAAGGGCGCCAGCGTGCTCGGCGTCCGCGCCGGCGAAGCGGTGCGGCGAAATCCAGCGCTGGGCGAGGTCAGGATCAAGGAGCTAACGGAGTGGGCGGAAGCCGGGAAAGATCCGTCCCAACATCTCGCACCGGGTGCCGCTGGAAGATTTTGCAAAAGCGATGCGGCTGTTGATCGACCGCAAGGCCATCGGGCGCGTGGCGCTGACGATGGGGTGATGTCGTAGGGTGGGCAAAGGAGCGTCAGCGACGTGCCGACCATTCTCGCGTTGTGCAAGATGGTGGGCACGCTTCGCTTTGCCCACCCTACGAAAACTTCCCCTCCCTTAAAAACGCAATCGTCTGCGCGATCGCTTCACTATTCCGCACCAGCCACGGATGCGACGTCGCGACGACGACATGATCCGCCATGCCCTCGAGTTTGGTGTTCGCAATCGACACCCGTCCGTCATGCGGCTTCGGCAGCATCGTTCCGGCCCATCGGATAGATCGAGCGGTTTCCGGCGATGATGCCGACAGGATAATCGACCGGCGGAAACAGCGCTTCGATTGCAGCATCCCGCTGGGTGCCGAGTTGCTGTCCGGCCGGTCCGAAGAAGGCGCGATAAATTCCAATATTCTTCAGGCGGTCGGCGATTTCGCTGCCGCTATTCGGCGTGCCCAGCATCACGACGCGGCCCAGGTGTTTGGGCCGATGCCTGGCAATGTAGACACGGGCCAGCAGCCCGCCCATGGAATGGCCGACAAAATGGATGGCGCCGTCGACGCGATCGGCAAAGTGCTGGATGGCCGGATCGATGTCCTCGGCCAGCCCCTCCAGCGGCTTGCGGCGGCTCGCATAGTCCAAATTGAGGGTGGCGAATCCGGCGCGTTCCAGCGCCAACTGCATCTTTCGAAACGATAGCGCCGTCCTGCTGATGCCATGCAGCAGGACGACGCCGTCTCTACCATCGAATCCGAAATCTCGAGATCCCGGGCCTGGTGCTGACGCACCATCCCGGGATGACTGCTTCGCAGTCACTTATACTCGCGCTCCTGCCACCACGGGAAATAGTCGGGCATGTCGCTGGAAACCTTGTCCTTGAATTGCGCCGGGCGCTTTTCCAGGAACGAGACCACGCCTTCCTTGACGTCGCCGCTGCGTCCGCGCGCGTAGATGCCGCGGCTGTCGACCTTGTGGGCTTCCATCGGATCGTCGGCGCCCATCATGCGCCACATCATCTGCCGGATCAGCGCCACCGACACCGGCGCGGTCTTGGCGGCGAATTCCTTTGCCAGTGCACGCGCTGTCGGCAGCAAATCGTCCGGCGGCACCACCTTGCTGACGAGGCGGCCGGCCAACGCTTCCTGCGCCGGGAACACGCGGCCCGAATAACACCATTCCAGCGCCTGCGAGATGCCGACGATACGCGGCAGGAACCAGCTCGAGGCGGCTTCCGGCACGATGCCGCGCTGGGAGAACACGAAGCCGAAGCGCGCGGCTTCCGACGCAATGCGAATGTCCATCGCAAGCTGCATGGTGACGCCGATGCCGACAGCGGGGCCGTTCACCGCCGCGATGACAGGCTTCAGGCATTTGAAGATCCGCAGCGTCACCTGGCCGCCGCCGTCGCGCACCTGGGGATCGCTGTAGTCGACCGCGCCGCTGGCGAGCCGCTTCACCGGCCCGCGCCGCGCGTCGCGGTCAAACGTGTTGGCGCCGGAGGAGAGGTCGGCGCCGGCGCAGAAGCCGCGGCCTGCGCCGGTCACGATGATGGCGCGGACATTGTCGTCCTTGTCGGCCGCGTCGAAGGCGTCGATCATTTCCTGCTGCATCGTGCCGTTGAAAGCGTTGAGCTTGTCGGGCCGGTTCAGCGTGATGGTGAGGATCTGATCGTCGACCTCGTACTTGATGGTCTCATACGCCATGGCGGTTCCTTCCTTTTGTTTTCTCTTGTTGGTCATTTCTAGCTCGTCATTCCGGGGCGCGCCACTTGGCGCGAACCCGGAATCCATGCATCCATAACCTCGACCGGGCAATTGGATACATGGATTCCGGGCCTGCGCCTTCGGCGCATCCCGGAATGACGTGTGGAGGCAGTTACTTCTTCGGCGGCGAGGGCCACGGCCGCTGCGGGTCGCGCAGGCCTTCGAAGGTCTTGGCCATGCCGAGTACGCCGAGATCGTCGAAGCGGCGGCCGACGATCTGCACGCCGATCGGGAAACCCTTGGCGTCGTAACCGCCATTGATCGAGATCGCGGGATTTTCGGCCATGTTCCACGGCACAGTATAGGCAATGTGCTCGAACGGCTTGTCCGGATCGTTGACCGGGGAGGCGAATTCGGCGGGGAAGTTTACCACCGGCGAAACCGGCGAAATCACGTAATCGAGGTCGTGGAACAGTTTCGCCGCCGCCGCGCGGATCGCCATCGTGGCGTTGAAGCCCCTGATGACGTCGACGCCCGAAAGCTTCGCGGCGGATTCGGCCCATTTGTGGATGTAGGGCAGCGTCTTGCCGCGCTCCTCCGGCGACAGCTTTGAGAGATCGTCCCACAGCCGGGCGCGCCAGAAATGGTCGAGCCCGTCGAGCATTTCGCGCGTCAGGATGCCGTCGATCTCGGTGATGACGGCGCCGGCGGATTCGAACGCCTTGGCCGCCTTGACGGCAACGCTTCGTACCTCGCTTTCCAGCGGCTGTCCGGTGCCGGGATCGAGCATCAGGCCGATGCGCAGCTTGCGCGGCGATTTGTCGATTGCCTTCCAGTGAAGGCTGCTGTCGGCCGGCAGGCTCGTGCCGTCGCGGCGGTCCGGCTTCGACAGCACGCACATCATCAGCGTCGCATCGTCGACGGTGCGGGTCATCGGGCCGGCGACGCGGCCGACATAGGGTGGATCGAATGGAACGCGTCCAAAACTCGGCTTAAGCGCAACCAGGCCGCACCACGAGCCCGGCAGCCGAACCGAGCCGCCGATGTCGGTACCCAGATGCAGCGGGCCGTAACCGGCAGCAGCAGCCGCGCCGGCGCCGGAGGAGGAGCCGCCGGCATTCTTGGTCAGGTCCCAGGGGTTGCGGGTGAGCGGATGGAAACTGGAGAGGCCCGACGACAGCATGCCGTAATCCGGCATCGTGGTCTTGGCGAAGATGATCGCGCCGGATTCACGCAACCGCGCGGCGGGCGGTGCATCCTTCTCTGCCGGCACCAGCTTGACGCTGGCGGCGCCCAGCGGGATCGGCTGACCTTTGGTGGCGATGTTGTCCTTGACGGTGACCGGAATGCCGTCGAGCGTGCCCGCGGGCTCGCCCCTCTGCCAGCGGTCGGTCGAGGCCTTCGCGGCGGCGCGCGCGCTGTCCGGATCGTACAGATAGAGCGCCTTGATGTGCGGCTCCCACGCCGCGACATGCTCGATCACTTCCTCCAGCACTTCCGAAGGCGAGAACTGCTTGGCGCGATAGCCGGCGATCAGGTCGGTGGCGGAAAGGTCATGCAGCGAGGTGATTTCTTCTTCGGCGGCTGGTTTATGCATGCGAACCTACCGGCAAACGGGTTTCAATGATGCGGGCGAACATGCTGGCGCCGATCGGCAGGATCTTGTCGTCGAGGAAATAGCCGGGATTGTGCACCGGCACCGAGCCGTCATGGCCGATCCAGAAATAGGCGCCGGGCACCACCTGCATCATGTCGGCGAAATCCTCGCTGCCCATCTTCGGCGTCGAGCGCGTCAACACATTGGCCGGATCGACCACGGTCTTCGCCACCGCCTCGACCACCCTCGACTGCTCTTCCTCGTTGACGAGCACGCTGAACGTGTCGCGGATGTCGACGGTGATCTCGCACTGGAAGGTCGCGGCGATGCCGGCGCAGATCGTCGCGCATGCGTTCGCGGATCAGGGCGCGCACGCCGTCGTCGAACGCGCGCACCGTGCCGCACAGTCTGGCGTCGCCGGGGATCACGTTGTTCGCGGAGCCGGCATGGATCTGCGTGACCGACAGCACCGCCGACTTCAAGGGATCGACGTTGCGGCTGACGATGGTCTGCAGGGCCTGCGTCAGCGTCGTCGCGATGATCACCGCGTCCTTGGAGCGTTCGGGCATCGCGCCATGCGCGCCGTAGCCCTGGATGGTGATGTCGAAGAAGTCGGCGCCGGCCATCGCCGGTCCCGGCAGGATCGCGATCTCGCCGTGGTTCAGGTCCGGCGCGTTGTGCAGGCCGTAGACCTCGTCGCAGGGAAATTTCTCGAACAGGCCGTCCTTGATCATGGCGCGCGCGCCGCCGAGGCCTTCCTCGGCGGGCTGGAAGATGAAATGCACGGTGCCGTCGAAATTCTTGGTCTCGGCCAGATAGCGCGCGGTGCCGAGCAGCATGGTGGTGTGGCCGTCATGGCCGCAGCCGTGGAAGCGGCCGGGAATCGTCGAGCGCCATTTCAGGTTGGTGTTCTCTTCCATCGGCAGCGCGTCCATGTCGGCGCGCAGGCCGATGCGCTTGCCGCCACTGCCCTTGCCCTTGAGCACGCCGATCACGCCGGTGCCGCCGAGGCCGCGATGCACCTCGATGCCCCATCCCTTCAGCTTCTCCGCGACGATGCCGGAGGTGCGCACTTCCTCGAAGCCGATCTCGGGATGGGCATGCAGATCGCGTCTGATGGCGGTGAGTTCTTCGGCATAGCCGTCGATGCGGTCGATGGTGGGCATGTCTGTTATCTATCCCGTGACTGGAGATGTTGAGCGAGATTGGGCGGATGGAGCGAAGGCAGGGCCGTTCGGCTTGATGCGGATGCCCGGACGCAGCCGCGTCCATGGCAGCGTCGCCGTATCGGCCGGCATCGCGCCGGGCGCGGCGCAGATCAGCAGCTTTTCGGCGATCGGTTCGAAATCGGCGCGGAAATGCACCGAGCTCTTGTTGACCAGGATTTTCTGTTCGGTCGGCTCGATGCCGACATAGCGGTACATCGATTGATCCGCGAGCTGCGCCTTGTAGGAGCCGACGACCACTCTGACGTCACCGATGCGCAGGCAGGCCGACGGCCCCATATCCATGTCGCGTCCGCGATAGTAGGGGCCGGACGCCACGAATTTGCCGTCGGACAGTTTTTCGACGACGAAGGTTTCCCGGTATGGCGCATCGCCCGGAATGCCGGACTTGCCGCCGAGATCGAGCGTGACGGTGGCGCCGACGCCGGCCGCATGCGCAGCGCTGGCCGACTCCGGATCGTAGATCACGCCGGTGGCGCCGGAGGCCTTGTTGCGCACCAGCGCGCGCAGCATGCCGGTGGTGTCGGAATCGCCGCCGGCGCCGGGATTGTCCTGGGTGTCGGCGATGACGATCGGCTTGGTTGCCGATTTCGCCAGTTCCATCGCGAGGCGCACGCCGTCATCGGGCGAATAGATGCGGCCGTCGAAATCGTCCTCGTGGCTCTCGACCAGCGCCACGCAGTTTGTCGGCTGCGGCATCCGCATCGGCCTGCGTCCGGCCGTAGGCAAACACGCTCGGCCCGCAATCCCGGAAATCCGCCGCCGGGAAACCCGGTGCAAACGACAGCGTCGGCACCGCGTCGCTCTCCAGCGCCGCGAGCTTTTCATAGATGCCCTTGGTCGGCTGGTCGTTGGTGCACTGCCAGGAGATCGGGATCAGGAACGGCAATTGCCGGAACGCTTTTGCAAAACGCGCCTTCGTCTTCAGCATCAGCGCGAGGTGTCTTGCACAGGCGCGGCCGGTGTCGGCCATGTCGACGTGGGGATAGGTGCGGTAGGCAATGAGTGCATCGGCATGCGCCATCATCTCGGGCGAGACATTGGCATGGAGGTCGAGGCTCACGACCAGCGGCAGGTCCTTGCCGATCACCTTGCGCACGCGGGCAAGCGTTTCGCCTTCACCGTCGTCGTGTTGTTCGGTCACCATGGCGCCGTGCAGATCGAGATAGACGGCGTCGATCGGTCCGGCCGCAGCGATGCCGTCGACCATCTCTTTCATGACGCGTTCGAAGGCATCGTTGGTGACATGCGCCGAAGGGACCGCGGCCGCCGAGATCGTCGGCACCAGCTCCCAGCCATTGGCTTCGGCCGCCTCGACGAAGCCGGCCAGGCCGACATTGATCTTGCGCATCACCTTGAGCACGTCGGCGCCATGCGCCATCGACGGCCAGCCGCCGCCATGGACGAAATCGTCATAGGTCGCCTTGGTCGGCGCGAACGTATTGGTCTCGTGCAGAAAGGCGCCAACGGCGATGCGGGTCATTAAGTGTCTCGGTCAATGCTTTTCGTTGGGGGCGACGTTAAGCGTGTCATCGTGGCAAGCGCAAGCGGGGGAGCAATTCCGTTTTGCATGCCGCGTGGGCGTTAGCAATTGCCCGGGCGCTGTCATTGCGACTAAGAGAAGCGACGAAGCTTGCTCCGTCATTCCGGGGCGATGCGCAGCATCGAACTACGGGGCGCCCTTGCGCCCCATAGTTCGCTTCGCGCCCCGGAATGACAACAACCGCTGCGCGCCGTTCAACTCAGCGTCGCCAGCAAACCCGCCATCAAACGGCCGCGCTCGGCGAGACTGTCGACCTCGATATGTTCGTTGAGCGTATGGGCGTCGGCGCCACGAACACCCAAGCCATCCAGGGTGGGGATGCCCATGGCGCCCGTAAAATTGCCGTCGGAGCCGCCACCGGCGCTGCCATGCGGGAGTTCGAGGCCCATGCCCTTCGCTATCCCGCGCGCGTGTTCATAAAGCGCCATCGTGCCCGCGTCCGGTTCCCACACCGGCCGGGTCACGCCGCGCGTGACCTTGAACGTGACATCATTGCTGCTGCCGGAAAGCGCGAGCATCCGTTCGACGCCGCGATCGAGGTCGGCCTGCCGCTTGGCCATGCTGAGCGCCTCGCCGCTGCAGGTGGTGGCAACGCAATTGACCCATTGGCCGCCATGCACGATGCCGACCGAGAAAGTGCAATCTTCAGTCGTCATGCCGTCGATAGTGATAATCTGGCGTGCCATCTCGCGGATCGCGGAACGGCCCGATGAGAGCGTGGCGCCGGCGTGGCTCGGCTTGCCGATGGCTTCGAGATTGAAGCGGGCGATGGCGTATCGTCCGGTGACCACGCCGTTGTTGGGACGGCCCGGCTCCGGCACCAGCACATATTTGTTGCGGGCGGCTTCGGCCTCGATGATGTCGCGGGTCGAGGGCGTGCCGACCTCTTCGTCCGGCGTGAACAGCACGGTGATCGGCAGCGGCGTCGTGAACGCGGCGCGGGCCAGTTGCCGGATCGCTTCGAGGGTGAGGTAGTTGCCGCCCTTCATGTCGAAGATGCCCGGGCCGTAGCATTTGTTGCCTTCGCGCCGCCACGCCAGCTTTTCCAGCGTGCCGACGGGATGGACGGTATCGAGATGGCCCGCGATCAGGATTCCAGGCTCGCCCTGCTTCGGGTGCGGGAAGCGCGCGCGGACACAGCCGGCAAAACCCTGCCGTCCGGCGATGCGTTCGATGGTCGCACCCATGATGGCCATGTCGCGCGCGGCAAGGTCGAGCATGCGCTCGACCGCACGCGCATCCCAGGTCGGGCTTTCGCATTCGACCCAGGCCCGCAAACCCTGCAGCATGGTCTCGGAATCGAAGGGAAGGTTGGCAGGATTCATGATGGGTCCTCCCGGTTGAACCGGAATGTTTGGGGTTCGATGTGGCCCTTTTACGAGAAGGACCGGCGGCGAATTTGTAAAGGGAAAACATGGCGCCTTCCGGCTTGCCCGGCGCGAGGTCGGGGCAACGGTAATTCTGGCATCATTCTTGAATTGTAGGTTTTGAGGAGGCGTGTTGGCGGAGCTGAAGCCGGGACCGCAATCCATCCGGCGGCGGGCGCAAGCCGGCCGCGAAAGGACCTGTCCGGAGGGCTGTCCTGATTTCTGCCTGAGCGTCGGCGTCACCAGTGTCGTCGGGTCAAAAGGTGTTGTGAAGCTGAATATCGACCCTATAGTCCGGTCAGAAACCGGGCAGGGGCCCGAACAATAGGCGTTCGGGCGTCGAGACGACAACGGAGGTGAAGGAATGAATGCGTTCAGAAAAGCAATTCTTGCTGCGACTTGTGTCGGCAGCCTGGTGGCCATGGCAGTGCCGGCGCTGGCCCAGACCACGTCTGCGCGTCGTCATGCACTCGGATTTGAAGATCCTGGATCCGATCTGGACCACGGCCTACATCGTCCGCAACCACGGCTACATGATCTACGACACGCTGCTCGCGCAGGATGAAAAGGGCGAGATCAAGCCGCAGATGGTGGAGAAGTACGAAGCCGCGGCTGACGGCAAGGGCTACACCTTCACGCTTGCGCGACGGACTGCTGTGGCACGACGGCAAGCCGGTCACGTCGGAAGATTGCATCGCGTCGATCAAGCGCTGGGCCGCCAAGGATTCCCTCGGCCAGAAGATGATGACCTTCGTCGACTCGATTTCCGCGGTCGATGCCAAGACTTTCACCATCAAGCTCAAGGAACCGACAGGTCTGGTGCTGCTCGGCCTGTCGAAGCCCTCGTCGAACGTGCCGTTCATGATGCCCAAGCGCGTCGCCGAAACGGACCCGAGCAAGCAGATCGAGGATTTCACGGGATCCGGCCCCTTCGTCTTCGTCAAGGACGAATGGAAGCCGGGCGACAAGACCGTCTACGTCAAGTTCGACAAGTACAAGCCGCGCAGCCGAACCCGCGTCCGGTATGGCCGGCGGCAAGGTCGTCAAGGTCGACCGCGTCGAGTGGCGCGCGATCTCCGACGCGCAGCAGGCGGTCAACGCGCTGTCCAAGGGTGAAATCGATTTCGTCGAGCAGCCGAGCCACGATCTGCTGGGCACGCTGAAGAAGGACCCGAACGTCTCGGTCTTCATCTCGCCGCCGTTGAAGGGGCAATACGTTTTCCGTCCCAACCATCTTCACAAGCCGTTCGACAATCCGAAGATCCGCCAGGCGCTCTGGTACGCCTTCAACCAGGAAGACTTCCTGATGGCGACCATCGGCGACGAGAACTACATCAAGGAGTGCAAGGCGCTCTTCATCTGCGACACGCCGTTCGCGTCGACCAAGGGAATGGACGGGCTTCTCACCTCCAACGCCAAGAAAGCGCAGGAACTGCTGAAGGAAGCCGGCTATGACGGCACGCCGGTGGTGCTGATGCACTCCACCGACCTGAAGGTGCTGACCAACCTTGCGCCGGTGGCGAAATCGCTGATGGAGAAGGCGGGCTTCAAGGTCGACATGCAGTCGATGGATTGGCAGACGCTGGTCGCACGTCGTGCCAAGAAGGACCCGCCGAACGCCGGCGGCTGGAACGCCTTCCTGACGGCCTGGGTCGCCGCCGACGTGATGAACCCGGTGTCGACCGCCTATCTGAACTCGGCGTGCGACAAGGCGCTCGTTCGGCTGGCCGTGCGACGCCGAAGCTCGAGAAGCTGCGCGACGATTTCGCCCGCGAAACCGACCCGGCAAAGCAGAAGGCGATTGCTGAGGCGGTGCAACTGCGCGCCATCGAGACGACGCCCGAGATTCCGGTCGGCGAGTATGTGCAGCCGGTCGCGATGCGCAAGAACGTCAAGGGCTTCGTCATTGCGCCGGTGCCGGTGTTCTGGAACATCGAAATCACCAAGTGATGTGAGCGGCGCGGGCGGCGGACGTTTCGCCGCCCGCGCCGTTTGAGGATCGAGCAAACCATGTCCATGTATGGGTACCTCTTCCGGCGACTGCTCGGCACCATTCCCGTGATGCTGGTGGTTGCGGTCTTCATTTTCCTGATGCTGCGGCTGACGCCGTCGGATCCGGCGGCGATCATCGCCGGCGACAATGCCAACACCGAACAGGTGGCGCAGATCCGCAGCCAACTCGGCCTCGACCAGCCGATGATCGAGCAGTTCTTCATCTGGTCGGGCCGGGTGCTGACCGGTGATTTCGGCGAAAGCTTCTTCTTCAAGAAGACGGTCGCCGCGCTGATCGGCGAACGGATCGAGCCGACGCTGTCGCTGGCCTTCTTCACGATGCTGATCGCGGTGCTGTGTGGCCGTTCCGCTCGGCGTGCTGGCGGCGCACCGGCACGGCTCTGGATCGATCGCATCGTGATGGGCTTTTCGGTGCTCGGATTTTCGGTGCCGGTGTTCGTGGTCGGCTATCTCCTGATCTATCTGTTCTCGATCTGGCTGAACTGGCTGCCGGTGCAGGGCTATCAGCGGATTTCGCGAAGGGCGTCGGCGGCTGGGCGCAGCGGCTGCTGCTGCCCTCGGTGACGCTGTCGGTGATCTATGTGGCGCTGATCGCGCGCATGACGCGCACCAGCGTGCTCGAGGTGCTGTCGGAAGACTACATCCGCACCGCGCGCGCCAAGGGGCAGACCGAGCGCAAGGTGCTGTTCCGCCATGCGCTGCGCAACGCGGCGGTGCCGATCGTCACCGTGATCGGCCTCGGCGTGGCGCTCCTGATCGGCGGCGTCGTCGTCACCGAAAGCGTGTTCACGATCCCGGGCCTTGGCCGGCTCACGGTCGATGCGGTGCTGGCGCGCGACTATCCGACGATCCAGGCCGTGATCCTGCTGTTTTCGTTCGTCTACGTCATGATCAACCTGGCGGTTGATATGATCTATACCGTGCTCGATCCCAGGATTCGCTACTGATGGTCGATGCGACGATCCTCGAACCCGTTCTGCCGGCGAGCGCCGGCCAAGCCGGCTGCGTATTCGCAAATTGTTGCGCAACCCGGGCGTGGTGTTCGGCGTCGCCGTCATCGCAATCGTATTGCTGATGGGGCTATTCGCGCCCTGGCTCGGAACCATCGATCCGACGGCGATCAGCCCGATCGCGCGAAACAAGATCCCCGGCGCGGAAATCTCGATGCGGACGGACACCGGCGAACGCATCAAGATGATCGCCAAGTTCGGCACAGACAGCCTGGGACGTGACGTCTACAGCCGCGTGGTCTATGGCGCGCGCGTCTCGCTCCTTGTCGGCGTCACGGTAGCACTGATCAGCGTCGCCTGCCGGCCTGTTCATCGGGCTGTTCGCCGGCTTCTTCCGCATTCTCGACGCCGTCATCATGCGGATCATGGACGGGTTGATGGCCATTCCGGCGATCCTGCTGGCCATTGCCATGGTGTCGCTGTTCCGCTCCAGCGTGCTGACCGTGATCATCGCCATCACCGTTCCGCAGATTCCCGGCGTCGTGCGGCTGGTGCGCTCGATCGTGCTCAGCGTGCGCGAGGAGCCCTATGTCGAGGCGGCGGTGACGCTCGGCACGTCGACCCCGAAATTGCTGTGGCGGCATGTGCTGCCCGAACACCATCGCGCCCATGATCGTGCAGGGCACCTTCATCTGCGCGTCGGCCATTCTGATCGAGGCCATCCTGTCGTTCCTCGGCATCGGCGTGCCGCCGGAGATACCGACCTGGGGCAACATCATGGCCGAGGGCCGGCAGGTCTTCAGCCTGTTTCCGCACAACATCATCTATCCCGGCGTGTGCCTTGCGCTCACGATCCTTGCCGTCAACGTTCTCGGCGACGGGTTGCGCGATACGCTCGATCCCAAGATGGCGAAGCGGGTGTGATGTGAGCAACACCGTCCTCGAAGTCTCGAATCTTTCCGTCGCCATCAACGGAGGCGACCGGACGCATGCGGTGCAGGGTATCAACCTGACCGTCGGCGCCGACGAGATCGTCTGCGTGGTGGGCGAATCCGGTTCCGGCAAATCGGTGACGGCGCAGGCCGTGATGGGCCTGCTGCCGAAGGGCGCGATGCAGGTCGAGAGCGGCTCGATCCGGCTGCAGGGCGATCAACTGCTCACCAAATCCGACACCGAGTTGCGCGCGATCCGCGGCACCCGCATGGCCATGGTGTTTCAGGAGCCGATGACCGCGCTCAATCCGGTCGAGCGGGTCGGCGACCAGATCCGCGAAGTGCTGGAGATCCACACCAGCCTCGACCAGAAGGAGCAGCGCGCGCGCGTGCTCGAAATCATGCGCGCGGTGCATCTGCCCGATCCCGAACAGATGATCGACGCCTATCCGCACCAGCTCTCCGGCGGCCAGCGCCAGCGCATCATGATCGCGGCGGCGCTGGTGCTCGATCCTGCGCTGCTGATCGCCGACGAGCCGACCACCGCGCTCGACGTCACCACGCAGGCGCAGATCCTCAAGCTCGTGCGGGAAATGCAGGGCCGCAAGAAAACCGGCGTGCTGTTCATCACCCATGATTTCGGCGTCGTTTCCGAGATCGCCGACCGCGTCGTGGTGATGCAGATGGGCCGGATCGTCGAGCAGGGCCCCTGCGAGGAGGTGCTGCGGAATCCGCGCGAGGACTATACCAGGATGCTGCTGGCCGCGGTGCCGAGCATGACGCCGCCGAAGCGATCGCCGGTGACCGGACCGGTGGTTCTGCAGACCGAGAATCTCTTCAAGACCTATGGCAAGCGCTCGCTGTTCCAGCCGAAGGCGCGCGTGGTGGCCGCGGTCAAGGACGTCTCGCTGACGATCCGGCGCGGCGAGACGCTCGGCATTGTCGGCGAGTCCGGTTCCGGCAAGTCGACGGTGGCGCGCTGCGTCGCGCGGCTGGTCGACGTCACCAACGGCGGCATCAAGATCGACGGCATCGATATCGCGGCGATGCGGGAAGCAAAATTCCGCCCGATGCGCCGGCGTGTTCAGTTCATTTTCCAGGACCCGTATCGATCGCTCAACCCGCGCCGCACGGTCGGCGAGGCGATCATCGAGGGGCCGATGAACTTTGGCCTCAGCCGCAAGGAAGCATTGCAGCGCGCGCGCGACCTGATGGCGGTGGTGCATCTGCCGCCGGCTGCGATCGATCGCTTCCCGCATCAGTTCTCCGGCGGCCAGCGCCAGCGGATCTGCATCGCGCGGGCGCTGGCGATGGAGCCTGAATTGCTGATCGGCGACGAGCCGGTATCGGCGCTCGACGTCTCCGTGCAGGATCAGGTGCTGAAGCTGTTGGACGAAGTGCGCCGCAAGTTCGATCTGGCGGTGCTGTTCATCACCCATGATCTGCGGGTGGCCGCCCAGGTCTGTGACCGGATCGCGGTCATGCAGCGCGGGGTGATTGTCGAGCAGGGCGCCACGGCGGAAGTCTTTGCCGCGCCCCAGCACGAATACACGAAGGCTTTGTTCGACGCCGCGCCCGGCCGGCATCAGGAATTTGCCGCCAGCGCGTGATGGCGTCGCGCGCTATCCCTCGTCATTGCGAGCGAAGCGAAGCTATCGATGTTTGTTCGCAGGCAATGACGGCGAAGGTCAGCAATGGGTATCCCGCATCTGTTCCAGGCCGTCGCTCGATAGCGGCGAGGGGATTTGCGGTTGTGGGCTGGGATGACCGCCGATCCGGGGATAATTTGCGCCCGGTGGCGGCAGGTTTGCCCAACGGTTGTTCGGCTAGCCATGTCGTCATACTCCTTTTGTGCATGACAACATTTTTGTGTGCGTTGCGTTCCTCAGGCTGGATGCGCGGCGAGATGTTCCAGCATTAATTCGCAGACACGTTCCGGCGCCTGATCCGCCGCAAAATGCCCGACGCCCGGAAGCACCTCGAAACGATAGGGCGCGGCGATGAAATCGACCGTGCCTTCGGCGGCGGCGCGGCCGACGGTGTCGTCGGCGTCGCCCCAGATGTAAAGCGTCGGCACGCGGATCGGGCCGAGCGGTCCGCGGATCGCGCCGCGGGCACGATACCAGGCGAGCGCCGCTTCCATCGCTTGCCTTGTTGCCGAGCACCGCGAGATGCCGCTCGATCGCATCGGGAGGGACGCCGTTGGCGGCCAGACGCTCGCGCAGCCATCTGGCGTCGTCGGCCAGCACGACATCGGCGGCATCCGGTTCCAGAAACGCCTTGTGGTGCTTCGAGCGCTGCGCCTGCTCGCCGTCGCGTCGCCAGCGCGCGATTGAACGCGTTCGGATGCGGGCGCGAGAGAATGGTGAGCGAGGCCAGCCGCTCGTGGTGGCGGTCGGCGATGCCCCAGGCGATGCTGCCGCCCCAGTCGTGGCCCGCGAGATGAAAGCGCGCACTCGCCATAGCCCGCAGCCGCCGCGATCGCCATGGCGTCGTCCATCAGGCGGTCGATCAGGTAGTGCGAAAACTCACGCGGATCCGGCCGGGCGCCCGGCGAATAGCCGCGCTGGCTCGGCGCGATGGCGCGATAGCCCATGTCGCCGAGGGCCGCGACCTGCGCGCGCCAGCAATGCATCGATTCCGCAAAGCCGTGCAGCAGCAGCACCAGCGGCGCCCCGGGCGCGCCGGCGGTGATGGCATCGAAGACCAGATGCGGCGCGATGGCGATTTGTTCTGATACCGGCATGGGGCGATCCTGGATGGGCAATCGGGCCAATCCATGGTGAGACATATTTCAGCGGGGTGGCCGGAATTGTGCAACCCGGGAAAAGTGCTGTATTGGAAGCCGCATCGAGGCCCGAGGGGACGGACGTTTGCATTATCTGAGGTCGATACTGTTCGATGCCGCCGTGGTGATCCTGACGCTGGTCGTTGCGCTGTCGGTGCCGTTCATGGCGCTGTTCAAGGCCGAGCAGCCCGACGGTGCGCGCGGTCTCCCAGGTCTGGGCCAACGGCATCTTGTTCCTGATGAAATACGTGGTGGGGCTGGATTATCGCGTCGAGGGGCGCGAGCACGTTCCCGACGGACCTTGCATCATTGCCTGCAATCATCAGTCGCTGTGGGAGACCGCGGCGCTCTGCGTGATCTTCCCCGATGCCAGCATCGTCGCCAAGAAAGAGCTGCGAAAGCTGCCGCTCGTCGGCTGGTTTCTGGAGCGCTATCCGATGATCCTGGTTGACCGGTCGGCGGGCCGCCAGGCGCTGCGCCAGATGGTCGATGAGGCGAAGCGTGCGGTCGGCGAGGGACGCAAGGTGCTGCTGTTTCCGCAAGGCACGCGGCAAGCGATCGACGAGCCCGTGACGTTTCAGTCGGCCGGCATTTCCGCGCTCTACACCAACCTCGACGTCCCCGTGGTGCCGGCGGCGTGCAATTCCGGCCTGTTCTGGGGCAAGAAGACCCTGATGATGCATTCGGGCACCATCACGCTGTCCTTCCTCCCGCCGATCGCGCCGGGCCTGCCGCGCAAGGAGTTTCAGGAAAAGATGGAGCGGATGATCGCGGATGAGGCGAGCCGGTTGCTTACGGTGACCGAGGCGAAGGTGGCGCGCTAGCTCGCGCGGCAACCCAGCCCGCAAAGGGCGAGAGAAACGCCAGGCACCAGATGAACTGCGCGGCCTTCGGTGCGACGGAGGCCACTCCCGTCGCGAGCACGAACACGAACACCGGAAACAGCGCGGTTGCCAGCAATTGCGGATCGTGGCGGCCGCGCAGCGCGAGAATCCACAACAGCGCATTCAGCGACGGCGATCAGCGTCAGGTGGAGGCCATAGATCACCGCGACCACGCCATCGAGCCGATAGCTGCCGTAGAGGCCGTTGGTCACCGGCAGGATGATGATCGACGAGCAGAAAAAACAGATTGAGGAACACCACGCCACGCCCGGCCTCCGGCGCCACCGCAAGCCGCCGGTGATGGCTGAACCAGAACAGACCGGCGACGACGAAGCTGATCGCCAGCGCGATGACGGGTTGCGCGTAGACGTGAACCAGATCCATCCAGGTGGGCGCTTGCTTGAAACTGCTGGCTTTCGGCAGATCATAGGCGAGCAGCGTCATGGCAACGCCGAAGATGGTGTTGCTCAGCATTTCGAGCCGGCGCATTTCGAAAAGATGGGTTTGTGGCAATGGGGTCCCCAGTCTCACCAGTCCGTTCGCTTCGCTGTGCACACGCGTAGCCGACAGCCTCAGCCTGAAGTCCGTCGTCGCCCTCGCTTCGCTCAGGCTATGCCGGACACGCTCCGACCTTACGGTCTTCGCGTGGCTGCGCCACGCGTAGCCCGCTCGCGAGCGAAGCGTGGTGCGGGCGGTGGGACTCGAACCCACACGACGTTGCCATCGAGGGATTTTAAGTCCCTTGCGTCTACCAGTTCCGCCACGTCCGCTTTAGTCTCAAGAGATCAGATACTTAGCGCGTTTTCCGGAGAAGTGGAATTGGGATAGTCTCCGCCAAAACGCTCCCCACCTTTAAGTGAGGGCGCGCGCCAAAGCAAAGCCTCAATGCGGACACTTGGGGTGTTTACCTGCGGCGAGCTTTAGGCAATCTCAACATAATCCACTTAACGAAGGTCCGATGCCCAACTCGCTGTCCCATCGCCAATTATTCTCGCGCAGCCTTGCGGCGCTGGCGCTGGTTGCGCTCGGGGCCGGGCTGTCCGGCTGCGCCGGGATGAGCGACACCATTTCGCCGGCCTTCGCCGACCCTGCCAAATACGATCTCTACGATTGCAAGCAGCTCGAGACCGAGCGCAAGAGCCTCGCTACCCGCACCGCGGAATTGCAGGGGCTGATGACGAAGGCCGAAACCGGTGTCGCCGGACCCGTGGTGGCGGAGATGGCCTACCGCAATGACTACATTGCGTTGCGCGGACAATCGAAGCTGGCCGAAGAAGCCTGGCAGAAGAACCGGTGCCAGGACTCGAAACCGGAAGCCAGGCCGGTGCCGGTCCCGCCATCGATCGCGTCGGCTCCCGCCAAGGGCAAGCGTTCGAAGGCCGAGCGGTGCTGCAAATTAAGCTGCCGTAGCCCGGATGGAGCGAAGCGAAATCCGGGAACGGCATCGCCCGCGATGGGCTGATCCCGGGTTACGCGGTTCCCCCTCACACCCGCCAATCATAGATCCAGTCCTGCCGCGCCAGCATGCGCTCGGGGCCCATCGCCTTGATGGCGAGGTCGCGCGCCAGCGCCAGCGGTCCGGTGAGATGATAGATGCGGCCCTGTTGCCGCGCGGCGCGCTGTACCCGCAGCACGCGGCCGCGCCGCAGCCGGCCATAGCGCTTCAGGGTTGCCGGGATGCCCGCGATATTGTCGCCCGGGCTTTCGCTCAGGCACTTTGCGAGCACGGCGGCATCCTCGATCGCCATGCCCGCGCCCTGCGCGGCGAACGGCAGCATCGCGTGCGCGGCATCGCCGAGCAGCGCGATCGGCCCGTCCGTCCATTCGCCGAGATCGGGCAGCGTGAACAGCGCCCAGCGCCGCCACTCGTCGACGGCGCCGAGCAGCATCCGCGCGGTCGCGGGCCAGCGCTGCGAGGCGAACGCATTCTTGAATTCGTTGGCGTCGCCGGGCGCGCTCCAGCCCGGCCTGTTCCAGGTTCCCGGCACGATGGCGACCACGTTGATCTGCCGCGCCGCCGAGATCGGGTAGGCGACCAGATGCGCGTCCGGTCCCATCCAGAGCTGCACCCGCGGCGCGGTATATTCGCGCGGCAGCGTCGTCGCATCGAGGGTTCCGCGCCAGGCGATCAGGCCGGAAAACTGCGGTTGCACCTCCGGGAACAGATGGTTCCGCACCGCCGACCAGATGCCGTCGGCGCCGACCAGCGCCACCGCCAGCTCCTGCTGTCGCGCATTGCCGCGGCGCTGGACCACGGTCAGCCCCTTGGCGTGCGAGGTCACGTCCTCGAACTGGCAGCCGAGCCTGCAGGTCGATGTCCGGATGGTCGTTGACCTGGGCCTGCAAGGCGCCCTGCAGGTCGGCGCGGTGCATCACCCAATAGGGCGCGCCGGCGCGAAGGCTGGCGGCCTCGCCGAGCGGCAGGCGGGCGATCTCGCCGCCCGCGCGCGCGCTCATGATGGTGATGGCCTCCGGCGTCACCGCGCGCGGCGCAAGCCGCGACCGCAGGCCGAGGTCGATCAGGATCCGGCTGGCGTTGGGCGAAAGCTGCAGCCCGGCGCCGGCTTCCTCCAGCCGTTCCGCCTTCTCCAGAATGACGACGCGAAAGCCTTTTGCGGCGAGCGCAAGCGCTGCCGTCAATCCCCCGATCCCGGCACCAGCAACGATGATGGTGCGCGCGGCAGCCACCGAAAGGTCAGGCGACCTTGTCCTTCAGGACGCATTCCGGCGGGCGGGCCTCGCCCGCGGCGAGGTCGGCGGCGAAGCGGTACAGCGTCGAGCAATAGGGGCAGATGATCTCGTTGTCGTTGCCGAGGTCGAGAAACACGTGGGGGTGGTCGAACGGCGGGTTGGCGCCCACGCACATGAATTCCTGCGAGCCGATCTCGATCACCGAGACGCCGGCGTCGTTATGGAAATGCGGGACGACATGGTCGGACATCAGCTTCACCTTGGATGGCAACGATGGGCGGACGCAATCAACACGACGCGGCAGCTTCGCAACGCCGCGCACCATAGTGGCGGGTTCCGATGATTCCTAGAGCCGAATTCCTGAAGGTCATCCTGGAGGTCCCGGCCGCACATTCGCTCATGCAAATTCGACACAATCTTGTCGTCGGAGAAAAGCCCTTCTTTCGTCGGGGCGGTTGTGTCTTAAAAACGGCATACCATCTTGAGAAAGGCGAAAACATTGGACTTTTTTGGATGAGGCGGTTGCGGCTCGGTTCAGCTCTGGCAGGAATGGCGCTCAGCGTTGCGGTGTGCGCGGCGCTGTGGCCGCACGCCCGTGAGGCCGGCGCCATTCTGGCGGCGCAGGACGACCCCGCGGCGCTGTCCGATATCCACATCAATTCCGCCCTGCGGAGCAACCAGGCGCTGGTCGCCGAAAACATCGAGACAGCGCTCGCCGCGGGCGATTCCGATCTCGCCAACAGCTTCGTCGAACTCGCCCGCGACAAGGGCATTGCGGTCAGCGACGAACTGTCGAAGCGCGTCAGCGATGCGGTTACTGACGCAGGTTCGGCGTCGCATTTTGCCAAGCGCTTTGCCACGGGTCTGGTGACCGGCAATGCCGATGACGTCGCGAGCCTGTCGGGCACCGTCGCCGGCGATCTCTTCGTGTTCGGCGACATCAGGGACGTCGTGCGCGAGGGCAAGAACCTGGCGACGGGCGAGGAAGTGGACCGGCTGGTGCTCGGCCTGGCGACGGTAGGCCTTGCGGTGACCGCCGCGACCTACGTCTCCGTCGGCGGTGTCGGCCCGCTGCGTGCCGGTCTTTCCATGGTCAAGGATGCCCGCAAGGTCGGGCGGCTGGGCGAGGGGCTGACGCAATGGGCCGGCCGCTCGGCGCGCGAGGTCGTCGATGCGCCGGTGCTGCAGCAGGCGGTCGCGAAGGGTTCGGTGCTGCGGCCCGGCGAGACCGTCAACGCGATCAAGGCGGCGTTCCGCGCCGAGAAGGCCGGCGCGCTGGTGCGGCTGGCGAAAGACGTCGGACGCGTCGGCGAAAAGGCCGGCACGCGCGGGGCGCTCGATACGCTGCGCATCGCGCAAGGGCCGAAGGACGTCGCACGCGCCGCCCGGCTTGCCGAATCCAAGGGCGGCCAGACCCGCGCGATTTTGAAGGTGCTGGGCCGCGGCGCGCTGCTGCTGGCTGCCGGCACCTTCAATCTGACGATGTGGGTGTTCGGTGCGCTGCTGGCGCTGTTCGGTTTTCTGTCGTCGATCAAGGCGACCACCGAGCGGGCCACCGAAGCGTGGCTGCGTCGAAGCAAGGCGCGGCGATTGAGAAGGCAGGCGGCCGCGGCATGCTTGCCGTCCGGCCCGGCTCTGGCAGGCGCCGTCGCATAGGGCTAGACTTGCCGTCATTGCAAGATCGCCTTTTTTAATCCCCGTAACATGGAACTGCTGATGCCGAGTTTTCACAACGGCAACGTTGAAATTGCCTATCTCGACGAAGGCGGGGGCGATCCGATCGTTCTCGTACACGGCTTTGCCTCCAGCAAGAACGTCAACTGGATCTATCCGACCTGGGTTTCCGATCTGAAGAAAGACGGCCGCCGCGTGATCGCGCTCGACAATCGCGGCCACGGCGATTCCGAAAAGCTCTACGATTCCGCGGACTATGAAATTGCGATCATGGCGAGCGACGTCATCGCACTGCTGGATCATCTGGGGATCGAGCGCGCCGACGTCATGGGCTATTCGCTGGGATCGCGAATGACGGCGATATTGGCGCGCGAGCAGCCGCAGCGGTTGCGCTCGGCGATCCTCGGCGGCATCGGGATCGGATTGGTCGAGGGCGGCGGCCCCGGCGAGAGCGTGGCCGTCGCGCTCGAAGTGCCGTCGCTGGAAGACGTCACCGATCCGGTCGGGCGGACGTTTCGCGCCTTCGCCGATCAGACCCGCTCCGACCGCCGCGCGCTTGCCGCCTGCCTGCGCGGTTCGCGGCGGCTGATGACAGCGGAGGAAGCCACTGGCATCGGCGTGCCGGTCCTGATCGCGGTCGGCACCAAGGACGAAATCGCGGGCTCAGCCGCGGCGCTCGGGAAAATCATTCCGGGGGCCGAGGTGCTCGACATTCCGAACCGCGATCACATGCGCGCGGTCGGCGACAAGGTTTACAAGGTCGGCGTCACCGACTTCCTGTCGCGGCGGCCTTGATCGCTCGCGAGGCCGGCAACGTCGATGGGCTGGCGATGGCCGCTGGGCGTTGATGCGTTTGCCTCCCCCCGGAGAGGGTCGGACAGCAGAAATTCACCAATAGTCGGGTGCGGGGTGGCTTGATTTCCTCAAATCCCTGACCACCTTGAACTGACCCCAAGAACCGCCCCCCAAGGGCATTCGGCGGGGGTGTACTTTGGATTGCGCCCGCCCGGGACAGCCGTCCTGCCCGCTGTGCTATAATAGTCACCAGACAAGCGAATTTGCGAGAGCAATCATGGCAGTGCATCAGGTCAATCCGCAAGGTTCGAAGCTCGCCGCGCTCGATCCGATCTGGGACCGCGTCCGGGGCGAGGCGGAGGACATCGTCCGCCGCGAGCCCGAACTGGCTTCCTTCATCTATTCGACCGTGCTGCATCACGACCGCCTCGAAGATTCGGTGATCCACCGTATCGCCGAGCGGCTCGATCATTCGGCGTTGTCGGGCGACCTGATCCGCCAGACCTATGACGAGGCGCTGCGCGACGAACCCGATCTCGGCAACGCGTTCCGCGCCGATCTGGTCGCAGTCTACGATCGCGATCCCGCCACCTCGCGCTTCATCGATCCCTTGCTCTATTTCAAGGGCTTTCACGCGCTGCAGACCCATCGGCTGGCGCACTGGCTCTATCAAAAGGGCCGCAAGGATTTCGCCTACTATCTGCAAAGCCGCGCGTCGGCGGTGTTTCAGACCGACATCAACCCCGCCGCCAGAATCGGCCGCGGCATTTTCCTCGATCACGCGACGGGCTTCGTCTGCGGCGAGACCGCTGTGATCGAGGACGACGTTTCGATCCTGCATGGCGTCACGCTGGGCGGCACCGGCAAGGAGAACGAGGACCGTCATCCGAAGATCAGGCGCGGCGTGCTGATCGGGGCGGGCGCGAAGATTCTCGGCAACATCGAGATCGGCCATTGCGCGCGCATCGCGGCGGGCTCGGTGGTGGTCAAGCCGGTGCCTCACAACGTGACGGTGGCGGGCGTCCCCGCAAAGATCGTTGGCGAAGCTGGCTGCGCGGAGCCGTCGCGCACCATGGATCAGATGCTCGGCGCAATCGGCCTTTGATTTTCCACACTTTCTGGCGGACGTATTTGTGAAGTTACGGCTGGTAGTCTGCGCCGTCTCGTCCTAAAACCTCCCGGAATTCAAAGAATCCGATTGGAGACCGCCGTGGACGTTCAGGAAGTCAGGAAGCTCGACGCCTATCTCAAGCGCGTATTCGGCAATCCCAAGATCCGCGTCGTGCCGCGCCCGAAAAAGGACGATTCCGCCGAAGTCTATATCGGCGAGGAATTCATCGGCGTGCTGTTCGTCGATGACGAGGACGACGATCGCTCGTTCCAGTTCCAGATGGCAATTCTCGAGGAAGATCTGGCCGACGTCGGCTGAGGCGCGCTGCCGACGCCGTCGTAGGGTGGGCAAAGGAGCGTAAGCGACGTGCCCACCATCTATCACCGAGTGAGCTACAAAATGGTGGGCACGCTTCGCTTTGCCCACCCTACAAATTTGCTACGAACCGAGCTAACCCTTCGGTCCCTGCATCTGCGCCGTCAGGCGCTCCATCGCATTCGCAACGTCGCGCCATTGCGACAGCCAGCTCCGCGGAAAGCGGAAGGTCAGGTCGGCGCCGTCGACGCGGCGCTCGCTCAGGCACATGCCGGGCGTCTGACCGTCGCGCGAGCAGCGCGCGTTGAGGTTCGGCGTAGCGGCGGAGAACAGATCCTCATTGGCGTAGGGCGAGCCGTCGCGAAACGGGCGCATCGTCAATCCGTCTTCCACCAGCGTTGAGGTCTGCGCGAGATAGCGCGGATAGATCGTGCGGACCCGCGCGTCGGGTGCCAGCGCGTCGTGGTGGGCCGATATCGACACGAAGATCCGGTCGATCGGCTGTACCTTTTCTTCGATCGTATCGGCGCTGACGTGCTTCGGCGCATCCGGCGGTTCCAGCGACGGGAAGACGAAACTGAGATCGACCCGCTCCTGCGGACCGGAGTGGCGCTGGATCTTCCGGCGGATTGCCGCTGTCGGCACGTTGAAGAGCGTGGCGCCGACGCTGACCGGCAACCGGTCGGGGGCGCTGGCGGGGCGCGCCACCCAGGTCGGCCACAGCAAATAGGCGACCAGCGCGATCGCGCCCGCGGTGACCGTTACCGCGACCATGATCAGCATCATGTGCGAGCGCGGGTCCCTGCGGGTGTCGCGGGCGAGGTGCTGGGCCGTCGAAAGCAGGGTCATGAACGAAGCATCGGTCGAGGAAGAGCCAGGCGAATCATCTTGGCGAATATGCCATGGGGAAGGTGGTTTGCTCATGGTTTCGCGGCAGTTCCGGCCGCCTTAGCCATGCGCAAACGCCGTCCCGGCGACCGCTGTTAACCTTTCCTTAAGGATGCTGTGGCGGCGCCCGGCCAATTTTGCGAAAGCAGGGCGCGGTTTTTGAGTAGGGGAAGTTACCATGTCGCCCGATGCGTTAAATTCCCTGTTCTCCCTGTGCATCGGCTTTGCACTCGCAGGCGCGCTCGCCAGCGGCTATCAGGCGATGGCGGCGCGGCCGGCGGGGTTCGGGCTGCTTGGGGAAGGCGTGGCGCCGAAGACATTTGCGGCCGTGCCGTTTCTGGTTTTTGCCGCGCCCTTCATCATCATGCGCAACACGTTGCGCGGCGCGCAGATCGAGCGCCGCCGCTTCGAATTCGTGATGATGGCGACCGTGCTTTCAGGCTTCTGGAGCTTGATGTCCGGCACGTTTTTCCTGATGACGCTGCGCGCCACCGGCGTGCTGGCCTGAGGCTCGCTCGCCTGCTCGCTTGATCCCGCGCCAGCGGCTATGCCAAGGTCTCCGGTAACGGAGACCTTTTGCCATGGCGATCTACGAACTCGACGGACAGGGGCCTGAACTTCCCGCGGACGGAAACTATTTCATTGCGGATACCGCTACCGTGATCGGCAAGGTGCGCCTTCTGAGCGCGGCGAGCGTGTGGTTCGGCGCGGTGCTGCGCGGCGACAATGAGTGGATCGAGATCGGCGAGGGCTCCAACGTGCAGGACAATTGCACCTGCCACACCGACCCCGGCTTTCCGCTCACGATCGGCACCAACTGCACCGTCGGCCACAACGTGATCCTGCACGGTTGCACGCTTGAAGACGAATCGCTGGTCGGAATGGGCTCGATCGTCATGAACGGCGCGCGAATACGCCGCGGCAGCGTTGTCGGTGCAGGCTCGATCATCACCGAAGGCAAGGAGTATCCCGAATACTCCCTGATCATCGGCTCGCCCGCGCGCGTGATCCGGACGTTGACGCCGGAGCAGTCGGCGGCGATGGGGCGTGCCGCGAAGTCCTACCAACGGAATGGACCACGCTTCAAAAACGGGCTGAAGAAGATCGGCTGACAACCGCCGATGTGCGAACGAGGCTAACTACCTTCGCTTTCGTTCGCCTCGCGTGCCCCTGCGACCTTTTCATGGCCGGCGGCCCACAGCGCATGCTGCTCGCTGCCGTCCTGATAGGGATTGGCTTCCGCCGGAATGTTCTCGCGTGCGGCGCGCTCGCCTTGCTCGAAAGGATCGGGGTCGGAATTCATGCTGGCGCCTTTCCGGTTTTCGATTTCTTCGGCGCCGCGGTCTTCGAGAGTCCTGCACTTTTCCGCAGCGCGTCCTTGAGGTCGACGGGAATGCCGTGCTTCTTGAGCAGGTCGGCAAAGGCTTCGTCGGCCAATTCCTGAAACGTCCCCATTCGGTCGCGTGCAAGCTGGGTCAGCTTGTCCAGCGTGTCATCGTCGAAGGCGATCAATTTGCGCAAGCGGGATCACTCCGTGCGTCGAGCGGATGTGAATCAATGATCCGGCGGCGAAATCGTTCCGACAGGAACAAGGGCCAGGGGCCGTCGTTGCTTCGAAAAGGAGTTTCCGATGAAACTAGCGTCTGCCGCCGCCGCAGTTACGGCAATCACACTACTGGTATTTCCGATCGCTTCCCTTGCCCAGAGTTCTGGCGGATCCGCGGGGGGATCGTCTGCCGGCAGCAGCAGCGGTAGCGCCGCCGGCTCGCCGAGCGCAGGCTCTGCCGGCGCCGGCTCGCAAGGCATCAGCGGCGTGCCACCCGGACCGGCAGCTCCCGGAGGACTTAACAATGCCGGCGAGGATCCAAGCGGCGCGGCGAACGCGTCCAGGCGTGCATCGCCTGCCGCTCCGGGCACCAACACGTCAGGCACGGCGCAGTCGTCGGGCGCGGGCGTCAACACTGGCAGCGGGGTGACGACCGGTTCGGGAAGATCGGCGGGATCGGGCATGGATGTGACGGGCCCGCAGAAGAGCGGTGACGCGGCGATCAGTGAAGAGAACAAGGAGGTCGATCGCAAGATCAAGAGCATTTGCCGCGGCTGCTGATCCTCCGCACGGTCGCGCAGAAGTGAGCAAAATTGCCCCGCTACCTTCGAGAAGTCGTCTTAGAGTTGGTTTGGGATCTGTGAGGATCCGACGCTGAAGAGCGTCGAGACTTCGAACGCAAGATCACGGAGGATGGGTGATGTTACGCACAATGATGATCGCCTTGTTCGCAACCGCATCGGTCGCCATGCTGGCGCCGGACACGGCTTCGGCTCGCGGTGGCTTTGGTGGTGGTGGTGGTGGCGGTTTCCGCGGCGGTGGCGGCGGGTTTGGTGGCGGCTTCCACGGCGGTGGCTTCCGCGGCGGCGGGATGGGCATGGGCGGCGCGGGCTTTCGGGCTGCTGGGATCGGCGGCGGAGGTTTCCGTTCGGCCGCGATCGGGGGCGGTGGTTTCCGTGCGGCCGCTTTGCCGGCTGCCGGATTTCGCGGCGGCACGCTTGCCGTCAACCGTTTCCACGGTGGCTTTCACCGCGGCTTCCATCACCGGAGATTTCCGTTAGCGGTGGGGGCAGTCGGACTAGGCTTGGGCTACGGCTACTACAACGACTATTATGATTACGGCTATCCGTATTACGGCAGCTATGACGACTCCTATTACTATGGCGACAGCGGCTGCTACATCGTGCGGCGGAGCGTGCTGACGCCGTATGGCTGGCGCATTCGGCCCGTGCAGGTGTGCGGCTGATCGGTTTGAGCCGGGATGAATGGCGCGGTCGCGGTGTTATGGCATCGAGGCCGTAGTCGACTGCGTTTGCTGGTACGTGGCTTGCATCGCATCAGGGATGTTGAACATGCTCACAGCCCCGGCTCTGACATTGGTGTTCCTGGTCGTCGTCGCAGGTCTGGGCACGGCCTTCGTCTGGATGTTCTGGGAGATGGAACAGTCGACGTCAAAGCCGCGTCGCAACGGCGGTCGGGGCGGATAGCCGACCCTGGATCGTGCGCGGCAAGTATCGCGCAATTCCTGGTGACCGGTTTCGCGGTCGATCATTCGCAATTTTCCGATAAATTGCACTTGTTATTTGATACATCCTTAGATGGGAACCTGCGACGGTGCGGCTTGTGCACGCAAGCGCGCATGTCTGGCAAAGAATTTGTGGGGATGGAAAGCTTTGCGGTGCCGCCTTAAGCGGATGGTGGTTCGATGATCGTTTCCTCCACGTCGGATTTCTCATCGGCCATCATATCGTTCACCAGAGATTTTCGGGCCTCGGTCAGCGTGGTCGCGCTGTTGTGGGGCCTGGGTTGCGCGCAGCCGTCACTTGCACAATCCCTGCCGACTGGTGGAACGGTGGCGAGCGGAAACGTTTCGATCAGTTCGACTTCGCCGACCAGCCTCACGATCAGCCAATCGAGCCGAACCGGCATCGTCAACTGGTCGAGCTTTTCGGTCGGGCAAGGCAATCAGGTCCAGTTCAATAACGGTAGCGGTGCGACACTCAACCGGGTGACCGGCAACGTGCCGTCGTCGATCAATGGCGTCCTGTCGGCGACCGGCTCGGTCTACCTCGTCAATCCGTCGGGCGTGGTCGTGGGGCCGAGCGGGGAGGTCAAGACCGGCGGCAGCTTTGTGGCCTCGACGCTGGACGTCAAGGATGCAGAGTTCCGCGCCGGCGGACCGCTGACTTTCAGCGGCAACAGCAACGCCTCGGTTGTCAATCTCGGCAAGATCGGCTCGTCCAGGGGCGACGTCGTCCTGATCGCGCGCCAGGTTCGTAACGACGGCTCGCTTGCCGCGCGCAACGGCACCGCTGCAATGGCGTCCGGCAGCGAGGTGCTGCTAAGCGACGGCTCGCTCGGCAATGGCAAGGTGCTGGTGCGGCGTCCGGCGCAGGATGGCGAGATCCGCAATAGCGGCGCAATCCGAGCAGCCGAAGTAGAGCTGCGCGCCAATGGCGGTAACATTTATGCGCTTGCCGGCAACACCGGGCGGGCCATCACGGCAACAGGCGTCGCCAGCAAGGGTGGACGAATTTTCCTCACGGCCGAGGGCGGTTCCGTCAACGTGACGCAGAAAGTCGTGGCGCGGCGCGTGCAGACCAACGTGGCACGCGCGGCGCGAAACTCTTTCACCGGCGGCGACGTCGTCGTCAGCGGCGACAAGGTCGCGATCGGCGGCAAGATCGAGGCGAAGGGTAACGGCGGTGCAGGCGGCACTGTCGTGGTGACGGGCACGGACGTCACCCTGACCTCGGGCGCTGCGATCGACGCCAGCGGGACATCGGGCGGCACCGTGCTGATCGGTGGCGACCGGGCCGGCGGATCGGACGCCACGCTGAAATTCCTGCCGCAAACCATTGCCAATGCGCAGAACACGACGATCGAGGCAGGTGCGACGATCGCGGCCGACGGCACGTCCGGCGCGGGCGGCAATGTGGTGGTGTGGTCGGATGGTACGACGTCGTTTGCCGGCGCTATCAGCACCCAGGGGCTGCGCGGCGGTTTCATTGAGACCTCGGGGCATGTGTTCAACTTCACCGGTGGCAGCGTCAATGCCGGCAGGGGCGGCGCATGGCTGCTCGATCCTGTGGATCTGACGATCGATGCGACGCTCGCCGGCACCATCGCGACCGCGCTGAACGGGGGCAGCAATGTCACCCAGCAGACGAGCGCGACCGGCAGCGGCGGCAATGGCGATATCACGGTGGCAAGCGGCATCAGCTGGTTGACCGATGCAACGCTGACGCTCAGCGCCTATCGCAACATCGCGGTCAACGCCAACATCACGAGCACCGGCGGCGGCGGTGTCGTGCTTCGTGCAGACAATGCCGGCACGGGGACAGGCACCGTGACGTTCGGCGGCGGCCAGGTCTCGACCGCAGGCGCGGTCTCGATCTTCTACAATCCGACCGGCAGCAGTTCGACCGTCAATGCCACCAAATACACGGCGCCGACGCTGACGAATTTCAGCGGCAACGTCACCGGCGGCGCCACGCTCAACACCTACGCGCTGGTCAACACCGTCTCTGACCTGCAGAACATCAAGAACAATCTGGCGGGCGTCTACGCACTCGGCCGCGACATCGACGCCAGCGCCACCGCGTCTTGGAACGGTGGAGCGGGTTTCACGCCAGTGGGAGGCAGCACCGCCTTCACAGGGATTTTCGACGGCCAGGGCCAAACCATTTCGAACCTCACCATCAATCGACCCTCCGGCCAATGGGTAGGATTGTTCGGATACAACGGCGCCTCTGCGACGGTAAGCAATCTCGGGCTTCTGAACGTGTCCGTGACCGGCAACACGGCCACAGGCGGTGTCGTTGGCGAAAACCACGGGACTATCACGGGAGTCTACACGTCAGGATCGGTCGCCAGTAACGCCGGTGCGGGCGGCATCGTCGGCTATAATTACGGGCCGCTGTCGAATGTCTATTCGACCAGCGCGGTGAGTGCGCCGACGATCTATGCCGGCGGCATCGCCGGCTTGAGTCTCGGCAGCATATCGCAGGCCTATGCCACCGGCCCGGTGAGCGGCGGGAGCAATGTGGGCGGGCTGCTAGGCTATAATGGCGGCTCCATCACGCAGTCCTACTGGGACAGCTACACGACGGGGCAGGTGGCCGGCATCGGCGCGGGCGCCGCGTCGAGCGGCCTGAACGAAGTAACCAGCGATCCGGCGCAGTCGGGGGCGGCAAATTATGCGTACAAGCAGAGCGCCTATACGGGTTTCGACTTCACCCCCAGCAATACCTCTACCGGCTGGTTCTCGATCGATGGCCAGACACGCCCATTCGGCCAGTGGGAATATTCGACCAACATCTCAAACGCGCATCAGCTTCAGTTGATGGCGATGAATCTCGATGCGAGCTACCGGCTCACATCCAACATTGATTTTTCAAGCGGCCTTGTCGGCGGCAAGTATCCTGGCATGTGGTCATCGGCCGGCTTCTCGCCGATCGGTAATTTGTTCACCCAGTTCACCGGAAGCCTGGATGGTCAGAACCATGTGATCTCGAATCTTTCGATCAACCTGCCATCGACCAACTATGTCGGACTTTTCGGATATACCACGGCCACGTCCACGCTGAGCAATGTCAGCCTGCAGGCCGCAACCGTCGCTGGACTGAATCGTGTCGGTATCCTGGCCGGCCAGTCGTTGGGGGTCATCAGCAATGCCTCGACGACCGGCGCCGTGTCAGCCGGAGGCTATGGCGGCGGACTGGCGGGCGAGAGTCAGGGCAGCATCGCCAACAGCTCGGCAGCCGTCACGGTCACGGGGCTGACCGCCGCCAGCTCTTCCATGGGAGGTCTCGTCGGATGGAATAACGGGGCCGGCATCATCCAGGACAGCTATGCGACGGGTAACGTGACGGCCGGCACCGGAAGCACGCGCGCCGGCGGCCTCACCGCGCAGAACAATGGCCGCATACTCAGAAGCTATGCGACGGGAGCGGTCAGCGGCGGCAGCCAGGGTGTTGGCGGCCTGGTCGGCTTCAACAGCAGTGGCACGCCAACCATCGTCGATTCCTACGCAACCGGCGCCGTGACCGCCACAACGTTCGGCGGAGGACTGGTCGGCGTCAACTCCGTGGGAGCTTCCATCGACAATTCCTACGCGGCCGGATCTGTCAGCGTTGCGTCATCGACCATCACCACATTGTTCGGCGGAGGACTGATCGGCAGCAACTCCGGAGCCGTAACCCGGTCCCATGCGAGCGGTGTCGCAGAGGTTACGTCGACATATGCAGCGGCCACGGCCACGTCGGCGGGCGGGCTGATTGGCAGCAATGGCAGCACGGCTACGGTCACACAGTCCTACGCGACCGGTGCGGCCAGCGCCGTCTCGGCCGCCGGGACGACCGCGACTGGTGGATTGATCGGTAGGAACGTCGGCGGGGCCACTGTCACACAGTCCTATGCGACCGGTGCGGCCAGTGCCACCTCCGCTGCCGGGTCAGCGACGGCGGGCGGACTGATCGGTAGCCACAGCAGCACCGGTGCGGTCACCCAGACCTACGCGACCGGCACCGCGAGCGCCGTTTCGACGTCCAGCACCGCGGCGGCTGGTGGCTTGATCGGATCGGTCACCGGCGCAGCGCCCGTTACATCGTCCTACTGGGACACCGATACGTCCGGGAGGGCGAATGCCGTCGGCAGCGGCGCCAGCACCGGCATCACCGGTCTCGCCACCAGCCAGATGCAGAATCCGGCAAACTATGCGTCAACCTACGTGGGCTGGGATTTCGCCACCGTCTGGTCGGCGCCGAGCGTCGGCTATTACCCGCAGCTCTATGGCGTCAACTACGTGCTGCGGGTCGATCCTGCCAACGCGTCGCGGATCTATGGTGACGCCAATCCGGCATTCACCTATTCGATCTTCGGTTTTCATGCCGGCGATACGGCAGTGATCGTCAACGGCCTCTCGGTATCGACGGTGGCGACGGCGACTTCGAATGCCGGCACCTACGCGATCAGCGCAAGTGGCGGCAGTGCCGTCAGCGCCTCCGGAAAGGCCTATCGCTTTATCGATGCACCGGGCGCGCTGACCGTCACGCCGCGTTCGATCACCGTCACGGCGGATGCCAGGAGCCGCACCTATGGCGATGCCAATCCGGCGTTGACCTATCAGGTCGGCGGCTCGGGCCTGGTCAACGGCGATACATTATCGGGCGCGCTGGCGACGCCGGCGACAACTTCGAGCAATGTCGGCGCCTACGGCATCGGGCAGGGCACGTTGGCTGCCTCGGGCAACTACGCGCTGAATTATGCGAGCGCCAATCTCACGATCACCCCGCGGGCAATCACGGTCACGGCCGATGCGAAGAGCCGCGCCTATGGCGATTCCAATCCAGCGCTGACCTATCAGGTCGGCGGCGCGGGCCTCGTCAATGGCGACGCGCTGTCGGGCGCGCTGGTGACATCGGCGACGACTTCCAGCGATGCCGGCGTCTACGGCATTACGCAGGGGACGCTGGCGGCCTCATCGAACTACGCCTTCGCCTTTGTCGGAGCGAACCTCACGGTTACGCCAGCAGCTGTTACGCCAGTCGCTCGCGTGCCGACTGCAGAGCTCGGCTCGTACGTGAAGTCGCGCGTGACTTTGCCCGCGCCGCAGCCGCCCGAGCAGATGCGCGAGGTCGCGAGTATCGAGCAAGCGTCTGCCGCAATCATCTGCAAATCCAGGCAATGCCTTGAGCTTCCTCATCCGCACAATCGGCGGATAGGTGAACGCGCCAGATTCGTCGACACGATGATCAATCGCAATCGGCTACCAGCCTTTGTCGACAATTGATGTTGATGGCGTGAGGCAAGGGGCCGCGCACATTCAGATGTGTCGATACACGCATAAGTTGGTGTGAATGGATTTGCTTCAACCGCACACGCTGCAGTGATTTCATACGAAGAATTCAACCTTAAACCGTTCTTAATCCATAAACCATATTGGTTGACTTATTCATTGTTCGCCGTGTGCGACAGAACGTCGGAACGTGCAAACTCATGCTGACTCGCGAGTCGATATCCCGCAGCCCTGACGGGCTACGGTTGTCATGATGCCGTCGCTTTCAGGACTTGTCGGATCGCGCATGACGCGGCGGTTGCGAACATCCGCGCGTCGTGGAATTGGAATCGGCACCTGTTGCGCGCTGATCATGGCCTGCGTGATCGCGATCGCGCCTGACGGCATCGCGCAGGCGCAAGTGGTGGAGCGCAATCTGCCGGTGGAGCCGCCGCGCCGCGCGCCGGCCATCAAGATCGGGACCGATGATCTGCTCAAGAGCGACGATGCGACGCCGCTCGGCGTGAATGTTCGAGCCATCGTCCTGATTAATGCGAACGCTGGTGCGAAACAGCTCGGCGGCGTGAAGGGTGTCGATGTAAGTCAGGTCAGCGGGCTCGACGCCGCCGCGCTTCGCGAGCAACTCACGCCATTCGTCGATCGGCCGCTCAGCCGCAAGCTGATTGCCGAAGTGCAGGCGGCGGTGGCCGCCGCGTATCGCGAAGCCGGGCGGCCGTTCGTGTCGGTCACGCTGCCGCCGCAGGAAGTATCGTCCGGCGTGCTCCAGCTCCGCGTGATCCTCTTCAAGGTCGCCGGCATCAAGGTGACGGGAGCCGCAGCCGAGAGCTATCCGCCAAGCCGCATCCGCCTCGTCCCCGGACAGGAAATCGATGCCCGCAAACTCGAGACCGATCTCGACTGGGCCAACCGCAATCCGTTTCGGCAGGTCGAAGCGGTGTTTGGTCCCGGCAAGGATCTCGGCCTGACCGACGTCAACATCCAGGTGACGGACCGCAAGCCGTGGCAGTTGTACGCCGGCTATGCCAACAGCGGCACGCTCCTGACCGACCGCAATCGTTACTATGTCGGGGCCAGCGGGGCGCCGTCCGCCGATATCGTCGCGTCTTATCAGCTCACCGGCAGCGGCAATTTCTGGATGGACGACGGGCTGTTCAACCGGCCCGACGACGCCAAGTATGTCAGTCAGGCGGGGCGGTTGCTCACGCCGCTCGGATTGCGCACGAGCCTCGAAGTCGTCGGCGATCATGTGCTGACCAATGAGCGGCCCAACAGTCTGTTCCGGATCAAGACGCAAACCAGCCAGGCATCGGCAATCGTTCGGACCGCGCTGTCCGATCTGCTGCCGCCTGCGGTCGGCGATCTGCTCGGCGGCGTCGAACTCAAGCACCAGCTACGCACCACCATCTTCGACGGCACGCCCGTCGCGGAGGGCAGCGCCGACGTTGCCCAATTGGTGGTCGGATGGAACGGGCGCTGGTCGGACAATTTGGGCACCAACACCCTCGACGTCCGTTTCAAGTCCAACCCCGGCGGCATTCTCTCCGGCAACAATTCGCTCGCCTGGAGCGCCTTCACCAATGGACGCGTCACCGACGTGCAGACCAATCTTGTCACCCTCGAGTTTGGCCGCGTGACGCCGCTGCCGAAGAGCCTGTCGCTGAAATCGGAAGTGTCCGTGCTTGCATCGTCCAAGCCGCTTCCGGATACCGAACGCATCGGGCTCGGCGGGATCCATGCCGTGCGCGGTTACGTGACCGAAGACGGTGCGGTCGACCAGGCCGTGATCCTGCGCAACTCGCTCTACGTCTCGATGCCCAGCATGCCTTCCTGGATGCCGGGCACGCTGGCGCCGTTCCTGCTTGCCGACGTCGGGTGGGGGCGGGATCTGTTTTCCCGGCGCGACTCCACGCTGTCGTCGGTGGGAGCTGGTTTCGACTTTGCGGCCGGGTCGAACTTCAACTCCAAACTGCTGGCGGCCCGGGCAATGACCGACGGGCTGCACACCCCGGCCGGATCCTGGCGCGTGTCGCTGCAGGCGTCGGTAAGCTATTGAGGGCTTCTGCCAGACCTTGCGGATTCCGGGCTAGCTCAACACCCCATACTTCCTGAACCAGGTCTGCATCTGGCTCCAGGCGTCCTCGGCCGCGTCCTTGCGGTAGCTCGGGCGATAGTCGGCGTGGAAGCCGTGCGGTGCGGCGGGATAGACCTTGAACTCGGCCGTCTTCTTGTTTTCGGCCAGAGCCGCCTTGAAGGCTTCCACCGTTGCGACGGGAATGCCGGTGTCGGCCTCGCCGTAGAGGCCGAGGACCGGCGCCTTCATCTCGGGCGCGAGCTGGGTCGGGCTCTTTGGCCAGGCCGGATTCGCCGGATCGACCAGCGGACCGTAGAACGCCGCGCCCGCCTTGAGCGTGCTGCTGTGGGCGGCATATTCCCAGACCGTGCGTCCGCCGCGGCAGAACCCGATGATGCCCAGCTTCGACGTGTCGCCGCCCTCCGATCTGGCCCAGGCAACGGTGCTGTCGAGATCGGATAACAGCTCGGCGTCCGGCTTCGAATTCACGATCGGCAAGAGCTGCGGGATATCCGTGATTTTGGTCAGGTCGGCGCCCTTGCGGTAATAGTAATCCGGCGCAACCGCGAACGCGCCGAGCTTGGCGAGGCGCCGCGTCACATCCTTGATGTATTCGTGCAGGCCGAAAATCTCCATCGCCACCAGGACCACCGGCGGGTTGCTGACGCCGGCCGGGCGCGCGAAATAGCCGGGCATCTCGCCGTCGGCGACCTTGATCTTGGCGTCGCCGGTGACGAGGCCACCGGTGTCGGTCTTGATCACGTCGGCGCGCACCGGTCCGGCCGCAAGCGTGTAGCCCGCCGTCACGGCAGCCGACGCGGTCATGAAGCCGCGTCGCGAGAAGGGCGCGACCTTGGTCAGCCCGATGACGTCAGAGGTTGGCAGGGGTTCGGCGCTCATTGCGGCTCTCCTTTTTTGGGAGGCGCATTCAGCTTGCAAACCGGCGCGAACGCAAATCACCTGCTTGCGAGATGGCGGAGCTGGTAGGGGGAGCGCGCAGCGAAACGGGGCCAAAAATCATGCAAAAAAAACAAGGCCGTCGACGCAGTATACCGTCAACGACCTTGCCAGCCCCGGATATTGAAATCGGCTCACGCCATCCGGTGAATTTCAGGATGCCCGGGATTCTTGCGGGTATGTGTGAACCAGTTCACAAAGGTGGAAAAAAGTTGCGGGAAGGCATGCGGTAACGGTGGAAAATATCCCGTTGCTCGGCCGCACGAAGCGCCGCCTTCCAGGAAGCCTGCAATGACGGTCGTTGTAAGGCAGCTGATAACGGCAAGATCCGATCAGCCGCGCGCCTTGGCGCGGCTGCGGTTCGCGCTCCGGTTCGAACGCGGCTTTGCCTTGGCTGACCGTTTGCGCGGGGCGGCAGCTGCGGAGGGATCGGAGGCTTGGGCGCTGGCAAAGGATTGCCGCAAACCCTCGACCGCTTCCGTCAGCGTTCCGACCTGCTCGGAAAGCTTCCTGGTGTCGGTCTGCTGCGCGGCGAGCAGGCGGCGTACGGTCTGCAGCTGATCCTGCACCATCTGCAGCTGATCGATCAATTCCTGCTGCGTCGCCTCCAGACCCTTGGTCTTCTCGACCAGTTGTTCGGAAGCCTGCGCGGCGCGCGCCTGCAACTGCCGGGTCGCGACCACGCGATCGGTCTCGGGCGCGTTGCCGGTATAGGCTACGCCAGAGGGTGATAGCGCTTACGCCAAGCACAACAATGACGAGGGCCACTGCGGCGATCGCAATCGGCTGTCCGCCGAAACGCGCGATGGGGCTGGCACTCCGGGGGGCGTGTTCGATCATACGAACTCCAAATCCGGACGTGATTCTAAAGTTCCAAAATAGCACAGGCGAGACGAGCGCTAAAACCCGGGATTTGCCGGCAGGACGCGGGAATTGCCGGCAAAACCCCGCAAGATCAGGGCTTTGCGCGGCAGGCTTGGCCTTTGAAGCGATCCTTGGGGCTAACGGATATGCGCCCGGATGAACTGGCCGGCGTACGCCAGCGCGCGCCGGCCGTCCTGCGAGGCCAGCATTCCAGACCGGCCAGGCATGGATCATGTGCGGCCAGATCTGCAGCGTCACATCGACATCGGCCGCGCCTGCGGCCTCGGCAAGCCGCGTCGCGTCCGCGAGCAATGTCTCGGCCGATCCGACCTGGATCAGGACCGGCGGAAAGCCCGCCAGATCGGCAAACAGGGGCGAGATCAGCGGATCGCGGCGATCGACGGACGGCGGCGCGTAGGCATCCGCAAGCTCGTCGAGATAGGCCTTGTGAATCAGCGGATCGACGGCGTCCTTGGTCGCAAGCGTGCTGCCTGACATGGTGAGGTCGGTCCAGGGCGAGACCAGCCAGGCGCAGGCGGGCAATTCCTCGCCGGCCGCGCGCAGCCGGTTGATCAGCCCGAGCGTCAGGTTGCCGCCGGCGCTGTCGCCGCCGACGGCGATACTAGTCGCCGCAATGCCCTGCCGGCGCAGAAAGCGCCACGCGGTGAGCGCGTCTTCATGGGCGGCGGGGTAGGGATGCTCAGGGGCAAGCCGATAGTCGATCGCAAGCGTGCGCGTGCGGGCCGCGCGCCCGGCCTCCGTCACCAGGCGGCGGTGGCTCACGATCGAGCCGGAGCAATATCCGCCGCCGTGGAAATACAGCAGCACGCGCGAAGGCTCGCTGCCCGGTGCGATCGACCACTCGCCGGCGACGCCGTCGCAATCGACCGCCTCGCATTTAATGTCCGGCGCCACCGGCCAGGTCGATCCGACCTCGTCGAGCCGCTGCCGCCGCTCCGACCAGCCGACCGGCCGCGGCTTCGAGCCCAGCAATGCGCGGATGGCGTCGATCTCGCGTTCGGCCATGTCGTGCTCCCGATTGTCCGCGCTATAGCAGCCCGCGATAAACGCCGGGTTCGGAGCCCTCGATCGGTATCGCGCCGACCGTCCTGGCATAGAACTCGGCGGGGCCCACGCCGCCGATAATGGCGTAGCCATATCCCTGCTGCTTCATGGCTTCGAGGCAATTGAAAAGCAGTGCCTTGCCGATCCCGTTCTTTCTTTCGTTCGGGTCCACTCCCGTAGGTCCAAAGAAGTTGGGGCAGGTCGCGTCATGGCAGGCAAACCCCAGAATGCTCTTTTGCCTGATGGCGATGAAGCAGGAGACGGGTTGCCGGGAAAACGCAACATCGACTTCGCTGGCCCAGGCCTCGCTGAAATTCTGCCGGACCCAGGCGACGACCTTGTGCTTTTCCGGCGCGAGCGCGCGCCGCGTCGTGATGGCCGCCTTGCCCAGGCGCTCAAACACGTCGCGGGAGGCAGGCAGCGCGTACAGCTTGACCAGCATGTCCATCGGTGGCGGCTTCCTTCAAGGGATCAGCCTGTGCATTATCGTTGCTGAGCGAGCACTCGTAAATCCGTTGGCGCCGTCTCATGGCAGGCGAGCATGGCTGGCGTGGAGCGGCTTGAGACGCCTTTTAACCCGGTGAAAAAGCGGACAGCCGGCAAATGCGCCCGCCAAAAAAGTTGCGGCCAGCCTTTGGGGGAAGGCTGGCCGCGCGCGAACCGGTCTGGGACGGGGAGGGGTGGGGATGTGACCGGGTCGCGGGTTCGTAAAATCCTTGTCTTGTTATCGATCGCGTGACGAAGCGGTAGCGACCGCCGGGCGGCTGTCACCGAGCGAGACCCACACATTGGGATCGCTCTGCGACTGACGCTTGACGAAGCGGTAGCCGGTGTCGGTCCAGGCCAGGACGTTTTCGTTCTGGTTGTCGAGAACGAACTCGCCCTTGTCGCTCTTCACGGTCAGCACTGCGTGGCCTTCGCCCTTCTTGTCGCGCACCACCGTGATCAGCAGCGCTTCGCGCGGCCATCCGGCGTCGATCAGCATCTTGCGCTTCAGAAGCACATAGTCCTCGCAGTCGCCGTAACCGTCCGTCGGCAACGACCATTTCTCGATCACACCCCAATGATCCATGTCGGTGATCGGCTTGACGGTCTCGTTGACCCACTTGTTGACCCGCAGCAAATCCCGCCACGCCGTCTGCGACATCACGATGTCGCGCGGCTGAGAGGTGCCGCCGCGGCAATCGCTCGCATTCTCGGCGCAGAATTCGACCCAGCCGATCGGCGAACGCGCGGTCTCGCCAAGGCTGGCATAGAGAGCGTCGCCGGCTTTCGCCTGGACGCTCATCGAAGCGTTTAACCCCATCAGGACGGCGATGACCGCCAGTCCCTTCCCCTGTCCCCTGAACAACATTGTCGGCCCCCGTTTCTTGTTGGGACCATGTTTCGCACGAAGGATTTGCGCCGCCGCTAAGTCAGGCAAGTACATTTGACGCGAATACTAGTAAAAGCTGGCGCTAATTCGATCTATACTTGAATCGAATTCGACTAAAATTTGAGACAACTGCAATTGATTCAAATTTTATACATTAACGCGCGCGCGGCTGCGCCAGCGGCAGATAAGCGCGTGAAAGCCCGCCGCGTTAACCGCGTTTTGCGGGCCCCGGATATGGCAAAGGCGGTATCCGTGGGTGCGGATACCGCCTGTTAAGGATGGAAAAGCAGGGATTTTCGCCGGCTGGCGCTTTACCGCGCGGTAACCGCTTCTTCGAGCGCTTCGCCGACCTGCTCGTGGACGAACTCGAGCGCGAAGCCTTCCTCGAGGTTTCGCACCACGCGGGACTGTACCTTGCCCAGCATGACCAGCGATTTCAGCGGCGGGCGGTTTTCCGCGGCAATCGCGGCGCCCGACAGCGAGAGGTCGATGATGCGGCAGGTCATCTTGCTGCCGTCCTCGAGCGTCATCAGCGCGATCGGGTTGCGCGGCACGATACGGTCGTGGCGGCGGTCTTCCGGCAGATTGAGGATATCGCGGTTGGCCAGCCAGGTGAGCTGGGCGGCCAGCTTGTCGCGCTTGCGCGCGGTGGCGCCGACCGTCATGGCAAAGCCATTGTCGATGATGCGGGTGATTTTGCCCTCGACCCGGCCGATATGGTCGAGATAGGCGATCACGCGGTCGCCGACATTGCCGATGCCGGGCGCCAGCAGGGCCAGTCCGCCCGGCGACATGTTAATAATCTGGCAAGGAAATTCGCGGCGGTCCGGCAGCATGTAGCGGCCGAGCAGGTGGACTTTGACACGCTGAAAGCGCCGTCGCTCCTCGGCGGACGGCACAGTGGTTGTTTTCTTTTGCGCAAACGACATCTTCGCCACCAGACAGCCGGTCCTTCGGCGTCAGGAAGACCCTAAGGCCGACAGGGTTAACGATGTCTTATCGGCGGTGGCATGAAGTGCGAACCTTGATCGGGGATGAGCCTCGTCGCCACAATCCGGCTGAATCCCCGCGACAGGGGGCCGGATAACCTACAGGTGCCGTCCGGCATTCACGCCAAAAGCTGCTTCTCGATTTCGTGGACCGGCATCTTGACCAGATCCTTGGCGATTTCGCCTTGAAGCGCCTTTCGAACCGCAGCTGAATAATCCGACCTGATCATGCCCAGCGCGCGGGGCGAGGCGACCACCGTCACGGCCGAGGTTTCGCCGGTCGTGACGGCAACATCCAACCGCTCTGCCAGAGTCTTCAGGAATGATCGCTCCGACTCGTCGTGCCAGTCCGTCTGCTCGACCGAGCTTCGCGCGCCGCCCATCGACTGGTGGACGCGGCCCGGCGCATCGCTTCCTTGCGCATGCGTGGATGGGTCTGGCTGCTCGTGCACTTCCCTGGTGTGCAAGTTTGGAAACACGCGGTCGCCGCGATTTTCGAGGATGAGTGCCTTGCGGCCGTCGCAGACAACGATCCAGTCGCCAGTGTCGATCTTGAGCTTGGTCATTTTGAAATGCTCCTGGATAATTTGATGACAAACGGAGTTAGAGTTAGAGAGGCGCTTCGAAATCCTCAAAGGGCTTGCCGAACTGTGACAAGGCCTCTTCCAGATAATCGGCAAGCATCGGTGTCTCGATCAGGTAACGCGCCGTACGGCTATTGTGAGCGCGCGAAGCCTCCAGGCGCAGCTCTCTCCAATTGTCGAGATCGCCGTCGCCGCGGCCGAGCCACATCAGGGCGACCAGATCGACCTGCTCGTCCACATTCAATCCGCGAATGAAACCGGAAAGCTCCGAGCGGTCCGTTGTCCTGCTGTGATCCTCAACGCCGTGGACCGCATCGTCGTCGGCAGATGCGGAATTCGCGCTCCAACTCGGTCGCCGTACCGTCGGATTGGCGCGACTTTGCGATGATGAAGAACACTTTTTCCGGTGAGATCGACAGGTCAGGGGCTTTTCGCATTGGGAAATCCTCGCGCATTGACCCCTTGGGTAAAGACCCCGGCGCAGCGGCACCTTGCGCAAGATCAAAAAGGGGAGCGAAACACGGCTGCCGCGCCGCCGGCGACGGGCTGTGTCGGTGCGGGTCACGGGCCGCTTGATCCAGCGCAAGACGGCGCCGGCGATCCCGGTCGATGGTGCAGTTCCAGGAGGAACCGAATGGCCATCGTAGAACAGACATCTGCAGGCGGCACCGTTGCGGGCGACGGCCGCCAGAGCTGGATCAGGGCCAATTGGGGATTGCTGCTGGCGGTAGCCGTGCTGACCGTCATCCTGCTGCTGCCGACACCGGCGGATTTGCCGGTCGCGGCCCATCGCATGCTCGCCATTCTCGGCTTCGCCGTCATTATCTGGATGACGGAAGCCATCGATTACGCGGTTTCGGCGGTCGTGATCGCCGCTCTGATGGCGTTCCTGCTCGGGCTGGCGCCGAGCGTCGCCAATCCCAAGGTGCTGATGGGCACGAGCGCGGCGTTGGGGCTTGCGTTCAGCGGCTTTGCCAACACCGCGCTGGTGCTGGTCGCGGCGGCGCTTTTTCTGGCGGCGGCGATGACGGCAACAGGCCTCGACAAGCGCATTGCGCTGACCATCCTGTCGCGGGCCGGTACCGAAACCCGAAACGTCGTGATTGGCACCATCCTGGTCGGGTTCGTGATCGCGCTGATGGTGCCTTCGACCACCGCGCGGGTGGCCTGCCTGGTGCCGATCACGCTCGGCATCATCGCAGCCTTCGGCGTCGACAGGCGCGGCGCTTTTGCCGGCATGCTGATGATCACGACGGTGCAGACCGCCAGCATCTGGAACGTCGGCATCAAGACCGCTGCCGCGCAAAACATGGTGGCGATCGGCTTCATCGAGAAGGCGTTCGGCAGGACCATTACCTGGCTGGACTGGCTGATCGCGGCCGGACCGTTTGCCGTGCTGATGTGCGTCGCACTGTATTTCGTGATGACGCGGATGATGCCGGCGGAAGTCGCGCAGGTGCCGGGCGGCCGTGAGGGGATCCGCAAATCGCTGTCGGAGCTTGGGCCGATGAAACCGTCGGAGATCAAGCTGTTGCTGCTTTCGATCACCCTGATCGGGTTCTGGGCGACAGAAGGCGTGCTGCATAAATTCGATACCAGCACGACGACTATCACCGCCGTGGCGCTGATGTTCCTGCCGGGCTTCGGCATCATGACGCTGGAAGGAGGCGCAGCCCAGGATCCCGTGGGGCACGATCGTTCTGTTCGGCGTCGGTATCAGCCTTGGTACGGCGCTGCTACAGACCACGGCGGCGACATGGCTCGCCAACATCGTCGTCGATGCGTTTGGTCTGAGGAACGCGACGGCGCTCTTTATCCTCGGCGTGATGAGCCTGTTTCTGGTCGTGATCCATCTTGGCTTCGCCAGCGCCACGGCGCTGGCATCGGCCATGATCCCGATCGTCATCGCCGTCCTCAAGAGCGTAGCAACGCCAGGCATCAACGTATCGGCATGACCATGCTGCTGCAGTTCGTGGTGAGCTTTGGCTTCATCCTGGTGGTGAACGCGCCGCAGAACATGGTCGCCTATGGCACCGACACCTTCAGCGCGCGCGATTTCGTTCGCACCGGTCTGGTGCTGACGGTGATCGCGCTGGCCCTCGTGATGCTGCTGGCCGCGACGTACTGGCGCTGGCTGGGCTACGTGTGAGGCACGTGACGGCATTCCGTTCGCGCGAATTCGCTATTGCGGCACCTGTTGGTTGAGGTTCTGCTCGTGTCGAGTAGCGCCCCGAGCTTTTTGGCGCTACGCCGGCCCGGGCGCGGCTTGAGCCGGCGCGCGGGCAAGCTTCACTCGGTCCCAATCCCGCAACAAAACCGTCGATCTCGGTCAAGCCTTGACAAGCCGATTGTCCTTTGCCGCGTTGTTTCGGTACCATCAGGATTACTGCCGCGCCCGGCCGGGCCGGCCAAAAAATGCTGCGAACGGAGGTTTCGATATGCCGGGAGTGAAGCGGGAGCGCGACGACAGCGTCGGCGTGCTGACACTGGACGAGCCGGATACCCTGAACGCGATGACGCCCGATCTGCTGGGCGATCTCGCGACAGCCATCGGCGAGATCGACGATGATCCGCGGGTGAGGGCGCTGGTGCTGACCGGCGCCGGACGCGGCTTCTGCTCGGGCCAGAACCTCAAGGCCGCGCAAATCCTCGGCGACGACATCGCCGCCGGCGTGATGAAGTATTACTGGCCGGCGTTCAAGGCGATGCGCGAGTGCCGCGTGCCGATCGTGGTGGCGGTCAACGGCGTGGCGGCGGGCGGTGGCTTCAGCCTTGCGATGGCGGGCGACATGATCGTTGCCGCGCGTTCGGCGCGCTTCATTCAGGTGTTCAGCCGCATCGCGCTGGTCCCCGATCTCGGTTCGACCTGGCTCTTGCCGCGCCTCGTCGGCCGGCAGCGCGCGCTCGAACTGATGATGACCAACGAGCCGCTCACGGCCGAACAGGCGAAAGAGTGGGGACTGGTCCGCGAAGTCTTCGACGATACGGCACTTCGCGACGGCGCGCTTGCGCTGGCGCGCAAACTCGCAAGCGGCCCGACGCGCGCGCTGGTCGCGACGCGCCGCCTGATCGACGAGAGCGAACACGCCAGCTATGCCGATCAGTTCCGCCGCGAGATCGAAACGCAGGCGGAAATCCGTCTCAGCGCCGACGCGGTGGAGGGGCGCAACGCCTTCCTCGAGAAACGTGCGGCGGTGTTCACCGGACGCTGAGAAAGGATCATGCCACATGAAGATCGACAATGTCGCAGACCTTGTCGCGGAGACGCTGGCCCAGGCCGGCGTCAAGCGCATCTTCGGCGTGGTCGGCGATAGCCTCAACGGCCTCACCGACGCGTTGCGCAAGCGAAAGACAATCGACTGGATTCACGTCCGGCATGAGGAGGTCGCCGCCTTTGCCGCCGCGGGCGAAGCGCAGATCACCGGCGAGCTTGCCGTCTGCGCGGGGTCGTGCGGTCCCGGCAATCTGCATCTCATCAACGGCCTGTTCGATGCGCATCGCAGCCGCACGCCGGTGCTCGCGATCGCCGCGCAGATTCCGTCCGCCGAAATCGGTGGCGGCTATTTTCAGGAGACGCACCCGCAGGACCTGTTCCGCGAATGCAGCCATTATTGCGAACTGGTTTCCGATCCGGCGCAATTGCCTTACGTGCTGGAAAACGCCATTCGCGCGGCCGTGGGGCGGCGCGGCGTGGCCGTCATCGTCATCCCCGGCGACATTGCGTTGCGTCCTGCGCCCAAGCGCGGCATCTCGCCGAATGCCGGGCTGCTGCCGGCAGCGCCGATCGTCCAACCGGCTGAAAGCGAACTGGAGGCGCTAGCCAAACTCCTCAACGGCGCCAGCCGCGTCACGCTGTTCTGCGGCCGCGGCTGTGCCGGCGCCCATGACGGCCTGATGCGGCTTGCCGAGACGCTCAAGAGCCCGATCGTGCATGCGCTCGGCGGCAAGGAGCACGTCGAATACGATAATCCCTACGACGTCGGCATGACCGGCTTCATCGGCTTTTCGTCCGGTTATGCCGCGATGCATGCCTGCGACGTCCTGCTGATGCTCGGGACCGATTTTCCCTACAAGCAGTTTCTGCCGACGGACGCCAAGATTGCCCAAGTCGATATCCGCCCCGAAAATCTCGGCCGCCGCTGCAAGCTCGACCTCGGCCTTGTCGGCGATGTCGGCGCCACGATCGGGGCGCTGCTGCCGAAGCTGAAGGCGAAAAGCGAACGCAAGCATCTCGACGACAGCCTGGCTCACTACAAGAAAGCCCGCGCCGGGCTCGACGAACTCGCGCAGGGCACGCCGGGGCAAAAGCCGATCCACCCGCAATATCTGGCGCGCCTCCTGAGCGAGCAGGCGTCGGAGGACGCGGTGTTCACGGCCGATGTCGGCACGCCGACGATCTGGGCGGCGCGCTATCTCGCCATGAACGGCCGCCGGCGCCTGATCGGCTCCTGGGTCCACGGCTCGATGGCCAACGCCATGGCGCACGCCATCGGTGCGCAGGCCGCGCAGAAGGGACGGCAGGTGATCTCGATGTCGGGCGATGGCGGGTTTGCCATGCTGATGGGTGACCTGATCACGCTGACGCAGATGAAGCTGCCGGTAAAGGTCGTGATCTTCAACAATGGCGTGCTGGGGTTCGTCGCGATGGAGATGAAGGCTTCCGGCTTCATCGAAACCGGCGTCGATCTCAAGAATCCCGATTTCGCCGCGATGGCCCGTGCCATGGGCATTCATGCGGTGCGGGTAGAGGATCCGGGCGAGCTCTCAAACGCGATCCGCGACGTGCTGGCCCATGACGGTCCCGCTGTCCTCGATGTCGTCACCGCCACCCAGGAATTGTCGATGCCGCCGGCGATCACGGCCGAGCAGATCAAGGGCTTCAGCCTTTGGGTACTTCGCGCCGTGATGAGCGGCCGTGGCGACGAAGTCATCGACGTGGCCACGACCAATTTGCTGCCGCGGTAGCGCAGCCGAATTGCCCGGCGAGCTAGCGCAGGCCTTCATACACCATGAAGCCGCGCGCGATGGCGAGCTTGCGCAAGGCGCGCGGAACCAGCTTTTGCGGCCGGTGCAGATAACGCCACGACGTCACCCTGAAATCGGTGATCGTGCCGAGGTCGCCTTCGAACGGCGCCAGCACGCCGGTCAGGCTGATCGGCGCATGCGCGCGGTTGTTGAATGGCAGCAGCAGCAGTTCCAGATGCGCCGTCGTCCCGTCATCCGCAGTCGCGGTGATGCCGGCAATCGCCGCCAGCATTTCCTCGGCGACGTAAGTGACGATGTCCTCGATCTCGCGGCGGCTGTCCGCCGTGAACAGCGCGGAGAAGCTGGTATCCTTGAGGTCGCGGCCGAGCAGGGCGCAGACCCGCGTTCCGGCGACGCGAAACGGGTAGCCGGCCTCGTTGTCGTAGGACAGCACGAAGATGTCGCCGAGCAGTTCGCGCACCGCGCCGGGTTCGATCTCGCTGCGGTCCGGTGCCCGCGCATCGCCGCGCTGCGCATCCCAATAGGCAAAGAACTCGCGGCTCGATGGGTGTTTCATAACTGATCCTCGCCCCCGGGTTGCCAGGCGAGACACTTCTGTCCCGCTTTTGCGCAACACGCCTTCCCTTGGCTGTTGTGCAGGACAGGCTTTGCAGCGTCCATGCCGGGAACGCGATTTGGCCGCGCGAGCCGCGGCTTTGCGTTGTTAACGTTAAGTTAACTATGAGGTTGGCGAAGGCGGGGTGGCGTGCGTAGTGTGGAACGCATCGGACGGCGCCGGATTATCCGAAGAGGTTTCTCGGCGCAGTTGGTACACAGGTGGCATCAAACAGTTTGGTCATCGCGCGGGGAGGGGTGGGGTTGTGATCCCGGCTCCTGGGCGCGAGAAGATCAGCAAGACAAGGGAGGATGTTCTCAGCATCCTCCCTTTTTCTTTGCCGACTCCTGTCCGGACGCGGTGCAGCGTTCTTCATGGTGCTCCGCGGAGCCTGACCCAGATGCAGCCAACCGGGTCCCGGTTCTGCGTTGCATCACCACGTGCTGCGCCGCGTCCGAGACATGGTTGGCTGTGATTGTGCACTTGCACAGGGCAGGTAAAGCCGCCTATCTGAACCGATATGCCTCGAAGCCGACTTGCAAGGTCCTGCCTTTGGAATCGCAGTCTTACTCATCCCCGGTCGAGCCGCCTGACGCCCCGCACGAGCCGATGCTGACGCTGCCGGGCGCGCTGACGGCCTATGTACTGCTGATCGCAGCGATCCATCTGCGCGTGCTGCTGCCGGTGGAGCTGGAGAACTGGACCATCGACGTGTTCGGTTTCATTCCCAAGCGCTACGATTCCACGCTTGCTCAACATCACCTTTCCCGGCGGGGCCGGCGCCAAGGTCTGGACCTTCGTCACCTATTCCCTGCTGCATGCCAATCTCAGCCATATCGGCTTCAACGTGCTGTGGCTGCTGCCGTTCGGCAGCGCGCTGGCGCGCCGGTTCGGTGCCAGTCAGGTTCTTCGCATTCATGGCGGTGACGGCCGCCGCGGGCGCGCTGGCGCATCTCGTTACCCATGAGCACGCCATCGCGCCGATGATCGGCGCCTCGGCATCGGTATCCGGTGCGATGGCCGCCGCCATCCGCTTCGCCTTCGTGCAGGGAAGTTTTCTTTCGTTCACCCGGGGCGATGCGGATGCCGCGGCGAAAGTTCCAGCGCTGTCGCTGGCCCGGGCGTTGCGCAACACGCGCGTGCTCGCATTTCTGGCGGTGTGGTTCGGCGTCAACATCATCTTCGGCCTCGGGTCGATTTCGATCGGCACGGACGGCGCCAGCGTGGCCTGGCAGGCGCATATCGGCGGATTTCTCGCCGGCCTGATGTTGTTTTCGCTGTTCGATCCGGTGCCGCGTGCGATGCCGCATGCGGCGGACGTTTCATCGCCGGACGAGCCTGGCCGCGTCTGATCGTCGCTTGCGGCGAGCGGCGATTTCATCCATCATCCGCATAAGTTGTAACGCAATGCCAAAGCCGCTGCCGCGCATGACGCCGCCTTGTAAACCGTGCCCTGAAACGACACCGGCGCGGAACTGTTGATTGAAGACTCGCGAACAAGTCGGGCTCTCGGGGCACGAACGGATTCAGGGAGGCGACAATGACGGTACGTTCAATTCTCGACACCAAGGGCCACCAGATCCAGAGCATCGAGCCGGACGCCAAGCTTTCGGCGGCGGTCAAGATCCTTGGCGAACGCAAGATCGGCGCCGTGCTGGTCATGAACCAGGGCCGCCTCGAGGGTATCCTTTCGGAGCGCGACATTGTCCGCGTGCTGGGCGAGCGCGGCGCCAGGGTGCTCGAGGAGCCCGTCAGTGCGGTCATGACGCGCAAGGTCGTGAGCTGCCGCGAGTCCGATACCGTCTCCGGCATCATGGAAATGATGACGATCGGCAAGTTCCGCCATTTGCCCGTGGTCGAGGAGGGCAAGGTGGTCGGCCTGATTTCGATCGGCGACATCGTCAAGCGCCGCGTCCAGGAATACGAGACCGAGCAGGAAGCGCTGCGCGACTACATCAAGACGGCGTGACTTGTTTGACGCTGTCTTGCGCGAACCGGTCCATCTCCGGCAGTAACTTCGTTCCACTATTCCTTCTCGGCCTTTTCCACCGCCGGCTCGGCGTCGCCCGCCGGCGGCGGCGCCAGGATGTGGATCGCCTCCTGGATCGATTCGATGGCGCGTTCGGCCGCGCGGCGCCGTGGACGATCAGGTCGTCGGCGCGATGAAAATCGAACCAGCCGATCTTGCCGACGCGGGGCGAGATCAGGAGGTCCGGCGGATCGCCCGCCAACCGTGCGCGGGTGATGCGGTCCTGCATGATGTTGAAGGCATCGACCATGACCGAGGAGATACCCGGCCGTCCGCCGCCGCCGAAGAACTCACGCTTCATGGTGCGCTCGGCGGAGAAGAATTTTCCGATACCGCGTTTCCGCGGCTCGGGTTCAGGTACCGCTTCCGGCATCACCGATACCGAAACGCCTGATGTCGGGCCGTGGGAGTAGATCGTCGTGGAGTGCGTGAAGACGTCGCTGGAAAGATTGGCGGCGATGACGATCTCCGCCCCGAGCGCGCGCGCCGCCGACACCGGCACCGGATTGACCAGCGCGCCGTCGACCAGCCAGCGGTCGCCGACCAGCACCGGCGAGAATATTCCGGGCAGCGCATAGGAGGCGCGCATCGCGTCCACCATCGGACCGTGGGTCAGCCAGATCTCGTGGCCGGTGCGGACTTCGGTCGCAACGGTGGCGAATTTCATCGGCAGGTCTTCGATCAGAATCTGGACCCATCGCAGCCTCGATTTCGGCCGCAAGCTTGGCGCCGCCGATCAGGCCGGAGCCGTTCAGCCGGATGTCGAGATAGGAGAAGACGCTTCGCGGCTGCAGGCTGCGTGCCCATTCTTCCACCGCATCGAGATGTCCGGAGGCATAGGCGCCGCCGACCACGGCGCCGATCGACGTTCCCACCACGACGTTGGGAATGATTCCATGGGCCACCAGCGTCCGGATGATGCCGATATGGGCAAAGCCGCGGGCGGCGCCGCCGCCCAGCGCCAGTCCGATCACCGGCCGGCGGATGCTGCCGAGCCCTACCTTGTCCTGGGCATCGGAGCCCTTTTGGCCGCGACCCATCCAGCTATCCAACACGCAAACTCTCCTGCGGCTTCAACGATATCCGCCGCGGCGCGGCAGCGCCAGAATCGTCCATTCCGATCCGCATGCATGGTTTATGCCCGGCCAAAGCGGCCTAGGCAGGGAATGTGACTGGACCACCACTGCCGCATTAACATTGGGTGCCGATTCGGGTTCCGCCACCGTCGCCGGCCGAAGTTCCGCTCCGGAGGCTTGAATTTGCCGCGTTTTCGGTGAAAAGCATGGCCATGATCTCGGGCTGTAACGGTATCGTTGGATTCGGGCGGGGCGGATGGCCCTTCCCGGAGGCTGGCGCTTGCCTTCGCGCTCGCCTTGGCGCTGGCCGCGCTGCTTCCGGCCCCGGTATCGGCCCAGATGTTCTCGGATCGCCCGCCACCGGTGCCGCCGGCCGCGGTTCCGGATGTCCAGACCGCGCCAGCCATGAATCTGGCGCCGCCGTCGGGGACGGGACGATCCCGCCGCCGCTTGAACCAGCCGACCATTGTGCCACCGACGATCGCAACGATCCCGCCGGTGGCGCCTCCGGCACGCCGCGGTTCCAACTCAGGGGGTGCTGTCGCTGACGGCCCGCTACGGCAAGGATCTGCCGGCCATCAATGGCGGGCTGGTGTGGCGGGTGTTCGCCGACAAGCCCGACGACACCGGCACGTTCAAGCTGATCCGCGAGGAGCGTGGCGCGACCCCGAACATCGTGCTGCCGCCCGGCAATTACGTCGTCCACGTGGCCCTTGGCCTGGTCAGCGCGGTGCGGGCGGTAAGCCTGAAAGCGGAGACCGATCGCGTGGCCTTCGTGCTTCCGGCCGGCGGACTGCGCATCGAGGGCCGCGTCGGCTCGAGCAAGATTCCGCCGAACCAGATTTCGTTCGCGCTCTACAAGGGCAGCCAGTTCGAGGGTGGCAGCGCCGGCGCTGAACGCCAGTCGCTGGTGCCCAACGTGGCCGCAGGCGATGTCGCGCTGCTGCCGGAGGGGACCTACTACATCATTTCCAACTATGGCGACGCCAACTCGGTGGTGCGCTCCGACATCCGCGTCCAGGCCGGCAAGCTGACGGACGTGACCGTCAGCCATCGCGCGGCTGTCATCACGCTGAAACTGGTCAGCGACAGGGGCGGCGAGGCGCTCGCCAACACCGCGTGGTCGGTGATCACGCCGGGCGGCGACGTCATCAAGGAGTCGATCGGCGCGTTTCCGCGCGTCGTGCTGTCCGAGGGCGAATACCGCGCGATTGCCAAGAACGAAGGCAAGGTGTTCGAGCGGCCCTTCAACGTCGTCAACGGCGTCGACGGCGAGGTCGAGGTCATCGCGCGCTAGCCGCGCATGGACGGTGCCGATACCTTTCGGCGGTACACCGCAGGCCCCAGACGCAAAATCGCGAAAACAACCCCATGCAAAGTAGAGTTGGTCCCGGAATCTAGAACCGCGTCACGATATCGGACAGCATCGGGCGCGGGCGGTCTTCCACAGGCTTTGCCGGCGTACCGATGTGGATGAAGCCGGCGAGCTTTTCATCCGCCTTCAATCCGAGCCCGTCGAGCACGTCGCGGTCGAACGCGAACCAGCCGGTGAGCCAGTTGGCGCCATAGCCGAGCGCGGTGGCTGATGTGACGATGTTCATCGCGCTGGCGCCAGCGGACAGTTCCTGCTCCCAGGCCGGCACCTTGGGGTGCGGCTTGGTAAAGCTGACCACCGCGATCACCAGCGGCGCATCCATCAGCCGGCGCTTCTCCGCCTCGATATCGGCGGCCGGAGCCGACGGATTCTTCTTCGCAAACACCTGCGCGATGACATCGCCGGCCCGCGCCCGGGCGTCGCCCTCGAACACGATGAAGCGCCACGGCGTCAGCTTGCCGTGGTCCGGCACCCGCGCGCCGATGGTCAGGATGGTGTCGAGTTCGGAAGGCGAAGGGCCGGGGCCGCTCATCTCGCGGGGTTTGACCGAGCGGCGGATCTTCAGGAGTTCAATGGCGTCGGGCACTAAGTCTCTCTTTCGTCGGAAATGGCTGTGCCAGAGATAGTGGCACGGCCGGTCCAGCGGAAGCCGATTTAGACCGATTATGATCAGTCCGCGGCCCGCATCCGCTTCACATCCGGCGGCGTCGCTTCCTCGACCAGCGCGGCCAGCGCCTCGTCGGTCGGCATCACCTTCTGGCCGTCGCTGCCGAGCCGGCGGATCGAGACCGAATGGGTTTCGGCTTCCTTCTTGCCGACGACGAGCAGGGCCGGGATTTTTGCCAGCGAGTGCTCGCGGACCTTGTAGTTGATCTTCTCGTTGCGCAGGTCGATTTCGACGCGCAGGCCGGCGCGCCGCGCGGCGGCCGCGACCACCTTGGCGTATTCGTCGCCTTCGGAGGTGATGGTCGTCACCACCACCTGGATCGGCGCCAGCCAGAGCGGGAAGTTGCCGGCAAAGTGCTCGATCAGGATGCCGATGAAGCGCTCCATCGAGCCGCAGATCGCGCGGTGCACCATGACAGGCGCCTTCTTCGACCCGTCGGCATCGATATAGAACGCGCCAAAACGTTCCGGCAGGTTGAAGTCGACCTGCGTGGTGCCGCATTGCCAGTCGCGGCCGATGGCGTCGCGCAGCACATATTCGAACTTCGGCCCGTAGAACGCGCCTTCGCCGGGATTGATCGCGGTCTTGATGCGGTTGCTGCCGCTGGCCTGAATTTCAGCGAGCACGGTCGCCATCACGCGCTCGGCATGGTCCCACATCTCGTCGGTGCCGACGCGCTTGTCCGGCCGGGTCGAGAGCTTGACCGTGAGTTCGCCGTCGAAGCCGAAATCGGCATAGGTCGACAGGATCAGCTCGTTGATCTTGAGACACTCGTCGGCAAGCTGGGCCTCGGTGCAGAACACATGGGCGTCGTCCTGCGTAAAGCCGCGCACGCGCATCAGGCCGTGCATGGCGCCCGACGGCTCGTAGCGATGCACCACGCCGAATTCGGCAAGACGCAAGGGCAGGTCGCGGTAGCTCTTCAGGCCATGCTTGAAGATCTGCACATGGCCCGGGCAGTTCATCGGCTTCAGCGCAAACCAGCGCTTGTCCTCGGCCTCGTCGCCGGCGGACTGCGCCGCGAACATGTTCTCGCGGTACCAGTCCCAGTGGCCGGACGTTTCCCACAACACCTTGTCGAGGATCTGCGGCGCGTTGACCTCGCTGTAATCGCCGGTCAGGCGGCGCCGCATATAGGCGATCAGCGCCTGGAAGATGGTCCAGCCCTTGGGGTGCCAGAACACCACGCCGGGGCCTTCCTCCTGGAAGTGGAACAGGTCGAGCTCGCGGCCGAGCTTGCGGTGGTCGCGCTTCTCGGCTTCCTCGATCTGCTTGAGGTAAGCGTCGAGCTCTTCCTGCTTGGCGAACGCCGTGCCGTAGATGCGCGTCAGCATCGGATTGTTGCTGTCGCCGCGCCAATAGGCGCCCGCCACCTTCATCAGCTTGAAGGCGTTGCCGACCTTGCCGGTCGAACTCATATGCGGGCCGCGGCAGAGGTCGAACCAGTCGCCCTGGAAATAGATCTTGATCGGCTCGTCGCCGGGAATGGCATCGACCAGTTCGACCTTGAAGGCCTCGCCCTTGTCGCGGAACACCTGTTTGGTCTTTTCGCGGTCCCACACCTCCTTGGTGAAGGGTTTGTCGCGCGCGATGATCTCGCGCATCTTCTTTTCGATCGCCGCGAAATCTTCCGGCGTGAACGGCTCGTTGCGGAAGAAGTCGTAATAGAAGCCGTTCTCGATCACCGGGCCGATGGTGACCTGCGTGCCCGGCCACAGCGACTGCACGGCTTCGGCGAGCACATGCGCGCAGTCATGCCGGATCAGTTCCAGCGCGCGGGCGTCGTCGCGGTTGATGAGTTCGATCTTGGCATCGCCCGAGATCGGATCGTTGAGGTCGGCGACCACGCCATCCAGCGCCATTGCCACCGTGCGCTTGGCCAGCGACGGCGAGATGCCCTTGGCGAGGTCGAGCCCGGTGATGTCCCTGGGATATTCGCGCTTCGCGCCGTCCGGGAAGGTGAGGGTGATCTTTTCCAAGGGCTCGGCCGGTTTCAAATTTGCAAGGCCGAACTGGAATCCGGATGCGGGCGGGTTCTGGTCAGACATGTCATTCTCCTGAAGCTCACTCCTGCGAACGAGCGCAGGTAAGCGGGAAGCAGCGGTATAGCAGGCGATTCGGCTCCTGCAATCGGGCAATATCGAGAAATTCAGGTCAAATCCTGCTTACAATCAAGGGTCTCGGTCCGATCGCTCAGGCAGCCGCGCGAGAGGTGCGGCGACCAAAGGTTGCGGTGTCGGCGGGCATTGTCTAGCTTCAGCTGCGCCATTGCTTCCATACCCCGTTGAATACGCCGGTCATGATGCTTCGCCTTCTCCTTCTCGCAGTCCTGCTGCTGGTTCACGGCGAGGTGCGTGCCGAAACGCCGGCCGAAAAGGCCGGATTTCCGCCCAGGCTGATCATCTACAATGCCAAAGGCCCGGCCAATGCGTGCGGCCCGGGTTGCGATCGCTGGATCGCGGTCGAAGGCCAGGTCGATGAGGGCGCGGCCGCGCGCGTCGGCCGCTTCCTGCGCGACGTCAAGGACAGCAAGCGGCCGATCTATTTTCATTCGCCGGGCGGCTCGGTCAGGCCGTCCTATGTCATCGCCCGCCTGCTGCGCAGCAGGAAGGCCGTCGCCCGGATCGGACGCACCATCGCAACCGGCTGCGCCGGAGGAACCCAGGTCGACGCGGCCTGCCTCAAGGTCAAGACGGCAGGCGGGGAGGTCGAGGCCGAGCTCACGACCCGTAACGCCATGTGCAATTCCGCCTGCGGCTATCTGTTTCTCGGCGCCACCACCCGCGAGGTCGCGCCCGATGCCGTGGTCGCCGTGCATAATTCCAGGCTGACGCTGCTCGCGCGCGGGCCGTTCTCGGCGCAGCAGATTGCCGAGTTCAAGCAACGCAGCATGGCGAGGGCCGACCGTGAGCGCGCCGCCTTCGTCGTCTCCATGGGAATTGCCCGCGAGCTGGACGATCTCATCAAGACGGTGAAATTCGAAAGCCTGCATATCCTGACGCGCACCGAGCTCTATCGGTTCGGTATCGACACGCGCCCCTTGCCCGAAACGGCGTGGACGTTCGAAGCCGCGTCGCGCCCGTACATCCGCAAGATCGCCGCGGCAAAACAGGGCGATGGCGTGTCGTTCCGAACGATGGAATGGCGGCTGTTCTGCGAGAACAAGGATCGCGCCCGGCTGATGTTCGTGCGGGAATCCGACCAGGCCGGCGGCCTCAAAACGATGATGCTGATGGCAGGTTCGGACAAATCGGTCGCCTTTGGCAAGTATCCGGCGCGCGTCGGCAAGTACGAGGTGTGGAGCGACGTCGTCGCGCCCGATGCCATGCAGGCGATGCTGGCGGCATCGCGCCTGCAGATGGGCGAGGGCACCCTCAGCGCGGAGGGCAAGACCAACCTGGCGACATTCGATATCGATACGCTTGGCCTCGGCGCATCATGGACGCAGCTCCTGTCGTCGTGCCCGGCCAACACCGCCCGGCCCGCGGCGGCGTCGTCCATTCCCCACATCAACGCTGTTCCGGCAATTCCGGCGACGCCTGCGGCTCCGGCAACTCCGGCGAAGTGAGCGCAAGATGCGCAATAGATAATCGGGCATGCATTTCCATGCAGTTGCATTAAAAGTAGCGGCTGCTATACGCGCGGCGTGAACCGCTTCGCTCCCACCGCATTGATGCTCGGCAATGTCGTCACCGGCTGCTCGGTGCTGGCGCCGGCGGGCATGCTGGGCGAACTCGCCTCCGGTCTTGATGTCTCGATCCGCACCGCGGGGCTTCTGATCACCTTCGGCGCGATCGTGCTGTGCGTCGGCTCGCCGGTTACGGCGTGGCTGACGTCCCGGATCGAGCGCCGTACCCTGCTGACGGTGACGATCGCAGTGCTGGCACTCGCCAATTTCGCCTCTGCCCTTGCGCCTGGCTACGCAAGTCTGCTCGGCCATTCGTCTGGTCATGCTCGGCGGTCGGCGCGCTCTATACCCCTCAGGCCGCTGGAACCGGTGCGCTGATCGTAAGGGAAGAAAAGCGCGGCAGCACCATCGCCTATATCTTTCTCGGCTGGTCGCTGGCGGCGGCCGTGGGCCTGCCGGCGATCACGTTCATCGCCAGCCGTTACGGCTGGCAGGCGGTCTATGGCGCGATCGGCCTGATGGGGTGCCTGAGTTTCCTGCTGCTGGTGTGGCGTCTGCCGCGCGGCCTGATCGGTGCGCCGGTCGATCTGAAGACCTGGGCCGCCATCGGCCGCAATCCGATGATCCCAGCGCTGCTGTTGATCACGACGTTGCAGATGTCCGGCCAGTTCGTGGTGTTCACCTATATGGGGCCGTTGCTCGCGCGCCTGACCGGGGCAGGGCCGGACCCGATTGCCCTGGTGTTTGCGTGCTACGGCGCATGCGGCGTGATCGGCACCTTCACCGCCAGCCGCATCGTCGATACCTGGGGTGCCTGGAAGACGTCCCTGCTGTTCATGCTGGTGTTGCTGGCCGGCCTCGCGGGCTGGGCGCTGAGCGCCGGCATTTATTCGCTGATGGCCGTGTGCGGTCGCGATCTGGGGCATCGGGTTCGCCTCGACCAATTCGATGCAGCAGGTGAGGCTGGTCGGCGCCGCGCCCGCGCTCGCATCCGCCTCGGTGTCGCTCAATACGTCGGCGCTCTACATCGGGCAGGCAACCGGCTCGGCGATCGGCGGCTTTCTGTACGCCCGCGATCTGTTCTACGCCTCAGGCTACGTCGCCACGGCCTTGGTAGCGCTGGCGGTGATCGCGGTGATCCTGACGAAGCCAAGGAAGGGCCGCGGCGCGTAGCCACCTATGTCGGCCTGGGGTTCCGATTGCATGGCCATGGCTGCGAAAGCCTAGACCGGAGCGCGCATGACGATGCTGGTCGTTCGGTCAAACCCGTCGTGGGAGGTCTCGGCCGTCTTGATAAATCCCATCCGGGCGAACGCCGCGTGATTTTCCGTCAGCTCGATGCGGGTCTCCAGTTCGAGCATGCCGATTCCGCGCAGTCGCGCTTCGCCGCGTGCGGCTTCCACCAGTTTTCGACCGATACCAGCGCGTTGCAAGGTCGGGCTGACGGCCAGCTTGCTGATGTAGAGTGCATCGTTCTTCTGGTGCAGAAATAAGCAGCCGACCAGATCACCCGCGCTGTAGGCGAGCAGCAGCGCGCCGCTTTCGGCGCTAGCCTGGACCGATTTCGGCGTCAGCCTCAAGGCCGATGAGGGCGGATCAATGCGCGGCCCCATGTAGGCAAACGCATCGAGGATCAGCTGACGCACGTGCTCCCAGTCGCTGAAATCGCGAGCAGCTGGGTCGGATAACGATTGCCGGAGCGTCGGTCACCATACCTTTGTAGCTCTACCCTCGACCGGGTCGGGAGTCATTATCTTCGAACGGAGGCGGACGCAGCAGACTCCGGCAAGCCCGAGCAACGTAATCACAAGCCGCGAATGTCGGCCGGTCACTTCGCGAGATCGCGGACGAACAGCCTGATGCTGTCGAGCACCGCTTGCCGGTCACCGGCGAAGACCCAGTGATCGGCGCCGTCGAGCTCGATGAAGCGCGCCTGCGGGATGTGGTCGGCAAGATGTCTTCCGGCGCCGATGCGGACGGCGCGGTCGCCGCGGCGATGCAGCACCAGCGTCGGAACGGCAACCCGCTTGAGAAGATGCCGCACATCCGTATCGCGCAGGGCCTCGAGCACGCCCTTGATGGCGCCCGGGCTCGAAGCCGCACGAAGCAGGCCGGCCCACCAGGCTCTCGTTTTGGCGTCGCCGGCGAGACTTGGTGCGAACGTCTCGATTCCCGCAGGCCCGCCCCAGGCCGACACGAGTTGCTGTAGCCATGCATCATATTGATCGGCGTGCAACGCATGCGGATAATCCGGTGCAAAGCTTCCTTTCGCGAGCGAGTCGAACAGGATCAGCCCCGCGACGCGGTCGGGATGTTCGGCCGCGAAGCTGATGCAGGCCGGTCCGCCTTCGGATGCGCCGAATAGCACGATGCGGCGCGAGCCCGCAGCATCGAGCACCGTGCGGATGTCCTGTGCGGTCGCCTCTGCGCTGGGGCTGAACCCGACCCGGTCGGAAAGGCCGACGCCGCGGCGATCGAGCAGAATGAGACGGCCCATCTCCGCCAGCGAGGAAAGGAACGCCCGGCACCCTGCGTCCTCCCAGACGCGTTCGACATGGGACACGAAGCCGGGCAGCATCAGGATATCGGTGGCCCCTTTGCCGTAGGTCTGGAATGCGAGATGCACGCTGCCGCCGCTGACATATTGCGTCGGCGGCGGCGCCTCGGCATCGGCTTCGAGCAGCGCATTCGTCTCGGCTTCGGGCGCCACGTCGAGTTCGTCGCGCAAACGCTGTGTCAGCGCCTTGAGCTGGCGCTCGGCTGCGGCCCGATCGCCGCCCAGCATCAGGTTGCGAATGAGGTGGCGTGCATAGATTTCGCTGAGCGGATCGAGCGCCACCAGGCGGCCGGCATGCGCGGCAGCGGATGCGTAGTCGCCCGCCGCCTGCTTCTCCTGCACCACCCGCTCGAGCGCCTGGATCGCGCGGCCGCGCAGGGCCTCCTTTCGGAAGAACGCCCACTCGTCGAATTGCGGACAGTCGCCGGGCGAGAAGCCGTCGAGAAAGTCGGCTTGATAGAGCGCGCAGGCGCGCTCGAATTCGCCGCGGTCGCAAGCCTCTTCGAACAGGCGTGAATCGATTTGCAGATCGATCGTTGCCGACAACCGGACCGTGGATCTGTCGGACGCAAGGACATCGCCAAGTACCTGCTGCAGGCGGTGCAGCAGCCGGCGCAGCCGCGCCCTTACCACCTCCGCCGGGCTTTCCGGCCACAGCATGGTTGCAATCACATCGCGCCCGACCGGGCCCTTGGCTTCGGCGAGATAGACCAGCAGCGCGAGGCCCTTGCGCAACGCCAACGGGCACAGGCGGTCATCACAACGGATCTCCGGGAACCCGAGCGTCCGGACGCTGAACGAAGCCATGGCGATGCGATCTTCAGTGGGGGCGTCCGGGAACGCGGTGGCGTTCCGGGGACGCTGAGGGGACGCTGCGATGATAGCACCGGGCGCAATACACCGTCACCCTTTGGAGAAACGTCATGATTGGACGCGCCGCCGCCCTCGTTTATGGCCTCGCGAGCTATCTCATCTTCTCGCTTTCATTTGCCTACACGCCGGCCTTCCTCGGTAATTTCCTCGTCCCGAAGACGATCGACGTCGGACCGGACAGCGCCCCGGCTCACGCAATTCTGATCAACGCGATTTTGCTTGGCCTGTTTGCGATCCAGCACAGCGTCATGGCGCGCCCTGCCTTCAAGCGCTGGTGGACGCGCATCATTCCGGCTTCCTGCGAGCGCAGCACCTATGTGCTGATCTCGAGCGCCCTGTTGATCCTGATATTCTGGCAGTGGCGTCCGATCGCCGCGACCGTCTGGCGCGTTGAGGGCTGGCCGGCAGCGATGCTCACGGCGATCTTCTGGATGGGCTGGCTGATCGCGCTGCTTTCGACATTCCAGATCGATCATTTCGAGCTGTTCGGCGTGCGCCAGGTCGTCGACGCGCTGCGCGGAGCCGCCGGTCGCATGCAGGCGTTCAAGACGCCGCTGCTGTACCGTCTGGTGCGTCACCCGCTGATGCTGGGCATGCTGCTCGCGTTCTGGGCGACGCCCGCATATGACGGCGGGACATCTGTTGTTCGCCATGATGAGCACTGCCTACATCCTTGTCGGCGTCAGGCTGGAGGAGCGAGACCTCGTTGCCGCGTTCGGCGCGAGCTACGAGCAGTATCGCCGGCGCGTTCCGATGCTCTTGCCGCGTCTCTTCGGCGGCAACTCCGTCGCGTCAGAAACGCGTCACGGAGGCTGAGATGCGCGCCATTCTTTGCAACGCCTTTAAAGGCATCGAGGCCCTTGGTTTCACCGAGGTCGACGAACCACGCCCGGCGGCAAACGAGGTTCTCGTTGACGTCCATGCCGCGTCCGTCAGCTACATGGACTACCTGATGAGCTGCGGCGGCTATCAGATGCGGCCGGCGCTTCCCTATGTGCCGGGAACGGATGCTGCCGGAATCGTGCTGGCCTGCGGCGACCGGGTTACGCGCTTCCGCCCCGGAGATCGGGTCAGTTGCGGCAACTGGTTCGGTGCATTTGCGGAGCGCATGGTCGCCAAGGAGAGCAGCGTCGCCATGCTGCCGGCCAACGTTGATTTCACCGTGGGGTCGACGGTGATGCACACCTATCTCACAGCCTGGTATGCATTGATTGAGCGGGCGCGGCTGCAGGCCGGTGAGACGGTACTTGTGACGGGGGCCGCCGGCGGCGTCGGCCTCGCCTGTGTCGAGATCGCGCATTTGACGGGCGCGCGGGTCATTGCCGTCGTGGGCAGTGCCGCGAAGGCAGCCCTGGTCCGCACCCATGGCGCGGCCGAGGTCGTCGACCATTCGTGCGAAGACGTGCGTGAACGTGTGAAGTCCCTTGCAGGGGGCAAGGGTCTCGACATCTGCGTTGACAATGTCGGCGGCGCACTCTTCGCGACGCTGGCGAGGTTCATGGGCTGGAACGGTCGGCTGCTTCCGATCGGCTTCACCAGCGGCGAGATTCCATCGCTCGCCATGAATCTGCCTTTGCTCAAGAACTATTCGGTCGTCGGCGTGTTCGTCGGCGCCTGGATGGAGCGTTACCCGGAGCAAGCTGCCCGCGCGGCGGAAAAGATCATGGCATGGGTCGGCGAGGGCAAGCTCCGCCCGCAGGTCGATCGCGTGCTTCCGCTCCAGCGTGCCGGTGAGGCGATGGGTCTGGTGGCGAACAGGAGCGCGATGGGGCGGATTGTGCTGCAGGTCAGGCCAGACGCCTGACCGTTTTACCGGCTCGCGGCAGGCGCGCTGGCGACCCGGGTCAAAGCGGGCGTTGCCGCCATCCTGACCAGCACGTCCTTGACCGGATGTTTGGTCCAGGCCTGCGTGACGTAATCGCGGTGGGTGACGCCATCAGGCGTCTGCACGAACACCACGCTGCCGGGCCGCAGCGCCCCGTCCATGCTCTCGGTGACCGTGATGCCCCTGTCGCGGAGCGTCTGCATCAATTCCTGATCGCGCCGCTTGGTGTAGCGGGTATACGAAGAGACGAAAAAGCCGGTCCGGTTTTTCTCGATCCAGGACGCGAACTTGTCGAGTTCGCCGTAGACGGCGTCGAGCAGGAACACGCCGCGGACCCGGTCGGGGATGCCGCCGACCTCGAGGCTCCAGGCGGTCGGCAGGAAGCCGCCGCTGTAGCCGACGATCACGATCGGCAGGTTCGCGAATGCCTGCGCCGACTTCGGATCGCCGTAGAGGCGGGCGAGGTGGCTCGCCGACTCATCGATGAAGCGCTTGAAGCCGCCCGGCTGCCAGAACTTGCCGGCCGAGGAGTTGGCGGCGTTCACCGCGAGCTGCGGCGCGAGCAGCACGGCGTTGACGCCGGAATCCGAGATCTGCTGCGGCACCAATTGCCGGTCGCGGACGTCGCGCTCCAGCGTCGCGCCGTTGCCGTGGAAGAACACCACGATCACGCCCGGCTTTCTGACGTCGAACGTCTCGGGGACATGCACCAGCACGCGGTTGTCGTTGTAGGCCTCGTCCTGCCAATAGACCCGGCCGCCATAGCTGCGGTGGCCCTTGCGGTCGCCCTTGGAGATGTTGAGGAACGGCTCTTCAGAGCGCGGATTGGTGCCGAAATAGGGGAAGGCCGAGGACTTCATGCTGACCAGCGTGGTCAGCTCTTCGCGCTCGGTGCGGGGCAGCGTCAGCGTCGGCGTGAGCGAGGCGAGCCGCACGGGCTCGGTACGTACCGTGCGCGGCGGTTGCGGCGCCAGCGCGACCTGGCGCTGGACCTGCGGCAGGCTTTCATGGGCGGCCGGGAAACGGTCGGCGAATTGCAGCGTGGGAAAGCGGTCCTCGAACGTATCGATCGAGGTCCGGTCGCCCGAAGCTTTTGACTTGGCGGCCCGGGATTTTGCGCCGTCCGTGTTCGCCGCCAGCATGTCGGCGTTCGGCGTCTTGCCGAAGTGGACCAGGACAAAGGACAGCGGCACGCACAGCGCAGCCATCGCCACCCAATGCCATCGCAGCCGCAAGCGGAACGGCAGGGCGCGGCGCGGCATCACCGGGGACGTCGCCCGGCTGGCGCGATCAGCTATCAGGAATTTCGGAATTGCTCCGTCCATCCACCCCAATGCCCCAAGATCCACCGTCAACCGGCGTAAGCTCGCACGCGTTTAGGCGACGTTAAGCGTCCGGAAAACTCCCCACGTCCGGAAGCCCGGACAGGACCATGCAATCGTGTCGCGATTGTGGGAGCGTCACGATGTTTACTGACCCGAGGGAACCGAGCGGTACCATGGAACCTATTTCCGCCTCAATTTAAACCCTTGTTAACATTGCTTGAATTGAGGGGCGTCAGCCTGCACGATGCGGCTCCTGGCTGCGGGCGCTGAAGGTACGGTCCGACATGGCGGCATCAGAAACGGGAAGCCCGGCGTGGCCCGGCTCGCTCTCTGGCGGCGGCTCCGGCGTTTCGGTTCTGGTGGCGGTTGCCATCGTCGTTGCCGACATGGTCGGCGTCGGCGTCTTCACCAGTCTCGGCTTTCAGGTCAAGGACATCCCCTCCGGCTTTTCGATCCTGCTGCTGTGGACGATAGGCGGCGTCGTCGCGTTGTGCGGGGTGTTTTCCTACGGTGAGCTTGGCGCAATGTTTCCGCGCTCGAGCGGCGAATACAACTTCCTCGGCCGGGCCTATCACCCGGCCTTCGGTTTTGTGGCGGGCTGGGTGTCGGCCACCGTCGGCTTCGCCGCACCGGTCGCGCTGGCCGCCATGGCATTCGGCGAGTACGGCAAGTCGGTCTTTCCCAATGCGCCGCCGCTGGCGCTTGCGATCGGCGTGGTCTGGCTGGTGTCGCTGGTGCAACTCACCGGCGTGCGGCACTCCTCGACCTTTCAACTGATCGCGACCATCCTGAAGGTGGTGCTGATCGTGGCTTTCCTGGTCAGCGGCTTCGTGATCGGCACGGCGCAGCCCCTGTCGTTCGCGCCATCGGCCTCCGACTTCACCCATATCGTCAGCGCGCCGTTCGCGATCAGTCTCGTGTTCGTGATGTATTCGTTCTCGGGATGGAATGCGGCGACCTATATCATCGGCGAGGTGAGGTTGCCCGAACGCAACGTGCCGCGGGCGATGCTGATCGGAACGCTGATCGTGCTGGTGCTGTATGTCGCGCTCAACGCGGTGTTCCTGCATACCGCGCCGATCGACAAGCTCGCAGGCCAGCTCGACGTCGCCCGGATTTCCGGCAGCTACATCTTCGGCGAATTTGGCGGCCGCATCGTCGGCGCGATGATCTGCTTCGGGCTGATCTCCTCGATCAGCGCCATGATGTGGATCGGGCCGCGCGTCATGATGACGATGGGCGAGGACATTCCGGTGCTGCGGCCGTTCGCCCGCAGGTCGACCGGCGGCGCGCCGGCTTACGCCATCCTGTTTCAGCTCACGATCGCGAGCCTGATGCTGTTTACGCGCAGCTTCGAGGCGGTGCTCGAATTCATCCAGTTCTCTTTGTTGTTCTGCTCGTTCTTTACCGTTCTCGGGGTCATCAAGCTGCGTATCACGCATCCCGACCTGCCGCGGCCCTACCGCGCCTGGGGATACCCGGTAACCCCGGCGGTGTTCCTGCTCGTGACCGGCTTCATGATGTACTATCTTTTGATGGAACAGCCGCTGCGTTCGTTCCTCAGCCTTTTGATCATGTTTTCAGGTCTCCTGATTTACGCCGTTTTCCGCAAGCGGGCGGATCAAATCCCCGCAGTCGCCGCGGGCCGCGAATGAACATGCTGCATTCCCTGCGCATTGCGACGCTCGCGGCCGTCATGCTGCTGACGGCCGTGGCAACCGTCCATGCCCAAACCGCAACGGTGGACGATACCGCGAAATTTCTGGCCGGCATGATGCCGTCGGCGGATTTGCCGCTCAGGCCGCTGACCAACGAGGCTGCCTGGCAACGTCACGCCAAGTTCTTCGACGGCGCGTTCGAGAAACTCGAGCAGCGCCAACTGTCGCGGATCCGCGCCTGGGCGGACACCAATCTGGCGGCGCCGAAGCCGACCATGTTCTACATGTTCTCAGGCCCGGACTTTCTCTACGCAAACGCGTTCTATTCCAAGGCGACGACTTACGTGCTGAGCGCGCTCGAGCCGGTCGGCTCGGTGCCTGATCTTTCGCGATTGCCGCGCGGCGGCATTGCGTCAGCGCTCTACAATGTCGAGCGCTCGCTCGGTTCGATCCTGAGCTTCAGCTTCTTCATCACCAAGGACATGAAGACCGATCTGCAGGCGGGCCAGATCAGCGGCACCTTGCCGATCCTCTACGTGTTCCTGGCGCGCTCGGGCATGACCGTGAAGAGCGTCAGCCCGATCTCGCTGGACGACCAGGGCGCGGCGTATTTCGCGGGCGAAAATGCCGGATCGAACGCCGTGCGTGGCGTGCGCATCATGTTTGCCGGCAGCGACGGTCAGGAAAAAACGCTGTATTATTTCTCGACCGATCTTTCCAACTCCGGCGCGAAGGCGAGCGGCTTCCTGAAATTCTGCGCGACGCTCGCGCCCGGCAACAGCCTGATCAAGAGCGCCTCCTATCTGCTGCATTCCGGCAACTTCACCACGGTGCGCGACTTCCTGCTCAATAACAGCGCCACCATCATCCAGGACGATTCCGGAATCCCGCTTGCCTATTACAGCACGAAGAAATGGCGCTTCTTCCCGTTCGGCCGCTATCTGGGACCGATCGACGAATTCCCCGGACGCTATCAGGATTCATATGCCGCGCTGTTCCGGCGCGCGCAGCCGATCGATTTCGGCATCGGCTATCGCTGGCGCACGCCTGAATTGAATTTGCTGCTGTCGGTAAGGCTGCGCCGACGACGGGTCGCCTGCCATCGACGCCGCAGCATCGGCCGCGGCGCCACCAGCGCCGCCGCCTCCGCGCAAGCCGCGGGCGTATATAGGGTCGCGGCCGCTACCAGATTTCTGGCCGTTCTGGCGTTAGAAACCTGACTTCACAATGCGGACGGGGGAACCGGAGTTCCCACGCATCAGCAATGCGCATTCGTCAGCCGTTGACGCCGCGCCAGCGTCCGTAGCGCCACGGCAGATACCATCGCGCACCCGGCGGCCTGGTCAGTGGAACATTGTCGATGCCGGATGTGCCCCAGGGCTGGCAGCGCAGGATCCGCGCCAGCGTCATCCATCCGCCGCCCCACAGACCGAAGCGTTCGATCGCTTCGTCGCCATACACCGAGCATGTCGGCAGATGCCGGCAGTTGTAGCCGACCAGTGGCGACAGCGTATGCCGGTAGATCCAGATCAGCGCGCGCCCCGCATTGCGCGGCAGCCGGCGAGCCGTGCTGGCACAGTCCGTGCATAACTTTTGCGGTAACTGACCGGTGGGCACCATGCTGAGCCATGTACGTAGTCTTGCGGAAGTTCCAAGACAAGGAACTGATCTGGTGCAGATATTTGCGCCACACTTCACAATTATCGCACTGCGAAGCGGCGTAGCAAGCCAAGGTATTATGGACGACACCGGTCAGCACGGTTACCGTTTTGAGACGGATCGATGACAGAATCATCTTGGGCTAAACTGAAGCCATTGCCGCGGTTGTTAGGCGGGGCTTGGGGGAAGGGACCAAATTGAGGTTTGTGGGGTCGCTGAAATTTCGCGGCTGGGCGCTCCTCGGCGCCACTGCCTTTTGTCTCGCATTGCCTGGCGCGGTCACGACGCTGGGCAACTCGGCCCACGCCGGCGGCACCCTCGAAGAACGCAAGCAGCCGATGCATTTCAAGTGGAATGCGTGCCAGCCCGATTGCAGGGGCTGGGTCTCGGCGGTCGGCATCGTCACATCGGATAGCCCCAGGGAGTTCGAGGAGTTTGCGAAGGGTCGCCAGCTCGCCGGCGCCACCATCGTGCTGGATTCCAGCGGCGGCTCGGTCAATGATTCCATCGCGCTCGGCCGCAAGTTCCGCAGTCTCGGCGCGCTGACCACGGTCGGCGCCACCGTGCGCACGCAGACCCCGCAAGGCGAACGCGCGAGCGTGTCACCGGAAGCCTATTGCGAGTCGATGTGCGTGTTCCTGCTGCTGTCGGGCAAGACGCGCTACGTGCCGCCAGTGGCGCATGTCCGCGTGCACCAGATCTGGATGGGCGATCGCGCCGACGACGCCAAGGCGGCAAGCTACACCGCGCAGGACCTGATGATCGTGGAGCGCGACATCGGCCGGCTTGCAAAATTCACCTTCGACATGGGCGGAACCGGCGATCTGCTGTCGCTCGCACTCAGCGTGCCGCCGTGGGAAGATTTGCACGAGATGTCGCGCGGTGAATTGCGCCTGAGCAATCTGGTCACGACCGATGCGGTCGCCGACGTGTTCCTGCAGGACAATGCGTCGGTGCCGATGGCCGAGGCGAAGCCTGCCAAGCCGCAGGACCGCTTCGTCAGTTCCGCCGTCGAGGGCGACGCGCAACCGCAGTCGGGCAAGTCCACCAAGACCGCGGAAGCCGCGGTTCCGACCGGCGGCTCCGCCGCCGCGCCGGCCCAGCCGCAGAAGTAGGGCTCTATCAGCACATACGGTGTCATCATCCGCCAACGGGTCGCGCGAATGCGCGCCCGATGCGGTCAGCGGATGATCCAGTACGCCGAGGCGTCTGTAATTGATCGAGAATTCCCGGCGTACTGGATGCCCGCCTTCGCGGGCATGACGGGCTCGTGTGGGGCGGGGACTTCCCCTTAAGCCGATGCCGCCTGCTTCGCCCTCGCTTCGATCTGGCCGATGGCGTCGACTACGGCGTCGAAGGTCAGCATGGTCGAGGCGTGGCGGGCCTTGTAGTCACGCACCGGTTCGAGCAGGCCGATGTCGGCCCACTTGCCTTGCGGGGGAGTACCGTTTTCCTTCAGCATCTTGCGCACGGTTTCTCGCAATTCACGTAACTCGCCGGCGGTCGAGCCGACCACATGGCTTGCCATGATCGAGGAGGAGGCTTGTCCCAGCGCGCAGGCCTTCACGTCATGGGCGAAGTCGGTGACCACGGGCCCGTCCATCTTGAGGTCGACCTTGACGGTCGAACCGCACAGTTTGGAGTGGGCGGTGGCGCTGGCATGGGGGTCGGGGAGGCGGCCGAGGCGGGGGATATTGCCCGCCAGTTCGATGATCCGCTTGTTGTAGATGTCGTTCAGCATGAGATGAGGTGTCCCGGGCGGCGGCAGAAGCGCCCTTGGCGGCTGGGTTTCATCGTCCTATATATGGGCAGGAACGGCGGAAAAACAGCCCGGCCGTTTGCGAAGGCCGGCCGAAATGAAACCAGTTCGGTAGTCGTCGTATTTTGAATGGGACTCAGGCGCCCGGCGGGCAATCCGCCCCGTCTGCCCGGTGACACTCCGGCCTTTGCGGCCGGTCGAACGGAGAAGACATGGACGCATTGATCAAATCCCTCCGCCCCGGCAAGACCGCTTCCGAAGTGAAATCGCCCGATGTAGCCCCGGAAACCCGTCCGGCCGAGCTCGATCCGGCCGAATTCCTGGCGGCTGCCGTCCGCGCCGACCTGCCGCGCCCCTCGCGCGCGGAGGCCGAACAGGCCGTGCACGTCGCTGCTCAGCTATATCGGCGAGAACGTCGGCCGCGAAGGCTTGCTGGACACGCCGCGCCGGGTGGTCGAAGCTTTTGACGAACTCTATCAGGGCTACCACCAGTGCCCGGCCGAGGTGCTGGACCGCACCTTTGGCGAAACCGCCGGCTATGACGATTTCGTCCTGATCCGCGACATCGAATTCACCTCGCAATGCGAGCACCACATGATGCCGTTCTACGGCAGGGCGCATATCGCCTATACGCCGGTCGAGCGGGTGGTCGGATTGTCGAAGCTGGCGCGGCTCACCGATATCTTCGCCCGCCGCCTGCAGACCCAGGAGCACCTGACCGCGCAGATCGCGGCCGCGATCGACGAGGTCTTGAAACCCCGCGGCGTGGCCGTGCTGATCGAGGCGGAGCATACCTGCATGTCGGTGCGCGGCGTCGCCAAGCATGGCGCGACGACGTTCACCAGCCGGTTCACCGGCATGTTCCGCGACAATCCGGCGGAGCAGCAGCGTTTCCTGTCCCTGGTGCGAGGACCGAGCCGGTAGCCTCGCCAAATTTTCTCAGCGAGGCTTTCGTGTCCACATCTCCAACGACCAACGAGCGCGAAGAGGGGCTGGCCTTCCAGCCCAAATTCGACGCGTCCGGATTCGTGACCTGCGTCGCGACCGATGCCGCGACCGGCGACGTGCTGATGGTCGCCCACATGAACGACGAGGCGCTGCGCAAGACGATCGAAAGCGGCGAGGCCTGGTACTTCAGCCGCTCGCGCAATGCGTTGTGGCGAAAAGGCGAGACGTCGGGTCACACCCAGCGCGTGGTCGAGATGCGCCTGGATTGCGATCAGGATGCGATCTGGATCCGCGTCGAGCAGAGCGGCGCAGCGTGTCACACCGGGCGGCACTCGTGCTTCTATCGCAAGATCGACGCGGCCGATGGTGACACGCGATTGTCATTCGTCGACGCGGACAAGGCAGTTCGATCCGACCAAAGTGTATCGCAAATAAATTCAGCTGATCCATGCGCCAATGTCGCAGCTCTCGGCGCGAGTGCTGCGTTGCCTCCGTTGGTGCGATGTGCGAGGGTTCCATCTTGCGGGCGAGATGGGGCATCACGGTGGCGCAACAAATCTCTTCGGCACTCTCCCTGCTTGCTTCCTCCCTTCTAGCTTCGATCGTGCTTTCGCTGGGCGCGGCGCGAGCCCAGACCACCCCACAACCGCCCGACACCATGGCCGCGCGCGTCCTCGCCTGCGCTTCATGCCACGGCGCGGAGGGTGAGGGGACGAGCGACGTTTATTTTCCGCGGCTGGCGGGAAAGCCTGCGGGCTACCTCTACAATCAGCTCGTCGCGTTCAGGGACGGACGCCGCAAATATCCGCCGATGAACTATCTGCTGGATTTTCTGCCCGACCCCTACCTCAAGCAGATGGCCGAACATTTTGCCTCGCTGCGGCCGCCATTCCCGGCACCCGCTATTCCCTCCGTCAGCAAAGATATCCTCGCGCGCGGCGAATCGATTGCCGTCAATGGCGACCCGCAGCGCGGCGTTCCGGCCTGCGCCAGTTGCCACGGCGCGACGCTTCGGCGGCATGGAGCCGGCGATACCCGGTCTGCTCGGCCTGCGCGCCAGTTACATCAGCGCGCAGCTCGGCGGCTGGCGTTACGGCACCCGGACCGCCGCGGCGCCGGACTGCATGCAGATCGTTGCCGGTCTTCTGACCGAGGACGACGTCAAGGCCGTTGCGGCCTTTCTGTCGTCGCGTCCCGCGCCGACGGACCCGTCCTTTGCCAGGCGCGGCAGCCTGCCGATGCCGCTTGCCTGCGGCAGCCAGCCGAACTGAAGGGAGATCGCGCAGATGCCGAGAACCTTGAAAGCGCTGCTGCCGGCTTTGCTCGCCGCGTGGCTCGCGATCGGCGCGTCGCCCGCGCCGGCGCAGGATGCGGCCCTGATCGCCAAGGGCGAATATCTCGCCCGCGCCGGCGACTGCATCGCCTGTCATACCGCGCGCGAAGGCAAGATCTTTGCCGGTGGCCTGCCGATGAAGACGCCGTTCGGCACGCTCTATACTTCGAACATCACGCCCGATCCGCAGACCGGCATCGGAATGTGGACGTCCGACCAGTTCTACCAGATGATGCATAACGGGCGTTTCCCCGACGGCGGGCTGGTCTATCCGGCGATGCCGTTTGCCTCCTACACCAAGGTGACGCGCGAGGACAGCGACGCGATCTATGCTTACTTGCGCTCGATCCCGCCGGTGAAGCAGATCAACCGCCCGCACGATCTGAAGTTTCCCTTCAGCAATCGCTCGCTGATCCTCGGATGGCGCACGCTGTTCTTCAAGGAGGGCGTGTACAAGCCCGATCCGACCAAATCGGCGGAGTGGAATCGGGGCGCCTATCTGGTCGAAGGCCTCGGCCATTGCGGCATGTGCCACACCGCGATCAACGCGCTGGGCGGCAGTTCGGAATCGCAGGCGTTCGAGGGCGGCTTGATTCCGATGCAGAACTGGTACGCGCCGTCGCTGACCTCGAACAAGGAAGCCGGCCTCGGCGACTGGACCATCGAGGAGATTTCCGACTATCTGCGCAAGGGCGTCTCTGCCCGGGGCGCGGTCTACGGGCCGATGGCGGAAGTCGTCTACAACAGCCTGCAATATCTCAACGACGACGACACCCGCGCGATGGCGATCTATCTGAAGAGCCTCGCGCAGGGTACGTCACCGGAGAAGGCGGCAGCGCCGCTGCCTTCGGCGGAGAGTAGCCTGCTGCTCTCGCTCGGGAAGCAGATCTACGACCGCGAATGCGCGAGCTGCCATGGCGCGGAGGGGCTCGGCATGCCCCCGCATTATCCGCCGCTCGCCGGCAACCAGTCGATCCAGATGGTTTCCGCCGTCAACGCGATCCGGATGGTGCTCAATGGCGGCTATCCGCCGGGCACGGCGGGCAATCCGATGCCCTACGGCATGCCGCCGTTCGCGCACCGGATGTCCGACGACGAGGTCGCGGCCGTCGTGACCTACATCCGCACGTCCTGGGGCAACCGCGGCGCAGCCGTCTCGGCGCGACAGGCCAATGAACTTCGCGCGGCAACGCTGAACTGAGGGGCGTCATGATCAACTCATCCCCGCCGCAATCGTCCACGCTGGGCTCCGAGGAGGAGCGCGTCGACGCCATCGTCCGCTCCGGCCCGGGCGGCGCCATTGCGGTTGCCGGCATCGCGACCGCGATCGTGATCGGATTGTGGTTTGCGTTCTATCTCCTGGTATTCCTGCCCAGGAGCGCCTGAACATGGTGAGCGCCTGAGCATGACGGAGACGGATCACGGTGCCGGCGAAGCGGTCGCAGCCCGTATCGAACGGCGATGGGCGATCCTGTCGATCGTGATCGTCGGCGTGCTGGTCGGCATGGCGACCTTCATCGGCATCCATCAGGCGACCATGCCGCAAGGCCGGGTCGAAACCTCCGACCCCAAGACGCTGCATCTTTCCGGCGAATTCGTCGAAAGCAATCTCGGCAGCACGCTCGAGGCCGACGGTTCGGTCACCGTGCGCGCGATCGGACAGCAATATTCATTCACGCCGCAATGCATCGTGGTGCCCGCGGAAACGCCGATCACCCTGCGCGCCACCAGCGCGGATGTGGTGCATGGCCTTCTGATCGAGGGCACCAACATCAACACCATGCTGGTGCCGGGCTATGTCGCCGAGCTGCCGATCCGCTTCAAGGCGCCGCGCGAGCATGTGATGCCATGCCAGGAATTCTGCGGCATCGGGCATCAGGGCATGTGGGGCAAGGTCAAGGTGGTCGACAAGGCCGCCTTTGCAAAGCTTGCAGCCGCGCGGCGGAGGTTGACCTGTGTTGACTAACAAGCGTCTCATCCTCTGCCATTTCTGGCTCGCCTTCATCGTGTTCGGCGCGGCGCTGGCGCTTGGCGCCTGGCAGATGTTCGTCCGCAGTCCGCTCAATGCCTGGCACTTCAATCCGGAATTCTATTATCGCTCGGTCACCGCGCACGGCTCGGCGATGGGCTATGTATTCCCGACCCTGATCGCGATGGGCTTTGGCTATGCGATCACGGAAGCGGCGCTGGAAAAGCCGCTGGTCGGCCGCCGCTGGGCCTGGGCCGGCTTTTTCCTGGTCGCGGTCGGCGCCGTGGTGGCGATGATCCCGGTTTCGCTGGGCTTAGCCTCGGTGCTCTACACTTTTTATCCGCCGATGGTCGGCAATCCCTTCTACTACATCGGCGTCGTGATGGTGGTGGTCGGCTCATGGATCTGGGTCGCGCTGATGTCGATCAACCTGGCGATCTGGAAGCGCGAGAATCCGCGACAGCCCGTGCCGCTGGCGATGTTCGCCAATGTCGCGGGCGCCTATCTCTGGGGCTGGACCGCCGTCGGCGCCGCGCTCGAGATCATTTTTCAGATCCTGCCGGTTGCGCTCGGCCTGCGGTCGACCATCGACGCCGGGCTGGCGCGGGTTTTCTTCTCCTGGACGCTGCATGCGATCGTCTATTTCTGGCTGTTCCCGACCTACATCGCCTATTACACCATCTTCCCGCGCGCGATCGGCGGCCGGCTCTACAGCGACGCCATGGCGCGGATCTCCTTCATCCTGTTCGTCGTGGTGGCGATGCCGATCGGCGTGCATCATTTGTTTGCCGATCCGCAGGTCGGCGCCGGTTTCAAGTTCATGCATTCGGTATTCACCGGGCTGGTGGCGCTGCCGACACTGCTGACGGTGTTCACGATCTGCGCATCCGCCGAGATCGCCAGCCGGCTGCGCGGCGGCCATGGCGCGTTTGGATGGGTCAGCGCGCTGCCCTGGCAAAATCCGATCATGCTGGCGACCGCGTTGTCGCTGGTCATGCTCGGCTTCGGCGGGGCCGGCGGGCTGATCAACATGAGCTATCAGCTCGATGCCAGCGTCCACAACACGCAATGGATCACCGGCCATTTCCACCTGATCTTCGGCGGCGCCATCGTCATCATGTATTTTGCGATCGCCTATGATCTGTGGCCGCATCTGACCGGCCGCGCGCTGGAAAGTTTCGGCCTGATGCGAACCCAGCTCTGGCTGTGGTTCATCGGCATGATCGTCACCACGTTCCCGTGGCATTATGTCGGCATTCTCGGCATGCCGCGCCGCATGGCGTTCTACGACTACGCCAATCCGGCAATCTCGCCGCAGGCGTTTTCGGTCTCGATGTCGGCGATCGGCGGCTTCATTCTGCTGGTCTCGGGCATCCTGTTCCTCGCCGTGCTGGTTCGCGGCCAGCGGGCCGCGAGCAGCGAGGCGGGGGCCTACCGGTTTGCCGTGCCCTTGCACATGCCGGCGCGGATCCCGGCCGCGCTGAACAGCTTTGGGCTGTGGCTTGCGCTGATGATCGGGCTCACCGTCGTCAATTACGGCTATCCGATCGCGCAGTTGATGGTGCTGAAGGAAACCAACGTGCCCGCGGTCTATGTCGGAGCGAGCCGATGAGCGAGCAGCCGCTGTTCTCGTTGCGCAATCCGTGGTTCAGCGCGAGCGTCGGCGTGACGGTGGCCATCGCGGTGCTTGCCGCATTCGCCGGCCTGATCTGGCTGCCGCTGGCGCAGCCGGACCTCAAGCTGAGCGGCATCTGGGATGCGATCTGCAGTGCCGCCGGTGTGCCGCGCGTATCGCAGCAGGCCGATTCCATCCAGCCGGACTTCAAGACCTCGAACGTGGTGATGACGTCGGAGATGCTGACGCGGCGCGATCAGGTCTCGATCGGCCGCGGTGCCACGCTGGCGCAACGCTGCGCCATCTGCCACGGGCCGCAGGGCGTCAGCGACGCCAATTCGCCGAATCTGGCCGGGCAGTTTGCGGCCGTCACCTACAAGGAGCTGGTCGATTTCAAGACCGGCGCGCGGGTCAATGTGGTCATGAGTCCGTTCGTGACCAATCTCAGCAATCAGGACATGCTGGATGTCGCCGCCTATTACGCCTATTTGCCGCGCGTGCCCTCGCACAAGCTCGATCCCGCGATGGCCGCGCCTGCGATCGTCACGATCGGGGCGCCGATGCGCAACATCGCGCCCTGCGGCTCCTGCCACGGCGACATCGACAACAAGGCCGGCAGTCCCTGGCTCGGCGGCCAGTCGGCCGTCTACATCAAGGCGCAGCTGCAGGCCTTCGCGGCCGGCACCCGCCGCAACGACATCAGCCAGCAGATGCGCAACATCGCCCGACAGATGACCGCGGAAGAGATCGACCAGGTCGCCCGCTATTACGAAGCCCAGCCGTAAGGGGCGGCGTCGGCCATTCCTTAACCGGCCATTAACCACAATTGCGGCAGTCTCGCCCGCGTATAGGCGCTGATTGCCGGCGCTTTAAGAGCCCGCGCGGTCGTTTCGCGAGGAGCGGGGCACCAGAGACATGTCGGTCGACACAACAAGCGCCACGGCTGCGGCAGGTGTCGATCCCACGCGCGCGCGAATTGCGGGCTCGATCAGGCAGGCGGCTTCGACCACCGGCGCCAGCTTCGAATATCTGCTCGCCACCGCCAAGATGGAATCCAACTTCAACCCGAAGGCCGCCGCCAGCACCTCGTCGGCGCGCGGGCTGTTTCAGTTCATCGACCAGACCTGGCTCGGGACGGTGAAGGAAGCGGGCGCCCATCTCGGCTACGGCCAATATGCCGACGCCATCACCAAAAATCCTTCCGGCAGCTATTCGGTCAGCGACCCCGACGCCCGCGCGGCGATCATGAAATTGCGCGACGATCCGGAGGCCGCCTCGTCGATGGCGGCGGTGCTGACCCAGTCCAACAGTTTCAAATTGACCGGCAAGATCGGCCGCCGCCCGACCGACGCCGAACTCTATATGGCGCATTTCATGGGCGTCGGCGGCGCCGGCAAGCTGATCCAGAACGCCGAGGACAATCCGAACGCATCCGCCGCGCAGATGTTTCCGCACGCGGCGGCGGCCAACCAGTCGATCTTCTATGATCGCTGCGGGACAGGCCCGCAGCGTCTCGCAGGTCTATTCGGTGCTGAACACCCGCTACGAGGCCGCCGCCAACTCGCCGGTGACGCGCACCGCGATGGCGGCTGCCGGCGGCGATCTGCCGAGGCGCGTCACGGTGGCGAGCAGCGCGGCGCCGGCGATCGACAACGCCGCCTATCTCTCGAGCTTTCCGGATCAGCGCAGCGTGATGCCGGTGGCGGCAACGTCGCAAACGGCCTCGGTCGCGTCCGAGCCGATCTTCCGCTCGCTGTTCCAGGCCGGCGAACGTACGCAGCCGATTTCGCCGGCGGTGCAGGAATTATGGGGCAGCAACTCGTCGCTGACCTCGGTTGCGCCAGCAACCTCGGTTGCGCCGGCAAGCACTGTGTTGTCCGGACATAAGCCCGAGGTTCGCGCACCCGGCCGGCTCGATCTCTTCAGCGACCGCGACGGCACCTTCAGCGGCTGAGCGAAACTCCGGTCCCCCGGCGCAGGGTTGCCGATTTTCCCTGCAACCGCCAGAGAATCCGGTTCGGAGATTGGCTACCGCCGCGCTTCATGCCACTGCGCAACGGTTTTCGCGGCCGCGAGCCCGCAGACCAGCAGCAACAGCAGCGCGATGGCGGGATTGTCGGCGAGGTAGGCCACCCCGGCGAAGCCCGCGAAGGCCACCATCGATAGCGCCGAGGAAACCCCGACCCGCCGCCGGATTTCCAGGGGTATCGACCGATTGAACAGTACGGACGTCATGTAATAGCGCGATGAAAGATCATCGGTGAATTGCAGTGGAAAGTATCTGCGCGCGCTCATTTCTGCACGCACCCCTATCCATGCAGACAACAGCAACAATGCGCTGCTGAACAAGATCAGAATGCTCATCACGATGCGAACCTCCTGGCTCACTCGTGCCACCTGATCGCAGCAATGATTGCGCCAACTACTGCAAGAGACTTCATCCAGCGCATCCTGATTACTCCGTGAACGCTGCAAATTTCCACAAAAGCGGGACCGGTAGATTCGTACACTGCGTCCAGAATGCTGCGCAGAGAACGGTAAATTAGGAGGCGGTGCCTCTTACCTTCCTCGCTTCCTTAACAAAACGTCAATCAAACCAGCCGGTTATGGTGAACCCTTTGTTAAGCGTCATGGTTTATTTTTTCTAATAGTGGCACCGCGTCACGGTGTCGTCACAGGTTGCGTAGCCAGGACCATGATTGTTCGGCAGTTCATAAGTTGGATTCGTACCGCTCCCGCAGGCGAGCGGGCAGAGGCGACGCGGGCTTTGGCGCGGGCCTGGTTGATTTCAGATCTCAGCGAGGACGATCGCATCGCCGCCGAAGGCGCGCTGCTGATGCTGCTCGACGATCCGTCGCCGCTGGTCCGCCAGGCGATGTCGGAAGTATTCGCGCGAAGCCCTGACGCGCCGGCCACGATCGTGCGGGCGCTTGCGGCCGACCAGCCGTCGATCGCGCTGCCGGTGCTCGAATATTCGCCGCTCCTGATCGACGCCGACCTGGTCGATATCGTCGCGACCGGCACCAGCGACATGCAATGTTCGATCGCCCGCCGCATCAATCTGCCGTCGTCGGTTTCCGCCGCGATTGCCGAAGTAGGTTCGGCGGCGGCAGCGCTCGAACTGATCGAAAACGCCTACGCCGAGCTTGCTCCATTTTCCTGGGACCGCATTGTCGAACGGCATGGCCATCTCGCTGCCATCAGGGAAGCGATGCTGTTACTGGAAGGCTTGCCGGCCGCCACCCGCGCGGCGCTGGTCGCGAAACTGTCCAACACGCTGGCGCAGTTCGCCGCCGCTCGCAACTGGTTGAGCCCCGAAAGGGCGGCGCGGCTGGCGGAGGAGTCCCGCGAACGCTCGACCATCAGCATCGCGGCGCGCTCGCGCGGCGACGACATGCACGGCCTGGTACAGCATCTGCGCGCCACGGGGCAGCTCAACGCCGGCCTGATCCTGCGCGCGCTGTTGTCGGGCAATCTCGAACTGTTCGAAGCCGCGCTGGCCCAACTGGCCGACCTGCCGCTGGCCCGCGTCACCGCGCTCGTGCATGACCGCGGCAACGCCAGCCTGCAGGCGCTGCTGATCCGCGCCGGCCTTCCGGAATCGACCTTCGCGGCGTTCCGCGTCGCGCTCGAGGCCGGCCGCGAGACCGGCTATGTCGATACGACCGGTGGAGCGGAGAGACTGCGCCGCCGCATGGTCGAGCGCGTTCTGACCCATTGCGAAACCGACGGCAAATCCGCCGAGCCGCTCTTGATCCTGCTGCGCCGCTTTGCGACCGAGTCCGCACGCGAAGAAGCCCGCATGTTCTGCGAGGAACTGGTCGCCGACGAAGCGCACGTGCCGCCCGCGCGCGATCTGATCGCGGCGTAAATCCGAAATTTTCGTAGGGTGGGCAAAGCGAAGCGTGCCCACCATCTTTAACGCATGATCGAAATTGTTGATGGTGGGCACGGCGCAAGAGCGCCTTTGCCCACCCTACGAAGCTGATCGCGGCTTAGCCGATCCTGCGACAACACATTCGGTGTCGTCCCTGCGAACGCAGGGACCCATAACCACAAATGCTTATGGTTGCGCGAAAGTCGACCAGCGTGTTTTTAATCGAGAAGCCGCGGCGTATGGGTCCCTGCGTTCGCAGGGACGACCGCGTTGAGAGACGCGGGCTTACTCCGCCGGAATGATGCTCGGCGCCAGGATCGCTTCGAGATGTTCGGGACGGTCGCGGTTGACCTTGAGCAGAAATTCGTCCGCGACCCCGCGCAACTGCGTGCTGAGCGTGCTGGCCATCATGGCGGTATCGAGCTTGGTGCGTTCGCGCACGATCGCCTTAACGGCGTTGATGTGGTGGGTGATCAGTTCCGCCGGGACCAGATCGAGGTCGGGCGCGTGTTCGATGATGCGGCACAGGCTTTCGGCGGCGGCGCCCGCGGAAGGGAAGCCGAACGTCGCGGCGTCGCCCTTGATGTCATGGGCGGCGCGAAACAGTTCCTCGCGGTTGTGGACGGTGAAGCCCTCGCGGAGAACGGCCGCATGCGCCGCCGAGAGCCGGTCGGCCTCGATCGTCATCCAGTTCTTGAATTCGCCGGACAGTCCGGCGAGCGCCTTTTCCGCGCGGGCGACGGGATCGTCGAGGTCGGATTCCGGAACGCGCACCAATACCTTGCGCAGCGGATTGGGCTGCGTGATCACGTGGTGATCGGCAAAGGACTTAACCTGTATCGTGCCGGGCTTCTGTTTTGTCATGATGGTCTCTCCGAGCCGGCGCTAGACGGCCGTGCGCGCCTTGTCGAGAAGCGACGGCTGTTGCATGACTTCGACCTCGCCGCCGACGCGGCGCTCGGGGCCGATATAGGCGTTGACGGTATTGCGGCGGCGGTCGGGGCCGAAATAGGTCTTGGTCTTGATGAAGGGGCGCGGGTTGGCGACGACGTTGAGAATGCGCTGATAGAGTCCCTTGGCCGAGATCGGCTTCGCCAAAAACTCGGTGACGCCGGCATCGCGTGCGACGGTGACGCGGCGTTTCTCCGAATGCCCGGTCAGCATGATGATCGGCGCGTAGGGATTGCCCTTCGATTCCGGCTGCCGGATCATCTGCGCCAGTTCGAGACCGTCGAAGATCGGCATCGACCAGTCGGTGATGACGATGTCGGGCACGTAGTGGCTGTACATTTCGAGCGCGGTGGCGCCGTCCTCGGCCTCATAGGCCTCGCGCGCGCCGAACGAATGCAACAGCGTCCGCAGGATGCGGCGCATGTGCGGATTGTCGTCGCAAATCAGAAATCGCAGCTTGTTGAAGTCGATGCGATACATGGTCCGGCCTGGCCCAGCAAAACAGTATACTGGTGTTAACCATATCGCGGCGCTCGTTAAGGAAGGGTTGAGAAGCGGGTCTATCAGGCTCGCGCGAATAGCCGATGGCGCCACTTTTTTCGGATAGGACCCTGGTCGAGGTCACCACCGGATGGTCACCGGGCGGGCGTCAGGAACCGAACTGCTCGCGCAGGATGCGTTCCTCGAGGCTGTGACCGGGATCGAACAGCATCCGCATCGAGATCGTCTTGTCGGACAGCACCTCGACGCGCTGGACGTCGCGCACGTCGTCATGGTCGGCGGCGGCCGCGACCGGACGCTTCTCGCTTTCAAGCACCTCGATGACAACGAAAGCGGAATTGGGGAGCAGGGCGCCGCGCCAGCGGCGCGGGCGGAATGCGCTGATCGGTGTCAGCGCCAGAAGTGCTGCGTTGATCGGCAGGATCGGTCCCTGTGCCGATAGATTGTAGGCAGTGGAGCCGGCCGGCGTCGCCACCAGGATGCCGTCGGCGATCAATTCCGCCATCCGCTCGTGCTCGTCGATCAGGATGCGCAGATGCGCGGCCTGGTTGGTCTGGCGGAACAGCGCGACCTCGTTGATGGCGTGATGCAGATGCACCGTGCCATGGATGTCGGTCGCGCGCATCAGGAGCGGGTTGATCAGGGATTCCCGCGCCGCCGCCAGCCGCGTATGCAAATCGTGCGTGGTGTATTCGTTCATCAGGAAGCCGACAGTGCCGCGATGCATGCCGTAGATCGGCTTGCCCGAGCGCATGTGGCGATGCAGCGTCTGCAGCATCAATCCGTCGCCGCCGAGCGCCACCACGACATCGGCGTCGTCGGCATCATGATTGCCGTAGAGCTTGACGAGATTGGCCAGCGCGGCCTGCGCCTCGGTCGCTTGCGCTCGCGACAAAGGCGATCCGGTCGTATCGCTTGGGAGTGGCCATCGGACGACGAACTCACGGGTGGCGGCAGGATTGGGGGGCGCCGGATTACGCCGCGCCCGTCTATACACCTTGTTGGGGCTTGTCGAGATCAACCCGCGCGACTTTTGCGCGCAAAAACGAAATCGGGCGACCGCCGCTCGCGGTCGCCCGATCAAACTCTCGATTTGGCCTCGGCCCGGACGCGCCGTTGCCGGATTAGTACTTGGATTAGTACTTGGCGACGACCGCCGTGGGTCCGAAGCGGTAGTTCAAGCCCACCTTGATCTGGCTGATGTCGGCCCGGTCCCGGATGGTCGTGGTGCCGTCGGACGCCAGCGCGGTATGGCTGCCGAACGAAATGTAGTCGTATTCAGCCTTGGCCGACCAGTTCTTGCCGAGGTCGAACTCGGTACCGTAGCCGATGGTCCAGCCGACGCGGGTGCTCGAGGTACCGAAACCGGTGCCGTTGGCAAACGCCACGCCCGCCTGATTGAAGCAGAAAGTGGGGGCAGCAGGAGGCTGCAATGTCGGGCCTTGCGGATTGAAGCAGGTCGCAGACACGCGGCTGTTTTCGAACGCGGCGCCACCCTTGCCGTAGAACAGGGTGCGGCCCACGGCATAGCCGACGCGGGCCGTCGCCGTGGCCATCCAGGAGGTCTTGTCCTGCAGGCCAAAGAGAGCCGAGGTCATGCCGGGCACGGCCACCTGAGTGCCGGCGCTGCGACCGCCATGGACGTCGGCGGCGCCGATGTCGCCTTCGAAGCCGAGAACCCAGTTGTTGGGGAACTGGTAGTTGTAGCCGAGCTGGATGCCGCCGATCGGTCCGAATACCCACGGCCGGTTGGTCGCCTGCGGCGAGCCCGGGAACGCGATGTCGGTGCGGCCTGCAGCGGCGCCGAAGAATCCGCCAGCATAGAAGCCGGTCCAGTTCGTTACCCCGATGACCGGGATCGGCGACTTGGGAGCCTTGGTCGGCATGACGGCAGTAAGCGTCTCGGGCGTGAACTGGTAGCGAATGCCGGCGTTGCCGGTCCAGCCGTCGATGTGCTCGCCATTGCGATAGTCGACGCGCACGAAGCCGAGCCAGCCCGTGTTCACGATCTGCCCGGCGAGGCCGAGCGAATACTGACCGTACGTGCCGACGCGGGAGGTCGTCGTTCCCTGGTTGAACGTAAAGGGTCCGCCGGCAAACTGGCCGTTGATCGAGGTGTAGTTCGACCTGACGTCGCCGGCGAATTCGTGGAACACGCTTGCCGAAGCGAACGGCTGCCAGACCACGGTCGGCGTCGCGATGGCCTTGCCGACGCGCAACGACGCGCGGCCGATCTGGCTGGTGACGTCGTTGGTCTGAACGACACCGGTGATGCCGGTGAAGTTGGTGCCGGCGACGCCGGGTGCGGTGAAGCTGTCGACCGAAGTCCTGGAATAGATGAAACCGGCCGACGGCTCGATGAACCAGCCCTGGCCCAGATCGAAATTATAACCCGTCGATGCCGAGATCGACCAACCATGCGCCCCGACCGGCTGATTGCTGAACGCAAGCGTCGGATTGTTCAGGTTGATGTTGTAAAACTCCTGGCGAACCATCAGGTCGGCAAAGAAGCGTCCCTTGGTGGCGACGAAGTAAGTACCCCAGAAGGGGACTTCGAAATCGTTGCCGAAGCCAGCGTTGTCGGTGGTCCTCGAACTGAGATAGCCGGCCGTCGTTCCAAGATGGAGATTCCAGCCCGCGTAGTTCAGACGTGCGATGTCGGTGCCGACCTGCGCGCCCGCGAAGGTCTGGCGCTGTTGGTTGTTACAATTGGTCGTCGCCGTATTGATCACAGCGCCGCCCTGGGTCGAAACGCCGACCGAATTCGAGGTGGACGAGATGTTCGCCTGACCGCCGACGCCGCGCGCCCAAACGCCGCCGCCGGGCTGATCGGGCGCGGGATCGGCGGGGGCCGACACGAAGGCACTGCCCTGCTGGGTCAGGAAGGCCGTGCTGACGTTGCCGATTGCCGCGGAAATCGCCGCACTCGCGGCGCTGGCCGGAATCGCCAGCGTGCCGATATTGTTAATAATGCTTGGAGTCGCAACCTGCGTGGTGGTGCAGTTCTGGAACGTCGTGGTGAGGGGAGGCGGAGCTTGAGCGAACGCGCCGGATGAAACCAAAACCGAGCCGGCAAGACCGGCCAAAGCGAGATAACCCGAGCGGCGCACTGACGTGAAATTGACAGCCATACCCTGTCCCCAAACCAAGAATTGAAAAACAAAAAAATGTCTCACAAAAATCTAGATGAACGGCGCGGGACGCGAAAGCGGAGCGCGGGCTTAAGGTCTCGTTAGAGAAATGAATCTCCAGCCCTGTACCATTCAGGCAACAATTTGCGGTATCTTAATACTCCGGAAGAGGTGCGGAATTAGGTGCCGTGGTCCGGCTTTTACAGGCTAGTGAGGTAGGTCACGCCGGCTCCGGCCAGTCGGGCATATACATTGACGGTTGCCCGATCCAAGGACCGCTCGCCCCAGTCTGGATTGATCGTGAGCAGCTGAAACGATATTGCTTTGGAGGTCGGCAGATTTCGGGAATGCCGCCGTTCCGCCCGGAGAACGCCCGAAATGGATTTGTGGCGCGGATTATTAGTTCGCGCCGGAACAAGAATGTTTAAGCGCCTTGTCCCATTGGTGGCTGCAATCGGGGGATTTTTCCTTGCGATGATGCTTGCCACCAACGCCGCGCGGGCCGAGAAGCGCGTGGCGCTGGTGGTCGGCAATTCGAGCTACCAAACCGTTCCGCAGTTGCCCAACCCATCGCGGGACGCGAACTCGGTCGCCAAGATGTTCCGCGATGCCGGCTTCGACACGGTCGATACCCTGATCAATGTCGGTAACCTCGAATTCAAACGCGCGATCCGCAAGTTCGAAACGATCGCCGATCAAGCCGATATTGCCGTGGTCTATTATGCCGGACACGGTCTCGAAATCAGCGGGGTCAATTACCTCATCCCGATCGATGCGCGGCTGGCCAGCGACCGCGACGCCGAGGACGAGGCGATACCGCTGGAGCGGCTGGTTTCTTCGGCCGATGGCGCAAAGCGCCTGCGGCTGATCGTCCTCGATGCCTGCCGCGACAATCCCTTCGTCAAGGCGATGCGCCGGGAGCGCAAGACTGCCACCCGGGCAGTATCGGCGGGACTTGGCAAGGTCGAGCCGACCAGCACCGACACCCTGATCGCCTATGCCGCGAAGGCCGGCTCGACGGCCGACGATGGTGACGGCCTGCACAGCCCGTTTACGACGGCGGTTCTGAAAAATCTCACCGTTCCCGGTCTCGACGTTCGCCTGGCCTTCGGGAGGGTCCGGGACGAGGTTCTGAAAATGACCGACAACCGGCAGGAGCCGTTCGTCTATGGGGCGCTTGGTGGCGGCAATATCGCGCTGGTGCCGGCACCGACGGTGGCGCGAGAGGCGCCGGCGAGTGACATCAAGGCCGATTATGAACTGGTTCAGCAGATCGGCACGAAGCGGGCCTGGGAAGTGTTTCTGGGCACGCATCCCACTGGATTCTATGCCGATCTTGCGCGCGCCCAGATCGAGGCCCTGAACCATCAGGGCAACGTCAATCTCGCGGCACTTCCGCAGCCGCCGACACCGAGCCGCGAGATGCCGACGAGAGAATCGCTGGAGTGGGACCGGGTGAAAGACGCGGCAGATCCTGCCGCGTTACAACGCTTCATCAGGCGCTTCCCGGATTCACCGCTGACGGTCAACGCGCAGCAGCGGATCGACGTCCTGAAGAAAGCCGCCGAGGAGCGCGAGGCGCAGGCCCGTGCCGAGCGCGAGGCGGCGCGCAAGGCCGCGGAGGAAGCCCGGCGTCAGGCGGAGGCGCTCAAGGCCGAACAGGCCGCGGCGAGAAAACGCGAAGACGACGAGCGCCGCGCCAGGGCGGCGGAAGCCGCGGAAAAGGCCAGGGCCGCGGAAGCCGAACGCAAGGCCGCCGAGGCCAAACAAAAAGCCGAACAGGCCGAAAAGGATCGTGCCGCCGCCGAAGCCGCGGCGCAGCGCGCAGCCAGCGAGCGACAGGCCAGGGCGGCGGAAGCCGAACAGAAGGCCAAGGCTGCGGCTGCCGAGCGCAAGGCGAACGAGGAAAAGCGCAGGGCTGAGCAGGAGGCTGCCGAAGCCAAGGCAGCGAGCGAGAAGCAGGCGAGGGAGGCCGAGGAGGCGCGCAAGAAGGTCGAACTCGCCGCGGCGAAGGAGATCGTGTGCAAGGACGAGCAAGGCAGGCTTGAGCAGATCACCGCCAAGGGCAGCGAAGGATCGGGCATCGAGGATTTGAAGGCCTTCGCCAAAGCCCTCAAATGCGATCGGCTCGGGGGACTGGTGGTTGCTGCGCTGAACACGTTCGCGGCTGAAGCCGCCAAGCGCGAGGCGAGGCAGCCCAATTCACCCGAACTGGTTCGCTCGGCGCAGACCGAGCTTGTCCGGCTCGGATGCTTCGGCGGCAAGATCGACGGCACCCTGAACGCGCCGACCAGCGCGGCGCTGGGGCGGTATATGTCGATCGGAGGTCAGCCGCCCGGCAATATCAGCGTGACCACGGAACTGGTCGCGGAACTTGCCAAGCACACCACCCGCGTCTGCCCGCTGGAATGCAAGAGCGGCGAAACGTTGAAGGGTGAGACCTGCGTCGCCGATGAGAAGCCGAAGGCGCCGGCGATTGCCACGCGCAAGAATGAAGACGAGGAGGACGCGCGGTCGCGGCGCAAGCAGACGAGCCGCCAGCCCGATCGCGAGGAACCGCGGCGGGCACGGCCTGCGCCGGAACCGCCGCGCGCCCGCCAGCAGGCCGTTGCCCGGCCGAGCATCGTGAGCGGCGGCGGCGGTGGCGGTGGTAGAGCCCAGGCGATTATTGGCGTAGGCTTCTGACGGTTGCCACATTGTTGTGGGTTGATGCAGATTGTGCCGCAATCTGCGTTTCATCACGCGACCCGGGAGGCTTCTCCGATGGCCAGCTACCTTCGCTTGATAGTGCCCTTCGCCGCGGCCGTCGCCGCCGCGAGTGTGCTACCGATCGCACCGTCGGCTTCGGCTGCCGGATTCACAATCGGCGCCGGTGACGCCTCCAGCGCGCGCCCCGACGTCAGGCATCGGACGTCGCAACGAATTCGGCTCGCTGCGGCACGCGATCATCGTCGCGATCGATACGTCCACCCGATCCGAAACGACATGGATTGCTCCGGCGCCTGGTGCCGCCGGCAATTCGTGCTGATGATCGGCATCGCTTATTGAGCGGGATCGGGTAGGACCGACAGCCCGGGCTGCGGGCGATCGGTTCGACTATTTCTCTTGCAACGTTCGGATCGGATCCCAGTCGCCACCGGGCGGCGCCTCGGCCAATTCGCGGGCGCGATCGCGAAACAGCGCGGCCGGTCGATCGACGCCGGCCGAGCGGCCGAAGCAGGTCGCGGCGCGGTCGAATTCGCGGGCGCGCCAGTGCGCAAGTCCTTCGGCGTAGTTCGCGATCAGGAGCCTTCGCTCAGGGGTGAGCTCGGCCGCGCGCGTCAGCAATTCGTAGATCTTCAACGCCTGGATCCGTCCCTTGACCCTGATGGCGTCGAGTTCGCGCCAGGCGAAGGCGTCGCCGGTAAGGGCGACGGTGGTCTCGGAAGCGATGACGGTGGTGCCGTAGAACTTGTTGGCGCCCTCCAGCCGCGATGCCAGGTTCACCGCGTCGCTCATGACCGAGTAATTGAACCGCCGCCGCGATCCGAAATTGCCGACCAGCGCCTCGCCGGAATTGATGCCGATCCGCTGCGCCAGTTTGTATTCCTGGAAGGCGGCAGAGGAGGCGTTGAGTTCGGCCAGCTGCGTGCAGCAATCCAGCGCGGCGCGCGCCGCATTGGCGGCATGATCGGGATCGTCGGCCGGCGCGCCGAACACCGCCACGATGGAGTCGCCGATATATTTGTCGACATACCCGCCGTGACGCTCGATGACGTCGGTCATCGCCGAAAGATATTCGTTCATCAGCTCCATCAGGCTGTCGGGCGACATCTTTTCCGCGATCAGCGAAAATCCCTCGATGTCGGAGAAGAACACCGTCACGTTGCGGGTTTCGCCGCCGAGTTCCGGCAATTTGTTCGACGACAGCATGCGGTTGATGACGTGCGGGGCGAGATAGAGCGCAAAGCTCTTCTGCAGCAGGCGGCGGTCCTTGTCGGCGACGACGAAGCGGAAACCGATCGTGGCGGCGAGTGCGAACAGGCTCGCCAGGAACGGCTCGGCGATCGGCAGCGCCAGCGCGTGGTTGAAGGCGATGGTGGCGCCGGCGATGCTGGCCACGATCACGGCCATCCAGGCCAGTGCCGCGCTGAGCGGCCGAAACTGCCACGCGGCGACGGCAGCCAAAACTGCAAACAGGGCGGAGATCAGGAAGCGCACCAGCGGGCCGGGTTCGACCACCGCGTTGCGCGAGATCAGGTTGTTGACCGCGGTCGCATGGATATAGACGCCCGCGATCGTGCTGGTCCGGGAGCCTGCGGTGACCGGCGTGCTTTCGGCCGCACAGCGCGGCGCACGTGCGCCCTCGATACCGGTCGCAAAGCGCTTGGACGTCATTCGACGATCTTCGATATCAAGAACGGTAGCGAAAATGACAACCTTGCCGTCGAACCAGCGCCGGAAATAATCCTTGTCGTTCTTGACGGCGCACGCACGCAGATCGGCAAACGAGAAGGTCGGGATGTCGTCGGCGCCGCCCTCGAAATTCAGCGTCATCGTGTTAGGTACCCGGCCCGGAACCCGGTAACCCGCAAGCGTCATCCTTCCGCGCTCGTCGAATTGAGGCGTGGTCCCCAGCGCCCGTGCCGCCAGCTCGACCGCCATGGTCGGCACTTTCGAGCCGCCGATGACAAAGGTCAGCGGAAGTCGGCGCACAACATCGTCGCTGTCGGTATGATCGTTGAGCGGCCGGATATTCTGCCGCTGCCGTACCGCGATGCGCTGTCCTGGTGCCGGCATGATCGAGCGGCCGCCCAGAACTTCGCCCAACACCACCTTGCCTTTGGTGGACGCTCCGGCAAGCGCCCGCAAGAAAGTCACGGTCGAAACCGCGGACCTTTTCGCCCAGCATGCCGTCGCCAAACGGTATCTCGGATTGCTCAAGCGAATTCGGAATCACCACGTCGAAGCCGGCCACCTTGGCGCCGCCTTCCAAGCGTCGCAGCCAGCACGCGGCCGATCTCGCCGGTCCAGGTCAGCATAGGGGAACCGCTGAACGGGGCGGTGCGCAGGCTTTCCTCGTCGATCGCGACGACCACCGCCGGCGAAGCCGCCGGATCATGGCTGCGGCCGAACAGTTCCCAGCGCAGGGCGGTGAGGATATCGAGGGACAGCCCGCGGATCGGTCTGGCCGCGGGAGAAACCGAAGCCGCCGCGCAGACCAGCGCGATGGCCGCAACCACCATCCTGTTGCGCGTGCTGCGCCTGATTCTCAAGCGGGATGGCCCGTCACGCCTATTCCATCCGCAGCAACCGGCCGACGATCGGCGTTGCGCCGGGTTTGGCCTGCGCATCTACCAGGAACACGATCTGCGATGATTTGAACGTGGCGGTGTAGAGGCCGCCAGGAACCAGGGCTACGTTCTCGCCGGCGAAATCGAGGAAGCGTCCCTTGAGCTGGGTGCCGCCCAGATTGATCTCCTGACGCTCGCCCGGCACGTCGAGGCGCCGAATGACCAGCTTGCCGCGTCCCTTGGCCTCCACCAGCGGCGATGCGCCGTAAAGGGTAAGCTGCGGCTGCGGCAATTTGCTGGCGTCGACGCTGCGCAGCACGGTGGCGGCGACGCCGCTGGTCTCGCGTGTGGTCGCGTTGGCCTGGCTGGGATCGCAATTCGTCTTCTCGGCCTTGACCTCGGCGAGGTGGACGGCGCTCTCCTCGGTGCCGACGATGACGGTGCCGGCACCGTTGATCGTCTCGCGCCGGCATGACTTCAGGTAGCTGAGAATGACGGAGCCGCCGTCGCCGATCTTGATGACCGCCTTGGGCGTCACATAGTCCATGAATTCTGCGCCGGTGACCTTGCCCTTCACGTCCTCGACCACCGCGACCGGCGAATCTGCCGCCGCCGGAGCGGCCAGCGCCAGCAGGCCCAGACAGACAGCAATTGAACGTTTCATGTTGAGACCCCATCGCAAAGCGCAGGTTCGTTAGTCGCGCCAGCGCCCGTTTGGTTTCATGGACGGATCAAAAATAGCCGGCTGGTGCGCCGACGGAACCGACCGATAGCACCTGACGGCCGGCAAGGACAACCACCGGACGCACCGACCGCTTTCTCACGTGATGCTGTCGGGATTGTGATTTTCGCAAAAGTTTCTGCTTGTTGTGTACCACGGCCTCATTGTCGCACTGTTGAAGGCGGAATTCACGCGGCGCGGCTGGATGGCGGGCGCGCACAGGGAGCAAACGGCATGGCTTTTGGTTTTACGGCGACGCGCCCCATGCGCCTCGCCGCCACCCTATTGATCATGTGCTGGGTGAGCGGGGCGCGCGCCGAGGAAGCGAGTTCGCCGGCCTCGGAGCAGCAACCTGCGGCCACGCCGTCACCGTCGCCATCGGGCCAGAAGGGCGGCGCAGGGCACGGCACCGCCGCGACGCCGCCAACTGCGGCCGAACAACATCGCCTGCCGCCGGATTCGACCACCAGGCAGACGCTGGCGCTGCCCGGCCGCACGCTCGACTTCACCGCTACCGCAGGCTCGATCCGCCTGTTCGACGACAAGGGCGAGCCGCAAGCCGATATCGCCTATACTTCCTATCAGCTCGACAGCATCGATCGCGCAAGCCGGCCGGTGACGTTTCTGTTCAACGGCGGCCCGGGCGCGTCCTCGGCCTGGCTGCAGTTCGGCGACGCCGGCCCCTGGCGCGTGTCGATATCAGGCGAGGGCGCGGTGTCGTCCGCGACGCCGGATCTGTTGCCCAACGCCGAGACCTGGCTCGACTTCACCGACCTCGTGTTCATCGATCCCGTCGGCACCGGCTACAGCCGCTTTGTCGCGTCCGGCGAGGATGCGCGCAAGCGGTTCTACTCGGTCGACGGCGACGTCAGCGCCATCGCGCTCGTGATCCGGCGCTGGCTGGAAAAATACGATCGCCTGCTGTCGCCGAAATTCGTCAGCGGCGAGAGCTATGGCGGCATTCGCGGACCGAAGATCGTGCGCAACCTGCAGACCCAGCAGGGCGTCGGCGTGCGCGGGTTGATCATGGTCTCGCCCTTGTTCGATTACCGCGACTTTGCCGGCTCGAGCCTCCTGCAATACATGTACACGCTGCCAAGCATGGCGGCGGTGGCGCGCGAAGCCAAGGGAGCGGTGACGCGCGCCGATCTCGCCGACGTCGAACGTTACGCGCAAGGCGAGTTTCTCGCCGACCTCATCAAGGGACAGGCCGACAAGGAGGCCACGACGCGGCTTTCCGACAAGGTGGCCGCATTGACCGGCATCGATCAGGCGTTGAGCCGCAGGCTGGCCGGGCGTTTCGAGGTCGGCGAATTCCGCCGGGAGTTCGACCGTCGCAACGGCCGCGTGACGGGACGTTACGACGCCTCGGTCTCCGGCTTCGATCCCTATCCGGATTCCAGCTACTTTCTGTTCGGCGATCCCTCCGGCGATTCCCTGACGGCGCCGCTGACCAGCGCGGCCGTCGAACTCACCACGCGCAAACTGAATTGGCGCCCCGATGGCTCGTATCACCTGCTCAACGAGGCCGTGAACAGAGCCTGGGATTTCGGACGCGGGCCGGCCGAGTTGGTTTCACAGTTGCGCCAGATTCTGGCACTCGATCCGAAAATGAAATTGCTGGTCGGCCACGGGCTGTTCGATCTCGCCACGCCCTATTTTGGTTCGAAGGTGATTCTCGACCAGTTGCCGGCCTATGCGCGGTCGGACCGGGTGAAACTCGTCGTCTATCCCGGCGGCCACATGTTCTACTCGCGCGACGCCGCACGTCAGGCATTTCGCGCCGAGGTCGAGAAGGTGATGAAGTGAGTCAAAAGAAAACCGGCGCAGTCTTTGAACTGCGCCGGCTGTTAGGATGCCGTCATTGCGAGCGGAGCGAAGCAATCCATGTCACGGCATAACGGATAGATGGATTGCTTCGTCGCTTCGCATCCTCGCAATGACGCGGATGCACTAGCGCCTCAATAAACCAGCCCGGTGCCCGGCGGCTTTTCCAGCGCGGCGGCGAGCGAGCGATATTCTTCGCTTGTCGTGCCGGTGAGCTGAGCGATCCGGTTCAGGTGATACTGCGCCTGATCGCGGTTGCCCTGTTCGACCTGCCACAGGCCGTAATACTGCCAGGTCTTGACGTGGTTCGGATCGGCCTTGAGCGCGCGCTCGTACCAGATCTGCGAGACCTTGTAGTCGCCGAGCTTGCGATAGGAGTAACCGATCAGGTTGGCGACGGCAGCCGAGTCGTCACGGCCGAGCGCCTTCAACTGCTCGATCGCCGGAGCGTAGTCGTGACGGTCATAGATCGCGGCGTAGGCGGCGCGATAGCCGTCAGCGAATGCGGTTTGCTCGATGCCCGGGCGGGCTTCGCTGGATTTCTTTTTCTTCGGCGGCGGCGGCGGATCGTTGTCGGGCGCTGCGTAGACGACGCTGACGACGGGGGCTGCCGCAAGCGTCAGCGACAACATTGCAAGAGTCAAAAGCCTGATCGCAAGTCTGTTCATGCATCTCTCCTGATGGCCGGTTCGGCAATCCTACACCGAAGCCCGTTGAGTTGAACCCCCGGCGCCTGAGAACATTCCAACGCCTCTACCTCTATTCCGCCAATTTTCACCGGCGGCCCGTCGTCAACGGACATGACGAAGATGTCATTCCGATGAACGGAATCCGAAAGCCCGCTTCAGCACAGGTTCAGTGCGCAGCCGCTAGCGTCGCCTGCATGATCGGCGAGCACCGCCTTTCGACCGGAAATGCCCGCGGATCCAAGGGGCAGAAAATCAAGGAGACAACCATGCTCAAGACCATTTCCGCAGCGCTCGTCGCCATTTCCGTTCTCGCCGTGCCTGCGCTTGCCGGCACGCCGGGCAAGTCCGCGCAAGCGCCCGTGAGCAAGATCACGCAGGCACCTGTCGTCAAAGCCGAGCAGGGCAAGGCGAAGCTGCTGAACGCCAATGCCGGGATGGGCCGCCATCACAAGCATTACCGGCATCATCGCCACCACAAGCACATCGGCCTGCACAAGACCCATGCGAAGCACATCGCGGTCAAGCATGTGACGCCGAGCGCAAAACGCGGCTGAACCTGATTCGCCAGGCGCGCGTTTCGCCCCCATTGCCCGGCGCGCTTTGCGAATGACGGACCAGCCCACGCGCCATTTGCTTTGCTAATGGCCGTGGGCTGGCGCGCGCTCAACTTTTCGAGAGCGAAAGTGAAGAGATAACCGAGTTGCGAATTCCATTCCCGGGCCAAGCGGTCTAAGAAACGGTGAGGGGCAGGGGAAGAGTTCGCTTGAGACGTTCGGCCAAATTTGCGGCGATGATGTTGCTGCCGATCATGCTGTCGGCTTGTGCCGCCAGCGATGACGGCAAGTCGATCACCTATACCGACGATCGCGGCGTCTCCAGCCAGCCGTTTCCCAAAAATTACCGCACCGAAGTGCTGGCGTTTCTGAAGACCTATCTCAACAATCCCGTCGGTGTGCGCGACGCCGTCATGGCCGAGCCGGTCGAGCGCGTCGTCGGCGGGCGGCTGCGCTATCTCTCCTGTCTCCGGTTCAGCGCGCGCGAGCCCGACGGCGGCTACCGCGAGCCGCGTGAACGCGCCATCCTCTTCGTCGACGGCCGCCTCGACCGCATCATCGAAAACGCCGTCGAGCCCTGTGCGGGGGTGGCGTACGCGCCATTCGCGGACCTGGAGAAGATGACGCGCTGATTTCGCGTCCCGCCTGCTTGAGAACGCAGCAAGCCTGAACTGGCCGGGTCTGTTTTGGCAAACTCCTTATCTTCAGCTTCGGCGGATTTCACCCCGGCCTCCGCATGAGACCGTGATGCTTCACGCCGATCTATATCGCTTGCGATCTAATCGCATCAAATAGCGAACCGGAGTGAGATCATGTCCGGGCAGACTAGCGCTGACCGCCGCCGCTTCCTCGGGGCGCCGCCGCATCCGGACCCCAAAATCTACGCCGGGAAGTTTCCGGCAAATAAGCGCCCACCGCCTGGTCACCGGGGGCATCGGACATAAACTGCCGCAGGCCTTTGCCGACGCTGTCTTCGAAGTGGCTCACGCCTGAAAAGCGGGTTTGGCCCCGCCGGCGGGCCGGATTGCGGTTCCCGGGACGGAACCGTGAACGAATTCAGATCACTTTTCGGCGAGGGTTGAACCTTGCTTTAGTCATCCCGGACATCAACTAAGTGGGAAACCACCTCCTTAACGGAGGAAAAAACCTTACATGCGAGGGAACTAAAGCGCTTTGTTGCTGAGCCGTCACAGTGGCGCGCCATCGGGTCGCGGGCACTGGCCGCAAAGCAACCTAAATGAAGTCACGTTGTTTGAATTGGTATCTGCAACGTTCGGAACGGGGATAGTCAAATGAAGAAGTTCGTGCTCGGCGCTGCCGCGCTGGCCGCCATGGCGGCTCCAGCCTTTGCGGCCGACATGCAGCCGCGGCCTTACACCAAGGCGCCGGCCTATACCGCGCCCCAGGTCGTCTATAACTGGACCGGATTCTATGTCGGCGGCCATGTCGGCGGCGCCTTTGCGGGTAACAACTCCCTGCAGGGCAGCGACGCCCGCTTCCTTGGCGGCGTCCAGGGCGGCTTCGACTATCAGTTCGCGCCGAACTGGGTGATGGGTGTCGAAGCCCAGTATAGCTGGCTGCCCAACTCCAATAATAATGGCGTGCTGTTTCCGGGCGGCACCCTCGTGACCTCAAACACCGACCAGCTCGGCTCGGTGACCGGCCGGCTCGGCTACACCTGGGGTCCGGCGCTGCTCTACGCCAAGGGCGGTTACGCCTGGCGCGACGGCAACAATCTCGGGGTGTCGGTGGCCGGGGTGCCGGCGGGCTTCACCACCAACGGCAGCCACAAGGACGGCTACACCGTCGGCGGCGGCCTCGAATACATGTTCGCCCCGAACTGGTCGGCCAAGGCCGAGTACCAGTATTACAATTTCGGCAACACCACCTTCACGACAGGCCCGGCCGATATCGCCGGCCGCAGTTTCCGCAACGACGAGCACACCGCCAAGGTGGGCGTGAACTACCGGTTTGGTTGGGGTGGAGCCGCTGCCTCCAGATATTGATACGGCGCTTCGTATCGACACCCGAAAGGCCGGCGTCACGCCGGCCTTTTTTTGCTCGGACGCCGGAGCAGCGATGCCTCGTGTGCCTTGCCGCGGGCATTTTGAGTGCGGCAAAAATAATTTTCGCGGTGCACGCAACTTTTCGTCATGATGCGCTATTATTGATTTCAGCCGGTTGGGTTGGACATCAAATCATGCGTGTTTTTGCGTTAGGGCTGATCTTTTCCGCAGCGGCGTTTCCATGCCTTGCTCAGACCGTCCTGAAATCCGAACCGCTTATGCTTGCTCCCTATGAGATCGCCTTCGTGCAGGATTCCTCCTGCGGGGCCGGCAAGGTGCGCAAGGTAACCGGCGCGATCAGGGGACTGCAGCGGCGCAAGGCCTGTGTCACTCTGGCTGCGGAACAGGCATCGCTGGTCTCGGCGACGCCGTAGAACCGATTTTTTGCGTCGGATATCGTCCCCGGCAAACGGGACCTTGTGCCGAGAGCCGTCGTTTGTCCGCCAAGCTCCCCGTCGGCCCTCATGCGGCCGACTTCGCCCTCACGACGCCAGCTGCAATTCCGTCTGCGCTTCGCGCTCGGCCTCAGCCTTGTTTCGGGCGGGGTCTTCCTGGGGCTCAAGCTGGCATGGCCTGATCTCGTAATCATGGTCGAGCACCGGGCGGGGGGCCTGCGTTGTCTTCTCCGGAAACGACATCGACGACGAGGCCGCTCTTCTGGGCGACACTCCAGACATCTGCCGCGGTGGGATAGGCCTTGCTCAGCTTGGCATCGTTTGAGAACAGCGCGTAGGGCATTGTCGGCTCCGGTAAAAACGGTCAACGCAGAAGCGGGGGCCGGGTTTCAGGCTTGGCTGCCATGCCGTCATTCGACTGCTTGTTTCGGGAGCAAATTGGCTCGTTTCGGCCCCTTTTTGTGGAGTCTCTGAGTCTTTAACGAGACGTAAATCCCGAAAAAAAGAATCCCCGAGACTCGCCCGCCAGAATCGCCGGATGTTTTCGGCCATGAGAACGAGCCTCCAGACCTCCTGCGAGCGTGTCCAACTCACGCTGACCGTCTGCCTTTTGGTCGCCTGCGCGGCCAACGTGGCGCTGGTCTACGCCTGGCTCTAGCGCCGGCCGGTTGACGGCCGCCTCATTCCACTGAACATGACCGCCAAAGGCGCGAGCCGCGCGAAGCGGCCGGCGGATCAGGGATGGGACAGGAAATGCTCGAAATGCTGCAGCAGCGGGTCAACGACGACCAGGGCCTGGTCCGGCGCGGCCGCTATCTGACGACCAGTTTCCTTCTGGAAGTCGGCGCCACGCCCTGGCTGATCTCGATCTTCGAGGGCCGTATCGTCTCGGTAACGCAAGGGCCGTTCGTGATGCCGTCTTCGTCCTTTGCGCTGCGTGCGTCCGAACAGGAATGGCAGAAATTCTGGAGCAGGCGCCCGCCGCCGGGCTCGAATGACCTGATGGCGCTGATCAAGCGGCGCACGCTGAAGGCCGAGGGCAATCTGCAGATATTCATGTCCCATCTGCGCTACTTCAAGGAAGCCCTGGCCAAGCTGCGCCAAGGAGCCGCCGACATGAGCGCCAGATTCGAGCCGATTGTCGGCCGCTACATGCATCTCGATCTGTTCGGCCGGCCGCACCGGATCTATGTCGAGGAGGCCGGCGAGGGGACGCCGCTGCTTTGCCTGCACACCGCGGGCAGCGACGGGCGGCAGTATCGCGGCCTGATGAACGACACGCGGGTTACCCGAAACCACCGCGTGATCGCCTTCGATATGCCATGGCACGGCAAATCCTCGCCGCCTGCCGGCTGGTATGACGAGGAATATCAGCTCACCTCGGCGCAATACACGAGCATGGTGCTGGAGATTTCGGCAGCGCTTGAACTCGACAAGCCGATCCTGATCGGCTGTTCGATCGGCGGCCGCATCGCGCTGCATCTGGCGCTCGAGCATCCGGAGCGATTTCGCGCCATCATCGGCCTGCAGGCCGGCGCGCATGTCGATCCCTATTACGATCTCAACTTCCTGCACCGGGCGGACGTGCATGGCGGCGAAGTCTGCGGCGCCATCGTCTCGGGACTGGTCGGCCCCGATGCGCCGGACAGCGAGCGCTGGGAAACGCTATGGCATTACATGCAGGGCGGCCCCGGCGTCTTCAAGGGCGATCTCTATTTCTACAAGCTGGACGGCGACATCCGCGACCGGGTCGCGCAGATCGACACCAGGCGCTGCCCGCTGTTTCTATTGTCCGGCGAATACGACTATTCCTGCACGCCGGAGGAGACGCTGGCGGTGGCGGAAAGCATTCCCGGCTGCGAGGTCACCATCATGAAAGGGCTCGGCCACTTTCCGATGAGCGAGGACCCGCAGGCGTTTCTGACGCATCTGCTGCCGGTGCTGGAGAAGATCGCGCGGAGTTAAGCTCGCTCAGAGCATGATCCGGACGAAAATGCGAAAACAACCCCATGCAAAGTAGAAGGGACCCTGGCTTGCAGCACTCATGCCGCTTGCGTCCGGGGCACGCGATGGCAGGCTATTTATCGAGCCGCGGCGGCGACAGTTCGCCTTCTTTCAGGGCGGCGTGGACCTTGGCCATGGTGGCCGTGCAATAGGCCTCGCGCTCGCGGTTGAACCGCTCCTGATGGGCGCGGAAACTGGCGATCCGCGCTCTGATCTCGGACTGGAAATCTTCCCGCAGGTCGGGACGGGCGAGGGGAGCCGGCCTCGGTATCTCCCGTGATGTATCCCGGGACACTTCTACCGTCGGTGCTTGAGCTGCTGTTGGCGCCTGGGCGGCAGGTGGCGTCTGCGCCAGCAGAGAGGCAATGTCGAAAATGGCTGCGTCGGAAAGGGCTGCGGCCGGACGGGTGGTTTCGGATGTTTCGACGGTGAGCGGGGCAACCGGCGCGCTGACCGTCTTCTCGGCCTCCGGCGTCTTGCCGGTCACCGATTGAACGAACGCCAGCGTTTGCGCGATCAGGAGATCGCGTTCCTTCATCCATTTCATGAAACACCTCGGCCCAAGTCACTCCATCAAACGGCTTTTGTGGAAGCAAGCGGGTCGGGAGGGAGCAGTGGATAACTGCCGCGCTTTTGGGCGCGAGGTGACATAACGGTGACAGTTCGTGACCGGAAACGTGCACATGGCGCATTGTGCGACGACCGAGTTCGGCGCGCGCTGCGAGCGAAGCAGAACTAGCGCTCGCGCGGATTGGTGTTGGGCACGAACGGCGCGCCGACCACGCGAGCCGGCGGCTGTTCGCCGACGGAGATGATTCGCTTGCCAGCGGATGGCGGTTGCGCGGGAGCGGTTGTTCGATCGGCGGGCTGCGCCACTTTACTGTCGGTTGGTTCGACCAGCGTGGCGCCACCCGCGACCGCTGCGGCGAACAACGTGACGGCAGCCAGCAGCACCATGTTGCAGTTTTCTTCGCGAATTCTCATGCGGGGAAAACCCGCAAGAGGAGGGGTAGTTCCTGCTGGGAAGGGAGAGAGCGCGCGGCGGCGCGTTGGCCGATTGGACAGGGTACGCCGGGCCACCGACGGAATTGGGTTTAGCCTCGGCCCGTGCGGCAGATCAATTTGATAGTATTATAGCGTGTAATACACCTACGGATAGTTGCGGTCTAAATGGGCAGGTTGCACGAATAGGCAGCGTGCGGCCCACTAGTACAGGCTGACGAGATTTTTCGCCCAATCGCGCATGAATGTCATGCCGTTTCAAAGCTGACACATACCGGCCTAATTGTTGATAAGGATCAAACCTATTGCATAGCCGCGTCCCGGGCCCAGCTCTTGCATGCATCCGCCTATAACCATAACTAATTTGATCAATTGAGCTGGTCCGGATCGCATCCGATATGAACGTTCGTTTTAACCCAGGGGGTTGGGTTCAATGGCCTGACGGTGAGGAATTCTCGATCGAGTTCATGAGGCTGCTCGGCGCAGCGCAGGAAGGCGGTTCGATGATCGCCGAATGCTTCCTTGCCGCAAGCCGGATAGACCCAAACGACGGCGGTGATTCCTGGTATCGCGAATGGACAAGGATGGCCGACCTCAGCAGTGAGCGTGCCAATGCTGCCCTCGCGCTCGGTCATGTGCTGACCGCACAGAGTAACTGGCTTCGCGCCATCAACTACTATCAAGCCTCAGCGTTCGGTTTAGACGCCCCCGACACAAAACAAGAGCGTGCGCTCCGAAACATGCGAGACTGCGCCCGCCGCTACATCGCGCATTTGACCCCCGCCGGCGAGGTGGTCGAGATTCCCTGGGTGGAAGGCCATACGTTGGAGGGCTATTTTTTGCCCGCCCCCGCCGCTTCTCATCGAACGCCCGTCGTCGTGTGCATGGGCGACCCCGGACATCGGAAGGAAGAATATCTCTTCAAGGTGGCGCGTTACGCGCGCGAGCGGAGAATGTCGTTGCTGGCCGTGGATCTCCTCGGTTCCGGCGCCGGCGCCAAATTCGATGAGGTGATCGGCCGTCCCGATCTGGAATTGTCGGTCGGCTGCGTGATGGATTACCTGACGACGCGGGACGACATTGACGAACATCGGATAGCCGTTCTCGGCGACGGCGCGGGGTCGTCCTTTGTGGCGCGTGGCGTCGCGCTCGATAACCGCTTCGCCGCCGTGGTTTGCGACGGCGGAATCTGGGATATGCACGAGCGCGCCTTCCTGATGAATCGTCTCTCGCGGGATGGCATCGGAAGCGAGGGATTTGAACGAAGTTGGCTCGGTCGGAGATTCCACTGCCCGGTCCTGATCACGGTGGGCGGAGAGGCGTGGCTCAAAAGCGGCGTTGTTACCGATCTGTTCGAGCGGCTTAAGTCCCATCACCCCGATATTTCACTGAAGATTTTCGAAAGCTCGGAAACGGCCTCCGCGCAAGGGCATTACGACAACCCTACGCTGGCCAACGAGTTCATCTTTGACTGGGTTGCCGATCGCCTCGAATCGATGTCGGCCTGACACCGCCGCAAAAAGTCAGATCCCCAACGTGACCTTCTGGATGGCCTTCTCGAGGCGGGTCTTCAAGGCTGCAAGCTTGGCGGTGAACTCGCCGAGCTCGCGATCACTGAATTCGGCAAAGATGAAGCTGTTGAGCTCCTCCTGCTGAGAAGCCAAGCCCGCGATGTGCTTGTAAGTCTTGTCCGTCAGGGACATCTGCACGACCCGGGCGTCGTCCGCTGACGTCTTTCGGCGCATGAAGCCTTTCTTCTCGAGCATCTTCGACTGCGTCGTCACGAAGGACGGGTCGACATGAAGCATCTTTGACACGACCTTCACAGGCACGCCCTCTCCCTGATCCAGATCGGCCAGAGCCATCAGGATCATCCATTGCGGGCCGCTGACGCCGAGGGCTTTTGCCCAGAAATAACGAATCTCCTGGAGATGCACATTGATAGCGGCGATCTCCCAGGCGAATTGCCGGGCGATGTCGTGATTCTTCCCCCCGACCCCATTCGACTCTCCGCGTTTGGCGCGGCTCGATGAGTCCGATCCCTTGCGGGTGTCTTGTGCCATGGCGTGTCTGGCCCCGAGTTCTGCACGAACCAGCTTACCCGATTTAATAACAAAATCATCCAATTGCGCACCGTTAAGTTGGCTCTCCGGACAGAATGTCGCGTTTCCGGCGGTGTTGCCGCAGCGACACAGTCGGCTTGGATAGAGATAGCTTAGTTCATAAAGTATTTTGATTACCTAAGTTGCGCATGCATAGTTCTGAAGACGGTCTTGGGGGGTCCTCGATCGTTCCGTTTTGGTGGTTCGCTTAAGTCCCTCGCGTTGATGCGGGTGTGTCCGAAGACGCGAAACGACTGAGCGGCTTTTCACAAAGGCGAGGGCGGACCTTTTCTGGGGGAACAGCGATAGGTCCGCCCTTGTCCTGGCAGAGCAACTTGGAGGTTTAACATGTCTATGATCAAGAGCCTTATTCTCGGCTCAGCGGCGGGTCTCGTCGCGTTGAGCGGAGCGCAGGCTGCCGATCTTCCCGTCAAGGCCAAAGCGGTCGAGTACGTCAGGATCTGCTCCCTGTATGGCGCAGGTTTCTTCTATATCCCGGGCACCGACACCTGCATCAAGCTGGGTGGCTACGTTCGCGTCGACACCACGTTCAACGGCGGCGTCTATGGCGGTCCGGCCTATAACGGCGATCTCGGGCAGGGTAATCGCTACCGCGATTACTTCGTCGTCCCGTTCCCGTATGGCGATCACGGTTGATACCCGCACCGCCACCGAATACGGCGTTGTCCGCACCTTCGGTCAGGGCGACTTCCAGTTCAACAACTTCGGCGGAAGCAGCAACACGACCCGATCAGCACGTTCCTACCGGCGCTGCGAACCGGCTCACCAGCGCCGGCGGTGGCTACGTCGCGGTTGAAATGGTGTTCATCCAGTTCGCTGGTTTCACCTTCGGTAAGTCGGCTTCGGCCTTCGCGACGCCTTGGAACGGCTATCCGGGCAACAACAACTCGTACCTGATGGGCGGCGCCGACTACGTCACCGGCGTCAACAACATCCAGTACACCGCGCAGTTCGGTAACGGCGTGTCGGGCACCATCGGCCTCGATGATCCGACCGTGTTCAACCGCACCGCCGTGCTGAACCTCGGCGTTGCTTCGTCGGCGATCGCTGCTGGTGCGAACGCCTACGGCGGAACGCATGTTCCCGACATCGTCGGCAACATCCGCGTCGACCAGGCTTGGGGTCTGTTCCAGATTTCGGGTATGGCGCATCTCGTGAACGCTTCCTACAACATCCTCGGCGCCGGCGGCGTTCCGACCGCTCTGTCGGAAATCTCCGGTCACCCCGAAGACAAGTGGGGCGGTGCGGTGATGGCTGCGTTGCAGATCAAGAACCTCCCGACCGGTGCGGGCGACGATTTCAAGATCGACGCCTCGTACGCCAAGGGTGACACCAAGGCCGTGATCTCCACGAGCGGTGCCTCGCCGAGCTTCGCGATGTTCGGTTCGACTGGTCGTGCGGGCGCTTACCAGAGCATCGGTTTCGGCCAGACGTCTGACGCGGTCTACGTGCCGGGCGGCGAGCTCAAGCTGGTGGATGCATGGGGTGTTCGTGGTGCGTTCAACCACAACTGGGATCCCTACTGGTCGACCAGCCTCTGGGGCAGCTACGCGTCAGGTGCGGTACGGCGGCAGCGCACGCCGACCTTACCTCGCGCCAAGGGCCAGTGGTGCGCCAACTACAACACCGGCAAGGCCGTGTCTGCAGACTACAGCTGCAACCCGGACTACAACGTTGCCCAGGTTGGTGTGGTCACCCGCTGGACTCCCGTCAAGAACCTGACGTTCTCGGCTGAAGTCGGCGCGTTCTTCCTCGACCAGAAGTTCACGGGCGCTGCCACCCTGGCAGCTACGGCTCCCAAGCCGACCACCGTGTACGAGTTCAAGGACCAGAGCACCGTCTTCCTGAACGTTCGCGCTCAGCGCAACTTCTGATCCTGAAAGACTTAATCACTCGGAGAACCCCCGGCAGGAAACTGCTGGGGGTTTTTCTTTGTCGTCCGTTTGATCCGCCATGTTTAACGGCCGCTCGATCGCGCGAGGGAAGAGCGCGGGTCGCCGTAACAAAAGCTTGAAAACTTCCAAAAACTCAAAAACATGATTTACTCAGGTAATTATCTCATCTATTATGTTCACAAGGTAGCCATCTAATCCTTGGTTGCCTCGTGCTCTCCAAGGAGACGCAAAGTTACCTACGTTAAACCTCCGAAACCTCCGGGAATGCCCTCCCGGAGGTTTTTCGTTTTTAAGGGCCGCTGTCTTCTGTGTTCCAGCGCTTGCCACACGATCGGTTCGAATGGTCAACACGAGAATCGCCGGGACGATAAACTAAAAGCCCTGTCCCGATGGGTGGGCATGGTGCCGGTTGAGAGGATTGAACTCCCGACCTTCGGTTTACAAAACCGCTGCTCTACCGCTGAGCTAAACCGGCGAATTGAAGCGATCGGCGCGAGGTAAGATATCCCGCCACTTGGTCCGATCTTCGGCGGCTCGAATATCAGACTTGGCCGCAAAGGGCCAGAACCTCAAGAACGGCTTTCATCGCCCCCACACGGAAAAAGGCGGCCTTTCCGGCCGCCTTTCCTAACGCGATTCGCATGCAGCTCTACTGGCAGAGATGCCGCCGGCCGTCCTCGCCGCGGAACAGGGTCCCGGGGACACAAACAAAGCCGTTGCGACGGGCGTAATCCTCGCCGGCGAGCGGATAGGTGGCAATCGCCGCCGCCGTGCCGACCGCGCCGCCGACGACGCCGGCCGCGACATCGCCCGGCCAGAAGCTGTCATTACCGTCCCAGCGGTTGTTGCTGTCGCGCCAGGCGCGGTCCTGATAGGCCCCATCGCGATAGGTCTGACGCTGGTAGCTGCTGCGATCGTAGGGGCTTCCCGGTCCCCGGTTCTGGCAATTGGCGTTTGGATAGAACTGCGCGCAATAGCCGGGATTGTAGATGACCTCCTGCGCCATTGCGGGGCTCGCGAGTGCGGACGCAAGGATCGCAGCGGTGGCGAAAATTTTGGATTTGGTCATGGGTGACTCCATTTCAGGTGCGCCACGCTAAGCATTCGTATCGACGATCGTTCCGGTAAGGCCCTTGTCGCGCGAGTCAAACCGACGTGATGCCGAACGCCTGACAGCGCTGAGGCTTCAATTTCGGGTTGTGCGATCTGCCAGCAGATGTGAAGTTCCGGCTCGTTATCATTTGAAGGATCAGAGCAATTCATGCAGGCGCGCGACGTCGATTACCGCTGCGGCGAGGTCAATTTGCGCGGCTATCTCGCACTTGATGAAAGCACTGCCGGAAAGCGGCCGGGCGTGCTGGTGTTTCACGAGGGGCTCGGTCTCGGCGACTTCGCGATGGAGCGCGCGCGCCGGCTCGCCGGCTCTCGGCTATGTGGCGCTGGCCGCCGACATGTTCGGCGATCGGCGGCAGGCGTCCAATCTGCAGGAAGTCGCAACCCTGGTCGGCGGGCTTCGCGCCGAGCCGGAAGAGCTCCGCGCCCGCGGACGCGCCGCGCTGGAAGCACTCGCCGCGCTGCCGCAGGTCGATGCCGGCAGGCTGGCGGCGATCGGGTTCTGTTTTGGCGGGTCGGTGGTGCTGGAGCTGGCGCGCGAGGGCGCCGACCTGAAGGCGGTGGTCAGTTTCCACGGCGTGCTGGCGACCAAAATGCCGGCGCAACCGGGGCAGGTGAAGGCCAGCGTGCTGGTCTGCACCGGGGTCGACGATCCCCTGGCGCCGCCGGAACAGGTCGCCGATTTCGAGAACGAGATGCGGGCAGGCGGGGTGAAGGACTGGCAGGTCATCGCCTACGGCAACACGCTGCACGGTTTCACCAACCCGGCCGCCGACGGCTCGATGATGCGCACCGCGCTCTACAACGAACAGGCCGACCGCCGCTCCTGGGCGTCGATGAAAAGCCTGTTCGATGAAGTCTTGACCTGACAAGGGCTTCCGGCTGGTATCTGATGGACTGATACAGCGGGTAGGGGGCGTATGTTCGGAATTCTTGGGCTGGGGTTTTTGCTGGGCATGCAGCATGCGCTCGAGGCCGATCATATCGCCGCCGTATCCAGCATCGCCGCGCGCCGCAGCAATGTCGCCGATATCGTCAAGCACGGGCTGACCTGGGGGCTCGGCCATACGCTGACGCTGTTCGCCTTTGCCGGCGCCGCCATCCTGCTCGGCCACGCGATCCCCGAAAGCGTTGCCCGCCCGATCGAGACCGCCGTCGGCCTCATGCTGATCGGCCTCGGCGCCCATGTGCTGTGGCGGCTGTGGCGCGACCGCGTGCATTTCCACCGGCACGGCCATGGCGACGGCACCGTGCATTTCCATGCCCACAGCCATGCCGGCGAAACCGCCCCGCATGCCCGCGCGGCGCATGCCCACGACCATGGCTTCCGCTGGCGCACGCTGCTGGTCGGCCTGATGCACGGCATGGCGGGCTCGGCCGCGCTGCTGGTGCTGGCGGTCACGCAGGCGTCCAGTCCGGCGGTCGGCCTCGGTTACGTCGCGCTGTTCGGCGTCGGCTCGATGATCGGCATGGGCGCGCTGTCGACGGTGATCGCAGTGCCGCTCGCGGTCTCCGCGCGCTCGCTCACCTGGGCCAATCGCGGCCTGCAGGGGGCGGTGGGTCTTGCCACCGTCGCGATCGGAATTATGACCGTGGTCGAAACGGTGCTGGCCTGACGCCGGGTCGCCTCGGCGCGGCGGGCTGATCGACAATAATGCTGATCGACAATAATAAAGTGTTCGGAGGAGACAGGATGAAACGCCGAGATTTTCTGGCCGGAAGCGCTGCATGTTCACTGGCCGCATGGACGGGCCAGGCGCTGGCGCAATCGGGCCCGCTGACCAAGATCATCTTTCCCTTTGCGGCCGGCGGTGGCGGCGACGCGCTGTGCCGGTTGCTGGCGCAGCACATCGCTCCCTTGCTCGACCGCAGCATCATCGTCGAGAACCGCACCGGCGGCGACGGGCTGATCGGCATCAAGGCGGTGAAGGGGGCCAATCCCGACGGCACCACCATCCTCGTCACCACGGGGCCGACGATGTATCTGCTGCCGATGGTCGAGACCACGCCGAGTTTTGACGCGGCGAAGGATTTCGTCCCGGTCAGCCAGCTCGTGCGGTTCGAGTTCTGCGTCTTCGTCGGCACGGCCGTTCCGGCCGAGGTCAAGGACTTCAAGCAGTTCGTCGCCTGGCTGAAAGCCAATCCGGACAAGGCCACGTTCGGCGTGCCCAGCAACGGCACCATTCCGCATTTTACCGGATCGCGGCTCGAGCAGGCGCTCGGCATCAAGCTGACGCGCGTCGCCTATCGCGGCAGCGCGCCGATCATCAACGACCTCGTCGGCGGCCATATGCCGTTCGCGATTTCCACGTTGACCGACGCCATCCCGCAGCATCGCGCCGGCAACATCCGGATTCTCGCGGTCGGCAGCGCGCAGCGTTCGCCGTTCCTGCCCGATGCCCCGACCTTGAAGGAGAGCGGCGTCGATCTGGTGGCGGACGCCTGGTACGGCATGTGGCTGCCGGCCGGCGCTTCGTCCGATTTCGCGAAAAAACTGAGCGAGGCGGCCGCCACCGCGCTCGCCAAGCCCGAGGTCAAGGAGAAGCTGCTCGCGATCGGCCTGATCCCGGTCGGCTCGACGCCCGAAGGCCTGACGAAGGAGCTCGCCGCCAACACCGCCTTCTGGCAGCCGATCGTGAAGGCGACGGGGTACAAGATCACGAATTGAGGATCTTGAGCCTCTTCCTGAGGAGCGCGCATGGGGCGCCTCTCGAAGGATGAAGGCTTCCGGGCGCCACCCGATCGCCGTGTCGCAAAGGCACTGGGTTACCTTGACTGAACCGCAACCTGCAGGAAAAATTGTCGCAACGCGTGGCGGTTCCCCGAGGCCCCTGTACCATGTTAATTACCTGAATTATTGCATGATTTGTCAACGTTGGCAGCGCCTTCGCGCACCTGAGCCGTAATGCGTGCCGGTTCCGCTTTGACTTGATGATGATTCCCAAGTTTAACTGCCGTCCTGTCCCTGATGGGAGTTGGGCATCGAACCAGGTGCGCTGGGTTTTGGGTGACCCGTCCAGCCGCGTCTGCCGACAGAAGGGCATAAGCACCGCATGAGTTCATATTTTCGGCGGCAGCTTGCGGATTACGTTGAGTACCATCGTGATCCCTGGAATTGCGCGATGCATGTCTTCGGCATCGTGTTCTTGTTCCTGGCCGCCGTTCTTCCGCTCAGCCTGTGGTCCATCACCGTATTCGGGTTCCAGACCAGCGCGGCGACCATCGCTGTCGTACCGGTCCTCATCTACTGGTTCCTGCTCGACTTCGCGCTCGGAGCCGCGATCCTTGGGGCCGCGGTCGTGTTGCTCTCAGCCGCTGCCGTGATCGTTAGTCATGTGACGACTGCCGGCATGTGGTCACTTACGGCCTTCCTGATTGTCGTCGGCGTCGCATCGCAGATTATCGGGCACCGCGTGTTCGAAGGGCGGCAGCCTGCGCTGGTCGACAATCCGACGCACCTGTTGCTGGGCCCGATGTTTGTCATGGCGAAGCTGTTTATCGCGCTGGGCTTTCGGCGCGATCTCGCCACCATTATCCAGGGGCAGCCGCAAAGTGCGGTATCTTGATCTCGAATAGTTCAGCTCGAGTGCACCCGTAGCATGACGCGTATACTGGTCACAGGCGGCAGTGGGTTCATCGGAAAGCACCTCGCCTCGGCGCTGATCGCGCGGGGTCGGCAGGTGAGGGTGCTTGATCTTCAGCCACCTCCTCGCGCGTTGCCGCAGGCTGAGTATGTCAGGGGGTCCGTGCTTGATCGGGACCTGGTCGACCGCGCGATGGACGGGGTCGACGAGGTCTATCACCTGGCCGGCCTGCCGGGGATGTGGGTGCCGCGAAAGGCCGATTTTCACACCGTCAATTTCGGTGGCACCGAGATCGTCATCGAGACGGCGCGCAAGCGCGGCATAAAGCGCTTCCTGCACTGCTCGACGGAATCCATTCTGTTCCGGGCTTCGCCCACGATGGTTCCTGTCGCCGACGATGCGCTGCTGCCGGACGACATGCCGGGTCCATACACGCGCTCGAAAATGCTCGCGGACCGGTTCGCCATGCAGGCGACCGCATCCGGATATCCTGTCATCATCGGCTGTCCCACGATGCCGGTCGGGCCGCACGACCACCACGATACCCCGCCGACGGCGATGCTGCGGTATTTTCTCAGCCGGCGTCTTCAACTGCATCTTGATTTTGTCGTGAACCTCGTCGATGTGCGCGACGCCGCCGAAGGGCTGATCCTTGCCATGGAGCGCGGGCGCCCCGGGCAGCGCTACGTGCTCGGTGGCGAAAGCATGCCGCTGCGACGGGTTCTCGAAATCATGGCCGAGATCAGCGGCCGCCGGGTCCGGTGCATTCACGTCAACGGCAAGGTCGCCGAAATGGTCACGGCAGCGCTCGAGTTCATCTCCGATCACGTGACGCACCGGCCTCCGTCCGGTACGGCCGAAGGCGTTCGCATCGCGTTGCGGGCGGGTGCCTTGTCGATCGAAAAAGCGCAACGAGAGCTGGGCTACGCGCCGGGCCCGGTCGAACCCGTCCTGCGCGAAACCATTGCGCATCTGCTTGACGGCGGCCAAGATCAAACCGAATGGGACTCAACGCCGCAGCACTGGCTCTCGACCGTTTCACGTCGAGCGCCGGTTCGGCGGTTGATCGAATCGCAACAAGACGGACCGCGACATGCTGAACGATCCTGGTCAATGGTTCGCTTTTGCCTTGAGTGGCTGGACCACTACGTGGCCTACACAATTGCTCGCCATCATCTGGATCTTGTGGGTCATCAGCTGGGTCGTGGCGTCGTTCTGGTCCGGTCAGACCAAGAAACACGTGATGACCGCTGGACTCGCTCAAGTACCGCTTACCCATTCTCGCAGGCGCCGTTCTTTTCATGCCATTGGCCGGCAAGGTGCTTGGGGAAAAGCCGCTCTGGCAGTTCGGCAGCGTTGGCATCTACGTGCTGGCGTGCCTTGTCCTTGCGGGCATCTCGTTCACCTGGTGGGCGAGAATTCATCTCGGACGTTTCTGGTCGAACGCGATCACGCACAAGGAGGGCCATCAGGTCATTGACACCGGCCCCTACGGGCTGGTGCGCCACCCGATCTATACGGGGCTTATCGCGGGGATGCTGGTGACGGGTATCGCGGTCGGAACGGTGACCGCGATGCTGGGTGCGGCGCTGATCTCGCTCGGGATGTCGTTGAAGGCCCGCATGGAGGAGGGCTTCCTCACGGCCGAACTCGGTGCGGATGCCTATGGATCGTATTGCCGTCGCGTTCCGATGCTGATTCCGTTCCTGCCGCCCACCTGACGCTGCAACACCTGAACTATCGTTTCGGTCGCGGCGCCACTGTCGTCGCGACAGGCGGCGCGAGACGGCGCGGAACGAGGATGCGCTGGCCGACCGACAGCGGTGCACTGTCCGAAACCTGATTGACCTGGGTAAGCGACCACAGCGGTACATTGTTGAGTGCTGCCAGCTTCTGCAACGTGTCGCCCGAGCGGGCGAGTTGCGGCGTGCCGCTGTCCCACAGCACCAGCGATGCATCGGGAGGAACGACGTAGCGCAACGGCATCGCCTCTTCCCCGGCCGGCAAGGGCGTCGTCGCAAGTTGCGCAATGGCGGTCACCAATTGCTCGTGGATCGAAGCCATCTTGTCGATGTTGATGTGGGTGACTTCGTCGTGCTGCTTCATATCGAAGCTGGCGTAGTGGCCCTGATAACCTGGCTCCGCCACCACATCGCCGCCGCCCAATACGTTGTCGGACAGGAAGACGTTGATGAAGCGCTCGACGTTCAGCGGCACCTTCGGGCTTGCGTGAGCCGGATCGATGGTGACCACCAGGCTCACCGGGATGTTTTCGGACTTCAGAATCCCGGCAAACGTCAGGGCGCACAGCCCGCCCATCGAATGACCGATCAGGACGATCGGCGCGCCATCGTCACGGAAGTCGCGGATGGCCTGATCCGCGATCAGCCGGCAAATGGTGAATTCATAGACGTCAGCCCGGATGCCGGCTTCTTCGAGCCGCTTGGTCAGGCGGTCCATCCCGCGCGAAAAGATCGGGCCGAGCGCGCCGCGGAACAGGTAGACGCGCGCCTGCGTCGGGGTCGCGGCCGGCGGCACGTCGGGAGCGGACTGTCGCGACAGCAGTGGTCGTGCGGGCGACCGGACCGGCGACCGCCAGATTGCAAACGGCCGACAGGATGCAGACGGAAAGGGCTGCACGCATCAGCACGGCCGCAACCTGCCTCGGACTTCTCATATACATTCCGCTCGCGATTTAGGCGCAAGGCACGCCGGAACACACCGGACCTTGAATTCAGGCAGGCCAGCCGCCACCCTGCGGTGATCTATCGTCGAGGAATTGGCAGAATTTGCGGCATTCGTCGCTTCGGCGACGGCGTTCGAACTACTCGCGTACCGCTGCGGCCCTTGCCGCGCCGGGTCTCACGGCGTTCGCCGCTCCAGGCTGCCGCGGCTTCTGCGCCCCCGAGCTGGTACAGATCGGCCGAACACGACGGCGTTGATCTCGCCTATCACCTTGCGCTGCATGATCTGGTTCTTTTCGATGGACATGTGCCCGACGCCAGGCACGTTCTGCACGTTGATATTCTCGAGCTTGCCCTGGAATTGCCCGGTCTTCGCGACCGGCTCGCCGTTGCCGTTGGCTATGTAGAAGTTTATGTAGCGTCCCACGCGCCCCGAGAGCTTGGTGCGAAACACTGAATCCAGGCCGATTGCCAGCTTCACTGGAGCGCCAAGCTGATCCAGCTTGGCGACCATGTCGGGCAGGGCGGTCGCTCCCGAGGAATGGCCGACCAGAACAATCGTTTTGATCCTGCCGCTCTTGTATGCGGCGGCGGCGTCGTCGGCGAGCGACGACCACGAGGCGAAGTTCGCGACCGTGACCGGAATGCCCTGCGCCCGAGTTGTGCCGCGATGTCATCGAGACCCAGCGAAAAGATATTGAGCACACCGCGAAGCAGATAGACATGAGCAGTCGAGGCCGCCGCCGCGGAATTCGGCGCTGCCAGCGCGGGGCGTGCGCCGAACGGCAGCAGAAGCAAGCCGCGATCGCTATCGCATGCAGTCGACGCATCGACGCCTGCCCGAGAAAGGATAACCAGCTGACAAATCCGGTGTCGCCGCGATATGGCTTCATTGTGCTCCTCAAAGGGCTGCCAAGTGTTTCGCCGGGGGAACGTAACGCCCGCGCGCTCGGAACTGCAATAAATGTGGCGTGAGCGGCGGCAATTTACCAACACGACGTGTCTCCGCCGCAACACCGAAGTGCCTGGTGGCTTTAGCTGAGTGCCAGAGCCGAACAGGATTGGGAGGTGCGGGGCCGGGCGCTTAAGATTTTATTCCGATCTTCTCCCTGATAGCGCCGAGTTCCGCCTCGTCCCAGATGCCGATCAGCACGCCGTTCTTGACCTGCAATTGCTGGGCGGCGTAGGCCGCGATCTTCGCGTTCGGCGTGGTGATGTGCATCTTCGGATGCAGCGCCCAGTCGAACAGCTCCGACTGCAGCCGCGCCACGATATCGGCGCAGACGGGTCGGCGCCGCGATCGCAAAATTCCTGCGGGTCGGTTTCGAGGTCGTACAGCATCGGCCGGAAGCCGGAGGCGTGGATGAATTTCCAGCGGCCGTCGAACACCATGAACAGCCGGCAGCGCTCGATCGGCTGGTTCAGCATCACGCGGACGTCCTGCATGGCGTAGTCGTATTCGGAGAACACCACCTTGCGCCAGTCGGCCGGCTGCTCGCCATGCAATAGCGGCAGCAGCGAGCGTCCCTCCAGAATGTGGTCCGGCGGATTGCTGCCGAAATAATCGAGGAAGGTCGGCGCCAGGTCGATCGCCTCGACCAGTGCATCGCTCACGGTGCCGCGCGTGCTGTCGGCGGCGGCCGACGGATCGATCACGATCAGCGGGATTTTTGCCGATTGCTCGTGGAACAGATCCTTCTCGCCCATCCAGTGATCGCCGAGATAGTCGCCATGATCCGACGTGAACACGATCATGGTGGTGTCGAGCAGGCCGCGCGCTTCGAGGAATTGCATCAAGACGCCCATCTGGTCGTCGATCTGCTTGATCAGGCCCATATAGGTCGGAATGACTTTTTCGCGCGCCTCGTTGCGCGACATGTTGCGGGAATAGCGCATGTCCATATAGGCGGCGAACACCGGATGCGCGTCGGCGCGCTCCTCCTGCGAGCGGATCACCGGCTTGCACGTCCTGCGGCCCGTACATGCTGGCGTAGGGCTCCGGCGCGATATAGGGCCAGTGCGGCTTGATGTAGGACAGATGCAGGCACCACGGCCTTCCGTCGTCCTCGGCTTCCGCAATGAACTCCATCGCGCGCCGCGTCATGTAGGGCGTTTCGGAATGCTCGTCCGGCACGCGCGCGGCCTTGTCGGCGTGCACCAGCAGCCAGCCGTTCTGCAGGCTCCCGTCCTCGGCCGCGCCGGAATTGGCCCAGTGCTCCCACGGGTTCGGCGCGTCGTAGCCGTGCTCGCGCAGATAATTGTCGTAGGCCGGCCGCGGCCGCCCGGTCGGATGCAGCCCGTCATCGCGTTCATAAGGCTCGAACCCGCATTCCGATACGTGCACGCCGATGATCGAGTCGGGAGGGATGCCGAGATTCTTCAGGCCCTTCGAGGTCGGGCGCCATATGGGTCTTGCCGACCAGCACGTTGCGGACGCCGATCTTCTTCAGGTGATCGCCGAGCGTCGGTTCGCCGACGCGAAGCGGCCAGCCGTTCCAGTGCGAACCGTGCGAGCGCATGTAACGGCCGGTATAGAACGACATCCGCGACGGGCCGCAGATCGGCGACTGCACATAGGCGTTCGAGAACAGCACGCCGCGTTTGGCCATCGCATCGATGTTCGGCGTCTTCAGAACCGGATGTCCGGTGCAGCCGAGATAGTCGTAGCGAAGCTGGTCGCACATGATCCAGAGCACGTTCTTCGCAGGCGTTTTGGTCGTCATTTCAGGCATTTCGGCTGGAGTTCGGAGCAGGCGGGTGAGGGCGGGATGGTGCGATATCGCCGCGCAAATGACAATCGAGCGGGCAGCCGGTCGCTCAGGGTCGGCCTTCCGATCCCCCCGGGGCGGCCCTTCCGATCCCCTCGGCGTTAACGTTTGGATAGCGCCATTTCTCGCAATTGAACGGCGATCCATGTTGGCGCGTTAGCCTTATCGGCAGTTTGGCCGGCCGCCTTAACTCCTGAAATGGCGTGTTGGGACTAAACTGGGACCTTGAGGAAACGGGAACCCAGGCGATGCGCATCGGCGTCACATTGGCACTTTTCATCGCGACGACATCGGCCGCCTTTGCCGGCGGCGGCTTTGAGATCGTGATCCCGGGCCGTCCCGGCGTACCCGTCATCATTAACGGCGTCGACGCATCCTATTCGGTGGTCGAGGGCGATTGGGGACTGGCCAAGCGCATCCATGTCCAGCCGACCGTCTATGGTGGCCGCTATGTCGATCCGGTGCCGAACGTCGGCCATTATTATCCGAGCGCCGGCCGCATGCCCGGTTACGGGCGGCTGGAAATCGAGCCGCCCGCGAACCGCAGATTGCCGCAGCCGGCCGAGAGCTATCATCAATCCTGGTCGGCGCAGTCGGCGCCGCTGCCGGCGCAATCGAACGTGCCCGTCGATCCGCCCGCCATCATCTACGCGCCGCAGGATGACCGGCGCAGGCCGCCGCCTTTTCCACGCTGACCAATAGAGCCCACGAAACACCGACAGGAGAGAGTAATGCGTCATTTGATTAAGGGATTGATCGCCGCCGTGGCCGTGATGGCCTCGGCCCCCGCCGCCATGGCATGCGGCTACAGCGCGTGCGGCGCGCCGGTCTATGTCACGCCGGTCGTGAGCTATGGCTATGTCGGCTGCGGCGATTGCGGCGGCTGGGTCCGCGAGCGTCTGCCGGACCCGCAGCAGCAGTATTACTAGGTCAACCAGGGCCCGACCTATACCGGTCCCGGCAATCTGGCGCCGCGTCCGGTCTATCGCGAAGGCACGATCTCCGGCTACGGCTATGGCTACAACCGTCCGTATCGCGCGCACCGCTATTATCACCGGCACCACGCGGCGCGTTACTACAACGGCCAGCGCGTGCTGCGCCGCTACTACTGATCCACGGTAGTCTGAAAGTTCAACGCCCGCTCGCTTCCCGCGAGCGGGCGTTGTTTATTTCATCAGGCCCAATCGGCTCGCGCCGATATAAAGCGCGAGCACCGCGGCGTTCGACACGTTCAGGCTCTTGATCTCGCCGGGCATGTCGAGCCGCGCCACCACGCTGCAGGTCTCGCGGGTCAGTTGCCGCAGGCCCTTGCCTTCGGCCCCCAGCACCAGCGCGAGCGGCTGCTGCAGCGGCACCGTGCCGAGATCCTCGGTTCCCTCGCTGTCCAGCCCGACCGTCATGAAGCCGCGGTCGTTCAACTCGTTGAGCGCGCGGGCGAGATTTTGCACGGTCACCAGCGGCACCAGTTCCAGCGCGCCGGAGGCGGATTTCGCCAGCACGCCGGTGGCCTCCGGGCTGTGCCGGGCGGTGGTGACGATCGCTTTCACCGCAAACGCCGCCGCCGAGCGCAGGATCGCGCCGACATTGTGCGGATCGGTGATCTGGTCGAGCACCAGCACGATGCCTTCCTGAGCCAGCGTATCGATATCGGGCGAGGGCAGGGGATCGGCCTCAGCCAACAGCCCCTGATGCACGGCGTCGGGCCCGAGCCGCTGGTCGATCGCGTTCGGGCGGACGATTTCGGGGGGAACGCGGGTGTCGATATTCTCGTCCGCCAGCCGCTTTGCGGCGTTTTCGGTCAGGAACAGCTTTCGGATCTGCCGTTCCGGGTTGGCCAGGGCCGCCGAAACCGTGTGCCAGCCATAAAGAATCACCGGCCCGTCAGGGCTCGAATCCCGGTCCCGGTGACCGGGCGAACGGGCGAATTTCCGCCCTTTTTCGAAGGGTTTGCCGCCGCCACGGCGGAACGGCGGTTTTCGGTCGCGATCGCTCATGGGGAGCTTGTGTCACGGGTCCCCGAATATGGCAATTTGGGTGCCTCAAGAGCCGTTTTTAGGGGCTTGCCTTGGTTGACTTTGCCACCCCCCTTCGCCCATAAACGCGGCCGACCGGGAGCGCGCCATCCGCTCACGGTATTAACGTCATCCATGGCCTGATCCGCCGCCTCCAAGCGGCTTGGGCTTGCGATGTTGTTGGACGGGGGAGTGTCCCGAGTGGCAAAGGGAGCTGACTGTAAATCAGCCGTCTTACGACTTCGAAGGTTCGAGTCCTTCTTCCCCCACCAATCTTTTCAGTCGGTTAGAGTGTGCCGACAAGCTGCCTCTGGCGTTAGCGCAATTGGTGTCAGCACTCTGTCAGCAACCATCGCGGTCACACGCAGGCGCCCGACGCCATTTACCCGCCGCCATGAGAGTCCAACCCGGTCCCCGTCGAGGACGATCGACTGGGGCCCGGTTTCGGTTAGATCGGCCTCTGGCTCATGACCTCCACGATCTTGTCGAACATGGCGGCCTTCTGTGCCACCGTCATGCTCCCAAGGTCTAACAGTTCTGCCTCAGGCAGGGTGTACTGGTGCTCCGGCTCAGACTTCACACCAAGAGCGCGCTTGATGGAATTCTCAACTTCCGGGTTCATATACGAGCCCTTCCGACCCGTCCTTGTGGTACCGGGCAGAAAGGGTTCGCGTCACGTCTCCCGGTCCGAATACCGTGTATCCAAAGCCGTGTCCGGCAGCCTCGTGCTTCTTCCGGTAGTTCTGAAGATAATTCCAGAGGTGCTCTGTGAGGGTATATTTCGGATCGACATCGTCTTCGAGAATGCTGCCGAGCTTCGGGCCACTGGCCGCGTCAGGAAGTTCAAGTGCGTGGAGATCAAACCCATTCTTCTTCCGGAAGCCGACAATAATGATGCGCTGTCGCTTCTGCGGCACCCATGCCTCAGAGCTAATGACGCGGGCTTGGACATGGTAGCCCAGTTCTTCCTGCAGTACGTGCATGATCGTGGCGAAAGTTTTGCCGCCGTCATGGCTCTTCAGGTTCTTTACATTCTCAAGAACGAACGCGTCCGGCTCGTGGTGTTCGATGATTTTCGCGGTATCAAAGAAGAGCGTGCCCTGGGTGTCGCATAAAAAACCGTGCGGACGCCCCAGCGAGTTCTTCTTGGATACACCTGCGAGGGAAAAAGGCTGGCATGGAAAGCCTGCCAGAAGGACGTTGTGTCCGGGAATGAGCGAAGGCTTCGCGGAATAGGGACGGATGTCACCGGCAATTGGGTGGTTGTCCGGAAAGTTTTGCGCATAGGTCTTCTGGCTGTACTTGTCCCACTCGGAAGTGAAAACGCAGCGTCCCCCGATACTCTCGAAACCTTTTCTGAGGCCGCCGATGCCCGCGAAGAGATCGACGAACGTGAACCATCCCGGAAACTTCGTCATGCGTGCCGCTGCAGCTTCTTGTAGCAGCTTCAGCTCAGCGCCCTTGAGTTCTCCCTTTCCGGAGCCGGGTTGGTCGGCGATGTCCGTTGATGGGAGCAGATCGGAAGATCGATGTTCGGCCCGTCAGGACCGTTTTTGACCCGCAACGGACAGTCGCTCGATTAGTTCGGTTTTGAATTAAGCTATTAACGGCGCACCGAAATGCTGCCGTGTATACTTGGCTTTAGGACATGGACTTATTGGTAAGGCAAATGTGGCCTCGCACCGGCAATCTCGTCAGACATAAGAGTGGCGGTCCGATCATGATGATCGATGTGGCGCCACCCGAAGGCATGTGGACGGTTAATCCCGATTTCGAGTGTTGGTGTGTCTGGGTAGAGGATCGAGTGCGAAAAGGTGCAGTATTTCGTTTTTCGCATCTGCAACCTGTTTATGCAGACGGTTCCCCCCGAAACTATGACAGCGAAAGTGAGGGGCCGTAGTTCGCGGCCTCGCTCGTTTCCATGTCGCCTGTTGGCACTTTTCGGACGTGCTGCAGCAGTCTTCCGATGTCCGCTGTTGGGGGTTGAACAGACCTAAATCAGCCGCGTCCGAAGGTCGCCTTCTTGACCCACAACGGACATCAGGACTTTGCAACCAGCAACTCGAAGCCGGCCACTATCCATGCGCTAAGTTGACCTGATACAATGGCTCGCTCGGGGGTTGACATGCAACGGCGGGAATTTCGTAGCGTCGTTGATGGTGCGGCAATCGCGTGGCCGCACGCCATGCACGCACAGGAGGGCCTAGAATGAAGAAGACAGCTTCTGCTTTTGTCGCGGCCGCAACAATTGTCGGTTCGCTCACTGCTACGCCCGCAAGCGCACAGCGTGGCGTTACCCCAGTCGCGCCGGACCGCTATTGGCCTGCCCCTTACGGAGCGGGTCCTGGTCCATACGACGATTTTGGCAGTTGCGAATGGGTGACACAGCGTTTCTGGGACGGCCATGGCTGGCGGGTCCGCCGGGTGCGAGTCTGCGGCTGATCCGCGATTGCGGCGAGATTGAACGGCTCATAGCAACCCTCGACAGTCGAGCGGAGGCCGTCGAAATGACCGAGACCGCGACGCGCAAAGCCGAAGAAGACTGCAATAATCTTGATTTTTTTCATGGCCTGACACTTCTTTTGCGATCATCCTGTATCTGGATTGGCTACGCAAGTGGTTTGCCCCGGGGAGGATAGAATGAAGCGATCCATCGCGTTGTGGGCGTCGCTAGTATTTGGATTCTTAGCTGGAAGCACTGGAACGGGGAGTGCCGTAGTTTACTGCCAATACGCTGGCTATCCTGCCAACTGCATCGTGCGGCCCGGAGTCGTAGTCGCACCAAGCCATGAGCCTCGTAGAATCCCAACTTCAATTGATGCTCGCCCGAGCGGCCTTACTAGGCAGGACTTATTCGATCGTAATAACCCGAACAACTTGCGATCGGATTGGCCCAGTCCACCTGCTCAACCGGGCCAGTTCTGAAAAGTAGCGCTACGGCGCAGTCGTGGCTGTGCGGGTAGTAGCCGCAGACCGCCAATTTCGCGCCCGTCTCCGAACCCATTCGTTCTGAGTTTTGCACTTTTGAGACATGCCGACTGATGCTAACATACCGAACGTGCATAGCGCTCGGTTCTGGTCGGGCTCAGAATATGGGTTCGCGCGCCGGTTATCGACGGAGAGAACCATGACCACGACGAGGAGCATTCAGCTCGGGCTTCTGGCAGCGCTTGCCGTCATGCCACTGTCGGGTCTGCCGGCGGCTGCGCGCGATGCCAATCTTGCCTCTAGTACCTTAGCAGCCGCTCAGACGGCTAAGCAGCAATGCATAAATACCTGTCGGGCACGCTATCGCGACTGTCGTCGTCTGAACCAGTTGCCATCGTTCGAGTGTCGGAGTGTTTACCAGGACTGCACCCGATACTCTTGTACTGGTTTAGGACCAGGATGACCTACGTACCTTTTTCCGCCGTAAGCGGCAACGTCAATCCGAGCCCTCCATCACTCCAAGACTGCTGACCGCTTTGACCGAATAATGCTGCGCTGCATGAGTCCGGATGTGGCACTTTTGAGACCTCACGCGATGTCCGCTATCCGGTCGCTATCGGTGGAAAAGCGGACGTACCGCGGACATGGCGAAACGACGCGATTGACCGAAGCGTCGCTTGAGGTTTCCTGGCCAAATTAGAAACAAGGCAATGCAATTGTGAGCATGCCCACAGTGCGGCGGCGGACTCGGACGGCGGAAGAATTGTGCTGGACCGACAAGTCCGTGACGGTGGTCCTGAACCGGAATAGCATCCCGGATCGGAGCCAAGGGAGGCGCTTATGTTCAACCCCACTGAAGTTGTTATCCAAGCGTTTGTCGAGCATCTTCGAAATATGTACGGTCAAATCTATGGAGTCCTCGAGCCCGCCTATCCCGACATCATTGGTTTCGTTGGGCGCCTCGCGTTGGAGAATATTGCCGATAGTGATGCGGCCTACCACGATATGAACCACACCATCATGGTAACGTTGGTCGGCCAAGAGATTTTACGCGGGAAACACACCAGAGACGGCGGCGTCACGCCTCGTGATTGGCTTCATTTTACGATTTCGCTGTTATGCCACGACATCGGCTATGTACGAGGGGTATGTCGGGGTGATCGCGATGGACAATATGTCTGTAGTGAAACAGGTGATCTGGTGGGGGTATCCGCGGGAGCAACGGACGCATCCTTGACCCCCTATCATGTCACGCGATCGAAGGTCTTTGTCCGAGAGCGCTTCGGTAAGGCGAGTTTGACCCACATCGACACGCGAGAAATCGAGGCAAACATCGAGCACACGCGCTTCCCCGTACCGGAGCACGAACAGCATGCGAACACGGCAGATTATCCAGGCCTACTACGTGCCGCGGATTTGATCGGCCAATTGGCGGACATCAATTACTTGCGCAAGACATCCGCGTTGTTTGCCGAATTTCGGGAAACCGGCGCGAGCCAGAAGCTCGAGTATCAAACAGCCGATGATTTGCGGGCAGCGTACCCGGCTTTCTTTTGGAAGGCCGTCCGCCCCTATATCGGTGATGCACTCCGGTATCTGCGTGTGACGCAAGAAGGCAAGCAGTGGATCGCCAATCTCTATGCGCACGTTTTCTCAGAAGAACACCGGGGAGAATTTGGGGCGCACTGAGGCGGGCCTCAGCTGGGGTATGTGGCAACTCACATAGACGCTAAGAGCCCGTTGTTAATCCCTCAAGCTTGCTCCTGCGCGTCGAAGATTGCCGATTGGAGGTGTGCGCTGCGCATGAGTCCGCTGTTGGCACCTTTGAGACATGCCCACCCATCCTAAGAATGTCCGTTCACCGGGGTAGACCGGCAGTCGCCTTGGTCCGGCCAAACCGACGCGAATGGTAGAGTCGGAATGTGGCGCGGTGGCTGTAGGTCGAACATATCTGTGGCCGCCTCTTTCGTTTGGCGGTGCCTTACTGGTTCGGCCATGGCTCCGTTTCCACATCCCGCTCATCGAACCGGACATGCAGATCTCCCGCATCCGGCTCTCGGACAAGACTTCACGCCTTCACCCACGACACGTCGTGCCCAAGCCGGCATAGGCGTACGAGCCCGAAGTGCCCGTAGAGATGCGAGAGTGGATAGTCCCGCCCTTGCGTCGCCTGACCTTGTGCTTGATGCGCAACCACCGGCGCAACCGCACAGCAGTGTAATTGTCGATCGCCCGATACGCTATGTTAACAGTGCCAACGCTGAAGTAGTTGGGCCTAGACTGCGACGGGGCAATTGAAACGCCAGCAATCCGTCCGGCCATTACCTCCGTCATGGAGGGTGGACGAGAGGCGTTTGACTTACGAAGCAGAAAATATGGCTTTGAACTCAACTAGATGGCGATTCGCCATAACGGTCAGCCTAGTCTCCGCAATCTGCTTGAGATCAGGCAGCCGGACCGATCAAGGCTGGTCCCGCGGCCAATCCAAGCTGGTTTCAGTGGAAAGCTGATGCGCATGCTCCCCATATTCGAACAGGATGCGGAAATCACGGTATAGCCTCATCGCAAGCGTGTTGAGGGCGGCAGGATTACCTTTATTTCGGCAGCCTGGTGCAAGTACAACTAGGGGAGCGAACTCATGATGCTTAACTTGAACGCGGCAGGTGCTGCGCATGAGCCCACCCTTCATTGCCCGAACTGCAATCACGAAATTAAGCTCACGGAATTGTTGGCCGCTCCTCTCCTTGAGGAAACGCGGCAACGCTTTCAAGAACAACTCGCCGCCAAGGACGCAGAGGTAGCCAGGAAGACCGAGGCGTTGCGCAACGAGCAGGACGAGGTAGCGAAAGCGCGCGAACAGATTGAGGTCGAGGTTGCGCAGCGGCTAACGGCCGAGCGCGGTCATCTGGTCGCAGCCGAGGCCAAAAAGGCCCGCGAAGCTGTCGCAGGGGATCTGCAGGCCAAAGATGCAGAAACCGCCGAGCTCCGCGTGGCGTTGGAGGCCAACAATCTCAAGCTGGCCGAGGCCCAGCAGGCGCAAGCGGAATTCCTGCGCAAGCAGCGGGAGCTTGAGAGCGCGCAGCGCGAGCTCGAGCTAACGGTCGAAAAGCGCGTCCAAGCCTCAGTCGATGAAATTCGCGCGAAGGCGAAGCAGGAATCTGATGAGGCCGCTCGTCTCAAGGTCCTTGAAAAGGACCAGACCATCGAATCCATGGCACGCAAACATCGAGGAGCTCAAGCGCAAAGCCGAGCAAGGCTCGCAGCAGTCCCAGGGCGAGGTGTTCGAGCTCGAGCTCGAGGAGCTGCTTCGCGGCAAGTTTCCGACGGATGCGATCGAACCCGTTGCCAAGGGAGAGCTGGGTGCCGACGTCGTTCAGCAGGTCAACGGTTCGATCGGTCAGCCCGCCGGCATGATACTCTGGGAATCCAAGCACACCAAGGCCTGGAGTGACGGCTGGCTTGCCAAGCTTCGCGAAGATCAGCGACGTTGCGGCGCCGACGTCGCCCTTATCGTCTCGCACGCTCTCCCCAAGCATGTCGAGCATTTCGATCTGATGGACGGCGTCTGGGTGGCGCACCCGCGCTGCGCCCTGCCCGTCGCGGTCGCGCTTCGCCAGTCCCTGATTGAACTATCCAGCTCGCGGTTGGTCCAGCAGGGTCAGCAAACCAAGATGGAGCAGGTCTACCAGTACCTGACCGGCAACAAATTCCGTCAGCGGGTCGAAGCCGTCGTCGAGAAATTCAACGACATGCGCGAGGACCTCGACAAGGAACGCAAATTCATGGGCCGCCAATGGGCTAAGCGTGAGACCCAGATTGTCGCAGTCGTCGAATCCACCGTCGGCATGGTGGGCGACCTGCAAGCGATCGCCGGCAAGGCGATGCCTGAAATCGCAAACCTCGACACGCCGATGCTTGAAGGGCCAGGAGAAGTCGCTGCCTGATATAGTAGTTCGACCTACCCGGATGGGAAATGAGGAGAACCCTTCCCCAAAGAGGCCGCCCTCGGCCTTTACCTTCAAAATCGCGGTAAGCGAAAATTGTCGCATTAGGCGACCGTCGCCACGACGGTTGAGCATCTGATGGAGTTCTGCTTCTCCTAGCTAAGGTGGACAACCAAGCGCGTTGCTTGACCAACAAACCGGGAATGGCGTCGTGCACGCCGCTCCCCCGTAGGCTCCCCCAAGATACATACGACAAGGCCGCCTTTCGGCGGCCTGATGGAAGCTATTCAAATATCAAGAAAATC